>DKWV01000032.1:1282-58655 GCA_002491905.1 Lachnospiraceae bacterium UBA7143 | reverse complement strand
GGAAGTACAATACATCAGATGGTATTAAAGGTTGGACATGGAGTAGGTTTCAAATTTAAGCCTTGGCAGGCAATAAAGATAACAAAAGGAATTGCTATTGGCGGACAGGTATTGAGCGCTTTGGGTGTTGGGTTCTCGGTATTTATGCAGATTAAGGCTGATCAGGATGAAGAACGTATTCGTGAAGATCTGAAGAACAATCGTCAGAACATAAGAAGCCAGTTTAATGTTGCGGCTAATGAACTGGAAGACTTTGCAAGGCAGTATATAAAAGATAATGTGAATCGTCCATTAGAGACATCCATCGCAACAATCGATGGAAATATTCAAGAAATCCGAGACACAAGATCGAATAGAAGTGAGGCATGTCGTCAGTTAGAAGATCTTCAGAAAGAGTGCAGATTGCTGATTCAGGATATTCATTCTGAAAAAGAAATTGAAGAAGTATAAAGTTATGCGGCCTCCGGAAATGAATCGGGAGCCGCTATTTTCATGTCAGTCTTTTTTATAAAATTGTGTTTCATATCCGTCGGCGCGGAGCAGGATGTCCGGCATCCAGTCCGGGGATCTGCCCATTTGCTCGCAGACCACTTTCAGGTCAACTCTGGGATTACATTCGATGATAAGCTCATCGTGGACGTGACCAACGATAAAGCAATGGCGAAGAGTTTTCATAGCGTAGCAGAGGATGTCGCGGCTGATAGCCTGGACGATATTCTCCACGAACTTAGGTCCATAGGATTCAATGCGTTCCCACTTCTTCGTGGATCCTACGCCCTCATAGGTAACGGATTCTCCGCCGAACTGATTGGTATCAATCCGGGGTTTTACATAGGCGAGTCTGCGTCCGGAAGGAAGCTGGATGAAGAGCAAGCCGCTTTTGTAAAAGAACTGAATACCGCGGACTTCAGTTTTAATCCGCTGGGTGATAGCGGTTTTGACCGCACAGTCAACGTCCCACCAGAAGGCTGTGATCATAGGATTAGAGTTACGCCATGCGTTTACAAGCGGCTGAAGGTCTTCTTCCGGGAGCCCCATATCAAGAGCGCCCATCGAGATCAGAGCACCGACGGATCCGCCGTATCCGAGGGCGAGTTCCGCAATCTTTCCTTTCTGACGGAGATGGCTGTTGATACCGTGCTTCTCAACAGGAACACCGAACATCTGGCTTGCAGAGGCACAGTAGATATCTTTTCCCTCAGCAAATACTTTGGAGCGCCAGGTCTCACCGGCAAGATAGGCAAGAACACGGGCTTCAATAGCGGAGAAATCGCTGACAATGAACTTGTAGCCCGGATGGGGAATGAAGGCTGTTCTGATCAGCTGCGATAAAGTGTCCGGAATATCATCATAGAGCAGCTGAAGGGTATCATAATCACCGGATTTTATAATGGTTCTGGCTTCTGCGAGATCGTTCATGTGATTCTGCGGAAGGTTCTGTAATTGTATCAGGCGTCCGGCCCATCTGCCTGAGCGGTTGGCTCCGTAGAATTGGAACATGCCGTGGGCTCTGCCGTCTTTACAGACAGCGTTCTGCATTGCCTGATATTTCTTTACGGATGACTTTGCAAGCTGCAGGCGGAGCTTCAGAGCGTCGGTGATGTTACCGTTAGCGTTACCGTCAGAGTTCTTGACAAATTGGGAGACTTCCTTCTTACCGAGAGATTCCATTTCTACACCTTGATCGGAGAGCCATTGCTTCATCTGGATAACGCTGTTTGGGTTATCAAGATTTGTGATATTCTGCATGGACAGCATGAGTTCTGCTTTTGACTTTTCATCAAAAGCGATTGCATTCTCCACTACCTGCATATCCAGCATGATCCCTCTGTCATTGATTTCCTGATCAAGGTGGTATTCATCCCAAAGGAAGTCCGGAACGGGATATTTGGCCAGACGCTTTTTTATCACCATTTCCACTTTCACGTCCCGACGGTTGTATTCCTTGAAGCGGATCCACTTTTCGCTGTCATGCTGAGGGAGGTTTCGGGTTCGTCCACCGTTTGCTTTCGTAGGTTTGCACGGCGTACAGAAGTATCTGATCAAGTCTTTGCCTTCTTTCAGTTTCTGATCCTGAAGCTTCAGGACAGCGCCGACGCCTTCCAGCGATAAAGGAAGCCCCATATAAGCAGACCAGATCATGGTACATTTCCAAGATGAAGGATCCAGATATTTTGAAGCCGGATCTTCTGGGATGCTGTATCCGAAGAAGTGTTCCGGGTGATGGCGCTTTAGCCAGTTGGAAAGACAGATTCGTTCAAAACTGGCATTGAAGGCCCATTTCGTTATATTCTCATCAGATAGTGCTGCAAGGATTTCTTCCGGGACGGTATCGCCGCAAGCAAGGTCATATACCTTGACCTGGGAGCCGTCCACGGAAACTCCGAAGAGCAGTATCTCAAAATTATCAGACTCAGCGTACTTGTAAGCTCCACATTTAGAGATATCTACGTCGCTGTAAGTCTCCAGGTCGATTGACAATTCTTTCATTGATTTCCCTTTCTCATAGGGTGATGATGTATGCCCTGTCTGTCAGGCGTTCCTCCGGTGCTACCTGCGTTTCGTTGATCTCCTTGACCATAGATGACAGTTCATCCAGATTGAGGCTGCTGTCGTAAGGGGTAATCATCATTTCATGGATAGATGATGGGAGAACGAAGAGCATATTGGTTCTGTATTTCCGGGTAAAAGTTTTGAGTGCATTCCGGTTCATAATGGCAGCGGCACCTTTGAATTTCTGCGTATTGGTGATTACGTGAAATTTGACATCTGCGTCCATAGAGCTGTCGTAGGGTGCGCCCATCAAGTCTGACAGGACTTTTCCCAGGCTGGTAATCTGTGTATCCGCACTGAGGTTTTCAAGAGCCCTGTCCCAGGCATAGTTTTCTTCAATGCCGGCGTTAGACAGAAGCACGGGTACAACCTTTACGGAATAATGAGCGCCGTCCTGTTCGCCTCTTAGAATCAGGTATTGTTCGATACCATCCAGATCACAGGGCCTCTTCACGATGCACTCATCTGATGTGCGCTGAAGGGCAATGGTGATGTGGTCCAGGATCCATTTCGGATTATTAAAGTTCATTGTGATATCGGCGATGTTTTCTGTATTCATGGCTATCCTCCTTGTAAAAAAGAGGGCGGCAGCATAGCCGCCACCCTGCAGGTTAATGTCTTAAGATTCGGATGATGTCATCCAGTTTCTCATTGATCTTTTCCAGGTTGTCGATGCGCTTCTTCTTGTATTTCTTGGAAGCATCTGCCTTTTTGGAGATAGCCTCCATCGTGAATACGATGATTACTGCGACACCGATCATAGCCCGAAAAGTGATAACAGCAGTCAGTATAGTGTTCATTGATTTGCACCTCATTTCTCAGGTTGTCGCAGGCAGCGGCGGAAGTGCCGCCGCCCGCTTTGGTTGTCTGGTTAGTCGAGGAAATCATCCTCATCGTCCACAGTTGCGAAGTCATCCTCAGCTCTGGACTTGCCTCCGAGAGGTTCGCCGTCACGGATCTTCTGAAGGTTGTTCAGACCGCAGGCGATACCCTTGTTTCCGTTGCTGTTGAAGGCGTACAAGTTGATGCTGGCTCTGCCGTAAACGCCGGAGTATACTTCGGAACGTTCCAGGATCGGCTGTCTGTCAGCGTCCACAATGCCCGGAGCGGATGCGCTGTTGGCATTGATGAAGTAGCTGTTCTTGTAAGCCTCATCGTCCGGCCTTTCCAGATCGCCGTCACGGAGAGGTGTCTTGATTGCGGAGAGGGCAGGAACGGACTTTCCGTTACCCTTCAGCTTGCTCTGACCTTCTTCATAGGCGGCCTGGATGGCTGCCTTGATCTTGGCTATCGTTGCGGTATCAGACTTCGGGATGATGAGCGATACGCTGTACTTCGGAGCGCCGCCGTTGATGCTCTTCGGATCCCAGACATTGGCATAACTCCATCTGGTGCTGACTCCGGTAATAACTTTTGTAGGGATAGATACATTCTTTGCCATGATTTTTTCCTCCTTATTCTTCACTAAAATCATCTTTGGCTGTATTCAGTGCCGGTCTTTTATCTGACTCCGGCACAAGTGTCGGTTTGCCTGGAGGTTTTGTAATGAAGCCTGACAGAAGTTTTTCAAATTTCTTCTTCCCGAGAAGGGAAGTCATCGCTGTGATTCCGAGTACCTTTTTCTCATAAGGGTCGTATCCGGCATCTGTTACAGCGGAAGAAACGGCGTTCTCATCCGTATATTTCCGTATCGATCTGCCTTCCACAACCTTGAATCCGGGATACTCTGTTCCGCTCATTGCCTGCTGAAGTGCGTATTCTTTGATGTCGCCGGCCCATGCTACCAGATCATCGATCCTGGGAAGGATGGATGCGATTTCTGCATCGTCCAGGGTGGCAGGCTGTTCAAAGTCATAGGCTACAAGCTCCATGTTGTGTTCAGCTCTTTCGCAGCAGGTAGCTTTGACCTTGCAGAACTGGCAATGATCACCGGCGTGAAATTCGCCTTCGCCGTTATATGCAAGCTCCGCTGTCGGCTTCAGAAATCCATCCGCCCATGCAAGCAGGTCTTCCTTGCTGATGGTGTAGGTGCTGACGTTCTCACGGCGAGGCTGGAAGATAGTCATTTCTACGGATTCGATATCATAGATCCCGTCGTAGGTATCCAGTGCCCCAAGCGCGTAACACATCATCTGCGGATTGTTTTCTGCGTCTACCAGTATTCCGAGACCATATTTGAAATCTATGATCTGTAGGATGTTGTCTGCGATGATGAGGCAGTCACCGGTTCCGAATCCGTCCGGCACCCATTTAGAAAAATCCAGTCTCTGTTCAACGAGGATCAGCGGGTCTTTGCATTGCTGCTTTGCCCTTTCGTACTGCTCTATTACGAAGGAACAGTATTCATCGGTTGCGTCCGCCATTTCTGTATCGAAGAAATCCAGGTTCTCTGTCGGGTCTTTAACATCTTCGCCTAACGCATGAAGAACTTTGTATTCACATAGCTCATGGGCATCGGTGCCTTGTTGGGCGTATGGAGAGGATTCGTCCTTGATCTCCGCACAGAGCTTTGCCGAAGGCGGACAAGAGAGCCACCTGTGGGAAGCTGAGGCAGAGAGGTATGCGTGTCTAGGCATCTTTCAATCCCTCCACTTCTTCCACAAGAGCCGGATAGCTTTCTGCAGGAACGTCTGTCAGGCTTCCGCCGCCCGCGTATTTCTTGACGAGGGTTTTCACCTGAGCCTTGAACTGACCTCCGGCTTCGTTTGCCTTGGCTGCAAGAAGGGCTCTGACATCTTCCTTGGAATAGGTCTTTTCAGGTGCCTTTTCTTTCTTGGTGGGTTTGGCCTTCTTCTCAGGTTCTGCTGCAGGTGTTTCTTCGCTGAAACATTCCTTAATAGCATTTGCGGTCTGGATCATTTTTTCTCCGCAGGAGATGAGATCATCCAGGACCTGTGACAATTCGCTCATTTTGCTCATGTTGTCATTCTCCTTATCTTTCATATTTTGTTTATCAAGGTTCATATCTTTTGTCCGATCCGCCGCCTCAGTAGTAGTTACCGGGGCGGCTTATTCAATAGTTCTGTCGTTCATCTCTTGCACCTCCGTTTCCCTGTTCTGGTGGTCTAGGTATGAGAAAGTGCTGTTTTCCGATTTTTCCTGAAAAATAATTTTTGAAGCTGATCGGTTATCCGCATCTTTCGGAAGTCTAGGTATGAGATGAGGGTGTTTTCCGATTTTCGGACAAAAAAATTTCCGGCCAGACAACGACCGGATTTTTCTTTATAAAAGGAAGCGTTTCTGCCTCACACATAAAAAATCTGAAAAAATCTTCCAGGCATCGGAAAATTGCCCGGACTTTTACCTAGACCTTCGGAAAGCCAGGTTTGGCTTTACTACTTCAAAGAAAAGAGGTGGTTCCCTTGAGGGTCGGTAAGAAGATGCGGACAGTAACCAATTTCATAAGAAGATAACAGGGAGGCAAAAATATGTTTTTTGTTTTACAGACGGCGAACGTGACTGCCGACGCCAAGAACTGCGTGTATCCGAACAGGAAAGAGATCACGTCAGGGGATGAGCTCGAAGAGGCAGTTAGGGTTGACCACGTATGCGGGGAGTTTAAGAAGAACTATCGCAATATCAGTAACTTCCTGAAGTCCAATGTCATCGTTATGGATTGTGACAATGATCATTCCGACGATCCTGCCGAATGGATCACTTTTGAGAAGCTGGAAGAGCTTTTTGAAGAGATCGACTATGCAGCGGCACCGAGCCGGAACCATATGAAGGAAAAGGACGGCAAGGCGGCAAGACCAAAGTTCCACGTGTACTTTCCTATAGAAGAGACAGCGGATGCGGAACATTATGCTTCGGTCAAAAGAGCGATCCAGAAGACATTCCCGTTCTTTGATGACAATGCGCTGGATGCGGCGAGGTTCATTTTTGGGGCTGATGCCGGTGAGGTCGTCTGGCATGAGGGCTGGATGACGATTGACGAAGAGGTGGATCCGGAGCCTGCAGAAGATGAGGATACCGGCAGCGGTTATACCGGTGGGAGCATCCTGCAGGGTTCCAGGAACAAGACGCTTTCTCATTTTGCGGGAAGAGCGCTGAAGAGATTTGGAGAGACGGACAAGGCAAAGCAGGTCTTCCTGGATGAAGCGGCAAAGTGTGATCCGCCACTGGAGCAGGAAGAGCTTAAAACTATCTGGTATTCGGCTCTGAAGTTCTTCAGGAACAAGGTGAAGACACAGCCGGGATATGTAGCACCAGATGAATACAACTCAGATTTCAAGGCTGGATGCATGAAGCCGGACGATTATTCGGATATCGGACAGGCCAAGGTGCTGTGCAAGGAATACGGAGATGAGCTCAGGTATTCGGACGCGACGGACTATCTCAGATATGACGGAGATTCCTGGATTGAAGACAGGCAGCTGGCGGTCGGTGCTATGGAAGAATTTCTGGATCTGCAGCTGGCGGATGCTCTGGAATATGTAGAGAACGCAAAGAAGGCATTGATGGCAGCAGGAGTTGATGAGGCTGCAATCAAGGCTGGCGGTAAGACCTTGGAAAAGGCGGTCCCGCTGGATTCATTGAAATTGATGTTCACTTATCTGGCGGCGAAGACTTATCTGGCATTCGTCATGAAGAGACGGGATTACAAATATGTGGTGTCCGCGCTGAATGCGGCGAAGCCGATGCTGGCGGTGAGTGTGTCTGATTTGGATAAAGACGAAAACCTGCTCAATACGCCGTATGCGACATATGACCTGACAAAGGGCATTGACGCAGGGGAGTTTCCGCATAATCCGGAGGATCTGATTACGAAGATCACCAATGTGTCTCCGTCGGATGATGGAAAGGATTTGTGGGAGCAGTGCCTAGAGCTTTTCTTCTCTGGGGATAAGGAACTGATCGACTATGTTCAGATGGTTGTCGGCATGGCTGCGGTCGGGAAAGTTTATCAGGAACATCTCATCATTGCATACGGCAGTGGTGCAAATGGCAAGTCTACATTCTGGAATACGGTGTCCAGGGTGCTGGGGATCTATAGCGGGAAGTTGTCAGCGGAGACCTTGACGGTCGGATGTAAGAGAAATGTGAAACCGGAAATGGCGGAGCTTAAGGGCAAGCGCCTGATCATCTCATCCGAGATGGAAGAAGGAATGAGGCTCAATACCGCAGTGGTGAAGCAGCTCTGCTCCACGGATGAGATTTTCGCTGAGAAGAAGTACAAGGCGCCGTTTGCATTTGTGCCGAGTCACACGCTGGTCCTATATACTAACCATCTTCCGAAGGTAGGGGCAAATGATGATGGTATCTGGCGCAGGCTGATCGTGATCCCCTTCAATGCGAAGATCGTTGGTGACAGCGATATCAAAAATTATGCGGATTTTCTTTATGAGAAGGCCGGCGGCTACATTCTGAAGTGGGTGATCGAAGGCGCAAAGAAGGCCATAGATGCGAATTTCAAGATCGTGCTTCCGAAGTGTGTCCAGGAAGCGATCAAGGCGTACAGGGAAGAGAACGACTGGCTGGGGCATTTCATCGAGGAATGTTGTGATGTGGATCCTGCGTTTACGGAAAAATCCGGGGAACTTTACCAGAAGTATCGTGAGTATGCTGCGAACAACGGTGAGTTTACGAGACAGAACGGCGATTTTAATTCCGCTCTGGAAAATGCCGGGTTCAGTAAGCGTAAGACCAAAAAAGGCGCTTTTTTCTATGGTTTGAAGCTCAAAGAGGGACAGGATTTCCTGTAAGGGTGACGGTCGGTGACAGGTAATTCTAAAACCCCGTATAGGCGATTTTTGAGGCTGAAAATCCTTATATAGAGGATTTATGAAACGCCCGTCACCACCTGTCACCTTCTATTTGATGGAGGTGTCGCAATGAGGGAAAAAATCATAGAACAGAAGCTTGTTAAGGAGGTCAAAGCCAGAGGCGGGATCTGTCCTAAGTGGGTGTCTCCGGGATTTGACGGGGTGCCGGACAGATTAGTCTTCTTGCCGGGGCGGCATTTCGGATTGGTGGAAGTGAAAGCACCCGGCGAGAAGCCGAGAGCCTTACAGGTTTCGAGACATAGATTATTGGCAAAGTTAGGATTCCCCACATACATACTTGATGGGGTTGAGCAAATCGGAGGGATTTTAGATGAGATACAGTCCACATGAATATCAGAAATACGCGATTAATTTCATAAAGGAACATCCCATAGCAGCGATCTTGCTTGATATGGGTATGGGTAAGACCAGTATTGTGTTGGCGGCGATTAATGCACTGATGTTTGACAGCTTTGAGGTATCGAAGGTGCTGATCATAGCGCCGCTGAGGGTCGCAAAACACACATGGTCAGCGGAAATTCAGAAATGGGACCAACTGAAAGGACTCAGATATTCCATAGCGGTCGGTACGGCAGCGGAGAGGATGAAAGCACTTCAGGCGGATGCGGATATTTACATTATCAACCGTGAGAATGTTCCTTGGCTGATAGAAAAGAGCGGTCAGCCATTTGATTATGACATGGTGGTGATCGATGAGCTTTCATCTTTTAAGAACTGGCAGGCAAAGAGGTTCAAGGCACTTATGAAGGTGAGACCGAAGGTGAAAAGGATTGTTGGCCTGACCGGAACGCCGTCCAGCAATGGATTGATGGATCTTTTCGCAGAATACAAGGTTCTGGATATGGGAGAGAGGCTTGGAAGGTTTATCAGCCAGTACAGGGTCGAGTATTTTGTGCCGGATCAGGTAAATGGGCCTATTGTTTACAGTTACCGATTAAGACCAGGAGCTGACAAGAGGATTTATGACCGGATCTCCGATATCACGATTTCCATGAAGGGAACCGATCACCTGAAGATGCCAGAACTGATCAATTCGGAATATATGGTCTATCTGGATGAAGATGAGCGTGCCAGATATGAGGATATGAAAAATGACCTTGTATTACAGCTTCCAGGCGGGGAGATTACGGCTGCAAATGCGGCGGCTCTTTCCGGAAAGTTGACACAGATGGCGAATGGTGCTGTTTATTCCGACACAGGTGGTATCGAGCTCATCCATGACAGAAAACTGGATGCCCTTGATGACATAATCGAGGCAGCAAACGGAAAAAGTCTCTTAGTGGCGTACTGGTTCAAACATGACCTTCAGAGAATCACCGAGAGGCTGGATGAGTTGGGCGTGAATTACGGGAAGTTGGATTCGGATGCTTCTATTGAGGACTGGAATGCGGGAAGACTGGAAGTGGGGCTGATACATCCTGCTTCCGCTGGGCATGGGCTGAATCTTCAGAGTGGTGGAAATACGATCGTCTGGTTTGGGATGATATGGAGCCTTGAATTATATCAGCAGACAGTGGCAAGGCTTTGGAGACAGGGACAGGAATCTGGAACGGTCGTGGTACAGCATATTCTGACTGCCGGAACCGTAGATGAACGGATCATGAAAGTTCTTTCCTTAAAAGGAAATACACAGGCGCGATTGATCGATGCTGTGAAAGCGGAGGTAAGTGCCTATGGCGGGAAATAAGAATCTGGCGGAGGATCCGTATGAGCGATTGGCAAATGCCATTATCCTTCAGGCGGTTTCTGATTACAGGATGGCGCTGAAGAAGATCAAGGCTCATCCGAAGAACCGGCAGGCAATAGATGAGGCTTTGGAGATCGAGAGGTTTTTCCGTTCCGGCTGGTATCAGCAGCTTACATCCGTGGACGGGGAATACCTGATCAAAAGGCTTCAGGACGAAGTGAGACAATTAGAGTCAATCCGAGGGAAGAAAAATAAATCCAATCGGAGGTAGCTTATGAACAGACATCAGCAGGAAGCCAAGAAATATTTATCACAGGCGTTCGGACTGAACCAGCGGATCGAGAGCAAGCTAGGACAGATTGAAGATCTTCATGACCTGGCCACCAAGGCAACGGTGACATATTCGGATATGCCGAAGAGCCCGAACAAGGATGGTTCTAGGATGGAGGATGCCATAATCAAGATTATCGACCTGGAGAATGAGATCAACCAGGATATGATGAAGCTTGTAGAACTGAAGAAGGATATCATCCGCAGGATCAAAGCTGTGGAGAGTGCCGAACTTCAGACGATACTGGAACTGCGGTACTTGTCCTATATGAGATGGGAAGAGATCGCAATCGAGCTTGGTTACGGTATTGACAATGTATTCCGCCTTCACAGGAATGCCCTGGATGAAATCGAGATTTCGGAAAGAATACAGTAAAATCAAGTTCGATACAGTAAGCCTATGTGATAATGTTAAGATGGCAAAAGCGAAAGATGAGAAAGCCGTTGTGGAGAAATCTGCAGCGGCTTTTTCCGTGGAAGAAAGAAGGTGGACAGATGCCGAGGAAACCGAAGAAGCCGTGTGCTTATCCGGGCTGTCCCAACCTTACGGAAGGGAGATATTGTCCGGAACACCAAGCACAAGTGAACCGTGAGTATGAGAAGTATGGGAGAGATCCTCGGACAAAGAAGCGTTACGGAAGAGCATGGAAAAGGATCCGCGATAAGTATGTGATGGAGCATCCGTTCTGTGAGCTGTGCTTCCAGCGTGGAGTGATTGTTCCTGTGGAAGAGGTTCATCATAAGAAGCCGCTGAGTGAAGGTGGCACGCATGATTGGAGCAATCTGATCGCGCTGTGCAAGTCGTGTCACTCACGCATACACGCAGAGAGGGGAGACCGATGGGGAAAGCGCCCGGAGGGGGAGTAAAAATCCCCATGTGTATATTCTCCAGGGAACGGCGCGGGGGTCACACGCACAAAAACAAGAAATCAAACGGGGTATTACCCCGGCAGAGAATTGAGGTGAAGGAAAATGGCCAAAGACGGGACTATGCGCGGCGGCGCAAGGGTCGGTTCCGGCAGGAAACAAAAAGCCCTGACGGAAAAGATCGACAGCGGACTTGCGGCAATGGTCATTGACCTTCCGGAGTCTGCGGAGATAAGCGGCGAGGATGTGCCGCCGGTGAAGGACTTCTTAAAGGCTGCTCAGAAGAGCGGCATTGACCTTTGCGCGGAGGATGTGTTCAAATCAACCTTCCTCTGGCTGAAGGAGAGAGGCTGTGACCAGCTGGTAAATACGCAGCTGATCGAACAATATGCGATGTCGGTATCCAGATGGGTACAGTGCGAGACCTGCATATCGGAATACGGATTCCTGGCAAAGCATCCGACCACGGGGGCAGCAATCACTTCCCCATATGTGACGATGAGCCAGAATTATCTGAAGCAGGTGAACCAGTGCTGGTACCAGATCTATCAGATCGTGAAGGAAAACTGCTCCGTGGAGTACGGAGGGGCGAATCTGCATGATGACCTGATGGAGCATCTGCTTACGGCAAGGAAGAAATAGGAGGGTTTTGATGAAATATGTGAAGAAAAAGCTGTCAGAACTGAAGCCTTATGAGAACAATCCGAGGATCAATGATGAGGCGGTGGACGATGTTGCGGAGAGCATTAAGCAGTGTTCCTACATCGCACCGATCATTATTGACGAGGATGGCGTGATCCTGGCGGGGCATACAAGATATAAAGCTTTGAAAAAGCTGGGATATAAGGAATGCGAGGTTGTCATCGCTTCCGATCTGACAGAAGAACAGAAGAAAAAGTACCGTCTATATGATAACAAGACGGCAGAGATGGCTTCCTGGGATCAGAAGAAGCTGAGCGCGGAACTGTGTGATGTGGATTTTCAGGGATATGATTTCGGTCAGCCTGAAACGGCTCTTCCTGATGAAGCCGAAGAGGACGGTCCGAAGATGATGACCTGTCCCTGCTGCGGGGAGGTGTTTGAGGTATGAAGCTACAGAAAATAAAGCTGGCTGAGATAGAGCCGTATAAGAATAATCCGCGTAAGAATGATGATGTAGTGAATGCGGTTGCCGAGAGCATCCGTCAGTGTTCCTATATTACGCCGATCATTGTGGATGAGGATCATGTGATTATCGCAGGCCACACCAGATACAAGGCGCTGATTGCTCTGGGGATGGATGATGTGGAATGCCTGATCTGTGACGGGCTGACCGAGGAACAGAAGAAGAAATACCGCTTCCTGGATAACAAGACCGGGGAAAAGGCAACATGGGATCTCATGAAATTGGAAGTCGAACTGGAAGGACTTGATCTGGAAGGGTTCGACTTTTTTTGTATGGCGGAAGAACTGCCGGTGGATGGTGACGGCGGCGGTTCAGATAAGGAACTGACTGGGACCACAGAATTTGATGCGGAGGTGTTTGGGGATGAAGAGTTCAAATACGAATGCCCGAACTGCGGTTTCCGGTTCAACTGAGTTTCCGTGGAAGTGGAAATTGTCCGATCTGGAAAGCAGACCGAAGCACGGGCATACCGTATTCTCCTGCTTCTCCTGTGGTGGCGGTTCCTCAATGGGTTACAAGCTGGCGGGGTTTGATGTCGTGGGGAACTGCGAGATTGATCCCGATATGATGAAGGTGTATAAACAGAACAATCATCCGAAGCATTCATTCCTTATGGATATCAGGGATTTCCTGAAGCTGCCGGATGAGAAGATACCGGAAGAACTGTTCCATCTGGATGTGCTGGATGGTTCGCCGCCCTGCTCTGTATTCTCTACGGCCGGAGTCAGGGAAGCAGGCTGGAATACGGAAAAAGTATTCCGTGAAGGCCAGGCAAAGCAGAGGCTTGATGACCTGTTCCTTTATTTCATAGCGATAGCGAAGAGATTACAGCCGAAAGTTGTGATCGCGGAGAATGTGAAGGGTATCATCATCGGAAATGCCAAAGGCTGGGTCAACCAGATCGTGAAGGGTTTTGATGATGCCGGATATACGGTGCAGATATTTCTGTTCAATGCGGCGAGGATGGGTGTGCCTCAGAAAAGGGAGCGTGTCTTTTTTATCGCGCATCGGAAAGATTTGAAATATCCGAAGCTGTCAATGGAGTTCCATTCAAAGCCTATCCCGTTCAAAGATGTCCGGGAGCCGTATGGCAAGGCGATGGATCCGGACAGTATGCAGGCGAAGCTTCTGAAATATCGGATTCTGACTGACCGATGTATCGCGGATATCAATGAGAGGGTACGGAAGGTCAAGAACAACGGCTTTTCCACGCCGATCAACAGGGATGATGAACCTGTGCAGACTATTGTTTCAGGCAGCAGCCTTTACCGGATGTGCGACGGCCTGCTTATGACTGACCGGGATATCGTGGGCTGTCAGACATTTCCGCAGGATTATGATTTTATGGGTCAGAGTGTCCAGTACATCTGCGGGATGAGTGTTCCACCTGTGATGATGGCAAGGATTTCCGAGCAGGTGTACAGGCAATGGCTGAAGGGAAGTGATGCGGATGAAGATGCGGAAGCTTAAGAAATATAGGCCGACAAAGTTTAAAGCGAAGGATTCTGTCTATGACAAGGATGCTGCGGATTTTGCGGTCAGCTTTATCGAATGTCTGTGTCACACGAAAGGAACCTGGGCGGGAAAGCCGTTTGAACTGATCGACTGGCAGGAACAGATCATCAGGGATGTATTCGGTACGATGAAACCGAATGGATACCGGCAGTTCAATACGGCGTATATAGAGATCCCGAAGAAACAAGGCAAGAGTGAACTGGCTGCGGCGGTGGCTCTGCTTTTATGCTGTGGCGACGGGGAAGAGCGGGCTGAGGTTTATGGCTGTGCGGCTGACCGGCAGCAGGCTTCCATCGTGTTTGAGGTGGCGGCGGATATGGTCAGGATGTGCCCGGCTCTGAATAAGAGGGTGAAGATCCTGGCTTCCCAGAAACGGATCATTTATCAGCCGACGAACAGCTTTTATCAGGTGCTGTCGGCGGAGGCTTATAGCAAGCACGGATTCAATATCCACGGGGTTGTGTTCGATGAGCTGCATACCCAGCCGAACCGGAAACTCTTTGATGTAATGACGAAGGGGTCCGGGGATGCCAGGATGCAGCCGTTATATTTTTTGATCACGACTGCGGGAACGGATACCAACAGCATCTGTTATGAAACACACCAGAAGGCGAAGGACATTCTGGAAGGACGGAAGATCGATCCGACATTTTATCCCGTGATCTATGGTGCGGATGAATCCGATGACTGGATGGATCCGAAGGTCTGGAAGAAGGCGAACCCTTCATTGGATATTACGGTGGGTATAGACAAGGTGAAGGCAGCCTGTGAGTCAGCGAAGCAGAATCCGGGTGAAGAAAATTCTTTCCGTCAGTTGAGGCTGAACCAGTGGGTGAAGCAGGCGGTCAGGTGGATGCCGATGGAGAAATGGGATGCCTGCGCATTTCCGGTCGATGAAGATGAGCTGGAAGGGCGTGTCTGTTATGGTGGTCTGGACTTATCCAGTACGACCGACCTGACAGCGTTTTCCCTGGTATTTCCGCCGGTGGATGAGGATGACAAGTACATTGTTCTTCCTTATTTCTGGGTTCCGGAGGAAACGCTGGATCTAAGGGTGAAGAGGGATCATGTTCCTTATGATGTCTGGGAGCGGAAAGGTTTTCTGGAAACGACGGAAGGGAATGTTGTCCATTACGGGTATATTGAGAAGTATATTGAGAGGCTTGGGGAGAAGTTCTACATCAAAGAGATTGCGTATGACAGGTGGGGAGCAACCCAGCTGTCGCAGGATCTGGAAGGCATGGGGTTCACGGTGGTGCCGTTCGGACAGGGCTTTGCGTCGATGTCGCCTCCGACTAAGGAATTGATGAGGCTGGTGCTGGAGCAGAGGATAGCCCACGGCGGCCATCCGGTCCTTCGGTGGAACATGGATAACATTTTTATTCGGACGGATCCGGCGGGGAACATCAAGGCGGATAAGGCGAAGTCCACGGAGAAGATTGACGGGGCGATTGCGATGATTATGGCGCTTGACAGGGCGGTCAGGTGCGGGAACGAAAAAGAAGAGTCGGTCTATGACAGCCGAGGGCTGCTTGTTTTTTAATAAAAAAGACCGCATGATGCGGCCTTTAGCTTAGTATCCATTGCGCTGGCAGACGGTATTCAGGGTTTGTGAAAAGATGATTCTTGATTTTTTGCGGGGATCCCGGTTGTTATTTTTGTTTTGCAGGTAAAGTGGTTTTACTTCACTGTTCCAAAGATCGTTTTCCTTGCAGAAATCAATTTTGTCAGGGAGCTCATAGTAGCCGGATGGCTGCTCTTCCCATAGATATCTGCCGGTGGGTTTGTCATTGTGGATATACATTTGACAGGCGTAACCTTCGTCGTCAGTGCCGTTATAAACGACTGCAAAATCAACGCTATGCAGAATCTTGGCGTTTTTTCGGTCTTTCACTTTGATTGTGATAACGCGGGTGCTGTCCTCCGCAGGATCGTATCCATATTTTGAAGAAAGTTTGTTGATCCGCCTGATAAGCATTTCCTTGAACTGCTTTGGCGGAAATAGTTCAGGATTGTTGATTATGATGTTGAAATCAAAATCGAAACCGGTGTTTGCTGCAGGATCCATGGTGACCATGTTACGGGATGCACTGCCAACGAGCTGGTATTGGAATGTGAATTTCTCACGCAGATCATCCTGGACAACGTGAAGCAGTTCGATGATTTCATCACGGAATGGCGCCCATTGCTTTTTGGGAACGTACTGAAAATGATACATAGAAAATCCTCCTTATGTCCCAGGCCGCCCAACTGGATTTTCCAGATCATTAAAGTATAAACCTGAAAGTGATGAAGGTCAATTAAAATATGCTGCAGGCCAAAGATTTTTTGAAAAAAGGAGACGGGCATGGGATTTTTGAGCGGAATATTCAGGAGCAGGGATAAGCCGGTGGACAGGACGGCGGGGAGCAGTTACGGCTTCTTTCTGGGGTCGAGCGCGAGCGGGAAGTATGTGACGGAGCGGTCCGCGATGCAGATGACGGCGGTATACTGCTGCGTGAGGATCCTGTCGGAGGCGGTGGCGAGCCTGCCGCTGCAGTTTTATAAATATACCGATGATGGAGGCAAGGAAAAGGCGGTGGAACACCCGCTTTATTTTCTGCTCCATGATGAGCCGAATCCGGAGATGACTTCCTTCATTTTCCGGGAGACGCTGATGACGCATCTGCTTTTGTGGGGGAATGCGTACAGCCAGATCATCAGGAATGGCAAGGGGGAGGTCGTGGCTCTGTATCCGCTGATGCCGGATCGGATGAAGGTGGACCGTGATGGGCAGGGGAGGCTTTATTACGAATATACGGTCTATGATTCAGACGATGTGGACGGCAGGAAGGGCACGGACAAGGTTGGAAGGACGGTAAGGCTTCAGCCGCACGACGTGCTTCATATCCCGGGGCTTGGGTTTGACGGGCTTGTGGGATATTCGCCTATCGCGATGGCGAAGAATGCCATAGGGCTTGCGATTGCTACGGAAGAGTATGGGTCTAAGTTCTTTGCGAACGGCGCGGCGCCTTCTGGGGTACTGGAGCATCCGGGGACGATCAAGGATCCGTCAAGGGTGAGGGAGAGCTGGCAGAATACTTTCGGCGGTTCCGGGAATGCGAATAAGGTTGCGGTTCTGGAAGAGGGCATGAAGTATACGCCAATCAGCATCAGCCCGGAGCAGGCGCAGTTTTTGGAGACAAGGAAGTTCCAGATTGACGAGATCGCAAGGATCTTCCGGGTGCCGCCGCACATGATCGGGGATTTGGAGAAGTCGAGCTTCAATAACATTGAGCAGCAGTCGCTGGAGTTTGTGAAGTACACGCTGGATCCCTGGGTGGGCCGGTGGGAGCAGGCGATGGAGAGGGCCCTGCTTACGCCGGACGAGAAGAAGAGGTATTTCTTCAAATTCAATGTGGACGGGCTGCTCAGGGGCGACTACCAGAGCAGGATGAACGGCTATGCCACGGCAAGGCAGAACGGCTGGATGTCCGCAAATGATATCCGGGAACTGGAGAACCTGGACAGGATACCGGCGGAGCAGGGCGGCGACCTGTATCTGGTCAATGGGAATATGACGAAGCTGGAGGATGCCGGGATATTTGCGGCGGACGGCGGCGGTTCCGGGGAATCGGAAAGTGCCGGGGGTGAGCCGGGGCCGGAAGACGGATGCCGGGAGAAGAGGCGGCCGGGGAGTCTGCCCGGAAGAAATGATAAGAGTGATATTCAGCTGACGGACAGGAGGGCTGAAGGAAATGGAGGAAGCGGATGAAGAAGTTTTGGAACTGGAAGAGCAGGAAGATCAGGGACCAGGCCGCAGGCGGAGAGGCAGCTGAGCGGGTGCTTTTCCTGAATGGGATCATAGCGGAAGAGAGCTGGTTTGACGATGAGGTCACGCCGGAGCTTTTCAGGGAAGAACTGGAAGCCGGCCAGGGGGATATCACGGTCTGGATCAACAGCCCGGGCGGTGACTGCGTGGCGGCGGCCCAGATCTATAACATGCTGATTGACTACAAGGGCGATGTCACGGTGAAGGTTGACGGCATCGCGGCGTCGGCGGCAAGCGTGATCGCTATGGCGGGGACGAAGGTGCTTATGAGCCCGGTGAGCATGATGATGATCCATAATCCGGCGACGATCGCTTTTGGCGATACGGCGGAGATGACCAGGGCGATTGGGATGCTGGATGCCGTGAAGGATTCCATCATGAATGCCTATGAGATCAAGACGGGAATGAGCAGGACGAGGATTTCCCATCTTATGGATGCGGAGACCTGGATGGATGCCAATAAGGCGGTGGAGCTTGGTTTTGCGGATGGCGTCCTGCAGAGACGGGAGGCTGAGGAAGCGGAAGACCTTGAAGCGCCGGAGGTGTCGATGCTCTATTCCAGGGCGGCGGTGACGAATTCGCTGATGAGTAAGATCGCGGCGAAGTGCAGGATACCGGCCGGGGCTTCCGGAGAGGCTGTGGCAGTCTGTGGGGATGGAAAAGCCGCTATGGCAAGAGAAGGTTTTGCCAATGATGCCGGAAAGGGAAGGGCGGAGCCGCCAAAAGAAGGCGCGGCGGAAGGCTGCGCCGGTGCAACGGAAACTGAAAATATAGCTGGTAACGGGCGTTCCGCTGAAGAAATCAGGGAGCGCTTAAATTTTATCAAGAGGTTTATCTAAGGAGGATAAAGCGATGACTGTTAAGGATTTGATTGAGAAGAGGGCGAAGGTGTGGGAGGCCGCGAAGAGTTTTGTGGATACCCACGAAAAGGAAAACGGCGTTTTGAGCGCCGAGGATGCGGCTACTTATGACCGTATGGAGAAGGAGATCGAGGATCTGACTGCGGCGATCGACCGCCAGCAGAGGGCGGAGGCAAGGGAGGCTGAGTTCAGCAAGCCCGTGAATGCGCCTCTTACCGGCAGGCCTGCGAAGCAGGGTGAGGATGGGAAGACTGGGCGTGCTTCCAATGCCTACAGGGAAGACTTCGGGGCTCATCTGCGCGGGAAGAGGCCTGTGCACAACGTGCTTTCCGAAGGCGTGCAGGCGGACGGCGGCTATCTCGTGCCGGAAGAGTTTGAGCGTCAGATTGTGACGGGTCTGGATGAGGCGAACGTGGTGAGAGGGCTTGCGAAGGTGATCACCACGAGCGCGGAGAGGAAGATCCCGGTTGCGGCCACCCATTCCGCCGCGCAGTGGACGGCGGAGAACGGGGCGTATACCGAGAGCGACCCTACTTTCGAGCAGAAGACCATCGATGCGTATAAGCTGACTGACCTTGTGAAGGTTTCCATCGAGCTCCTGCAGGATTCGATGTTCGATCTGGAAAGCTATATCGCGGCTGAATTTGCAAGGGCTTTCGGTATCGCGGAAGAGCAGGCCTTCTGTGTGGGTACCGGTTCCGGGCAGCCTACGGGCATCTTTACCGCGAACGGCGGTACCGTTGGCGTTACTGCTGCGGCTGCCAATGCGATCACGGCGGATGAGATCATCAGCCTTGTGTATGCGCTGAAGAGCCCTTACCGCAGGAATGCGAAGTTCCTTATGAACGATGCGACGGTGTCCATGATCCGCAAGCTGAAGGACAACAACGGGGCGTATCTGTGGCAGCCTTCCATCCAGGCGGGCGAGCCGGACAGGCTGCTTGGGTATGAGCTGTTTACTTCCCCTTATGTGCCTGCCGTGGCGGCGGGCGCGCTCACGGCGGCGTTCGGCGATTTCAAGAATTACTGGATCGCTGACCGGTCCGGCAGGACGGTCCAGAGGCTGAACGAGCTTTACAGCGCCAACGGGCAGGTCGGCTTTGTTGCGACGGAGCGTGTGGACGGCAAGGTAATCCTTCCGGAGGGCATCCAGCTCCTGAAGATGAAAGCCGGGTCCGGTTCGTAAGGGCAGGAAATGATTTTGGCGGCAGTGTATTGATGTGTGCTGCCGCCTTATGTGGGGTGGTGCCGGATGATCGTGACTGTGGAAGAGATGAAGAATTATCTGCGGGTTGATTTTGATGATGATGATCCGCTGCTGAAAAATTTCATAGCGGCAGGCGAGAAGCAGTGCATGGACATCCTGCGGACGGATGAAATGTCTGACCTGGAGAATTGCCCGAACGGGAAGATCGCAGTGATGTTCACGGTGGCTTATCTGTATGAGCACAGAGAAGAGGCTGACCACCATGCGATGGACCTGACGCTGAGGGCCCTGCTGTTCGCGAGCCGGAAGGAGGGGTTCTGATGGATACGGCGGCTTTGAGGTCGAAAGTGACGTTCCAGAAGAATGAGGCCGTGACCGACAAGTATGGCAATCATAAGAACGCCTGGACGGATTATTATACCTGCTTTGCCACGATCGGCGGCGAGGGGATGGCAGGTTCCAAAGAAGGGCAGGCTGTCGGGACTACGGTGGAGGATTTTTCCATGACAGTTTCTGTCCGGTACTGCCGGAGGGCTGCCGCGATTGATTCCACGCATTACAGGGTGATGTTCATGGGTGGGATTTATAACATCGTAAATATCGATCATATGAATTTCAGGAAGAAGTCGCTGAAGTTCACCTGCAGGAAGGAGCGGCGATGAGTCAGACGATAAAGATTGACCAGCTGGCGGATGCCGTAATGAAGGGCATGGAAGAGTATGCCAGGCTTGCAACGGATGACCTGAAGAAGGATGTTAGAAAAGCGGGCGATACCGTGAAAAAGCAGATTGAATGTACGGCTCCGAAGAAGACCGGGAAGTATTCCAAAAGCTGGGCGGTGAAGAAGACCAGGGAAACGTCCGATTCCATCCAGGTCGAGGTGCATTCCAGGCGGTACCAGCTGACGCATCTTTTGGAGTTTGGACATGCGAAGAGGGGCGGCGGAAGGACAAGGGCTTTCCCGCATATTGCGCCGGCGGAGCAGGCAGGAATCGAGCAGCTGACAAGGGATATCGAAAGGGATTTACGGAAGGGCGGTTAGATATGACGCATGAAGAAGTGATGCAGATGCTGGCGGAACTGGACATCCCTTTTGCGTATGACCATTTTGCGGAAGGGGAAGCGCCTGATCCGCCGTTCATCTGCTTTTTGTTTCCGGGTTCGGAGAACTTTGCCGCGGATAACGTGGTTTACATGGAGTTTTCCAGACTGAGTATTGAACTATATACCGATGAAAAGGATCCGAAACTGGAAGACCGTGTGGAAGAAGTTCTCAATTCCCATGAGCTTTTCTGGAATAAATCGGAGGTATGGATTGAATCTGAAAAAATATATGAAGTACTGTACCAGATGACGGTATAACGGAAAGAGAGGTTGATTATGTCAGGTACGAATAACAAAGTGAAATTCGGATTGAAGAACTGCCATTATGCGAAGGCAACTCTTGATCCGGATACAAATGAAGTGACTTTCGGGACGCCTGTGGCGATTCCCGGCGCAGTGAACCTATCGCTGGATCCGGAGGGTGATACGGAGCCATTTTACGCGGACGATATGGTGTATTATACCACGGTGGCCAATAACGGCTATTCCGGGGATTTGGAGATTGCGTTGATCCCGGACAGCTTCCGTAAGGATATCCTTAAGGAAACAGAGGATTCCAACGGTGTCCTAGTAGAAGATTCTACGGTGGAGCCGGAGCACTTTGCCCTGCTCTTTGAATTTTCTGGGGATAAGAAAAAGATCAGGCACTGTATGTATTACTGTACCGCTGCAAGGCCTACGATCGAGGGCAAGACGAACGAGGATTCCAAGGAAGTACAGACGGAATCTTTGGAGATCACGGCGACGCCGCTTCCGGGCGGCCTTGTGAAGGTGAAGACCGGGGCAAATACGGATGATACCGTCTACAACGACTGGTATAAGCGCGTATATCAGTCTCCGGCGCCGGAAGGGAGCGGTCAGGGACAGGGTTAAGACAATAGGGCAGGGCTTCGGTTCTGCCCTGAATCGTGATTGGAGGGAATAAACATGGCGCTTACAAAGACAGTGAATATTGACGGCAGGGATGTGACTTTCAGGGCTTCCGCTGCAGTTCCGAGGATTTACAGGAACAGGTTTCACAGGGATATCTATAAAGACCTGCATGACCTGCAGAAGAGTGTCGATCAGGAAGATCCGGAAAGTTCCACGCTGGATTCCTTCTCTTTGGAATTGTTTGAGGATATCAGCTACATCATGGCGAAACATGCGGATTCGAAGGGTGTTCCGGACACGCCGGATGAGTGGCTGGATCAGTTTGGGACGTTTTCCATTTATCAGGTGCTTCCGGAGATTATCGAATTATGGGGGCTGAATGTGCAGACGCAGGTGGAGAGTAAAAAAAACTTCGAGCGACTGACCGGGAAATGACAACGCCGCTATTGCTCCTGAGATGTGTGCAGCTTGGTATTCATATCAGTGAGCTGGAGCTGCTGACCATTGGAACAGTCAATGACATGTATACGGAAATGAATAATGATGAGAATAGGGAGGCTTACAGCACTCTGGCATCTCAGGAGGATATGGATGCATTTTAAACGAAAAAGGAATGCACCGATTCATGGCCATTCCTTTTTGCTCAAAGGCTTTATGTAGTTTTTCTTTAAATCGCGGATGTTTCCAAAGAAGGTTTTTTCAGATTTAGAGAACATATTGTTTTCCAGTTTGAGTCTGACCAGTTCCAGTGTGCACAGCAGGTCTGCGGCCTGAAAAAGCTTGTATTCCGAAGGCATAACCTTACGGAAAATGGGATTCGGAAGTAAAGCATTGAAAACGGAGGAAAGTATCTTGCTGACCTCTACTTGGCCATTGTCATAGTAGATTTTCACATCATCAAATGAGAGGAAGTCTTCATAGTGTTCACGGATGAACTGAGAAATCTGTTTGGACAGCCTGCCGGTAGCTTCAACAACGTCCGGAATGTGTTTCTTTTCAATGTAAAAGCATTTGTAATGGATATCAATCTGACGGATAAAAGCAACCATTTTATTGAAGATTCGGCGGCGTTCATCGACTGACATATGTGTATAGATTTCTTCCTTACGGATAATGGGTCCTGTATGTATGCAGAGGTTATCAAGGTTCAGGTATGAAAGCTCCTGGTTTAGCTTTGAAACAGCGGGTTGAATGTCTTCCTGCTGGTCGTGGAAAACCATTGTAATGATATAGTAAGGCGAATGGTGGTCATATTCACCGAAATCACCGGATTCATCTATGAAAATGCTAAGTTCTTTCAATATCCGTCACCTCTGCAATGTTTGAAAAAAATGGCGGGGAACTTCCCCGCCCTTGATGGACCTGGGTCTTGCGACCAGCCCAAAGAAATCAATGATTTCGTTACCTTTAGTATATGCCAAAATTATTGAAAATGCAATAGAAATTTAAGGAAATTGAAGCGTGAGGAAAGGAGGAAATCACAAAATGGCTGGACGAATTCAGGGTATCACTGTTGAGATTGGTGGCGATACCACCAAACTACAGACTGCCCTTAAAGGAGTCAATACAGAAATAAGGAATACCCAGAGCCAGCTGCGAGATGTCGATAAACTCCTGAAACTGGATCCGGGGAATACGGAACTGCTTGCACAGAAACACAGGCTCCTGGGGGATGCCGTCAAAGAAACGAAGGAAAAGCTGGAAACCTTGAAGACGGCGGCGGAGCAGGCAGAACAGGCGCTGAAGGACGGCGCGATCACGCAGGATCAGTATGACGGCCTGCAGCGTGAGATCGTTGAAACAGAGCAGAAGCTGAAAGCCTTGGAGGAACAGGCGAAGGCTTCCGGAACGGCTCTTCAGGAAATTGCCGCTAAAGGTGAGAAGCTGAAGACGGTTGGGGATAATATCAGCGATGCCGGAACGAAGCTCCTTCCGGTAACGGCTGGTATTACAGCATTAGGCACGGCGGCGGTGAAAACTGCCGCTGATTTTGATTCCGCCATGAGCAAGGTGGCGGCGGTATCCGGTGCAGCGGGTGACGACCTTGACAGGCTCAGGGATAAAGCCCGTGAGATGGGAGAAAAAACGAAGTTTTCTGCATCCGAGGCGGCGGAAGCCATGAACTATATGGCGATGGCCGGATGGAAGACGGAGGATATGCTTTCCGGTATCGAGGGCGTGATGAACCTTGCGGCTGCGTCCGGCGAGGATCTGGCTGCCACTTCCGATATCGTGACGGATGCATTGACGGCTTTCGGATTGACGGCGGCTGATTCCGGGCATTTCGCGGATATACTGGCGGCGGCTTCCAGCAATGCGAACACGAATGTCTCCATGATGGGTGAGACCTTTAAGTATTGTGCTCCGATTGCCGGTGCTTTGGGATTCTCTGCGGAGGATACGGCGGAGGCGATCGGCCTGATGGCGAATGCCGGTATCAAGAGTTCACAGGCTGGTACGGCACTCCGCACTATCATGAACAACCTGTCCGGGGATGTGAAGATCTGCGGTTCAGCAATCGGAGAGGTTACGGTTGCCACTACCAATGCGGATGGTTCCATGAGGGACCTGTCAGATATCCTGGCTGACTGCAGGACGGCATTTGCAGGCCTTACTGAATCGGAAAAAGCGCAGGCGGCAGAAAGCCTTGTGGGTAAGAATGCGATGTCCGGATTTCTGGCTCTGATGAATGCCGGGGAAGGGGATATTGAGAAATTATCTAGCGCCATTGCGAACTGTGACGGTACGGCGGCCGGTATGGCGGAGACCATGCAGGACAACCTTGCCGGCCAGCTGCAGATATTGAAGTCGCAGCTGGAAGAACTGGCGATCTCTTTTGGCGAGCTGCTGATGCCTGCGGTCCGGACGATCGTGGGGTGGATCCAGAAGTTCGTGGACTGGCTTAATTCAATGGATGAAAGCACAAGGAAGGTCATTGTGACCATTGCGTTGGTGGCTGCTGCTATCGGCCCGGTATTGATCATAGTTGGAAAAGTGATTTCCGCTGTCGGCACAATCATGACGATTATTCCGAAACTGGCGGGCGTGATTGGGATTGTCCAGAAGGCGTTTGCGGCGTTGAACGCAGTGATGCTGGCAAATCCCATTGTGCTGATTATAGCGGCAGTTGCTGCCCTGGTGGCGGCGTTTATCTATCTGTGGAATAACTGCGAAGAGTTCAGGCAGTTCTGGATTGACTTGTGGGAAAGCATCAAAGAGATTGCGATTGCTGTGTGGGAGGGCTTGAAAGAGTTCTTTTCGGCGGCGTGGGAAGCGATCAGGACCACGGCGGCAACGGTCTGGAACGCGGTCAGGGATTTCTTTTCCGGGCTTTGGGAGGGTATTAAAAATATCTTCATGATCGTGGTAAATGCGATCAGCACGTTCCTGGCCACGGCATGGGGCACGATAAAAAGTACCGTAATGGCTGTGTGGAATGCGATAAAAACATTCTTCACGACGGTCTGGAATGGGATCAAGTCGGTTATCGCGACCGTGGTGACGGCGATTTCCACCTTCCTGAGTATGGCGTGGAATGGGATTAAGAACGTGATTACAACGGTTCTGAATGCGATCAAATCAGTGGTCACAACGGTCTGGAATGGCATTAAGAATACAATTACGGCATTCGTGAACGGGATTAAAAATACTGTCGCAACGGCATGGAATAATATCAAATCCGCCGTATCAAATGCGGCAAATGCGATTAAGGCCGGTGTGGCTAATGCTTTCAATGCCATGCTGAACGGCATCAGGAATGTTTGTGGAAATATCTATGGTGTGGTGAAGGGTGGCTTTGATAAGGCTGTCGGATTCATCAAGGGGCTTGCATCCCAGGCTTTCCAGTGGGGCGCTGACTTTGTTGGCGGCATCGTGAATGGTATTAAGTCCATGATCGGCAAGGTCGGTGAGGCGGTTTCCTCTGTTGCGGATAAGATTAGGAGCTTCCTGCATTTCTCCGTACCGGATGAAGGTCCGCTGACGGATTATGAGAGTTGGATGCCGGATTTTATCGGCGGTTTGGCAAGGGGTATTGAGAAGAGCCGGGGCATGATCGAACAGGCGATGCAGGGCGTGGCCGGGGATATGACGGTCACTCCGAGGGTAATGGCAGCACAGGGCGGTTATTCCGGATCGGCTGCATCCAATGGTGATCTGATCTCCGGTATCAATACGGCGCTGAATACGGCTCTGGCTGGTGGCGGTGCTGCCGGGGATATCGTGATCCCCGTTTATATCGGCGGTGACATGATTGATGAGATTGTGGTGACGGCCCAGCAGAGAATGAATTTAAGAAGCGGAGGCAGGTAAGATGGCTCATATGCAGTATCTTGTTTTTAACAATGAGAATATCCCGATGCCTGCCTCTTATTCCATGAACCTGTCGGATGTGGAGGCGGACAGTGGAGGGATGACGGAGGCAGGGACTACGCAGAGGGATGTTGTCCGTGAGGGCGTGGTACAGATCGGGGTCACTTTCCGGGTATCGAAAAAGTGGCTCAATAAGTTTTCTGCATATAAGAAGCTGGCGGGCATCACGGTGGGGTATCTGGATACGGAGACTATGAGTATTGTGAACACGCAGATGTATATCGACGGGTATCAGGTGAAGCTGGTCAGCGATACATCGTATGGATCGCTCTGGGAGGTTTCCTTCACATTGAAAGAGTTCTGATAATCAGCTGTAAAGTGACAAACATATCACGTTGGATATTACTTGGATCGGGAGACCGGTCTTTTTATTGTGCCCGGAAGGGGGTGGCCATTTGTATCCTGTCAGCGATGCCTTCCTGCAGGCGGTGAAGGCGAATACAAGAAAATATTACTGGACGGGCAGGATCACGGCAAAGGACGGCGTGTCCTATGATTTTGGCCAGCAGGATATTGTGAAGGGCAGCGGCTATATCAGTTGCCAGTGCTGTGAAAATTCGGAGATCGCGATTGGCGGCGTGTATGCTGCGGAAGCGGGGCTTTCCCTGATCACGGAAATTGACCGGTATACGCTGCTGGATGCTTCCCTGACGCTGGGTTTCCATCTCCTTTTGGCGGACGGAACCTATGAGGAAGTGCCGATGGGGGTCTTCTTCGTGTCGGAGGCAGATCGGCATGTCAAGGCCATTGACCTTAAATGTTACGATGCCATGCTGAAATTCGATAAAGGTTTCTCTGCTTTTGGCACTTCCGGGAATGCGTATGATCTCATGACGCTGGCGTCCGCAGACTGCGGGGTGGCGCTGGCACAGGAAAGGGCGGAGATAGAGGCAATGGCAAACGGCGCGGTGACGCTGGGGATCGCGGAGGACAACGATATCGAGACTTACCGTGATCTGCTCTATTATGTTGCACAGGTGCTTGGCGGGTTTTTTGCCATTGACCGGGAAGGGAAGCTGGAACTTCGGAAGTTCGGGGCCAGCCCGGTACTGGCGGTGGAGCAGGCATACCGTTTTAGCAGCAGCATCTCGGATTTTGTGTCCAGTTATACCGCAATCAGTTCCACCAACCTGAAGACGCAGGTGGCGGAGTATTATGCGCTGGAACATGATACGGGCCTTACCATGAACCTGGGCGTGAACCCGCTGATGCAGCTGGGGACAGAGGATGCCAGGAAGCTAATATGCGGGAATATCCTAAATGATGTGGCGGCCATCAATTATGTGCCGTTTGACACGGAGACAATCGGGAACCCGGCGCTGGATCTGGGGGACGTCCTTACCTTCCGGGGCGGGCAGGCGGATGAAAATAAGACAAGCGTGGTCACATCCATGCGGGTGAAGATCGGCGGAAAGCAGACCTTAAAGGGCGTGGGGAAGAACCCCAGGCTGACTGGCGTAAAGAGCAAAAATGACAAGAACATCTTAGGGCTTCTTACTTCCCTTGCAGGAACAACGGAAGCGGCGAAATATATCATCACGGATTACACCAACGGCTCTGCGATCGCCCTGAAGGACGGCGTGGAGAAGAACCTGGTAAGCCTTGCGTTTGCGGCATCGGAAAAGGCGGAGTCTGCACAGTTCTTCGCGCAGGCCATCATTACGGTGGCGGATACCGTGCCGGTGGTAAAGAGCACGGCGGCAGCCGGAACCATACATATCCCGGGGACGGATGCCGGTGGGGAAGGGGCTTCTGATATTGAGGTAAGCCTGCCGGTTGCCTATGAGCTTCCGGGAGAGGCGGCTGTCACGTTTCGTTTTGTTGTGAATGGGGAAGCGGTTCTGATGCACCAGCCGGCGGAGACATGGCAGGAAGGGAGGCATACGGCGCTTCTGTACTGGCCGCTCTTAAAACTGACGGCGAATCAGCAGAACCGTGTGGAGCTTTACGCGAAGATATCCGGAGGATCCGGGAGCATCGGGATGCAGGGGCTGATCGCCACAGTTGCCGGGCAGTCCCTGGCGGGAGCGGGCTGGGATGGAACGGTCAGTATTGAGGAATCCATGAAGGCGCCGGTATTGGTGCAGGGTTTTCTGCATGCGGGGACGTACCAGGACCGGTTTGTCAGCGGTGAGCTTACATGAATCAGTTGATAGGTGTGGAATACTTGATAAGGAGGATGGGATGAAAAAGTTAAAAGGGAAGATGAAAATCGAGCTCCGGGATGCCCAGACCGGGGCGTTGGAACAGGAAACTGTGGAAGAGAACATGGCGACCAACCTGCTGAATGACCTGTTTGGAATCAATCCCATGGGCGTGTTTTACAACTTTGCGGCGGAATACCCGAAATTTGCATGGAGCGTGGAAAACCCTTCTAAATTCAAGATGACGCCGGTCTGCCCCAATGCGGTGGGAGGCATCCTCCTTTTCCCGCAGGCGCTGGAAGAAGAGGAAAACCTGTTTTACCCGCCTACGGACAACCAGCCGACAGCATATGCCAGTAACAATGTAAATTCCGGAACGCAGACAAAGAGGGGGAGTATCAGCACGACAGAATCCATGGCCATCGAGAACGGATACCGTTTCGTCTGGGATTTTACGACCACCCAGGGGAACGGGACGATCCGTGCCGCGGCGCTGACCTCCTCGGAGGGCGGGGTGGCGTGCTATGGCGATACCGTGGAACAGCGGCATTCCTTCCGGCAGGTCTGGGAGTATGATTACAGTAATGCAGGTGAAGAGAAGTCCAGGATGCTCCAGAACCTTGTGGAGATTGATTTTGACCATGAGCGGGCGTACAGCATTGATTTTGATGGAAGCGCCATCACGCTGTATGTCCTGAAGTGGCCGGCATTTACCATTGGGCTGACAGAGGAATTCGGCACGCCGCTTGCCTATGAGGTGCTGGAGACGGTGGCCTTTACGCCGACAACCTTCCAGTGGCCGGATCCGTCCTACGGGCAGTACCACTATTTCTTTGACGGTGAGGACGGGTACTGGTATGGTTTTGCCAATAAGGGGAATTCATCGGGGAATGCCACGGTATACTGGTGCCGGATTTCCAAGACGGACCACACTTTTACAGAAGGGGTCTGGACGCTGACGGCGGCATACCTTCGGATCATCGGGGTGCATGAATACACGTCCACTCCCTCGCTGGGTTCTGCGGCGGTAATCCGCGATGGATACCTGTATGTGCTGCGGTACCAGAGGACGGGCGTCTATAAGATCAACCTGAAGAATTCCGTGGATGTGACGCTTATCAATTTCGGCTTCACATCCGGGAATAATCCGGTGTTTGCATCGGGTGACCAGACGGCATTCCTCCTGAAGCACAAGGGGCTGATCATCGGGTACAGCTTCCTTTTAACGGAGACGGACCAGGTAATCCAGACCAAGGGGCAGAGCAGGGATTTCATTGCTTCTTATGGGACGGACGGCGTGAGTGTCTGTTCCCAGTTCTTCCCTTATGGGAACGGGGAGCTGCTGTTCTACATCGAAGCGACCTATGGCACGGAGAATTTCGGCTGTATGCTGGCTCTGCCGTACCTTGCAACCATCAATAATCTGCCTCAGGAGATCACAAAGACCGCAAGCCAGACCATGAAGATTACCTATGAGCTGACGGAGGGACCGGGGTGACCCGGGATTCAAGCAGGCAGGGAAGAATAATTTTTGATTTGGGGCTTATTGACAGTCGGCGCTTTTACGGGGCCGTTATTTTTATGCGCGGGGAAAGAGAAATCTTCCCTATACGGTGACAGGAAACAGGAGGGAATTTGTGATGAAAGAGTTTTGGAATGTGGTTCAGGCGGTTTTTGCGGCGGTAGGAGGCTGGCTTGGGTATCTTCTTGGAGGATGCGACGGCCTGCTTTATGCGCTCCTGGCTTTCATGGTGCTGGATTACATCACGGGGGTCATGTGCGCTATTGCGGATAAAAAGCTGTCGAGCGCCGTGGGGTTTAAGGGGATCTGCCGGAAGGTTTTGATTTTTGTGCTGGTTGGCGTGGGGCATCTGCTGGACACGCAGGTGATCGGGAGCGGCAGCGTGCTCCGAACGGCGGTCATTTTCTTCTATCTATCTAATGAAGGGCTTTCGCTGGTGGAGAATGCCGCTTATCTGGGGCTGCCGATTCCTACAAAGCTGCACAAGGTTTTGGAGCAGCTCCATGACAGGGCGGAGAAGGAAGATGAAAAGGATGGTGAGGAATAATGGGATACACGAATAGTTCCATGGTGGCTTATACGAAGTTCTCTCCGAACCATTCCGGGCAGAGGACAATGGCGATTGACCGTATCACGCCTCATTGCGTGGTTGGTCAGTGTACGGCGGAAGGGCTTGGGGATTGGTTCGCAAAGGGTAGCACGCAGGCATCCAGCAATTACGGCATCGACAAGGACGGGTGCGTTGGATTGTATGTGGAAGAGAAGAACCGTTCGTGGTGCTCTTCCAGCAACGCCAATGACCAGAGGGCGGTGACGATCGAGTGCGCTTCCGACAGCGCGGAGCCGTATGCTTTCCAGGATGTAGTGTACCGGAAGCTGATAGAACTTTGCACGGATATCTGCAGGAGGAATGGGAAGAATAAGCTGATCTGGTTTGGGGATAAGGATAAAGCGCTGAATTATTCCCTGAAAAGCGGGGAGATGATCCTGACGGTTCATAGATGGTTTGCCAATAAATCCTGTCCGGGAGATTGGATGTATGCGAGGATGGGTGATCTGGCTGAGAAGGTGACGAAGGCGCTGCAGGGGTCGGATTCAGGTTCCGGTGGCGGTTCCGGCTCAAAGGGTACGCAGGCGACTGTCCTGAAGGATCTGTCCGAGGCGGATGCGATCAAGAAGGTCGGTGCGCTTTTCACGGCTGACATGAAGAAAAGCGGTATTCTGGCATCGGTATCGCTGGCTCAGTTTATTCTGGAATCCGGTTACGGAAAGAGTGAGCTTGCGCAGAATGCCAACAATCCCTTCGGGATGAAGTGCAGCCTGTCCGGGAATACATGGAGCGGGTCAAGTTGGGACGGTAAGAGCAAGTATGCGAAGAAGACGCAGGAACAGAATAAGGACGGCAGCTATGATACGATCACGGCGGATTTCCGTAAGTATCCCTGTATTGAGGATTCCATTGCGGATCATTCCGCTTATCTACTTGGGGCGATGAACGGGAAGAAGCTGAGGTATGATGGGCTGAAAGGATGTACGGATTATAAGAAGGCTGTGCAGATCATCAAAGATGGCGGCTATGCGACAAGCCTGACTTATGTGGAGAAGCTTTGCTCCATCATCGAGAAGTGGAACCTGACTCAGTATGATATGAAGGATTCCGGCGGCAGTGAAGTAATACGGTGGTACCGCGTTCGCAAGAGCTGGGCTGACAGCAAGACGCAGAAGGGCGCTTATAAGATTCTGGATAATGCTAAGAAGTGCGCGGATCAGAATTCGGGATATAAGGTGTTTGATGCTGACGGCAAAGTGGTTTATGAGCCGAAAGCGGTGGAGCCTGTGGAGAAGGTGCCGTTTCTGGTGAAGGTCAGCATCTCTGATCTGAATATCAGAAAAGGACCTGGCATCGGGTATGATCGTGTGCAGTTCTGTCCTTCGGGAGTATATACGATAGTCGCAGTTTCGGATGGTGCCGGAGCAACGAAGTGGGGAAAGCTGAAGTCTGGAATAGGCTGGCTGAGCCTTGATTTTGTGAAGAGAGTTTAAGAATGACGGTCGGTGGAGATAGATTTCTCTGACGGCCGTTATTTTTTTGCTCAAAAATCGGAAAACAGCCCAAACTCATACCTAGACCTTCAGAAAAGCCAAAGGAGGTCTGAGGTATGTTTATCCTGGAATATAAGGACGGAGCTAAGCCTGCAGAGCTTAGTCCGAAGGCAAAGGCTAATATGGAACGCTGTGCAAATTTTCTGGTGGAAATGATCGAAAAGTATGGGAAAGAGGTTCTGGAAGAGATAGAGGCTGAGGAACGTGCGGCAGCGGAGAAGCAGGAACAGGAATCGTCGGACACAGATCTGTGATCCGGCGATTTTTGGGTGATGAAAAAACTTCAGAAGGGGCGCTGACAAACCTGTCAAAGCCCGACATAATGAAGTTCCGAGGGGTACTGTGTGACGATGAGCAACCGAAGGGAGGGATACGGTGAGAAAGAAGAAATGCTATATCTACACGCGAGTCTCCACGGCGGCTCAGACGGAAGGGTACAGCCTGGAGGCACAACAGGAACGCCTCCGCGAGTATGCGGACTATAAGAACCTTGAAATAGCCGGTGAATACTGCGATGCGGGAAAATCCGGAAAGAGCATAGTCGGAAGACCGGCGTTCCTGCAGATGCTGGATGATATATCCAGCGAGAAGGACAATATCTCTTTTGTGCTGGTATTTAAGCTGTCCAGGTTCGGGCGGAATGCGGCGGACATTTTGAAGTCCCTTCAGCTTCTGGAAGATTATGAGGTGGATCTGATCTGCGTGGAAGATGCCATTGACAGTTCTACACCGGGCGGCAAGTTGACGCTGACAATTTTATCTGCCGTGGCTGAGATTGAGCGTGAGAACATCAATGTTCAGTTCATGGCTGGAAAGATGCAGAAGATTCTTAACGGCGGCTGGCCGGGTGGACCCGCTCCTTATGGATACCGCAGTGTGAATAAGGAACTGGTAGTGGAGCCGGAAGAGGCGGAGATCGTGAAGCTGATCTTTGACCGGTATATACAGGATGAGGGAACGCTGAACGGGGTTGCAATCTGGCTGAATAACAACGGATACAGTCGAATCAGCAAGGGCGAAGTAAAGCCGTTCACCTATGACTTCATTGTGAATGTCCTTGATAATCCAACTTATCACGGAAAGATCAATTACTTCCGCAGGACAAATATCAAGGGCATAAGGAAAAATCCGAAAGACGCGGTTGAGGTTGACGGGATCCATGAGTCAATCATAGATGAAGATCTGTGGCAGCAGGCGCGGGAAAAGAGAGAGGCTTCTTCCGGAAGACAGGAAAAGGTGGATGAACCTGATCGCGTGAGCCTACTGTCCGGTCTGATCAAATGCCCAGCTTGCGGGAACGGTCTTATTGCAACGAAGAACAAGCATGTCAACAAGAACCGCGGCGGTCATTATAAAACCATTCATTATTATTCCTGTCGTTACTACAGGAAATCAGCCGGAAGGACTTGCGAGTTCAAGCATACTTATAACCAGGCGAAGATCGATTCCGCGGTATTTGAGATTGTCAGTAATCTGGCGGCTCATCCGGCATTTGAAAAGGCTATGGCGATGGCTGCAGGCGGTGATGAATCAGTAGAGGCTTATGAGAAGCGGATGAAGGAAATCCGCAAGGATCTGTATCACCAGGAACATGAGAAGAACCGCGTCGGAGCGGAGCTTGATAATCTGGATGTTCTGTCTGATGACTACGATACGGAATATGAACGGATACAGGCGGAGATGGATGATATCTATGACAGGATTGAATCCCTGGAACTTTCGCTAAAGAAGATAAAAAAGAAGTGTAATGAAGCCAAGCAAGGTGTCAGCTCTATTGAAGGGATAAAGAAGATTCTGAAGAATTTCGGAAAGTTCTATGAAAAGCTGACTTCCGAGGAACAAAGGGAGCTGTACCGTCAGTTTATTGAACGGATAGAGGTTTATCCGGAAGAGCAGGAAGACGGAAGGGTGTTGAAAAGCATTCATTTCCGATTTCCTGTCCGGTACGGTGAAACGGATACGATTGAGACTTGGATAGGAGCCGAGGGTGAGCCTGATGATGAGATTTCCTTTGTGCTGGATTGCAGCGAGGTACAGGTGACGGTAGCGGAAGCGAAAGCGACTTATGCGGAGATCAGGGCTTATGTACTGGAACATACGGGAATGAAGGTTTCTTCATTATATATTGCTCAGATAAAACGGAAATACGGCATTGATGTCGGGATTGCTTACAACAAGCCGGAGCAGAACAAGAATCGCGTGCCCGTATGTCCGGTTGAAAAGGAACTGGCTATTATGGACGCACTGAAAGCGTTCCGGATGCTGACAGAAGACACAGAGTATATGGAGGCGGCAGTATGAAGAAGAAAAAGCTGAAATGTTATATCTACATAAGGGTATCCACCTCAATGCAGGTGGAGGGTTACAGCCTTGAAGCCCAAAGAGAGAGGCTGACGAAGTTCGCGGATTTCCAGGACATTGAGATAGTCAGGGAATACTGCGATGCAGGAAAATCCGGTAAGAATATCACCGGCAGACCTGAGTTTTCTCAGATGCTGAATGATGTGGCTGAGGATCGTGACGGTGTGGATTTCATCCTGGTATTCAAGCTGTCGAGATTCGGACGAAATGCGGCGGATGTCCTCAATTCCCTTCAGTACATTCAGGATTTCGGTGTAAACCTGATCTGCGTGGAAGACGGGATTGATTCTTCCAAAGATTCCGGTAAGCTGACTATTACGGTTCTGTCCGCTGTTGCCGAAATAGAAAGAGAAAACATTCTGGTACAGACGATGGAAGGACGCCGCCAGAAAGCCAGAGAGGGTAAGTGGAACGGCGGTCAGGCTCCATTCGGGTACACGCTGGATTCCAAGAACAGCACGCTGATCGTCAATCCGGAAGAGGCGGAGATAGTAAAGATCATCTTCACAAAGTTTGCTCATGAGGGGCTTGGAGCTGACCGGATCTGTGATTATCTGAATCAGCACGGATATACGAAAAAGAAGGTAAAGAAGAAGGAACTGAATTATTTCGCCAGAAGCTTTATAATGAAGATCCTTGATAATCCCGTTTATATCGGAAAGATCGTTTACGGCAGGCATAAGACCGAAAAGGTCAAGGGCAGCAGGGATGAATATAAGCGTGTCATGTCTGATGATTATATGGTTGTTGACGGGATGCACGAGGCGATCATAGACCGGGATCTCTGGGAGGCGACAAGGCTCAGACGAAAAGATACCGGTGTTAAATGGAACAAGACGCACAGCATGGATCATGAGCATATTCTGACGGGTATCATCAAATGTCCGATCTGCGGCCGGAGTCTTGTGGGAACCGTCAGACGACGTAAGAACAAGAAGTCCGGCGAGTACAAGGATGACTGGTATTATAAGTGCCTGCACCGTACAAAGATAGACGAAACGCATTTCTGTGATTTCCGGTTGGTGCTGAGTCAGGTGGAGCTTAACAGTCAGGTAGAGCAGATTATCCTGGACATGGTGGCGGATCCGCAGTTCAAGGATTACATGGTGATGAAGATGGACGAGAAGGTGGATGTCTCATCACTGGAGAACGAGAGGGATCAGGTCAGGGAACAGCTTCGTCAGGTAGTGGGAGCGAAGAAGAAGCTGGCGGAGATGTTGGACAGGCTGGATGTAAGCGATAAGCACTATGACAGAAAGTATCAGGATATGCACGACAGACTGGATATTCTGTACGACCGGATATCAGAACTGGAGGACTCGATCGCTGAAATCGAAGAGAAGATCAGCGGAGCTTACGGAGAAAAGATTACTGTAAATGAGCTCTATAAAGTTCTCCTGAGTTTTGATAGAATGTACTTTAAGATGACCGATCTCGAAAAGAAGAGGTTCATGAGGGAGTTCATCGACGAGATTGAGTTGTACCCTGAAAGACAGGAAGACGGACGCATCTTAAAGCAGCTGCATTTAGGATTTCCGGTGTTTTATGAAGGTTCTGAAGGCGATACAATTCGGTTGCTCAAACAAAACACAGTCGAGGTGGTGTGTCTGCTTTCTGGAGGTGGGGTATAGTTTGTTTCATAAAAGAATATTTTGCTGACATTGCCATTCACCCTATCATTTAAAAAAGGGAATTGCAACCCTCCCCAATATACAGTAAGATAAAGAGGTAGACACTAGGGGGTAGCAGCGTTGTTAAACTTTCTACGGCGTTCCCCGGCACAGCAAAAGCCTCAGGCAAAAACTGCCGGGAAAAACTTCGCACCTGGGAAAAGGGATGCGCTCACGGGCGCGGCAAACCGAAACACCTTTCAGAGAATGGTGGAGGACGCACTGACAGGCGGGCATATGCAAGGCTGTCTTCTTTTGGTGGACGTGGATCACATGCAGGAAGTTAACGACAATTACGGCAGGGAGACGGGAGACAGGGTATTGAAGACTGTTTATGCTACGCTGCGGGATTATTTCAGGGCAGAAGACAGCATAGGCAGGCTTTCGGAGGACACTTTCGGCATCTGGATCGAGGGACTGTCGGCGGATCAGGTGAGCGGTATCCGCAGGCGGATCGCTGTTGTGAACGACAGGCTGCTGCATGGGGATCAGGATATGCCCACTGTTACGCTGAGTGCGGGAGCGGCTCTGGGGGAATCAGGAGAAAGCTATAAGGAGATGTACCGGCAGGCGCAGAAGGTATTGAACCGGGTTAAGGAGGGCGGCCGCTGCGGCTGCGAAATATACACAACATAAGAAAAACAGGAGGAAAATATGGGCGGCTTTTTTGGAGTGGCAGCGAAGGAAAACTGTATTTTTGATTTGTTCTTTGGGACGGACTATCATTCCCATCTGGGTACCAGGCGGGCGGGTATGGCACTTTATGATGCGGAGGCGGGGTTTAACCGCGCAATCCACAATATTGAGAATACGCCGTTCCGAACCAAATTTGACAAGGATGTAAATAAGATGTACGGCACGCTGGGGATCGGCTGTATCTCGGACTATGAGCCGCAGCCGCTGATTATCCGTTCCCACCACGGAACTTATGCAATTACCACGGTGGGCAGGATCAATAATAAGGACGAGATTGTAGCGGAAATCTTTCAGCACGGCAAAGGGCATTTCCTTGAGATGAGCGGCGGCGACATCAATGCCACGGAGCTGGTGGCGGCGGTGATTAACCAGCGGGACAATCTGATTGAAGGTATCCGGTATGCACAGGAGCTGATCGACGGTTCCATGACGATCCTGATTATGACGCCGAAGGGGATTTACGCGGCCAGGGACCGTATGGGGCGCACCCCGGTCACCATTGGAAAGAAGGAGGATGCGCTCTGTGTGTCCTTTGAGAGTTTTGCCTATCTGAATCTCGGTTATGTGCCGGAGCGGGAGCTTGGTCCGGGAGAGATTGTCATTGTGACGCCAGAAGGGGTGCAGACGCTCGTGGCGCCGGGTAAGGACATGAAAATATGTACTTTCCTGTGGATCTATTACGGCTATCCTTCCTCTTCCTATGAGGGCATCAGCGTGGAGGAAATGCGTTATCACTGTGGGGCGATGCTGGCGAAGCGCGATGACGCGAAGCCCGATATTGTGGCGGGTGTGCCGGATTCGGGCACGGCCCACGCCATAGGTTATGCCAATGAGTCGGGGATCCCGTTTTCCAGACCTTTTATTAAATATACGCCTACATGGCCCCGCTCTTTCATGCCTACGATTCAGAGCAAACGGGATCTGATTGCCAAGATGAAGCTGATTCCGGTGCACGATCTGATTAAAGACAGAAGTCTGCTGCTGATTGATGATTCCATCGTGCGGGGCACGCAGCTTCGGGAGACGACGGAGTTCCTTTACCAGAGCGGCGCGAAGGAAGTACATATCCGGCCGGCCTGCCCGCCTCTGCTTTACGGCTGTAAATATCTGAACTTTTCCCGTTCCACCTCGGAGATGGAGCTGATTGCCCGCCGGGTGATCCGGGAGCTGGAGGGAGAGAACAAATACCCGAATCTGGCGGTCTATGCGGATCCCGACAGCACGGAGTACGCCCAGATGCTGGAAAAGATACGGGAAAAGTTGAACTTTACCACACTGAGGTATCACCGTCTGGATGATATGATCGCCTCTGTCGGCATTGATAAGTGTAAGCTGTGTACCTACTGCTGGGACGGTAAGGAGTGAAAGGAACCTACATAAATGATATTCAAATGTAAGAACTGCGGCGGCAATACGGTGTATTCGCCGGAGAGGAAGAAAATGTACTGTCCTCACTGTGAGGGTACGGACAGTGAGGAGAAAATAGGGGACAGTTCCCTCGTGCAATGTGTGAACTGCGGCGCGCCTTTACAGATCACGGAGTATACTTCGGCATGCAGATGTGAGCATTGCGGCACTTACCTGATATTTAACGAGCGGGTGGAAAATGCCTTCGAGCCGCGGCTGATCCTGCCTTTCTGCATAGGAAAAGAGACGGCGGCGGCAGCTATGGAGCATGAGTTTTCCAGACGGCTTTTTGCGCCTGCCGACTTCCTGTCCGCGAAGAGTCTGGAGAAGATGGAAGGAATTTATGTGCCTTTCTGGCTCTATGACTATGGCGCGGACTATGATTTCGCTGGTGAGGGCACCAGAGTCAGAACCTGGCGCAGCGGGGACACGGAGTATACGGAGACTTCCTATTTTGAGGTGATTCGGAGGATGAACGTGGATTTTGACCGGATCCCGGTGGACGCTTCCATCGCTATGGACGACGGCATTATGGATCTGATGGAGCCGTATGATTACAGGGCGCTTGCAGATTTTGTGCCAAAGTATATGTCCGGCTTTTACGGGGAGGTTTATAATCAGGAGGCGGAGGAGCTTGACGGAAGGGCTCAGGCAAAGGCCAGGCAGGCTTCGGAGGAACTGTTGCAAAGCTCCATATCGGGCTATACTACGGTGCGCCCTTACCGAAAGAACCTGAATCTGGCCAGACAGGGATTCTGTTATGCGCTGATGCCCGTCTGGCAGTATGTTTACCGCTATCGGGATCAGTCCTATCTGTACCATGTGAACGGGCAGACCGGGAAAGTGGTTGGCGTGACGCCCGTTTCCCGTGGGAAGGTGCTGGCTTACGGGGCTTCGGTGTTTGCTGCGGTGACGGCGCTATGTTATCTGGCCGTTCATGTGCTGGAAATCTTATAGGAGGGGCGGAGACTGTGAGAGAATATTTTCGCTATTTCAAGTGGCTGTATATCATTCTGGCTGCTGTCGCACTTCTGGCCGCTGTGCTGCATATCGGTCACTGGGGGCTGGCAAAGGCAATGAATTATCAGCGGACAAATACAGAATGTGTAACTGACGAGCGGGTATTTGACAATGCGGATGTGCTGACGGACAGGGAGGAGGAGAAACTCCGCAGTCTGATTGCCAGACGCGAGAAACAGACGGGGTGTGATATCGTGCTTGTCACACTGAACGAGCCTTTGGAAGAATATGCTAGGGCGATTGAACCCGGCGCTATTTCGGAGGAGTACGTGAGGGTGTATGCGGAGCAGCGCTGGGAGAACGACAGGTTCGGCTACGACAGGCCGAATGGCGACGGCGTGATGCTGGTTGACAACTGGTCAAGGGAGGATGACGGCAGGATACATACGTGGCTGTGCACCACAGGGCGGGCAAGGGATGCCTACTACGTGGAAGATATCGACCATCTTCTTGACAATGTGTACCGGTATGTGGAGAAAGATCCGTATCGGGCTTACAAGACCTACGTCAATGACTTTTACCACGATATGATGGGGTGGAAGGTATTCCACATGTATGTGCCGGGTTTTGTGCCCTGGCTGATCGGAATAATAGCGGCTGTTATATTTTGTGCTGTAAACTGGCGCTCGAAAGAGGGAAAGAAAACCACCGTGGCCACCACTTATGTGGCGGGCGGAGAACCTGTTTTCCGTGAGTCCCAGGACAGATTCCTGCGGAAGACGGTAACGCAGCGGAAAATCGAGACCAGCAGCGGCGGCGGTCATGGAGGAGGCGGCGGCCACGGCGGTGGCGGCGGCAGTCATGGCGGCGGGGGACACAGCCGGTAACAACGCGGGCATAAAAAGAGGAGTGGGTGCAGCGCACTCACTCCTTTGATGTTTGTTGTAAAGTGAACTCTTATGCCATCTTGTTTACGGCAAGGGCCATGCGGGAAACCTTTCTGGCAGAGGTATTCTTGTGGTATACGCCCTTTTTGGTTGCCTTGTCGATTGCGCTGGTTGCGGCGAGCAGCGCGCTCTGCGCAGCAGCCTTATCTTTTGCCTCAATCGCGGCATATACTTTCTTGATTGCGGTTTTAACGCCAGACTTGATAGCCTTGTTTCTGTCAGCCTTAGTCCTGTTTACCAGAATTCTCTTTTTCGCAGATTTGATATTAGCCATAACATCCTCCATTTCAAAACATTCACACTTTATTTTCTGCTTTTTATCTTATATAAGGGTGTGTTTCGGCAGGGACGGACAGAAACACACGCATATTATTTTAGATTATGGAAATAGGGATGTCAATACATATTTTGTTTATTTTTGCAAAAAATAGAAAACAAAATGGGCAGGCAGAAGAAAAGCGCATAAAATATAACAGCTGCAGAAGAAAAGCAAGCGGCTGCGAAGCAGGCATTTGCTTTTCTTGCAGCGTTAACGAGCAAACGTCCGATGAAATCGGACATGGAGCGCTGAAAGCGCGGGTTTGCGAGTTGAAACCAGAATGGAAAGGAATGGAAATTGTTATGGATAGCTGGTCAAATGTCAGGACGGACTTGGCGTTGGAAGCCAGAGAAGGTATTGGGGAAAGTGAGTCCGGGCTTCATGGAGTGGAAGTGGAAGAGCACTATGATGAGGAGAGTGACGTGCATATTACCCGGGTGGTTATAGAGACAAAAAACGGGGCCAAGGCGCTGGGCAAACCGATGGGAACCTATATCACGCTGGAGGCGCCTGCCATGACTGAGCCGGAGGAAGATTATCACCAGGAAATATCCCGCATTCTTGCAGAACAGCTTCGGGGCATTCTGCCGAATCCGGATAAGGAGCAGTCGATTCTGGTGGTAGGGCTCGGCAACCGGGAAGTGACGGCGGATTCCCTGGGGCCTAATGTGGTTGATAATCTCTTTGTCAACAGGCATATTGTACTGGAGTACGGCAAAGTTGCCTACAACCGCACGAAGATGCACCTGGTGAGCAGTCTGGTGCCGGGTGTGATGGCAAAGACGGGAATGGAGTCTGCGGAGATCATCAAGGGGGTAATCGGGGAGACGAAGCCGGACCTGCTGATTGTGATTGACGCGCTGGCGGCACGCTCCACCAAACGGTTGAACCGTACCATCCAGATCACGAACACAGGCATTCATCCCGGTTCAGGCGTGGGCAACCACAGGAATGCCATCACGGAGGAGACACTCCATATACCGGTGCTGGCGCTGGGTGTGCCGACGGTGGTGGATGCGGCCACAATCGTGGGGGACGCTATGGGCGAACGGCCCGCCACGCTGAAGGAACTGAATAATATGTATGTGACCACAAAGGATGTGGATCAGCAGATCCGCCAGATCAGTCATATTATCTGCGACGGGATAAACGGCGCGCTGAATCTGTGAATAAGGAGACAGTATGAAATGTAACGCATGAACTTCCATTCGCAGTGCATATATCTTAGTATGTACAAGAATAGAAGATGGTTGGAAATTATTTTAATAGCGATCGTTATTATAAGCCTTGGATTTGGATGTGCAGAGCTTTGGCGGGAGCGGGAGAGGAAAACGGAGACTTCCGCTCTTCATGGGATTGCGGAGGAACTGGTGATGGAGCCTTATCTGCCCGGAATCCGCGGGATGACCGAGGGAAAACGCCACACATCAGGGAAAAGCTTTTGGCGGAAGGCGTTGCTTTTTCCATATCCGGGGCTGATCTATGCTCTGGAGAATGGGGAGGATGGCGTGACGGAGAGCGATTACGACAGACTCCTGCTGACGGAGGGCAGCGACGAGGACCGCAAAGGGCTGCCGGATGAGGCACTGGAGTACGGAGATGACGCCATGCACCTGGAAAGGAGTATGGAATCCGCTATTTTGGAAGAAAACGAGCGTTATTTATCGGCGGAACAGGAAGAGGAGAGCGGGACGGAGGAGGCTGATGAAGGGGAGGAAACGCAGCCGTTTGTCTGTGCGGAGGAGAAAAGCTACCGCTACAGATGGGAGGAACTGTCCTCCTACGAGGAGCTGATTAAGGCATTTTACGCGGTGGACAGCACCACCGTGGCGGGGGAAGGGCTTTTGCAGGCAGATGCGCTTAGGGAAAAGGATATGCGGATACAGGGGAGCGCGGACGCGCCGCAGATCCTGATTTACCACACCCATTCCAAAGAGAACTTTGTGGATTCTGTGCCGGGGGACGAGAACAGCGGGATTTTGGGAGCGGGAGAGTATCTGGCCGGACTGCTGCGGGAACGTTACGGGTACAATGTGATACATGATAAGGGGTGTTATGATGAGGACAGGTCCTATGCCTACAATAACTCTCTGCCGGCCATTGAGGCCATTTTGCAGGAGAACCCGTCCATCGAGGCGGTGATCGACCTACACCGGGATGAAATGCCTGCGGACAGGCGGCTGGTTGTGGAACTGCAGGGGCGTCCCACCGCGCAGTTTATGTTTTTTAACGGGCTGTGCCGCACGAAAAAGGGGTCGATTGAGCAGTTGGAAAATCCGTATCTTGCGGACAATCTGGCGCTCTCGTTCCAGATGCAGACGGCCTGCAACGAGTACTATCCGGGGATTGCCCGCAGAATCTATCTGAAGGCTTACCGTTACAATATGCACCTTTGTCCGAAATCACTGTTGATTGAGCTGGGCGCGCAGAACAATACAGAAGAGGAAATACATAATGCCTGCGAACCGCTGGCGCATGTGCTGGATCTGGTCTTTAGCGGCAGGGAGCCTGAACGGGGAGAAGGTGAGCCGGAAGGCGATTGATATGGACATCCCGTTGTGGATTTGATATACTATTTTAATAGTTCAGCCAGAACGCGCGGTTTTGCGAATGGGCGTGGGCTGAACGGTGCAGTATGGGGAGAAAATCACAATGGATCAGAGCAAAATCAGAAATTTTTGTATCGTTGCCCACATAGACCACGGCAAGTCTACGCTGGCGGACAGAATTATAGAAAAGACCGGCCTTTTGACCAGCCGTGAGATGCAGGCTCAAATACTGGACAATATGGATTTGGAGCGGGAACGGGGCATTACCATAAAGGCCCAGACCGTGCGTATCGTCTATCAGGCGAAGGACGGAAACGAGTATATTTTCAACCTGATCGACACGCCCGGTCATGTGGATTTTAATTACGAGGTAAGCCGGGCTCTGGCGGCCTGCGACGGGGCGATTCTCGTTGTGGACGCGGCGCAGGGCATTGAGGCTCAGACGCTGGCGAATGTGTATCTGGCGCTGGATCACGACCTGGACGTGTTCCCTGTGATCAATAAGATCGACCTGCCAAGCGCGGACCCGGAGCGGGTGAAGAACGAGATCGAGGATGTGATCGGCATCGAAGCTCAGGATGCGCCGCTAATATCCGCAAAGAACGGCATCGGTATCGAGGATGTGCTGGAGGCCATTGTGGAGAAAATTCCCGCCCCCGGCGGAAGCCCTGACAATCCGCTGCAGGCGCTGATCTTTGACTCCGTGTACGATTCCTACAAGGGCGTGATCGTGTTCTGCCGCATCAAGGAGGGCAGGGTCAGAAAAGGCACGAAGATTAAGATGATGGCCACGGGAGCCACCGCGGAGGTGGTGGAAGTGGGATATTTTGGCGCGGGACAGTTTATCCCCTGCGACGAGCTGGCAGCCGGGATGGTGGGGTATCTCACCGCTTCCATCAAGAATGTGAAGGATACCGCTGTGGGCGATACGGTGACGGATGTGGACAATCCCTGCGCTAAGCCGCTGCCCGGTTATAAAAAAGTCAATTCTATGGTTTACTGCGGCATGTACCCGGCGGACGGGGCCAAGTACCCGGATCTGCGGGATGCTTTAGAGAAGCTGAAATTAAACGATGCCTCCTTAAACTATGAGCCGGAGACATCTATTGCCCTTGGCTTTGGGTTCCGCTGTGGCTTTTTGGGGCTTCTGCATCTGGAAATCATACAGGAGCGTCTGGAGAGGGAGTACAATCTCGATCTTGTGACTACCGCGCCGGGCGTTATCTACAGGGTGTATAAGACAGACGGGGAGATGATTGAGCTGACCAATCCCTCCAATCTGCCCGATCCCTCCGAGATCGACTACATGGAGGAGCCGGTGGTCAGCGCGGAGATCATGGTAACCACGGAGTTTATCGGTCCCATCATGCAGCTCTGTCAGGAGCGGAGAGGCCGTTATATCAGCACCGAGTACATTGAGGCTTCCCGTGCGCTTTTAAAGTACGAACTGCCATTGAATGAAATTATTTACGATTTTTTCGACGCGCTGAAATCCCGCTCCAGAGGTTACGCTTCTTTTGATTACGAGTTAAAGGGGTACGAGCAGTCGAAGCTTGTGAAACTGGATATCCTGATTAACCATGACGAGGTGGACGCGCTCTCCTTTATCGTCCATGCGGACAGTGCTTACGAGCGGGGCCGGAAAATGTGCGAAAAGCTGAAGGACGAGATCCCGAGGCACCTCTTTGAGATTCCCATCCAGGCGGCGGTGGGCGGCAAGATCATTGCCAGGGAGACTGTCAAGGCCATGAGAAAAGATGTCCTTGCCAAGTGCTACGGCGGGGATATCACCCGGAAGAAGAAGCTGCTCGAAAAGCAGAAGGAAGGAAAGAAGCGCATGCGTCAGGTGGGTAACGTGGAAATCCCACAGAGCGCTTTTATGAGCGTGCTGAAGCTGGATGACAACTAGGAGATGGAAGCGGACGCGGAGACATTCTGCGGCCGCACAGGGGGCAGCATGAGAGAATTAAGCATCTATATTCATATTCCGTTCTGCGTCAGGAAATGTCTGTATTGCGATTTCCTCTCCGGCCCGGCATGTGAGGAGGAAATGAAGAATTATGTAAATCTGTTGCTGCGGGAAATAAAAGAACAGTCGATATTATATGGAGATCACAGAGTGGTCTCCATATTTCTTGGCGGGGGCACGCCGTCCCTCCTCCCGGCGCAGGAGACGGGGTGGATTCTGGGGCAGATCAGAGACGGCTTTTCTGTGTCGGAGGATGCGGAGATCACCATAGAATGCAATCCGGGTACGGCGATGGCGGAGAAATTCGCATATTACATAACATGCGGTATTAATCGCCTCAGCATCGGGCTGCAGTCCACAGATGACGGGGAACTGGAGCGCATCGGGAGAATCCACAGCTACGGCGATTTCCTGAACACGTATGAGATGGCGCGTGAGGCAGGCTTTCGCAATATCAATGTTGACCTGATGGCAGGGCTGCCCGGACAGAGTCTTGCCTCGTACAGGAAAACGCTGGAGCGGGTGACGGCGCTTTCGCCGGAGCATATTTCCGCTTACAGTCTCATTCTGGAGGAGGGGACTCAGCTTTATGTAAACCGGGGATCGTATACTTTTCCCGGTGAGGAAGAAGACCGGGAGATGTATGAGCTGACGGGGCGCTGTCTGGGAAAGGCCGGATTTCACCGCTACGAGATTTCCAACTATGCCAGGGAGGGCTGGGAGTGCCGCCACAATAAGGTTTACTGGCGTCGGGGCGACTATGTGGGCTTTGGGCTGGGGGCGTCCTCTATGGTGCGGAACGTGAGGTGGAAAAACCCGGAAGCGCAAGCGGCTTATGCGGCCTGCGTGGAGAAGATGGAAGAAGGTATGAAGGAACGCGGCCTATGCGGTATGTCTTTTGTGGAAATGCTTCGGCGGACGGGGCGCTGCGAGGTACAGGCGCTTACCCCGCAGGAACAGATGGAGGAATTTATGTTTTTGGGGCTCCGGCTGACGGAAGGGGTGGATTCGGAAGAATTTCGGATGCATTTTGGGGAAACTGTCGGGGAGGTTTACGGAAAACAGATAGAATCTTTTGAAAAGCAGGGGCTTTTAGAACGGGAGGGACGGCGGATCCGGCTTACCCCGCGCGGCATTGACGTGAGCAATGTGATATTTGCAGCGTTTCTGTTTTAACCGGAACGGGATTGAATTTCCCCTGTTATGCTTGTATAATATAATAATGAAAAAGGCCTAATTGTAATTGGGACAGATGGAAAGGCACTTGGAAAGCCGCCGGTTCATAGAATAGAGTAAATGGACTTTGGAGGCTCCTTTTGAAAACATTCAGCCAGCCACTTTCTGCGAAGGATGAGGCCGTTTATCTGGGGCAACTTAAAACAGGGAGCGAAAGAGAGCGCGGGGAGGCCAAAGGGATTCTGGTGGAGCGGAATTTACGTCTGGTGGCGCATATTGCCAAGAAGTACCAGAACGTGGACGAGGACATGGAGGATCTGATATCCATCGGCACCATCGGACTGATTAAGGCGATAGATTCCTTCGATGCGGGGAAGGGGAAACTCTCCACCTACGCATCGCGCTGTATAGATAATGAACTGCTGATGCTCCTTCGGGCGAAGAAAAAGACGTCCCGGGAAGTTTCTCTGTACGAACCTATCGGAACGGACAGGGAGGGAAACGAGATCAGCCTGCTTGACGTGATTGAACAGGATCAGGTGGACGTGATTGACAGGATGGAAGTGGAGGATAAGCTGCACAGGCTGAAAGGCCTGATTACTGACAGGCTCTCGGACAGGGAGAAGGAGATCATTTTGATGCGCTATGGCCTTTTGAGCGGGCAGGAGATCACCCAGCGGGAGATTGGCCACAGGCTCGGCATTTCCAGAAGCTATGTGTCAAGGATCGAAAAAAGGGCGTTAGAGAAGCTGAAGGAAGGGTATGAAGCCTTTGGTATAACGTGAGAATAGAATGGAGGAAACGGGACAATGCGTTTTATTAAGAGCGAGGATTTAAAGACGGGAATGAGACTGGCACGTCCTATCTACAATAAAAACGGCGTTCTGCTCTATGAGAGAAATTCCAAACTGACCGTACAGGGCATCAACAGCGTGAAGAATTTCGGGCTGCTGGGGATTTTTATTCTGGAACCCGCGGAGCCTGTGCCGCCCATGACCAGGGCGGACGTGGAGTTTGAGCGTTTCCAGACCATGTGCGTTTTTTCCATCAGGGAGGAGCTGGACGCGATTGCGGAGACGGGGCGTGCCCAGAGAACCCAGATGATTGCTTCCAATATTATCAAGAATTACGGGCATATGGATGCCAGAATTAATTTTTTGCAGAATCTGAGGAGCAAAGAGGACTACATATATAAGCATTCCCTGAATGTGGCGATTCTCTGTGCGATGATAACACATGTTATGAATTTAAAAGTGGAAGAGCAGATGGAGACCGTACAGGCTGCCCTTGTCCACGACATCGGCAAAATCATGCGTTTCGAGGATGAGGAGGCCGCCGGGGGCGAACTTATTGATATGACGACAGATGTCAGGGAGGAGAGGGGACATGCCCTCTTGGAGACCGCTTTTTCCACGAAACCCAACATCAGGCGGATCTGCTCACAGGCGCACAAGATGCTTGCAAGTATGAAAACGGGTGAGGATATTTCCTCGATCCGGCTGGTGAACGGGGCAAGGGTGCTGGCGGTGGCGGAAACCTATGACAGAATGACTGCCATGAAGGTGGATGCGGAGCCGGCTTCCGAGGTGGAGGCATTGAAATTCCTTCTGGACAATCCTAAAATTTATCACAGTAAGGTGGTGGATGCGCTGATTCAGTCCGTCAATATTCTGGTGCCGGGGGTCAGTGTGGAACTGAATACCGGGGAGAAGGCGCTTGTCCTTGCAGCCAACGAGGCTGACATCCTGCGCCCCCTGATCCTGATGTTTCGAGATAACAGCGTAATTGATCTGGCGGATACGGAGCTGTACGAGGATCTGGAGATCAAGGATATTATGAGAACGCTTGACAACCGCCATGTGATGAATATGGATCTGCTAAAGAAAAACGGGATAGAAGTCGAGGAAGAGGAATATCTGGAGATTGCGGTTCCGTAGGAACTGCCAATATACGATAAGAGGGGGAAATCGAAAATGCCGACAATACAGGAGATTATGCGGACGGCGAACGATGCCGGCGCGTCAGATGTACATATCACGGTGGGAATACCGCCTAAAATGCGGGTCAACGGAAATCTGGTTACTATGGAGTATCCGCGGATGATGCCGCAGGACACGCTGACGGTCGCTTATTCCATCATGAATGACGTGCAGCGTGAGCGTTTTGAGGAGCGTGGAGAGTACGATATGTCTTTCTCTATCCCGGAGCTGGGAAGATACCGTGTCAACGTTTATAAGCAGAGAGGTTCTGCGGCTTTGGCGCTGCGTCTGGTAGGTACACAGGTTCCGGCGCCGGAGAAGCTGGGCGTGCCGGAATCCGTCATCAACCTTTACGAGCGCAAGCGTGGACTGATTCTGGTGACAGGTCCTACGGGAAGCGGTAAGTCCACCACGTTAGCCGCTATCATTGACAAGATCAATAACAACAGGGACGCCCATGTAATCACGCTGGAGGACCCGATCGAGTATCTGCACCAGCACAAGATGGCGATGGTAAACCAGAGGGAGATCGGACTGGATTCCCAGAGTTACGCCAATGCCCTGAGAGCGGCGCTGCGTGAGGACCCGGACGTGATTCTGGTGGGTGAGATGCGTGATTTCGAGACCATAAGCGTCGCGATCACGGCGGCGGAGACGGGACACCTTGTGCTTTCCACCCTGCACACCATCGGCGCGGCCAGCACCGTGGACCGTGTGATCGACGTATTTCCGCCCCACCAGCAGCAGCAGATTCGTGTGCAGCTTGCAAACGTTCTGGAGGCCGTAATTTCCCAGCAGCTTATTCCTACGATGGATGGCGCAGGCCGTGTGGCCGCTTTTGAGGTTATGCACGCGAATCATGCGGTCAGGAACCTGATCCGTGAGGGAAAGTCGCATCAGCTGGCATCTGTCATGCAGACCAACCGTAAGATGGGTATGATTACTATGGACGACGCGATTATACAGCTGTTTTACGAGGGGAAGATTGACAGGGAGATGGCAATACAGTTCGCCCAGGATCCCGACGGGATGCAGAATAAGGTAATGTAATGTAACAGTTCAGCCAGACCGAGGGTGACTGGCAAATCGTGCGATTTTGCGAATGGGCGTGTGCTGAACGGCTGCAATGTATGATAAAGGCATGGGGGATGACTATGGATTATAAGAGAAAAAAGGTGCGTCTGGGAGACGTGCTTGTGCAAAACGGCGTTATTACGGAGGAAGATCTGCAAAGAGGTCTGGAGCGGCAGAAAGGCACCGGCCGTAAGCTGGGGGAGACGCTGGTGGACGAGGGTATCGCCACAGAGGAGAATATCGCCAGGGCGCTGAGCAACCAGTTCCATTATGACATGGTGGATCTGCAGAACGTGGAGATACCCCAGGAGATTCTGGAACTTGTGCCCGCAAATGTTTTAAAGAAGCACCGGGCGATCCCTTTTGAGTATTCGCCGGATAACATGAATGTGCTCCGGGTGGCCATGTCCGATCCTATGGACATCGGCGCGATGGACGATATCAATATCATTACGAACCTGCAGGTGGAACCTGTAGTTGCCACTATGGGCAGCGTTATGCTGGCAATAGACCGGTATTATGGACAGGCGGAGGTAAATTCCGCACTGGAGGAGTACACCAGGGAAAAAGAGAGCCAGATGATTGAGCAGGAGGACATGTACAGTGAGGATGTCAACAACTCCCCCATTGTGCAGCTGGTCAAGGGCATGATCGATCAGGCTGTCAGACAGCGCGCCTCCGATATCCATATCGAACCGATGGAAAAGCAGGTGCGGATCCGTTACCGTATCGACGGTGCCCTCTATGAGAAAGCGGTTTACAGTATACGGCTTCTGCCGGCGATTGTGGCGCGTATCAAGATCATCGGCGGCATGGATATTTCCGAGAAGAGAAAACCTCAGGACGGCCGTATCACGCAGATCGTGGACAGAAAGGAGTTTGATATCCGTGTCTCCATTCTGCCGACGGTTTACGGAGAAAAGATCGTTATGCGTCTTACCTCCAAGAACGCGCTGACCAAGGAGAAGAGCCAGCTCGGCTTAAAGCCGGACGAACTGAAAAAATTTGACCACATCCTCAAGAACCCGCACGGTATCCTGCTGGTGACGGGCCCTACCGGAAGCGGTAAGTCCACCACTCTGTACACGGCATTAAGCGAGTTGAATAAGGAAGATGTGAACATTATCACGGTAGAGGACCCGGTGGAGGCCAATATCGACGGCATCAACCAGGTGCAGGTCAACAACAAGGCGAATCTGACGTTTGCCTCCGCCCTGCGCTCTATCCTGCGTCAGGACCCGGATATCATTATGATCGGTGAGATCAGAGATCAGGAGACTGCTTCTATTGCCGTGCAGGCTTCCATCACGGGCCATCTGGTGGTTTCGACCCTGCACACCAATTCCGCCGCCAGCACCATCACCCGTCTGGCGGATATGGGGATCGAGCCTTATCTGATCGCGGATTCCACGATCGGCGTCATTGCCCAGAGACTGGTGCGCCGTCTCTGCCCCGAGTGTAAGCGGCAGAAAAAGGCGGATGCGGAGGAGCTGGAGCTTTTGCAGCTTAAGCCGGATGCGGACGTAACGATCTACGAGCCCTGCGGCTGCCCGAGGTGCGACGGCACCGGGTTTAAGGGACGTATCGGCGTCTATGAGATCATGGAGGTCACCCAGCCCTTAAAGTCGATCATCAGCAAGAACGGTTCCGCTGAGGATATCAAGGAGAAGGCGCTGGAGGAGGGGATGAACACCCTGCGTATGAGCGCCACCAAATATGTCCTGGAGGGAATTACCTCCGTGCAGGAAATGATGAGGGTATCCTTTGATCTGTAGAATAAAAAACGAGCGATATTCTAAATTTAGTCAATAAATTTTTCAAAAAAGCTTGACAAGGTCCTGTAGAAGAGATATTCTAATAACAAATCAGCCGGTCATCATGACGTATGAGGCCGGCTGTCTCTATAGGCGGACATTGTGTCCGCATCAGATATTCTGGCAGATTCTGCCATAATTTCACAGATATTGGCAGGGTTTGCAGGACAAGGAGAAAGATCAGGAGATGTCCCGAAGGCTCTGCACACAGAAGGAGAGGCATATGGGACAGAAGGATTTGGCGGCTAAACAGTTCGAGCGCAGCCCGGAGGTGTTTGCAGATGTTATCAACGCACTGATTTTTGAGGGAGAGCAGATCGTTTCTCCGAAGGATTTGCAGCCTGCGCCGACAGAGTCATTATATCCAGCAGTTAATGGCGTGTTGCGCAATCAATACAATGATGTGAGTAAATATGAAATAAGGAATGGCAGGATTGCAGTGCAGTATACACTGGAGAACCAGTCCGGGCCGGATTATAAAATCGTGCTTCGCAAGGCAGGATATGAGGGTGCGGTCTATCGACAGCAGTATGATGGAGGGGAGACATACCCGGTAATCACCTTGGTGTTGTATTGGGGTGATGCTGCGTGGAATGTTACCTCAGATTTGTACCACTTTTTCCAGAAGAAAGGAATTCATGGCTTGGCCAGAAAGTATATTGACAACGTCAGGGTGCATGTGTATCCGATGAAATACTTGTCGAGACAAGTCAGGCAGAGATTCCGGGGCGATATGAAAATCGTGGCAGATTATCTGGCGGAAGGAAAGAAATATGAGCCCACGGAGCAGAAGATAGTAGACGTGGATGGAACAATGCGCATGTTGCATGCATTGACGGGGGACATGAATTTTATAAATAATATTGAAAAGCTGGAGGAAATTCAGAAGAGAGGAGGCCAGGTTACGATGTGTGAAGTGGTGGATAAATTTGTGCAGAGGGGAAGAGAGCAGGGGATAAAAGAAGGAATAAAAGAAGAGAAAACCCGCTGCGCAGCCGCGTTCGTGAAAGAGACCGTAACCCAGAAGCAGTCTAAAGAATACATCACGGGCATTTTGCGCACCTGTTTCCAGTTAAAAGAGGAGGAGGCTGATAACCTGTACCGGGAAGGATACGAGAGAGAACATGCGAGAGAAATATCCGCTTTTACATAAAATAGGGGGGATCCTGCTGGCAATCGCGGACAGGGTGGAGGCCTGTGCGCGAAAGGTGGAGGCTGTTCCGGGTAAAGGCCTGGAAATTTTTGTACTCCTTGTTTATGCGGCGGCGCATCTTGGCATGGCGGTTGTGCATGAGCCTTTCTTTGACGAGGCGGAGGCGTGGCAGATCGCACGCTCGGTGACGCTTAAGACGCTGCTGCTGGAAACGACCCACTACGAGGGACACCCGCCGCTCTGGCATCTGATCCTGATGCCGTTTGCGAAGGCGGGGGCGCCCTACGAGCTGTCCCTGACGCTTGTGAGTCTGGCTTTTATGGGGACGGCGGTGTTTCTGACTCTGAGGTATGCGCCGTTTCCCAGGCTGGTGCGTCTTCTGCTTCCGTTCACTTACTTTTTCTTTTATCAGTACGGTGTGATTTCCAGGGTGTACTGTGTGATGACGCTTGCGTTTGTGCTGCTGGCAATGGCCTATCGGCGGAGAAATGAAAAACCGGGCAGGTATGCGGCGGTTCTGGTTCTCATGTGTGTAACGATGGCCTATGGGCTTGCCTTCGCGGGCGGGCTTGCACTCGTATGGCTACGGGAGATTGGAAAGGAGCAGATGAGCGTTATATCTGCCGAACCGGAGGCGGGGAAAACCAGCGGGCGGAAGTTTAAAGAGCTGTTGTGCAGATGCGCTGTGGACAGGCGGATTTGGTGTCTTGCGGCGCTTCTTGCGGCAGCACTTGCTGTTATCTGGATGATTGTGCCAAGACCTGACACTTTCGCCACGGTGTCCGTTACCCCTGAAACTATAGAAAATTCATTTGTCGTGCGGCTGCTCTATACCTTTTTTGTGCTACCGTCCGATGCGGCGCTGACGGATATCTACAGCGATCACATCATCCTTAAACAGGCGTACCTGATGCCTTCCGCTATGTTCAGCGGCGTCCTTATCGGCATGCTGGTCTGGGGCGTGCTTCTCTGTTGTGGGAGGAAAAGGGGCACGACGCTTCTGTTAGTTCTGCCCTACGGCCTGTTTGCGGTCTTTTCCGCAGCAGTGTATTTCTCACTCCATCATATCGGGATCGGACTGCTCTATTTCTGTTTCTGGTGCTGGGCCACCGCGGAGAGCGGGGAACGGGAGAAAATGGCGACGGACAGGGAAGAGCCGGAGCGTACGGTGAGGTGTGCCGCAATTCTTCTCACCACACTGGCGATGTCTGTTTCCCTGTACTGGACGGGAGCGGCATGTAAAACGGATATTGAAAAAAATTATGCGCCCGGACGTAATGAGGCGGCATTTATCAGGGAGCGCCGTTTGGACAGGTATCGGATGATGACCGGTTGGATGATTGCGTATGACACGGAAGGAAACGTCAGTATGACGGATATCAATCAGTGTAATTTGGCAGTAAATCTGGCGCCCTATTTTGAACATAACCTGTTCTTCAATTTTAATGGCGGAAGGGATGAGGGCAACTATGTTACCCACAGACATCTCTCGGAGGAAGAGACGCAGAAGCAGTACGAAATATGGAGTCAGGAGGAAACGCCTCAGGTGCTCTGGATGATGCCGGAGCTTTCGACGGTCTACGGAGGAAAGATCAGCATGCGGGACTATGCGCTGGTCTATCAGGAGGATGTTTGGCAGGCATGGAAAGCAGGGGCGACTTATTATGAGAGCGATATCCATGTGCGGCGGGATCTGCTGGACGAAACAGGGCTGCGTCCACTGTACGAGTCGCATTGAGAGGGCAGCCGGAATAGGATGGGCATGAAAGACATGAGAACGGGAAGAAGGAAGACGGCATTGCCGGAGACGGGAGTGCTTTTGGTTATACTGGCATCGATTGGCTATATTCTGCTGCTTGCGGGAGGGAACCCGGAAGCCTTTCTGATCGACGATAACAGGACGCAGTGGTATCCCGTCATGGAGCGGGCTTACGAGGATTTTTGGACTACGGGCCGGATCTACTGTTATGATTTTTATCAGATGAAGGGGATGCCTGTGGCGGAACAGGGATACTATGGCGTGATGAATCCCTTTATGCTGCTTTCGTACACGGTGACGAGACTGCTGCCCGGCGGGATGGACGCCATCACATTTTACATCGGCATGATGGTGGTGTTGGGGAACTTTTTCTTCTATCTGGCATGCAGACGGCTCGGCTGTAAACAGATTCCGGCGTTCCTTCTGACCATGACCTACAGCACGATGGGGTGTTTCTGGGCATTTTTCTACTGGTATTATGTGTTTAACAACTTTTTTCTGGTGCCTCTTCTCGTCTATGTTTTCCTGCGCTGCTCGCGGGAGAGGCGGCTTATGTACTGCGCCTGCGGTATCGTGCTGGCGATGGACCTGTGGATGGGAAATGTGCAGTACACGTTCTACCACTATATTCTGTTTGGCATTCTCTGTCTGACAATGATGATATTAAAAAGCGGCCGCTATTTTAAGATGCTGCTCACCAATGCGGCGGTGGGGGTCGGGCTCTCCCTTCCCATGCTTTTCCTTCTTATGCAGGCGTCCGGCAGCTTTCAGAAGCACGAAAATTTTATGACCTATCCTCTTCTGTATTTAAGCCTGCTGATCCATTCCGTGATTCCGCAAGGCATTTTGCGGCATCATGGGATCGACTTCTCTTTTCTGGATTCCTATGTAATGGGGAGGGAAGATAATCTCGTGTGTTATATGGGCGTGGTGGGAATTCTGCTGCTTGCGGCGCTGATTCATGTCATTGCCCGTTCTCTCAGGAAGGCGAAGACACTTGTAGGACTGCGGGATCTGAGGGAGGAACTGCGGGCTGTGTATGACAGGGCGGCAGTCTGGCCTCTTGAAAAGAAGACGGCGGCCGGCTGTGCGGCGGCGCTGTTCTTTTTTCTGTCGCTTATGAGTGGCGGCGCGGCGGCCCATATACTCGGCGTGATGCCCGTGGTTTCGAATTTCCGATATCTTTTCAAGGCTGTTTTCCCGGCAGCGCCGCTGGCAGCTCTGCTGTTAGCGTATCTCGTCGGAGCGGCTGGGCGAAAGAGAGATGCAGGCAGCCACGTCCGGTCTGCGGCGGCGCTCCTTGCGGCTGTTTCTGTGTGCATAGGCGTGGCCAATGCCTGCGATACGGTTAAGGTGGTGCGGCAGATGTTTGATATGCGGATTGAGGGGAAATTCGCACAGGAGAGGGAAACGGCGCTTTCTGCCCTTGCTGCGGCCGGGGTGGACGGCAAGAACTACAGGACAGCGGCTTTTTTGCAGTTTCCGGGTGTGAATGATGAGTGCTTTAATCTATCCCGCAATCTGACAAAGAACTTTGCAACCTCTGTGGGTGTCTTTTCACTGGCGGGCTACGAGATCGCCACGCCGGAGAGCCGTCTGGAAATGTTTGACGCGGTTTATTCGGAGACAGATTTTTTTGCCCGGTATGCCAATGCTGACACGATGGAAAATTTCTATCAGAATTTGCGGCAGCAGCCGGAAAAGGTGCAGGTGCAGCTGATTGACAACAGCGTGCGCTATCTGCTTCTGGACAAGACTGCGCTTGCGGATAACCGTATGGCGCAGGGACGAGTAAATGCGTGCGTTCAGAATGATTGGAGAAAGGACGTCGTTGCTGCCCTGCAGGCACTCCCGGATATCCGCGTGGAGCGGGTCTGTGCCTTCAACGACCACTATGATCTGGTGGAGCTTGCGGGCACGGGCAGTCTGTGCATGGACGGAGCGGGACAGAGGATTCCTTTGACGGATGAAAATATGCAGACGCTCTCCTTCGAAGCGCAGGCAGAGCAGGATTACACCCTCTCCTTTGCTTGGGACAGCCACTTGAAGGCTTATGTGACAGAGGAGGACGGCACTGTGAGGCCCCTGACTGTGGAAAAGACTGAAAATGGCAATATCCGGCTGTCTACAGCGGAAAGCGCCGGGGGACGGGTGACGCTAACCTGGCATGACCCTCTCTGTACGGCGGGATTTGTCTGGGAAAGTGTGACAGCGCTGACATTTTTGGGATTGCTTGCGGGTCTTGCAATCTCCGGGAAAAAGTGCTATAGTAATAGTCAAATAGTAAATTAGTACCGAAAGATAGAATCGGCGCTAGTATCTCTGGCATTGGGTCAGGGTGTCGCAGGCAAATTCTTAAGGGGAATCACGGGGGAAATGCTATGGCGGTCTGGGGATATGTCGCGATCGATAAGGGCGGAAAAGAGATTAAAGGAAGTAAGGACGCTGATAACAAGGATCTCGTACTCAGGGATCTGAAGAATCAGGGTCTTATTGTGCTGGAACTGACAGAGCAGAATGCACTGACAAGGGATATCAGTATTGACTTTGGCGGCAAGCCCACACCCCGCGACATGGCGGTGTTCTGCAGACAGTTTGCCAGCATTACCAGAGCCGGGGTTACGATTATCGAGACCTTAAATATGCTGGCGGACTCCACGGAAAATAAGAAGATGCAGAAGGCTCTCTACGCCGTGCGTGCGGACGTGGAGAAGGGCGAGAGCTTTGCGGATGCCCTTGCGGCACATCCGGGGGTGTTTCCGGATCTTTTGGTGCAGATGGCCAAGGCGGGCGAGGCGTCCGGCAGTCTGGACACGGCTATGGAGCGTATGGCGATGCAGTTTGAGAAATCCGCCAAGACCCAGGCGCTGGTCAAGAAGGCGATGATCTACCCGATTGTGGTCGCCTGTGTGGCAGTCGCGGTCGTGATTGTCATGCTGGTGTTCGTCATCCCGCGTTACATGGATATGTTCGAACAGCTCGATACGGAGCTCCCGGCCATCACGCTGGCGGTGGTTGGGTTGAGCAATTTTATAAAAAATAATTGGTACATAATCATTCCGGTTATTTTGGCTGTTGTTTTTGCCATCAAGGCTTACGCCAAGACCTATTCCGGCAAACACCTTTTTGGGAAACTACAGATGAAGATTCCGGCGGTCAAAAATCTGGTGGTGAAATCGGCCAGCGCACAGATGGCCAGAACGCTGAGCACCCTGCTGACGGCGGGCGTGCCTCTGATCGAGGCGGTGGATATCGTGTCGGACACCATGACGAACATCTGGTTTAAGGAGGCCCTAAAGGATGCGCTCGAGCAGATCATGATCGGCGTGCCCCTGTCCCAGCCGGTACAGACGTGCGGCCTGTTCCCGCCTATGGTCTATCACATGATGCGGATCGGCGAGGAGGCCGGCTCCACGGAGGATATGCTCAATAAGCTGGCGGATTACTATGAGGAAGAAGTGGAGATGGCGGTGCAGTCGCTGATGGCGGCTATGGAGCCCATGATCATCATTGTGCTGGCATGTATCGTCGGCGTTCTGATTGCGGCGGTGATGGCGCCTATGGTGACAATGTACTCGGCACTGGATAATCTGTAAATGTGAATTAAGCGCGCCTGAGTAGGGAACAGCCGCGTTTAAGATA
>DKWV01000032.1:844-983 GCA_002491905.1 Lachnospiraceae bacterium UBA7143 | reverse complement strand
TAGGGAACAGCCGCGTTTAAGATACATGTAACCCGAAAACAAATCCAATTCTATGATGAAAAAGGAGAAGGAAACAATGAAGAAAGAGAACATGAACAACAAAGGTTTCTCCCTCGTCGAGCTGATCATCGTTATTGCC
>DKWV01000032.1:0-506 GCA_002491905.1 Lachnospiraceae bacterium UBA7143 | reverse complement strand
GTACTTAAGATATGTGGAGAGATCCCGTAACTCAACAGACATGCAGAATGCAAGAACGTTGATGACAGCTGCTGAGACATGGGCAGCAGACCCGCAGGCTAGCTCCTCTTTTGGTCAGAGCGGAAATTCGTTTGTGTTTAATATTAACACAAAGGGCACACCGAGTACTATTACTGAGGCCAGCGGAACTGGCGTAGTTGGAACACCGGCGGCTGACTGTCTGAATGCGTCAGGCCTTAATATTGCTGATATTTCGTGCAGCAGTAAGACGGCTTGGTCCAGCTATACGATCAAGGGAACAATACAGCCTAACGGCTCTATTAAATGGGAATTCACACCCCCGGCTCTTGCCAATGCTATGAAGGGTGGTTCATAACTTAACCGCACTACTTACATAAGATTCAGTCATAACTGAAAATTTACAAAAGATAACCCCTCGCCCCCTGTGCAAAAAAGCGAACTCAAAAAAACGCTTTTTTCACGGGGGGGGGGGGTAATACGTTAAA
>DKWV01000022.1:10476-10745 GCA_002491905.1 Lachnospiraceae bacterium UBA7143 | reverse complement strand
ATCTTTACGTGTGTTGTTTTTTTTTTTTTTTCCCCCCCCCCCCCCCCCCCCCTTCAATTTTGTCAACGCAAATTCATTGACTTTTCAGCACTTTTCAGCCAATCCGTGGGATTTTCCACACAAAAAAAGGACACTGCCATGAAGTCCTTATGACCTCTCACAATGTCCTTTTCGATATGTTGCTTACCTGTTCAAATATAAGTCTTTATTTCTCCGTCCCTTTTTAGATCTCAAACATCAGCTCACCGTAGGTCGGAATCGGCCAGTAC
>DKWV01000022.1:0-10203 GCA_002491905.1 Lachnospiraceae bacterium UBA7143 | reverse complement strand
CCGTAGGTCGGAATCGGCCAGTACTCCTTATCCACGATCATTTCCAGCGCATCCGCCGGGGCGCGCAGCTCATCCATGATAACCTTGACCGTATCCTTGTAGAAGAACGCCTGGGCCTTGGCATCCTCCATAACGGAAGCCTCTTTCTCCGCCTTCTTCAGTTTCCCGAGAGCCGTCTGCATCGCCGTCAGCTTCTCTCCCACGGTCTGCAAAAGCTCATCCTGCGTGGACGCGTCCGCGCCAGCCATCTTCACCGCGTTCACAGTGTCCGCAAGAGCCTTCGTGTAACGGATGACTGCCGGGATGATCTGCTTGCCAGCCATATCAATCATGGTAAGCGCTTCTATATTAATAGATTTCGCATAAGTCTCGTAAATGATCTCCTCGCGGGACTCCAGCTCCACCTTGGTGAAGATGCCAAACTTCTCAAACAGTTTTACCGCCTTGTCGGTGGTCAGTGTACCCGCCGCCTCAATCATGGACTTAATGTTCGGCAGGCCGCGTCTTTCAGCCTCAGCCACCCACTCGTCCGAATAACCGTTGCCATTGAAGATGATTCTCTGGTGCTCAGTCATATATTTCTTGATCAGATCGTGGATTGCCAGTTCCTTATTCTCCGCTTTTTCCAGAATGTCAGCCGCCTCGCAGAAAGCCTCCGCCACAATCGCATTCAGCGTGGTGTTCGGGCTTGCGATGGAATCCGCGCTCCCCACCATACGGAACTCAAATTTGTTGCCTGTGAAAGCGAAGGGTGACGTTCTGTTTCTGTCGGTCGCATCCTTCTGGAAGTCAGGCAGCGTGCTCACACCCGTGAGGAGCTTTCCACCTTCCTTGACAGAGGTCGCCTCACCCGTCTCGATCAGCTGGGTCACCACATCCTCAAGCTGTTCGCCGAGGAAAATGGAAATAATTGCCGGAGGTGCCTCGTTTGCGCCGAGCCTGTGGTCGTTGCCCACATCGGAAGCGGACTGGCGGAGCAGATCCGCGTGTGTGTCCACCGCCTTCATAATGCAGGCCAGCACCAGCAGGAACTGCACGTTTTCATTGGGCGTATCGCCGGGATCTAACAGGTTCACACCGTTGTCCGTGGTAATCGACCAGTTGTCATGCTTACCAGAACCGTTCACACCCGCATAGGGCTTCTCATGTAATAAGCAACGCATGTTATGTTTTACAGCTACCCTCTTCATCGTCTCCATGACGATCTGGTTGTGGTCTACCGCAATGTTGGCCGTCTCATAGATCGGCGCAAGCTCATGCTGTGCGGGAGCCACCTCGTTGTGCTGGGTCTTTGCGGTCACACCCAGTTTCCACAGCTCCTCGTTCAGATCCTTCATGAAAGAGCCCACACGCTCCCTGATTACGCCAAAGTAATGATCCTCCATCTCCTGTCCTTTGGGCGCCGGTGCCCCAAACAGGGTGCGGCCCGCAAACATCAGGTCTGTTCTCTTCATATATAAATCTTTATCCACCAGGAAATATTCCTGCTCGGGACCGACAGAGGCGGTCACCTTAGTTGCTCCCGTATTGCCAAACAACCGCACGATACGCAGCGCCTGCTCGCTCAAAGCTTCCATAGAACGAAGCAGCGGTGTCTTCTTATCCAGCGCCTCGCCCGTGTAGGAGCAGAATGCGGTAGGAATACAGAGGATCGTGCCACAGCCGGATTCCTTCAAAAACGCAGGAGATGTGATATCCCATGCGGTATAGCCTCTCGCCTCGAAAGTCGCCCGCAAACCACCCGAAGGGAAGGAGGATGCGTCAGGTTCGCCCTTAATCAGCTCTTTTCCCGAAAACTCTGTCAGCATCTTGCCAAGCTCATCGGGGTGCGACACGAAAGCGTCATGCTTTTCCGCAGTGATGCCTGTAAGCGGCTGGAACCAGTGTGTATAATGTGTCGCGCCGTTCTCCACCGCCCAGTCCTTCATCGCCTTAGCGACTATGTTCGCGGTGTTCATGGACAGCTCACCGCCCTCGTTCATAACCTTTACGACTTCCTTGTAGGCGTTTCTCGTAAGACGCTCCTGCATCTTGCCGAGGGTGAACACATTTTTCGCAAAAATTTCTTCCACATTGAATACTTCGCTCATAATAATCCTCCTCCATCCAGCTTCAAAAAAATGCGCTCCAAAAAAACTCCTTTTTTGGAACGCCATCGTTCTGAATACCTGTATACAATTTACGTTTATAAGAATACCCTACTTTTTCTTAAAATGCAAGCGGAAATTTAAAATTTCTTAAAAAACTGTGTATCTGACTCCTTATCCGAAACATTATTCTTCAAAATCTCAATATAGTTATCCGGGAACCCTATCAGCTCCATGTCTATATCATCCCTATATTCCTCAATTACAGTCTCAATCGCCGTAAGAAATCCCCACTGACTTTTAGAATCCGGCAGTCTTTTTAATAAAACCAGCGAATACGCAAACAGCGAATTATTTCGCACCTCAGGGTGTGCCCGCAAAAACGACTTTGTAAATCTTGCGGGAGGATTAAACTGCGTATTATATAATCTGGCTGCATGAGCACATTTATTCCTTAATACTGCCAGACAGTGCAAATGGTTTTCCAGCGTATCCCTTCCGATTCCTATAGCGCACGCAATGACATCTTTCTCAGAATAATACATAGCGCTGTACAGCTTTGACAAATCAGAAAAGGACATCAATTCAACCATTACCCATAAAGGCATCCTGTTTGCATAATTAGTCTTATGGTGCTTAACTATCAAGCTATCTTTATAATAATTTTTCTCACGGTTAAAATGGTCAAAAACCTCACGATATCCGATTTTATTGTAAAAATTATTATTATCATAATGCTGATCGTGCGGCGGTTCCGTGCATTTTACAGATGCAAAGCCATATGCAATTTGTGTCCTGTAGTAAATCTCCGCTTTTTCAATGTACATTCTAAACAGATCACGCAGTCGCTCGTCAACCAGATATAAATGATAGATACTCTCAAAGGTTGTCCCTTCCATGTAGGTACTGTACTGCGGGTCTTTCCTGAACTGGAGCGCATATCCCGTAAAACGGTAATAATTAACCGCTTTCAAGATACGAACAGCTGCAGATTCATCCGAAATCACAACTCCATGATCCTTTAGTTTTTGAAGTTGATCTTCAAATGACAATGGTTTCTTTAATTCCATACAACATCTCCTAATTTTCATCTAAAGTAAAAAAGCTGAGTATAAAACTCAGCTTGGTCCCCAATGCCTTGCGGCTTCGGGCAACTCTGTTAACGTTATTATATACAATTTCCCTTCCTATGGCAACACTATTCTCTAAATTTACGTTTCCTTTTTCTCCACCCGCAAAATATCCCCCGCCGCGGGCGTCTCCGACAGTCTCACATCAATCACCTGTTTCGGGTGCGGGCAGGACTCCACAGGATTCCCCTCCTCATCGTACATGGAAAGCACCTGCGCGGGAATGTTCTCCCCACCCGGCTTCATAATCTCTATCTCGTCCCCCACGCTGAACTTGTTGCGCTGCTCGATGCGGGCGCAGAGCGGTTTCGGCACGTTTCCACTTTCCGCGGCCGCAGCGCCTGACGCTGCCCCGGCCTCCGTCACCGCACTCACGGTTCCCAGGTAAATATACTCGCTCACATAAGTGCTCTCGTCATAGATCTGCGTATTCTCATCGGCCTTCCCAAAGTAAAAACCCGTAGTAAATTTCCGGTAAGTACACTTGGCGATCTCCGTCCGGTACCAGTCCATATTGGCGCGGTACTGTTCCTCCGACACAAAATAATCGTCGATCGCCCGCCTGTAAGTGCGCGCCACCGTCGCCACATAAAGGGCCGTCTTCATCCTTCCCTCGATTTTAAAGCTGTCAATCCCGGCATCGACCAGCTCCGGGATGTGCTCTATCATATTCAGGTCCTTGGAATTAAAGAGAAAAGTGCCCCTGTCATTCTCAAAGACGGGCAGGTACTCCCCCGGCCTCGTCTCCTCCACCAGCGCGTACTTCCAGCGGCAGGGATGGGTACATGCCCCGCGGTTCGCGTCCCGCCCGGTAAAGTAATTGCTCAGAAGGCAGCGTCCTGAATAGGAAATACACATCGCCCCGTGCACAAAGCTCTCAATCTCCATGTCTTCAGGAATCCGCTCCCTGATTTCCTTTATCTCTTTTAAGGAAAGCTCCCTCGCCGACACGACCCGCTTCGCCCCCTGTTCATACCAGAAGCGGTAAGTCAGATAGTTTGTGTTATTGGCCTGTGTGGAAATGTGGATGTCGATCTCCGGGCAGATTTCCCGCGCCAGCGCAAACATCCCCGGGTCCGCTATGATCAGCGCGTCCGGCTTTAAATCTTTAAGCTCGCGGAAATAATCCTTCGCCCCTTCCAAATCGTAGTTATGCGCCAGAATATTGGCGGTCACATGCACCCGCACGCCCCTCTCATGGGCAAAGGCGATACCCTCCGCCATCTCCCGCGCCGAAAAATTTTTCGCCTTGGCGCGCAGACCGAAAGCCTCCCCTCCGATATAAACCGCGTCGGCCCCAAAAATAACAGCCGTTTTTAATACTTCCAGGCTCGCCGCCGGCACCAGCAGCTCCGGTTTCCTTTTCTTCATCGTTCCTCCACTTTGACACTGACCGTCACCCCGTCGCCGATGGGAAGCACAACCGTCCGAAGCGCCTCATGATGCGTCAGTTCGTAAAGATACTCCCGCATCCTGCTGTGGATCGTGCGGTTTCTCCGCTCCACGGCAAAACGGGATTCCAGGATGTCGCCGTCCTGCAGCACATTGTCAGATACCAGAAGTCCACCCGGCGCAAGAAGCCGCAGAACATCCGGCAGAAAATGAATGTACTGTCCCTTGGCCGCATCCATAAAAATAAAGTCATACGGCCCGGTAAGCTCTTTCAGGATGTCAGCCGCATCTCCTTCCAGAAGCGAAATGGCATCTTCCTTTCCGGCCCGCGCGAAATTTTCCCTCGCCGCGGGAATCCGTTTCCCATACTTTTCTATCGTAGTAATCCGGCACCCCTCCGGGGCGTACTCACTCATCAGAAGCGCAGAAAAACCAATGGCGCATCCCACCTCCAAAATGGACATGGGTTTCCGCACCGCCAGCAGGAACCGAATCAGTCCCTGTGTCTGCGTGCGTATAATCGGCACATTGGTTTCCAAAGCCTCACGTTCTATCTGATCCAGCAAAGGGGTGTTGCCCGCATCCAGGGAAGCAAGGAATGTTTCCATGCGTTCATCCGAAATCACTGTGATTCCTCCTCTGTTTCCTCTTCCCCTTCCTCCGAGGGCTTTGCCGCCATCACATCCATCATCTCCTCCGCCGTCATGGCAGTGCTCAGATCATAAATGCCCGGCTGCAGCTTCCCGTGATTCTCCGACAAAAGCTCCTGAATCACAAAGAGATTCGCATCGCGGATCAGCCCCCGCTCCTCCAGCATCTCGCCCACCTCCCTGGCGGACACTGGCTCCTCCACGCTGACACTGATCGTCCGGCCTTCCCCCAGGGAAACCGGCTTTTCGGTAAATATGCGGTATCCGTAATCATAGGCGGCTGTGGATGCTCTCATAATATATGATGCCGCAAAAACCAAAACCACCACTTTGATAATCATTTCAACCGTGGAACCGATAATTCCTTTTACACTCATATTTATACCTCAAAATCAATCTCATCCGCCAACAGCACATAGACTTCCTGCATCATGCGGCAAAAAGCCAGTTCCGCCCGCAGAAAATCATCCACAAGGGGATCTTCCCGAAATTTTTCGTACTCCTGTTCAAAGGCCTCCATGCGCTCCAGTATATTATCGCTGTCCGCCTCATTCTGCAGATCAAAATTACGCTGCCGGAACTCATTTACCTTCTCATAAAGCTCCGGCTGTTTCTTAATTTTTTCTCTCTGGTACAAATACTCCCTGTAGGTATCCGAGGTCATAATCTTATCTGCAAAAACTCTGGCTGCCTCTATGATCTCTTTGTCTGACATAGCATGTTCTCCTTTTATGAAATCCGATTCACAACCTGATGTACGGTCAGGTTGTCAGACCTCCATAATAATCGGTAATATCATTGGTCTTCTCTTTGTCTTCTTCCAGACAAAATCGCTGAGCACATCCTTGACGGTGCTCTTAAGCTTGCCCCAGTCTGTCTTGCCCCTGTCAAGGCAGTCATGTACGGCCTCATCCACCAGAAGTCTCGCCTCATCCAGAAGCTCGTCGGACTCCCTCACATAGACAAAGCCCCTCGACACGATATCCGGCCCGGAAACAAGCTGGTCGCTGTGGGATTCGAGCGCCATTACCACAATCATAATGCCGTCCTCCGCCAGATGCTGTCTGTCCCGGAGCACCACATTGCCCACGTCGCCTACGCCAAGGCCGTCCACCAGAATCGCCCCCACAGGCACCTTCCCGTTGACAACAGCCCTATTGTCATCCATCTCCAGCACATCGCCGGACTGCAGCATGAAAATATTTTCCTTGGGAATACCAAGTTCCGCCGCAATCTTCGCCTGCGCTTTCCGATGCTTATATTCCCCGTGGACGGGAATCGCATATCTGGGCTTTACAAGCGAATAAATCAGCTTGATCTCCTCCTGGCAGGCGTGCCCGGACACGTGCACATCCTGAAAAATCACATCCGCTCCCTTCATCTGCAGCTCATTGATGACATTGGTGACCGCCTTCTCGTTGCCCGGTATCGGATGGGAGGAAAAGATAACCGTATCCCCCGGCATAATGGATATTTTTTTATGGTTATTGCTTGCCATACGGCTTAAGGCCGCCATACTCTCGCCCTGACTTCCCGTGGTAATAATAACTGTCTTCTCGGGCGGATAATTTTTAAGCTGTTCCACGTCAATCAGCGTCTTGTCTCCAAACTGCAGATACCCCAGCTTGGAGGCGGTGTCAATAATGTTGACCATACTCCGCCCCTCTATCACGACCTTGCGCTCAAATTTTTCCGCCGTATTGATAATCTGGCGGACCCTGTCCACGTTGGAAGCAAAGGTAGCAATGAGGATACGGGTATCCTTGTGCTCGAGAAAGAGCGAATCAAAGGTCTTTCCGACCGTCTTCTCAGAGGGCGTAAAGCCGAGTCTCTCCGCATTGGTGGAATCGCACATAAGCGCGAGCACACCCTTTCTCCCGATCTCCGCAAATCTCTGCAGGTCAATGGCGTCACCGAACACCGGCGTGTAATCCACTTTGAAGTCCCCCGTGTGCACCACCACGCCCGCCGGGGAATAAATCGCCAGTGCCGCCGCGTCCACAATGCTGTGATTCGTCCTGATAAACTCGATTCGGAACTGTCCCAGGTTAATGGACTGCCCAAACTTTACCACTTTCCTCTTGGTAGTTTTCATCAGGCCGTGCTCCTCCAGCTTGTTCTCTATGATGCCCATAGTCAGCTTCGTCGCATAAATCGGTACATTCAGTTCCTTCAGTATATAGGGCAGCGCCCCAATGTGATCTTCGTGTCCGTGGGTGATCACAAACCCCTTCACCTTGTCCGCATTTTCCTTCAAATAAGTGATATCCGGTATCACCAGGTCAATGCCCAGCATTTCGTCCTCCGGGAATGACAGGCCGCAGTCCACCACAACAATGCTATCCTCATATTCAAAGGCAGTAATATTAAGCCCAATCTGCTCAAGCCCGCCTAATGGGATAGCCTTCAGCTTACTCGCTGACTTTCCATGTTCATTTTTTTTCAAAAAAATTTACCTCCATTTTCTACTGAATAATATTAACGTCATCCATTATCTTTTCAAACACAGCCGCCACTGCGTTTAATGTTCCATCGTCCTCCACGATCTCATATACCGCCTCAGGCTCCTCCGGCTCGGAAACATCGCATAAAATAAGCGCCTCGCCGTCGCCCTCCTCAGAATCGGTCACCAGAAGGTAATTCACACCGCCGATCATCGTCTGCTCCAAAATATAAAACTCGACAGCGCCGCCCTCCTGCGGCGTAAATGTAATTTTTTCCATCCATTCAACCTTTCTGTGAGTCTAAGTAACCCTGCAAAATCAGACATGCCGCGATTTTATCCACATAGTCCTTACGGTTTTCCCGGCGGATTCCGGCTTCCATCATCGCTCTGTCCGCCGCCACCGTCGTCAGCCTCTCATCCCACATCACGACAGGCAGTCCCGTGCGCCGCTCCAGCTTTTCCTTAAATTCAAGTGAAAGCTGCGCCCGCTCCCCCAGCGTGTCGTTCATATTCTTCGGCAGACCCAGCACAATCCTGTCCACCCCGTACTCTTCAATCAGCGCCTCAATGCGAGCGAGCGTTTGTCTTAGCTTGTTCTCTTCCTTCCGCCTGATGATTTCGATCCCCTGTGCCGTAATAAGCAGAGGATCGCTGATGGCCACCCCCACCGTTTTGGAACCGAGATCCAGCCCCATAATTCTCATCTGTCCTTCTCACCGATATTGACTCGACTGGTCATCCTTTCTTTGGTTCCTCAATAGAATTTTTGATATATTCGACCAGCATTTCCTCCACAAGCTCATCCCTCTCCACCTTCATAATCAGGCTTCGCGCGTTCTTATGGCTGGTAATGTAAGTGGGATCGCCGGACATAATATATCCTACAATCTGATTGACCGGGTTGTAACCCTTCTCTGTCAACGCCTCATACACCGTGGACAGCACAAGCTTCACGCCTGTCTCCGGCTCCGTTTCCACGGTAAAAAACTGTGTATTCTCCAAATCCTGATTCCGCATATTCTCACGCCCTTATCTATTGTTTCTATATTATTGCCTTCCCGCATTTTCTTATGCCGTGCATATGAACAGATTTACCCTAAGTTTATTGCATATTACCACCATTTACCAAAAAAATCAACCGCTCTGCTGTACCGCATCATACCTGCAAATCTTCCAAAATGTTCCTTCATACTCCCACGGTATATTTTACCATAAGTAAAAAGTCACAGCAACGGCTATTTCAAGCCTGTCCGGGCCCTGACTGGGCCCCAAGCAGGATCTCCTCCTCCAAAAGGGAAACCAGTCTGCAGGAGACAATGCGGTTTTGCAGATTCTCCCCCGGCTCCGCCTCCCTGGCCGTTTTCAGATAGCGGGGCGAATGACCGACCCAATAGGCTTTTCCCTCCTTCTCCACAAGCTCTTCGAATAGAATTTCCTCCGTTTTCCCCAAAAAAGCTTCCCGGTACGCGCGGGACATCTGCCGTTCCAGCGCGATCAGGCGCTCACTCCTCACCGCTTTCTCGGCCTCCGTAAGCTGGCCTTCCATAGCTGCCGCCCGGGTGCCCTGCCGTCTGGAATACTTGAAAATATGCATCTCGTAGAAGCCCACCCGCCTTAAGAAATCTTCTGTCTGTGCAAACTCCTCCTCCGTCTCCCCGGGGAAACCCACAATCACGTCAGTAGTGATTGCCGGGTTTACATAATATCTCCTCAATCTCTCCACCGCACCGTAATAGCCCGCCGTATCATAGCGCCTGTTCATCCTGCGAAGCACCGTGTCACTGCCGCTCTGCAGGGAAAGATGAAAGTGGGGGCAGACCTTCGGCATGGCGCTGATCTTTGCTGCAAACTCCTCCGTCACAATGCCCGGCTCCAGGGAACCGAGGCGTATCCTCTCTATTCCCTCAATCCGGGAAAGCTCTCCCAGCAGACAGGCAAGCTCGCTGCCGCCCCGGTCGATGCCGTAGGAGCTGATATGAATGCCCGTCAGCACGATTTCCCGATACCCAGCCTGCGCCATGCCGCGCGCCTCCCGGAGGATGTCCTCCTCCCGACGGCTTCTGACCCGCCCTCTCGCATAGGGGATAACGCAGTAAGAACAGAACTGGTTACACCCGTCCTGAATCTTGAGGTAGGCGCGTGTGTGCCCTGCCGCCTGTCTGAGAGTTATCTCCTCATAGGGCGCATGGGCGATGTCAATTGTGTCGATCACGGGCGCAGACCTTACAGACTCTGCCATGCCCCGGCTTTCCAGATAAGCCTCCAGAATCTCTACCAGATCCTTTTTCCGATTGTTTCCAATGGCCAGATCCACCGTTCCGTCCTGTTCCAGCGTCTCCCGCCCGGTCTGCACATAGCAGCCCACCGCCACCACCACAGCGTTCGGATTCGTCTTCTTTGCACGGTGGAGCATCTGCCTGCTCTTCCTGTCCGCAATATTTGTAACCGTACAGGTGTTCACGATATATATATCAGCCGCTTCATCAAATGGTACAATT
>DKWV01000047.1:18921-19142 GCA_002491905.1 Lachnospiraceae bacterium UBA7143 | reverse complement strand
CGCTGGTCTTTCCATGTAGGGCAGTAGCGGCACTTCCGCAATCCGCAAACTGTTTATAACGATATGCACATGGATATTTCCGCTGTGGTTATGACCGTCCGGGTGGGTGCATACTAACGCTTGGTGTCCGGGGAAATGCTCACGGCAAAATTCCTCGCCTAATTCCTGTGCTTTGTCTACGGTCAAGCCGTTGTCCTGTGCGTCACGGGGGTCAAAGCTGA
>DKWV01000047.1:18430-18581 GCA_002491905.1 Lachnospiraceae bacterium UBA7143 | reverse complement strand
CCGCTTTTGGTTCTTGCCGTATTTTAGATTGGAGCGCATACAGGCGATTGCAAAATCTTCATTACCACAATTCAGAGAGGAAATGCGGTAATCGTCACGGGGGATAAGCCGCCCATTTTCATCAAGAGTGGGCTTCATGGTAAACTCGTCA
>DKWV01000047.1:17923-18072 GCA_002491905.1 Lachnospiraceae bacterium UBA7143 | reverse complement strand
GATATGTTTGAACGTTGCCAATGGCTTCACCTACTTTCTGCAAGACTTCAAACTTCAAGGCGGCAAGCTCGGCTATGGCGGCTTTTACTTCGCCGGATAAGGTGTTATAAGGTGCGCCGTATTCATTCAGACAGCGGGCAATCTGATTC
>DKWV01000047.1:17233-17627 GCA_002491905.1 Lachnospiraceae bacterium UBA7143 | reverse complement strand
TCAGACAGCGGGCAATCTGATTCAGATTCCCGCCGATTTTCCCATACTCGGCTGTGAGTTTCCCCACGGCAGAGAGCAGTTCATCATTGACCGGGGAAACGGTAATGACCGGGCGTATTCTTGACTTAATTAGGGCCTGCCGGATATATTCGGACTGGCTCATTTTACAGAGCGAAACGCGCTCGGAAAACTCTGCAAATTCTTCCTCGGTCAAGCGTGTCTTGATTACCCGGCTTCGGTGGGGAGTGTTGTATTTTTTCATGGCTGTGAACCTCCTTTCGTGGGTGGATTTTTTCAGGCAGCGCAAGCCGTAAAAAGGCGGGCTTGGGGTGGCAACCCCAACAAGATTCCCATAGGACAAATTGAGCGGTTAGCGAAATTTGGTACTGTGGTA
>DKWV01000047.1:0-16948 GCA_002491905.1 Lachnospiraceae bacterium UBA7143 | reverse complement strand
GGTACTGTGGTAGAATCTTGCTCTAAGAAAGTGGCGGCTTCCCCTGTGCTGGCTTTTGCCGTTATCCCCGGCTTGCGTGGCGTGGATTCTGCCAATTTTGCGGCGGTATTTTCTTCTGTGATACAGCCGGAAATAGACAAAATGGGCGTAAAAAAAACAGGAAACCTTTTTCCTCGATTTCCTGTTTCGTATCTTCGCCGATAACGGCGGTTATCTCGTTGTTATTCCCCGGAAACAAACTTGTAGCCTATCCCTAAAACGGTCTTTATGTAAGTGGGATTTCTGCTGTCCAGCTCTATCTTTTTCCGTAGATTGCATATCACATTTGCCACGCTTGACTGGCAGCTCTCACTATCCATGCTCCACACGGCTTCAAAGATTTGCTCCTTTGTGAATACCCTCCCCGGACTGGCGGCAAGGTAGCAGAGTGTGCCGTATTCCAGACGGGTAAGAGAAACGTCAATACCGTCTTTCAGTACCCGGCGTTGGTGCAGCCTTATTTCCAATCCCGGAAAAGTAAGTGCCGGGGAATGGGGCGGCTGTATGGCTTTCAGCGGTATCATATCCGCAAGGGCGGCTATGGCTTTCTCAACCGCTTTTTCTTCCGTGTCATTGAATATCAGCATGGCTATTTTCCCGACAAACCTCACCTCCCGTCATGCCGCCTTTTTCAGTCAAAGCGGAACTGGAATAGGGCGGTGATAAGCCGCTGTCTTATGCTGTCCTCGGTGTCCGGGTTGACGTGTCCGTTTTCAAGGGCGGCAAAGCGGATTCGCTTGCTGTAATGCCGTAAAACTTCCTCCACGGCTTCCGGCTCGCCGCTGGTTGCCCGGACAATCGTTTCATACGGCACAAGGTTAGGGTTCCCCATGCAAAAGCACCTCCATTTCCTCCTGTAACATCTTCAAGGCACTGTGGATATAATGCCATGTCGTACTCTTACATTGTCCGTATAATTCCCCGATTTCCCGCTGTGTGTAATTCCCGAAAAAGTAAAGGTAAATGATTTCCCTCTTTTTCTCCGGCAGGGATAACAGGGCGGCGGCAAGCTCCCCATTGGTGAGGATAACTGTCTGACCGCAGATTGTAACGGGGTATTGTTCGTAAGGTGATTTGAGAAATTCGTCTGATGTGTTTAGAGGATAGAATTTTTCTTCTGTGAGGTATTCAAAGGATATTTCTTTTTGCCGCCGCCTGTTCCTGTCGCGCCATGCGTTGATAGCGGCATAGCGTATGATGACTTTGCAAAAGCCATTGAAAGAATGCATGATGTGTTCTTTGTATGCTTCTGTGCAATCCATAGAAATTTCCCCCTTTCTCCCACATGGGGGTGTTGCATTGTTTACAGTTGCATTTATAAACCAGAGGGCGGCAGCATTGAACTGTCGCCGCTTCTGTTGCATTATTTACTTTTTTCTTTTGTTGAATTTCTCTTTTGCAAAATCATAGGATTCTTGTATCATTGCCTTAAAATCCTCAAAGGTCTTATCAGAAGGATTTAAAACACATACCCAGCTCATCCATGCGTAAACAGGGTGTGGAATAATGGTATCTAAAACGGTAAAATCATAGTCCATTTTTACGATTTTTCCAGCAGGCGGACGCTCTGGAATATACCCAAATTTTTTGATAAAGGTCTGTTTCCTTAAACCGACATTCACTCGATATACATTATCTCGGTTCAACATAGAGCCTTTATCATTATCACCGTCTTTTTCTTTAACAGTTAAAACATATACTCCCCGTTTCAAAACTCCGTTTGGGTTATAAAAAATTCCTCGTTCTCCCCAACTTTCTACCAATACAACATCTTTCAAATTAGACTGGCAGTAGGAAAGAATATCGTTTGGTGTCATGCCATTTCCTCCAAATGAAACATCGTTGTTCCCTCGTCTGCTAAAGCAGAACAGTACTCCCGAAATTCCGTAACTTGCGGCAACTTTTCCAAAGCCCCCTGTGCTGCCTCCATTGATTCCCACCAAATCATTTCAACCCATTTATCCTGCTTCAAATCCTTTGTTAATGACCGTTTTATAAATCCGGCAATATCTTTTTCAAGCACCTCATTCAATTTGTGATACATTCGTAAAAAATGTTCCTCGGTCACTTCTTTTTTTGTCTGAAAAATAACCATTTCAATAACGTTTTTATTCATAACATTTTGTCCTTTCGTCTGAATATCATATTGCATTTGGTACATAGATAGTCTATCATGGAATAGTGACAACGGCTGTCACCATTCGGAAAGGAGTTTTTAAAAATGTCAAAAGCAGAACGGCTTATTGAAATGATGATAACGATAAATGCAAAAAAGGATTTTACAGTAGGCGAATTAGCAAAAGAATTTTCTGTGTCAAAGCGGACAATACTCCGTGATTTGCAAGAATTAGAACAGGCTGGATTCCCCCTCTATTCCGAAGTCGGTGCTGCTGGCGGGTATCACATCTTGAAAGAACGCATTTTGCCGCCTATCACTTTTTCAGAGAATGAAGCCAAAGCTATATTCTTTGCCTGTCAAGCCTTGAAATTCTATCACGATTTACCTTTTGAACAGGAAACAATATCTGTGTTGAAAAAATTTTTGAACTGTCTGCCCTTAGATATACAAAGCAGTATTACACAAATTCAAAATAGTGTAGTATTTTGGATTCCAGACAGGCATTGTGATTCACCACTACTTAAACCAATGTTTCATATTGCCGTTAATCACCATTCAGCAACAATACGGTATTCATCAGCACATTCTGAAAGTGTACGCACAATTATACCGATTGGGTTATATGCTATGAATGGGCTTTGGTATTGCCCTGCATATTGCACCGTTGCTAACCAAATTAGAGAGTTCCGTATTGACCGTATCAAGGAAATAATAGAGGAGAAACCATATCCTAAAGGGAAATTTCCTATTCCTGCGTCCATTCAAAAATATCTTGAAAGGTTAGAAATCGGAAATGATTACCACATAAAAATTAAGCTAACAGATATAGGTGTTAAACGCTGCGAAACTGAATTTTTACTGGCAAGGGGATTAAAAACATTCCCAACAGGCGGCGGTATAATCGACATGGAAATACGTCATGCAACTTTGGATTGGGTTGCCGATTATTTCCTGTCATTTGGAAACAACGCAACTGTCTTAGAACCGACAGCACTTGTGGAGCTAATGAAACAAAAGATATACGAATTACATCAGCATTATTGTAGGTAATATTGATGTATGAATGAGAGGGATTCCATAGTAGTCGGCATTCGTGGTAATGTGTATAACTGGCTGTCTTATGGAATTGTGGGTAACTCTGTTTGCAGGACGTGGGAAAGCTGCTCTTTAGCTTTTCCATGTGCTGTGAACAGAGTTATCCATGATTCCATAGCCAGTTATGCACATTTCCACAATGCTTCTTTTGTTCCTCCCGGCGCGGGATTGCCCCCGCTAACTGACTTTCTTTTTGGGCTGGTTGCTTTTCTTTCCCTCCCGCCTTGCCCTCTGCTGGTCGGCTTTCTTACGGCGATATGCCGCAAGCCGTTCCGTTTCCTCCGGCGTGAGGTCTGCCCCGGTCTTTTCAATCTCCATAAGCTCCTTTATGGATTTCTGCTTGGGCGGCTTCTCCGGCTCGCTGGCTTTTCGTTTCTGCCGCCATTCCTTTTGCCACTCCCGGTTGTGTGCAAGCCGCTTTTCCTCCGCTTCCTGTTCCTCCGGGGTAAGAAGCCCCGCTTTCTTCCTTACGGTAAATTCCCGTTTCTCTGCCTTGCGCTTTTCATACCGCGCCTTTGCAAGCTCCTTTGACCGGGCTTCCTTTGCTGCCTGTTCCTCACGCTGGCGGCGTTGTTCCTCTACCTCTGACGGGGTGATGATATAGTCCGGCACTTCAAAAGCTCCGATAAAGTTCAGATAAATATCTATCCGCTGGCGGCGGTCACTCCCTCGCCCCTCGCCCTCATGCACAACCACTTTCTCGATAAACTCATTGAGCATAGGCGTTGTCAATTCGGAGAAGTCGGTATAGCGTTTCACAAGCTGGATAAACTGGTCTGTTTTCAGCTTATCGGCGTTCCAGCTCTCTATCTGCCTTTGCCATTCCGCTATGGACGCTTCCAGCCCGGTCTGTTCCTCGTCATACTCATTCAATAGCCGGGTAAAATGCTTGTCGGGTATCTTGCCTGTGGCGTTGCCCTCATACAGCTTTTTCACAAGCCCGTCAAGCTCCTTGTGCCGTTTCTGTGCCTTGTTGATTTTCTGCTTACATTCCTTGACGGTTTTCTCTTGGTTCTGGTCGGACGCTTCCCGGACGCGCTCTGTAAACTCCTTTTCGTTGTGCCGCACATACCAACTCACGCGCTGGATAACGGCAAGAATGGCGGCTTCTATCTTCGCCGTGGGGATATAGTGCATGGTGCAGTCATGGGTAAGCTGGCGGTAGCCGGAGCAGACAAAAGCGTCCTCTATCCATTTCCCTTGCACAAGGTTATAGCGGTGCGTCAACTTTGAACCGCAGTCGGCGCAGTACAAAAGCCCGGTTAGGCGGTTGGGGGCGTTCTGCCGCTTTGGGGTGCGGCGCACGGTTTCCCGTATCTTCTGTACGGTTCTCCATGTTTCCTCGTCCACAATGGCGGGGATTGCGCCCTCAAAAACGTGCTGTTCCTCCGGCGTGGTCTTGCGGGTACTTTTGGTCTTGTAGTTCTCGCAGACGGTTTTCCCCAATACCTTGCGCCCTGTGTATTCCGGGCGTTTCAGTATGTAGCCGATAGTAGTCGCTGACCATGCGTAGGGATCGGCGTATTTTGCCGCCCGGACTGGCTCGCCTGTCCGCTTCCAATGCTCGGACGGAATAGGGATTTTTTCGGCGCGTAGTGCCTTTGCTATGCTGGCTATGGTTTCCCCGGCAAGGACGCTCTGGAAGATACGGCGCACAACGTCGGCGGCTTCCTCGTCAATTATCCACTCGCCTTTTTCTTCTTTGGAAGCGCGGTAGCCATAGCACACGCTCCCGGAACAGCGCAAGCCCTTTTCCATTCTCGACTTGAAAACGGTCTTGATTTTGCGGCTGGTGTCGGCAACATACCACTCGTTTATCACGTCACGGAAGATAGACATAATATCAAAGCCGTTGGCGGTGTCAAGATTGTCATTTGCGGCGATAAAACGTACATGGTACTCGTCAAAGGTGCGCTTCAGAAGCCCTACTTCAACCACGTCACGCCCGATTCTGCTCTGGTCTTTGATAATAACCGTTGCCACGTTCCCCGCCCGGATTTCGTCTAACATAGCGTCCAGCCCCGGACGCTTGAAAGTAGTTCCCCGGATTCCGTCATCGGTAAAGTGCCGGATATTGGTAAATCCGTTTTTCCTCGCGTAGTCCTCTAATATCCGCTTTTGGTTCTCGATAGATACGCTTTCCCCGGCTCGCTCGTCGTCATGGGAGAGTCTTTCGTAAAGGGCTGTGAGTTTGTCTTTCTCTGTCTGTTTTTTCATGGTGTGTAACCTCCTTTTTTGAGAATGTTCACTTCTCTCAACCCTTATTGTAGTTATCCGTTCGGATCGGTGACCACATAGCTTGCGTTCATCTGCATGAGGTTGGGTTTCACATGGAAGCGGGTCTTGCCGGAGCCGCTCCCGCCGATGATCAGCACGTTTTTGTTGATGTTATACTTGGGGTTCTTATTCCTGCCGAGCATGATGCGCTCTGTCTGGGTCAGAAGGATGTTCCGGTCAAACTTCGGATCGATATAGGGTCTGATATCTTTTGCGTTTCCCCATCTTGCCGAACCGTACTCAACGCCGTTCCTGAATTTCTTTGCGTTTATCGTCCTGTAGTAGACGATCAGCCGGATAGCTGCCGCCGCTATAAGCCCGCAGAGCAGGTCTTTCGGGTAGAGGCTGGGGAGCGGGTCATGGGAAATGCGTCCCCCAAGATTTGCGATCATCCCCATTGTTTTCGTCACCGCATCATTACCGGCGGAAAGACGAAAACATTCTGCCGCTTTGTCACCCAGCCAGAACAGGAAGGCGTAGGGAAGGTTTGGCAGGATATACTCTTTCCATCTCATCTCCCTCAAGGTTCCATTCCTTCACATTTCATAAACTCAATTTTTCGGTTTTTTGCATCAAAAAAGACCGCCGCCGGATAAGCCGGTAAACGGTCTGTTAATCAGGATACTATCTGTTATCATTATGTTTTTCATACAGCATCCGGTCATGCAGGTACTTTACCCTTTCGTACAGTATTTCCCTCCTGTTATCGTAACTGCCGCAGGAATTGCGCCATATGCACCTCATATTCCTGCAGGGATTTTCCGTCTTCCGGCATTTTCTCGTTTTGATGATCCTGACGGTATGCCACAGTATAGTGCCGGCCATCATTGCCATCTGTATCACCCACAGCAGCATAATCAACATACTCCATACTTCCTTTCCATTGTTTCATACTATCATACCATATGTAGCTAAATATCGTAACGATAATTTTCGTTCTGCTATTTTTCGTTACGCTAAGAGATAATTATGGAAAGGAGGTTTGGCTATGATAGACTATGGAAAATTGTGGCAGTACATGAAAGATAACTCCATAAGCCAGTATTACCTGATCCAGCATGGGATAGGCAACAAGACGCTCTACAATATCAGGAAAGGCTGCCACATCTCAACCGCTACCCTTGAAAAACTCTGCCGGGTCTTAAACTGTACGCCCAACGATATCATAGCTTTTCTGCCGGATAAGCAGGACTGAGCCTGCCGTCTTTAATGCTCGATCCCGCCCCGTCCGAGGTGTTTCTCCTGATCCTGCACCATCTGTGCCGCAAGCTGTTTGCATTTCGCAAGCTGCTTTCTCAGGGAAGGTTTTTCCTTCTCCCGTTTCAGGACCTTTTTCGTGTATTCCGCAAAAGCGGCATTTAAGGCGTCCGCTTCTTTCGCCTTGAAAAAGACAAAGTATTTCCCTTCTTCCGTTGATTTCCGCAGGGCGAAGTCAACACCGTACTTGCGGGCAACGCCCTCAAAGGACTTGATGTTCTTATCCGTGATCTCGATATTCTGGACGCCTTCGCCCTGTCTGACAAGGGATTTGACGCTCTGTTTCCCGTGGTGCGGGGCTTTTGCCTGTTTCCTATATTCCCGGATCGCCCACTTGAGCATTTCTTCCGTTATCCTGCCGCCCTTTTTCCCGACATTGATCACCAGAGCCACGGATTTATCCCTCACTTCATCCTGCATAGCGGCCTCCCCACTTGGTCAGCACCAGCGATTCCCCGTCCTTTAAGTCATCCCAGAGGGCGTAAACTTTATCTGCCACATCGTCGGGATCGGAAAATGGGGTATCCCCGACCATCATAAACTCTCCCGGATTCGCAAAAATCCGTTGAAACTCTACCCTTTGGGGAGTGTTTAGGGACTCAAACAGGCTCTCATCTTCCGATACGGCACACAGGATAAAGGGACCGCTGATACACGCCCTGCTGTTAGGTCTGCAGCGGTTCGGGACCAGCCCCTCCGTATCTTCGCGGCTGACCAGAAGCACACGCTGGGGTAAGAAGCACCCGATCTGTATGGAGCCTCCCAGAGCCTCCTCCATCGCCGCCAGCGTGTTCTGCACGGACGCCTGGCAGGGCGGCTTTCCCGGTTCTACAAACAACACATCTATATTTCTGCTCATGTTTCCCTCCATTCCGAAGCGCTTTTTGCTGAGGAACGCGAGCAGAATCTCAAATTCTGCTCTGCGATCAAAAGAATTTGTGGCGCTCCGGCACAAATTCTGATTGAATAAATTGCTCATCAGAGAATTTATTCAATCTTCTCCATTCTGCTGTATCGCACACAGCGTTACCTTTTCTCACGATTTTCTTTTTTTACCAGCGGAAAAAGGAAAATCTAACCGCCTGCCGGGTCGTCGTAGAAGCCGTTTGCCATATCGTGGCTGTAGAGGCTTGCGTAATACTGGCTGATGGTGACAGGGGCATTGAACAGGGCGGAAAGCATATATCCCCGCATATTTGAGATGGATGCAGGATTCTCATCGAGACACCGCATGACATACTCGATATGGTCACAGGTGAGTTTCTGCAGGCGGTTCTTTACAAGATCTGTCTGTATCTTCTCCCGGTTGATGCGCATGGTGCCGCTTGTACCGGCATAGACTTCTGCCATCAGTTCCACGAAGCCGTCGATCCGCTCTTTGTCATAAGGGTGCCGCATCAGCAGAATCCCATAATCGATCTGCTCCCGTATGCGTTCCATGAGGGTCCCCATCTTCCCTCCATCCGGCGCAGCGTTTTCTTCCCCCGATGCAGAATGAGGGATAGAGGAATGAGTCTCACTTACCTCAGTCTCGTTTATGTCAGTATCATTTGTTTGTGAATATCGCAATTCCTGTTTTGTGGTTTTCGCAATTCCAGAATTGTGATTTTCACATTTCTTGATTTGTGATTCCTCCCCGCCGCCATTTGTCCCTGTGAAGTTCTTCACATAGATCACGTTGGGTTTCCCAAGACCGCGCCGCCTTCTCTCGATCAGCCCGATCCCGCCCGCGCTGTCCAGCTCACGCAGCAGTTTATTGGCTTTCTGTTCGGCACAGCCAAGCATCGCCTTGATATCAGCGATAGTAAAGATGATGTAAACGCGTCCCTCCTCATCCAGCCAGCCGTTTTTCATGGACAGTCCCATACGGTCCAGCAGAAGGCCGTAGAGTACCTTCGCCTCCACGGAGATCCCCGCATAGCGGCTGTCGGTAAAGAGCAGTTTCGGGATGCGGAAGAAGGTGTACTGCTCCGCCTCGTTTCCGTAATAATAATCCAGTTTTAACACCATAAATGTCTCCTTTCCTGATCCTTCCGGCCGTATGAGGGGCTGCCGCCTTCCCCATAACGCAGAAAGGCCGCCCGGCAACGAAAGATCAGTCACCGGACGGCCCCGCCATTCCTGCTTTTATGCAGTTTTCTTATAACCTAAACTTCAAACGGATATCGATCCCGTATCTGTCATGGTACAGACGGACATCTGCCGTGTCACAGTCTGCGATCCGGGAGAGGGTGCCAAACAGCCTGTCCTCATCCGCTTTCCCTTTTATCGTCCTTTCCTGCCCGTCTGCATCCCTGTAGGATATCTCCATCCGTACTGCCGCCGGGAGATAGGTCGCTGCACCGCTTCCTTTTAATTCCTCCAAACACTCCGCCAAAGTTTCCGACCTGTCGATCACCTCCTGCACGGTCTCATCCATGCCATCCGGCGCATCTACTTTGACCGAAGGGTTTTCCTCCGTGGTCAGGATGCCGTGGAACGTCTTACGTCTTCCCTTTAACAGCATGACCAGAAGCGCAAAGATTCCCATGAGTATCAATACTGCCGGTATGATCCAGAGGGGTGATCCGTTCCGAATGTTTTCGGTCTGCCCGTCATCCGGCTTTTCGGGACTTTCGGACTCCGCCTGCAGGTTCCCGTCCTCCGCTTCCGTCTCCTGCGGCTCCTCTTTCTCTGCCACAGGCTCTTTGCTCCCTACCGGCTCCCTGGACCGGACAGGCTCCTGCAGGCTCCCGGCTTTCTCCGGCTTGTCCGCCTGTTTCAAGATGAGCGTAAACGGATCTCCGGACCCGAACGTCCTCTCCGTCTCTCCCGCATCGCCCAGGGGAAGCGATATACTGCGTCCTGTATCCGCTTCTTTCTTCTGCGGAATATCCAGTGCGATCTTCCAGATGTCTTTTTTAGGAGGGGAGGGCTCCTCTTGTTCCCCTGCATCCTTATCCGGCTCATCTTCCTCTTTGGGTGGGTTGCTCTCCTGCTCCTTCCCCACTCCCGTTACATGGATGGTACAGGAATGGTTCTCTCCCGTCTCCTTCTCCGTAATCCGGATCGCATTGTCCCCCTGCTTTATGATGACGTAGGATGCGCCGCCGACGAAGGTATAACGCCGCACCTTCCCTGTCCTGTCAACGATACCGCTCTTAACCTGTCCGTCCTCTCCCATCCGGTTCCTTGTAAAGTAAACAACCAGTTCCTGCAGGCGGCTTCCCGTCTTTATCTCCCGGCTTGCAGGCTCGGCGGAAATGCCGTCTATGTAACTGCCGAAAATGGAAAACTCTGTCTGAAAGCCTGTGCTTATCTGCTCTGCGCTTATCCGGTTGCTGTCTTTTTCGATCCTGTCCTTCGACAGCCTGATATCAGCCGCATCCACGGGATGTTCCCGGTCCGTCTGCCGTTCCTGAAAGTGGTCCGAAGTATCGTATATCTCATAGACAGGGTACAGGCGGACATCCGCCGCGCTGATCCCGTCTCCTGCCGGATGGTTCAATTCATTTTCAGCTAATACCCCTGTCTGGGTCTTTCTGGTATAAAGTGCTTTGTAGGTGATGTCTCCGATGACCGGGGCATTCTTGTCAAGAGCGGGCTGCCACCCCGCGAAAGTGTAGGTCGAATGCCCCTCTCCTGCCCTGGCTGCAGCGGGCGCCCTGTCCCCTATCGTCTCCCCTGCAGCCACGGAAATCTCCTTCAGCACGCTTCCGTCGTAATTCTGGAACACCACCCTGCACTTTGCCGCGCTGGATGTGAAGACGGCCTGATACTCCATATCCCTCGTAAGGATATCCGTCTCAGAGAGGGCGGGCTGCCACCCGGCAAATGTATAGGTATAAGCCCCCTCCGGCTCCCGTGTGGGATTCTTGGGCGCTTTGTCCGCAATCTTCGTCCCGTAAGGCTCCATGACAGTCTTGATGGTACTCCCGGTGTGGTCAACAAAGGAAAGCCGGTACAACCGTTCTGCAGATGTATAGGAAGCCGTGTACTCTGCATCCCCCGTTACCGTTGCCCCCTCGATCAGTGCCGGTTTCCAGCCGTCAAACTGATAGGTGTGACGTTCATCCGGCGCCCTCTTGGGATCGGCAGGTTTTTCAGTATAGATATCCGTACCATAGGGCAGTTTCAGATCGGAGATCACAGTACCGTCATAGTCCAGAAACCTTATGCTGTATTCCCTTTCTACAGACGTATACGAGGCTGTATACTCTGCATCCCCCGTCACTGTAGTTCCTTCCGTCAGTTCCGGCTCCCAGCCGCTGAAAGTGTAGGTATTCGATTCATCCGCCTCTCTTTCGGGATCGGCGGGTCTGGCGGCATGGATATCCGTACCATAGGGCAGGTCCAGATCGGAGATCACGCTGCCGTTATAGTCAAGAAATCTTATACTGTACTTCCTTTCTGTATCTGCATATGTGGCTGTATACTCCGCGTCCCCCGTCACCGTGGTTCCTTCCGTCAGCGCCGGTGTCCAACCGTCAAACTGATAGGTGTGATCCTCATCCGATTCCCTCCTAGGATTGGTGGGTTTTGCCGTGTAGATATCCGTACCATAGGGAAGATCCAAGTCGGAGATCACGCTGCCGTCATAGTCCTTGAACACCACCTTGTACTTTCTCGGTTCAGATCGGTACACCGCCATGTACTCCGCATCGGCAGACACCAAAGAATCCTCTGTCAGTTCCGGCTCCCAGCCCACAAAGGTCAAAATCTCCTCGTCCGTGGAATAATCCCACACATCCGGTGCACAGTCTAAAAGTTTTTCCCCCATCCCGAAAAGGTTTGTCATGGACCATGCATCATCAAAATTCTTAAAGGTGATTCGGTACGCAACCACCCTCCTGTCCCCTGTCCAGTCATAATCCCAGACTGCTTCATTCCCGCTGTACAACCGGAATTTCTTTTCTTTCTCAACAACAAACGCTTTTTCTCCGATAGAGGTTACCCCTGTACCAATCGTTATCTCAAACAGGCTATTGCACCATGTGAAGGCATAGGGTCCGATCTGTGTCACGCTGTCCGGTATGGTGACCCTGTATAGATTTTTCATGTTGCCAAAAGCACGCTCCCCAATGGTCTTAACGCTCCCCGGCAGTATAAGTTCCTTGCATCCGCAGCTTTGAAAAGCCGTATCTCCGATGATTTCAACGCCCTCATCAATCTGTATATCCGCCGCCTTCTCACAATACGCAAAGGTAAACTTCCTGATCTCCTTTACGCTGCCCGGCACATGGATGGATGCTGCTGCCTTGCACTCGTAAAATGCCGATTCGCCTATCTCCGTCACACTCTCCGGTATATCAATAGAAGATATCCTGCGGCATCCCAGAAATGCCTCCTTTCCTATGCTTTCCAGACCATCCGGCAGATCGATCGTTTCTAATTCTGCGCACTGGTAAAAAGCACGCTCTTTGATCATCCGCAGCGTATCCGGCAGGACTACGCTTTTCAAGCTGTGATCCGGCCAGTAAAACGCCTGCGCCCCGACAGTTGTTATCCCTTCCCCAATCACGCACCTTTCCGGATAAATATGGTACCACGGCACAAAATATCCTTCCCACTCCATCTCTCCTGTACCATCAAAATATAAGAGGCTATCTGCCGCGAAATAGTATGCCGTAATGTCAGCCCCTGCCGTATACGTCTCATCCGCATCTAGGCTGTTATAAGTTTTGCCATCGACAGTAAAAGACTCTCCCACCGAATATGCCTGCACAGAGAAAAACATTCCAGCAGGGACCGTCTCCTCCTCCGTTTCTGCCTCCGCTGTATTTTCTGAAACCGTTCCGTCTACCTCTGCTTCCGGCTCCGCCCCTGTGCTGCCTTCCGGCTCTGGTCCGGTTTCTTCCAGTCCTTCTTCTCCCTTTTTTTCCTCTCCCTTTTCCTGCCCGTCCTTTTCCCGATTCCCTTCATCCGGCTCTGCGGGCTCCTCCGGGCTCCCTGTCCCCGGCTCTGTGACGCCGTCTGCCGATTCCTGTACGTTCTCTCCGGGTTCTTCCTGCGCTTCCCCTGTGTCATCATTCCCGGAGACACTTTCCTGTATCGGTGTTTCCTGTCCGATCCCGTCCTCCATCGCATAAACGCACATATCTGCCATGTGGGAAAAGACCATTGCTGCACACAAGAGCCCTGTGATCGCCCTTACTGCTTTCTTTTTCATTCTATGCATACCTCCCGTCATTAAAAAAAGCGGTCATTTCTGACCGCCCTGCCTGTAGTGCCATTTACTTTGTCCCCTGCTCTCCTTTTTGTAATATAAAAACCGCCCGGTAGCAGGATAATCCCCTGTAATCGGACGGTCACTAACACTTTCCTATAATTCTGACATCTGCTCTTACAACTCTTTCCTTAAAATCTCTCGATCTCTGTCACTGATTTCAAGCACATTCATAGCCTGCTCTGCTCCCAGCTTCATATTTGCCATAAGATTTTTGATCATCTCTATCTGCTTATTTAACATCTGTCTATCCGCATATTCTTTCGCATATTCTTCAGCATATTCTTTTGCATACTTCTCAACCGCTTCACACATTTTCTTTCGACCTCCTTCTTCTTTGAAATGCTTCATGCCCTTCGCCAGTTCCGGGTAATACATATCTTTCGATTCTTTACAGGCAAAATCGTGTACCAGATTCCCAATTGCATCGTCACCCTTGTAAGCCCCATTAACATATATGATATGCGAACCATCATCAAAAAACTCATCCGTTTCCCTAAAATGACGGTCTATCGTATAGATCGGTATCCCATGCCCAAAGATATCCGTCCGGGTGATAAAGACCATATACGAATCCTGCAACTCCGAAAAATCCTGTCCTGCTTTCAGCATCCGGGAGTCCATCATACTGCTATGGAACCGGGCTCGTCTGATGTGCGCCCCTTCCGGTCTCTGCTGTACCTCTACGTTGTAATGTTTTCCTGTACCGTCCTGCGCCCAGATATCTAAACGGATGTCCCTCCCGCCAACTACAGGACTCTGCAATTCCCGCTGTCCTACAACGCTTTCCACTTGGATATCGTCCTGTTTCAGTATAATCTTTAACAGAAGCTCCGTCGCTTCTATATTGCCATCAAACACCATTGACATTAGATCGTCATCGAATAAATTCATATCGTCAATGATCTGTTCAACTGTCCTGAGGTCCTGCTTTTGTTCCTCTCTTGTCATCTGTTCACCATCCCTCTGCTTTTATTTTATTGGATAAACGCCGATTTTTCAATCCTGTTACTGCTAAAATCGGCATTTATCCCATCATTCGCATCAAATCTGATTCAACTTCATTACCGCATCCTGCTTATCCCTGTCGAAAATATCAATATATACGTTATAGGTAAACGACACATCACTATGACCTAATAACTCGGATACGATCTTGATATCCGTACCCATCGACAGCAGGATGGAGCCGTAACCATGCCGCAGAGAATGGGGTGAATACGTTTTATCCCTGCACTGTGAATTTTGAACAATCCTGGCCAGTGTTCTTTCCACAAGCCGCCTTGTATAATGATTCTGGTTTTTATCATTTACACAGACAAACCCATCGTCGCTTTCATAATATTTTCTAAAATGAAGAATTGCTTCAAATGCTTTATCCGGCAGGAAAATTCTGCGTCTGCTGTCTTTCGTTTTTGCTGACTTTATTCTATAACTATAGGAAGAATCTCCTTTCTCAACGTCTTTGACCATAGCAAGTGATTGATTTATCGCAATTTCTCTCTGTTCCATATCAACATCTTTCCATTGCAGTCCGATTGCCTCAGAAACCCGCATCCCTGTGTACATGATAAGGATAACAACGAAGGCGGCATTTCCATACTTATAGGCTCCATTGGAACAGGTACTGACCGCCTCGTCATAGATCAGCTTTATCTCATCTGCTGATGGCACCTTGATATCCTTCTTCTTTACCGTAACATTGGCTTCCGAAGGCGTCGTAACTGTTACGCTCAGATACAAAGGTTTCATATCGCCCCTTGCCTCGGCATAGCGTACACATGTTTTAATCAGTCCCCAGACTTTTTTGATACTGTTGAGTGAATAATTTTCTGCAAGACTGTTCAGATATGCCTGAAACATCTTGTCGTTCAAATCTTTCAACCGGACATTCGCCAGATCATACGCCCGGTAATTGAGCAATCTTGAATTGACGGCATCCAAATATGATTGATAGGTCGTTACCTCTATTCCCTTCTTGATCGAGTGCAGCCATGTAACCATATACTCACCAAACGTCTGTTTCTCCATATCAGGAGATATTGTCATTTCTTTGGACTTATCCTGCTTTATTTTCTCCTTTACAATCCTTGAGTTTTTTCCGTAATAATACTTTCCGTCGATATCACGATAATAAACATAGTCATCCCCGTGAATCTTCTTTGTACCCCAGCTTCCTTCTCCGTTTTTTCTTCTGCCTGCCATGTGCATTCCTCCTTTTAGAAAAGGAATCCTCTTTCTATGCGCCATATCTCGTCCCATTAGCACTCTCAGCTTGTACCCCAATTTGTACCCTAATTTGTACCCTAATTTGGATGATAAAAGCTGATAAAAGATGGTACAAAATGATAAATTCCCCTGAAACTAAAAAACCCTGATAACCACGGAAACCCGTAATTATCAGGTATTTTTATATCGGAGTGACAAGACTTGAACTTGCGGCCTCTACTTCCCTAAAGTAGCGCTCTACCACCTGAGCCACACCCCGAAAAACCTTTACTATTATAACGAATTACGCAAAAAAATGCAAGCCTTATTACAAAACTTTTTCACCCGTCAGTCTTTTTCCATCAGATTCTCAAAAACTGCCTGCGGAATCGGCCGGGAAAAATAGAAGCCCTGCTGCATCTGGCAGCCCACTTCCTTCAGGTAATCACTCTGCTCCTGTGTTTCCACCCCTTCGCACAGGGAAGTGATTTTCAGCTTTTTAGCCATATCCACCACACAGGAAATAATGATCCTGTCGCTCTCCTGCATATCGCCTTCTTTCAGAAAGACCCTGTCCAGCTTGATGATGTCAATGGGCAGCTTGCTGAGTAGATTGAGGGAAGAATATCCGGAACCGAAATCGTCCATAGATACTTTAATATCCATTTTATGTAAACCTTTAATCAATTCCAGAGCTTTCTCTGTATTCTCCAGGTAAATACTTTCCGTCAGCTCAAACTCCACCAGCGAGCAGGGGATCTGAAATTCCTCAAGCAGCTCCTTCACATACTGTAAAATGTGCATTTTATTCAGGTGTACCCTCGAAACATTCAGGGAAATCGGAACCACCTTTTTCCCTTCCTTCAGCCGTCTGGCCAGAAAACTGAAAACCTCCCTGTATACATAGTAATCCACATCCACAACCTGTCCGCTCCGCTCGATCAGCGGAATGAACTCGTCCGGGTAAATAAAGGTGCCGTCCGGTTTCTGCCAGCGGACAAGCGCCTCCGCCCCGATCAGGTCAAGGGTTTCCGTATCAATCTTCGGCTGGAAATAAACCTGAAATTCCTTCTGCGCCAACGCTTTGGGAATGGATGAGGTGATCTCCACTTCCCGCTTGATCCCTTCCATCATGCTCTGGTCAAAGAGTACACAGCTGTCGCTCTCCATCTCTTTGGCCACTTTTCTCGCCAGATTTGCATTGGAAACAGCTGTCTCCGCGTCCAGACTGCGGCTGTTCTTGTCTATCACGCTGATGCCCGTACAAAACTGCAGCCTGCTGTTAAGATATTTCTCGCGGAATTTTGCCTCGCGCTCCAGATTCAACTGATAGATCTTATCGCGAAATTCCTCATTGGTATAGCGGTCGGGCGGAACCCTGTTCGCCACAACAAAATTGTCGGAATATACTCTGGCCGCGCATATAATAATATCCGTTTTCCCCATAAATTCCTCGACAAAATCCTGCAGCAGCGCATCCCCCACCTTATAACCATAGGTATCGTTAATATATTTGAAATGCTTAATATCCGTATACACAATGATAATACGGTCGTCGCCGATTTTCTCAATCTCTTTTTCCAGCTTTTCCAGAAAAACTTCGTACTGATCCAGCCCTGTCAACACATCTTTCATAGCCGTTTTCACCTTTTCCCGCAGAACAATACCGACATCTACCTATACTCTACGATTTTATCCCGTATCTGTCAATATCTGTCAGCAATCATCAGCGGTGAGGAATGAATCTC
>DKWV01000021.1 GCA_002491905.1 Lachnospiraceae bacterium UBA7143 | reverse complement strand
TGAGATTCATTCCTCACCGCTGAGAAAACAGTACTCCCGTTGACATTCCCTGCAAAAAAATGTATAATTTGTATGTTATATATTGTTGACGGACAGTACATAGAAAATCAGGGAAAAGGAGGGAGAAGATCCGCCGCCTGCAGGCGGATTGATCGGAGGATATGAGCGAAAACGCAACCAGACAGCAAATACTGATCGTGGATGACGAGGAAGTAAACAGGACGATACTCAGTCTGATGTTCGATGCTGATTACGATATCGTGGAAGCGCCTAATGGGATGGAAGCGATTGAGGCGATAGAGAAGAATGACAATATCGCGTTGATTTTGCTTGACGTTATTATGCCGGTCATGGATGGCTTCGGTGTGCTCGACTATATGAAAGAGAAAGAGCTCTTAGAGAAGATTCCGGTCATCCTGATTACGAGCATGACGCCCCAGGAGAGTGAGGAGAAGGCTTACGAGTACGGCATCGCGGATGTGATGCACAAGCCTTTCGATTCGGCCATTATCAAGAGACGTGCCAATAACATCATTGAGCTTTACCAGAGCAAGAAGAATCTGGAGATCCGTCTGAAAGAACAGGAAGTGAAAATCCGGGAGCAGGAGAAGGCAATCCGCGAGAACAACGAGTTCATGATCGATGCCCTCGGCTCTGTGGTGGAGTTTAGAAGCATTGAGACGGGTGACCATGTCAAGAGGATCAAGTACCTGACCAGAATCCTGCTCAAGTATCTTGCAAAATATTTCCCGAAGTACGGGTTGACGCCAGTGCAGATTGATCAGATCGCGAGAGCCTCCGCGCTCCATGACGTAGGCAAGATCGGCATACCGGATTCCATTCTGTTAAAACCCGGGAAGCTGACACCGGAAGAGTTTGAGGTGATGAAGACCCACACCACCATCGGCTGTGAGATTCTGGAGTCCTTCAAGCCGCAGTATCCGGATGAGTTTTACCAGTACTGCTATGAGATCTGCCGACATCACCATGAGAGAGCCGACGGAAAGGGATACCCTGATCACCTGTCGGGAGAGGAAATTCCAATCAGTGCGCAGATCGTGTCCATCGCCGATGTTTATGAGGCGCTGGTGAGCGAGAGGGTATATAAAAGTGCATACAGCAATGCAGAAGCATATGAAATGATCTTGAATGGGGAATGCGGACAGTTTTCTGAGGACGTGATAGAGTGCTTTAAACTCGCAAAAGAAGATTTCTTCAACCTTGTTGAAGTGATCAATATGTTTAATTTTACGTAAGATAGATCAGACGACGAAGACTGTAAAACAAATGTATACTGTTTTGCAGTCTTTTTCGTGTATAAGCAGGAAAAATAAAAGAAAGGGTTGAAGACTATGGCTATGGACGACAAATTCAGACGGCAGCTGGAGGAATGCGGTGCGGATGTAGAGGCCACACTGAAACGTTTTATGGGCAATGATGCGATTTACCAGAAGTTTCTCGGAAAATTCCCGGCTGATCCGAACTATGCAAATCTCGGAACAAACCTGGAAGCGGGAGCCTTTGAGGAGGCATATAAGTGTGCCCATGCCCTGAAGGGTGTGGTGGGAAATCTCGGCCTCACGCCGATCTTCGAGAAGGTGTCGGCGCTTGTGGAGGAGCTGAGAAACAAAAAGTCCGAGGAAGTGGACGCTGCACGCGCGAACGAGCTGTGGCAGGAGATCAGAACGGTATATGAGCAGTTTATTGCTGTGATCAATGAGAATATTCCGACTCCATAGGAGGCAGGTATGGAATTTGAATGGTTAAGTTCCCGGATCGCGGATGAAACGATAGAACTCGTCCTGCTCTTCAACGAGGAAGGCAATATACTTTACGGCAACCAGACGGCGGCTGCCAGACTGGAATACGACAGGGATAAACTGACAAGATGCACTATGTCCCAGATATTCAGACAGGATTTCCCCAACAAGCCGGACGGGTTCATTACTTTTGTGAAAACGAGCATGAAGGGCGTTAAGGAGATGACGATGTACAGGAGCAATAACTCCTGCTTTTCTGTCAATGTCCGTATTTTCCCGGAGGACGGGATGGATGCCTATCTGCTTCTCGCGGAGGATATTTCCGCACAGAAAAATATGAACATGCGGATCCGCGAGCTGAAGGAGAAGGAGAGCGAGAACAACCGGGCCAGAAATGAATTTACGGCGAATGTGACGCATGAGCTGCGTACCCCTGTCAACGGGATTAAGGGGCATGTGATGGAGCTTGTGGAGGAAGTTACGGATCCCGATCAGAAAAAAACGCTCGATATTGTCTTAAGCTGCTGCGACAATATGTTGACGATCATCAATGATATCCTTGACTTTGCGAAGCTGGAATCCGGCAAATTCGTGATAGACGAAAAACCCTTTGATTTTCAGGAGATGATGGATAAGGTGGTCGCGACCCACAGCGCGGTGGTGAATAAGAAGGAACTTCACATGAGCGTGGATATTGACGAGAAGATTCCACGGAAGCTGATCGGTGATGAGCTTCGCCTGGTTCAGGTTCTGAATAATCTTCTTTCAAACGCCATCAAATTTACGATGGTGGGTTATGTCAATTTAGTGGTAGGTATGACCAGACGGGTAAATGACGAGGTGGAGCTGTTTTTTATGGTGAGAGACAGCGGTATCGGCATTTCCCAGAAGGAGCAGGACCGCCTGTTCCAGAGCTTCAGTCAGGTGGACGCTTCGATTACCAGACGTTTTGGCGGGACGGGACTGGGGCTTGCCATTACTAAACAGCTTGTGGAGCTGATGCACGGCGATATCCATGTGGAGAGTGAGAAAGGGAAAGGGAGCACCTTTTCCTTTTCCGTGAAACTCAAGAGCGAGCAGGTACTCGACGACAAGCAGAGCCAGGTCTATGTGAACTGGTCCGAGTACATGAAAGAAGGGGAAGGACAGAATGTGGACCGTCTCATGCAGTTCGGAGAGACGGAAAACAGGGAAGAATTAAAGAAGCGCATGGATAAGCTTGTGCTTTCGATCGAGATGGGCGCCTGGGATAAGGCGGAGCTTCTGGCATCTACGCTTAAAGCGCTGATCGAATCGTCGGGGGACGAGGATTTAAAGCGCCAGGAGCTGCGCATGGAGATGGCGATCAGGAAAGCCAATTACGAGAAGAGCATGGATATGTACGGCAGATTGAAGGACGCGATCACAGAGCGGATCGGAGATCTGTGGACCTTAGAGTAGCAGGAGGATAACTGTAAAGGCACTGAACAGTCGCGGAGGAGGAAAGCGATGGAGACAGAAAATGTTAAGAAAAACGCGCCTGCCATTCTGATCGTGGATGATATCAGTGTGAATGTAACCATTCTGGAAAACATTCTCACACATGAGGGGTATGAGGCAATGACGGCTTTAAGCGTGCAGGAGGCACTGGAGCTGATGAAGCAGACCAGACCGGATCTCATTCTTTCGGATTTGTCCATGCCGGAGATTGACGGGCTGGAGTTCTGCAGAATGCTGAAAAGTGACCAGGCTACCAGAGATATTCCCTTTATCTTTATCACGGTACTAAACACCAGCAAGGAGAAGGAGGAGGCGTTTCTGGCGGGAGCCGTGGATTTTATACCGAAGCCTTTCGACAATATTGAGGTCCTGATGCGAGTGAACAACCATTTGAGCAGCTATCGGCTCCGGCAGGAGATGGCGGACTATAACCGCATGATGCACCGGCTCGTGGAAGACCAGAAGAACCAGATCGAGAGGGAGCATACCAATGTGCTGCGGGCACTCTCGCGGATTATGAAAAAGAAGGACGACGATAAGGGGGCGCATCGGAGCAATGTGGCATATAACTGCAAGCTTCTTGCACAGGGCATGCAGTTCTACCCTGCTTTTGAGAATGAAGTGACAGATGAGTTTGTAGAGAATATTGGCATTGCGGCGAGGCTTCACGACGTGGGAAGATTCCTGATGTCGGAGGAGGAGATCGCGGACGACGGCGGGCCGGACAGACAAAATTTGGAATACATTGAAAAATGTACGAAATTTGGTGATGATGTGATCGGAGAATTCGGCTTGGATCAGGAGAGCAGCGGCGCGCTGGAGATGACGAGGAGGATTGCAGGATGCCATCACGCGCACTGGGATGGCTCCGGTTATCCGGCTCTGTCCGGCGGCGAGATTCCGCTGGAGGCGCGGATCGTGGCTGTGGCCAATGACTTTGACGAGATGACGGCGCCCAGATACGGGGAGGCTGCCTGCTCCTCGGAGGAAGGACAAAAGAGGATCAGCGAAAGGAGCGGTACTTACTATGATCCCGATGTTATACAGGTTTTTGAAAAGCTTTGGAACCGGATGAGAACAAATTGACTTTTATGAAATTCTATGCTTTAATTAAAAGTGGTAATTTGGGGAGGTAAAGGAAATGCTTACCGACGGTGAGTTCCAAAGGATAGTTACTTATGTAAAGAAGCACTATGGCATTGATCTGAGTCAGAAAAGAGTGCTGGTAGGCGGACGGATGGAGAATTATCTGGCCCGCAACGGTTATGCGAATTATAATGAATTTATGGCGAAGGTGGAGAAGAATCCACATGGCAGTGAGGCCACGGATATGGTCAACATTCTCACCACAAACCATACATATTTTATGCGCGAGAGCGAACATTTTGAGTTTTTGAAAAACGTGGCGCTTCCGTGGGCGAAAAGCAAGACGATGGGTACGAAGGATTTGAGGGTCTGGTGCGGCGCGTCCTCCACGGGGGAGGAACCGTATACGCTGGCTATGATCATCAATGATTTTTTTGGCATTAACCATTCCGGGTGGGATACGAGACTTCTGGCGACAGATATTTCTATGAGAGTTCTGGACTATGCATCCAAGGGAGTATATTTGAAGGATGACATTGATCCTCTGCCGGTAAACTGGAAAAGGCACTATTTTAAACAGATCAGCCAGGATGAGTTCCGGGTGAAGGATGAACTGAAAAAGCAGGTGATTTTTAAACAGTTTAACCTGATGGATCCCATTAAATTCAAGAAGAAATTCCACATTGTGTTTTTGCGTAATGTGATGATTTATTTTCAGGATGACATTAAGTATCCGCTTGTTGAGAGGATTTATGATCACATGGAGCCGGGCGGTTATCTCTTTATCGGGTTGACGGAGAGACTGGACCGGCAGATGGTAAAATTTAATTATGTTCAACCCTCAATTTACAGAAAATAGGAGTGCAGGACATGAAACCGATTAGAGTGTTGGTTGTGGATGATTCGCTGATGTTCCGCAAGCTGCTTGTGCAGGGGCTGAACTCTGATCCGAATATTGAAGTGGTGGCGGATGTGGAGGATGTCTATGCCGCAAGGGATGCGATACTGAAGTTTAAGCCCGATGTGATGACATTGGATGTGGAGATGCCCCGGATGAACGGCATAGAGTTTTTAAAGAGGCTTATGCCCCAGTACCCTTTGCCGGTAGTTATGATAAGCGCGTTGAATAATAAAGTTTTTGATGCCCTTGAGGCGGGTGCCGTCGATTTTGTGAATAAACCGGCGAACCTGACCAGGGAACAGTTAAATGATTTCCTGACACAGGAACTGGCGGCGAAGGTTAAAATCGCCTCCACTGCAAAGGTAGGCAGACTGAAAAGGGTAGACAGCACGGCAGTTGTGAACCATGTCCCTGTTGTGGGTGGGAAGGACCGCATCGTTGCGATCGGCGCCTCCACGGGAGGAACCGAGGCTATTTTCGAAGTGGTGAAGAGATTCAAGAGAGACATTCCGGGCGTTGTCATTGTGCAGCATATGCCGCCCGGGTTTACAAAGATGTATGCGGAGCGCCTCAACAACCAGTGTGAGGTGGCATGTAAGGAAGCAGAGACGGGTGACCGCGTGATGCAGGGTCAGGTGCTGATCGCGCCGGGCGACAGGCAGATGCGGCTTGTGAAGGTGGGTGACGGTTACCAGGTGGAGTGCCGTGGCACGGAGAGGGTGAGCGGACACTGCCCTTCCGTGGATGTGCTGTTCAGTTCCGTGGCCAAGGCGGCGGGAAACAAGGCGGTAGGAGCGATCCTGACGGGAATGGGAGCCGACGGCGCCAAGGGACTTCTGGAGATGCGTAACGCTGGTGCGCTGACCGTTGGGCAGGACGAGGCGACCTGTGTTGTTTACGGTATGCCGAAGGTAGCCTTTGACATCGGCGCGGTGCAGCAGCAGGCTCCGATTACGGCAATTGCAGGGAAGATTTACAGCCTGTTGAGCAAATAGATACTACTTTTGAAGAAAGGAGCTGAGCGCATATGAAGATTTTGTTGGCTGAGGATGACTTCGCCAGCCGTAAGTTTATGGATAAGCAGCTCTCACGTTACGGAGAATGTGACGTGATGGTGGATGGCGAAGAGGCTGTGGATGCTTTTATGATGGCGCTGGAAGACGGGGAGCCGTATGATTTGGCATGTCTGGATGTCATGATGCCGGTTATGGACGGGTATCAGGTACTTAAGGCGATCCGGGATATTGAGGCGCAGAAGGGCATTCCCAAGAGCAAGCGTGTGAAAGTCATAATGACCACGGCGCTGAATGACGAACGCAATGTTAAGATGGCGTTCGAGCTTGGATGTGAAGCCTATGCCGGAAAACCGATAGATGTGGAGAAGTTTGAAAAGGTATTAAAAAAGCTGGGGCTGATTTAGAAAATCCTTAAGATGAGGAGGAAATATGGCAGAAGAATTCAACACAGAAAGTATGCTTGACATATTTTTGTACGAGAGCGGACAGCTTTTGGAAAAACTGGAAGGCATAATACTGGAAAAACAGGATGCTGACTGCTTCGATGATGACGATATCAATGAGATTTTCCGCGTCATGCACACCATTAAAGGTTCCTCAGGCGTTTTGATGTATGAGAACATCACGAAAGTGACTCATAAACTGGAAGATGTATTTTACTACCTGAGAGAATCCCACCCCGATGACGTGCCGCATATGGAACTGGTGGAGAAGGTGCTTGCGGTTTCGGACTTTGTGACGGGTGAGCTTGACAAGCTGAAGAACGGCGAAACGCCGGATGGTGATGAAAAACAACTTGTGGAGGATCTGGATGAATTTCTCGGCCGTTTAAAAGGCGAGATCACGAAACAGGGTATTCAGATGCCGCAGGCAAACAAGCATGTGGAACCGACACAGTTTTATATCACGCCGGTGGCGGGTGATGACAGTCATTTTTATCGGATATCCATTCATTATAGAAGCGATACGCAGATGAGCAATCTGAGGGCTTATTCGGCAACCTACGCTTTGAAGGAGGTGGCTGAAGATCTGCTCTACACGCCGGACGATATTCTCTCCAACGAGGCCAGTGCGGATGTGATTGTGGCAGAGGGCTTTCACATGCTGCTGCAGACGAAGAGCTCCAAGGAGGAAGTCATCGCGCTGATCGACAGCTCCGAGGCGGAGGAGATCAACTTTGACGAGCTCTCCAAGGAGGAGTACGGCAGGGCGCTCAGTGAGTTTGGCAGAGAGGAAGCAGAACCGGCTGCAGCTGCGCCTGCGGCCACGAAGGATGAAAATAATAAAGAGGCGAAGAAGGAAGGCCCCAAGCCCGGCGACTATGTGGTTAAGACCAAGGAGGCCGGCAAGGGTAAGACACTGGCGAAGAACCAGCCCAAGCAGCAGAGCATTATCAGCGTGAACGTGGAGAAGATGGATGCACTGATGGATCTGATCGGTGAGCTGGTAATCGCGGAGGCGGTGGTACTGCAGAACCCGGATCTGAAGGTGCCGGGGCTGGAGCTTTCCAATTTCCAGAAGGCATCCGGGCAGCTTTCCAAGATTACGACGGAGCTGCAGGAAGTTATCATGTCGATGCGTATGATGCCGCTTACCAACACATTCCAAAAGATGCGCAGAATCGTTTTTGACGTATCCAGAAAGCTGGGTAAGGACATTGAGCTTGAGGTCATCGGTGAGAACACGGAAGTGGATAAGAACATCATCGAGCACATCACCGACCCGCTGATGCACCTTGTGAGAAATTCGGTGGATCACGGTATTGAGGAAAATCCGGAAGACCGGACTTCCATCGGCAAGCCGGCGAAGGGCAAGATTACGCTGGAGGCGAAGAACGAGGGCGGCAAGGTTTATATCAGCGTCAAGGATGACGGCAAAGGCCTGAGCAAGGAGAAGCTTTACCAGAAAGCTCTCGATAAGGGACTGATTGAGAACAAGGCGATGAGCGAGTTTACGGAGAAGGAGATCTTTCGGTTTATCACGCTGCCGGGCTTTTCCACCAAGGAGGAGGTAACCGAGTACTCCGGCAGAGGTGTGGGTATGGATGTTGTGGTGAAAAACATCCAGTCCATCAGCGGAAGGCTTGATATCTCCAGCGTGGAATTTGAAGGCTCGGAGATGACGCTGGTGATTCCGCTTACGCTTGCGATTATCAACGGTATTGTGGTACAGGTAGGTAATTCCCCGTTTGTGATTGAGACGGCGTCTATCAAGGAGTTCGTGAGAGTGGGGGAGGATTCTCTCATCAGCGAGCCAAGCGGCGAGGAGTACATTGTGCTGAGAGGTGAGTGTTATCCCTTTATCCGCCTGAATCAAAGGTATGATCTGCCTGATTCAATAGATAAGATTGAAGAAGGAATCATCGTTGTGTTGGAGCATGAAGGCAGTCAGGTATGCGTTCTGATTGACAAACTGCTGCAGGAGCAGGAGATCGTGGTCAAACCGATCCCCTCATATGTCAGAAAGGTCAAAGGCCTTTCGGGTTGTACGCAGCTTGGTGACGGAAGCATTGCACTGATCCTGGATATTGCCGGACTGCTGATGCACGACGGAGAAAGGAGATAGTACATGGCGGAAGAGTTATTAAAGAAAGAAGAGACGGGTGAGACGGAAGAGCTGTTGGAAGATGATGATTCCCAAAAAGGGATGTTCATGACGTTCCAGACGGGAAAAGAGTTCTTCGGCATAAGTATCAGCTATGTGAATGAAATCATTGCGATGCAGCCGATTGCGGCAATCCCTGAGGTGGAAGATTATGTGAAGGGATTGATTAATCTTCGGGGCAAGATTATACCTGTGATTGATGTCCGTGTCAGGTTTAAAATGGAACCATGCGAATATACGGACAGGACGTGTATTATCGTTATTGATGTAAAATCAACTATGATCGGTCTGATCGTGGAGAGATTAGCGGATGTGGATACCATTGCAGAGGACAGTATCGCACCGCCGCCCTCTCTCGGAAGGAAAGAACACGAGCATAACAAGTATGTTTACGGACTGGCCAGAACGGGAGATACGGTGACACTCCTTCTTGATCCCGAGAAGTTGATTAAACAGGATGATATAGTGGCAGCAATGGAAGACGTCCGCAAGGATGAACAATCATAAAAAGGAGAAATTACCATGAAGAAGAGATTTTCAATTAATGACATGACAGTCAGGAAAAAAATTACTTTATTTAGTGCGTTAATGCTGGTTTTGATACTTATCATTTCAGCAGTGGGTATCTGGTCCTCCAATATGGTAAACCAGGCGCGGACGAGTCTGAATAACAGCGCGATGGCGCAGTACGATATCACACAGGCATTTGCTAATTTCTGTAATATTAAGGTGCGGGTGCGCAATATCCTGTTTGCTTATTACGATGATCCGGATGCACTGCAGCAGCAGGAGCAGATGATTGAGACATACAAGGCGGATGCCCAGGAGTATTTTGAGCTCTTTGAGAAACGGGCGGGTAATATGGATCCTGAGACGGAGGCGGAATATCAGGCTGTGGTGAGCAAGATTAATTCCTGGTATGATTCCACGCAGGAAGATATCGATATGGCGAAAGCCGGCCAGGTAGAGCAGGCGGTCAACGATCTGATGACCAACGGCAAGGCGATCGCGGATGATGCAGAATCCACTCTGGTGGAACTGATCAGTACGATGGAGACATCTGCCAGGGCAAAGGAGACCCAGATACAGCAGCAACTGACAGGTTTGACTATTCTGCAGGTAGTTGTTGTAGTCGTGGCAGTTCTGATTACCATTATGTACTGCCTGTTCCTGATCAGGGCGATTACCGGACCTATGGCGAAGCTGTCCGAGGCTGCAAGAAGGATGGCCGAAGGTGAGGTCGATGTAGACTGCCAGAAGCTCTACAATGACGATCTGGGCGAGCTGCTTGATGAGTTTGCGCAGATGGCGAATGCGGTTAAGGAGCAGACCAAGATTACGGAGGCAATCTCTCATGGCGATCTGACTATGGATGCGAAACCCAGAGGCGATAAGGATGTGCTGGGCAAGGCGATTGTCAGACTGCTTTCCGAGAACAATATGACGTTAAGCAATGTAAAAGAGGCGAGCGCGCAGATTACTGTCGGTTCTGAGCAGGTGGCGAATGCCAGCCAGGCTTTGGCACAGGGCTCCACCGAGCAGGCAAGCGCAATCGAGCAGGTAACGGCATCTATGGACGAAGTGACACAGCGTACCAAGGAGAATGCGACGCAGGCAGGCGAAGCCAATGTTCTTGTACATAACATCAAGGATATGGCAACTTCCGGCAACGACCAGATGAAGTCCATGATCCAGGCGATGGATGACATTAATGCATCTTCCGAGACGATCTCCAAGATTATTAAGACCATTGATGATATCGCGTTCCAGACCAATATTCTGGCGCTGAATGCGGCGGTTGAGGCGGCGAGAGCAGGCGTACACGGCAAAGGATTTGCAGTTGTGGCTGAGGAAGTCAGAAATCTGGCGGCGAAGAGTGCTGCTGCGGCAAGCGAGACCGCGGAGATGATCGACGATACGATCCACAAGGTTGGCAATGGCGCGAAGATTGCGCAGGATACCGCGAAGTCTCTCGACGAGATTGTAGGCTCCATCGATGAGATCGTTGGACTGATTGGCAACATTACCTCTTCTTCCAACGACCAGGCTACGGCAATCTCCCAGATTGACCAGGCAATTTCTCAGGTATCTACCGTGGTACAGACCAATGCGGCTACCAGCCAGGAGTGTGCGGCAGCCAGCGAGGAGCTTTCCAACCAGGCTGTCACCCTCAGAAACCTTATGGCGAGATACCAGCTTGTCTCTGGCGCTGCAGGCGGCGGATTTACGGCTCCTACACCTACTTATAGCAGTGAGCCGACGATTTCTCTGGACGGGGATTACGACGACAAATATTAAGGGACGGACAGACCGAAGCGTGTCTGTGCAGAATAGAGGGAAGAACCGCTGTACTTGGTATGGCGGTTCTTTTTCTGTGATCAAAAGTAGGGGTAGTCCATATTATTTTTTCGCTATGTCACATTATGGGACAGCTGCGTGTATTATCTGTAAAAGGACAAAGGAGGAGATGTCTATGCGGATGGTGTTGCGTAATCTGGGCAGACATTACCGAAAAAGTCTCCTTTCTGCCGCCATCGGTATTCTGACGGTGATTCTTCTCGTGATTTACGCGGGAAATATCGACAGCACGCGAAGTCAGCTTGCTTTGCTCCCGGAGGCGATGGAGATCAGGGGAACAGTCAGCAATCTGAACGGTTCCCAGGATTTTTCGCTCTCGATCCCGGAGGAGAAAATAGAGGGAATAGCCGCCTGCCCGGAGACGGAAGACCAGGTGTTCACCGTGCAGATGATGACAGGCTTTGGGAAGTTTACGCTCGAGGAGTGGAAGGAAAATCTCAACTATTTCGCGGCGGGAATCAACGATATCGCGGGCGTGCCCGGTTTAAAGAGTGAGGAGATCCGCTATGGGAAGCAGTGGAATGAAAGCCTTTTTTCCGGGAGAGAGTCTGTCTGTGTTTTGGATGAACGCGTGATGGAGAAAAAGAAGCTTAAGATCGGAGACGAGGTGCTGATTACCATCTATTACTATCAGTACGGGAAAGGTAACATAGGAATCGGCAGGACGGTACCGATCATAGAAGGGAAAGCGTACAAAATTGCAGGAGTCATGGACATGAAGGAGTATAGCGGCAACATTGTACAGCCGGACATGCTGTTTCCCTTCGAGAACATACGGGAGATATTCCACGAAACCGGGGTAGATTTTGCCGCGGACTCGGCATCCTTTAAGGTGAAAGATCCTTTTCGCCTAAATGAGTGTAAGAGGCAGATGGAGGAGCTCGGCTTTCTGCCTGTAGCGAGGGACGCAGATTTCCGATACGACGGCAATGCGCTCACCATGACAGATGAAGACTTTATCCATGCAGCGGAGAATCTGCGGGAGACGCTTACATTTCTGACGGGAATGCTGCCTTTTGTAATTGTCATTATCCTGTTTGTGGGGTATCTGTGCAGTTATCTGCTGATACAGAGCAGGAGGACGGAGTATGCCACTATGCGCTCGGTGGGGATGGGATGGGGCAGATGCTTTTTTGTCCTGCTCTCAGAGAATGCCGTGATCTCCGCGTTGGCCTGTATCGCGGTCAGTCTGCCTGTTCTTTTGACGGGTGCGGTAAGCGGAGGGGTACTCCTGTTTTCCGACGCCGTATTTTTCCTGTCGTTTCTATTGGGAGGCGCGGTGGCTCTGTGGTCGTTCCACCGCCTGAGTGTGATGGAAGTCTTGGGGAGGGGAGATACGTGATGATAATACGGAAGAGTCTGCTCAGGCTGCTGAGGACGCCTGTGAGAACGATCCTATTTTTTCTGCTGGTGGGCTTCGCATCGGCTTTACTTGCCACCGGCGGCGGGCTGTGGCAGATTTGCAGTGCGAATTTGCTCCGCTTCGAAAGTATATTCCAGACCATCGGCACGGTGGAGCAGAAGCCGGAGCGGTATGTGAGAGGTGAGATGTGGCAGGCGGATAACCAATCTTATAGAATCTATAACAAGGCGGAGTACGGGGATATCATTCTGCCTGCCGTTCTCGATTTCGAGGGGGCAGATTACTTAAACGGACCGGAGAAGAGAGCATGGTATGCCGCTTATCTGCCTGAGTATGAGATGTTGGATGAAGGTGTCGGCGGAACCCAGGTGATGGTGGTGGAGGCATCCCCCACGGAGGATGCGGTGCCGGCGGGACCGATCAAGATGGAGATTAGAAATATCCTTTATACCTATTATCCCTATAATGCGCCGAACTTTTATTTCTGCGACCACTTCAATCCGTCACCAGAGAAGATGTATGCGGATAAGACGTATATCATGTGTATATCGGACTGGATTCCCCACGGCTATCCCGAAGCGACGGGACCGTATGAGTATATCCCGGCAGGTTTTACCGTTTCCAGTACACAGGCCGGGTCTGACGGGATCATTTGGCCAAATGAACTTTCCGGGAACGATATAGCTGAGGTGACGCCCGGCTTCTATGAGACGGATGAGGGGCGGCACTGGCAGGCGCTGATTCAGGAGCTGGAGATGGGTATCCGGCGTTCTGTTCCCGTCACTGCCACGCAAAATACCGATCTGATTCCGGCTTTTTATGATGGCAGCGCCTATGTGGATCAGGGAAGGGAGTTTATGACGGAAGATTACAGGGAAGGACACAAAGTCTGTCTGGTGAACCGCAAGTTTGCCAAAAGAAATGATCTGCAGGTGGGGGATATTCTGCATCTGCCTCTCAGGTATGCCGATTACAGTTCGCCCAGCGAGGATGCGTCGTGGAATGGTGCATTGACTGCGCAGGGAGAGGTTTTCTCTGTGTTTGAGGAGGGGGACTGGGAAATTTGCGGCATTTATGATATGCTGCCCGGCGCTTCTGCAAAGAGCATAGAATATCAGTTAAACGAGAATGAAATTATTATACCAAAGTCCTCCATACAGAACAGCGACGAGGATCATATTTCCGCATGGGGGCGTATGGAGGGCTGGAATACCTCTTTTGAGATTCCCAACGGGAGCATAGAGCATTGGAAAGAACTTTGGGAAAAGCAGGGAATTGACGGGCTGGAGATCACCTTTTACGATAAGGGCTATACCATATTGGAGGACGGCATCAGGAGGATGCGGAAGATGGCGCTTATCCTGCTCCTGGCGGGGGCGGTCAGCACGCTCTGCATCCTGCTCTTCTTCTGCCATATGTTCATCACGAAACAGAGCGTGGGAACGGCAGTTGAACGTTCTCTCGGGATGAATAAGAGACAGTGTGCGGGAACCCTGTTGTCGGGGATTCTGCTGATCGTGCTGTGTGGCTGTATTCTGGGAAGCGCCGGCGGTTATGTGGGTGCGGTGAAGACAGCCGGGCGCATCACGCAGGTGGAGCGGTTTGACCGTAACTACAGCGCGGGCATGATGCATGGGAACGGGGAAGAGGAAATTACCTATATACTTGCCGGAGATTGGCGGGTGAGCGCGATAACGGGCACGGCAGTCCTGATGACGGCAGTGGGGATTGCCGCAGCCATGATCGGCATGAGCCTGCGGCGGGAGCCTCTGGCGCTGTTAAGTGGCAGGGAAGAGTAAGGTCGGTTGCTTCGCGAGGCATTGCGGGAATATCGAAAAATTCCGCAAGCCTCTTGACATTTCCCTCAAAACTATATATAATTTCTTGTGTTGTCGAAGTGTTCAGCTTTTATAGTCTGATACGGCGGCAGGACAGGTGCGTTTAGCTCAGCTGGATAGAGCGTTTGGCTACGGACCAAAAGGTCGGGGGTTCGAATCCTCTAACGCACGTTTGATGGAATGGGCGGAAATGTCGGTAAATGCGATGTTTCCGCTTTTTTATGTCTTAAATCTTTAATTTCCCTATTGACAAACTGTTCATACTGTATATAATGATATATATACAGTATATACTGATGGCGCGATCTGTGACGACAGGGAGCGCAAAAGAGTAAGGGAGGAAGGCAGTGAAAATTATTATATCGAACCAGTCGGAGCTGCCGATTTATGCGCAGATCAGGGAGCAGCTTAAGGAACAGATCTTAAACGGGCAGATTCCGGAAGGAGAAACCCTGCCCTCGATCAGACAGCTTGCGAAGGAGGTGGGCGTCAGTGTGATTACCACCACGCGCGCATACAGTGAGCTGGAGGCGGAGGGCTTTATCGCCACCATGCAGGGAAAGGGCAGCGTGGTGCTTCCCACGGACAATAAGCTGCTGCGCGAACAGTACCTTCTGCGGATTGAGGAAGGTCTGTCCACGGCCATAGGGACAGCTAAGACGATGGGAATGTCCAGAGAGGAACTGACGGATATTTTTAATAACTTATTGGAAACATAAGGTTTCGGAAAGGAATGAGGGTATATGGAACTGCTGGAAGTAAAAAATCTGTCTAAGCATTATAAGAGCTTTGACTTAAAGGATATCAGTTTTACCTTGTCTAAGGGCTATATCATGGGATATGTGGGAGCGAACGGTTCCGGCAAGACGACGACTTTAAACCTGATTACGGGCATCATAAAAGCAGCGGAGGGAGAGACGTATATAGACGGCATGTCCAAGGAGGAAGATACCGCGGCGTATAGGGATAAAATTGGATACGTGGGGGATGAATCCTATTTTCCTGACCATTTCAAAATCAGGCATATCCGAAGAGTACTGAAAGATTTTTATTCCACTTTTTCGGAAGAGAAATTTGACGGTTTTGTGAGGGAATGGAGTCTGCCGGAGAATAAAACGCTGAAAGACTTTTCCAGAGGAATGAAGGTGATGCTGATGTTTGCGTCCGTGCTGTCCCGGGAGACGAAGCTGCTGGTGCTGGATGAGGCCACCAACGGATTGGATCCGGTGATGCGGAAGGAGATTTTGCGGCTTATGCAGGAGTATGTGATGGACGGGGAGCGCAGCGTGATTTTTTCCACGCACATCTTGAGCGATCTGGAACAGATTGCCGATTATATTTACTTTATCCACGAGGGAAGGACGGTTCTCTACGACGCGAAGGATGAGCTGATTGAAAATTTTCTTCTGGTAAAAGGCGAGAGTGCAAAGATCCCGCCTGCGCTTAAGCGGGAGCTGATCGGGTTGGAGGAAAACGCTTATGGGTTTGAAGCGGTCCTGCCCAGCGATAAGGCGGAGCTTCTCGGCAGCGCGTTTCTTTTTGAGAAGCCCACCATAGACCAGATTGTGATTCATTATATCATGTCAGCAGGAAATCAAGCGCGAGCGAAGTGAGCATTTGATTTCACCTGACATGATAACGAAAAAATCAAAGAGCACGAAGTGCGGCAGACGCGAAGCGGCTGGATTTTTGAGTGAGTCAGCAGGAAATCGGGCGTGAACAAGGTAAAAAGTGGAGAGAGGAGAGGTATGAAATGAGAGCGTTACATTTTATGAAAATAGATTATATGCTGACAAGAAAACAGTTATACATTGTACCGGTATTTTTCCTTCTGGCGCTGGTCACGAGCAGAGGGATTTCAGAAGGAGGGACATCGTTACTGGTGGCATGTTCTTATATGTTGTTTGTGGCATCGATTTTTGCAACGGCGCCTTTCGGTTACTGTGTCGGAAAAAACAGGGGATTTCTGCTGTTACTTCCAGCGACGGTGAAAGACAGGGTAGTGGGAAGATTTCTGTATGGACTGTCCTTTGTGGCACTGCTTTCGCTGCTCTGCGGTGTACTTGCGGGAGGATATCTGCTGATGGGGGTGGAGGTCCCTCTCTGGCTGTGGGGCGTGGGTCTTTGTGAGATGGCGGCCGGGATCGTGATTATGGCGTTGGAATTTCTCTTCTTTTATCTGTTTGGGGAGGGAAAAGAGAACTGGCAGTATCTGAGTAATATCGTGAGAGTTGCGCCGGGGATGGTCATGTTTTTTGCGGCAAGCGCTCTTGTTGAAGAGGTACAGGATACAGCGGCCTCCGGCACAGGGATGGAACTGGAGTCCATGACTGGAAAGTTTATGCAGACAGGTGTGCTCGCCGTGGCGGTGTCTCTGCTGCTGACAGCAGTTGCGGCGGCGGTCTGTGTGAAGGTTATTGAGAAGAGGGACTATGCATAAGCAACAATTTTATCTCGATTATCAGGAAAAAAATGGAAAATAGAGAGAATATCGCTTCTTCCGCTTGCAAAACACTGTAGAATACTGTAAAATGGTGACGTTATCGACTGACAGTCATATAGTCAGTGTCAAAGTTTTCAAGTGTGAAGGAGAGAGAGCATGGAAAGAGTTTGGACTGTAACAGACAGCATGGGCAATCCCCACCAGATTATGTTTAAGAAGGGATTTGGCGGAGCGAAATGTATCGTTGACGGAGATACATATAAGATGAAATCTAAGAACTGGGTGATCTGGATGGCGGATCATCAGATCAGCATTCCCGGTGCTGAGTGTAATCTCGTAGTGATCGGAAACAAGATCCGTCTTGCGGTGAACGGCACTTATTTGGAGGACGGCACACCCTACGAGCCGATCAGAAATATTCCTACATGGCTGAATGTGTTAGTAGGTATCAACGCGGTTATTGCGGTACTTATGTTTGGGATGATCGGTCTTGCCATCGCTGTGCTTTTGGATCTTTTGACCTATAAGTTAAGCCTGAGCCAGAAAAACGGCATAGCACTGGTGATACAGATTGTATTTCTTGTAGTTGTGCTGGTGGGCGGCATTGGCATTATCATGTCGGCAGCGTAAGACGGGAAGGAGAGAAACATAACGATGGACGAGAATACAAACTTTGGATATAACGACGGAAGTTACAACAATCAGGGGATGGACGGCAGTCAGCAGCCCTATGCGAACGGACAGCAGCAGTTCGGGCAGAATGACCAGCCCTACGCAAACGGGCAACAGTTCGCACAGAATGCCCAGCCCTACGCCAATCAGCAGTATGGGCAGGCTCCTCAGTATACGCAGGTGCCTTATGGCGCGCAGCAGCAGTACAACCAGCAGAATTTTGGACAGCCGGTGAAGGCGGTTGTGTATGATGCCGTGCCGGACAAAGCCCACGGGACATCGGTAGGTGCGCTTGTGTGCGGTATTCTCGGCCTGATCTTTTTCTGGATTCCCGGTGTGGATATTGGATTATGTCTGGCGGGCCTGATCTGCAGTATTGTTTCCCTTGTCAAGGGACTCGGCGGAAAAGGACTGGCGATTGCAGGCCTGATTCTTTCCGTTCTGGCAAGTATCCTGACGCTGATCTTTTTCTATTTCTTTGCGTTGGGAATGATGTTGCTGTAAATGTCGCTGAAGCGCGGATATGGCGGAAAGCGAATAACGACATACGTGTCATTGATAAGAGGACTCTCTGTGAAAAACAGGGGGTCTTTTTTGCAGGATGAAACTTTTTCGGACCCTGAATCGTATTGTATATAGGACAGCAAAAAGAAGTATGTTAAGATGTAGATATCTATAGACTGACAGAAGGATGCATGAGGGGATGGAGCAGGAGTGGAGCTATCTGGTGGAGGAGTACCGGGCCATGCTGTATCGGATTGCCTTCTCTAACATGAAGAACCGGGCGGACGCCGAGGATGCGGTGCAGGAGGCCTTTCTGCGCTACATGAAGGATGAGAAGCCTATTCAGAATAAGGAGCATGAGAAGGCCTGGCTGATACGAACCACCATTCATATTTGCCTGGATATTTTAAAGAGCGGCTGGTATCAGAGGACGGTTCCCTGGAACGAGTCCTTCGAGAACACAGCAAAAAATATTTATCTGCCTTATCAGGTCAGGGATGACGAAACGCTTGAGGCGGTGCTGCGGCTGCCTGTACATTACAGGAATCCGATCTACCTTTTTTACTACGAGGATTATTCGATCCATGAGATCGCGGGGATTCTCAACGAGAAGGAGGGGACGATCAAGACGAGGCTGCGCAGGGGCAGGGAAGAGGTAAAGAAAATTCTGACGGAAGGGAGGCCGTAGAACATGGGAATACAGGAGGTACAGAGCCAGAACGGGACACCGGCATATCAGAAAAAGAAGAATGCCGGGCGCGCGGAGGGATTTCAGGAAAGTTTTTTACAGAACCTGAAGAATCGGAAGCAGGAAAAACAGGCCAACACAGCCGCGGAGACGAAACAGGCTGTTACAGATATGCAGACCGAAGTGAAAGCGAAGACAGAGAAGGTGAGCATGGGAAGAAGGATCGGCACAACGCCGGACATTCGCATGAACGCTGCGGCGACGCAGGAGGCCTTACAGGCTGTGGAGGTGAGACATATGAGCTACGAGGACAGCGATTACGTGCGAATTGCGGTGACGGAAGGATATACGCTCAAAGGGAAACTTTTGCGAAACATGGACATGGCGGGGAAGAAGAACAGAAATGCGGTGAACGGATCAGGAGAGGAAGAAAACGGCGGCGCTGAAGCGTTACAGGTTTATGTGGAGGCGAAGTATGAAGATGGAAGGTTGGAGGCGTACCAGGTAGATACGGCAAAGGTTTCCGCCGGGACAGAGCATATGATTGAACGGTTTGCGCTGGAGACGCTGGAGGAGGCATAAGCGGAATCTCCGCTGCGGATTTGCGGCGCGTTTCCTGACATACACTTATTTGCACGCAGAAAGGGGAGAAATATATGATCAACAACGATTTTTATATGGGATACAAAACGCTGAATACAGGAAACCGTACGGCGGAGCTGCTGGCAAAGCAGATGAAATCGGCGCATCAGTTGAAAAACACAAAAATGGAAGGGAACGTTGACCCGGACAGCTTTGCCGCGAAATTAATGCGTGCCGATGAATACGCGGCCTCGGGAGAGCACCATGTTGCGGACGACTCGATTGGCATTATGCTGCGGCAGATGGGTGAGCCTACGCCGGGTAATCCCGTGACAGGGGATTTCTGGCATAACGGCGCCCATATTTCCATCAGCAGAGACAGTATGTATGGGAATTCGATTACAATTGGCGGCAGTTCGAATCCGGACTGGATCCATGTGAGCACCTCCGTGGGAACGGTCAATATTGATCTCAATGACATGACCAGCCTGATGAAATGTCTGGATCTGTTTTCCCCGGAAGATTTAAACGCCATTCTCCAGAAGATTCAGGAGGTAAAACAGGCCAGAGAAGCGTTAAACCAGATTGACCGGATGCAGGATGAGCTGGTGAAAAACGGACAGGAGCAGGAGAAAGACGGTGGCGAAGACGGGAGCGGACAGTCTGTGGGTGAGGCCGTAGGCGTGGTCAGCGCGGAGGAAATGCGCGGAATCGAAGAGAAACAGGGGAAGAAATTTATCGGGTAATCTGCCTGTCTCCGTAAGCGGAACAGCGATGCTGCGCCGTATCCGAACCATTTGACGAAACGGGAATGATGCAGTACACTGGAACGGGGAATACGGAGCTTATGGAAAAGGAGATACAGGCAGACCGATGCAGAAAAAAATAGCGGTTATCAATGACATTGCGGGATACGGAAGATGCGCCATGACGGTGCTTCTTCCGATTATTTCATATTTGGGGGTGCAGGCATGTCCGCTTCCCACTTCCATCTTTTCAAGCAACACGGCTTTCCCGGACTTTTTCATGGATGATTACACGGATCGGATGGAGGCATATATTGAAAGCTGGGAGAAGATAGGGCTGCAGCATAAATTTGACGGCATTGCCACGGGGTATCTTGGCTCTGTCAGGCAGATTGAAATTGTGAGGCGGTTTGTCCGAAAGTTTTCCGGGGAGGGGACGCTTGTGATTGTAGACCCGGTGATGGGGGATCATGGCAGACTGTACTCTGCCTACACGGCAGAGTTATGTACGGAGTTGAGAAAGCTGGTTGCCCTGGCAGATATCGTCACCCCGAACCTGACAGAAGCCTGTCATCTTGCAGACATGCCCTATAAAGAGAGTGGCTGGAAAAGAACGGAGCTTTCCGCTATGGCGGAGCAGCTTTCGGTAATGGGACCGTCTTGCGTTGTCATTACAGGGATTCCTCAAGGAGAATATATTGCGAATTATGTCTATGTGAAAACCGGGTCAGAAGACCCGACGGCACGGCTGATCCGCGTCCACAGGGCGGGGGAGGAGCGGTGCAGCACGGGAGATGTATTTACTGCCATAATTGCGGCGGACGCCGTAAACGGCGTGTCTTTTGACCGGTCAGTCAGAAAGGCCGCCGGGTTTGTGAAGCGGTGTGTCGAGGCGGCTGTGGAGCTTGGGACACCGCATGCCGAGGGTGTACCGTATGAGACGGTGCTGTACCGGCTGGGGAGAAGGTAAAGAGTCGCAGTGCGCGCTCGAAAAACCTTCGGTTTTCCTCGCTCGCGGGCTTCGCCCTATCAGTCCATAATCTGTCAAAATTGACTGCAAGCAGTCATTTTGCCATCTTATGGACTGGCACTGCTCAACTTGACAACGGATACTCCAGTTCGAACGGGTATCCGTCTTTTTTATTTTCTTCGGAGAGCGTGTCCGTTTCGATGACGCAGAAATCGTCGCTCTTGATCACTTCTTTCATCTCTTCGCGGATGGTTTCAAAGTCTGTCACATGGGTAGAGATTCTGCGGCAGGCAAAGTCGCCTTCGCCAATGGTGCGGACGGTCTGCCCGGAAGAATCTGCAGACGGCGCATCCCCGGTGATTGTGAGGAACATATGACGCTGGTATTTGCCGCTATGGTATTCGTGCAGTACGCCGGAAGGATAGGCTACCACCGTCCCCATCTGCTGGGCGGTGACGAACAGTTTCAGAATATGCTGCCCGTAGTATTTCGGGATATCCATTTCTTCCAAAGGCACTGTCAGCATCTTCCTGGTTACGATTTCGTTGTGGTAGAAACCGTCGGGCAGCATGATGCCGCTCTTACTCTCCGGAATCTTGGCAAGACCTGTCACGGGGCTCGCCATGTTCTGCAAAGTTTCCTGAAGGGTGGCAAGACAGTTGTGAATGTCCAGAATCTTCTGCTCCGCCAGAATCTTTCCGTCATAGAGGAGTTTCTGCAGATTGATGGAGGAGTTTTCTACATAGTTGTTTAAATCTTTTAAAGGGATTCCCAGCTTGATGCAGACGGTGATCGCATCGAGCAGATAGAGCTGTTCTTTTGTATAGTAGCGATAATTTGTCTCCGTGTTCACAAAGGCCGGTTTGAGAATGCCGATCTGGTCATAGTAACGCAGAGATTTGATGCTTACATTCTTTAATTTTGATACTTTTCCGATAGACATATACTGACTCATAGCTTGTTTCCCAAAATCCTTTTTCACTTGTTTCCTATTTGTTTTTGACCTGATTTCTCTCTAAACTATACCCGGGGGTAAGAGTTGGTAAGACTTATTTTGTCACAAATTTTTTGGGAAGACAAGACCTTTTGGGAAACTAGTGGTCATAAAAAATCCGCATACAATATGATGTATGCGGATTCTGAAAACTATTTATATATGTGTGGAATTGTGTTATCCCATTGTGACAACTACGTCATATTCGGTTTTCCCAGCCACATACGGAACAACGCATCCTTCTACAGATTTCCCGTCCACGGTGAGAGACTTTACACCCTTCTCAACGTTGTCGGGATTCAGTACTTTGATGTTGTAGGTGCCTTCCCGGAACTTACGGGTTAAGGTAAAGTCGCCGAAACTTTTGGGCACGCAGGGATTGATGCTGAGTCCTCTGTGGGTGGGGTACACGCCCAGAATATGCTGCGATACGTTCACGAAAGTCCACGCCGCCGTACCAGTCAGCCAGCTGTTCTTCGCTTCACCGGGGATGTACGCATCGGCTCCGGCTACCATCTGGGAGTAGACGTAAGGTTCCGTGCGGTGAATTTCACTGATCTCTTCCACGTAGGCAGGGCATGTCTTCCGATAGATTTCAAAAGCCCTGTCACCGCGGCCGATTACGGTCTCAGCGATGGAAACCCAGGGATTGTTGTGACAGAAGATACCGGCGTTCTCTTTATACCCGGGCGGGTAGGAGGAGATTTCGCCCAGCTCCAGATGATATCTGGTGTAGGCGGGCTGCAAAATCATCACGCCGTATTCGGTATCCAGCTTTTCTTTCACGGAGTCGAGCGCCTTTTCGGCAAGCCCTTCCTTCACGCCGATGCCGGCAAGAGGACAGAAACCGTTGGATTCGATATAAATCTGTCCCTCCTCGCATTCTTTGGAACCGATTTTTTTGCCATAGGCGTCATAGGCGCGGACAAACCAGTCGCCGTCCCAGCCGTCCTTTAACACGGCGTCATACATTTTCTGCACCTCGGCGCGGGCGTAGTCCGCTTCCGCCTGGTTGTCCATCAGTTCGCACAACTGTGCGTACTCTTCCCCGTACTTGACAAACATGCCCGCGATAAACACGGATTCCGCCACAGGCCCTTCCGAGGGACCGAAAGTCTGGAAGGATTCGCCGGGATGCTCGGAGAAGCAGTTCAGGTTCAGGCAGTCGTTCCAGTCGGCGCGGCCAATCAAGGGCAGGGCATGGGGCCCCTTGTGGGTTACGATATAGTCAAAGGAGCGCTTCAGATGCTCCATCAGGGGTTTGGCCAGAGAGACGTCGTTGTCGAAGGGAACCATTTCCGTCAGGATCGAGGTATCCCCGGACTCGCGCACATAGGCGGAGGTACCGGCGATCAGCCAGAGCGGGTCATCGTTGAAACCGCTGCCGATGTCGGAGTTCCCCTTCTTGGTGAGGGGCTGGTACTGGTGGTAGGCGCTGCCGTCCTCAAACTGGGTGGAAGCAATGTCGATGATACGCTCCCTTGCCCGGTCAGGGATCAGGTGCACGAAGCCCAGCAGATCCTGACAGGAATCACGGAAGCCCATGCCGCGTCCGATGCCGGACTCATAGTAGGAGGCGGAACGGGACATATTAAAGGTTACCATACACTGATACTGGTTCCAGATATTGACCATGCGGTCAACCTTGTCGTTGGAGGACTTCACGGTGTACTTGGATAACAATTCGTTCCAGTATGCGTTCAGCGCGGCAAAAGCTTTCTCCACATCCGCATCAGTCTGATATCTGGCAAGCATTGCTTCGGCGGGCTTTTTGTTGATGACGTCCTGCGCTTCCCACTTCTGGTCCTCGGGATTTTCTACGTAGCCCAGCACAAACACAAAGGTTTTGCTCTCGCCGGGCTTTAAGGTTACGTTGATCTGATGGGAAGCGATCGGTGACCAGCCGTGAGCCACGGAGTTTGTCGCCTGTCCCTTCTCCACGACCTCGGGGTTCGCCGCACCGCGGTACGCGCCGAGAAACGCGTCACGGCTGGTATCGAAGCCGTCCACAGGCGTGTTTACGGAATACACCGCATAATGGTTTCTTCTCTCACGGTACTCTGTTTTGTGATAAATAGTGGAACCGACCACTTCTACCTCGCCGGTGCTTAAGTTGCGCTGGAAGTTGCGGGAATCGTCGTCCGCATTCCAGAGACACCATTCCACATAGGAGAAGAGCGAGATGTTTTTTTCGCTGCTGCTTTGGTTGGTCAGTTTTACCTGACTGATCTCACAGTTGTCATCCATAGGGATGAAAGTGAGGACAGAAGCCTCAAGCTTGTTTTTCGCACCCGTAAAACGGCTGTAGCCGATGCCGTGGCGGCATTCGTAGCTGTCCAGATCTGTCTGGGTCGGTTTCCAGCCGGGATTCCAGATATTGCCATCTTCCCTGATATAGAAGTATTTGCCGTTGATGTCGCCCGGAACGTCGTTATAGCGGTAGCGTGTCATGCGGAGAAGCTTCGCGTCCTTATAGAAAGTATAGCCGCCGCAGGTGTTGGAGATCAGCGTAAAGAATTCTTTACAGCCCAAATAATTAATCCAGGGCAGGGGTGTCCTGGGTGTGGTGATGACGTACTCGCGGTTTTCGTCATCAAAATAACCAAATTTCATAGCTCCATTCTCCTTTTCAGATGATTTTGTGTCCGATTCCGTGTAAAGCCTTGAAGCAGAGCAGGGTAAACGATTAAGTAAACCTGTCTCCAATCAGTTAAACAAATTATACAGAAGAAATGAAAAAAAAGCAATAAATATATATTTTTTATGAAAAATCAATAAATTTCGAAAGGCATTGCATAAACAGACATTGTATTGTACAATGGAAATACGAAAACGATTAAGCGGTATGAGGTGTGTGCGGACACGGATGGTTCTGCCGGAACCTATGACTGAAGAGGGTTGGATTATGGTATCTATGAAGGATATTTCGGTGGCCTGCGGCGTCTCGGTGGCTACGGTCAGCAAGGCGCTTAACGACCAGAACGATATCGGGAAAGAGACGAAGCGGCGGATCTGTCAGGTGGCCGAGGAGATGGGGTATTTTCCCAACACGGCGGCCAAGATGCTGAAAACGAACCGCAGCTATAATGTGGGTGTTCTGTTTAACCATGAAGATTACAGCGGTCTGACCCATGACTACTATGCCTTTGTGCTGGACAGTCTGAAGCGCACGGTGGAGGAGAAGGGCTATGATATTACTTTTGTAAATACCAGCAAGCGGCGGGCGGGTGCCACAAGTTATCTGGAGCATTGCAGGTCCCGGGGGTTTGACGGGGTGGCGATCGTCTGCACGGACTTTTATTCGCCGGAGATCTTACAGCTTGTGAGGGGCGGTATTCCCATTGTCACGCTGGACCACCTCTTCAACAATGTCTGCGCGGTCATGTCCAACAATGTGCAGGGTATGCAGGACCTGCTTACTTATGTTTATAAAAAGGGCCACCAAAGGGTAGCCTATATTCATGGCGCGGATTCTTCGGTTACCCAGAGCCGGCTGTCCTCCTTTTATCGGACGGCGGCGATGCTTGGGCTGACGATACCGGACGAATATATCCAAATGTCCCCTTACCGCGATACGAAAGGCGCATATGAGGCGACGATGAAGCTGCTCGACCTGGAGAAGCCGCCCACCTGTATTCTTTACCCGGATGATTTTTCCGCTTTTGGAGGTTTTAATGCGATACAGGAGCGGGGACTGCGGATTCCCGATGACATTTCGGTTGCCGGCTATGACGGCATTCGGATTGCCAGGCATATTGAACCGACGCTGACTACACTGCGGCAGGATACGGAGGAGCTGGGGCGGCTGGTGGGAGAAAAGCTGCTCAGCCTGATTGAGCATCCCAAAACTACGCTGGTGGAAACGCTTGTAGTGGAGGGGCATGTGTTTGAGGGAAAGTCAGTAGCGAGCGTGAGAAGTACTTCTAAAACTTAGCAGCAGAGGCTGCTTCGTTAAGAAGTACTAAGTCTCACGCAGGAGAATGCCAAAATACGGGCATTCTCCGCACGGCATTCATGGAGGGAATTATGTCGGCGCCGATTTTATTTGACCAGAGCAGATTAAAGGCATATGATGGTCTCATGAGACTGTGTGAGTTCGCGGGGGAGTCTGAGACGTGGCAGGGGAATCTTTGGAGCGAACTTCTGGTGGACCGGAAGCTGTATGACGCTTTCGTCTACTATCTGGAGAACCACAGCCTGCCGGATGAGCCGAAATGCGGGGCATATTCCCTGACGGACTGCTACGTGTGGCAGATCGAGCAGGATAATCTGCGCAGGGATACGGGAAAGAATACCGCGAGCTGCAATAAAGAAGACATGGTGCTCAGAGCGTTTATGATGATGGCCCGGATGCAGAGACAGCCGGAGGAGTATGAGAAAAAATTGAGCGACTGGAAGGGCATGGACCAGACGATGTGAAGGCTGCGGCCCGGATCAGAGGGCGAAAAACAGGACAAAGGAAAAAGGAAGGAAGTATGGATCGGACGGAATTTATCGAGAGGCTGCAGAGAGCGCTTGCGGGCGGCGTGAACAGTTCCCGGGTGGCGGAGAATGTACAGTATTACCGGGAATACATTGACGTGGAAATCAGAAAGGGCAGAAGCGAGAAGGAAGTGCTCGAAAGCCTTGGCGATCCGAGACTTCTTGCAAAGAGCATAATCGAGGCGAATAAGCGCGCCGGCATCAGCGAGGGGACGAACCGTATGTACGATGAGGAAGCCGGAGGGGATGAATACGGGGATCAGGAAAAAGCGGGGACAGAGAGGGCGGTGCGGATTCCTGGCTGGCTGATCCTGCTGATTACGGTGGTGATTTTCCTTCTGATTATCGGTGTGGTTTTTTCCGTGATTTCTTTCCTTGCGCCGATTATCATTCCGGTGCTGATTGTAGTGCTGGCAGTTAATTTTTTTAAGGGACGGAAATGACAACAGGCCGTCTACTTAGGATAAACGGCCTGCTGAGGGGAGTATAAATAATTAATATAAGGGTCTGTAGGCGGAGAATGAAGGGGTATCTCCGTCTACATTTTTATTATAGTACTTTTGGCGAAAAAAACAAGGAAAAATAGTACCAAAGTACCAACCACAGTTTTGGTGCTTTTGAATAAAAAAATAGTACTAAAGACCTACGCTGTGCCTGAATAACTTTATTCATAACATCTCATACTATTTCTGTAACATGAAACCAATCAGGAGGTATGGAAGAATGTCTAAGAACGATTTTAACCAGAACAGCCAGCAGAATGAGAAGCAGCAGGACAAGAACAGCCAGAACAACTCGAAGAACAACACAAATAACAGCAGCAAGAACAGTTCCGGCAGCAACTCTAACAACAGCAGCAAGGACAACTACTAAGAAACATCTGATCTGAGAGGGGGACGCATCGGGCGTCCCCCTCTCTACTTTCCGGTGAACAGGAAAACAAAGTTGACAGGCTTTTGTATACAGCATAAAATGTACCTATGGAAAAAATAGAGTATATTGTGCCCTGCCATTTCGGGCTGGAGGCAGTTTTAAAAAGAGAGATCGCGGATCTGGGGCTGGAGATCACCTGCGTGGAGGACGGCAGAGTCACTTTTGCCGGGGACAGGCAGGCTTTGTGCCGTGCCAATATTTTCCTGCGCAGCGCGGAACGTGTGCTGATTAAAATAGGGAGCTTTCATGCGGAAACCTTCGAGGAACTTTTTCAGGGGACAAAGGCGCTGCCGTGGGAGGCGTACATTCCCAGAGACGGAAAATTCTGGGTGGCGAAGGCGGCCAGTGTGAAAAGTAAGCTTTTCAGTCCCTCTGATATCCAGTCGGTTATGAAAAAAGCTATGGTGGAGCGTCTGAAGGGCGTTTACCACATCGGCTGGTTTGCGGAGAGCGGGGTGGATTATCCGGTCCGGGTATTTATTAAGAAGGACGAGGTGACGGTTGGACTGGACACTTCTGGAGAATCCTTACATAAACGGGGCTACAGAAAATTGACGGCGAAAGCGCCCATTGCGGAAAATCTGGCGGCGGCGCTTCTGATGCTGACGCCCTGGCGGGGAGACCGCATTCTTGTGGATCCATTCTGCGGAAGCGGGACGATTCCCATTGAGGCAGCCATGATGGCGGCCCACATTGCACCCGGAAAAAACAGGCGCTTTACGGCGCAGGAATGGACGCATGTGTTCCCAGAGGCATTCTGGGCAAAGGCGGTGGAGGAGGCACAGTCCGTGGAGACGCCGGATGTGGAGACCCAGATCCAGGGATATGACATAGACGCGGAGATGGTTTCCATTGCCCGGGCAAACGCCCGGCTGGCAGGGGTGGAGCATCTGATCCATTTTCAACAGAGGGATGTGGCGCAGCTTTCCCATGCGAAAAAGTATGGATTTATCCTGACAAATCCGCCCTATGGCGAGAGGCTTTCGGAGAAGGCAGCGCTTCATGACCTGTATCGGACGCTGGGGGAGCGTTACCAGGCGCTGGATTCCTGGTCCATGTATGTGATCACTGCCTACGAGCAGGCGGAAACCGCTATTGGCAGGAAAGCGGATAAAAACAGAAAGTTATATAACGGTATGATAAAGACATACTTTTACCAGTATATGGGGCCAAAGCCCACCGGGAGTAAAAAGTAAGAGATGCAGCAGAACAGTTTGATGAAAAGTACATTGGTATATTGCGTTTTATTTGTGGCCGCGGCTATGAGCGTCATGCTCTACTATGCGGCGACAAAGACCGTGGGCGTGACGGATCTGGCGCAGGACGAGGTGGTCCGTCCTGCGGTCCGCAAGGAGGAGACCACGCCGGCGGCTCCCACGGGGGAGAACGAAATTGCAATTGACAGGTCTGCAAAGAATACCAACTATTTTTGCATTCCGATGCCGGAGAATGTGAAAGCGGAGGAAGTGGTTTTAGAGAACCATTATATGGATAAGGAGCTGTGGGTGAGCATCAGCGCGGCGAAGGCGAAAGACTATGAGGCGTTTTACCGTGCAGGCAGCGTCTACGGCAACTGTGAGAATGTGGAAGACGGCTATTTTGAGGCGGAGAAGGAGAGAATCTGCCTGCGGTTTACACTGGATGACGTTTATGAGTACCGCAGTATTTTTGAGGATCATATCCTGTATGTGGAATTTGTGCCCTCAAAGGAAGTGTATGAAAAGATCATTGTGATAGATCCCGCATATGGCGGCGAGGAGCAGGGCGTCTCTGTGGAAGGGATCCTGTCGAAAGATATTACGCTTGACGTTGCGAAAGCGCTGAAGACCATGTTTGATGAGAGTGACATTAAGGTGTACTATACCAGAATGGACGACAGCAACCCGGGGGCGGAGGACAGAGTGGAGCTTGCGGCGGCGACAAAGGCGGATATGCTGATCCGCATAGAGGTGAGCGGCGATGAGAACAGTAAGCTTTATGGGACGTCGGCAGTTTATAACAGCAAATACTTTATTCCCGGTTTCGGCAATGTGGAGCTTGCCGATCTTCTTGAACGGGAGGTAGTCACGTCGATCAGCGGCAAGGCATGCGGCCTGATTGAGTCGACGGCGGAGGACCGGGTTGTGAACAGCGCCACGGTTCCTGCGGCGGCCATCCGGGTGGGATATCTGACGAACAGCCAGGAGGCGATTCTGCTGCAGCGCGAAGATTATATTAAGCGGATCGCGGAGGGAATTTACAATGCGGTGGTGAAGGCGTACGAGGAGAGTGGGACAGAGTAATATGAATCAGATTATATTTGCCACAGGCAATGAGGGGAAAATGCGGGAGATCCGGGCGATTCTCGGTGATATGGAGATGGAGATAAGCTCCATGAAGGAGGCCGGGCTTACGCTTGAGATAGAGGAGAACGGAACCACATTTGAGGAGAATGCCTGTATCAAGGCACGCGCGGTGGCGGCTGCCCTCGCGGTGCAGGGAAAGGCGCGGGAATGCGTGGTGATGTCGGATGATTCCGGTCTGGAAATCGATTATCTGAACGGGGAGCCGGGGGTGTATTCGGCCAGATATCTTGGAGAGGAGACACCTTTTTCCGATAAGAGCGCAGATCTGCTCAGACGGCTCAAGGATGTGCCGGCGGAGGAGAGAAGCGCAAGATTTGTCTGTGCGATTGCGGCGGTGTTTTCGGACGGAGAGACGGTTGTCACCAGAGGGGCCGTCGACGGCAGAATCGCTTATGAACTTCGCGGAGACAATGGTTTTGGCTACGATCCCATTTTTTACCTGCCGGAATACGACCGCACCGCAGCGGAACTGACGGATGAGGAGAAGAACCGGATCAGTCACAGAAGCAGGGCTTTGGAGCTGATGAAAGAGGAACTGAAGAAAAGGATGTTATAATTAAATGAAAGTATTGATTGTGAGTGACAGCCATCGTCACAACGGAAATCTGCTCACCGTGCTGGAGCGGACGGGCCCCTACGATATGCTGATACACTGCGGGGACGTGGAGGGAAGCGAATATATTATCAGCGAAGCTGCGGGGTGTCCCGTGGTAATGGTGCAGGGCAATAATGATTTCTTTTCCAGTCTTCCGAAGGAAGAAGAACTTATGATCGGGCGATATAAGGTCTGGGTAACCCACGGACACCATTATTATATTGCGATGAATACCGAGACGATCAAACAGGAGGCCAGAAGCAGGGAGGTGGATATCGTTATGTGCGGGCATTCCCACAAGCCCGTGATTGACATCGGAAAAGATGTTACGCTGATTAATCCCGGCAGCATCAGTTACCCCAGACAGGAAAATCGGAGACCAAGTTATATTATTATGGAACTGGACAGAGAAGGGGAGGCGCATTATACATTAAATTTTGTTTAGAAAGCGGTTGACAGAAAAAAAACCGTATTATATAATGGAACATGCGTTGTGAGAATTGGCGTTTGATCCCTTGCGGGGTGTGGCTCA
>DKWV01000040.1:3317-75992 GCA_002491905.1 Lachnospiraceae bacterium UBA7143 | reverse complement strand
AATTTAAAATTTCAAGTCAGCTATGAAGATCATAATAACTTCTACAAGCACAATTTTATATTATTACTTTGAATATCAGACCATTTTCATCCTGTCGAACAAAGTCATTTTATCCAAGTTTCCAACAAATCCCCCAAACATCCCCATTTATCAACACTTCCCACACTTCTGCCCTTTTAACCTCGTCCACCACTCACCCTGCAAAATCTCCCCATTTATGCGTATTTTTCAACAAAATCTCGAAATCCCTTCAAAAATCGCAAACAGACACAATATTTCCTGCCTGATCACGCTATATCCATCCATTACAAAACCATGAAATCCTTTGAAAACAAGGGATTCTTCTACTTATTAATGGCTATATAATTCACAATACCCCGAACCAACTTTATTAAATTATAATTTAACTACTTGCATTTTGTAAACTGTCCCCTGATGGTAGACTTTTGCACAAAATCCAACTCTCTATATATTCCATGCCGAACTATTCACCGAGTACAATATCTTTCACAAAAAAAAGAAGCCACAGCAGAAACCGTGACCTCCCATTCTCTTTCCTCATAGATACAACGCTCATCCCGATTTTCATCCGACCTACAGCTAATCATTCCTCCAGTCATATATCTTCTCATGCATCCGCTTCATATCGTCTTCAATCTCACTCGCCAAATTCTGATATGATTCATATACCTTCTCCAATTTAACAGCTTCCTCTTCCGTTGTCGGAATACTGATGCTCACAGTTATATTAAGCATACTCTCTAACAGTTTCCCCATCCAATGATTCCGTTTCTTTATACTATTGGTAATTCGCCACATGAACAGTTTGTCTTTGATTCCAAAGAAATCATTTCTGAATATGCTACGTTTCCTTCGTTTCATCATAATCATTTACACCGCCTTTCTCCATTATAAACCGAATCATCCACCTTCACACCGCAATTTTTCTATATTCCCCTTTATCATCCTTCTCAAAGACAATATCCATATTCTTACCGAAAAATGATTCTTCATAATCAGGATGCCACACCCTAATCTTATCATCCATATCAATCATAATCCACGATCCATCTTCAAGTATCTCAAACTCATAATCCCTCGTTTCGTTTGATATGAAGGCAGTTTCTTCATCTATACAAGTTATTAAACCGCCTTTATTATTAGGATCAAAATCCTTTGTACATAATACTGGCACTGGCTGATCATAATTGACCTTTACTTCTATCAGCTTACCACTTTCCATTACATACTGTTTTTCGTCCGTATTAATATATTCCCATGCTTCCGCTTCAGTAGGAAAGAACTTCATTCCTTCATGCGTCAATACGCCTCTTTCCTTAGTGGATATATTAGTAAAATATACCATCCAAGAATTTTCCATCCCTAACTGATACTTAGCTGCTTTTACTGGTCTTGTAACATATTCCTTTGCATTCTGTTGAAAAACGCTGCTTAACTGAAAATTATGTACATCCATGATTTAATACCTCTCTTCCTTACTCATTTTCCCTAACTTCTCTTTGATTTAACTCTTTACAACGTTCCTCCGCTTCTTCCTTTGTCGTAAATATCATATTCTCATGCTCTGCTATTCTATGGCAATGCGGTTTTGTTTCATAACGTGTGTAAATCTGTAAATTTCCATTGTTAATTGATTCGGACACTATTACTTTACTGATAATCCTTTCCTCTGGAGTAAACTTGATTACTTTTTTTGAATGAGTAAATTTGCTTGTATGACACTGAGGGCAACAAAACGTTGTTCCTTTAAAAGTAATCATGCCAGTTCCTTCACAGATTTTACACGGTTCTTTTTCATAAGTGCTATTATTCTTGCACACATACACAACATCACCAACATTAAACTTTGTTTCAATTTTCATTATGCCGATTCCTCCATTTTAACAAACTGAAAACCAATCACCTTTATCGCTCTGGTAGATTTCCGCTTCATTTCAATCTTTCCTTCGTCTTCCAGCTTCAATAAATGCGTATATACGCTTGATGTAGAACTAAGGTCAGTTCCGACACAAATCTCTCTTACAGACGGTGCATATCCTTTTTTCTTGATAAATTCCACAATGAAGTTATACACTCGCTCCCGTCCTGTTCCTTTAAGCCACTTGTTCTCATTCTTCATAGCTTGCACCTATCCTCTAAACTGCTTGTAGTTCTCATAATCTGTATCTACAATCCAACCGTCACGCTGAAAATCTCCAATAGCGATTAACATAGCGGTCTTTGCGTCTTCTGTTTCAACAATTACTTCTCTATACCTTTTACTGGTATTGTAAATAATACTGATAGGCACAATGAACTTTTTCACTCCGCACCCTTCGTTTCTTTCCTCTGTTTTCTCAAGTTTCTTTTCCCACTTTACAATTTCCTCTAAACGCACATTAAACTGTTTCATATCATAACGATATGCCAGAAACTTACCAAACAAAAACAATAATATAAATATACTCGTAATAATCAGCAACCCAGTTTTCGGCAAATTAAGATTATATATTCCATTATAGAAAAGCAGCACAAAATTAGTCATGGAAATAATAAATAATCCTTCTATAATAGCAAGCCACTTATTCATTCCTATGTGCATGAACGGATCTATAACCTTGCCCTCCGTAAAAAGAGTTTTCCAGATTGTCGTCGCAATTTTCTCTGATTCTTTATACTGTTCTTCCGATACTCCCAATTTCTTTGCCTGAAATTTATCCATGAAATTCATATTCTCACTTTCTTCCTTATCTGCATATTTTCTCTAAAACTTCCTGTAACCTTTCCCGTCCATTGGAAATATAGTAAAAATCCTCTCCGATCTTTAGCGGCTTTTTCCTCTCGTGTGCGGAAATAATCATCCTCTGATATAAGCTGATCCCAACAGCAACACCATTGCAAAATGCTCTTTCAATTAATTTCCTCAATACTCCGTTTCCTCCGATCCTGTTTATTTGTTATCTACACCTTTTATTTCTCCGTATCTTCACGGAATTTTCCAAAAAGATCATGACTGCTTATAATAATTTATTCCGCTTTCAAAATGCCTGCATATTTATAGAAGGTACTCACCGCTATGCCTTGCAGCTTTGCAAACTGTACAACTGAAATACTTCCATATTCTCCCGACTGAAATTTGTTATATTCCTTAATAAATTCCTTTGGTACTCCCGTAACTGGTCTGCCTAACTTTTTGCCTTTTTTCTTCGCCACATCCAAGCCTTGCATAACTCTATCATGTATTTTTTCTTTTTCCTGCTGTGCTATATGCGCCTTTAATGTGACAAAAATATCAATGATCATCTTTGACAGACTATCATCATTCATCTTTTCCCAATCATTCAGAAATGGAACATCCAAAGCTACAACCCTAATCCCCTTTGACTGCAAATCCTTAATTTCCACAATCACATCATCCGCATTTCTTCCCAAACGATCTACATCAGAGATAATCAATGTGTCACCATTCCTAAGTTGTTTCTTCATATTATGATAGTTGGGTCTGTTATCCGCTTTCGTTCCACCGGTGATAGTGTCAGAAATAAATTCATCTATATTGAATCCATTACATATAGAATACTCAATGATAGCTTGTTTCTGCCTATCTGTCTTCTGCGTTTTATGATTAGTCGATATCCTCATGTAAGCAAATATTTTATTTTCCATCCCAATCACTCCACAAAATCCATAACTATTTTCATATAAGATTTTTCGTTCCATTTTCAAAGAAAATGATTCCATAACTGCCTTACATGAAATCAACTGTTTTCATATAAGGTCAATGCAACAATCTTCATTGTCTTTTTCTCCACTTTGACCTATACTATTAATGAAAATATGTTATTTTTCCAAACCACATAATTTTTTAAGGGAGTTGATCAGAATAGATATTGAACTAAAAGACCGTAACCGATTAAAAGAATTTTTCCAAAATCTCCATAATAAAGCTGAAGATTTATTATTCGCCATCATTTCCAAGTTACCTGAAAAGTTCATCCCAACATCACTTATGATATGGCTCGGCCACTATTTAGATAAACGGATCAGCGAACTAAAGCAAGAATCCATTAAACAGACTTGGAAAAATATGTATTTACAAGATGCCGTTGATGAAATCCACGCAAGGCAGCAGGACGCAAAAGAAGCACCTTCAGATAATTAATCCGTTGGTGCTTTCCTCATAATTTAACATTTTGATTTTCCGACTAAACAAGTCAGACTGATTCCAAAATGTTAAGTTTTTACATACTTGCTACAGCTTTCCGCTTTAATGCCCTTCTCCGTTCAATCTCTTTTTCCGCTTCTTTGCCGGAATTGTTGTAATACGCAACCTTTTCCGCTACTGTCATATCTTTTGTACGTTCATAGTTCTGTTCCCTGATTTTATGAATATCCTCAATCGTAAAATCCGGACTAATAACCAATGATTTCATAAGCATTACACTTTCTGTAGCTTTCTTTCTTCCATTTCTTTTAAAAAGGCTCTCCCGCCTTCATTATAGAAATTGATTCTTTCCTGCGTTGTCATATCTTTTGTCAGTTCATAATGATATTCCCTTATCTTATGAATATCTTCAATGGTAAAATCCGGGCTGATAATCGGTTTTGCAATCATACTCATTCCTCGCTTTCCAACAATACAGAAGGATTCCATATCTCAATCATCTTATACCCTTCCAAATTTGTAATTGCCCTTACACCTCTAATTGTCTTTACATTAACAATATGTTTGAAGTTCCATGAAATAATACAATCGCATTCATTTATAACAGCCGCTCCTATGTGTTGGCAATCATCAAAACTCTTTTGTGTCAGTATACCCATATCAATTATTTTTTCTGCCATTGCCACAACATCATCTGTAATATCTAATGTCGTGAACTGTATTTCATTCAAACGATCAATAAGCTGTGTTTTCTTTGGCTCTGAACATTTCTCAATCTCTCTTAATGTAACTGTTGACAAATACACATCATATTGTCCATCCTTAAACATTTTCCACAACTGCTTTGTATCTGCCATCTTCTCAGGTACATCCTCTTGTAACAAATGACTAATAACCGATGTATCTAAGTATACCTTTAGTTTCCGCATAGCGCATCACTCCTTAAATCTGGTTATAGATTGCTTTCCATACATTGATTATTTGTATTATACTGTATTCTCCCCAGATTTACAATGTAACATAGCAAATCCGAAATTTTCCAAATACTCTATTCTATAAGAGACTGCTATATTTCAAGCAGGCCCCTATAACCTAATCTTCTATTCCGTTCCAGCTCATCCAGAATCGCAAGCTGTATCTCCATTTCTATGTACTCTACCATCTGACTTGACGTTAACTGACAATAATAGGTTTTCATCCGTCTGTCTATTATCTCCATGCCATCCGCACATACGATAATCCTAAAGTCAAAATACATAAACATCACCTCTTCCTGTCAATTCTCTATCTCACCGCACACCTTCCATATCTGTCTGCTCCATTCCTTCCACTATCCCTACATTCTCCGCTTAACTGCCTGAAATATCCATCCAGACTAAACGAGTAAGACCGTTTCTGTAGAAAAACGCATTTTCCATGCTTTAAAGCCGTCGTTTCCGCTATAACGACACAGTTTGTCAACGAAAGATTTTCCCTGATGATGCTTTCCAGTGCCTTCCGCAAGCCATTGTAAGCCGTGTCCAAGTAATATTTTGCACTGTTGTTTCCCTCATTGACAAAGAAAACAATTCTGTAGCGGAACATATCCTCCACCATGTTATTCGCCATACATCCCCTGTTAATGTCCGAAATGATATCTGATACCGTGTACATACAATGTCCTCTCTTCCTGATATAGACAGTCAGGGGAGTTTTCCTCCCCGTTTTCCATTATGCCGCCTTACTTACTTCCCTGAAATACTGTTCCATTACTGCAACCAGATAATCAATTTTTCCGTGTACTATGCTTGAATCTCTGGTCGAATGGCTGATATCCAGTGTTTCCCATGTTTTCCCGTTGATCTCTGTATCGTTTCCACCATTGATAAACCATACAAGGAATTTTCCAAAGTCAGAGTCTTTCCTTCCCATCTCCGTGAATGCCTTAAACCCCGTCACAAATACGCTGGTATTCTTTCCATTGAACAATGCCCTAATCTCCTTCGTCGGCTCTATGGATGCCGTCAGTCTTGTAAGCAGGCTGTCCACGTTCTCAAAATCACAAAGGGCAGCATTCTCATTTAACCACTTAAATTCCAGTTTGGTATCTTTCCGATACTTGTTTGGATAGTTACAGAGAAGAACAATATCTCCGCTGATCCGCTCGAAAGTCCCGTTGATTCTTCCCTTCTGACTGGAAGAATATATATCCGAGAAAAACCGATTCTCTGTGATATGGCGAATTTCCCTTGCGAAAGAATCCACATAGGTGAAAGCCTTTTGCGCCGTGTTCATAGCTTTATGGTTGTTATATTTCCGTACCAGCTTAGAAATTTCCGCTGTATCGCAGTTCTGATGAATGGCACATTCAATTTGGTAACTATTGAATTTTTCCTTCAATTCCTCCGGCAACTGCTCATATGTCTTGTTACGGATATCAAAGTCTACAGATTCCCACAATATTTCACCGTTTTCGTCCCTCTTAGGCTTTCCGTTATCGTCCAAAATTTTCCTCTGATAAGTCACCGTGTACTCATCCAGATTCTTTGTAATCCTAGTATTAGCGTAACGGAACATGGAAAGGGAACTGCTGCGCTGCAATCCATCTATGATCCATTGTCTAATGATACCGTTTACGGTTTCCTCTCCAAGAATGATCGGCGGTATATAATTTTCCGTCAAAACCGTAGCAATCAACTCATTGACCATGTTTGCGCTCCACTGACCCGATAACCTCTGGCATTCCTGATCCGTGCGAATAGATTCTGCCTTAATTAACTTTAAATACTGCTCTAAACTGTATGTCTGCTTCCTGATCTTTGCCATAATGATTTCCTCCCTAGAATAATATTTTCACGTTCTCATAGCTTCTTATGATCTGCATATTGTCCGCATATTCCCTTGCGGATATTTGTAATTCCAGTAAAATTTCTGTAGGCTTATAGCCATCAACCAGAAGATTTAATATATTTACCTGTATGTCAGATAACCTTGAAATATATTGCTGCACTTTGTCCTGATACTTCTGATCCTCATTCCGCTTGGTCACTTCCTCGAATGTGTCAAAATCCGATGCTAAAAATTCCAGTAGGCTGCATTCATCCTCACCGTCGCCCGCCGCATCCAGTGAGACGGCTAACTGATTCAAAACCCGTTTCTGCCTGTGCCGGTGTGTTAGCTCTGACTTAAACTTCTTCTGTAGGCATGACCGCAGAAACCCATCAAAGCTAATCCCCGTATCGGGATCATAAGCGTTGTATGCCTGCCATAATGTCATGAGCGAAATAGAATAGAAATCATCGTAATCCGCTCCCGCCAATGGTTCATTGAACCGCATGAAGATTGACCGCGATATCTTCTTTAATAACTGCATATTGTTTTCACAATACGGCTGTAATACTGATAAATCCATACTTTTCATTATCTTATTGGCTCCTTTCTATAGATTGATTGCTTGAACGTTGATTGCTTCAATGGCCTATTGAAAAGGGTGGTAGAGAATCGAACTCTACAGAAACCGTTCACCCTGATGATCTACCTGCCTTTCTGCTTGGGCTTATCCTCGTACCACTTGACGGAATCAGGATTGCCCTTAAAGCTGGTTTTGGGCTGTAAAATGCTTGTTCTGCCTACTCTGGTAATGATGCCGTTATTGCGCGTGGTTGCAAACTCAACCGTCTGTTTCTGCATCGTGTCCCCTCCTTATCACTTGATCCGTAACACGTTGTATTCTGTTACCTTTGTATACTCTTCCAGACTGCCGAGATCTTCTTCAAGCCGTTTCTTATCCAAAGTCGCCCGTGTCTGGCTTTTATAACTGATCTTTGCTGAATCGGTGTACTCCTCCGTCAGATTGTTTTCTACCATGTAGGCGATCACTTCATTTTCAAGTGAGTGCTGAATGTTGGCGGCTTCTTCTGCCATCGCCTTGTATCTTCTGATCTCCTGTACCTTGTTTTCTAAATCCGCTTTCGATATGCACATTTGTTTTTCCCTCTCTTCCTTATTAGATTGGTAGCAACCCTTAAAGAATCTTCCTGACTATTGCCTTCACTGTCGCTAATGGTTCACAGGTATATTACTTTAAGTTTGTGGGTGCTTTCGGCTTGCCCGGTTGCTTGTGTAGGTCTGTCTTGCTTGACCTTGTAAGATTATTATATCATCTTGTACAAGAATATCTATCCGCATCTTGTACAAGTTTTGCAAATTATTTTTGTTATTCTTGTACAAGATGTATTGGATCAAAAAAATAAAGCCACCTGTTTGCGACTTTATCCTAAATAATATGTTATATTTATAATTCCAAATGCTTATGAATCAGGTCAACAATGAAAGAATTTAGACTTTTATATCCAAGTTCTTTCGCCCTTTGGTCAATTATCTTTTTTTGTCCTTTTGCAACATTAACTATAATACGATCATATTTTTCCTTTTGAAAATCATTTTTGTACTTTGTCGCATCAAATTTTTCCTTTTCTTCTATCATAAAAAATAACCTCCAATATCTTTTCATTCTACATACAAATACAATATTTTTCTTTTTAATATTGTATCACACATATTTTTTCCACTCAATAAATATTTGTACAAGATGTATAAATTAACTTTTTAATCTTGTACAAGATTTATATTGTTATTCTTGTACAAGATGTTATAATAATCTTATCAAATCAAATAACCCACAACCTAAAGCACCTTGATAATTGAATAGACTTTACACTCTGGCTGTGATATACTTACCTCAAATAACAAAAGTCCCAACAATCGCAGCAAAGGCGGTGATAACATGACAGACAGTGAAAAACTTGATCTGATTCTTGAAAAGGTAACAACACTTGACCAGAAAGTCACAGACCTTGAAAAAGATATGGTTGATGTAAAAGCAGATTTAAAACAAACCGAACGTGTCTTAAAAAATGAGATACGAAAAGAATGCGGCTTAGTGCTTGATGAAGTCGAAAGAGTACACAATATCTTAGATAAGCACAAAGAAGATAAATCGGCACATACAGCGTAACCACGACTATATAAATATATCACACCAAATAAAGTGTAAAGTCTATTGAGTTATTAAAGGCTTTACACTTTTTTATTTTGGAGGAAAACGGCAATGATCAGAAAAAACGTAACATATTTTGAGTACCAGATTTTAAAAGCAATCTATACCAGCATAACCGTAATCATAGCAAATGACAGTAATGCAACGATCATTATAAACAAGTAGCTAATAACCAATCAGCCACACATAACAGTTATCTAAGTGAAGCAGTAACACGTCGGCAGTTGATACAATTAGTTGACAGTGTGAAAAGTAACAAGAAACTGTTTGGCGGCTGGATCAAGTTGACTAACAGGAGGTTAAGCACATGGCAGCAAAATCAGTTTATGAGATGGTAACAGATCGGATCATTGAACAGTTAGAGAACAATATCATACCGTGGCAAAAGCCCTGGACAGGTATCAGAAGCGGCGCATTCAACCGTGTCAGCAAAAAGCCCTACTCATTATTAAATCAGATGCTTTTACAGCATGATGGTGAATATGCTACCTTTAAGCAATGGCAGGACTTAGGCGGTCATATTCGCAAGGGTGAGAAATCGGAGATTGTTTGTTTTTGGAAGATACAGCCTGTAGAAGAAGAACAGGAAGACGGCACAAAGGTAGTAAAGCAGATACCTTTATTGAGATACTACAATGTGTTTCATATTTCACAGGTTGACGGTGTAGAACCTTTACAGGAGGAAGAGCTGCACGACATAGAGCCGATAGAAAAAGCGGAAAATGTATTGTATGACTACTGGACAAGGGAAAATATAACGGTTAAGCACATGGCAGGAAATCGCGCCTACTACTCACCCACTCATGACATGATATGTTTGCCACTGTTTGAACAATTCACCGATTCAAGCGAATATTATTCAACGGCATTTCATGAGTGTATACATTCTACGATGAAGGAAAATCGTTGCAATCGTGCGGAAGATCGTAAAGGTAAGAACGTTGCTTTTGGTAGTCAGGATTACAGCAAGGAAGAGTTAGTTGCAGAGATCGGGAGTGCAACCATTTTAAATATTATCGGCGTAGAAACGAAAGGCAGTTTCACAAACTCAGCCGCATACATTCAGAATTGGCTTTCAGTGTTGCGGAATGATGTTAAATTCATTGTATCGGCATCAAGCAAGGCCGAGAAAGCTGTCAAGTATATACTTGGGGAAGCGTAGGAACAAGTAAAAAAATGGGTGTAACCAATAGAAATGGCTACACCCTGATATCTAAAACCAATATATCATTAATGAGAAGGAGATCATATGACTATGAAGAAAACATTTAAAGCTATCGGAATCATTACAGTTATGGGAATCATGCTTGTATTGGCTTATCTGTTAGGTACTACGCAAGCGGAAACAATAACAGAAGTACAGACAGTAACAGAGATCAGGGAAGTTGTACCAGATGGATATATATTGCTTCATGATGATATTGTGGATATGAATACAATCGTTGACTTCTCGGCTACTGAATATGGCTTGCAACTGTATTTTGAGGATGGCACAGGATACTATTTAGAGTGATAGTGTTATGATAAACTGATAATTATTGATACATGATAAAGGCTATGAGTGTTGATACTCACGGCCTTTTTGTGTGGTTTATTTACTTGTAACCGTATGTCTATCATGCGATTTTTAGCTCATTTTGGGCTTGCAATGGATTCAGTGATCATTTTTATGACTACGCCCGAAAAGTGGTTAAAATCGGCTTGTAGTGCGGTTATTTGTGGCTTATATGACGGCGGAGGGGCAGCAGGCGCAAGGATGTACCCCGGTAGGTTTACATTTCAATTTTCTGACTTTAACGTAGAAAAGCCCCTAGTAGTTCTACTCATACGTCACCTTTAAATTGGAACCTACCGAACTTTTCCCATAAAGGAGGGGGTATGTTTCCGTTAAAAAAAAGACTCCCATATATATGGGTATACCCCTATATAGAAATACGCCTCTATAAACATACTCTCCCTAAATCGCCACTACATCTTTAAAAATCTAATGTACATCTTTAAATTTCAAGCGCAAAACCATTACCTTGACAATTTATCACCTATAGCTATTACGTCTGAAATTTAAAGATAGACCATTGATTTTTCATTTGGAAAAAATATTTAAAAACAAATCTTCCTTAGATATCTTTATTACTTTGTCTTCGATAAACACTAAAATATATTCAAACCTTGCTTCTTGTAATTGCGAAGCTACATTTAAAAGATCTCTTTTAAACCAGCTTGAAGATTCTAAATTTGTTCCCTTTAAGTCTGCCCCTTCTAAATTAACTTGTCTTAAATCTGCTCCTGTTAAGTCTGCCTCTCTTAAGTCTGCTCTTTTCAAATTAGCTTGTCTTAAATCTGCTTCCGCTAAAACTGCTCCTTTCAAGTTTGCACCGACTAAACTTGCTCTATTTAAATTTGCTTTAGATAGATGTGCCCCGCTTAAATCTATTCCCATCATTTCTTCTGAAATACTTTCCATTTCATTCAATTCAAATTTTTGTAAATATAAATCATTTAAATAATCTCTTTCTATTTTCAATTTATTTAAATGAATATCTTTAAGATTTAATTTAAATCTATACGCTTTATTACATTTAATATAATCAAAAAAAGAATCACTATATTTTAAACACCGAATCTCCCATAAATGAATAAGTTCAAGCATATTAGTAAATATACATATCTCGCATTTAATCACATTTTTATAACGCATTTTTGTATAATAGACCATCCCATTCCTTATCATTAATTGAAAAGCCTCATTCACTTCATAAAATTTTGTACTTAATTCAGTACTTTCAATTGTATATTTCAAAAAACTTAATATTTCTTTAGATAGTACATTATTCTTAAATAGTTTTCCTAAAATACATGACAGTTTTTCTTTAGAACTATCTATTGCCTCAGATATTGATGTCGATATCTTTTGTGCAACAAAATACTCATATAATGATTTATGTATAAATTCAATATTATTTTGACTACTTTCCAGAAAATGCTTTATAGGAAATTCCATAACTGTGAACTTTTCTCCCTGAAACTCTAACTCAGGCTCATGACATTCTTTTTTTTCCAAAGATAACTCATCCTTTTCAAACATTAAAAAAGCAATATTCTGTAAAAATTTTAAATATTCCCTTACATTTCCTATATCTCTCAAAGGTTGTAAGCCATTATCATAACCTATCCCTCTAAAGCAAAATCTATCAAAAATGCCTCCCTTTTCAGCAAAAATACGATTATATAATTCTGCTTTCGTAGTTCTTAATGTCAAATTAATACCAGCCATAATAGACATATACAATATTACTGGTATACCTAATATATCTAAATTTTCACAATCTATATCATTCAGATTTAACTCAACACCTACTATTATCTGGTAAAATTTTTTAATCTGAAAAATATCAAACGGCAAAATTTCAAATACATTTTCAAAAGCATGCACATCCTTTAAATAATCAGTTCTTGAAGTAATAATAATTTTCAAATTGTCAAAATCCAGAATACTATTGAATAGTTCACGAATCAATTTTTCACGTTGATTTACTAATTTAATTTCATCAAATCCATCTAATATTATTACTTTATTATCTAAATCATCTATTCCGCAATCAAGGGTACATAATATTGCATGTAATAATCCGTGTAATAACTCTTTATTACTCCAATCACGAAATCTCAAAATAATAACATTTTCATTATCACTATATTTATTTGCAATCCACGAAATTATACTAGTTTTTCCAATTCCAGGAACTCCTGTAATTAGTAAATTTGATGTTTTATGATATTCCATAAACATCTTTATAGCATGAGTCAATGAATGCTTATCTAAAAATTTCATTCTATCTAACTTAATATGATACTTAAACCCCGGTACAATAAATGCATCTTCCAAAGTTATAGGATTTTCATCATTATCAATATGCAAAAATAATCTGCTATTCCAATTTTCTATATACTTCTGCTTCTTATTATTCTTAAACTTTTTTCTCTCGTAAATTGTACTTTTTTTTTCATTTCCTTGCATATTTATCTTCTGAATTTGTTCTAAAATCATTAATAGTAAGTCAAGTACAATTTGACTATTATTATCTAACTTATCGAAATTATCTTTCATAAAATCAGATATATTTTTCAATTCGACATTAGTATCATCAACAGAATTACTTATATGTATCAAGACATCTTTTTCAAAAGCTTCACTCTCACGTACTAATTTAATTAATGCATCTGCAACAGAAAATAAGCATCTCTTAATCTCACTTTCGCATTCTATATAATCCCTTTTACATGCTCTATATTTATCCCACAAAAAAGCACTAAAATTCATGCTGTCATATTTGCATTGCCTAAGTACTTCATCCGTAATTTCAATTCTAAACAACAAGTACTTTATCTCAACTATCACATAATTATTACTCTCTCTTAAAAGTATCTTGTCAATCTTTTTTCTTTCTCGATTAATAAAATCTGTAATCTCTTTTATGCCTTTTTCAGATATTCCACCTATTGAAATATCTGCCAATTCCTTAATCAGCCCACTTCCCAATTTACCATCAACTACTGACTTTAATACTGCTGATACGATACTAGCCGTAAATCCCATTTCTCATCCCCCTGTACACTAAATATTTAATACAAATATATCTACACCCATCGTTTATTAAATATTAACATATATTGGGATATTTCGCCATGCATCCGAACATATATCAGCACATACAAAATCGTAAAAAAAATAGGGCACACCAGACTTTTACATCCGACATGCCTTATAATACCACACCATCTTAATATGGTTTTACTTCTACCTTCAATAATCTATCATAGATATAATCTGGTATTCTTTCCTTATACTGCGCTGCCACACGCAAAATATCAGCCTGTTTCATAATCTTATATTCCTCAAATGCCTCTTCCGCAGTATCCCACTCTGATAATGGTATTGGTCTTTCTTCTCCTGTAAACTGGATTGAACTTGCATATTTACCTGTTTTGCTATTGTAACTTACTCCCAAAGGAAGTACATTATCGGGCGTTTCTCCCTCTTTATAGTGCTTTTTCGCATTAGCAAGCAAAGTATTCAATCCCTTTGGTAAGATACAGCAAAAATCGGGATGGTACATACCAGAACCGTCACCAAATAAATCCTTGTCAACATCCATCTGTTCATCTCCACATTCATAGTAATGTTCCAGATACCATTTTACAAAGGATTTCGGATCATCAAGCCAGCCTTGCCACATAAGGGATTTATTGTAGCATTTATGTATGGAATCTGTTTCTTCTGTGGATTTACACCTCGCCAAAATGCCATTATATACCGTATAAGCATGATAACTGGCTTTATTCTCATACTCTATGTATTCCTGTTCAAGATTTAATTCTTGCCATGTAATCTTACCAGCTTTCAGATCCTTATAATCGTCAATCGTAACAGTCAGAAGATTCTTATACCAATTATTTGATTCATCACCGTCTTTGTGCCACACTTTGAATCTGCCTTTATATTTGACAAGAAACGCATCAACTACTAAATCCTCTGGCGTTGTATCACGCTTCCATGTACTTCCGTCTTTTTCTATCTCAAAAATAGTATAGTGACATTTTCCTTGCTTATGCTCATAAAATTTATAACCATTGGTCTTATTTTTACTTAATTTTTTACTCAAATAATTATTTACACATCTCCCATAGTTGCTGATCCAATAGTTTTCAGTACCATCTACACGGACAAATACCTCAAAAGCATTTTTCAGCTTATATTTGATTGGATATTCTACTGGCTCGCATTTATCCTTTGATATTTCCTGTAATTCTCCGTTTTCGTCTAAGATAAACTGCATTTTTGATTCTGTTGTTTCTACGTCTACGTTTTCTGTGATAATTTCCTTGTTCATTTTTACTTAAAAAATTCCTTTCGATATGATTTTAGATAACTCAGCACCATTTTGTACTGAGTCAATAATTGAGCATCCAGATTTGTATGCTCCGAATCACTATTCATAATAAAAGAGACAATACGATTGATTCATACTGTCTCTGTAAATACTGTATTCAGTTTTAATGTTTTTGCCAAAATTGGAGACATCTTAATTTTGCGAAATCATAATATAGCAACACCCAATCGGGAAACGTTGATTTTTCCCAGGTTGTTGCGGAATGATATTCAAACCTTTTAAAATGTTTGCTTACCAGATTTTCTAAAGTGTAAATCAAGCACTTTCGGATGTTCAAATGTTCAGAATCAGTACAGCACAATTTTGCGCTCTATATGGTAGTAATAATGTTACCATCAGCTAGTACAGCCGATTTTACGGCTCTGTCGTAATTAACGGAAATGGGATTTATTACACTTCTATTTCATAAAACTCAATAACGAATCGTTACCAACTTTCAAATCATCCAAACTGAATAATCAGAAATCTTTCGCACACTTATGGGCGAATAGATTAAATCTATCACATTGCTTTTAGAGCAAGATGATTCAAAACCCGATAACAACCGTACCTACAGGTACACACCAGTTCCCCACGAGGAACCACCATCCCACGGGACTACGGTAAAATACTACCTACAATCTGATCCGTCAATTCTGTCGAAGCCGTCAATACAAATCCTCTATATCAATATGATCTGAATCTTTCCCTGTAACGCAAAACATCCCATGATTGCTATTATCATGAGATTCATTTTTGCAAAGGTCATCTTGACCCACGCAATCAATATTTGTCAGGTTCATTTGAACCTCGCCCCTTACTGGCATATCAAGTATTTCTTCTACAGAGAAAACAATAGGCTCTCCCCAATTATCATCCGTCACAGCATTAACGAGAACACTCTTTCGCTTTTCCATATTTCTTTTCTTCTCAGCTATTCTATTGACATAATCGACCACACAGGGGATATCATCAAACAGATCCTCATTCTTAATCTTATCAATAATATCATTATAAGCAGCAGTGCCTTCTTCTGTTTCTCTCAACTTTTTCTCATTACAGGCATTCTTATTATGGATATATTTATATGTTCCAATCAATTCTTCATCCGAAAATTTATCTATGTACTTATCAAAATCTTTCGTCAGTAGATTATAGATAGCAGCATATCTTTTGTTCTCCCTGGATTTTTCAGCTTTTACAAGCGTTTCTGTCTCTTTCAGATTATAGGTAGCTACATATTCATTTGCAAACTGTACAATCCATTGCTTATCTTCATATCTGCCATAATGGTTAGAAAAACTCATAATCTGTCCTGTTTCTTTATCTTTTTTGTTCTGTTTATGGCGATAAGTATAAATAATTTTCTCAGTTTCAAGAATAGAATTATACTCAATAATACGTGCCTTGGTTGTCCCACACCATTCAGACAATGTATCCAGTGTCATAAATCCAACGAAATCAGTATGGGCACCATAACAATCAGAATGGTCATATGTACCTTTATCATGGCAGATGGAACTGATCAGAACAGCAAAATACCTCAATATGGCAAAGTTATCTTTTGGGGTATCAATGTTCATTATCCTGTGCACTTCTTCCAGTGTGATCACTGTATAGAAGATACCCTTTTCTGAATTCTGTTCAAAATGCAGACCACTCAGATCTACAATAAATTCAGTAGTGGAAAATGAATCCACTTTTTTGACTATTTTCTTTGTTTCCAAATTTTTAAAGGCAGCTTTAATATGGTTTACAGTATATTTTGTATAATTTCTATTACCATACAATGTATATGCAATCATATTAAATGTGATAACCTGTGAATCCACCTGAGAATCATACAAAAACCTCAATGCTATATAAACAGCAATATCATAATTATCTAAATGTAAATCTTTTATAACTGCATTATTCAAAAACAATTTCTTCATAATAATTTTCATTCCTTTCAAAAATCAAAATAGATTATTGAACAATCATTAAAATATTTAAGGAGTACTTGATTACGGTAGTAATTGAGTACGTATTTATTAATCTTTTATAATAGGATTCATCTTATATAATAACAGTATCAAATACAGACATTTCATGCTGTTCTACTCACACTAAAATCGAGTAGAAACAGCTTCAAAATGCTGTATTTGATACCACGGTGAAACTCCCGCAAATATTCCAATGACATTCATTGCATAAAAATCACTCTTGCATTTGCTCCCTCTGTTTGTTCTCCAACGCTATCAAATCCAATGTATTGAAGTATCCCTGTGTGCCACAGAACACCAGAAAGAATCCTCCCGTTTTTGGATTGATACCACATCCGATAGGGAACATGCCCTTTTTGATCAACTGGTTACTCTGTTCAATGTTATAGTTGTAAATTATCTTTTTCTTGTTCATAGATAAAGCCTCCCTTAAAATGATCATCAAAATAATACTTCTCTTTTTATCTTCCACTTTTTATGTGACTTCCCATTTTGGGACGCCACATATATACATTTCTCTGTTTGATTTTCATTTATATCAAAACTTAACAACAATCTCCTATCTAACATTTCTAACTTGTTATACTGTCAGCCCGAAAATATTAAATTTGTTATTTTGCATGGTAAAAAGACCACACTAAAAACAGCGCGGTCTTTTATATCGTTTAAATATTCAAATATTCAGTTTTCATCGTTTAATGGAATCTCATTGTGCAGAATTACACAGTGAAGCGGTTGATAGTTATTAGAATTTCTTGAACTTCAGTTTTACAGATTATTATATTTGCATTCACATCTTATCCGGAATTATATACTCTACATCCTGCCACTTCAGATAAGCAATCCAGACAGTTGTTTCACTTACATTATTAGCCGCACCAACATTGATCAGATCCTGTAACATAACCTCTTCTGCTGGCTTGTCTTTATGGTTTTCAACATGCTCTTTCATCATTTTATCCAGTAAAGTACACTGTTCATTCCATTGTTTCCGAGAAAGTAATGCTAATTCTTTGTCAATTTCTTCATCTGAAATCTGGTTTTTTGTTATTATTTTTGCTATTTCATACTGCATATTCATATTATTTTATTCTCCTTTTTTATTTTGATCGCTCTGTAATGGCAATTATTTCACTCACCACCAAGTGGTTGTCTCCTATATTTTTAACCACCACCAAATGGTTGTCGTTAAATTTACCCGGCACCACTTGGTGCTCAGCTATTTTCGCTACTCTTTTTAAGTAACAAGAAGGCAATCGACCGCTTTCTTTATCCTTGCCATCTCATTACTGTAAATCCTGTATGCGGCATTCTTTGCAGATTCTACAGAACCATACCTTTCAGGCTGTAATCTTCTGAGACTTCCTTTTCCAAAAACATACAGATAATAATTATCCTCTTCTGGTTCATGATTGATACGGAATTCCATCTTGATCACGCCGCATAAGTTGATCTCACAATGACTGCAGACGATCACATTATTTGATGTAACATCTTTCCATTCCAAATCTTTAAATTGCATACTTGCCTCCACGCCGTCACCTGCCCTCTATCTTATCAATTAACCTCTCACTCGCCCTAAACTTCATCTTCCTATGTTCCGGCACAAAACATTCAGCCCCGCCAATAGGAATCCTGCCTTTCCTCTCCTTAAAGGTCTTCATCTCAAATTTGCCAACTCCCGTAAACACCACCTTCTGATCCTCGCTCATGTAATCCATAAGCGTCTCAAAAAACAGATCAACTCCCTGTCTTGCCGCTTTCTTGGTTATACCGCCGTTCTCTGCCATCCTGTCTATAAACTCTTTCTTCAATACTGACATATTCAGTTTTCCTCCTTCCGACTGGAATTTTTATTTCGTTGTAATAATAATCATTTGATACAAGCCTCCCTGACGCTCTGTGAGGCTCATACAGGCATTTTAAGATTGGTTGTGGAGATATATGTGATTTATTGCTAAACCACATAAATAAGCCCTCTGGCAATCACATTTCACAACTGACAGAGGACTTATTTACATGTCCTAACATATGTGCAAGATTCTCCTTTCTTGCGAATTATTATGAATTGGTCACTTTTTTGGTCACTTTTTGCGTCTCCATTCCTGAAACCCTTGATTTTACGGCGTTTTCTTGGTCACTTTTCAGGGTTCAAGTCCCTTCTTCCGCAGTTTTCTTAGAAGGCTGAAAACGTTGATATATCAAGGTTTTTGGCTCTTTTTATTTTTGCGGATGGAATGTAATTATTATCCCATTTAGACCTGATGTTCCAAAATCCACGACAAAATATCTTCACGCTCCTTTTTCCCATCTGCCACATCAGGTATCTTATGGACCATCACAAGAAAGCAACCTAAATCTTTCTCAGTCAATTCTATTGACCCCTCCTATCTCATACACCACACCATAACCGCCTGCTGAATCACCAACAAACTCTTTTTAAACCCATACCCCACAAAATAATCCGACTGAATTGCGTCCTCGGAAACTTCCTCCCCACGGTAAAATGGCGGGCAGGGATTTAACAGTGCATTTCTGTTGGCCATATCCATGACCCTCTTTGTCACCTGACAGCCCTTGAAATCGTTTATCTCCTCCGCTGACAGAGAATCCGTGCATATGATATCCTTTCCTTTGACTGCCGCTTCGATATCATGGTATACCTTCACGTCCCCCATCTCATAGCCGGTACCGCAGCACTGTGACAACTCAAATCCCATCACTTTGGACGCTTCCCTCCACGCCAGGCCGATATTGCCGCTTTTACCGCAGAATAAATATTTATCGCCGGTAAAATTCTCCCTGATTTTTGACAGCGAATACAGATCCGACAAAATTTCACAGGGATGGTTTTGATCCGTCATGGCATTGATCACCGGAACCTTTGCATATGCAGCCGCCTCTTCCAGCAGCCGTATGTCCTTATGCCGGATAATGACCATGTCTGCCCAATTATTCAGATAGCCGAAGACATCCCGCAGCTCTTCCTTTTTGTCCAGCGTGTCGCCCGGCAAACGGATCGACTGACCGCCCAGAAGATAGATTCCCTTCTCAAAAGTCACCCGTGTTCTGATACTCGTGGCAGGGAAAAATAAGATAACGCTTTTTCCGTGGAGAAAGCCATTATATTTTCCCATACCGATTTCATCTGCAATATGAAATATTTCATATACATCACCCGCCTGTAAATCAGTCAGTCTGAGCAGATTCTTCATGCAAACCATTCCTCCTAAAAATCCGAAATGCTTCACTGCAGTTCAATCCAGTACCGCTGCATAATATTCCCGTCCTCTTCCACTTCGTTTTCCAATACGCCGCCATTTCTCTGAATAGATTTTGCCGAGCCGATATTATCCTTGTCGCAGCATATCAGTACCCTGTCAATGCCAAGCTTCCTGCATTCCTCTAACGCCAGACCAATCATTGCCGTCGCATACCCTTTTCTTCTTTCACCGGGCCGGATGCCGTCACCAATATGCCCGCCGGTTTCTAACAACTTATCATTCAAATAATGCCGAATGTTCACTGCTCCCACAAAAATATTTCTGTCTTTATCAAGACAAAACAGCGTTGTGTCCGGAACCCAGCCCTCTGCGGTTTCTTCCTTCGTATCAAGATTTCTCAGATAATTTTCGAAATCATGAAAATCATTCTCCCATATCTTCCGCGGAGACAAATCCGTCCGGTTAGCTATGATATCGCTCTTCCATTCTGTCAACATATCAAATAACTGCTCCTTATATTCCCGCTTAGTTTCACAAGCTGAATATTCATTTTGCCTCCGCTCACCCCTCTTTTCCAATTCACTGCAAAATGCGAATACTCTCCCCATCATCCGGAACCCACAGATTGCCCGAAAAGAACACTTTTCCTTCCTCTTTGTACAGCCTTTTCCTGTCCTGCATGTGGCTGTCCTCCGTATGCATGAGAATCAGATTTTTCACCTGCAATTCCTCCGCGGTCTGACAGACGTCCCGGACGGTGCTGTGGTGCTTCTCATATGGCTCGAACTTCTCCCTCTCAGAAAACAGACAGAACGCTTCATGCAGCAGATAGGAGGTACCTTCCGCCTTCGGGTAAAACGCCGGATTCAGCGGTTCGTCCCCACAGAAGAGCAGATTTTCCTCCGCCAGCTGAAAGCCGTACTGGATCAGCTTTGTTGACCTGATATCGAAAAAGGTAACTTTTCTGTCCAGTATCGTGTGGGAATCCCCATCCTGCAGCCTGACCAGCCGCATCCTGTTTCCGAATAAATCCGTCACTTTTTTCATCAGGACAATCCCGCATATGGTCTGCAGATTTTCCATCACTTCTCCGCAGGCATAAATTCGCAGCTCGCCGTCGTATTTCCCGCCGCGCATCATCTGCCCGATCCTTCTGATAATCCACACGGCCCCGAGTATATGGTCGGAGTGGGCATGGGTAATAAACAGATCGTGAATCTGCGTCAGGGAAATGTCATGCTCCTCCAGAATACGGAGAATCTGGTTGCCGCCTCCCGCATCCACCATAAAGCATCTGTCCTGCTCTCTCAAAATAAAGCATGTATTATAATATCTCGTCACCGTGGCATGTCCGGTTCCCAGCATAGTAATAGATAAGCCGTTATCATTCATAAGTTTTCAGGCTCCTCACAGATTTCAGCAAACACCTTTTCAGATCTCTTTACCGCTTCGTAATAACGGCCACGGCGCAGGGCATTCTCCCTTCCACAACAAAATAGGAGACGTTTTCGTAACCCGCGTCCGCAAAAAACTGCTGATAGGAACGGAAGTCAAACTGCCTTTTAAAATTGGCACCAGCCTTTTCCAGCAGACGCACTGCCTTCCTATTTACGCCCTCCGACGCATTGATGTAGGTCGGAACAATGATTTTGCCGCCTGTCTTACAGACTCTCTCCAGTTCCTTTAAAGCCGCCCGGGGATCGTCGAGCAGGTGGATCACGTTTCCGGCAACCACCCTGTCAAACCGGCCGTCGCGACAATTCAGTTTCGTCATATCCGCGCACCTGAATCTGACGTTGTCATAAGTCCGGCAGTTTCTGGCAGCCTGTCTTAGCATCCCCACGGAAAAGTCCGTCGCAACCAGCCTCCGGCATTTCGGCGCTATGTATCTGCTGATCGCGCCTGTCCCACAGGCGCACTCCAGCACCACATCTTCCGGCCCAATTTCCCCGGCTACCTTTTTCCCAAGCCCGCGGTACACCTTTCCATTGTATACCGTCTCAAAAAAATCATATAAGCCCGATACTTTATCCCAGAACATAAATATTCCCAAGCTCCTTTCCGTCTGTAATCATACCACATCCGCTTTCCAATTAGCAACAGACACCAGCCACCATCTATTTGAAGAAGCGCCTGCATTATGCTATGATGGACATACTGCAAAATAGGAGGAGTACACTGATGAAACTTAAAAGCAACTATTTTCAAAAATACGCCGCCCTCTGCGCTGCCCTTCTTCTCACGGCAGCCATAACCGGCTGTGCGGGCGCATCCGATGGTGAAGGCACCCCGTCCTCTCCCGCCATTACAGATAATGCAGCGGAAGAAACCCAGGAAGCTGACACGGATACCTCATTTCCCGCTTTTACAGCCACGGACCTGGATGGCAATACTGTCACCGAAAGCATTTTTGCGGAAAAAGATCTGACTGTACTCAACATCTGGGGCACCTTCTGCGGCCCCTGTATCGGGGAAATGCCGGAGCTTGGCAAGTGGGCGGAGGAAATGCCTGACAATGTGCAGATGCTCGGTCTAATTATTGATATCAGCGGCGAAGATGACACTGAGCACCGCGATCTGGCGGTTGACATAACTCAGAAAGCAGGTGCAAATTTTACCAACCTGATCGCCAACGCAGACTTTTCCCCCATCCTGAGGGATGTGGTCGGTGTTCCCACCACCCTGTTTATCGACGGCGGCGGTAATATTGTGGGCGATCCGATTGTGGGAGCGGATGTGGACGGCTACAAAGCCTTTGTGGAGGATTATCTGAATGGGCAATAAACCAAAAATATCGGTCAGGACCGCATGCCTTATCACCGCCTGCGCCTTTGTCTTTTACGGTTTTACACGGGGCGAGGCTGTCACGGTTTTGAATAAGGCTGTCAATATCTGTCTGGAATGTATCGGTCTGGGATAGAGGTTGAAAGATATGAAAATCAGCTATGCAATCAAAAGAAAACTTTTGCAGATCATTGCCCTTGGCTGCTCCAACGCGCATGTTCTGAACTTTAAGGACGGCAGACTCTATACGGGAAAATGGAAACAGTTCTGCAATCCCGGACTCAACTGCTATTCCTGTCCGGCGGCGGGCTTTGCCTGTCCCATCGGTGCCCTGCAGGCAGTAAACGGTTCCATGCGGTTTTCTTTCAGTTTCTATGTGATGGGACTCCTTCTGGCTTTCGGGACGCTGCTTGGCCGGGCGGTCTGCGGCTGGCTGTGTCCTTTCGGCCTTTTGCAGGAGTTAATCCATAAAATTCCCTCACCGAAACTGCATCTGAAAAAAGTATTTCTGTATCCTAAATATATTATACTTGTTGTCTTTGTATTCATTCTGCCCGTCGCAGTAACCGACTACATGGGTATGGGCAAGCCCGCCTTCTGCCAGTACATCTGTCCGGCAGGGACACTGGAGGGCGGACTGTTTCTTCTGGCTGCCCACGAGAGTCTCCGCCGGGCGGTAGGCACATTATTCAGCCTGAAAATGGCAATTCTCATTCTGACAGTCATCGGCTGTGTATTCATCTACCGTTTTTTCTGCCGGGTGTTCTGCCCTCTGGGAGCTATCTACGGACTCTTCAACCGGATCAGCATTTTCCATCTGGAAGTGGACTCCAACAGATGCACTGGCTGCGGGAAATGCCGGAAAGTCTGCGGAATGGAAGTCGATCCCGTAAAAAACCCGGACTCTGCCGAGTGCATCCGCTGCGGCGCATGCGCGGACGCCTGCCCCACAGGAGCCGTATGCCTGACATGCAAAACGAAAGCATCCCAGACAGAATAAAATGGAAAAATATGGACAGGCTCTTAAGCATGAAAGGCGGTAAGACAATCATGACCAAGAATGCTATTTTCCTGTCCTTTTTAAAAAAGTTCGACCAATATCCTTTCTGCGTGAAATTCGGACGGGAAACCTGTCAAATCGGAAAAGGAGACCCGGAATTCACCGTAACACTGAAAAGGCCGCTCTCCATAAACGCGCTTGTGAGCAACACTTCCCTGGCGCTCGGCGAGGCCTACATGGACGGCAGCCTGGAGATTGAGGGCGATCTGTACTATGCCTTAAACCATTTCCTTGGACAGATAGGAAAATTTTCCACAAACAAGTCACTGTGCAGGAAACTGCTTGCCGTAGCAGGCGGGAAGAAGCGGCAGCTGAAAGATGTGCAGAGCCACTATGATATCGGAAATAACTTTTACAGGCTCTGGCTGGACAAAACCATGAGTTATTCCTGCGGCTATTTCAGGAACGAGGACGATACGCTGGAACAGGCGCAATATAATAAGGTGGACTATATTCTGCAAAAGCTGTATCTGAAAAAGGGAATGCGCCTTCTGGATATCGGCTGCGGATGGGGGTTTTTGCTGATAGAAGCCGCCAAAAAATACGGCATAAAAGGTATGGGAATCACCCTGAGCAAGGAACAGTACAAAGAATTCCGGCACAGAATCGCGAAAGAACATCTGGAAGACTTTCTGAAGGTAAAGCTGATGGACTACCGTGATCTGCCAAAATACGGCCTTCAGTTCGACCGGGTGGTGAGCGTCGGCATGATAGAGCATGTGGGACGATGCCATTATGAAGAATTTATGGGCTGTGTAAAATCGGTTTTAAAACCGGGCGGTCTGTTTCTCCTCCACTATATCAGCGCACTGAAAGAACATCCGGGCGATGCCTGGATCAAAAAATACATTTTCCCCGGCGGGATGATCCCAAGCCTGCGTGAAATCCTGCATATAGCAGGCGGGCAGGCATTTTATACCGTAGGCGTTGAAAGCCTGCGCCGCCATTACAGCCGCACGCTTTTATGCTGGAACGAAAACTTTCAAAGACACCGCCAGGAAATTGCAGAAATGTTCGACGGGCGTTTCGTGCGCATGTGGGAACTCTATCTGTGCGCCTGCGCCGCCGTTTTCACAAACGGAATCGTAGATCTGCACCAGATCATTTTTACCAACGGCGTAAACAATGAGCTTCCCATGACGAAATGGTATTGAGAAAGCCGCTCTGTCACGCCCTCACAGCCTCTTCTCCATCAGCCAGAACCGCCCCATCCGCCAGTCCGCAAAGCCCCTTTTCTCATATCCGTTCCCCGTATACAGGGCAACGGCAGGCGGATTTTCCACAAAGGTATCCAAGCGCACCGCGCCAATCCCCTGCCTGCACAGCTCTTCCTCGATATGCCGCAAGGTCCGTCCCGCCACGCCTCTGCCCTGAAATTCCGGGTTCACACAGAGCCTGTGAATAATGCGGTATTCTTCTTCCGGATACTGCCATTCCCCATCGTCATACTCCGGATCACAAGTCCGATTCACGGTAAAGGTAACAGCTATCTCTCCCTCTACCAATCCGACAAATAGCGAGTTTTCCTTTAAATCATTTAAAAAGTCTTCCCTAGTGGGATAGATTTCATCCCACTGGAAAATCTTCTGTTCACGCATATGCGCAATAGCGGATGCCACCAGTTCACAGATATTGTCTATGTCCTCCTGTCCCGCCGGTCTGAATTCCATTTTTAATATTCCGGTTCTTCTGAATTCTGAACTTCTATCGTACATACACTTCCTTCTTTATACACGCCTCCATTGTAAAACTTTCCTATTTTATCATTTTTGTAACTGCTTTTCTAATCATATCATAAAAGCTGCAAAAAAGTTACAAGATTTTTATCACCTTGGCTATGTGGAAAGATTTTCGCTACCCAATGTAGGAAACACACAATAAAAGGACTGCCGTTTCTGCCGTCAAAACGGCGTCCACGGCAGCCCCTGGCAATGGAGTGTATGCCCGTAAGTAATGTCCCTAGCCCTTGACCGCTCCAGCCGTCATACCCTCAATAAAGTATCTCTGGAAACAGAGGAAGATGATGAATACCGGAAGGATACCAAACATGGATCCGGCAATCAGCACATCGTAATTGTTTCCGTAGGGTGTGAGCAGGGTGTTTAAACCGATCGGAAGCGTAAACTTCTCCGCGCTTCTGTATACAAGCATCGGCCAAAGCACGTTATTCCATGAACCCATCGCACACAGAATCGCCATAGCCGCAAATGCAGGCTTCGTGATCGGCATCATAATCTTAAAGCAGATGCCGTACTCAGTCGCGCCGTCGATCCGCCCAGCGTCCAGCAGATCCTTTGGCAGTCCCGTCATATACTGCCGGAAGAAGAAAATCGTGGACGCGCCGCACAGTCCCGGCAGCATCACGCCCCAGATGGTGTCAACCAGCTTCAGGTTAATCATCTCCTTGTAAAGAGGAAGAATCAAAATTTCGAAGGGAACCATCATAGTAGCGATTACCAGGAAAAACAGGAAGTTTTTCAGTTTATAGTTATACATGGTCAGACCGTAAGCCACTATGTAGCAGATAAGCAGCGTCAGGAATACCGTGACAAGCATCAGTACGAGGCTATTCTTATACCACATAAAGTATTTGTGGCCGTCCACGTTATTGCCGAACAGATAGGTGTAATTCGCCAGTGTCATCGTGCTGAAATCCAGATTGATGCTTAAGCCCCGGCGGATCAGTTCCGTACCGGGCCGGAAGGACGCGATCAGTCCGGCAAACAGAGGATATACGATAAGGAATGACAGAACCGCAAACAGCACCGTGGCAAACACGCTTAAAATGTTTCTTTTGGTTTTCATTCCCATTGTCTCTTTGCCTTTTACAGAGGTTGTTTCTGCCATATCAGTTTTCCTCCTTCTTCAATGTTCCGTTCAGAATAAGCTGCACAATATTGATAGCCAGTGCAATCACAAGCAGGACGATACCTACCGCACTGCCGTATCCGAGCTGGTTCTTGGTAATACCGCGCTTATACAGATAACCCACGATGGTCAGGCCGATATTGTTCGGTGAATCCGGACCCGCCCACAGCATGTAGGATTCCATAAACATTGCCAGACCCGCATATACGCTGATCGTCAGCACATAAACGGTGGTCGGTTTCAGGAGAGGAATGGTTACATATCTGAATTTCTGCCAGGCAGTCGCTCCGTCAATGTCTGCCGCCTCATACATGGCGGTATCGATCGCCTTTAATCCAGAAATAAAGTAGAGCATATTTACACCGGTCCATCTCCAGCATGCCACAAGTAAAAGGGCGCCAAGACCGGTAGCTTTCATCTTCAGCCACTTGAAAGTGCCAAGCCCGAGAGCCGCCGTGATCACATTCATCTGACCGGTCGGATACTCGGAAAACATCAGCCGAAACAGGGTACCGGAGATAACTACGGAAGTGAGAGCCGGTACATACAGACAGGCTTTCCAGAAGCCTTTCGCCTTCACCAGTCTGGAGTCCATCAGCACCGCAAAAAACATCGGGAACGGAATCAGCAGAACCAGTGTCAGAATCATATATTGAAAACTGTTTTTAATTGCCGTGTGAAACACAGTATCCTTAAGCAGCTTGGCAAAGTTCTTCGCGCCAATCCACTCGGTTCCTGTGGGAGTAATATCCTGAAAACTCATGGTGATTGTACTGCATAGCGGATAAATCCAGAACAAAAGAAAGCTTAAAATAAAAGGAAGCACGAACACATAGGGCGCCGCCTTCTGTGAATAGAAAAACTTTTTAAATTTATTCATACGCACACACTCCTTACCCCGATCAAGCTGCGCTTGATCCCGAGATTTGCTTCGCAAACCCGTTCCATGTTTGTTTACTATACCTTCCATGTTTAAAGCAAAAAGGGGATTGCATGCACAATCCCCTCTATTCAGCTTAATCACTGTTCAAGATCAACCACATCCTGAGCTGCCTGCAGCGCCTCGTCCACGCTCACACCATTTTCAAGGATATCGTTGAGAGTTACATTACACATCTGCTCGTTGATGGTCGGGCTGATAGCTGTTGTGTAAACCGTGCCGATATCGTCCTTGATGCTGTAGAGCACATCATAAGGGTAGTTGATAAAGAACTGGTTATACTGGTTATTGTCGTCGTGTGCAAATGCGTCGTCATTCCAGAGAACGGTGTTACATACGTCGAAACCAAGGTTATCCCAGATGAGCTGTTCACCTTCCTCGGACATCTTCGCCCAGCAGAGGAACTCGGAAGCCAGATCCTTGTCAACTGCCTGCTGCGTTACAACCGTACCGGTACCGCCGATACCTACAGAGCACTTCTGACCTGCCTCAAATACAGGACACTTAGCGATGTACCAGTTGCCCTTCTCCTCAGGCATATAGTTGGTGAAACGGCTCATGTACCACATTGCTTTCGGGAAAGATACGATGTTGTGATCCAGAATGTTCTGGAAGCCTGCCTCCAGGTCAACGTGTCCGTCAGGGGAAACCTCTGCCAGACCGCTGTTCACCCACTCCTGCTCCATAGTGCACATCTTCTTTACGGAGTCAAGCTGTACGTTCGCCGTACCATCCATGCCGCCTGTCCAGTCCTCGCCGTACTCAGCCATAGCGATCCACTGCCAGTCGCAGCCTGCCGTATCAACGGATGTCCAGTATTTACCGTCTGTCGCAACGGCATCCAAATACTCCTGGCCAAGGGCTGCGTAATCATCCCATGTCGTAACCGCATCGATCTTCGCAATGACATCGTCATTGGAAATGCCCATAGCCTCCGCCATTGCCGCTACGTTATAGTACATTACGGTAGCGCCTACATGATAAGGAATGCCATAATAATTTCCGTCAGAACCTTTGTAGACATCCATTCTGGCCTGAACCATAGTGTCCAGATAAGGAGCTGCCGTGTCGTTCTGGGGAACAAGCCATGTATCAAGACCCGCCACCACATTGGGGAACTGACCGATCTCCACGTCGCAGATATCAGGTGCGCCCGTGCCTGCGTTCAGGGAAGTTAAAAGCTTCGTATGCATGTCTGCGTAAGGATATGTAGTACAGGTAATCTCGATGGTTCTGTCGGGATTCTCCTCGTTCCATTTCTCAACCATATTGCCGTAATGCTGTCCGTGCAGTTCAACGAACGTCCACATCTCCATGTGTGTGCCGTTGGGATCACCGAAGGTAGCGGTAGGAATTTCTTCCTCTGCCGCTGCGTCATCCGCGGAAGCCTCTCCGCCCTCGTCCGCTGCGGTAGCTTCTCCCCCCTCTGCTGCGGGAGCTTCACCCTCCTCTGCTGAAGGAGCTTCTACCCCCCCCCCTTCATTTTCCGGGGCTGCGCCGCCGCCACAGCCTGCCAGTGTTGTGGCGAGCATCGCCGCTGTCAGCAAAGTTGCCAAAACTTTCTTTTTCATTGTTTTTCCTCCTTTTATATAATATGCTGTTTGATAACCACTCGATTTTTGTCTAAAATAATTTAGGCGTCGCGCTACACTTATTCATAAAAATATATGGCGTTTCAGCCTCCAAATATGCAACTTGCCTTCTCTTGATTTTTTCAAAATTAAGCAACCTGTACATTTTTCTTTTTTTTGTGGTTATCTTATGTTCATATTGTACAATAATAGGGGATGTGCGTCAATAGGTTTTTGAATTATTTTAGTTTTTTTTGAAATATTTAAATTAACATAAAGTTTTTCATTTATTCTCTGCATCAAAAACGCCCCATTTATCATAGGGACAGCAGTTTTTCTTCATGGCCGCGCGCAGTTCCACAAAGCATCCGCAGGCCCTGCACATGCCGTCCAGAAGCAGATCACATTCCTTGCAGAGAGAGAGCCGCTTTTCATAAAGCGGCCCCTCAACCTTTAACTCCTCATCCAGATTGGCGATGTAAGTGTGCAAATTTTCAAAATATTCTTTCCGGTCCATGTCTCTGGTGAGACATTTCCGGCAGATACGCCTGTTTTCCGTCTCCATACGCCGCCTCTCCTTTCCGTTCAGTCTTCCTATCGAACACGGAAGCTCATCAGGCTGCCCGCAGGCGCGGTAAAGCATATTTTTCCGTCCTTCACCTCATAGTCTTCAAAGCTCTCCTCCTTCACATTCTCCGGCTCATCGAAGGTGTTGTGGGCGTGCATCTCTCCTCTCAGAACCGCCGCCGTAATCTCCTTTGGCATAAGCTCCATAAAGGACATTTCCACAGGCGCATCCTCATCTGCGGAGAGGTTTGCCAGCGTCACATTCACATATCCGTCCCTGTCAACAGAGACGGACTCATCCAGAAGCGGCACCTGATTGTCTGCCGCGGTACCGACCATCCTGTTGCCTTCGAGGCAGCTCTCCACAAGTTCCGCGTCCTGATGGTGCTTATACATATGGAATACATGGTAAGTGGGTGTCAGGATCATCTTCGGACCCTCCGTCAGGATCACGGACTGCAGCACATTGACCATCTGGGCGATACATGCCATCTTCACCCGGTCACAGTGCTTATTGAAAATGTTCAGGGTGACACCTGCCACCAGCGCGTCACGCATAGTATTCTGCTGATAGAGGAATCCCGGATTCGTGCCAGGTTCCACATCAAACCAGTCGCCCCACTCGTCCACAATCATGCCGATCTTCTTTTCAGGATCGTACTGATCCATGATGGCGCCGTGCCGCTCGATCAGTTCTTCCATGTAAAGCGCTTTCGCCATAGTCGTGTACCAGACCGTCTCGTCAAACTCCGTGGCGCTGCCCTTGTTCTCCCATCCGCCCGGATGCACATAATAGTGAAGTGACAGGCCGTCCATATAACCGCCCGGCACGCCGCCGGGCTGGGGAGGTGCAAAACAGGTCTTTAACACGCCTTCCGTCCAGAAGTAATCCGCCACATTGGGACCGCCGCAGATCTTTTTGATCGGCGCCGCGTGGTCATAATGGCGCACATAGGTCTGGTATCTCCTGTAAAGGTTCGCGTAATATTCCGGCGTCATGCTGCCGCCGCATCCCCAGTTCTCATTGCCCACGCCAAAATAATCAATCTTCCAGGGCTTCTCATGGCCGTTCTTCCTGCGCAGATCCGCCATAGGGGACACGCCGTCAAAGGTAATGTACTCCACCCACTCGCTCATCTCCTGTACCGTACCGCTGCCTACGTTTCCGTTCACATAGGTCTTACAGCCAAGCTGGTCGCAAAGCTCGAAAAACTCATGCGTGCCGAAGCTGTTGTCCTCCACCACTCCGCCCCAGTGGGTGTTAATCATTTTTTTACGGTTCTCCTTCGGACCGATGCCGTCCTTCCAGTGATACTCGTCCGCGAAGCAGCCGCCCGGCCAGCGCAGCACCGGAATCTGCATCTTTCTTAAGGCATCCACCACATCCCTGCGCATCCCGTTCACGTTAGGGATATCGGAATCCTCGCCCACATATAACCCCTCGTAGATACATCTGCCCAGATGCTCCGAAAAATGCCCGTAGATTTCCGGGTTGATGTGCCCTTTTCTGTTCTTCTCGTTGATAAATAATTTTGCCATACCTTCTCCTCTTTCTTCTTAAATATTATCTGGCCCATACTAACTTTGCATCGCCACATTATGTAAACCGAAATGTCCGGTCAAAAACGAAACACAGGCCTGTCGTCCTCCCAGCCAAACTTCATCAGCATCGCATGGCGGTTCGGATTGTAGAGGGGATCTCCCACAATCTCCGTCTCCGTCCTTGCATGGTAAACCATGATATCATTGCCTTCCTCGTCCACAGTAAAACTGTTGTGCCCCGGCCCGTATACGCCCAGCGTTTCGTCTGATTTAAGCACCGGATAACGTTCCTTCTTCCAGGACAGTGGGTCCAGTAAATCCGAATTTTGATCCGCCGTCAACATGCCCATACAGTAGGCCACACCCGTCTCCGACGCGGAATATGTCATGAAGATTTTCCCATTCCGTTTCAGAATGGCCGGTCCCTCATTCACCCAGAAGCCCACCCGCTCCCAGTCATAATCCGGCGTGGTGAGGAGCACCTGTACCGTCTTTAACTTGTAAGGCGTTTCCATCTCCCCTATGTAAAGGTTGGAAATCTGTTTCCCGACGCCCACCTTCTCAGCCCAGATGTAATACCATTTTCCTTTATTCTCAAACACGGTGGCGTCCAGCGAAAAGGCCTCAAAGGAGAACTCGTCACCATCGGCCCGTCCCATCTTGCCTTTTTCCGTCCATGTGCCGGTCATGGGATCTTCATCCCTGCACTCCAGCACATAGGGTCTGATATTCCAGACGTCGTCCTTATCGCCGCCCGCATAGTAGACATACCATGCGCCGCCTATATAATGCAGCTCAGGCGCCCAGATATGGCAGCTCATAATTCCCGACTCATGCTTATGCCAGATCTCTTTCTCTGGGGCGTCCGCCAGACCCGCAAGCGTATCGGATCTGCGCAGCACAATCCCGTCATAAGCCGGCACGGAGGCCGTAAAGTAATAACTGCCGTCCGTATGCCTGTACACATAAGGATCTGCACGCTGTAGTATCCACGGTTTGTTATATAATAGTTCGCTCATCTGTTCCCCCTTTTCCGGCTTTACTCCAAACTTTTTATTTATATAAATTATTTTAATTGTATCTAAAATTATATTGGATTTTTCCGAATAAAGCAACCGCTAATTTTATTTTTCTAACAATTTTACCCAAACTGACGAACACAGGCCCGACAATACCCGTTGCACCCCACTTCTGCCTGCATATGATATACTAACATCTCCCCAAAAGGAGCTCCCCATGCCCCCGCTCTCATCCGTACTCATTGCAGGCCGCCCTGAAAGCACAAAAAACTACGAAAACGCCCTGATAAAGCTGAATGTTCCCTTTCTTACCAGCCTGGATCCCGGGACTGCAGACACAGCGACACATCTGCTTCTCCCTGGAGGCGACGACATTACGCCCGCCTTTTTCGGCCAGACCGACCACGGTTCCCGCCATATCGACACAGAACTTGACATCCTGCAGTTTGAAATACTTGCCCGCTTTGCGGCACAAAAAAAGCCCGTGCTCGGTATCTGCAAAGGGCTTCAACTCATCAACATCCATTTCGGCGGCGACATCACTCAGCATATCGACACCGCCGAGAACCACAAATGGGTCGGGCGCGACCAGTTCCACTATGTCTTTCACTGCGACCTGGGCCGACGTGATTTCTTTTACCAGCTCTACGGAACAAACGTCAAGGTAAACTCCGCCCACCATCAGGCCGTAAACCGCACAGGCAAAGGGCTTATCCCGGTCTGCCGTGCCGGGGACAATGTGATCGAAGGTCTGGTTCACTCTGCCCTGCCCATTCTGGCCGTACAGTGGCACCCGGAGCGTCTTCCCGACGGCGCAGGGGAGTCACTGCTCTCCTATTTCCTTTCGCTGCGCTGAAGTTTCCGATGGCTCTCAAGCTGCGCCATGCCTTCCTCGAATTTTTCCCGCTGGATCTCCCACCTGCTCTTTTCTCTGCGCCGCTTATTCATTCTGGTTTCCCGTTTATTCTGCGCCTGCTCCTTCGCGTGGAGAGATACCATCTCAAACAGGGCGCGCATAATCTGCATCATCACACGGGCGGTCTCCTCATCCACCCCGCTTATGGCCCTGCCGATCTTCTGGATGCTCTGGAACCAGTGCGCCGTAAAGTCAATCAGATTGTCTGTCTCCGACGCCTGCACCACCCCGTACAGCGTATCCACAAAGACATGCATCTGCGCCTGATCCAGTGACAGGATCCACTCGTTGAGCGTCTGATCCACAAACTTCCGTCCCGGCCGTATCTCATCCACGATGCGGAAATCATCATCCTTCACCAGCCAGGTGTAAGGGTTGTGCTGGGCAAGCCCCAGCGTCTTGCTCTCCACCACCCGGTAATCCCCATCGGTGTAAAGCAGCATGCCCACCAGAGAAGAGCGCGGCACCGTCTTGTGAATCCGTCCCTCAATTTCCTGCCATGCCCCCTGCTCCCGCACCTCCGGCCGAAACCCCGGCCCGTCGTGATCGTAGATTCTTTCTATCCTTTCCCGCACCTTCTCGTCACAGTGCATGGACGCATAGACCGCCAGATTCCCTCCCTTGGAATGGCCGCCCACATAAAAACCTCCCTCAATCGTCCGTGCTGCCTGCTCCAGATAGGGCACGCTGCGAAGCTGCCCGGGCACCGGCTCGGAAAACGCCAGGTTTAAGTCCTCCTTCCAGCCCACAATGTTCTCGTCCGTCCCCCGGAAAACCACATAGGCTGTCCCTCCGGGAAGGCCGCATACCACAGCGGAAAACTGGCTCTCCTGCTCTGGCTCAATCAGGTTTACATAATTCCAAAGGCACATTCCACCGAAGCGCCTGCTGTTTAACGCGCCCGTAAAAAGCGCCGTATTGTCTTTTCGGTAGCGTTCATCCGCATAGAGGTGGTCGTAATCCTCATGGGCAACGATCTCTGCCAGGCTCACCGGGGCGCGCTCCTCCCCCGGCCCGGGCACAATGCCGTCAAATTTTAAGTAGGAAAGCTGGCTGATTACCAGACTGTCCACATCGCCAAAAGGCTTCTCGTCCAGACTGTAATCCCCGTATTCTCTCAGATAATCCAAAATGGTTCCCATATTTTCTTCCGCTCCGAAATATTTTCAACCGGGAAACGCGGGCCAGTTCCCGGTTCCCCGACTCTATATTCTGGCCTCCAGATGCTCGATATTCTTAATCAGCACGCTGACTGTCCCGTCCGGGTTTGTAATAAACTCCACACATTTTGGGTTTTTGTACTGCTCCATAGGAATCTTGATCTCGATGCCCGTGTCCGTAAAAAGGTGCTGGCTCTGGTACTTGCGCGTCGTGTTCTCGCTCTGGGGCTCTATGGTTTCCTTCACCATATTATACTTTTCCATTTTATCCTGAAAAGCCGTCCTTAATTCCGGCTCACCCTCAAATATTTTCTCCGCGATCTCCTCCACCACGAAGCCGCCCTTCTCCTCCATCTCCTCCTGCATGATGCTCTTAGCGCGCATCTGTCTCTCAAAGCGCTCGTTTTCCGCGAAGCCCTCCTTCTGCACGCTCTCCACGGCACGCCCTACAATGGAAAGCTTGGCTTTATGGGAGAGATGGGCACTGCATTTTAAGAAAAGGAAGGAAAAATAGTCCGTCTTCTCCCCGTTCACCTCATACTTCTTTTCCACCACCTGTATAGAGAGATCCGAAAGACAGATCACCGCCGCCTCTGTCAGCCGCTGTGTCTGGGATGGCAGGATGGACTTGTGTCTGATCAGCTCGTTGCTGTTTCCCTCCCCTTCTGAAAGCGGCATCGTCCTGTGGGTGTAGAGGGTCTTGTAGTTCATCTTGAGAAGCGCCAGATATTCCTCCTCCCCCTCCCTAAACCGCACCACCATCAGATCTGCCGGCGGAATGTCGATATTGCCGCTCATGATCTCATACAAAAGTCCCGCGATCTCCTGGCTGATCCCCACAAAATTTTCATCCTCATACCCGGTCAGCAGCTTGCGTACCTCCGACTCCCGCTCATAAAAACGGCATTCTTTCGCGTCGTCCCCGGCACAGATCTTCCCGATGTGTTCCCGCACAAACTCCGCCACCTCCGAGCCGAATTCCAGCTCCGTATCCGAGAGCACCGGCATCCCTATGGTGGGATCCAGAATATGTACGATGACATGCTTTATCCTGATATCTTCTTTGTTCATTCCGTTTCTCCTTCGTACCGCTGTCTTTTATCGCTGTCCTTCGCAGGCGCTCAGTATTTGTCCGGATAATCCGTCCCGGTCTCTGTCCGCAACAGGTTTACATAATGCTGCGGATCCTTTTCCATCAAAAGCATCGTATGAAAAGCTTCCAGAAGCATCTTATCCCCGTTGCTTTTCATGCTCTCCCTGTCCCTGTCAAGCTGCGCCTTAAAATGGTCCATCTGCCACACCATAATGTCGATCAGACTGTAGCCCTCCACCCGATAGTTGCAGAGAAAGTCCTGGTGCTCCAGATAGTACAGAAATTCCCCGGACACCCCCTCCGAGGCCGTCAGCATCTCAAAAAAACCTTTCAGGAACGCCTCATCCTCCCCGGCATAATAACACAGCGCACGCGCCCAGGCGTATGCCTTCCCTTTTTCCTCATCAGTCATTTGCGTTTCACCTTCTCTTTCCTATTTCTCATTTCCGTCCTGTTCTTTTGCTGTATTCCCTGCATCCTTTCGCCTGCGGCACCGGTTCTTTTTCCCCTGCTTGCCACATAAAATGTGCTAAACAATACCGGGACGTGTTTTCTATGACTCTCTTAGAACAGATCAATGACTTTTTATGGGGACTCCCCCTGATTATCCTGCTTATGGGTACGCATATTTATTTCACGTGCAGGCTGCGCTTTCCCCAGAGGAACCTCTTCCGGGCAATCCGCCTCTCCCTGTCTTCCGCAGAGGACACTGCCTCTTCCGGGCAATCCGCCGCCGCGCCAAAAAGCAGCCGGAATCTCTCCCCCTTCTCGGCCCTCTCCACCACCCTGGCCGCCACTCTGGGCACGGGAAATATCATCGGCGTCTCCACCGCCGTCGCTCTCGGCGGTCCCGGCGCAATTTTCTGGTGCTGGATCACCGGGATTCTCGGCATGGCTACCGCCTACGGCGAATGCTATTTAAGCGTCCTTCACCGTCAGCGGAACAAGGATGGCCTCTACGTTGGTGGCCCCATGTATGTGTTGAAAAATGGTTTACATAACAATAAACTAGGAGGTCTGTATGCCCTGTGCACACTGACAGCCGCTTTCGGCGTGGGCTGCACCACACAGGCCAACTCCGTCACCAGAGCCGCCACCTTAAGCTTTGGCATTTCCCCCCATCCAGTGGGCATCACGTTGGCCGTGATAACGGCCGCTGTCATTTTGGGCGGCATCCGAAGTATCGGCAGACTATGCGAGCGCACCGTCCCCGCCATCACCTTTCTCTATCTCCTCGGCTGTGCGCTTCTTCTGTTCCTCTACCGCCACCAGCTTGTCACCGCCGTGGTGTGGATCATAAAGGATGCCTTCTCCTTTGCAAGTCTTGCCGGGGGCGTGGCCGGAGCGGGATTGCAGCGGGCGCTGCGCTACGGTATCGCCAGGGGGCTTTTCACCAACGAAGCGGGCATCGGCACCTCCGCCATCGCCGCAGCGGCCTCCCATACCGAAGATCCCAGAATACAGGCCTATGTATCCATGACCGCCGTTTTCTGGGACACGGTGGTGATGTGCTTGCTGACAGGGCTGGTGGTGGTCTGCAACATGCTCTATGATCCGGCCTCCACTGCAGGAGCTGCCGAGACAGATCTGACCGCAGCGGCCTTTTCCCATCTGCCCTATGTGGGAGACGCCTTCCTCACGATCTCCCTGTGCGCCTTCGCCGTGACCACCCTGATCGGCTGGTCGTACTTCGGGGAAAAAGCGTCGGAATATCTGGCCGGGAGCCGCAGCATCCCGTTCTATAAATTATGCTACGTCGTGATGATCTATCTGGGTGCCATCATTCCCATGCGTCTCGTCTGGGAGTGCACAGACCTGATCAACGGAATTATGGCCCTGCCAAACCTCCTGGCCCTGTGGGCGCTGCGGCGGGAGATCAAGTCATAATCCGCTCCTTCCTTCGGAAATAAAGGTAAAAGCCCACACAGATAAGCGCCGAGAGCAGCGATCCCAAAGGTGCCGCCCACCCCATCGGATACAGGCTGTCCGAAAAGTACACGCCCGCCAGATATGCGCCCGGTATACGAATCATAACGATCGCTATGATATTATGGATAAAGGATATCCCCGCTTTCTGGTCTCCGCAGAAATAGCCGCTGAAACAAAAGTGAACCGCCGCAAAGAGCGTGTCAAAAGAGTAGGAGCGCAGATAAGCGCAGCCTGCAATAAGCACCTCCACATCCCGGGTAAACAGTCCCACCAGCGTCTGCGGCAGGAACTGACTGTAGAGCGCGCAGAGCGCGCCCCAGCTCATGGTGATGACCAATCCATAGCCCAGCGAAGCCCTTGCTCTCTCCGGCTTGTCCGCACCCATATTCTGTGCCGTGATCGCGGATATGGCGGAGAGAAAGGCCGAGGGCACCAGAAACAGAAAGCCGATCAGCTTTTCCACAATGCCCACAGCCGCCGAAACCACCAACCCTCTGCTGTTGGCGATTACCGTAATCACGATAAAAGCCACCTGGATCAGCCCGTCCTGACAGGCAATGGGCGCGCCTACCTTAAGGATCTGGGAAACCGTCTCCCGATCCGCCCGTATATCCCGCCTCGTCACCTGAAATCCCAGATTACGCCTTTTTAGCATCCAAAGCGCAAAACCCACGCTCACCGCCTGTCCGAGAACGGTTCCCAGAGCGGCTCCCGCCGCTCCCAGTCCCATGCCGCCAATCAGCAGGAAATCCATTGCGATATTTACCACACAGGCCGCCGCCACAAAGTACATGGGCCTTTTGGAATCGCCCGCTCCGCGGAAAATGCTGCTGGTTACATTGTAGGCCGTAATAAAGGGCACCCCCGCAAAGCAGATTCCCAGATATCTCCTCGTCTCCCCGACCGCCTCCGCAGGCGTAAGCATAACTTTTGTTATTAAATCAGTGCACAGCAATAGACCTGCTGTCAGCAGGACGGCAAAGGCCGCAAAAAAGACAACGGATGCGCCCACCGTCCCGGATGCGGACTGCTCGTCTTTCGCCCCCACATATCTGCCGATCCGCACCGTTGCTCCCATAGCCAGACCCACGATAATCACCGTGAGCATATGCATCACCTGACTGCCTATCGCCACCGCCGTGGTGGTCTGGGAGCCGTTGTACAGACCCACCACAAACAGGTCGGCCATACCGTAAAAAGTCTGCATAAAACAGGCCAAAAGATACGGGAACGCAAACCGTATCAGGTTTTTCCCCACGCTCCCCTCCGTCAGATTATTTTCTCTCATCCTCCGTACCTTACTTTCCGAAATACCCCGCTACTGTCTTTAGATGCTCGATCACAGGAAGGTGCTGTGGACATACATTCTCGCACTGGCCACAGGCGATACAGTCCCCGGCCTTTCCAAAGGTGCCTGTCAGCCGCTCATAGTATTCGCCCTGAGGTGTCCAGCCTTTCCCTTCCGCCTCCTGCATCTCCGCATTATATAGAGAGAAATATTTCGGAATCGCTATGTTCTTCGGACACCCCTCCGTACAGTAGGAACAGCCCGTACAGGGAATCGCGATATTGCCGTTAATCATGGCCGCCGCCCGGTACACCATGCGCTTTTCCTCCTCCGTTAGAGGTTTAAAGTCGCTCATATAACCAGTGTTATCCAAAAGCTGCTCCATATTGCTCATACCGCTTAACACCATCTTCACATTGTCCAGACTGGCCGCAAAACGGATTGCCCAGGAAGGAACCGACATATGCGGATCATAGTTTGTAAACATCTCCTCCACTGCCAGAGGCACCTGCGCAAGCGTACCGCCCTTGACCGGCTCCATCACCCATACCGGCACGCCATGCTTTTTTGCCACCTCATAGCAGAGCCTCGACTGGATCGCGCTGCTATCCCAGTCCAGATAATTGAGTTGGAGCTGCACGAACTCCATCTCCGGGTGTTCCGTCAGCACCTGATCCAGAAATTCCGCGTTGTCATGATAGGAAAAGCCCATATGCTTTACAAGCCCCTGCTTTTTCTTCTCCGCCAGCCAGTTAAAGCAGTCAAGCTCCGTATAAATCTTATAGTGACCGAAGCCGATATCGTGGAGCAGATAGTAGTCGAAAAACGTAACGCCCGTTTTTTTAAGCTGTGCCTCAAATATCTTATCCCTGTCCTTCTTATCCCGGATAAAGCTGGCATGCAGCTTTGTGGCCAGCGTATAGCTGTCCCTCGGGTGTCTGTCCACCAGACATTCCTTCGCTGCGTCCTCGCTCTTGAACCCGCAGTACATCCAGGCCGTGTCGAAATAAGTAAAGCCTCTCTCTAAAAAAACATCCACCATCTTTTTCGTGGTTTCCATGTCAATGCTCGCCGCGTCGTTCGGATTATGTAACGGCAGACGCATCAGACCAAATCCCAGCTTTTTTGTTTCCATTTTTCCTCCTATCCTAATGCCACATCCAAAATCATCATAATCACAAACCCGATGGCCACACCCACAGTTCCAATATTGCTGTGCTCCCCGGCCTGCGCCTCGGGAATCAGCTCCTCCACCACCACGTAGATCATCGCACCCGCCGCGAAGGCCAGAAACACAGGCAGCGCCGAGACGATCTGTTCCGCCAGCAGAATCGTGACAAATGCGCCGATTGGCTCCACAATTCCCGACAGTGCCCCGTAGGCAAAAGCTTTCCCCCTGGAAACGCCCTCACTCCGAAGCGGCATGGAGATGATTGCGCCCTCCGGGAAATTCTGGATGGCGATACCGACCGCAAGGGCAAACGCCCCCGCCATAGTAATACCCGCATCCCCGATCAGCGCGCCCGCAAAGGTTACGCCCACGGACATGCCCTCAGGAATATTGTGCAGCGTCACCGCAAGGACAAGCATGGTCGTTTTTTTTAACGAGCTTTCCACGCCCTCCGGCTCTTCGCTCTCCAGATGCAAATGCGGAATCAGGCTGTCCAGCACCAGAAGAAACGCCATGCCTCCCAGAAAGCCTCCGGCAGCCGGAACCCACGCAATCTGCCCCTGCTCCCCCGCCATATCAATAGCCGGAATCAGAAGCGACCACACCGAAGCCGCAATCATAACCCCCGATGCAAATCCCAGAAGAAGCTTCTCTATTTCCTTATGCATTCCCCTCATGAAAAAGACCATCGCCGAACCGAGGGTAGTTCCGGCAAAGGGAATCAGCAATCCCGCAATCAGCTGCATACGCTTTCTATCCTTCCTTATTTCACCTTTACTGTACACCTGACGGTGACAGGCTTCACATTATCCGCCTGCTCCGCAAATGAAACCCGAAACTGCAGGGAATAGTTCTTTCCTTTCACGGCGCGCCCCGTATCTTTCATGGTAAGCGTCCCCTTCCCATCTTTAATATATTCATAAGCAAAGGCATCCGTGTTTCCCACAAGCGTCACACTCTCTATTTCCGGCGCGTCCGCCCCTTTTAAGAGTGCATCCATATCCACCTCCACGGAATTGTAAGCACCGCTGTACATAAGAACGGTTTTAGGCAAAGCGCTGACCTTCACGCTTCCCTGTTTCAGTTTAAATTTCACAGCCGGGGCCTTTACCTCTTCCGTCTCACCGATCACATTCCTCAGGGTGAGAACCGGCGTGACGGTATACTGATATTTCGTGACAAGTGTCTCCTCTCTCTTTGCCCGAAGCTCTATGGTCCTTCCGTCCTCGCTCCAGTCTGCCTGAAACAGATGGGCATCCCGGCCTGTCAGCTTCACTTCCCTATTCTCCGGGATTACAAACACACCGCTCACCGCATTCAGGGAAGGTGTCAGCGTCATAAAGCTGCCGTCCCTGTTCAGCACGTCGATGCTTCCCTTCACCGCCATCTTCACCGCCTTTTCAGGCGCGGCATTCACCACCTTTAAGGCCAGGGGCGTTTTCCATATCTGCCCGTTTTTCGATGCCTGCACGATATACTTGTAGGTGCCGGGATCCACATCCTTGTTATTCAACCGTGCCGCTACCTGATAACTTCCGTTCTCCTTCGTCACGGAGAAAATCACCTGACCGCCGTTCACCAGATTTTTCGCTTTTGCATCCTTCGGGTCGCAGTAGACGCTCACCCTGATACCCTGATCTGCTGTAAGCTGTCCGCCGTCTCTCCACTTCACCGTGGTGGAAGCCGCGTCATAGCCCCTGAATGCCGCGTCGGCGTTGAGCTGCAAAGTTTTTGACGTCAGGACAATGGCTGGTGTTCCCATGCTGACCTTGACCTGCAGCGTATAGTTTACCGTTTCTTTTTCCGCCCACTTCTCCGGGTCACTCAGGAGAATCTGCAGTTTAAAGCTGTCCGCCTGATTCAGATTTTTTCCGCTCAGAAGCAGCCTGCCCTTTTCCCGGTCCACTTCCACCGTATAATTTCCTTTGGCTTTCCCGCTGTTCTTCTCCACATGTACCGACTCCCATGAAATGGCTCCCGTATTCCCGGTGCCGATCCACAGGCTCTGGATGCCCATCTTTGGATACAGGGTCACCCGGTTCGTATCCCATGTAATTCTTGGCGCCTTTTTTTCCACACCTACGGTCAGGGACGTGGTATATGTCCCCTGCCAGCCCTCAAATGAAATCTGCAGTTTTCCCTTTTTGACACTTTTGACAGTCGCTCCCTCTTCCGACTTTATATAATAACAGCCGTCTTTTTTCACTATGCTGTAATCCGCCAGACCTGTACACTGCAGATTTTTTATCGTCTCGCCTGTATCAATGTGCAGTAAGCTTTCGTCGTTTTTATAGAAAAGATTCAGTTTTCTCTCCTGTTTGACTTTATAGGCAGGATTCTTCGACACCACTTTGACCGTGAGGGGCAGATCATAGGAGGTTCCGCCCGCCTCAGCGCTGATTTTTACCTTGTAGGTTCCCGCCTTCGTGCCGCTCTTTGCTCTTATCGCATAACAGCCCGCCGCTTTCCCTGTCGTCAGCGTAAAATTTCTGCTCTTTTCATCGGCTGCCATAGTAACGTCCGTTATGCCATATACAGTTCCTTCCGGACTTTTCGCCGGATACAGGGATATCTCCGCCCCCACGGTCTGCAGGACATTCACCGTGACGCTCTCATCGCTTAACCCCGGCTCCGCATCTCCCACGACCAGACGGATGGTCCGCGAAGTCTTCACTGCGTCGTTCCCTGTCAGTGTAATCTCCGCCGTGCCCGCCGCCCTGACAATCAGGGAAACCGCAAAACCGTCCCCCTCCGCAGCGGACGACTTTACCGCCACTACCTTCGCGTTGCCGCTCTTCGCAGTGATCTTAGTCGCTCCCGGCAGGGTCAGCGTCATTTTGCAGTTGGCCTGATTTGGTTTGTCTGTCTGAAAAGTGGAAAGCAGACCTGTATATTTTTCCGCGGTCTGACCTGCACCACTGCCAGACTCCCCGGCTCTCGCAAAGTTTTCCACGCTCTTTACTGTGAGTGTGCCGTCCGTCTCTTTTACCGTGAGTTTCACACTGGCGTTAAAAGTTTTCCTGCCAAGCTTCAGGCTTGCCCTTACCGTGACGCTGCCCGCGCTTTTTGCCACAAGCTTCGCGCTGCCCGCATTCTCCGCCGTGAGTGCACCTTTGTCCGCCGCTGGCTCCACCGAAATCACAGAAGGGTTACTGCTGCTCCATATCGTTTTCTCCCCGATTTCTCTTAGGATTGCTTCCTTCTGTTTATTATACCAGGCGTTATTTTTATAATCCGCATTATTCTCAAGCTGTTCCAGCGCCTTATCAAAAGAATAGTTTACATAACTCTCTACTTTTTGTCCAACGATAAGAACGGCATCACCCTTCTCCTTCCCTTCCTCCGTCCGCAGCCCAGCAGAGAGACTTTCCACCGTCAGGAAGGACACCTCCAGCAGCCGCTCCGCAGGCAGCGCATTCCCGTCCGTCCCTTCTGGCTGATAAAGCGCAGTAAATTTTTTCGCCTTTGTACCCGTAAACTGCGTAAGCGGCGTGTCCGGCTCTTTCCAGCTCCAGCCCGCAGGCAGAGCCACCTCCTCCAGCGTAGTCTGCGTGTTAGTCAGAACAACCGGCCTGGGGATGTCATCTGCCGCAGGCTCGGCCTCCGCCTGCACCTTCACCGTACAGGATGCCTCCGCTTTCTTCCCGTCACTTTCCGTCACCGGATTTCCTTCTGCATCTACAATCACAGCTGAAATCTTCGCCTGACCCGCGCCGACGGCAGTCACCGTAACCGTACTCCCGCTGATGGTCTCTGCCTCCGTACTCCGCGCACCGTCAGCCTGCTTTGTCGCAAACGCCGCTGCCGCCGGATTGTCAGATGTCCATTTCACACAGGTCTGTCCCTGATTCACCCACTTGCTGTCCGCGGGCGTAAAATATAACCGAAGCTGCCTGCTGTCCGCCTTCAGATTGCCTGCAGCATCCTTTCTTATGTTCAGCGTACATTCCTGCTCCCGCATCTCTATCCGGGGCAGTTTAGAGTCTTCCACTGTCACCTCACATGCCAGAACAGCCAGACCGTTATCCACATCAGCCCAGATCACCGTTTCTCCCACAGCCCTCGGCGTCACGGTACCGTCCGAACCCACCTCTGCCACACTTTCATTCTCACTGATCCAGTTGATCCTGTCATCTGCGGCATTCTCCTCTTTCGTCGGATCACCGTCCATAACGACAAGCTGTCCCGGCCTGGCATTCATGGTCAGGTCAAAAGACAGACCGTATTCTTTCGCCTCCGCATCGAAGGAAAATCCCTCCGCATCAGACTGCAGGGAATAATCTGATACTTTGACGGTACATACAGCCTGCAGACCGTTAGCTGCTTTTACGGAAATTTCCGTCGTCCCCACGCCCACGGCTGTGACTCTGCCATTCCCGTCCACCCTGGCAACCGTCTCGTCTGTGCTTTTCCATGTCAGGCTTTTATCCGCCGCGTTGCTGGGCGTCACCGTGGCAAGCAGGGTCTCCTCCCGCTTTCCTTCCACCCCCTTCAGCAGATGAAGCTCCTCTTTATTCAGTTTGACCCCCGTTACTTCCGCCGGTTCGTCATTCAGGGAAAAGAAATCCACGTTATAGCTTATTGTTGTGCTCTTCCCATCTTTGTCTTTCAGGCCGTTTACCTCCACCTGAAACTGGGAATTCTTATCATAACTTACGTTGTTGGGCCGGAAGACAATGCAGTTCGGCATCCCGTAATATTCGACGTTTACCTTGAAAACGCCGTTTGCGTTGGTTCCCGAAAAAGTCCAGCTCTTGTTTTTGGAAATATCCCGCAGCGTGACGGATACTTCCTGAAAACTTGCCTTATCGTAGTCACTGCCAAGACTCAGCGTCCAGGGCGTCCCCGGGTTGTTCATCAGCTCTACGGGCATGTTCCGGGCCGGCCATGCCACATAATCCGTGATGCTGCTGCCCTTGCGGTCAAGAGCGTACATAAACGAATAGGCGCCAGCCGCGCCGAACCCGGTCCGGGTCATGGACGGATTTAATATATAGCGCCTGTGGCTCATTTTTTCCATATCGGCGCTGGCCCCGTCATACATCCAGCCGTTCATCAGCACCTTTGACAGATTGCCATACCCTTTCGCTATACTACAGTTGGAATAGGCCGCAGATCCCAGGTTATAAAGGTCATCCGGGAACCCCTCAGGCTTCGCCGGGGGATCATCCGTCAATTTACCGTTGACGCAGTTTAACAAAGCCCCCGCCTGGGCCATTTCCGTATAATCCCCGCTCAGCTCCACATCAGCCGGAACCCCCGCCACATAGCGGATAAAGTTGAGAAGGTTCAGCGCATTGTCCAGACACTCGTCCTTCAGATACCCCGCCTTGTAAGGGCTTTTCGCGGAGGGTTGCTCGCTATAGCTGTTTTTTACGTCCAGCTTCCAGGGATAGGCCTTATATCTGTCAATAATATCCGTCACACTTGGCGTTCCCCGTTTTAGCTTCTGACCCGTTTCAGCCAGAGTAGAGAGCCCGTTATCGGAAAAGACCGCATTTTTTCCCATGTCATCTTTTCCCAGAGGCGCCTTCCCCAGAGCATCCTCCCCGTCCCATTCTTCCGGGTTCTCATCCTCAGCCGTATTTTCCGAAACAGTATTCTCTGAAACAGTATCCTCTGAGGCAGTGTCCTCTGGGACAGTATCCTCCGACACAGTCTGCTGCTCCGAGGACGTATCTGTCTCCCCGCCTTCTTCCACGACCGACTGCATCCCGTCGTCTTCCTCTCTGTCGGGATCGCCCGCTTCATCGACTGTCGGCGCTTCCTCCTCCACAAATTCGTCGACCGGCATTCCCTCCTCTGCGGCATACACGCTTGCGCACGTCCCCTCCGCCAGCAGCACGGCCGCCAGCAAAAGCGGCAGTATTCTTTTCAGGCATTTCTTTTTCCTTTTATGCATCCTGTTTTTTTCCTCTCCTCTTTCCGCCTGCCACCAGATCATAGCTCTCCGCAATCATACGTCTGATGTCTCCGTCAGGTATCGTGCCGTCCAAAATCACCGTATTCCAGTGTTCCTTGTTCTGGTGATACCCCGGGATCACAGCCTCGTAGGTCTGCCGCCAGAAATCGCGCCACGCCGGATCTACCTTCACGTTGATGCGCACGGAACCTTTATACTCATAAGTCCACAGAAACGCCTTTTTATTCTTACGGCACCTCACCAGCACCCAGTTGGTATCATGAAAAGGCATGTCCTGATAAACATCCTGAAACGACATGCCGTAATGCAGAGCCTCTTCCCTTGTTGTCATAGTCTCACCTCAATGTTTCCAGTATACCACTTTCACAGACATAGTGGCAACAGGAGGAAATTTGTCACGCAATTCCCACATTTTATCAAAATCAGCTTTACTGTCTTAATTCTTCTATAGTATAGTATTATCATACATACAATTCAGGTTCCCGCAGTATCCGCAGATGCCCGATTCACAGTCAGCCGAAAATATCTGTTTTGCGGGCATCCCGCCCACTGCGCACCGGAATCATACAGAAAGGGATATGCTTATGGAGAAAAGTGCAGAAATCAGGAAACTGTGTCAGGAGAAGGAGATCCGCATGATCGACTTCAAAATGACCGACATCGACGGACGCTGGCGCCACATCACCATACCGGTGGAGCGGTTCGATGTGAATGTCTTCGTCTACGGGATCGGCTTCGACGGTTCCAACTACGGGTACGCTCCTATTGAGAAGAGCGACATGGTCTTTTTGCCAGACCCGGATACCGCCTATGTAGACCCCTTTGCGGATGTGCCCACACTGACCATGTGCGGCAATGTCTGTGTCATCGGTAAGGGAGAAAACACCCCCTTTGACCAGTACCCGAAAAATGTGAGCCTGCGCGCCGTGGATTACATGAAAAAGACCGGCATCGCTGACGAGATGGTGATCGGACCCGAGTTTGAATTTTATCTGTTCGACTCCGCCCGCTATGAGGTTTCGCCCAGACAGTGCGCTTACAGCATCGACACCAGACAGGCGGACTGGAACTGCAGACTGGACACGCCCGGCAACAACGGCTACGAGGTGACCCACGGCGGCTACCACATCGCCGCGCCCCAGGATGTGGGCTACGACCTTAGAAGCCGCATCTGCATGGAGATGGAAAACTGGGGCATCAAGGTAAAATACCACCACCACGAGGTGGGCGGCCCCGGCCAGATGGAGATCGAGGTAGAGCTGGCGGATATGCCCGTCATGGCCGACAACACCATGATTATCAAATACATTATCAAGAACATGGCAGCCAGGGAAGGCAAGACGGCCACCTTCCTGCCAAAACCCATCTATAAAGAGGCGGGCAGCGGCCTCCACGTACATATGCTGCTTAAAAAGGACGGTGCTCCCGTCTTCTACGACGAGAACGGCTACTCCGGCTTAAGCCGGACCGCCCACTATTTTATCGGCGGCCTGCTCTCCCACATCGCGTCACTGTGCGCCTTCACCAACCCCTCCACCAACTCCTTCAAGCGGCTGGTGCCCGGGTATGAGGCTCCCGTGACCGTCGGCTACGCCACCTCCAACCGCAGCGCGGTGATCCGAATCCCCGCCTACGCGAAATCCCCGGAAGCCAAGCGCTTCGAACTGAGAAACCCCGACGCCACCGCCAACCCCTACTACGCTTACGCAGCCATTCTGATGGCAGGCTTGGACGGCATCGAGAAGAAGATCGATCCCGCGGCAAACGGCTGGGGTCCTTACGACTTTAACCTCTACACGCTCTCCGCGGAGGAACAGAAGAAAATCAAAGGCCTGCCCAAGTCGCTGGACGAGGCGCTGGATGCGCTGGAGAAGGATCACGACTATCTGACAAAAGACGGAGTATTCCCGGAACGGCTGATCGACGTGTGGATCGCAAGGAAGCGCGCCGAGTCAAAAGAGGCCGGGCAGATTCCTACGCCGGCGGAGTTTATGATGTATTATGACCTCTAACAAATTGAGCTTCGCTCAATTGCGGGATCCGCTTCGCGGCCCCGGTCTTAGGGGGCGGAATTTCCGCCCCCATTTTCTTTTATCCGCCTACTCAGCGAACACCGTCTGCGCGATGTTCTTCTCCTCATCGCACAACACATTCAGTTCCTGCGTCATATCTTTGATTTTTCCCATATTGGCAGACTGCGCCAGTACGGCGTGGTCCATGCCCTCGATTTTGGAAAGAATATGTTCAATTGCCTGCCGCATTTCATTCAGGCTCCTGGAAATATGTTCGGATGTCTCGTTACAGGAAACCGCTAATTTACCCACTTCATCCGCAACCACGGCAAAGCCCTTTCCGGCTTCTCCCGCTCTGGCGGCTTCGATGGAGGCGTTCAAAGACAACAGATTCGTCTGGGAAGCAATCTCCTGAATCAGGGAAATAATCTCGAGAGATTCTTTCACCTTCTCATTCACAGAAGCCGCCGCCTTTGTGATACTATCCTGCTTTTCATTCAAATCCTGCATATCCGCTGTGGTTTCCGCAACGACCGCGCTTATTTTATCAAGCCCTTCTGCAAGACTGTGGATGCTCCTTCCCATATCTGCTTCAAAAATCTCCCTGCTGCGTTTCTGCTCCGTTACATCCAGCGCCGTTGCCGCCAAAACGATGGGTTTGTGTGAAGAATCAAACACCGCTGTGACTGTCATCTGAAACCAACGGTAACCGCCGTCCGCATGGCGAATCTGAAACTCCTGCTGTAATGCCGGATACTGTGTTCCTGACTTCACATAATGCAAAACCGCCTCCATGACACGCCTTCTGTCATCTTCATGGATCAAATTAGAATAAGAATCTGGCGAATTAGGGAAATCCTCCTCGGAATGAAACCCAAGCAGTCTTCGAAACTGCTCGGAATACCAGAAAGGATTTTCCGGATTAGCAATGTCCCCGTCTACGACATTCATACTCCACGAGCCCTCATTGAGAATCGAGTCAATCGCGTCATGCCGCTTTGTGGAAACATCAAGCTCCTTGGCATTGTTATGAGCGACCGTAATGTCCGTGATAATGCCGATAAACTCAAAGGGCTTTCCGCCGCGCCGCACGACCTCTCCCGCCATTCGTATCCAGCGCAGCCCGTTATTTTTTGTCTGCAGCCTGTATTCTGCATCAAATACTTTCTGTCCTGTGCTGTCTTTGATAGTATCATAAAATTCCCGCATCACGCGGTCTTTATCTGCTGCATAAATCTTATCCGTCCATGCCTCCAGGGTATCTTCCAGCTCTCCACGGTCCGTATAGCCTGTAATTTCACGAAACTCTTCCGTATACATAACGCGGCTTATTTCCAGACCCTTCCCGAAATACATGGACCACATGCCAGAATGATTGATCCGATTCAGCATCGTCATATTTTCTCTGGCATGATTTAGCAGCAGATTGGCGCAGTTTAACAAACTGTTGAGCGCCTTCATTGTCTCAGGCGCTTCCTGCAGGATTTCAGGATTGGTAATCTCTTCAAATACGCCGACCTGAAAAGATTTCTGCATCTGTATCTCCAATTCCTGTGATAATTGTCCCTTCCATTCATCCCATTTCTTTCTCTTCCACATCCCGTTTTCCCTTTCCAAATACGGCGTAAGGTTCCCATATCTTTTTTACATTCTGCGCATTCATAAAACACGCAGTTCCGTCCTATAAAATCAATATAAGTTTATCGTAGCATATAGACGCTGAAAGTCAATCATTATTGTGGTTCCTGGCTCTTCCCTATTTATCATTAAATCCTATTTCAATAAAGAAAACTGAACGATGTGGATCATCACGCAAAGCGCCCTATCGCAGATACGGCGCAAGCATATCATTGACGCAGTCCCTGATATCGTGCGCGATTTTCCCCGCCTGCGCCTTCCGAATCCCTATTTTATCAGCCACCGCCAGTATATCCTCCATACCCGGGGTCATCCCACTTCCGTTTACGGTGGTCGCGTGTTCCCCATTCAACGAGCTGCTGTAAGTGAGGTCATACGCGGGCGCAAGCCGGTAGCAGGCATTCTGCTCATCATATAAAAAAGAGAAATTCTTGGAATGATCGTCCCGGTTGTGTGAAAACACGTTGAAGCACATAAGGCGGAATAATCTCAGCACTTCCGAAAAATCTTTCGTGATTTCCAACGTCAGCTTCATCAAAAGATGATAATCCAGATTAGGAATCCGATGAGATGTCTCCAAAACAGCGCTGACGGAAAGCATATGTACTCTGCTCTCCTGCCCGTCGGCATCCTTCCTGCGGTCAAACCGTTTCGCGCCAAAGTAACCAGCACACCTCTCAGAGGGAAAAAGCCGTGTCTGTGCCATCTCAATGCCACATTCTTTTGCACACAGCGAGTATTCATACTCCTGCTTTCCGATGTCCTTCGGATCGTCATAAGAGGGAAATTTGATGATCCACTCTTCCCCGCCTATTTCCGTCAGAATTTTTGGACGTGCTCCCCCAGAAGACCCGCCCAGCCGAAACAGCCGATCCAAGTCCTCTGTATATTCTGTCTTAAGCAGCTTCTCGCACTCTCCAGCAATCCGATCCAGCTCCACTACACAAACGCCTTCATTCAAGTGAACCGCAGGTCGATAGGAAAGCGCACCCATGCCAGAATCTCCCACAATGGCAAGCCTGTTCAGGACTCCGACCGCTGCAGGCTCTATCCCTTTTTTCAGCATCAGCCGATCCACCAGAAACCGTCCCCACCCATCCGGAAGGCTGTCCGCAAAAACGCCAAACAAACCGTCAAAGGGATCCATGCGCGGGACAAACACTCTTTTCTCCAGCGGCAGGGAAAAGGGGCTGATCGGGAATCCGTTTTCCAGCCATTCCTGCCCATAGGCAAAGGCTGCCAAATACTTTTGATACATTGCCAAAGTGCCGACTTTTCTCTCATGGTAAAACACATCCAAATGTTCAATCCTGTCCATGAATTATCTCCTCTATCGACAACGGCGGCGCCTCCTCAAACAAATGCTCCAGCTCACCATTAAGTCCCAGCGCGTATGCAATTTTAATCAGGGAGAGAAAGGAGATTTCGCCGCTTTGCTCAAACCGCTTCACAGAACCCAGGCTTACTCCCGATAATTCGCTCAGTCTTTTCTGTGATACTTTCCGCTTTCTGCGGATCGCGCGCAAACGCCCTGCAATCATATCCTGCATCTCTCCCGGTGTTTTTGAAAGAAAAGAATAATTTGCATTCATAGCTATTATATTATCCCATTTCTTCAAAAAATACAAGTTTTAGTTAATATATTAGCCGCAGTGCAAAACAGGCAACGCAATCACGCCGCCTGTTTTCCACCCCTTTAAAACTCTCCCATTATAGTATAGTCTTACATCCATTCCTTCAAAACGCCCTGATCCCGCATCACCTTCTCGACCACCGTACCTCTCACCAGTTTAAGCAGCAGCTTCTTCACGGGATTGAGCGGTCCCAGATTGATCTCCAGCGGAGACTTGCCGTCCATCAGCTTCACACTGCTGGAAAGCAGTTCACGAATATCATATACGCTGCCCCACACCTCTGGCACGCCCCTGTCCACACCCAGCAGCCCGTAAACGGCTTCCATGGCCGTCCTGACAGAATATTCGGTGGTGAACACAGTGTCTCTCGGCGTCTGGGCGAACTGTCCCAGAAAGGCGAAGTTCACGCAGCCGTCGGGAATCACGTCTGGTCTGTCTCCCGCCGTCCTCGGCATGAAGAATGCCGTGATATAAGGCATCATGGTAGGCACACACACCGCGCTCTTCTCAGCCAATTCATCGATCTCCTCCACAGGCACACCCAGATGATAGAGCCACTCCTGCGTGATCTCCTTACCGGTGCAGTCCTTCATGGGCTTCTTCACATAATCGCCCTCCACATCCGTGAAGAGACCGTACACCCAGACACAGACCTTATTCTTATCCTGGTCTTTAAACTGTCCCTGTCTGTTGATGGTCCAGCTGAGGAGCCATGAGGAATCCTGACAGCTCACGATGCCGCCTGTCACCACCTTGCCGCTTCGGGGATCGCGCTTGCAGATATTTTCAATATAAGGCAGAATCTTCTCATCCTGCGTGGTGATGGTGGCGGACTCCCAGTTCGTCTTAGACACATCGGAGCAGAACTTCTCAGGATGTCCAAAGGAAGGATCCTGCTTCGCAATATTTTTCCAGAGACTCCAGCAGCCACTCGTGCGCACTTCCGCATCCCCGTTGGGCGCATGGTTCTGGTCGCCGTAAATCGTCCCCTCGGTGCAGCTTCCGTTGGTCACAAAGACAAGGTCGTTTTCGGTTAACATAATACCCTTCTCCACGCCCTTCACCTTGCACTCGATTGCCTTTGCAATCTTCTTATCTCCCTCAAATCCAAAGATCACGTTGGTCACTTCCGTGTTAAACTGGAAGTCAACCCCCGCTGCCTCCAGATATTTCTGCATGGGCAGGATCAGGGATTCATACTGATTATATTTCGTAAATTTCAGTGCGCTGAAATCCGGCAGTCCCGCGATATGATGGATAAACCGCTGGAAGTACAGCTTCATCTCCAGTGCGCTGTGCCAGTTCTCAAAGGCAAACATGGTGCGCCAGTACAGCCAGAAGGTAGAGTCAAACACCTCCTCGTCGAAAACATCCTCAATGGTCTTATCGTAGAGATCCTCATCCTTTGTCATAAAGAGCTTCATAATCTCCATGCAGCCCTTCTGGCTCAGATTGAATTTACCGTCTGTGTGGGCGTCCTGCCCCCTGTTCACGGTGGCGCGACAGAGGGAGTAGTTCGGATCCTCCTTGTTCAGCCAGTAATATTCATCTAACACCGACACCCCCGGCGTCTCGATGGAAGGAATACTGCGGAACAAGTCCCACAGACACTCGAAATGGTTCTCCATCTCCCTGCCGCCGCGCATCACATAGCCTCTGGTGGGATCGTTGATCCCGTCGCAGGCGCCGCCCGCGATATCCATAGCTTCTAATATATGAATATGACTGCCGGGCATCTGTCCGTCACGGACTAAAAAGCAGGCCGCCGCCAGAGAGGCCAGGCCGCTTCCCACAATGTAGGCGTTTTTTTCATCCACCCCGTCCGGCTTTTTCGGTCTCGCAAACGCTTCATAATTACCATTCGAATAATAAATGCCCTTGCTGTTTTTGTCATACCTTCCAAGCTCGGTATTGCGATAGTCAAGTTCGGTATATTTTCGGTGCTTCGCCGCCGCTTCTCCCGCATTTGCCCCGTCATAACCGCTGCCCTCCGTCTGTGCATGTTCAAGCCCCACGTGGGCGCTTTTTTTCAGGTTCTTTGCCGCCAGCGCCGCGCCCGCTCCTGCTGCCGCCACAGCCGCCACGCCAAGTCCGATACTCTTCTTATTTGCCATATGTGTTCCACCTTTCCCGATTCCGGCGGTTTTCGCGTTCCCGCCCCGGTTTCCGTTTTCTTTACTAAAGCTATCATATCCATTTTGCTTATTTTTACCAATTTACAAAAAAAGCGAAATGATAAAAAACTTATCATTCCGCCCTGTTTGCATAGCGTGGGAAGTATTTCTAAATCACCCGCCGGTATTCGCCTTTTCAAAATTTTTGATGGAGCGCACCAGATTCCCGTGGAGCACCACTCCCATATTTTCCACAATCTCCTCATAATCCTCCTTCATGCCGTGGCCGATCCAGTCAAGCATGATCCCCACAAATCCGTACTTGTAAAAGTCGGCGATAAATTCCTTGTGCTCTGTCGACAGTTCCACGCCCCGGCACCTGTCCTCCACCACTTCCTTCAGCATGTCATATGTAAACTTGTAGAGATACCCTTCCACCCTTTCCCTGCCAATGCTGCGGTACACATTCAGAATAAACGCCTTGTTCTCCAAGACAGCTTCAAAGACCTGACTCATTCCCTCCTGCCAGGTCTCGTAGGTCTTCTTCCCCTGCAGAGCCTTCTTTCCGTCCTCAACACAGACCCACTCCACCAGATCATAAATATCCTTAAAATGATAATAGAAAGCCATCCGGCTGATGCCACAGTCCGCCGTGAGATCGTTGATCGTTATCTTTTCCAGCCGTTTTGTCAGAACCAGTTTTTTCAGAGATTCTCCTAATGCGGCTTTCGTCGTATTTGTGTTCGGCATGGTCCTCTCCTCGTCTGTTAAAAATCTCCAAACTGCTACTTTTTCTTTTTCTTCGGCTCCGGCAGCTCCCTGTACATCTCCCGTAAGATTTCCGCCATCAGCGCCTCGTTCTCCACATCCTCCACCATCACCATCTGCGTTTTGGAGCCCTCATAGGGGTAATCCCTGTCCGCATCCGGCAGCAGACGCAGCACTGACTCCGTAGGTTTTAAGAACAGACAGTTGTCACAGATATCCCCGATCAGCTTCCCCTGAAAGTAGACGCAGTACTCGCCCATCATCTTTCTGGTGGTCACATCTCCCACTCTCTGCAGATTTCCCACCACATAATCATGAAATTCCTTTGTCGTCGCCATTGTCTGCCCTCCTATTCTGTCGGCACATACCTGTTATAGATTTCCACATGATCGTAAATGCACCGCCAACCGCTGGTGGAGCCCGCCGTCACACAGATATACGGTTCCCCGCCCGCAAAGGTGCCGAAACTTACCGCGCAGTTTTTCGACTGGACGATATACCCTGTCTTGGCACAGAGCACCTCGCCTCCCGTATCCTTATCCTCGATCCTGCGCAGGAACCAGTTGGAAATCTCAATGCCGTCCGGATGCTCCCTGGTCGGTTTCGTTGTATAAATATGCGCCGACAGGATCTCCCTGCACAAATCGTTTTGCATTGCGGCCTTCATCATGACCGCCATATCATAGACCGTACTGTAATGGGCCTCGTCATAAAGCCCGACGCAGTTGGTAAAGTGCGTGCTGTCTGCTATACCGAGTTCTTCCAGTTTCTGATTCATCAGAGCGACAAAAGCCTCCTGTGATCCGGACACATAAGTGGCCAGTCCCAATGCTGCATCCCCGCCGGACTGCATGGCCGTCCCGTAAAACAGATCCCGTACCGGCACCTTCTCTCCGTCCAGAAACCCCACGGAGCTGCAGTCATTTACATAGGCGTAATCTGTGATCTCCCGCGTCATCGTGAACGTGTCATCAAGCTTCTCTTCCGGGATATTTTCCGCCGCCACCAACACCGTTAAAACTTTTGTCATGGAAGCGGGTATAATCCTCGTCCTGGCTCCCTTCGCGGCGACAACCGTATCCGTGCCCTCATCCATCAGAACCGCATTTGTGCTGATAACATCCGCACTGTCGATGACAGCCGTATCCTCCGTCTCCTCAAAATGATAAACAGGAGTTTCCACCTCCGCTTCCGCATCCTCCGTCTCCGGTTCCGCGCTTTCCTCCTCCGGGAGACTCTCCGTTATTTTTTCTATTGCCAGCCTGTCCGGCTGTTCCACGGCTTCCATCGCCTGATCCTGCGCGTTTTCCCCTTCTCCCGCTTTCTTTCTCGACCTTGCAAAAACAGCGACACTAACCATTACCATACAAAGTACGCCCAAAAACAGAAGACGCTGAAATATCTGACGTCTTCTCAGGCGCCGCTGCCTCTCCTGCCGCATGCGCTGCCGCCTCTCATATCGCACAAAATATTCTTTATCATCATCCCAGTCATCGGAATAGGATACCATCATCAACCTCCAACTATGTCATTCTCATTGCAATAACCAGACCCAGTATGGCGCCCGCAAACTTTCCACCCAACAGAGGCAGAATCAAATCAGGCTGGGTGCCGAAAGCAAAGCCCATATGAGCCGCGAAAGCAGACGCACCGCAGACCAGAAAGGCTCCACACAAAACCTTTCCACGCGGATCCATATCCCGTACCATCGCCAATGCCGGCATGACTGTAATAGTGCCGACAATAATCCCCGTAGTACTGGCATCATTTATACCGGTCTTACTGCTGATCCACCGAAACGGTCCGGCCAGGCATCTGCGTATCAGCTCCGCCAACGGTAAGCTGCCCAGCATAACTATAGCGATAGAACCCACGATTTCCAACGCATCATCAAGAGATGCAAGGTTGGGCAAAACAGTGACTCCTGTGATATACTGTACGGCAGCAATCATAAGGCCGACAGTTGCTATTACCTGAATCAGCCGGGCAAAGCCTGAAAACAATCGGATTGTCCTGTCAGGGAAACAGATCAGCCCCATAAGCAGAACGGCGGATACAAGGAAAATAGGAAGACACTGATGTAGGATTGTTACAAATGACAGCCCCTGAAACAGGCCTCCAGCAAAGAGGCCAGCAGGCAGAGAAATCAATCCTGCCAAAAGTCCCTTTAAAAAGAACGGCCGATCCTCTTCCGGCAAGACACTCATCCCCACCGGAATGGTAAACACCAGTGTACAGCCAAACATAGAAGACACAATGATACCGGAAAAACGTCCGATTTCCAAATCCTGAGCCAGCTCCATAGCCAGTTGGTAACCGCCCATGTCAATAGCCAGAACACAGCCAAACATAGCAGGATCAATTCCAACGGCAGAAAAGACCGGACAAATCACATTCCCCAGCAGGGCAGATAACATTGGTGCAAGACAAATGATACCGGTCATGGAGAGCGCCATAGATCCCATCAGTAGAAATCCGTCGTCAAATTTCTGCCCAAGCCCGAATCGATTTCCCAGAATCTTATCCGCTCCGCCCAATATCGCACCAACGGCAATAAAACACATCAGAATCATGTTCACATTCATTTCCATATGCGCTTTTCTCCATTATTGCTCCCGAGCCATGACATCTGATGGTTTAGTCCGTCACTTTCTTCCCTTTTCCACAAACTGTATCTTTGTTATTACCTCTACATTCCCCGTAAACGGAAACATATCCACTGGCGTAATCTCCTGCACCCTGTAACTGCTCTTTTCCGTCAGATATTTTAAATCCCTCGCCAGTGTCTCCGGCTCACAGGAAATATAGACCACCCGCTCCGGGCGGATGCGGATCAGCGCATCCAGAAATTCCTCCGTGCTGCCGCTTCTGGGCGGATCCATAAACACCACGTCCACCTTCTCCTCCGCCTCAGCCATCTGCGTCAAAAACCTGCCGGCATCGTTCTGGTAAAAGTCTGCGTTTTTAATCTGGTTGATCCTGGCGTTTGTGACCGCATCCCGCACCGCATCTTTATTCAGCTCCACACCGATGACCCGGCCTGCCTCTCCCGCCACCGCCAGAGCTATGGTGCCGATGCCGCAGTAGGCATCCACCACCGTTTCTTTCCCCGTAAGCTGCGCGTACTCAACCGCCTTTGCGTAAAGTGCCTCCGTCTGCACGGAATTCACCTGATAGAAGGATTTTGCGGATATCTTAAACCGTCTGCCGCAGAGCTCATCCTCAATATAACCCTTGCCGTAAATCACCTGTTCCCTTTCCCCCAGCACCATGCTGGTCCGCTTGTTATTCACATTGACCAGAATCGTGGTAATCTCCGGGTGAAGTTTACATAACTCATTCACGAAGTTTTTCTTAGAAGGAAGAATCGGTGATCCAAGCACAAGCACCACCATGATTTCCCCGGTGGCATGTCCCACACGGACAAGCACATGGCGCAGCAGCCCATACCCGCTGTCCTCGTCATATGCCTTTATCTTGAAAGATTTTGCCAGTTCCCGCACAGACTGAATAATCTCCCCCGCTTTCTGATTCTCTAAAAGACAGTTCTCCACAGGCACCACCCGGTGACTTTTTTCCTGATAAATCCCGGAAACAATTCCCCTGCCTTTCTGAAAAGCAAAAACCGCATGCACTTTATTGCGGTAGTGGGCAGGCTCCGCCATGCCGACGATCGGTCTCACCTTCCCAAATTGTTTTAAAAGCTGCTCCGTCCGTTTCTGCTTTCTCTTTAACTGCTCTTTGTAGGGCATGTCCACAAACTGGCAGCCCCCGCATTTCGTGGAAGCCGGACAAAGACTCTGTTTTTTCTTATTTTCCATTCCTGATTTCTCTCCACATAGTAAGACCCCGGGAAACCTCCCAGGGTCATTCTATCATATCCTTAGCATTTATAACAACCCGCTTACGCAGACGCGATCTGCACACTCTCTATTCCCGCCGCCAGATCTCTGGCGCGGGTCGTGTCCGCCTCGTTGATGTGTATGGTAAACACTTCCTGCCTGCTGCCCAAAGTCCCCAGAAAGCGCTCCAGAAAATTCTGCTCCGGCCACTCCACAAAAAAGGAAATGCGGTTGGAAACCAAAAGCTTTTCCAGCTTATCCTTACTCTCCGCATTGTATACTTTACAGAAAGATATCTCGTGATTAAAAAATAGTGCGTTCAAATTCAACGCTGCCATATCGCTACCTCCAAGCCCCTCATTCTCTTACGCCGCGATCAGCTTTATGTCAACTGTCTTTACACATTATATAACGTATTTCAGCTAAAATGCAAGATTTTTCTACATTTTTGACAATATGACCAAATATTTATGTAAATCTTGTGGAAAATCACACCTCCGTCCACGGCTTATGTAAGTTCTCCAGCCAGTAATCCTTTCTCGCCTCATACTGCCCGTTGATCCAGTCCGCCGCCTGCTCCACGCCCTCCGCAGTGAGAGGCACCTCGGTCGAGGTTTTATTCTCTTCCGGGGTACGGAAAATCCCGAGCGGCTCCGGCCAGACAGTCACGCGGATCACGTCCTCCCCGCCGCTGTTTACCCTTTTTAAAAGATAGCGCATCCCCTCCATGCTGCCGGAGTATTCTTCCTTTTTGATGTAATTCAGGGGGTGAAAGGTTTGTTTGTCAAGCATTGCACTGTCTCCTATCGCTGTTGATACTAATATTACCATATGCGGCGTAAAATTTCGACTCCATTCTATGACAGGCTCATCTGCTGCGCTTCTCCCTATTCAGTCCGCCGCCCATATGGGATACGTTTCCTTTTAAAAAGCTGGCCCGGAAAATGGCATCCTCCCCGTATTTCCCGCGAATCTGATCCACCGCCCTGTCCAGTTTTTCCAGTCTGTCACTCTTCCCCAGATCAAAAATACTGTACTGCCGCACGGCATTCTCCTGCACCCCCGTCGTATGCACTCCCAACTGCCGCAGCGGCGTCTTTTTATCCCACAGTCTGTCAAAAAGCCGACAGGCCGCCTCATAGATCTCCTCCGTGATATTCGTTGGAGAATCCAGCTGCATCTGTTTATTCATCCGCTTAAACTCACAGGTTGTCAGATGTACGCTGACCACAGCGATCATCACACCGTCGCTCCTGAGCCTCGTCCCCACCGTCTCGCTTAAGGAAAGCAGCAGGTGCCTCGCGTATTCCTCCGTCACGATATCCACTGGCGCCGTCATGCTGTTCCCGTAACCTTTATTAGCCTCATGGGAAACCATCGCCGGTTCCAGGTCGCCGCCTCTGGCAAACCCCTGGATTGTCTCCCCGTGCTTTTTTAAGTGGGCCCGGATCATCCCCTCGTCCGCCTGCGCCAGTTCCCCTATCGTCCGTATGCCTAAACCATGCAGTTTTTCCACCGTAGCCCGCCCCGCCAGAAACAGGTCGGAGACAGGGAGCGGCCACATTTTCTGTTCTATCTCTTCCGGGAAAAGGGTGTGCACCTTATCGGGCTTGGAGAAATCCCCCGCCATCTTGGACAGCAGGAAATTTGTGGAAATACCGACGTTCACGGTAAAGCCCAGTTCCTCCCTGATCCTGTCCTTCAGTTCATAGGCCATATTCACCATCCGGTCACGCCCGTACAGCTTCTCAAACCCTTCAAACACCACCCACGCCTCGTCAATGCTGTACTGGATCACATTGTCGCTGTACTCCTGCAGTATCTTCATAAAAGCCCGGGACGACCTGACATATAACCCATAATCCGGGGGCACAATCACCAGCCCGGGACATTTTCTCTGCGCCGCCACAATGGGTTCGCCTGTCTGAATGCCGTATTTCTTAGCCGGAGTACTTTTCGCAAGAACAATCCCATGACGTTTCTCCTGATCCCCGCCCACAATGCTCGGTATCCGCCTGATATCTTCCTTTTCGCCCAGCACATTCACCCGGTATGCCGCAGTCCAGGATAAAAAAGCGCTGTTGACGTCTATATGGAACACATATCTGCTTTCCGTTCCCCTCACCTCCTCCCTGCCGATGAATGTAATACCATCTTATCAAACATATGTTCTTGTGTAAAGATAAAATATTGACCGGATTTTTCCGGGCATAATACAACCATTCCAACAACTGTAGATGTGTTATTCTACATTTTGTTTACAGAACTCATATCAGTCCCATCATTTTCCAGTTTATCCATAAAATAAAATCATGACTGGACTAGAAACGGTTCAAAAAGAGGTGATACTGTTGGAACAGAAGATAAAGCAGAGCAGAAATCGGAGCATTGGCAAAAACATCAGGGAAATCCGAATCAAAAAAGGAATCGGCCAGACAGAACTTGTCCGTCTGTTGGACTTACAGGGTACCTCGATAACCAGAGAATGTCTTGTAAAGATTGAACGGGGAACACAGCATATACGGGTTGATCAGCTGGAAGCGATAAAAGACCTTCTTAATACAACGTATGACGAGCTGCTTAAATAGCGTTAAAGCGCCGTATAAAACACGAGGAAACCACGAATGATTAACATTGCCATATGTGATGACGACAGACCGCTGACCGGGATCATAGAGCAGCTTCTGCACAAGACCGCCTCTGAGCAGGGAGTGGATATCAGCTGTGAGGTATTTTTTGACGGTTCCGCCCTGATCCGGGCCGTCACGGAACAGCAGATGTGCTTCGACCTGATCTATCTTGATATAGAGATGGAAACGATGGACGGTATCCGTGCCGCACAGGCTTTAAGAGAACACGAACTGCCTGCGCTGATCGTCTATATGTCGGGACATGAGGAATACCTAAAAGAACTGTTCTACACAGAACCCTTCCGTTTCCTGTCAAAGCCGGTAACGGAAGATGAGTTTGGCCCCATCTTTTCCTCCGCCTGTGAGCGGATCAGCCGGCAGACCGGCTATTTTACTTTTTCTTACAGAAAGGCAAGTCATCGGATTCCCTTTAACCGAATTACCTGTTTTGAAAGTAACGGCAGAGTCATTTCCATCCACCTTTCGGAACAGGGCGTGCCTAAAAAAGCCTGCCTGCCGAGCCAGTTCTACGGGAAAATAAATGAGGTGGAGCAGCAGGTTGCCTCCCAAAACGGACGGTTCCTGCGGGTACACCAGTCCTTTCTCGTGAACTTCGACTACATAAAGGCAATCGCCGCCACAGAGATCGAAATGCTGGACGGCAGGATCATACAGATCAGCGAAGACCGCCGGAAAGCAGTACGGGCCAGGTTCAGCGCTTTGGCAGATGTAAAATCTGTCCACACACTTTACTGAAAAGCACGGTCACCGTGACACAGCACAGCAGGACAAGGACAGACTCCTTTTTCCACATCAGACTGAGGGCCATTGCCGCCAACAGTATGGCCAGGACGCCCCAGACCACCCATGCATATCTCCCACTCTCCGCTTCCGCCTGCCCCCGTTTTGCCTCCAGCCCGATTCCGATGGAAGCCAGCACGATCACTCCGGAGGACACACGCATATCGAGGGAAACGGATTTTGTTATGGCCATCACGGCAAACAGGGTCAGGCACGACATGATATAACACTGCCAGTATTTCTTCAAATGAAGTCCGCCGAGATAAGACCGCAGGGGAACAAAAAATGCGAAAAAGATAATTCCCTCTTTCAGCATTCCCATCCCAAGACATATCAGAAAGCCTGTAACAACCGCCCCGCCAATCTCAAACAGTCTTACCAGACCATACTGATAAATTTCTGACATGGAGCCGCTGATGATCTCCTCCCTGACCAGTATATTTACTATCCTCTCCGCCGCTTTTTCCATAAGCCTTTCATTCCCTGTCCGTACATTTTCACTGTAATTATCCCAATTGTAACACATAATTTCCATTCAGGTAACGGTTATATTATATGATGCCGCTTATTTTCCCATTGCTTTATACGACAATATGTAGTTATACTTATAAATATAGTTATATCACAGGAGGAATCCGAAAATGATTAACGTTGCCATATGCGATGACGACCAGTCTTTTGCCTGGAATGTGGAACAGCTCCTGCGCCAAACTGCCGCCGAACAGGAACTGGAGGTCTGCTGTGAAGTGTATCCTGACGGTTCCGACCTGATCCGGGCTGTCACGGAACAGCAGAAGTGCTTCGACCTGATCTACCTCGACATTGAGATGGAAACCATGAACGGCATCCATACTGCACAGGCTTTGAGGGAAAAAGAACTGCCGATACTGATTGTCTATATATCCGGCCACGAGAAATATCTAAAGGAACTTTTCTGCACAGAACCTTTTCGTTTTCTGTCAAAGCCGGTCATGGAGGATGAATTCCGCACGGTCTTTTTCTCCGCATACGAGAGAATCCGCAGGCAAACCGGCTATTTTACCTTTTTCTACAAGAAAATCTGCCACCGGATTCCCTATAACCGGATTGCCTGTTTTGAGAGTAACGGCCGGGTCATATCCGTCCACCGTTCAGACCAGGGCGCATCAAAAAACAACCTTCTGCCAGACCGGTTCTATGGGAAAATAGATGAAGTGGAAAAACAGGTCTCTTCCAAAAACGGACGGTTCCTGCGGGTACACCAGTCCTTTCTCGTGAACTTCGACTACATAAAGGCAATTGCCGCCACAGAAATCGAACTGCTGGACGGCATGAGAATACAGATCAGTGAAGACCGCCGGAAAGCAGCCAGGGCAAGGTTTGCGGCGCTGGCGGGCATGAAAGGATATGAAAAATGAAAGAACAGTTATTTCTTGATGCGCTGATGATGCTCTTTGGGATTCACATCATCCACATCTATTTATCCTCTTTCCGGCGGGAAGCCATACGCCACAAAGCATTTCGCTACACTGCGTGGGCAGCATATGTCATCTTTCTATACCTGGTCATGTTTTCCAGCTCAAGATACCCCCTGCTTACGCTCTCCGGCAACGTCATCCTGCTTACCGTGCTCCTGTTCGCCTACGGCTGTGGGGACTTAAGGACAGCCCTGTTCCGCTCCTGCATCTATCATGCATCACGGATGGTGGTCGAAGTAGTCACACAGAGCGTCCTGCTTGCCGCCCTGACGGAAGACCCTTTCGTGGCAGGAAACCTTCTCTCCACGATTGCCATGTACATCATTATCCAGATGTATAAACGGTGGAAGGGACGTGATCTCGCCGTTCCGCTTTCTTTTCGGTACTGGATCAGGCTCTTTTTTGTCCCCGTTTCCTCCATGATTATCACCTACTATGCTTATGCAATCACCCTACACAGTGGAAAGATATTTTTCTTTTACCTTCTTTCCATTCTCATAGTCCTGATCAACTATGTGATCTTTGATGTTTATGACAAAATTGGCGCCCAAGCACTCATTGAAAGGCAAAATCAGGCTTACGAGCAGGAAATCAGTCTCTGTGTCAAACAGGCTGCCGAGCGTGAGGAAGCTTACCGTCAAACCCGCATCCTGCGCCATGACCTAAAAGGCCGTCTGGTAGCTTTGGACGCACTGCTGGAGGCGGGACAGACCGCGGAAGCAAAGCGAGAAATCGAAAAAATGCTTGAAGAAAACAGTATGAACAGGCACGGCATAGCAGAGACCGGGAATCTGGCTCTGGACGCACTGGTCAACTACAAATACGCTGCCGCTTCCTCAGAGGGTATCCGAATGACATGCCAGCTCGATGTGCCGGCCGAACTTTTCGTAGCTGGACCAGATCTGTGTATTATTCTGGAAAACCTTCTGGGAAACGCACTGGAAGCAGTCCGTCAGCTTTCGGAAGAGAAAGAGAAATGGATCTGCCTGGCGGTACAGTTCGTGAAAGGCGCCCTTCTTATTACCGTTGAAAATCCTTACAGCGGCAAGGTCACGGTAGACAGCCGTGGAAAACCTCTCAGCAGCAAAGCCGGGGACCACGGAATTGGACTGCTGTCTGTGGAACGGACGGCAGAAAAATATGCAGGAGAAGTATCCGTGCAACATGAAGAAGAAATATTCCGGGTATCCATTATACTTTGTCAATCGGAAATCTTACATGAACATGCGTAATTTTGACGTGTTGCAGATTTCGAAGTAAAAATACGGTATAGTCTACATATGACATAGTTTTGGTAAATTAATTATCAAATCAACGGTGAAGAAGTATGAACTATTTACGAATGGAGGAAATTACTAATGAAAACACAGAAATCCAATACCACCAGATTCGGCTTAAAAATGCTGGAGCGGGCTGCCCTTATTTCCGCCCACGCAGGAGCAAATTCTGCATGCACCTTTATCTACCACGATCCGAAAAAGCCTGAGGCACTGAAAAAGCTGAAAAAATTCTAAGACAGTATTTTACATTTTTATAGGTAACACCTTGTCCCAGTGTAGTCGGGGAAAGCGAAGGGGGATGCGAAAGCATTCCCTCTTTTGTATGAAAAGGGATTACTCCACCTCAAAGATATATTCCTTCCTACTACACCTTAATTATACAAAAACCCCCTGTCTTTACAATAAAATTCACATTAAATTTCATCCCGCGATCCTAGCTGCCATTTGATAAAATCCAAACGCCAAGGCAGGGCATTAATATAAGATTCCTAATTGCAAAATACGTTTCTTACTCAATTAGCACAATTCCACCAGAACTTTTCCATTAACTGCAAATATTCGCTTGTTGGTGACCATAATGAGCTTTTCCGTATTTCATACATCTTCAGATAAGCTTGACGATATTTTTCTTGCATAATAAGCAGTTCAATTTCATCAACATCTTGCATTAAAGATGATGGCACTTCCTCTCTTAACAGTGTAATGATTTTTTGTTTCACGCTTTCCATCTCTACCTCAATTTTGATATATCTATTATAGATTTTATTTCGGAATATGTTACTGCTTGTGTCACTCCTCCTGGTCCAAAAAATTTAAAATCTCTTGTAATCGGCTCTAGATAATCAGCTCTTCCCCAGTTTCCTTTGGGGATATATAAATCATCAAGAATATCTATTTTATCAAAGGAAAAATACATCCCATCACTTCTGGCTGCTATATATCCCTTCTTAGCATTTTGAATTAGCAACATATTTCTTGCTGAATACCTATATCCTGTCGCCGGTATCACATCCCCATTGGGTGCGACATAAAAATCTGGCCTTCTGCCGCTGAAGGGTGTCTCACCACTTCCACGCCTTACGTCACGCCCAGCAACACTTCCCCTGAGCCTCTTCACGGCCTCCCCGGCTCCATAGAACCCTGCACTGCCAAGCCCACCCACTACCGCGCCTGTCAGCACATCCTTCACAAAACCGCCGAGACCTGCTTACACTATCCCATGAATGCAGACAGGCTCTTGGCAGTAACTCTGGTGCACTGGCATTTCCCGTACCGTTCCGTCTGTATCTGCGCGGCTAAGATATAGTTTACCACACTTATCTGGTAATGGCGAATCACTAAAAGTCTTGCTCCTAACTCGCTCCTGACTACCATTTGATAAAATTCGAACGCCCAGGCAGGGCACATATCGATATAGCAAAAAATCGGAGGTATTCTCCGACTGTTTAGTCTATAGAATACTCCGATTCTTTGTTTCATAGTTTTTAGATAAGACAGGCGTGCTAATACTGTTAATTGTAAAAACGGGAATGCACTTATAATATATATTTCTTTAAAATATCCCATATTTTCTGACTTTCTCTACGGAATCTTTGATTTAGCTCAATGCACCTCTCATGACTTTCATCACATTCGCATACAGCAAATTCATCTAATCCCTCTTTGAAACAAAACATACTATTATAACTATCTAGTAAATATTGCAGTTTAACATTATCCTCCTCATTTGAGTCAATACATACTACCTGTCCCATAAGAATACTTAAATTGTAACGTCCATGCCCATACCTTTGCACCAGCTTGCCGATTTCTATATATGATGTGCGTAACTGTAACATTTCCTCCTTGCCAAGCATTACATCCTCCTTCATATGCGCCTCCCTGTTAGCCGACAGAATCCGTATATAAGCCTATAACTATATCTTACCATATGGTCAAAATCGGAGGATTCTTCAGCCATTTATAGTCTAGAGAATCCCTGATTTTGTATTGGAAATATAGCGGGAATTACCATTATTATCAAGGCGCAATAACATTTAAATGTCATCAAGAAAACAATTTATTATAGGAAAAGCTTTCACTACCTCCTTATATTTTTTCGTATAACGCTGCCAGTTCCATTAATTCAATTCCTAACTGATCTGAGTAATCCCAAGAATCAACTATAACACGTGGATAATATAAAGAAATATTTTTCTTCACGCTACTATTCTTAAGTTCTTCCAATATACCTTGCAACTGAAGCATATTTTTCGCACTTTTCCCCCTTTTTACTTCTTCAATCTCTGCTATTATCTTTTCCTGCAGTAAACTGTTCCTTTTTTTATATTCTTCTATTGACATTTTATCAAGTCCCCCAAATCATTAATATACCACTGTTCAGCGCCACCAATATACTGGCTACCAAAAGCCGTTTGTTCTGCTACTCTTCCAGCAATTATTATTGTTCCATTTTTAACTTGAAACTGTTTAATATGTGTCATGCTATTCCATTCATACGGTAAAGCCAGATTCCGCCTGTTAGTCAACGGAGTAAATGTTTCAAATACATACCTTCCTTCCGCTTCAGCTTTGCCACCATAAAATCGCATACCAAACATATTTTCTCCGACCGTCCTGAGATTTATCGTTTCCACGTCAAAAGATTCAAGCACCTGTTTTCGATACTTTCTTGGTACCCCTTTTGATTTTAAATACTCTGATGCTTCTTTTACCCCTCTATATGGGTCTGATACACTATTCTTAGCACTCTCATGCCCAGCAACACTTTCCCTGAGCCTCTCCACAGCCTCCCCGGCCCCATAGAACCCTGCACTGCCAAGACCGCCCACTACCGCACCTGTCAGCACATCCTTCACAAAACCGCCGAGACTGAAGCCGCCTGATCCACCGTGATGCCCTGGTATCCTCTTCCATGCCCCAGTCCACTGGACAAGTCAAACGACTCTAAAACCAGCAACTATACCCATAAGTTTAGCCCTTTTAAATTACTTCTCTTCAATTCCAATAATCAAATTGTCTGGACATCTAAAGCTAAAAGGGGACATTTTAAATAACCCTACATTAATATTATGAGAGTTAATGCGCACATACTCATTTGATGTTCTCCCTTTTTCTGCAAAGGAACATATAATCACACTCAAGTTACTTATATCTAATATCAGCAATTCGTTAATGCATTTCATGAAACATTTAATCTCTTGAGGCACATCTTCTATCCTTTCCCAATCTATAAATACACCTAAAAAATCATCTTTCTCTAGCTCAAAGCTATACTTTCTCCAATACTCAGAATAGTAATCCCTTTTGGATACTTCAATATCTTTGAATTCAATAACTGAAAATCCCTGTTTTAAAAATATTTTTCTTACATTATTTTGTATAATTTCATACGGCAAGGCAGAGTCCAGGGAAACAAACTGTGTAAAATCAAAATTACCCATATCTATAATCTCCTTATCACAATAATATTACTTGGGCTACGATATCTAATATCTACCGTAGCCCAGCAACTCATATTACATTAAAGTTTTCATATTTATTTATAATATTTTTCATTGAAGAAGAACTGATACAGTTGCTTGATATCCAATCGTTTTGGAGAGTCCATACCAATTCCTTTCTTCGGATTCAACACTCCTCCCCTAATCTCCCCTGTTTTCAAATTGACATTTCTAATAGGCTGATGTACATGAACTCCGACTATTCCATGTCTTCCAACCTTCGTTCCAAAACGTTTAAATTCTCCACCAATATTGCCTACGTTATTAAATTCTTTAGATTTAGTGTAAAGTGACAATTCTGCATCAATAGGCACCCATTCTTCCACATACCCCTCAAACGTTCTTTCCCCCGGCTTAGGGAAATACCCCTTTTTTGAGAAACCCTGTCCACGGTTAGGTTTCGGAAAAGTATGTTTGTCGTCCGCATGCCCGGCAACACTCCCCCTGAGCTTCTCCACAGCCTCCCCGGCTCCATAAAACCCCACACTGCCAAGGCCACCCACTACCGCGCCTGTCAACACAACCTTCACAAAACCGCCGAGACCTGCTTCCAAAAGGATATTTGCTTTCTCCCCCCGTTGGGTCGTTGTTTGTACCTCTTAGACCTGTCTGCCTGCTTACAGTAATCGTCTATTTAAGTTGTTTCAATTTAATCGCTTTCTGCACCTCTTTTCCCACCACTCCATAACTTCCCAAACCGTAAATACTACAATATTTAGGTTTTTTGCCAATTTTCATCCCTTGAATATCAAGGTATTCTTCTGTTAGTAAATCCCAAAAGCCAAACTCTAAGCTTCTCTCTCTTTCAGATACAGGCACATTATCAATAGTTTCAAAATAGCCTTTCTCCCACGGTTGATTATTAACAATCATTGGTGCTACTAATAATTCTTCCCCATTCAAATCATGTATAGTTAACTTATCATTGCAAAAGCAATCATATATATATATAAGTATCGTTCCACTAATCAAGGAATCTTCACTCTTCAAATCTGTTTGTATAACCTTCCCAAAATAAAAAACATTTTTTTTAGGCTGCAACACAAAAACATCTCCCTCATGCGGATTGTTTATTGATTTATTCATTGCTATTAATTCGTTAAATGCCATGCGCATCACCTCTACAATCAAATCTGCTGCCATGTTGACTTTGTCTCTTTTCGATATCATATGTAATTCCTACATAATCTATCTTCCCATCCTTTATTCCTAAATATACTCTAGTATTAGCTTCATCTTGCATTAATGTCTGTGGACTCCTACTACGCGCCCAGCAACACTCCCCTGAGCCTCTTCACAGCCTTCCCGGCTCCATAGAACCCTGCACTGCCAAGCCCACCCACTACCGCGCCTGTCAGCACATCCTTCACAAAGCCGCCGTGGCCTGCTTCCACGAGGATATTTGCGATCTCACCCGTTGGGTCGTTGTTTGTGCCGCTTAAAGCCTGTCTGCCTGTTTACAGTGTCTCCTGAATGCAGACAGGCTCTTGGCAGTAACTCTGGTGCACTGGCATTTCCTGTACCGTTCCGTCTGTATCTGCGCTGCTAAGATATAGTTTACCATACTTCTCTGGTAATAGCGAATTACTAAAAGTCTTGCACCTGTCTGGGCTGGATATTGATATAGCAAAGAATCGGAGGTATTCTCTGACTGTTTGGTCTATAAAATACTCCGATTCTTTGTTTGTCTATCACCTAATTTCAATTCTTTAACTTACTGTTTTTAACAATAGCTCCTGCACCTTACAGATACACATAATAATTCATGTTGCATTCCCTCTTATTCATAAATCTTTCCAACATAGAACAGTGTAGCAATAAATTTCCAGTCAATATTCTTAGGGATATCCATATCCATGTTACGAAAATACCCTTCCATATCGTCAACCCACGAATGTACACCTTCTAAATATGCTTTTATGTCTTTATTTTCCCACTCTTCCTCCCTTTGCTCATTATCACATCGTAGCTCATCTAAAAATTTCATAAATTCTTCTTTAGAATCTACACTACATAGTATGTCACTAATGTTCATCCGTCTACTCCTTTACTGTATTATAATGGTTTCTCCATTCCCTACCTTCAATTTAACAGAGGTTCCTCCTGTTTTTGTAGTCATTTTCCACATTTGGCTAGACACTTCTTTCTCTGTCGCCCATTCAAACGGTATCCTATCTAATTCAGCCATTCTATATGTAGCCAATCTCCTATGGTCTAATGTCCATACTTTTCCATTGGAATCCTTCCATATTTTTATTTCGGGTAAGTCTGTTACTTTTAATGCACCACTTTTTAATGCTGCCGCATTTCCAAGCACAGTATATTCGCCAGTTTGGTTTTTTATCGAATTTTGCATAAAGTGAACATCTCTAGGGCTTATAATATTATTATTGTTTCTATGCCCAGCAACACTCCCCCTGAGCTTCTCCACAGCCTCCCCGGCTCCATAGAACCCTGCACTGCCAAGCCCACCCACTACCGCGCCTGTCAGCACATCCTTCACAAAACCGCCGAGGCCTGCTTCCAAAAGGATATTTGCTTTCTCCCCCGTTGGGACATTGTTTGTGCCTCTTAGGCCTGTCTGCCTGCTTACAGTATCCCATGAATGTAGACAGGCTCTTGGCCGCAACTCTGGTGCACTGGCATTTCCCGTACCGTTCTGTCTATATCTGCGCTATTAAGATATAGTTTACCACACTTATCTGGTAATAGTGAATCCTAAAAGCCCTACTCCTGACTACCATTTGATAAAATCCGAACGCCAAGGCAGAACACATATCTACGTCGCCACGCTCCCGCTCCGTTCCAAGCGTAATAAAACATGTGTCCTGTCCGGGCTGGGTATTGTATACTACCTAACAATTTCCAAAACAAAGAATCAGAATAAGCCTCCAGCAGCTCGCTGCCCACAAAATACTCCGATTCTTTGCCTCATTTTTAAGTACTATAGCAATTAGACACTGATATGTAATAAACAGACATAATATGCCATCCATAAATATTATGGCAATCACCTACACCCATCAGCAGTCACTCATTTTCAATGTTAACAAAACAAAGCATATACTTGTTTTATAAAGTTTAAATCCTCTGGTGTATAGCCCATTTTTTTCTTTAAGTCTAATTCTGCTAATATACCTTTCATTCCTTTTATTTTTTGATTCTCATCCATCGTATCAAGAAATGCTAAATCCACCTCATAGTTTCGATACATTTCTTCTATACGTTGTATTACAGCTTTGGCGTCAATCCCCAATAATCTTCACCTCCAAAAATTCAACAACTTTATCTACACGAAATTGTTGCACACTTACTTCCCCATATTCTGGATAACTAATGGCAAAAGGTTCTGGAACCGTAGTGGTATTACCAAATGTTGTTGGAATATACATATCATCAATTACCTGTAAAGTATCAAATGCCCCTCTTACCTTACAGTCACTCCAACTGTATGAAATCTGAATAGCCTCCCTAGCCTTCTTTGCAGAATCAAATTTATCGAAACCAAAATATGTTGTATATTGCTTTCCATTACGTAATGCATCTGATGCCCCACTAGATGACATATACCTATATCCTGTCGCCGGTATCACATCCCCATTGGGTGCGACATAAAAATCTGGCCTTCTGCCGCTGATGGGTGTCTCGCCACTTCCACGCCTTACGTCATGCCCAGCAACACTTCCCCTGAGCTTCTCCACAGCCTCCCCGGCTCCATAAAACCCTGCACTGCCAAGACCACCTACTACCGCGCCTGTCAGCACATCCTTCACAAAACCGCCGAGGCCTGCCTCCACGAGGATATTTGCGATCTCACCCGTTGGGTCGTTGTTTGTGCCGCTTAAGGCCTGTCTGCCTGTTTACAGTATCTCCTGAATGCAGACAGGCTCTTGGCAGTAACTCTGGCACACTGACATTTCCCGTACCGTACCGTTCCGTCTGTATCTGCGCTACTAAGATATAGTTTACCATGCTTCTCTGGTAATAGCGAATTACTAAAAATCTTGATCCTAGCTGCCATTTGATAAAATCCAAAAGCCAAGGCAGGATATTGATATGGCAAAGAATCGGAGGTATTCTTTGACTAATATCGATCTTTAGAATCCTCCGATTTTCTTAATTTAATCCGTTTTAGCTAATATACTTTTTATATAATCCATGCTCGACATACGAATTTGCAAAACTATAAATAATTTCCCTAGAATAATCACCTCCCTTTGCATATGAAATATTCATAACATCCTCCGTAATTCTTTTTAGTACTACATCTTCTACAACAATATTTTTTTCTTGCAGTTTTTTTCTAACAATTTCTGAACATCTACTAAAATCATCTTTCTGCGAAAACAGCATCTTTTCCTCCCTTACTCCAACAAATCTTTCAAACTATCTAATACAATTCTCTGATTTGTAACCGCCTGCGTTGCTCCACCTTCGCCATATTCTTGAAAATCTTTAGTCAACGGCTCTAACCAATCCGCCTGTCCCCATTTTCCGTAAGGTATTCTAAGATCATCTGCAAGCTGTAGGGTATCAAATGTTCCTCTAATTGATGCATCATGTGGTACTTGAAGCTTTTCTGGTGAAGGTACATCAAATCTGTCAAATGTAATATATGTACCACCTTCATTACTAGGTATTATCATTGTCTTCTTTAATTTTGACATGTATTTTGCTTTTCTCGGCATATACCTATATCCTGTCGCCGGTATCACATCACCATTGGGTGCGACATAAAAATCTGGCCTTCTGTCGCTGAAGGGTGTCTCACCACTTCCACGCCTTACGTCACGCCCAGCAACACTTCCCCTGAGCCTCTTCAC
>DKWV01000040.1:0-3081 GCA_002491905.1 Lachnospiraceae bacterium UBA7143 | reverse complement strand
CGCTGAAGGGTGTCTCACCACTTCCACGCCTTACGTCACGCCCAGCAACACTTCCCCTGAGCCTCTTCACAGCCTCCCCAGCCCCATAGAGCCCTGCACTGCCAAGACCGCCCACTACCGCGCCTGTCAGCACATCCTTCACAAAGCCGCCGAGACTGAAGCCGCCTGATCCACCGTGATGCCCTGCTCTGCCCTGGTATCCTCTTCCATTCCCCAGTCCACTGGACAGATCGAAAGGATCAGGTGAACCGCACTTGCCTTTCGGGTCACGTACTCCGCCTGCGGGCACTACAGCTTCATTCGGTTTTTTGCCAGAAAGCCTGCTTCCTGCCAAGCCGTGAGGTCCCACAGCATCCGCGATATTCTCAAGCCCTGACATCACTGCCCCGGTACGCGCTCCCCTGATAAAGGCATCCTTCACGCCACTGACCGGCCCGGTTCCGTACAGGACTTCGCCCAAGGCATTCCCCGCACCGCTTAACAGGCTCTCCCCAAGGTCTATCCCACCTCTGGTAATCTGCTGCTCCAGCGCGTTTCCGATACTTCCTGCCGCGAAGTCTGTGGCAAAAGCGCCAAGTACGCCAACGCCGCTTCCTACCAGGGCTCCTTTTGCTGCCCCTACCACGGCTCCTTTTGCTGCCGCCCCTGCTGCCCTGCGCCAGTCGAATTTTCCGCCGCCTGCCAGTTGGGACGCTGCGCTTCCGATAAAACCTGCCGCGCCGCCGAAGAAGCCGCCGAGTCCTGCTCCCACGAGGATATTTGCGATCTCCCCTGTAGGGTCATTGTAGTTGATCGGATCGTTGTCACAATACGGGTATGGGTTCAATCCTCTCCTGACCGGGTCGGGGGAGAGCATTCTGCCGTGGGCGCTGTCATAAAATCTGGCCTGTGCGAAATATTTTCCGATTACAGGATCATAGGTATAATTTGTAAACCGTATATCCGTTTCGGTTTCCGAAGAAGGCGGTGTTTCTACCCTGCCCCATGTGTCATGGCCTGCACGCCATACAGCATTGCCCTGTGCGTCAGCGGTGTATAAGGGAGTACCCCGGAAATCAGGCATCTCATACATCCGTCCTGCCGCCGTAATATGACCGAGGCGTTCATAAGTCCTGCCGTATATGGCTTTTGTGGTTCCGCCGCCGTCGTGGTACGCCATCAGGTCGTTGTTTGTAGCGCTTAAGAAGTCGGGCACGTAGGTGGTTTTCCTTACCTGCGGCGCGTCTGCCCCCGGAAGGGTGACGGTATTGGCTGTGCGCATGTTCAGGGCATTGTAGGTATAGTCTGTCTGTATGCCAGACAAAAGGTTCCTGCCCGTCACCATGCGGTTGGCGGTGTCATAGACGTACTGGCGGCTCAAGACATCGCCCTGTTTTTCTTCTGTCAGATTCCCCCTTTTATCATAAGTGAAGCTGTAGACTGTGCCGTCCTGCACCATCTTTGTCAGCCTGTTCATGGCGTCGTAGATGCAGGTGGCGCTGTCAGTGTCATTGACCTTCCATTTGCTGCGGTTCCCCAGCTTATCATAGGTGTAAGCTTCCTGTCTGGCTCCCTCTGTATAGGAGAGCAGACGTCCCACCGCATCATAGGTATAGGCGCTGCTTGCCGCAGGCTCTGTCTCACGTCCCTTTCTTTCCAGCCCGGTGATACGGCCCATAGCATCGTAAGCAAGACTCCAGTTCATAACGCCGCCGTCATCTGTCTGATATCTGGCCGTGACCGGCAATCCGCCAGCATTATAAGTATAGGAAGCTTTGCCGCCAGGCTGCACCATTGAGAGAAGATTGCCCGCAGAATCATAGCTGTACTGCGTGCCCCTGCCCTCCGAGTCTGTTACGCCGGTCAGTCGATGACTGCCGTCATATGTATAGTTTACCACACTTTCGTCAGGATAGCGAATGGCGCTTCTGTTTCCCGCCGGATCATAGGAATATCCTGTTACATGCCCTTCATGGTCTGTCACGCCGGTCACTCTTCCCAGCACATCCCGCGCTACAGTCATCGTGCCGTTCCAGTCTTTCATTTCCACCAGCTCGCCGCGCCCGTTATAGCGGAATACCGCCTCTCTGCCGTCACTGTAACACATCCTGACCGGCAGATTGTTGAGGTCATATGTCACTGTGGTCACATTGCCTTCCTCATCCGTAATCCCTACAAGGTTTCCGTTCCCGTCATAAGTGCAGCTTCCTCCATAGGATTGATCTGCCGGATCATGCCGCCCCTCTTATCATACTGATAGATGGTCGCGCAGGTCGTTTGACCAGCCTCCGACACACATTCTTTAATCCGATGATTCATGGCATCATATTCAAATGATATGATATTTTCAAGCGGCCCAATGATTCTGACCAGGTTGCCTGCTGGCGAATATGTATACGCCGTTACGTTTCCGCCAGCATCCGTCTGGGTCAGAACCCTTCCCATGTTGTCATAGGTAAATGCAAGGCTGGGACCTAAGGCATCTGTCATTTTCAGTAATCGTCCCATGCTGTCGTACTGATAGGTCGTCTCTGCGCCTTCCTGATCCGTTACCTTCGCTACTTTTCCCGTATTTGTGTATTCCATTGTCACAGTGTCGCCGTTTTTGTCGGCCACACTCGTCAGACGATTCAACGCATCGTAATCATAATTCCAGCTGTTGCCGTTTGCGTCGGTGAAAGATGACATATTGCCCGCTGCATCATACGCGCAGCTTCTCGCATGTCCTTCCTCATCCCCAATCTTTATTACACGGTTCAGGCTGTCATAAGTGTATGTCCGAATACCGCCCAGAGGATCGGTTTCACTGATCAGATTCCCGTTGGCATCATACGCAAGAGCGCTCTTTCCTCCTCTGGCGTCCGTCACTGCAACAAGACGTCCTGCCGCGTCGTATTCGCAGGCAGTAGTTTTCCCTAACGCATCCGTCACCGACGTAATCCGATTGTTTGCATCAAACGCATAGATCCGGCTGTTGCCCTCCACATCTGTTCTGATAAGGAAATTTCCGCCTAGTCATAGATATAGCTTACGCTATGCCCTAACGCGTCGTTTTCACTAATAATTGTTTTGAATAATTGTTGACGGATAATTAAAAGTTAT
>DKWV01000057.1:50337-59978 GCA_002491905.1 Lachnospiraceae bacterium UBA7143 | reverse complement strand
TTGACTTTTTATTTGCAGACTTTTATGGGGTAAGACAGCAGGTTACTTTAACAGTATATCATATCTTAGCAGATACCTGTCGTAAAATTGTTTAAGACCTGCTTATTTGATTATATATTGTAGCTTTTACGGGAATCAGATACAATAAAAACAGAAATTTTTAGAACAGGTGGAGGGATTTGGAAGCATTATGCGAAACCGATGGCAGAAAAAGAAGCGTATGTATTTGTTTCGGCTGTTTTTCTTAGTAGAGTGCGGATTTTTACTTACGGCATGTGGAGATACGGATACGGCGGCGGACAGCGTTGTAGAAGAGCAAGAAGTCTGCCGGGAAGCGGAAACTGCGCAGAAAGATGCCAAAGAATCAGAGCTTGGGCAAGAGGTTTCCGAACAGCCGGAATCGGATAGGGGTATTGCGGATGAAGACGGGGAATCGCGTGTGGCAGAAGATGTCAGTGGTGAGGTATCCCGGGAAACAGAAGATTATGCAGTAAGGAACAAAGAAAGATTTTATGAGTGCGCGGAGATGTTGGAGATGGACCGCGCGGAAGCGGAAAGCCGTTATCAGAGACTGTGTGGCGATAATGTTTTTAAAGACCATACAGCGGTGCTGGTTGGGGCGGATATTGAGGATTTGGATCAGAATGGGCAGCCTGACATGGTGGTTATGGTACAGGAGGGCGAATATTACTATTATGGTGAGGGCTGTATCTATTTTTACATGAACGAAGACGAGGCGTACTGTTTTCGGGATGAGGATTACCCGTTCTTCTTTGGGTTTAATTTAGTGCCGGGAGATTTTGACGGTGACGGCAATACGGAAATTGCGTTTGAATCGCTCGGAACGGGGTGTGGTGGTGCAGGAGACTGGCATCCCAGAATTTTGAAGTATAAAGATTATACCATGATGCCGATGGACTTTCCTTATGAGGCGGACGATGATTCGAATAATTCTGATTGGCGGGGTGTTTCCATTTCAGTTGCGCAGGAGGAGCAGGCGGATACTTACAGCGCATACTGTGCGTATCTGGACGATACAATTGTGTTTGAAGCCGATAATATGTGGGAGCCGGAGGGACGTCGGGAGTGCGGCGGCAATTCCAGAGGGTATTTTAATTTATGGCGCGGAGAGTACGAGGGAAAAGATGCGCTGGAAGTGTCCGAAGTGCTTTACGGAGAAGGCGGGATGGCGCATGTTCTGGGTCTTGCGAAATTCCTGATTGTGTGGGATGAGAACGGGGAGGGAAAGATTGTTAAGTGGTGGGTGGAGCCGCATTAGGATATTCAAAAATACCTTGAATAGCATCAGATACATTCATCAATTCGGAAATTGGTAATCTGTCTGTTTTTTTATAGCCACGCATAGATAAATCCAATAATGCCAGTTTTTCGCAATGTATATATCCTTTTGTATTTTTTGTGGACATCCATATATGAAGAGGTCCCGACTTAGAGTCATTGATAATAGGACATCCTATTATTTCACCACAGGTATTAAAATAATCTTTACTGGCAACTAAAACCGAATGTTTAATTTTCTCTATTTTGAGAATATCTCCCTGATGCAGAGGTTCCATTACCACACCTCTCTTCCGACTGGTTCGCCCCAATCATATTCGCCGTCAAGCATTAGCTGTCCATCAAATTCCGCAGCTCTTTCCTCCAGAGTTTTATGGCGGAATGGCTTTGCTAAAGTAATGACACCATTTGCTGCCGTAATATCCAAAACTTCATTCAATGCAATTCCTGCACTTTTCAATATCTCCTTTGGCAGCCTGATTCCCTGGCTATTTCCCCATTCTTTTATCTGCGCTTGCATACAGAACCTCCCTACAATATAGTATATACTTAGTATACACTATATATAAAAAACTATCAATTCACAATTACAATTTTTATTGATGTTTTAATGGACATTTTGTACACAGTAGAGTATAATTTGTTATACAAATCATACTCAGGAGCGAAACAGTTGAAAAAGACATTTCGGGATGGAGGTAAAAATGAACGGACCAAAAGGAAAATATGCATGGACAGCCACTGTTGGGGAAAAAGGACAGATCGTTATTCCGAAACAGGCGCGCGATATATTTGACATCAAGCCGGGGGATACGCTGCTCCTTCTCGGTGATGAGGAACGGGGTATAGCCATTCCTCCGAAAGGAGCGTTTGCTGAACTGTTCGGTATGGCATTTCAGGAAAAGGAGGATGAAAGAGATTGAAGAAAATAGCATTTTTTTGTATTCCTGCGCACGGACACACAAATCCCATGCTCCCGGTTGCCGCTGAACTTGTCAGACGTGGGAATGCAGTTCGATTTTATTCCTTTAACGAATTTGAAAAAAAGATCAGGGATACTGGCGCGGAGTTTATATCCTGTGATTCCTTTTTGCCGGCACTGACGAAGAAGGAAGAGGCGGGCTTAAAAAAAGTATCGACGACAGAGATGACGATTCAGGATATCCGCACTACCATTTGTATGAACGAGTTTTTGGACAAGGAGTTCCAGTCCTTTCAACCGGATGTGGTATATACGGACGCTGTCTGTTTTTGGGGAAAGCTGAATGCATGGAAGCATCATGTGCCGATGGTGGTGTCTACAAGCACTTTCGCATTTAACAGGATGTCTTCGCAATATATGAAAAACAGTCTGCGGGAAATGGCTGGCTTGATTTTCGGGCTTCCGCGGATTTCCAGGGAACTGAAAAAACTGGAACCTTACGGATATCAGGTAAAAAGCGTTCTTTCACTGGTTCAGAACGATAATGACACAGATTCTGTCGTGTATACTTCGCGGAGATTTCAGCCGTATGCGGAGAGTTTCTCTGACCATTATGCTTTTGTCGGGCCGTCGGTATTTTCAAAGGTTCTGCCCGCAAAGGAGAAGGAGCGGCCGCTTATTTATATCTCTATGGGGACTGTTATCAATGACCGGCCTGATTTCTACAGTAAATGTATTGATGCGCTGAAAGATTTACATGTCGATGTCATAATATCCTGCGGAAATGCGGTAGACCGTGAAGAACTGGGGACATTGCCGGAAAATATTCAGGTGCATCCTTACGTTGACCAACTTGCCGTTCTTGCCAAGGCGGATGTCTTTATTACGCACTGCGGGATGAACAGCGTTTCCGAAAGCCTGTACATGGCTGCGCCAATGGTTCTCTATCCGCAGACGGGGGAGCAGCAGGCCGTGGCGAGAAGAGTGACCGAGATAGGCGCGGGGCTTATGTTAAAAGATGATTCGTCCAAAGGCATCCGGGCGGCTGTACAGGAAATCCTGGATAATAAAACATATGGAAATGCTGCCGCCGAGTGCAGTGCGGACTTTCGTGCCTGTTCCGGTACTGTAGGCGCAGCGGAGTTTATTGAAAATGCGCCGCGCTGACTTCATCTCTGTCACTTGTGCTCAATGGATGGCCGGCGATTGTGATAGGAGCGCTGGTTGAAAAGCTTAAGGGCAAAAACGGTATTTGACTAAAACCACCTTACCATCCCCTTCGCCCATGTCTTGAAAAAAAGCCAGTTTGGCGACACCTGCGCATCAATCATACGGCAGGCGTTTTCATAGTCGAAGGGCTGCCGGTTGCTCACCTGCGTATAGGCGCCGGTGGCCCGGGAGTACCCCAGTGCGATTTTTCCGCTTGCCACATCGCCGATCGCCACCTGGGCGCCGTGGGCAGAGGCGCCGAAAGCAAACTGACCGAATGCCAAAGACCCAAGAGAAAAGATACCAAAAGAGAAAGCGCCTATGCTGATCACACCGACGGCAAGCGTGCCAAAAGCGATCAGCCCAAAGGCAATATTGGCAAGGGACAACAGCCCAAGAGAGACAATGCCAATGGAGAAACCGCCCATCGACGCGAAACCGATGGCCAGCCAGCCTTGTGCGACCGTGCCGATGGCGATAACGCCTTTGGCCGGACGAATGCCTACGCCCAGATTGATATGCACAAGGGGCAGATTTCCGATCATTCTTTCACTCTTATATTCAAAATGAGTCCGCCTGTCCCGACGGTATACTTCCTGCACAGGCTTTTCTGTCTGTGGCGGCGCCTCTTCAGCCGTCCCGTGTATTTCTTCGGCATCCTTCAAAAGATAATCCGTGCTGACTCCGAAAATTTCACTGATCGCCACGATCTTATCCAGTTCCGGAACCGACTGGTCCGTCTCCCACTTCGACACGGACTGCCTCGATACACCTAATTTTTCCCCGAAGACTTCCTGCGAAAATCCCTGCTCTGTCCTTAATCTGTAAATTTTTTCTCCAAGCGTCATGGCTGTCTCCTTTAGTCATTTTCTTATTTTGATTATAAAAAAGATTGTGGGAAAGGCTATACAGGCTGCTTGGAAATTTGTCAACTGATGGTTGCAACTGCCTGTTTATGCAGGTTTTTAGAACATTCTTGTCTGAATAAATTCTGAGAACCGCGGCAGTGCAAATGATACTTCCCCATATGTTCTTACATCCAGAATCCCCTTATTTTTCAGACGTTCTCTATAGATAGAAAACTGCCCTGAAGTCATATTCATTTGCTGCCGGATGTTTTTAATCTTGGTTTCCCCGCTCTGGGACATTGCAATTAATATTTTCTGATCCTTAGGTGAAGCCTCTGACCATATTTTGCTGTACACATATTCCTCAAGATACTGATCATATTCCGGCAAAATTCCCTCCAGTGTTTTATTATCTCTATTTTCCCAGTAGAGATAACCTAACACCTGAAAAGCAAAAGGATAACCCTTTGTCAACCCCGCCATCACTCCTGCCGTCTCAATATCCAGTTTAAAAGTATCCATATACTGTTTTCTTACGGCCGTGTAATTTAATGGCTCCAATATCATTTTAGGCGCTCTGTATAAAAAAGTGAGGGATTTGTCATTTTGAAGATTATAGATATTATCATATAATCCCGTCATTAATAAAAAGAGCGGATACTCCCGCCGTAAAAAAATCTGAAAAGCACTGACAAATATTCGGATGTATTCGCTGTTTATAACTTCGTCCACCGTAATTAACAGTCTTTTGCCCCTTCTCTGCAGCTCCGCCAGCATCAGTTCAATCGCGTTTTCAATGTCTGTGACGGGAGTCGCATTTTCCAGTGATAAACCAAGCCCCAGAAAAGAAAAATCAAGTTTTGCCTGTACGAAATGAGCGTGCATTTCCGGCAGACTATATAGTTTCGCTGCCAGACTCTGTAAAAGGTCTCTTGTCGGGTTCAGTTCGACAACAACCCATTCCTCCATTGTCCTTAGCTCGCTGGCTATGGCCGTCATGGTAACCGTCTTTCCGGAACCTCTTACACCGATGATCATGTAGATTTGTTCGGTCGGTTCTATATCATTAAATTTTTCAACAATCTCCCGTGTCTGCGAGATACGCGAAACATACTGTAATGGCTTTTTTCCAAAAGAAAGTGTAAAGGGATTATTCATATTTTTTACCTCTTATATAAGTTTATATAACTTTTCTGTTTCTATATAAGTTTATATAATTCTATATAACTTTGTATTTATTATATAAGTTTATATAACTTTTTGTCAACTATTCTATCTTTCAAACCTCCTATATTCCCCCACCAGCACCGCCCGGGAATCCGTGTCATGTCCGACAAACGCCGTCCGCGCTACAGGGAGTTCCAGGCTGACAAAGTCCCTGAGCAGCGTCCATACATCCGGCTGACATTTTTCCTGCTCCATCTGGGTGAAAGTGCCCAGCAGAATTCCGCGTACCTGTTCAAACGCTCCAAGCTGCTGCAGCTGGCTGAAGTAGGTGAGCATCTGGGGCACTGTGCCGCCAAAAGATTCCAGGAGCAGAATCCGATCATTCAAAGCCGGAAAATACGCTGTGCCAGCCAGCTTTAAGAAGCAGCGGACATTTCCGCCCACAACAATTCCCTCCATTGCATTTCCCTGCAAAAGTTCATAGGGGAATTGAAACAGCTCCCCGCTTTCTCCGAAAATGGCATTCCTGAAATTTCCCTGCTGTTCCTCTGCGTGCTCATACAGCAGATTACAGATCTGATACAGCACGGAGGATTTACCGGTCTTTGCGTAAATGGCGTTTATGATCGTTGTCAGATCGCTGTAACCCCAGAATTTCTTATCGGTTTCGGCAATCGCTTTATAATCCAGATAGGGCAGAATCCCGTTGGCAATATCCCCGCCGGAAATGTCAAAAATACCTTTCACCGTGTCGTCCCGGTAAAAGTCCATTAACGCCTGTGCGCGCTCCACGGCGCTGCCGCTCTCCACACCTCCCCGCTCAAAAATATAGGGGGAAAGTACCGGGACAAGGCACATGCCGAGCAGAATTTCCTCCAGACGTCTCAACTTAGTTTCTTTCCGCCTTTCCCAGCCGTTAGAGCAGCATACAATTCCTATTTTATCTCCGGGATTCAGTTTAATCATTATCAATTCTCCATTTCGGGGTGGTTTGCTGCCCGGTGTCATTTGTCATCAGGTTTCCTGTCAGACTGGCATCCCCCGCACCGGCTGCAGTCGCCGCCGCAGGAAATGGATTTACCGGCCTTTTTGTCCTTAATCATCTGCCGTATGGCAAGCGCCGCTGCGCCCGCCACAAGAAATAATACGATTGCTGTTCCCATAAGCTTTACTCCTGCTTGTTTTTCTTTTGTGTTCATTATATCATAAAATAAATTGCAGATGAGAAGGGAGATTACCATGCAAAAGATCAAAATAGGTTCCCATGTAAAAATGGCCGGAAAGGAAATGTTTCTGGGATCGGTAAAGGAGGCCGAGTCCTACGGGGCAAATGTACTGATGCTATACACAGGGGCACCGCAGAACACGGTGAGAAAAGAGATCGCGGCGTTAAATATAGAGGCGGGATGGGAGTACGCCAAAGGGGTGGGAATTGAGGAGATCGTGGTTCATGCTCCGTATATCATCAATCTGGGAAATACCGTAAAGCCGGAAACCTTTGAGCTGGGAGTGACTTTTCTCGAAAAGGAAATAAAGAGGACGGCGGCCATGCGCAGCAGGATTCTGGTACTGCATCCGGGGGCCCATGTAGGGGCTGGGGAGGAAGCCGGAATCGCGCAGATTATAAAGGGTCTCAACCTTGTGCTTGACGGGAACGAGGACGACGTTTACATTGCGCTGGAAACGATGGCGGGGAAGGGCAGCGAGCTGGGGAGAACTTTCGAGGAATTGAAAATGATTTATGACGGCGTACATAAAAGGGACAGGCTGCGGGTCTGCTTCGACACCTGCCATGTGAATGACGCCGGTTACCGTCTGGTTGAAGACTGTGAAGGGGTATTACAACAGTTTGATGAAGTGATCGGGCTTTCGCAGATTGCGGTCATACATGTCAATGACAGTATGAACCCCTGCGGGTCACACAAAGACCGCCATGCCAATATCGGCAAGGGATGTATCGGGTTCGATCTTCTGAGACAGATTGTCCATGACGACAGGTTTGCCCAGATCCCGAAGATTCTGGAGACGCCGTGGATTTGCGAAGAGGGAAGCAACGAGAAAACGATTGCGCCGTATAAAGAGGAAATAGCGATGCTGCTGGAAGGATAATGGGCGCAGCAGGTAAAGAGAGGGAAAGCCGTTAGCATGGAATTTCAAATAGAGGAGCATCAAATTTCCGGCATGAACTGCCGCTTATATCTGCCGCCTGGTTATGAGGAAGGAAGGGAACATTACCCAGTGATCTATGTCAATGGTGAGGTTCCGATAGAAGGGATATTGACTGAATTGGTCGGAAAAGGTGCAAGGACAGATTTCCTTCTTCTTTCCATCAAGCCGGAAAGCTGGAACGACGATTTTACCCCTTGGGCGGCGCCTGCGTTTCGGGCGGAAGAGGAAGCGCCGCGGGGCAGGGCGGACGCTTATTTATCCTGTCTGACAAAAGAAATAAAACCATACATGGACGCCCGTTACCGAACGAAACCGGAACCGGAACATACGGCTCTGCTCGGCTATTCCCTGGGTGGGCTCACGGCGGTCTATGCAATCTATAAGACGGATGTATTTGGTGCGGTTGCCAGCCTTTCCGGGTCGCTCTGGTTCGACGGGTTCTGCGGTTTTATGGAGCGGCAGAAACCGCTGCGGACGGATTTGCGGGTATACTTTTCCCTCGGGAAAAAGGAGAGCCGCAGTAAAAATCCGCGCATGGGAAAAGTAGCGGAATGCACGCAGCGGGCGAGGGAGATTTTGGAGGAGCAGCTCAAAAAGGCCGACAGACCTGGCGATAACGGGGGCAGCAGATTTTTGCGGTCGGACAGCCGTGACGGCGTGAATGAGGGGTATCGTTTGAAAGCGGCTGATGGAAATAGGGAGCGCGTGTGTTTTGAGTGGAACGAGGGCGGCCATTTTCACGACATTGCGGGGCGGCTTGCGAAGGCGGTTATATGGTGGGTGGAGAGTGGCTGCGAACGTGTCAGATAGAAAAGGAAAGTGCGGAGATGATTTTGAGCGTAAGCAGGCGGACTGATATTCCGAATTACTATTCGGAATGGTTTTACAACAGAATAAAAGAGGGGTTCTTATATGTCCGCAACCCGATGAATGCCCATCAGGTCAGTGAGATTAAGATAACGCCGGATGTGGTTGACTGTATTGTATTTTGGACAAAGAATCCCCTGCCAATGATGGAGAGATTGGATGAACTCAAAGCGTATCATTATTATTTCCAATTTACGCTTACAGGGTATGGAACGGATGTTGAAGTAAATCTGCCCAATAAAAAAACATCAATGATTCCGATTTTCCGCGAATTGTCAAACAGGATAGGCAGGGAGAAAGTAATTTGGAGATATGATCCGATCTTCTTTACCGACAAGTATACGTCGCAGTATCACTTAAAAGCATTTCGAAACATTGCGGAAGCATTAAACGGATATACAGAAAAATGCGTGATCAGCTTTGCGGATATATATGCGAAAAACAAAAAGAATATGGAAAGTTTATCAGGCTATGATTTGAATGAAGGGGAACTGAGAAGTTTTGCAAAGGAATTGAGCCGGATAGCAAGAGATAATCATATGGAAATCGGAAGCTGCGCGGAAAAAATAGAGTTGGGCGACTGCGGAATCGTGCATAACTGCTGTATCGATAAGGAATTAATTGAGAAAATAATAGGATGCAGATTGAAGGTTGGCAAAGATAAAAATCAGCGCATGGAGTGCGGATGTGTGGAAAGTGTCGAGGTCGGCACATATAATACGTGCAAAAACGGCTGCGCTTATTGCTATGCGAATGACAGTGTGAAAAGCGTAGAAGCGAATGCGTCACAGTATGATCCCGCGCTGCCGCTTCTGTGCAGTCGTGTGGAAACAGAGGACAGGATTCATCTGAGAAAGGCAGTATCATTAAAGGAGGCACAGATAAGTATGTTTGATTGATTCGATACGGATATCTTTTGCCAATGCTTTTGAGGTGGAATATACCCACCATTCAACAGCCATTATAAGTATCTGGAACTAGCTGCCGTATAGGAGTAAGCGGCATTGTTCCATTGACGTTCTTGCCAGAAAATTGACGTTCCTGCCAAAACTCTTGTTTTCTGCCTGAAATTCCTTATAATAAATTGGAAATTTCGCGCGGAAGGAGGTTGACAGGATATGCAGGAATGTCTGATAATTGACAGACAGACAGACAGACAG
>DKWV01000057.1:49956-50113 GCA_002491905.1 Lachnospiraceae bacterium UBA7143 | reverse complement strand
TGCCAGAAAATTGACGTTCCTGCCAAAAGCCTTGTTTTTTTTCGGAAATTTATTATAATAAAGTGAAGTTTTTTGCCCAAGGAGGTTGACAGGATATGCCGGAATGCCTGATAATTGACAGACAGACAGACAGACAGACGTTATAAATCTGTCTTTT
>DKWV01000057.1:47779-49585 GCA_002491905.1 Lachnospiraceae bacterium UBA7143 | reverse complement strand
ATAAGACCGCCGGAGGCGGGGATTTCCAGAAAGGCTGCGAAGCCGTTCCATGGATTCCCGTCCCCGGCGGTCTTTTGCGTGCAAGCTACGAGCAGCGCAGCGGAGTCGAAGTGCGCTGTGAATTTGGATAAGGAGGGAAACCCGAGTGGATGCCATTATTTATACAATGGACGGGCAGGAATATGAAATGCTTTCCGGGATACTGGAAGAGGAATCGCCGGGGCTTACGGTCAGTCGGGGCGTGATTGACAGGGAGTACCATCTTGGGCGGGAATATGATGTCGTGGTAGTGGGCATAAACGGCGCACTGGGGATGGAGCTAGTATGTAAATACCGGGAACTGTACGGGAATACGCTGGTGATCTGGATTACGGACGATCCTTATTTTGCAAATGTGGCGATACGGACGCATATTTTCGACTTTATCGTGCGCCCGTTTCAGGGGGCGAGGTTCAGGGAGCCGCTTAAAAGGATGAAGGCAGGGGATATTGCCGTATGGCAGAAGATACCTGTGAAAACTTCGGTCTGTCAGGGTGGATGTAACTGTAAAGGAAATGTTTTGGAATGGAGGAATGGAACGATATGGAAAAGGATAAAGGATTATTTTCTTTCAGAAAACACTCTGTAGGGGATTTTCCTGATGGAAAAAAGGGGAGAAGACGAAAAGGGGGCAGGCTGCGCCAAAGCATGGGCTTCCTGATGGCGGCGGTTCTGATATTTAACACGCTGCCTGCCAGCGGGCTTGCCGTGTCCGCTTCGGAGCAGGAAAAGGGGCTGTGCGAACACCACCCAGACGCATACGTCGGACTGCGGTTATAGGAGAAGCACAGCCGTGTACCCATGAGCATGGGGAAGAATGCTATAAGACCGTTACGGAGTGTGCGCATGAGCATACGGACGAGTGCTATCCGGAAACGGAGGAAAGCACGGGGGAAGGAAGTGCCACAGACTCTGGTGCAGAAAACAGGGAACCGTCAAAATGCACCCATTCCTGCAGTGAGGAAAGCGGCTGTATCACAAAGGTACTGGACTGCCACCATGAGCATGACGAAANNAGACGTTATAAATCTGTCTTTTCGTTGTATCTTTTTATATACAGTGTTATTAAATATAAGACCGCCGGAGGCGGGGATTTCCTGCGGGGCTTTTATGCCCTGTGGAATGCCCCGTTCCCCGGCGGTTTTTTTGCGTCTTTAAACAGGATAAGGAGGAGAGGGATATATGGATGCTGTCATCTATACAAAGAGCATACCGGAATATGAAATGCTTTCCGGGATACTTATGGATGAATTGTCAGATGTTACGGTCAGCCGGGGCGTGATTGACAGGGAGTACCATCTTGAGCGGGAATATGATGTTGTGGTAGTGGGCATAAACGGCGCACAGGGAATGGAGCTGGTATGTAAATACCGGGAACTGTATGGAAATACGCTGGTGATCTGGATTACGGACGATCCCTATTTTGCAAGGGTGGCGATAGGGACGCATAGTTTCGACTTTATCGTGCGTCCGCTGGAGGAAACGAGGTTCAGGGAGCCGCTTAGGAGGATAAAGGAAGGGGATATTGCCGTATGGCAGAGGTGGCCCGTGAAAGCCCCGATTTATCAGGGTGTCTGTAAAGAGAATGTTTCGGAACGGAGGGAAATTCCTCTGCCCCCGCAGGGGCAGGAGAATTTTTCCTTCGGAACAACAAGGAGGAATGAAACGATATGGAAAAGAATAAAGGATTATTTTCTTTCAGAAAACACCCTGTAGGGAATTTTCTGGATGAAAAAAAGGGAAGAAAACGAAAAGGGGGCAGGCTGC
>DKWV01000057.1:39065-47430 GCA_002491905.1 Lachnospiraceae bacterium UBA7143 | reverse complement strand
TTCCTGATGGCAGCGGCTTTAATATTCAATACGCTGCCTGCCAGCGGGCTTGCCGTGTCTGCTTCGGAGCAGGAAAAGGGGCTGTGCGAACACCACCCAGAGCATACGGCGGAGTGCGGTTATGCGGAAGCTCAGCCGTGTACCCATGAACATGGGGAAAAATGTTATAAGACTGTTACGGAGTGTGTGCATGAGCATACGGACGAGTGCTATCCTGAAACGGAGGAAACAGAAGAAAGCGCAGGGGAAGGAAATGCCACAGCTTCTGATGCAGAGGGCAGAGAGCCGGAAAACTGTACCCATAAGTGCAGTGAGGAAAGCGGCTGTATCACAAAGGTGCTGGACTGTCATCACGAGCATGACGAAAGCTGTGGTTATAAAGAAGCGCAGGACTGCGGCTATGTCTGTGAGATATGCAATGGTATAAAGTCAGAGGATACCGAAAATACAGAAGATACGGACACGGATACCGCCAAATGTATCTGTGAGATATTATGCACGGAGGACAGCATCAATGGGGACTGTCCTGTGTGCGGCGCTGATGATGCCAGTTTCTTAGACTGCAAAGGAAAAGTGCCGGAAGAAAATACAGAGAATCAGGAAGATACAGGCATCTGCAAACATCATCAGGAGCATGATGCGGACTGCGGCTATATACCAAAATCAGAGGACGGGGAAGGCAGCCCGTGTACCTATGAGTGCCGTATCTGTCCCATTGAGGACTTGATCGCCGCCCTGCCGGAGCAGGTGACGGAGGATAATGAGGAAGAAGTGCGGGCGCAGCTTGACGAAATCCTTGCCCTCTACCGGGAACTGGACGAGGACGAACAGGGGCAGATTGACCTGTCCCGGTGTTACGAACTGCAAGAGGCACTTGACAATGCCAATGCGCCGATGACGGTTGCGGAAGAAATCAACATATCCCAAAATTGGAACAATATATTGACCGCAGACGAGGGAGATTGTCCAGGGCATACCTTTACCGGCACAGCCCAAAGGGCAAGGATTTATGTGGAAAGCGGCGCCCATGATGTGACGTTTTCCGGCTTAAATATTACCGATTCGGCAATGGTGGGCATCGCCCCCGGCGTGACCATGAATCTGACTATTGAAGGAACAAATACGATTTCTGCTGCCATCAACCGCGCAGGAATATATGTTCCCGTTGATGCGGCTTTGACGATTGATGGAGCCGGGTCTCTGGATGTTTCCGGAAGTGGAGACGGCGCAGGTATCGGCGGCGCTGTTTATGCTCCTGATGAAAGCGGTTCGGATGGCAATCCCAACTGCGGAACCGTGGAAATCAACGGTGGAACCGTCACCGCCACTGGAGGAAGTACGGCTGCCGGTATTGGTGGAGGCATAGACACTGAGGGTAACCCCGGCAACGGCGGCAATGTCACCATTAACAGCGGAACAGTTACCGCAACGGGTGGTAGAGATCAGAATGGCTATTTCGGCGGCGCGGGTATCGGCGGTGGTAGCGGAGACACCGCCGGCGGCAGTGGCGGCACCCTGACCATCAACGGCGGTCATGTGACGCTGACCGCCGGAAACAGCACATCTTACGGTTTCGGACAAGGCACCGGAAGCGCCCCCGGCGGGACGTGCGAGCTGACCCTGACGGACGCAAGCTATTTGGCGGAGGGAACGACCCTTGACCCTAACGGCAAGTATACCATCAACGGCGACCCCACTGAGGACATGATCGTGGTGCCGGAGCTGGTGTATACCGGCGAGGTGCTGGATACCTCCGGCATTAAAATTGACGATTCCAAAACCGGAACCGGCACCTATTTCGGTCAGACCTTTACCGTAAACGCCAGCAAGGACGGCTGGGTACTGCAAGATTTGGGCGAGGTAAAAGAAGCCGGGGAATATACCGCCACTTTCAAGAAAGGCGATAAGGAAATCAGCAAGACCTTCACCGTGGCGCAGTCCGGCACACAGTTTGTCGAGGATGGCGTTGTGAAAACCTTCAACGGCGAAACGCAGACCGACACTTTCACCGCCGGAGACACCATCACCGTCAAAGCTACGCCTACCGCTACCGGGACGGTTCCGCAAAAGGCAGCGGCACGTCTGCGGGCTGACCCTACTGAGGGCCAAATGGTGGTGTATGTGGGTACTACACAGGTGTCAGTTCCCGCAAACAAGGGCGAGGACGGCAGCTACACCATGGAGGTCAGCGCCGCCGATGTGCTGACAAAGGGGCAAGCGGGGCAGGACGATAAGTATACCCTGATTGTAAAATTTGTTGAGAATACCAATATGGCCGGGGCCGAGGCCCAGGTGGAGATTACAATTACCCCCAATCCACTGACGGCGGACATGGTAATACTGTCCGCGGAGAGCGGCACTTACAGCGGCACAGAGCAAAAGCCGACAGTCACCGTTACCGGGCTGACCGAGGGGACGGACTATGAGATTACCTATACCGGCAACTTTACCAGCGCTGGGGAGCATACGCTCACCGTCACCGGCAAGGGAATTTACAGGGGTACGGTGGAAAAAACCTATACCATCGGCAAGGCCACACCTACGATTAAATGGGAGTCTTGGGAAGTGACGGTGACCTACACCGGCCAGCCTGCCGACGTCAAGCCGGTCATAACGCTGGTAAACGGGGAGAAATACACAGGGGAAATTCATTATTCCTGGCTTGGTGTTGCTGACAGCCTTATCCTGCCCACCGATGCCGGAAGCTATGGCGGCGTCAAAGCAAGTATCCCGGAACAGGATAATTATAACACCGCAATAACGCAAATTATTCTAACTCTGCGTATCGATCCGGCGGATCAGACCGCGCCTGCCGCCCCCACCGCAGACGAGGAAAACATCAAAGACACCAGCATTACGCTGGACACCATCGAAAACGCGGAGTACAAAAGGGACGATGGCGAGTGGCAGGAAAGTCCGACATTCACCGGGCTTGAGCCGAATCAGGCATATACGTTCTACGCCCGTCTGAAAGAGGACGACAACCACAACGCCTCCCCCAGCAGCGCGGGAACGTCCATCACCACCAGGAAAGCTATGCTGGAAAATGCCTCTGTGACCATCACCGGCACTTATACCTACACCGGCGCGGCGATTGTCCCGGAGGCAGGGAATGTTGAGGTCGTTCTGAATGGGACGAAGATTGATTCCGACCAGTACACCATCAGCGCCAGCAACAACATCAACGCGGGCGTGGGCAAGGCCACACTGACCGTTACCGCCACAGAAACAGGTAATTATTCCGGCTCTGTCAGTTCGACCTTTACCATTGCTCCGGCCACGCTGACCATCAAGGCCAACGACCAGACCATCACCTACGGCGGGAGCATTGCCACAGGTACGGATCAGGTGACGCCTGCCGGTCTTGTCGGCGGCGACACGCTGGAGAGCGTCACCCTGGAGGCCAGCAGCTCCGATGTCCCGGGCGGCAACATCACACCCTCCAGCGTAGTCATCAAGCGCGGCGGCGAAGATGTAACGGCAAACTACAATATCACCTATCAACCGGGAACGCTGACCATTTCCTATATGGATGCTCCCGGACTTCAATATAATGACAGTGATAAGAAAGACTATTACAACAGGGATGTGGCTGTTAAGGCAGTTTCGGCAGACGGCCATACTTATACGGTTTCCGATACATTGGGCGGAGATTATAAGCCTTCCTATACCATATCCGCACAGGAGGGTACGGTGACAAAGACACTGTATTTTAAGGATGAAGCCGGGCATATGTCGGACGGCGTGGAGGTATCGGTAAAGTTTGACCGGATGCCGCCCACGGGGGAGATTGCAGTAGGCGCGAAATGGTGGCAGAACGTCCTGCATTTTATCAGCTTCGGGAATTATGCGGCGAAGGAATATACCGTGACCATAAAAGCGGAGGATAAAAACGGGAGCGGCATCAGCGAAAGAGAATATGTTATCGTGACAGGAGCCGACCAGTACACTGATGTCAGTGCGCTGACATCGGCAGTGCATGAATCAGAATGGAAAAAATATGACAGCAGCAATAACCCCACTGTGGATAAAAACACAAGCCAGTATGTGGTCTATGCCAGACTGACGGACAATGCCGGAAATGTGACATACATCAGCACGGACGGCATCCTTTTAGACAATACGCCGCCCGCGGTGAAGAGCCTTTCCGTGCCGGAGAAAACAAAGAAAGATGTGACGGCGGGCGTTACCTTTACGGTAAGCGAGGCGGCGGACTATTACTATGTGGTTCTGCCAAAAGACAGTGCCGACCTGTCCGCAGAGGATATTATTGTGACCTGCGGGGGAACACTGCCGGAGGGCAAAACAGGAAACGACATTGCAGGCACGGTCTCAAAGGGCAGCGGCGCGGTATCAGCGGATACCCCCGGCGTGTCTGTGGAGGCTAAAAACCTGTCGCCCAATACGGCATACACGGTTTATGTGACCGCGGTTGACAGGGCTGTGGATATTACAGATTCGGCAGAAGGGAAACCGGCAGGGAACATAGCAGTTGTACAGAAAGCAGATTTTACCACGAAGAAAACCCTGCCTGTCATCACAAAGACTCCGGCAGTGGTTGGAACCTACGGGCAGAGCGTGGGAGAAATGACAATCACAGGCGGCACTGCACAGGCTGGAAGTACCGCCCTTGCGGGTACATGGACTGCCAGCGATACAGACAAAAACAAAAAGCCATCCGCAGGGACAGCGAAAGTAACCGTTATCTTTACGCCGGAAAATGATAACTATGACAGCGTATCGGTACAGGCGTCTTTGACGGTAAGCCAAAGGAACCTGAATGCGGAAGGTGTAACGGTATCGGAGGTGGCAGGGACGTATACTTATACCGGCTCCGAAATCAAGCCGCCTGTGGTAGTGGATACCGGGACACCAACATCAGGGATTTCTATTTCCGACAGCGGGGCAGCCCTTACCGCAAATGACTTCACGGTATCATACAGCAATCATAAGGACGCAGGGACGGCATCCGTCACCATTACCGGGAAAGGAAATTATACCGGCTCGGTGACAAAGACATTTACCATAGCAAAGGCGTCCGGGCGCGAAGTGCCTGACCTGACGGGAAGCTATACCGATAACGGGCAGACTTATACCTACACGGTGACACCCACGGAGGGAGCAGTCTACCGTATGGGAAATGACGGCAAATGGCAGGAGGGAAATGTATTTGAGGGCATAACACCGGGAACAAGCGTGACCTTTTACGCAAAGATGCCGGAAACCGGGAATTATGAGGACGGAACGCCAAAGAGCATTACGGTCAATTTCCCGAAGCTCACCCCGGCAGCGCCCGCGCTTTCCTATCAGGCTGACCGCACGGATGTGAACGACGTAAAAGTCACGATCACCCTGGTAGAAGGGGCGGAATACAGCTTTGACGGCGGGACAACATGGAAGTCAGGGGAGGGCGCAAACGTACAGGGCGGCTTTACCACTTCCGACACCGTGACCCTTGCCATCCGGCTGAAAGAGACGAACACCCATAACCAGTCACCGGTGCAGACCGTAACGGTGGACCTTGCGAAAAAAGACAAGGGAGCGCCACCCGCATTCAGCCTTAAAGCCCAGGCGAACGGGGAGACGGACTATACCGTCACCATACCGCCCACCGAAGGCTGTGAGTACAGTTTTGACGGCGAAACATGGTCTGACAACAACGTAAAGACCGGCGTAAGCGTCGGGGAGACAGTGACCGGCTATAAGCGGTATAAGGAGACCGATGATTACAATGCCAGCAGCGCAGTATCCGCAAAAGAGACAATGCCGAAGTTCACGGTAAAGACGCCCGTGATATCCCCGGCAGGGGGAAACTACTCAGGCAGCGTCAGCGTGACCATTACCTGCGGTTCAAACGATGCGGAGATTTATTACACCACGGACGGCAGCACGCCCGACCGCGGTTCCGCACGATATACAGGGGCGTTTACGGTGACAGTTCCGGCAACGGTAAAGGCAGTTGCCATAAAAGACGGGCTGGATGACAGCGCCGTGGCAACAGCTTCCTACACGAAGAAAGGCGGGGGAGGCTCAGGCGGAGGAAACAGCGGTGACAGCGGAGACCATTCCGGCGGGAACGGAGATAACAGCGGTGGAAATTCAGGCGGTAACGGAAATAATGGCGGAGGCGGAGGCACGAATCCTGGCAATGGAAACACCACGCCGCAGCCGTCCGTGACACCGCCCACGGACACAAATACCAATCCGGGGAATGAAACCGCACCGGGGACAGGGACAACGCCGGTGAATCCGGGCAGCGGAAATACAGTAAGGCCGGGAACAGCTCCGGGCAGCGGCACAGGAACAGCCGCACAGGGAACAGAACAGCCATTCATCAAGGGAGCGGACGGCAAGATTGGCTGGGATGTGATCCGTGCCGAGGAAGAACAGGCGCAGGAAGGCAGCACCATCAACGTGGATATGAACGGCTCTGTGGTGGTTCCGGGAGATATTTTTGACAGCATTAAAGGAAAGGACATCACCATCACCTTTGATATGGGGAACGGCATCCTCTGGAGCGTTGACGGAAAGAGCATCACAACGGATAAGGCGGGCGACATTGACTTTTCCGTTAAAATAGAAACAAATGCCATCCCGGTGGATATTGTAAACAACGTCACAGGGGAGTGTTACAGCATTCAGATCAGCCTCGCCCATGATGGGGAGTTCGGCTTTACGGCAGTGCTTTCCATAGGCCTTGGCAGGGAGAACGCCGGATATACGGCAAGTTTGTACTACTATAACGAAAGCACCGGGGAACTTGAATTTATCTGCGCTGACACAGTCGCAGAAGACGGCACCGTATCCCTTGCCTTTACCCATGCGTCAGACTATGTGATCGCGATAGACGGGGGTGGTGAAGAAGAAAACAGAATGAAGGAAATGGCACAGCCACAGGCTCCGGCTGGAACGGAAGAAAGTGCTGGGGACATACCGAAAAGCCCGCAGACCGGGCAGGAGGAGAAAAATGTGTTGTGGCCCATTGTGGCAGGCATCATAGCCTTTGCGGGGGTTGCTTTTGCAGGAGTGTTCGTATGGAAAAAGAAGGAGGGAAACGGCGCTGTAAAGGAAGGTAAGTAGTCTTATATTTTCAGCACTACATCTACAAAAAATTCCGTATCGCTGTTGGAGACCTGTGCCGAGCCGCCGTACTTTTCCGCTGCCGCGGCTATAGCGGTAAGCCCGATCCCATATCCGCTGTGTTTCGTGGAGCGATAGCCCTCCTTCCCCTTCCGCACCCTGCCGTCAAAGTTGTTGGTGGAGACAATATACAGCCTGTTGCCGTGACGAATCTGCGTGGTCAGGCAGAAATACCGCTGACCCGATTGCACGGTGCGGCATCCGTCGATGGCGTTTTCCATCAGGTTCCCGAACAGGGAAACCATGTCAAGCTCGGTAGCAGGCAATGGCTCCGGCAGCTCGATGTGCCAGTCCGTGTCTATGCCTGCAGAAACAGCTATTTCATGGTAATAGCCAAACAGCGCGTTCAGTGCGGCATTGACGCAGTAGTTTACGATTGTGTTTTCCGCAAGGCTGGCTTCATATGCGGCAAGATGTGCCCGGATGCTGTCGATGTCCCCGTTTTCCGCAAGGGAGGAGAGCAGGTGCACGGAGTGGCGGAAGTCATGGCGAAGCTGTGCGGTCTGGCGCATGTGCTCCTGCAATGCCCGGTACTGGCGTGCCTGCATTTCAAGAAGCTGCGTGTGTTCCTTCAGCTCGGCGTGTTCCAGCATAACGCTTGTACCCAGGTAAAGAAGCACATAAATTGTTGTAAGGATTGCAAACAGGCAGATCTCCAGCAGCAGGAAAAGGGAAAACATACGCCCCGTATGGAGGGTGCTGTAGGACCGGGGGACAGCCGCTATATTGAAGAACAGAAAGACAGAGGACAATATGGCGGCGGAATACCATATCTTTGGAGTGTCCAGACAGTCGATGATCCTGAAAAAAAGCCCGCAGGCAGGCTGTGCGAAAGCGGCGGCAACCAGACAGGAAAGTAAAAGCCTGAAAAAAGCCGCTTCCACGGAGAAGTCCGCTGCACCCGACACCGGATGAAGAAAGGCGTCAAGGGCATAGGCGAACTGTGCCGGAAAGGTATGGACGGCACAAACACCCACATAGACGGCAAGGCATTTTGGCAGGCTTGCCGTCACGGTGCAGCGGTATGGGAAAAAGAACAGGATGAGGGACGGCAGGAGGATGATATTTACATCAATCCGCAGCATGACGCTTAAAGCGGAGCAGAGGATAGCGTATGGGAGCAGGACAGCCGTGAATAGTGCGGCTGTCTTACGCAGGGTGTACTTCATCTGGTTCTTCATTACATAATAGCAGGATGCCCCCGAAGGAAGCAGTACCAAAAGCA
>DKWV01000057.1:31843-38699 GCA_002491905.1 Lachnospiraceae bacterium UBA7143 | reverse complement strand
CTGAAATTGTAATCCCTCGCCGCCTGTTCGATTTTCAGGCGGTCCCGCACACGGATTGGCAGCTTTGCGCCGTTTTCCAGCACACAGCAGTTGTCCGTAAATTCAAGGATGCAGCCGGCGTTTACCATGATACCCTTATTGACGGCAAGGAAACGGGAATCCCCGCCTGTAAGATTCACAAATTCCGGCATGGTCATGCGGCAGTGCAGTGTTTCCCCGCCAGTCAGGCTGATGTCAAGATAGTGTGCGTCCGTGACGACGGAGGCAATCTCATACAGGAATAGCCGAACCGTTTTTCTGTCATTGGTTACCTCTATGTATTTTTGCATCGGAGGAATCACTTCCAGCATGTCGGTGAGGACCTGGAAGATGCGCTGCCGGGAGAATGGCTTGGTGATATATTCAAAGGCGTGGCAGGAAAAAGCGTCCGGCATGAAGTCCATGCTGGAGGTCAGGAACACAAGGACGCACCTGCTGTCTACGCCCCGCATTTTTATTGCGGCGGCGACACCGTCCATGCCGTCCATGTAAATATCCATAAATACAGCGGCAAAGCCGCCGTCCTCAAATGCCTTAAGGAAAGCCTCCCCGTTTAAGAAGGGAACGGTTTCTATCTGACAGCGATGCTGCTTGCCAAAATCATGGATAAGTTCAGCCATTTCGTCCAGATATTTCTGCTCGTCATCCACTAAAGCGATCTTCAAATCAGTTTCACCTCAATTTCGTACCAAAATCCAATAGAACCATATCATAAAAAGAGATATTTTTCAAACCTCGCCTGACGTTCTTGCCAAAAAACTGACGTTTTTGCCAATCCTCTTTTCTTTTTGGGGAAAACATAATAAAATAAAAAATTAAGAAAGAAACCAACATACAAAAATACAAAGAGGCGAGACAGATGGACAAAACGGTAAAGAACAGCTTTTGGGGAAGCATTAAGGGAAACATTATTTCTTACGTGGCGGTCTGCACCGCAGTGATCATAGCGGTGACGGCTACGCTCAACAGCGTCGTGATGAGAAATGTGCTGATTACGAACGGTCACAATACGCTTATGGAAGAGGCGGAGAATGCCAGTGAACTGATGAACGAGTGGCTGGTCAGGCAGGCGAAAATCGTCGATACGATGAAGAGCGGGCTTGAGACAATGGACGGGGATGATATGGAGACGGTCATGAATTATCTGGGAGCCAATCTCTCCCAGAATGCGGATGCCCTGATGTATTACTGCTGTTTGGGCTACGACGGAGGCGTTTTCCCTGCGGATCATTCCACTCTGGATTTAGATCCGACCACAAGAGGCTGGTGGACAGACGCGGTGGGAACGGGCGGACTGATTTATACGGAGCCCTACACGGATTTTGCGACAGGACAGATGATTGTTTCTATAGCGGAGCCTTTTACCCTTGACGGGGAGCAGGCGGTGATTCTCGCGGATATCACCATCGACAGCCTGATTGAAATGGTACAGGGCATAGGGACGGACGAAAGTGTGCAGACATTCCTTCTGGCTGGGGATAACAGCGTGATTACCCATGAAAATGAAGCTTATCTGCCGAAGGAGGAAGGAAATACAGTTTTGACAGATGCACTGGACATTGACCTTAACGGGGAGGGCGTGTCTGTTTTTCAGGATTATGACGGCGTGTCCAAATATGTCGCCGTGCATGAGGTGCAGACGACGGGGTGGCGGATCGGCATTACGCAGCCGGTTTCCGTGATCAGCCGTGAGGTCTGGAATAATCTGATGGTCCCGTTGGCGGTGGATATTGTTCTGCTCGCGGTGTTTATTATCCTGCTGAATATCGTGATCAGCCGCCTGTTAAAGCCGATGGCGGTGATGAAAGCTTTCATCAGGGAGAAAGTAATCGGGACGAAGAACTGCGCGGAGGAGAAAAAGGAAGTCAGGGAAATCGGTTATCTCATTGAAGAACTGGAGAACCGGGTGGTTTCGACGATACAGAAGACGCAGCAGGAGACCGTGCTGATCCAGAATATGATATCGGAGACGGACGGTCATGTGTCGGATATGAACGGCAACATCATGGAGATCAGCGCAGTCATGGAAGAGACCGGGGCCAGTGTGGCCACGCAGACGGCCAGTATCAGCGACATGGATAAGAACTGCAGCGATGTGGCGGAGGCTGTAAAAGAACTGGCGGGGAGCGCCCATACTATCACTGCCCGGGCGCAGGAGATTATTACACGGGTGGAACAGATGGTTCCCGAACTGCTCGATGATAAGAAGAATGCCATCAACATTACCATGAACAGTAAGCAGAATCTTGAAAGCGCCATTGAGGAGACGAAGGAAATCGAAAAGATTGTGGAAGTGTCTGAGGCGATCAGCGCCATTGCGCAGCAGACGAATCTGCTGGCGCTCAACGCGTCCATAGAGGCGGCGAGAGCCGGTGAGGCAGGAAAAGGGTTTGCTGTGGTGGCGGACGAGATCAAACAGTTAAGCACGACGACAGGGAATGAGATCGAGAAAGTAAACAAACTGGTCGGGAAGGTGACGGCAAGCGTAAAGAAGCTTTCCGACGAGAGCAACAGGATCGTTGCTTTCTTAGACGAAATTGTTTTAAAGGATTATGACAAGCTGGAAGTACTGGCGGACAATTACAGGGAGGATGCGGATTATTATGTTAAGGTCAGCAACGTGCTGGGAACGCATATTGAGAACCTGAACACATCTGTCGACGGCATTAACCAGATTATCAATACGATCGATGCCTCCCAGAAGGAGCTGGACGAGGCCGTTCAGTCTGTCAATGAAAATCTGCAGATGATTACGAATGCAAGTGAGAGTGTGTCCGAGGAGACGAAGGATGTCATGAAGAGCGTGGCCTCCCTGCAGGACACGGTGGAACAGTTTCATTTATAAACGGTTTAGCGTTTAATAAATTTTATAATTTCCGCGGTTCGTTCGGGTTCCTCAAAAAGTGGGCTGTGTGCAGAACTGTTAAAAGTATAAAAATACTTTTCAGGCGCTTCCAAAAAATCGAAGTATTCATTTTGCAGTTCATAGCAGCAGGTTTCGTCATGCCTTCCTGCCAGAAAATGGACGGGCACATCGACACTTTTTACAGCCTCAAAAGCGGAAAAGGAAAACACATCCCGCATCGTGCGGTTTGTAAAGGATTTCCCGCGCCAGATATTAATTCGTTCTTTTACTGTGTAATCCGTCATGCGAAGCGACGGGAAAAATATGCCTGTAATCACGGATTTCATGCGTCTCGTCGTTCCGACGCCGAGTGTGTGCATCGACTGATCTCTTGTTCCGGAAGTAAAATAACTTTTCGCGTTGAAAGGGTGACGTTTTAATCGCCTGAGAAGGGAGCGTTTTCCCGTCTGCTCGCAAAGGGAAAGCATATGTCTGTAGGCGAGCTGTTCCGAGCGCGGCTGGTCAGCGATCTGGCTTACCGCTATGTAGCCTTTATACAGTTCCGGGCGTTCGGCAACAGCCTGTATGCCGATTGACGTGCCGAAAGAATGGGCGGCGAGATAAATTCGATCTGTCTGGAACCGCTTACGTAAATACTCTGTCACCTCAAACGTGTCGGCAAGGAATTGCGCATGTGTCATGCTTTCGGGCGGAACAGACTTTCCGTAAGACAGTCCCGTGCCGCGCCAGTCGAGGAAGCAGACGGTAAACTCATCTTCTAAACAGGTCGGGTATTGCATATCTAAAAAATACTCAGGGATTCCCGGACCGCCGGACAAAAAAAGCAGTACGGGGTTTTCGATATCATTTCCCCTGATGATCATTCCCTGTCTGACACCGCCGACGGTGAGAAAGACCTTTTCTCCGATTCCTTTACTGTCGTGTTTAATCTTTGTCTTAAACGGCGGTAAAATCCAGGTCAAAACAGCCAACAGTACAAATACAACAGGTAAAATTTTGTTTGCATACATGGTGTCGTTCTCGCCTCCTAATTTCGTGGCGGAAGCAGATAATTGTCTGCCCTCGCGGCTTTTTCAGTGTCTCCGCCTGCCTGTGACAGAAAGGCGAAGCCAGCGCCGTTGATTTTATCCCTTACCGTCTGCCGGTCCGCCGTTAAAACGCCCGATACCACAAGAGCAAGAAGACCGTGTGAGTAGATTACGGTGTTGGAGAGATATTCGGCGGCTTTTTCGTCGGTGATATGGAAAAAAGCGGCTGTCTCCCGAATGATTCCCGGATTATTGACTGTGGAGAGGAATGCCTCGAAGGTTCCTGCGCAGTAATCGCTTCCCCCGTTTAAATAAAGGTATTTGAACAGATGGGGCATATCAAAAGCAATGTCAATATAAGCGCTGCCAATTTCTGTAAATGCGGTAACGCTGTTTTTTGATACGGGTTTCATTTTTTCGTTTGCATAAGACAGGGCATATTCCGCGAGGGATTTTCGAAATCCGTTCATGCTGCCGAAATGCCATGAAATGGGTTGGGTGGAGCTGTTTAGTCTTTCTGCCACAGCTTTGATCGTTACATTGCTGTAGCCGTCTTCAATCAATAAGTCTAAAGCGGTTTGTAGGATCAGCTCTTTTGGTATTTTAGGACTGCTTGGCATCGAATTTTTCTCCATACTATAAATATATTTACTATAAATTGATTTATAATATAGCAGAGCTATGATTTTCTGTCAATCCTTCTGCCATTAAATATAAAAAATAATTCTTGACAATGCGACACGCGTGGCGCATAATAGAAAGCGACACAAGTGTTGCAAAATGAAACGGGTAACGAGTGAAACCGCTTTGACATGGAGGATGCACATGAGTTTGAGAGGGGACAGGACAAGACAGGATATTCGGGACAGGGCATACAGACTGTTTGCGAAAAAGGGATTTAAAGAGGTCACCATGAAAGATATCTGCGAGGGGACAGGTCTGAGCAGAGGCGGGTTGTATCGCCATTACGAAAGTACCGAGCAGATTTTTCTGGAGATTGTCGATGCTTTTTCCGATCGGCAGAAAAACGAGGTATTTTCCAGGATGGAGAACCATGTACCGGCAGTTGTGATCCTGGAGGAGCTTCTTTTAAAATATGAGAGAGAAATGAATGACAGCGAAAACTCTTTCAGCCTTGCCATCTGCGAATATTACAGCGATCCGGCGATCTCTAAAGAAGATAACGCCGTAAAAAAGCAGTATGAAATTTCAAAAGCTGCATGGACGGCACTCATCAACTATGGAATAGGCACAAAAGAATTTAAACCCGTAAATCCGGAATCCGTTTTTCATATACTCGTGTTTGCATATCAGGGTGTGCGGATGTACAGCAGGCTGATGGAAATGGATCGGGATATTTCCAACCAGATCATAACCGAAATAAAAAGACTATTACTATCGGAGGTTTCGCATGGAGAGTAACGAAATTTGTTTGGTAAGACCCACATTGGAATTAAAGGTACAGGCGCTTGCATACCGTGAGGAGCACTTTCAGCGCGGGGAAAAGATTATTTACGGCAGTGAGCTTTTTGACAAGACAGAGAACTATGAGGAATGGCTGGCTTCTGTAACGCAAAATACCGACCCGGAAACGGTCAGTGAAAACTGGGTGGTCACGGACACCTTTTTTGCGATAAGGAAAAGTGACGGAAAAATAATAGGAATCATTGATTTAAGACATACGCTGAATGATTTTTTGAAGGATTTGGGAAATTGCGGATACAGCGTGCGCCCCTCCGAAAGAGGGAAAGGTTATGCGACAGAAATGCTGTGCCGGATTCTTCGGGTGGCAAAAGAGGCAGGAATGAAAGAACTGCATATTTCTGTTGAAAAAGAGAATGCCGCGTCTGTCAAAGTCATACAGAAAAACGGCGGCATGTATGAGCGGAGTTTTTCCTTTGAAAATGAACTGGCAGATATTTACAGAATTGGTTTGTGAATACAACCGCAGGTAACCGATATTTTCACTTTACAAAGCATATCGTCTGTGTTATGGTTGAAATAACATATCTGGGAATCTGAAATTCTGATATATCTGTATGACACATCATGGAGCCTGAATCCCTTATATGAAAAACAGTATAGGGGAGGAAGACTGATGGGAAAAAAGGATGAATATCAGTTTGATTATCTGGATGATGACAGAAGATTTGCAGACCAGATAAACGGTGCACTATTTAACGGAAGGCAGATTGTAAAGCCAGAAGAATTGGAACCGGAGGATTCACAGGCGGTACTCCTTGGTAAAGGGGACGGAACTGAAAACATTAAGACGATTGTAGATAAGACGCGTATCTGGAAGGGAAAAAAGCTGCAAATTTTTGTAGTGGAGAATCAAAACTATATAGACTACCGAATGGTGTTGAGAAATATGCTTTCAGAGAGTATCGGATACCGAAAGCAGTGGAGAAGTAGGAAACGTGCACATGCGCAAGTGAATGATCTGAAAGACAGGAATGAATATTTATCAGGTATGAAGAAGAATGAAAAATATGCGCCAATCATAACGCTGGTAGTGTATTTTGGAATAGACGGCGCATGGGACGGCGCGAGATGCCTGTATGATCTGCTGGATATAGATGAGGAATTAAAGGCATATGTGACTAACTACAGACTGAATCTGTACGACTGCCATGAGCACGATACATTCGATGAATACAAAACAGGTCTGCGTCAGGTCTTTGAGACAGTAAGGTATGCAAAAGATAAAGTAAAACTTCGAGAGGTAATGGAAGAGAACCGGGAAGCATACAGCAGAATAGACAGCGACACAAGAAACATGTTGGAAGTGGTGGCGAATATAAGGATACCGGAGAAATGTAAAGTGCTTGAAGAGGGGGAGGAGAGATACAATATGTGCAAAGCGTTTGAGGATATGAGGCAGGAAGGATTTGATGAAGGGATAGAAAAGGGGATAGAAAAG
>DKWV01000057.1:28632-31510 GCA_002491905.1 Lachnospiraceae bacterium UBA7143 | reverse complement strand
GGGGATAGAAAAGGGGATAGAAAAAGGAATACGTGCCTTGATACAAACATGTAAGGAATTAGGCATTTCTGATGACGTTATTATAGAAAAATGTGCGGAAAAGTACGAAATGACAAAAGAGACCGTTGGTAAATACATGAAAGGGTGTTGTGCCTGATGCTGCCAGTAGTGAGAAAGACTTGATTTTGATTTCAGGCAGAAGGGGAATATGAAAATGCCTAAAACGACGATGCGTCTAGTAACCATATTTTGCTTTGCAGCAACTGTCATAGCAGCCATATTGTATCGTTGCCTGGATGGGGATATATATCTGACATTGGCAATCACCTTTGGCACGACAGCCTATCATTTTGGGATGAGGTTATTGGTCGGATTGCTCTATAATGTTATCATGAACAATCGGGCTGACTATACGAAAAAATGGTATCAAATCCGTTCATGGGAGCAAAGGGTATATCAATTTCTGAAGGTTAAAACGTGGAAAGATAAAATGCCTACCTATAGTCCAGAAATGTTTTCCATTCAGAACCATTCGTGGGATGAAATCGCGCAGGCAATGTGTCAGGCGGAACTGGTGCACGAGACAAATATGGTACTCAGTTTTCTGCCAATGGCTGCGGTTAAATGGTTTGGCTCGTTTGGCGTATTTCTCATAACATCCGTATGCGGCGCGGCTTTTGATCTGGTGTTTGTCATGATACAGAGATATAACCGAACCCGTGTCGTAAAACTTGCCCTAAGGAAGCACCCGGGCAAGGATAAAATATGATGGTGTTGGAAATGGGTATTTTCGCGAAAAAGGAAAAAAATTGACATTTTGGAGTGAACCATATATAATTTGTTAACAGGAACGGCATTGTATGAGGTTATATTTATGATCTGGAAAAGCATAAATTTACAACTTCAAAAAGGAAGCATTTTTCCCCTCTAGGGGGATAGTGTGCCTTTTTTTAGGAAGTATTATCTCCTTACCTTTTTGACAATGAAAAGCTAAGGAGGTTTTTTATGCTTAAAATTAAGAAACAGATAACAGGATTATACCTGTCAGCCGTAGTGGGAAATCTGTCGCTGACGGGGGCATGGGTGGCGATTCTTGCGGCGAGGGGCTACAGCCTTGCACAGATTGGTCTTGCGGAGACGGTTTTCCACATAACGAGTCTTTTGCTGGAGATTCCCTCGGGTGTTTTGGCCGATTTATTTGGCAGGAAGAAAATGCTGGTTTTGAGCAGTCTCTTGCGGATGATCGGAAATGCGGTCATGATATTTTCCGGCAATTTATTTATGGTGTGCATCTCTCTTGCGTTTCACGCCGCAAGCTATAATTTCGCGTCCGGATCGGGGGATGCGCTCGCCTACGATTCTCTGAAGCTGGTGCAGAGGGAGGCATACTACGAAAAATATGCGTCGAACCAGCTGATCATTTACCGGCTCTGCAGCGGCGTATCGACGATGTGCGCGGGATTTGCGCTGCTGATCGGGCACAGGACGGCGTATGGCACGGATATTTTGATGTCTGCGGTTCAGATTGGGATTCTTTTTTCCTTATATGAAGCGAGGGTAAGTGACGGGGAAGAGAGTCGGGAGACGGAACTGACTGCTTCAGTCAAAAGCGCGCTGATACAATGCGTGGTATCCAGTCTGTCTTTTATGAAAAGGGAAAGAAAAGCGATCGCCCTTATGTTTGCCAATTCGTTTGTCGGTGCGGCGGATATTTTATTATTGTTTTTCCTGCAGGCAAAACTCCCGGCGGCGGGAATGCCGGGCTGGGTGCTGGGGTTTGCCTTGTTCTTTATGGAAATGGGAGGCATCCTTGGGGCAAAGATCATTTTGCAGTGGAAAGGGATGCGGTACAGGAATGTGTTTGCGGTCACGGCGGCGCTGGTGCTGCTGGGAGTGATTGTGGAGCATTCTGGGTGGTATCTGCTTATGACGCTGGGCGGTTTTATTGCAGCGTTTGCCGATGACGCGCTGCAGGTGAGGACGAACACGATTCTGCAGGATATGTTTCCTTCAGAGCAGAGGGCCACGCTGATTTCTATGGAATCCTTTACGTTTTCCGTGATTATGGTGGTGCTGTCACCGCTTGCAGGGCTGTTTTTCTCGCGGTGGTAACAGGTATAAGGGAGGGGCAGCCGGGATAAGCGGCTGCCCTGCCTTCCCGTGCAGGGCAATTTTTTACTTCTGATAGAATGTCTCAATCGCCTCGGCAAAGAATGCAGCGGTTCCCTCCCCGTACTCCCCGTCCAGTTTGGACTGCAAGGGTTCTTTGCGGTAGAAGTCCGCGTAGGCGAGCATAAATTCTCGTTCCTTTTTGAGGCCGGATGCCTGTTTCACCACGAAACCGTACTCGCCCACGATCTCCTTGACTTCGAAGGAATCTACAGGGCAGCCGCGCTTTGCGGCCAGTTTATGCTGGATGGCATCGATTCTTTGCTGGTAGCTTTTCGCCACTTCCTTGCTCATCGGCTGTCTGACGGCGTTCTGGTAAGCTTCTTTTCCGCCGTACCACTCGACGATCTTTGCATAGGCTTTCTGCATCTGCTCCGATGACAGCACCTCAATATAATGTGCCTTCCATTTGTCCGCGCCGCCAAATTCATCAATGGCGATCTGCTTGAAATGTTCCGGCATCTGTGTGAACATGGCGTCGAACATTTCCTCTATTTCCGTCCTGTTAAAAATCGCGAAATCCATTTGGTTTTCTCCTTTCAAAATATCGTCAATGCCGGCGATCAAACGCTCTGTGCGCGTTTTTTGCGCCACCAGCATTTCTCTTTGCATCTGTAATATCTGGTTTTTGTCAAGAGCGAGGCCTTTCACAATGGCTCTGATTTTTTTCAGGGGAAGATCAAACTCGCGGAAAAACAAAATCTGCTGT
>DKWV01000057.1:0-28581 GCA_002491905.1 Lachnospiraceae bacterium UBA7143 | reverse complement strand
GTATCCCGCTTCACTTTTCGCCGTGGGGGTAAGCAGCCCGATCTGGTCGTAGTAGTGGAGTGTGCGCACGCTGATACCTGTGAGGTCTGAAAGTTCCTTTACCGTTCTCATGTTTTCCTCCATTTCAGATGGTTTCCTGTTCCCGATAAGTACACTGTACACTATGACGCAGTGTGAGGGTCAAGAGATTTTTATATTTTGTTACGGTAATTTATTGATTTTTCCCATCTTTTTTGTAAAAATAAGAGAGGATGGCGGAGAATGTACTGCCTGTTCATTAGGAAGTTATTTTGCAGGAGAGAAGGGATTAACAGATNNTCGCGGAAAAACAAAATCTGCTGTAAAGTTTCCAGCGCTTTATCGTCATAAAGCCGGTATCCCGCTTCACTTTTTGCCGTGGGCGTAAGCAGCCCGATCTCGTCGTAGTAGTGAAGCGTGCGCACGCTGATACCTGTGATGTCTGAAAGTTCCTTCACCGTTCTCATGTTTTCCTCCCAAAATCAGATGATTTCCTGTTCCTGATAAAACCACTGTATACTATACCGTTGCGTTAGGGTCAAGAGGTTTTTATATTTTATTGCTGTATTTTATTGATTTTTCAGATCATTTTTGTAAAAATAAGAGAGGGTATATGTGTGGACGGTTTTGTCTGCTGTTCAGAGAAAAATAATACGCAGGAGAGAAGGGATTAACAGATGGAAAGAAAAGTGGGAACTGTATCGAGGGGTATACGCTGCCCGATCATCAGGCAGGGAGACGATCTGACAAAGATTGTTGTGGACAGTGTTATGGAAGCGTCCGAGGCGGAGGGATTTGAGATCCGCGACAGGGATGTGATCGCGGTGACGGAGTCCATTGTGGCGAGGGCGCAGGGCAATTATGCGTCGGTGGAGGCGATTGCCCAGGATGTGAAGGAAAAACTCGGCGGTGAGACGATTGGCGTTATTTTTCCTATTTTATCAAGAAACCGCTTTGCGATCTGCTTGAGAGGAATCGCAATGGGAGCGAAGAAGATCGTGCTGATGCTCAGCTATCCCAGCGATGAAGTGGGCAACGAACTTGTCTCACTGGATCAGTTGGATCAGGCGAAGATCAATCCTTACAGCGATGTATTGACACTGGAAAAGTACCGTGAACTTTTTGGGGAGAATAAACATCCGTTTACAGGGGTGGATTATGTGGCGTATTATGAAGAATTGATCAAAGGAGCGGGCGCGGAGGTGGAGGTTATCTTCGCGAACGACTGCCGCAGTATTCTTCCTTACACAAAAAAGGTGATAAACTGTGATATCCACACGAGGGCACGCACGAAGAGACTTCTCAGGGAAGCAGGGGCGGAAGCAGTGGTTGGTCTGGACGATATCCTTAACCAGCCTGTAAACGGAAGTGGGTGCAACGAGAAATACGGTCTGCTTGGCTCCAATAAGTCCACCGAGGACACGATCAAGCTGTTCCCGAGGGAGTGTACCGATCTGGTGCTGGATATTCAAAAGGTAATTCTTGACAGAACCGGCAAACATGTAGAAGTTATGGTGTACGGTGACGGCGCGTTTAAAGATCCCGTAGGAAAAATATGGGAGCTTGCAGACCCTTGCGTTTCTCCTGCCAGCACGCCGGGGTTAGAGGGTACGCCCAATGAAGTGAAATTAAAATATCTGGCGGATAACGATTTTAAGGATTTGTCTGGTGAGGCGCTCAAGGAAGCGATCTCTGACCGTATCAGGGAGAAGAAGGACAATCTGGTAGGCGATATGGCATCCCAGGGCACGACTCCCAGGCGGCTGACTGACCTGATCGGTTCTCTGTGTGATCTGACAAGCGGTTCGGGAGACAAGGGAACGCCGGTGGTTTTGATTCAGGGATATTTTGACAACTATGTGAGTTAGTTTTGACCGTCAGGATTTTGATATTATGATGGACGAAGAAAGGGCAGCCGTGGTATGCGGCTGCCCTAAACTTATTGTTTTTTCACCCAGTAAAATCCGTGTCCCGGCACAGTAAGATCATGGAGTGTGATGTCCATTCCCGTTAAAAGGTCTGTGTACGGACCATCCTCCTGCATCCACGCTGTCTCCGGCTGGTCAGCAAAATTATAGATTCCGAAAAATTTGTCACCGGCAGCTTCCCGCGTAATGCAGAGAATGGAGTTGTTGTGCACATCGTAGGTGCAGACTCTGGCGGAGGCATCAAAGACCGGTTCCTGTTTTCGGATTTGCTCAAGGCGGGTTAATGCGTCAAAGATCCGTCCCTGAAGGCTTTTTTTATCCTTTCTCTGTTCCGCAAGATCCCAGCGGAATTTCCCACGGTGAATGTAGCGGGAATCGGCTGCTTTTTCAGGTTCCTCCCTGTAGGAATAATCGTTGAGCTGCCCGATTTCATCGCCGCTGTAAAGCATGGGGATCCCGGATTGTGACAGCATGTAGGCATGTAGCATAATATCCAGCCCGATTGCTGCCTCCCATTTAACCTGATCTTTTTCATACTCCGCGCTTTCAATACCGCACATGGAGGCTGTTGTTCCACAGAATCTCGCATCCTGTGTCACCGGATCGTCATTGTACAGTTCCCCGCGGCTGACGCTTCCCGGGATTTTGCCTGTAAAATAATCATTTAGGAACCGTTTATGAGGCACTTCCCGCATTTCCCACTGCGTCAGGAAGGGATAGTCAAGTCCCCAGCCGATATCGTCATGGCAGCGGAGATAGTTGAGGAAGGTATACTCGCCGGGCAGATTGTTTACGATGTCCATCTGCCGCTTCAGTAGACGGATATCCCTCGTTGCGACACTGTTCCATGTGGTTGCCATAGTTGTTACATTGTAGAGCATGTGGCACTCCGGTTTTTCTACCGTCCCGAAATAGGGGACGACCTTCTCCGGCTCCATTACGACCTCACCAAGCAGCAGGACGCTGGGGCAGATAATCTCGCCAATCATGCGCATCATGCGCACGATGGTGTGTACCTGTTTCAAATTTCGGCAGCTTGTTCCCAGTTCTTTCCAGATATAAGGCACTGCGTCAATACGGATGACGTCCATGCCCTGATTGGCGAAAAAGAGGAAGTTATACATCATTTCGTTGAACACTCGGGGATTCTTGTAGTTCAGGTCCCACTGGTAAGGGTAAAAGGAGGTCATTACATAGTGTCCAATTTCCGGCAGATAAGTAAAATTCCCCGGCGCCGTGGTGGGAAATACCTGAGGCACAGTCTTTTCAAATTGAGCCGGAATATCATAATTGTCATAGAAAAAATAGCGGCTCATATATTCGCCGTCGCCTTCTCTTGCGCGCACAGCCCATTCATGTTCCTCGGAAGTATGGTTCATCACGAAATCCATGCAGAGATTCAGCCCCTTTTCATGGCATACATCCGCCAGCCTGGCCAGATCTTTCATCGTTCCAAGATCCGGCCGCACTTTTCTGAAATTCGCTACCGCATAACCGCCGTCGGAGTGTTCCTTCGGAGAATCAAGGAAAGGCATCAGATGGATATAATTGACATTGCAGTCTTTGAAATAGGAAAGTTTTTGTTCCACTCCCTTCAAATTTCCGGCAAAGTTATCGATGTAGAGCATCATGCCAAGCATGTCGTTTTTTCGAAACCAGCAAGGGTCATTTTCCCTTATTTTATCTCTTGCCTTTAGCGGATTGCGGCGGTCGCGGTAAAACAGATACATATTTGTGCACAGCTCCGCAAACATGGAATCGTTGTCGTAGAGTTCCATGTAAAGCCATTTTAGTTCGTCATGATGTCTCTCCAGTCTTTTGTTGAAAATCTCGTCTGCATTTGCTTTTGTCATGACTGTTCTCTCCTTATAATATCCGGCAGGGCGTTCCTGCATGTCTGAAATCTGTTATTCCAGGGTATATATTTCAAGCCCGGTTACGGCTTCCGCGTCTATTTCATCCGTCAGTCCATAGACGGCGTTGGTGATCACATATTCTCCGCGGTTGACGAAGATTTCAATAATATGATTGCCTACGTAGATATCCAGATGGCAGCCCTCTTTTATGGGAGGGGTGGACGCCTGTGTGCTGAATTTTTCGTTCTGGGGGAAGACGGCGCTTCTGTCTGTGCAGATCCTGCCGTTTTGGCGAAGGATCCGATAACCGCCAATGACAGCGGATTGTCCGTCTTCCAGGTCAAAGCTTACCCGGTATTCTGCGGCGTTCGCCAAAGCCGGGCAGGTAATTTTTTTCGTGTACCTGTTTTCAATGTGAGGATGCACACGGAAACAGATGTGGCCGTCTTTGTATTCCACTACTCTTGGAATACAGAACATACCACGCCACTCGTTGTCTACCGCCTCCGGCATCCGCAGCCAGGCCACCAGAACTCTCCGGCCCGCTTCGTCCAAGGTGGTCTGGGGTGTGTACAGATCAAGCCCGTAATCCAGATATTGATATTCGTCGGGTATTTTCATGGAGCAGGTTTTTTCGTCGAAGGCTACCGGCATACAGATCGTGTGGTTTTCCTCCATAGGGGCTTCCTGTAAAAGCCCCATAGGGGAAATGATCAGTATCTGGCCGCCATTCACTTCAAAGTAATCCGGGCATTCCCACATCCAGCCCCAATTTTTTCCTTTGGATGCGGTATTCACAAATGTCCAGTCGGTAAGGTTCTCGCTTTTATAGAAAAGGAGCTGACCTCTGCTGTCCGCTGTCGAACTGCCAAGCACCATATACCATGCGTCTTTGCCCCGCCATACTTTGGGATCTCTGGTATGCGTCCGGTGCCCAAACTGGCTGTTCATGATGGGAGGAAGGGCTGTTTTTTTCCCGCCGAAATTGTCAAAAGTGAAACCGTCCTCTGAGGTGAGCATAAGCTGGGCAGCCTCAAAGTCATCATTGAGACAGTGGTGGATATTGGCGGGATCCGGACTGAAATAGTGAACGCCCGTATAATATAGATACATCTGTCCGTCATGCTCTATCGCACTGCCTGAAAAACAGCCGTTCTGGTCCGCGTACTGTGTGGGGAAAAGCGCGGTTCCCAGATGCTCCCAGCGCACCAGATCCTCGCTTACCGCGTGCCCCCAGTGCATGGTTCCCCATACGGGCGCGTAAGGGAAATATTGATAAAAGAGATGGTATTTCCCCTTATAATAGATAAATCCGTTCGGATCGTTGATCCAGTTTCCGGGCGCTTTCAAATGTATGCGGTCAGATTTCATCACCATCCATATCCTTTCGTCATGCACATTTTGGTTTTGGAAACAGCCGCTAGTTTACTTGACTGCCCCTGCGACAACACCGCCGATAATCTGCTTCTGCAGTACCACGTAGAGAATGAGGATTGGCAGTACACACAACAACAGTCCAGCCATAATCGTGCCATAGTCAGCAGAGTAGGTTCCGTAAAAACTGTAGGTGGACAGCGGCAGTGTCAAAAGCTTCTTATCCGTCAGTACCAGCGACGGCAGAAGGAAATCGTTCCAGAAAGCCAACGAGTTTAATATCACCATTGTCGAGATGGTCGGCTTAAGCAGAGGAAGCACAATTTTAAAGAATGTCTGCGAGTGGGTGCATCCCTCCAGATACGCGGCCTCCTCCAGCGCGATCGGGACATTCCCCTTGATGAAGCCGTGGAACATAAAGACGGACATTGCCATAGAAAACCCGGTGTGCATAAAAATCAGGGTAATCCTGTGATTTAAAACATTCAAAGTGCCGCCGTAGATGCTTACAAGCGGAATCATGATCGCCTGAAAAGGAATGATCATGGAAGCCACCATCAGCGCGAAGGTTGCGCCTGAGATGATGTTTTTATTCCGAACGATATAGTATGCGAGCATGGCTGCAAGCAGCGTCACGAGAATGGTTGCGCAGCAGGTTACAATCAGCGAATTTTTGAACGCGTTTAAAAAGTCCATCTGTGTGAAAGCTTTCACAAAGTTGTCAAAGGAAAGTCCTTTGATCGTGTAGAGCCAGGAAAACGGACTCTTAATGATATCCCTTTTCTGCTTTAGGGAATTGATTACTACCATAAGGAACGGAAACATATATGCGATAAATATAATGATTAATCCGACCATTGTCAATGCCCTTACCACTTTTGCCTTCGTTCCGCCTACCTGCGTCTGATTCGTCATGCTTCCACCTCCTGCTTCTTGGTCAGATATACCTGAAGTCCGCTGATACATGCCACAACAATGAATAAGATCAGTGCCTCGGCCTGGCCTACGCCGAACTGTCTGGATGTAAATGCCTTTTCATATACGTGCATAGCCGCCATCTCTGTGGTTCCGTAAGGACCTCCTGATGTCAGCGAGAGGTTTACGTCGTATACCATGAATGCTCTCGAGAGAGTCAGGAAAAGGCAGATTGTGATGGAGGACATCATAAGAGGCATGATGATATTTTTTAGTTTCGCCCATCCAGTCGCTCCGTCGATACTGGCAGCTTCCATAACGTCCTCGCTCAGTCCCATGAAGCCCGCCACATAGATCAGAATCATATAGCCGGATAACTGCCATACGGATACCATGACCAATGCTGCAAAAGCTTTACTCGGATCTGACAGCCATGAAATTTCAAACAGGTTCCAGCCGGTGCTCTCACCGATGTTGACGAACACTCTGGAGAAAACGAACTGCCAGATGTATCCGAGCACGATGCCGCCGATCAGGTTCGGGGTAAAGAAACCGGCCCGGAAGAAATTCTGTCCCTTGATACCTCTTGTCAGCAGATATGCAATGGCAAAGGCAATCACGTTTACCAGAATCACAACCACAATCACATATTTGAATGTTAGGAGCAGTGATGACCAGAACAGTTTATCCTGCACCACGCTTATAAAATTTGTAAAGCCGATAAAGCTTTTATCCTGCGCTACGCCGTTCCAGTCCGTGAAGGTCAGATACACACCGTAGAGAAACGGTATGATCACAACTGCAAAGAAACAGAACATGCCCGGCAGTGCAAAAATACAGAAATCTTTTCCTTTATTTTTTGATTCCATTTGCTTACCCTCTTTCCTTTGATTATATAGTTACTGCTGTGCCCAATACTCCTCGATGGACTGGATCAGCTCATCCCGGCCGCTTCTGTCCGCCAGATATTTCTGCATCGCTGCACCCAGAATCGCCCAGTGGTCATTTGGCACGATGGCGGATGCGTTGAAGGCCGTACCGTTTTGTACATGTAAGTAGATATCTTTGCTGAGCGGATCTTCCGGCTCGTAAGGATTATTTGAAAAGGGCGGGATCACATTACAGGTTTTTACCAGCATCTGCTGGCCGATCTCGCTGTATACAATCCAGTTCAGAAATTCTTTCGCTGCCGCTTTCTGGCTGTCATCCGCCACTTCGCCGTCCAGCATCACCTGCTTGGAGGGGGATCCCTGAATCATCTGGTTGGCAAAATCGCTTTCATCGTTGTTCAGGAAATAGGGCAGAAAGCCGTAAGCATCCTCGTTCTTCGCACCTGCTTCCTGCAGATTCGGCCATGCCCAGTTTCCGTTAAACCAGAAAGCTGTCTTGCCGTCCGCCAGGTCGATTGCCATTTCATCATAGTCCGCGCCGAGGGGGTCGCCCTTCGCCACATTGTATGATTTTAGAATATCAAACATATTCAGAAATTCTGTCAGGCGATCATAATGGTTCAGATCCAGCTCACCGCTTTTGATCTGTTCAATGACCTCCTGCGCGCCCTCCGAGGTGCCGTCGGCGGTCTCGTAGATGTACTGCAGCTGATGCGCGCCCAGGGACCAGTCTTCCTTGGCCATAGAGACAGGCTTTTCTATGCCTACAGCCACAAGCCGGTCGAGAAGTGCGGTGAAATCGTCCTGTGTCTTGATGGCAGTGGGATCGAAGGGTTCGCCGAGTGCGTTCTCGATCACCGCCTTGTTATAAATCAGGCCTCTGCCTTCTATACACAGGGGGAAGCTGTACACTTTTCCGTTTATCTCGGTCAGATAACCGTCCGCTTCTTTCGTCCATTCCTCAGCGGTCAGGTCTTCGGCCTTTTCCTCAGCCAGCGCGATCACGTCGGTAGTGTCCAGAATAGATAGCGTGGGTGGGTTGCCGGAGTTATACAGACTTACCACCTTTGTGTAAGGGGAATCTCCATCCGTGACAGGCATAACCTCTACATGAACACCCGACTTTTCTTCGAACATGACTGACATTTCTTCCAGAGCGACCTGTATCTCCGCTTTGGAATTTAACAGTGTAATACTGGTTCCTTTCAGACTGGAATCGTATGCAAATGTGTCGGTGGAGGTGTCGATCGGTACCTTCTCCTCCACCTGGTTCGGGTCGTCAGGGTCGCTCGCAAATCCAAACCGGCATCCGGTCAGGGGCATTGCGGTAAGCGCCATCGCAAGCACTGTGGCGACTGCCCTCTTTCCTGCTTTCCTTCTCATGACGTCGTCCCCCTTGTCATCTGGTTTTTACTCTGGTAGAACCGGTTAAGTAACCGGTTACTTTGTGAGTCAATAGTAGCATCAAAAAGTCTGTGTGTCAACGGAAACTCTTTAATTTTCGCAATTCTATGGAAGTTACACAAATTGGAAAAACTGTTTTTATGTATATTCTACAAAACCGGTTACTTAACCGATTATGTGTTGTTTTTTACACAGGTTGTTGCTATAATTTTTGTGATGGATTTATTCATAGAAAGGATTACACACAGTAAGATTTCGGAAAGCGTATTATGGGTTCTGCAAATAACGGTAAAAAGAAAAAAGTAACGTTTGATGACATCGCGAAATACACGGGCTTTTCTAAAACGACCATTTCCCGGTACTTCAATTTCCCCGATTCCCTTACCCTTGACAATCAGGAAATTATATCAAATGCCCTTATTGACCTGGATTACAAGGAAAATAAAGTGGCCAGGATTCTTGCGAACGGAAAGACAGAGTTTATCGGCGTCATTATCCCGAATATGCTGAATCACTATTATTCGGAAATGCTCAACCGCATTCTGCAGACCTATGGAGATTTCGGTTATAAGTTTCTTGTTTTTTTGGGCAACGAACAGGAGGAGACGGAGCGGAAGTACATTCAGGAACTTCTTGCGTACAATATCGAAGGGCTGATTGTGATGAGCTTTACGCTGTCATCCGAGGAGCTGGCCAAGTTGCCAATCCCTGTTGTGACGATTGAGAGAGAGGACCGCTATGTGTCCAGTGTCAATACGGATAACTACATGGGCGGTGTGCAGGCAGCCAGTCTGCTGGCACGGCATAATTGTGATATTCTTGTACACATTAATACGGCGGATACGACGCCGGAGCGGCCTGCTTATGGGCGTATTCGTGGATTTTTGGATATCTGTGAGGAAAAAAAGCTGAACCACCGCCTGATCTATGTTGAGCGGGGCGACAGCTTTGAGGAGATGCAGGAAAGTCTGGGCGAGGTGTTCAGGGAATTGGATACTTCCTATTCCGGCATGAAGAAAGGGATTTTTGTTTCCGGCGACACCCGCGCGAATATTCTTCTGAATTTTCTGATCCGTAAGTATGGTTCTCTGCCCGAGGATTACAGGATTGTCGGTTTTGACGATTCGCCCATCTCCCGGGAGGCGGTTATTCCTATCAGTACGGTAGGGCAGCAGATTGACAGAATGGCCTACGAGGCAGTGAGTCTTCTTGTGGAACAGATGGACGAGCGCAGGAAGAGGAAACCAGTTCCCTTGCAGGAGCCGGTTCACAGGGTGATTACCCCTATTCTGATCCGCCGGGAAACGACAGAGCAGAAGAATTGAATCTCTGCTGTCTCTGTGCTATAGTGAAAGAAAAACGGGAAAATATGGGAGGTGCCTATGAAGCTGGTGGTGTTGGAGCGCAACAGCGTGGGAACGGACGTGGATGTGAGCTGCTATGAAAAATTCGGGGAAGTGACGTACTACCCGAATACGGTGGCGGAGAATACGGCGGAGCGGGTGAAGGACGCGGATATTGTCATCGCGAACAAAGCGCCCATGAATGAGAATACGCTTAAGGATGCGCCGAATGTGAAACTGATCTGCCTGTTTGCGACGGGTTTTGATAATGTGGATCTGGCATACTGCAAAAGCCGCGGCATCAAGGTTGCGAACGTGGTAAACTACAGCACGGCGGCAGTGGTGCAGCACACGCTTCTGCTGGCGCTGGCGCTTGAGGAAAAGCTGATTCACTATGATAATTATGTGAAATCAGGAGAATATGGCGCGCAGGACCGTTTCTCCAACTTTGACAGACCGTTTGGAGAACTTGACGGAAAGACATGGGGTATTGTGGGCATGGGGAATATCGGCCGGGGAGTCGCAAGGGTTGCGCAGGCTCTGGGCTGTAAGGTGATTTTTTATTCCGCTTCCGGCAAGAGCGCCTGTACGGAGTATGAGAGAGTGGAGTTTGACGAACTCCTTGCGCAGTCGGACGTTTTGTCCCTGCACTGTCCGCTGAGTGACAGGACGAGGGGACTTATCAACAAAGCGGCTTTTGCCAAGATGAAAAAAACAGCGGTTCTTGTCAACGTGGCGAGGGGGCCGGTGGTGGATACGCAGGCGCTCTACGAGGCGCTGACGCAGGGACAGATTGCCGCGGCAGGGCTTGACGTGCTGGAGAAAGAACCCATCAGCAGGGATAATCCGTTAAATGAGATCAAGGACAGCACGAAGCTGATTATTACCCCCCATATGGCATGGGCGAGCACAGAGGCGAGGGAACGTCTGGTGGACGAAGTGGTGAAAAATATACAGGCGTTTCTGGATGGGGAAGAGAGGAACGTTGTCAATAAATAATGTGACGGAGAAGGGAGAAAAATATGGGAATTGTGATTGAAAATGCCCTTGTGGTGCTGCCGGAAGGCACGGAGGATGTGGTCCGGGAGACTTCGCTTTATATAGAGGGGGACAAAATAACCGGGATTGGAGAAAAACCGGCGGACTTTACCGCGGATAAGGTGATTGACGGCACGGATAAACTGGTAATTCCGGGGCTGATTAACTGTCATACCCACTCCTACATGTCCTTTATGAGAAATGTGGCGGATGACCTTTCCTTTATGGACTGGCTTTTCGGGACCATTGACCCGATTGAGCAGCAGATGACGGATGAGGATACCTACTGGGGTGCGAATCTGGCGATCATTGAGATGATGAAGAGTGGAACCACCTGCTTTAACGATATGCAGATGAACATTCACCAGACCACCCGGGCGGTGAAGGAATCCGGCATGCGTGCAGTGATCTGCCGTGGTCTTGTGGGGAGCGGCAATGACGAGGCGGGGCAGATGCGTCTGCGTCAGGCTTACGAGGAAAGAGACGCCGCAAAAGACTGCGACCGGCTCACCTTCCGGCTTGGTCCCCATGCGCCTTATACCTGTGATGACGAGTTCTTAAAGATTGTGGCGGCTGAGGCCAAAAGGGAGAACATGGGCATTCATGTCCATCTCTCGGAGAGTGAGAGCGAGATTTCCCAGATTCAGGAGAAATACGGCTGTACGCCGATTGCGCTGGCTGAGAAATGCGGTATCTTTGATGTGCCGGCTATCGCGGCGCACTGTGTGCAGGTGACGGATGAGGATATTGATATATTAAAGAGGAAAAATGTTAGCGTTGTAACCAATCCTGCCAGCAACATGAAGCTGGGGAATGGCTTTGCACCTATTGCAAAAATGCTGGAAAAGGGCGTCAACGTGTGTCTGGGGACGGACGGCGCGGCCAGCAACAACTGCCTGAACATGTTCCATGAGTTAAGCCTGCTGACGCTGATCCACAAGGGCACGGGAAAGACGCCCCAGTGCGTCAGCGCGAAGGAGGGATTCCGCATTGCCACCATCAATGGCGCAAAAGCGCTTGGGCTGGAGAAGGAAATCGGTTCCATTGAAGTGGGCAAAAAAGCCGATCTGGCGATTCTCGACTTAAATACGCCGTCCCTCACGCCCAGAAATAATCTGATTGCCGGGCTGTCCTATTCCGCCAACGGTTCCGAGGTGGATACGGTTATCATCAATGGAAAGATTACTATGGAAAACCGCAGGATTCTGACGGTGGATGAGAAGCTGGTATACCATAAGATTCAGAATATTATTGTCAGAATGGGGCTTGACAAGAAAACTTACTAAATAATTATAGAATTATAGGAATTTTTTTGTTATAATCTACACATAAGCCCGTGAGTGAGACGCGGCAGAGCGGAATCGAGTTGTACTGCGGGCAGAGAAAGGTATTTGGGGGGAGGGAAACGGATATGCTGGCAACACTGATACCGTATTTTGACAAGGATATGAAAGTTTCGGCTTACGCGCTGGCCTCACAGAGGGAGAACTGTCTTTTGAATCCGCCAATTTTCGGCTCGAGCAGTCCGAACGGCCTTGCGGAGATTGAAGGTCTGGAAGTTGTGTATAATATCGGCATTGATACGCTGTCGCCGGGGACGGATGTGCTGATTCCGGTGAGTCATATTGCGGTATTTTCAGATCTTGAGTCAAAGTGCGATGAGTTTCGCGGCAGGGTTGTCCTTGTGTTTGACAATGAGGTGGAGAACAACGAGGCTTACAGAAACCGCTTTACACAGCTGAAAGAAAAAGGGTATAAGCTGGCTATGTCGAAGCTTCCCGTAAACCAGTATGAAGAAAACAGAGAGCTGCTTAAGCTGATGGACTATGTTATTTTAGACCAGAAAGAGGTGGATCTTTCCAAGGTAAAGATCTATTTTAGAAGACAGTATCCGCAGATCAGAATATATGTGAGTAACATTGAGAGTCAGGAGATTTTTGACCGCCTGAAAGACGACGATGATTTTTACCTTTTTGAAGGCAAGTTTTACCGCATTCCGATCACAAAGGGGGAAAATGAGGTTTCCCCTTTGAAAATCAATTATCTGGAATTGATGAATATTGTGAATGCGCCGGATTTCGAGCTGACGAAGGCGGCGGATGTCATCGGGCGCGATACCGCCCTGGTGGTGGAACTTCTCAAGATGGTAAACCACATCGCGATCAATTCCCAGGTAACTTCCATCCGTCATGCGGCGGCGATTCTGGGGCAGCGGGAATTAAAAAAGTGGATTAATACCGTGATTACGAAAGAACTGTGTGCGGACAGACCGAATGAGGTTGCCAGAACGTCCATGCTCCGTGCGAAATTTATGGAATGCCTGGCTCCGGTATTTGGATTGGGTACGAAGTCGGCGGAAGTATTTTTGATGGGTCTGTTTTCCATTCTGGATATTATCCTGAATATGTCTATGGAAGACGCGCTTAAAATGGTGACGGTCTCCAAGGAGATCGAGGACGCACTGGTGAGGGGCACAGGTAATCTGGCTGGTATTTACTCCTTCGTGGTGAACTATGAGGCGGCGGACTGGCAGGAGATCAGCAGACAGCTTATTGTACTGGATGTAGATACCGACACGATTTATCAGGCGTATACGGAAACGGTCTGCTGGTATAAGGAGATGTTTTTCGAGACAAGCGTATAAACAGCCGCAGGTCTTGCAAACATAATAAGTGATGACAGGACAGACGACCATCACTATAATAAAAATTCGGCTGATAATGATTGAAGGAGGACACTATCATGAGCAGTGAAATCAGAGACATTAATCTTGCCGAATCCGGTGAGAGAAAAATCGAGTGGGTAAAGAGAAACTGTGACCTGCTCCGCACACTGGAAAAAGAATTTTCCGAGAGCAAGCCTTTTGCGGGCAAGAAGGTAACCTTGTCTGTGCATCTGGAGGCAAAGACAGCATATCTGTGCCTGGTGCTTGCCGCAGGCGGCGCCGAAATGTATGTGACGGGCTCCAATCCATTGTCCACGCAGGATGATGTGGCGGCTGCGCTTGTCAAAGCAGGACTTGAGGTACATGCCTGGTACGGCGCAACCCCGGAGGAGTATGAGACGCACATCCGCCATGTATTGGAAGCGGAGCCAAATATCATTATCGACGACGGCGGTGATCTGGTGACGATGGTGCATACGAAAATGCCCCACCTGATTCCGAACATTATCGGCGGCTGCGAGGAGACGACGACAGGCATTATCCGCCTGGAGGCCATGAACAAAGCGGGCGAGCTGAAATTTCCTATGGTGCGCGTCAACAATGCAGCATGTAAGCACTTCTTTGATAACAGATACGGCACAGGCCAGTCTGTTTGGGACGGCATCAACAGAACCACGAACCTGATTGTAGCGGGCAAGATTGTCGTTGTGGCAGGCTATGGCTGGTGCGGTAAGGGCACGGCCATGAGAGCGAAAGGTCTGGGCGCGAGGGTTATCGTGACGGAGATCGATCCGATCAAGGCAATCGAAGCAGTTATGGACGGCTTTGACGTGATGCCCATGAAGGAAGCGGCCAAGGTGGGCGATTTCTTTGTCACCGTGACTGGCTGTGACAAGGTGATCGACAAAGAGGACTTTGCCGAGATGAAGGAGGGTGCGATCCTCTGTAACGCAGGTCACTTCGACTGTGAGATCGACATGGCGTGGCTGAAAGCGAACGCGGTGGAGACGAGAGAGCAGCGCAAGAACATTATGGGTTATAAGCTGCCTACGGGTCAGTGGATCTTTGTTCTGGCGGAAGGCCGTCTGGTGAATCTGGCAGCAGGCGACGGGCATCCCGCTGAGATTATGGATATGAGCTTTGCGATTCAGGCGCTCTCTGCGAAGTATCTGGTGGAGCACGGCAAGGAGCTCACCGAAAAGCTGATCGACGTGCCGGAAGAGGTAGATAAGGATGTGGCGAAGAGAAAGCTTGCCTTCCTCGGGAAAGAGATTGATGTGCTGACGCCGGAGCAGGAGAAGTATCTGAACAGCTATACCGTGTAGGAAAAGAAAAGCGGGGAAACAGCATAAGACGTTAAGGAAGGGCAGTCGAAAGACCGCTCTTCCTTTTTTCAGCGGTGAAAAAACTACTTTATTTCCTGTTCCAAAGCATCAAAATCAGGAGTAGAAAAGTACTCAAGTATTGAGTTGGATTTTGTAAGTTGAAATGATATAATACAATTTAATATTATTTGCGTCTGTGGTGCTAGACGAACAAAAAATGACGAGGAGAAATCTCTGAAGATTTTGATTTTACAAAGCTGTTAGGATTTGAAAAGGAGATAGAAGAATGACGATCCAAGATGTGATAGGTCAATTTAATACAACGCCTTTTATATTTGCGGGTTCGGGTATTACGAGAAGATATTACGGATTACCAGACTGGCCTGGTTTGTTATCAGTATTTGCCAAGAAGATCAGAGATGATGCTTTTGCATATCGTTCGTATGAGAATCAGGCACAATATTCAGCGAGTGCAGATGATAAGTTGCCAATGATCGCAACCTTAATCGAGAAAGATTTTAATGAGGCGTGGTTTGCTGATACCCCGGGAATTCGTTCTGGTGATCCGATGGTAGTAAAAGCAGTTTCGGAAGGGACATCTCCCTTTAAGGCCGAGGTATGTGGTTATATCGGTGGGAAAGCGTCAATCATTGCAGGGTATGAAGAAGAAATCAAGAGGTTAAAGAGGATTTCTAAGAATAACATTGCCGGTGTAATAACGACAAACTATGATACCTTTTTTGAGTCCATTTTTGATGGATATAAAACTTTCGTTGGACAGGACGAGCTGGTTTTTTCTCAATTACAGGGTGTTGCTGAGATATATAAAATACATGGCTCTGTAGATAAGCCGGAAAGTATTGTGATCAATCACGAAGATTATATTACATTTCGCGAAAAGGGGAAATATCTTGCAGCAAAGCTAATGACTATCTTTATGGAATATCCCATTATTTTTATGGGATACTCAATGACTGATTCGGATATAAGATCAATCCTAACTGATATGATTCAGTGTTTACCGGAGAATAGAATTTCCATTTTGCAAAAGAGATTCGTATTTGTTGAATACGATGAGATGGCTACTGGGACAATGGTATCTTCCCATTCAATGGTATTTGATAACAAGACTATAGAAATGACTAAGATTACGCTTTCGGATTTTGGAATACTGTATGAGGCATTAAGCAAAAAGAAAGCAGCATTTCCGGTAAAGGTATTGAGAAGATTTAAGGATGACCTTTATAATTTTGTCCTTACGAATGAACCTAAAGCGACTATGAGAGTGGCACCTCTTGATGATGAGAGGATTGACGAGGATACTCTGGCTATAACTATCGGTTTGGCATCTACCGGATATTATGGTTTAGCAAGAGCGGTTAATTCAGAACAGTGGTATCGGAACATTATTCTTCATGATTTGCAGTATTCTGCGGATGACTTATTGGAGTATGTTTATTTGGAACTTGCAAAACAGAACTCTTGGAAGTTGCCGGTGTGGTATTATCTGGGGCAGGCAAAGCAGGAATATCCGGAAGTTGTTAATCATGCGCCTAAGGATTATTCCGATATTGTTTCGAAGGATTCCATAGACCGGAACAGGTCTGCTATAAAATCGCGGACCATGAAAGAGGTGTGGGAGCAAGAAAAACATGATTTGAGTAAAGCGGTGCGCCTTCTTGGCTTTTTGTCGTTTGATGAGGCGAATATAGATGATTTGGAGCAGATACTAAAAGAAATATTTGGTAATAATCCAAATTATATTTCAACGGCAGAGGTGCTGGATAAGAGCAATATACGAAAATTAATCCGAATATATGACTATTTAAAGTATAAAAAATAAAAGACTTCGCGAGTCAAGCATCTGTAAACAGACACCAACACGAAGCCTCTCTGCTGGACACCGGGCTTGCCAGGCACTTGCAAGCAAGCACCGGGTAGCCAACAGCATCTCTTGTTTATAGTTTATAGCAGATAAAAGGTAGTGTCAATGGTAAAATTATGAAACATGAGTGTAATCATTCAGTGCTGTTACTTCTCACGGGGTGGAAAAAAGTAACACCTTCTATTCGCATTTTATTCTCCAAAGTTCCCAAAACATTTGACATTTCTGTTCCCTTCTGCATTTGGCTGACGGGGAGGTCGCCTCCGTGAATATCTTGAATCCGGTCGAGCTTGGGAAGCCCGTCGGTGCTAAGAGCTATTTTCTCGACATCAAGGTGCTGCTCAACAGCCGCTCCATCATCCACATGGAAATGCAGGTCTCCAACCAGCACAACTGGCCCGACCGCTCCCTGTCCTACCTGTGCAGGACCTTCGACAGCCTGAAGCAGGGAGATAGCTATCTGCAGGCAAAGCAAGTGGTACAGATCGGTCTGTTGGACTATACCTTATTCCCAGAATACCCGGAATTTTATGCCGTTTATGAATTCAGGAACGTGAAAAAAGGCTATTTGTATAGTGACAAGCTGCGCCTCTGTGTGCTAAACTTAAATCGTATAGATTTGGCCACGGAGGAAGACCGGCATTATCGGACCGATCACTGGGTTTCACTCTTTAAATCCGCCACATGGGAGGAGATCAAGATGCTTGCAAAGGAAAACGAATATATCAGGGATGCCGCATCGACCGTTTACCGGCTCAGTCAGGAGGAGACGATCCGCCTCCAGTGCGAGGCGAGGGAGGATTACTACCGTACCCAGCGTGATATTCGGTATGTGATGGAGCGGCAGAGTGCGGAGCTCAAGGAGAAGGATGCACAGCTTGAAAGCCTCTCGGCCGAAAATCAAAACCTTGTTGCCGAAAACAGTAGGCTCCTTGCTTGGGCGGCGGAACATGGCTATCAGCCGGAATGAGGCGTTTCCGAAGAAGACAGGCATTACTGTATTGACTGGTGGGCTCCGCTTTTAAGTCTGCTACATGGGAGGCAATCAAGATTTTTCAGCTTTTCCTCCTTTCGTGACGGGAAGATGTCTATAGATAAATTTTGCAATGACAGACAGGAGCCCGTATATATCAGACAGCGCCAGATAAACCAGAAAACCCATCAGAAACCCAAAGGTATTTAACAGTACATCATCCAGTTGGCATGCGCCAAGATGATATTTCAGCTGCACCGCTTCAATGCCGATGCTGCAGGCCGCGGCGACGGGAGCAGCAATCAGAATGTGGCGCATTGGCTTTCCTATCATGGGCAGGAGAATCCCGAGCGGGATAAACATAACGATGTTGGCAAGGTAAAAAGACTTCTGCTCATTGTTGTCGAACCATCTGGAAAGGAATACCCAATCGACATGGTCATACCACGGCACTGGTGTGCGCGACAAAATGGTAAGCTGGAGCACACAGTAGCTATATGTCACAAAGGCAAACAGCCATATGATGCGAAGCACAAATTGGAATACAGATATTGCGGATGGCTTTTTGCGGCTGGCCAGAAAAAAGGCTGCGCTTGTCAAAACCACAATCAAGCAGGCTCCCGCAGACCACTTGAGGGCATCCGGCAGATATCCTAACGATTCTATTATCTGTGCCGTTACAAGATCCCTTATCCTGCTTATTTCTTCTTTTCTCATTTTATCCTCCAATTTTTGCGTGGACAGATTCTTTTCAACTCCTTTCTCAAAAGAATCGCCATTTCATCCTCTTCCGCCATCAGTATAGCAATATATAAAATAAAATAGAGTGCAAATGAACAACCCAGTAATACAAATCCGGACAGGACAAATTTCATCACCCAAACGGGCAGCAAGGCAAGACAGGCTGCCGTAAGCACTTTTTTTAACTCCATGTTTACAAACAACAACCCAACCGCGTCCCTCAATGCAAAACATTGAATAGCAAGCACAAGAATTTCCGCCGCTGTCGTTCCCACGGCCGCGCCCGTCGCTCCATATTTTGGAATGAAAAGCGCATTTAAAATTAAATCAATGACTGCCCCACCTATTTCAGACAAAAGAACCGTTTTTTCCCTTCCTAAAGTGACTAACATTTGTATTCCTGTGACATTTGACATGCCTATGAACAGCACTGTGGGCATAATAATTTGCATTGGCAAAACTGCCTTTTCATAGGAACCGCCACACAACAGAAAAATGCATTCGCGGGCAAACATGGTAAAGTATACTATTAACGGGACAGAAGCTGTTAGGACATACTTGACTGCTTTAGAGTTCATTCGGAAAAAGGAATCCGTTTTATCGTTCTTGAGCAGAAATGCCGCTCTAGGGAGCAATACGCCTCCCAATGCCGTAATGGTGCTTACCAGAACCTTCTTGATTTTTACAGCCGCATCATAACACCCTACTTCTGAATCAGACTTAATAAATCCAAGCATTACTATATCCAGATTAATGTAAATTGTAGTCGAAAAGGACATGGCGGCAAAAACAAGTGCACTTTTACAATGTCTGACCAACTGCGGTTTCCTTTGAAATTTTAAATGGATGTATTTTCTTACATTGACTGCGTTCCATATATTGGAAGCTGAAGCGGCAAATATTGTTAAGAATCCATAAATGACATAATCTGATTCTGTTGCGACTACAGAAAACAGCAAGACACAGGCAATCAGCTTGAAGGCAATCGACCGAATCGCAATGTATGTATATTCCTCCAAAGCTTTATACAGCCATTCCATCCCAATTGCATTTAATAAAAGCGATATGCCCATTATCATGTACAAAGGTTTCTCCTGTTGTAGTCTGGGCACAATAAATATGGATGTAATAAATAACGTGGATACGCTTATACTTGAAATTAAATTTATGATGAATAACTCCAGCGCGGTTTGAGACAATTCATTCCTGTCGTCCCTAATTTTAGCGCATTCTCTGATTCCATATATGGGAATGCCAAATTGTGCAAAAATACTAAAATACGAAATTAAAGATGCGGCAAAACTGACCTTCCCCATTCCGGCAGGTTGCAAAATCCTTGCTGCATACGGGAACGTTAAAAGGGGAAATAAAAATGACGACATGGTCAATACGATATTCATTAAATAGTTCACAGTAATTGATTTATTTTTCATCTCATCATCTCAGGATTAAATCTTTTGCCATATTTATCATGTGGGTATACACAGATAAAATATAATATAAAGCATAGCCGCGTCTCCGCAGTAAAAATGTTTTTATGCTCATGCCTGCAGAAATAAGATAGACAACTGGGCATTCTCTCCTAAGTTCCTCTTCTCTTGCAATCAATTCCCTTTTTAATTTCCGCGACGGATGAAATGACAAAAGCTTATGTACTATATAATTATATTTCAAGGCGATCATGTACAGAATTGTCATTTCGCATCCATTATTTAAAGTATGGTTGTTATAATAAGATCTCAAATTTTCATAAACTTTATACTCATCATCCATATGACAGCAGCGATTTTTTCTGTCTACACTCTGTCCCTTTCTTCCAAGTCGGTATTGATATAGAAAAATAGGATAATGACTCATAGATTTTATATAAAATAGAAGATACAGCACATATTCCATATCCGTGTACAAAATTCCTTTTTCCAGTCGGATGTCATTATCTTTCAAAATACAGGTTCTGCAGCATACCGCGTGCATAGTCAATAAAAAAGATTGGTGTTTCATGGAGCAGTGTTTCCCATATTTGCAGTTGACTTTTCTTAGAACCCTTTTTCCTGATGCGTATCGTTCTACATAATCGGTAATAATTAAATCTGTTTCTTCTGTTCTTAAGATTCTCAGCAAGTTGCGGAGTGCGCTTGTGTCGAACCAATCGTCTCCATCCAAAAGCTTAAAATATTTCCCGCTCGCTTCTTGTATCCCACGATTGACGGTCGTTCCATATCCTCCGTTTTCTTTATTGATAATGCGAAATACGGTTGGATATTTTTGAACATATTCCTCCGCAACAGCTGCTGTATTATCTGTGGAACCATCGTTGATGATAAGAATCTCCATATCATCCATATAGGTATTTTCAAGCACAAGTGACGATAATGTTTTTGCCAGATATTTTTCCATGTTATATGCCGCGATGGAAATTGTTAAAATTTTCTCATGCTGCCTCATTTTTCCCTCCATCTGTCATATAGAGTGGGTTCTTAAACTCTTTAAACCCCATATTTTCGCGCTTTTTCCTCCTTCATATCTCGAAGAAAAACTTTATTGATGTCTCTTTTATTTAAATTTATTTTTGTCTGTTCCAAACGACGTGAACGTTCGTAATCCAAAAAAACAGAAGCAAAGCAATTATTAATATTAGTATTGCATTTAATGATAAGATATGTTGACTGCGTTGATCGATAGATGCATAAATTATTTCACGGTATAAATATCCATAGACAATGGTAGCATATTCTGTTTTTTTAAAATATTCACGCCCTTTAATTTCCCCATAATACAACCATGAATAGACAAAAGACACACCCCATGTAAACATACACATGCCCCAATATCCAAAATCATGCAGAGGTCTCCTAAAAAAAGTATATACATTGCCCAATATCCGTTTGTTTAGGCGCCTATATTCAATATCTACATTTGGCACATGCTGGGAATATCCTAGTTTGTTAATTAAAATGTAGATTCCAGAAAAACTCTCTTCTCCCCAAAAATCTGATTTCTTTGTAATCCCATTTTCTTGTACATACCGATTAAAAAGCTCTATGGAACCGCCCAGATAGTTGGAAACATATTCAAACATTAATTTATCTGTTTTCCTTCCCACCAGACTAAGTGAAAAATAAAATACTGGTATTCCGATAAGTAGGAGGACTAGTCCGATTTTAACATATTTTCGTGAAAACTTTATCTTCCATCCATATTTGCAATTTCTTAAAATATATGACTCTATTAATATTGCACAAATAAAATCAATAAATCCAGCTCTCGCTCCACTAAGAATATCAGGGATTAGAGAAGTTAAGATTATAAATATATATATAACGTTTTTTCTTTTCCATCCGAAAAAAATGATCTTCCGCAATAATATATATCCTGCGACATAACCCGTTGCTTTTACAACTTTTAAACATTGATTTAAAATAACACTTGTTGCTCCTGCTGACGTTTCTGTTCTTAAGGCTGTCGATGTAAAAAGTATTCGGTATGAATTTATAACAGAATGTACACTTAGACCATATGCGTTTACTATTCTACATATTTCCAAATAATATCTATGGCATATCAGCAAATTGAATATAAGAATTGCTGTAATTAGCCAACGTTGCATATCTATTTCTTTAATTGGGAAAGCGCGGTCTTTCCGGCATTCAGATTTAATCTGTTTTGCATAAAATGTTTTAACCAGTGCTTCTACAAGAAAAAAACAAAAAATACCCGAAATCAGCACTGTAATTGAAAGAAAACTATAATGAATAGACCAATTATGGATATTAATAATCGCTGTGAGCGTGCTAATAATAAACATGGCGCACATTACCACGGATGGCGCCATAATATCTTGGTTCAGCACAATATAAGCAAAACAGAACAAAAAAATTTCCAATAATAAAAGGAAAAAAATATTCATCATATCACCTCTTCCATATGGCTTTATGATGAAACCATATTTTATATAGCTTTATGTACATGGGGATACTTATATCCGCACATAAATATTTTATTTTTCGCCTGTTATCCACTCCGCAATAGGCTTTAAAGGTCATTTTTTTGAAATTAATCTTTTGTTTCAAGTCATTTATTATGCGATTTGTTTCCTTTAAACTTAAATTACATATTATAGTTTCTGACATAATCCTTTCAGCATATGCATGGTTTCTCAAGTTTTTATCAATTTCTGTCATTCGGACATGTTTCTGTACTTGTTCATCCGCATCAATCCATTTTAAAATTGCCATCAATCTATTGTCAAAAGCTTCCCTAGAAGTTATGCACGATGTACTATGCGCTTTTCTTTGTTTCCAAGTATATAAGCATTCGGGTAAAATGCCGGTTCTTTTAGATTGCATTATGCAAGATATTATAAAAATATAATCTTCAATGCCATAAAGAATTGTTTCATCAAATCTTATCCTATTGTGGTTGATAAAGTTTCTATTATATATTCCTGCCCATACTACTTGTCCACATCTAATGACTTTCATATAGTCATTCCATGTGGATATATGTTCCACAATTTCCTTTGGGAAAGTTTTCCTTCTCACTGTTTTGATAACTGTTCCGTCAATATATTCATGTCTATAATTATATCTTACCAGATCCAATTTCTCTTTTTCAGCAAACGCTACCGCTGACTTGAGGCATTCCGGTGACATTTCATCATCGTCGTCTGAAAATGCAATATATTTTCCCCTTGCATTTTCAATTCCTATATTTCTTGCATGGCTTATTCCGCCATTTGGCTGATGTATACATTTGACTCTGCTATCTATTTCCTTATACTTATCGCAGATTATCCCACTTTCATCTGTTGATCCGTCATCGATTAATAGTAATTCAAAATTTTTATAAGATTGATTTAATACGCTTTGAATGGTGTTTTCTAAATAATTTTTAGAATTATACACAGGTATAATTACACTAACCATAATATCGTTACACATCTAGTTTTCTCTTTCCTTGCAGTTTAATTTATTCTATGATTGTTGGCGTACAATTCCTAATATAATCAATAAAGGCTTTTGAGGATTCTATATTACACTTATAAGCAAATTTAGTCCTTTCAAACACATCCGCATATACTTCATCGGTTGTCATATTTTGATGATGAAAAACTTGAATTTCCGGGCTGTACATAGTCTTTAAATCTTCTATATAGCATTTATAATCCAATATTTCTGATTCAAAATAGAAAAAAGTTGTTTCTAAAAAGACCTCGTCAAATCTTGTAATGAATTTATTTGAGAAAATTAAACATGCCCCATGCAATGGCACATTATAATAGATTCTTCTATGATCAATTTTTGATCTTCTATATTTATATACCGACTTTTTTATCCAGCGAGCTCTTTTTAATATACATTTTATATATAAAATTATCTTATATTTAAAAATTTTTTTATAATGGCTATGTAACCGTTCCATTTTATCTAATGTGTAGTGTGTTAAACATTTAGGACTTTGATGAATTTCATACGTTTTTGAAAATATATCTGGACCCAGAATAAAAAAATGTTCTTTATTATAAATATCCCATATTTTTTTGTCAAACAATTTATCACTAATTTCAATATCATTATTTAATAACACAATAAATGCAGGATTAAAGTTTTCTTTTGCATATTTATATCCTATATTATTCCCTATAGCAAATCCCAAATTATGATTACTTTTAATAACAATACACTGGTTTTGCATTTTATATTTTTCTTTTAGTGTACTACCGGAATTATTCGGCGAATTATTATCGACAATAATAATTTTTTTTTCACAATTTATATTTGCAATAATTGAATCAACACAATTTATAGTTTCATTAATTGTTATATAATGCAGAATAACAAAACATATCATTAAATGCATCTTCCTCCCAAATTAAATATGTGTTTTCCTAATTGTTGGTTCTTCATAAAGATAATTTGCACCGTACATCTTTTTCAAATATTCATCGTACATGCTGGGAATACGAACATTAATATCCCCAAATTTCCAATGTATTCCTTCACCCCATATTTCTTTCCTCATAACTTCTTTAGAAATTAGTGATGCAGTGATAGTCCCTGCGTACCGGCTATTCTCCAAAGAATTTTTTATATATATTTTGTCAAGAATATCATATATTTTTTGCTGTACGATTAATTTGTCTATTTTAAAGAAACGTAAAAAATCTATGACTATCTGCTGTTTCTTAGTGTGCATATTTTTCATGTTTTCTTCATATTGAGTTCCTATACTGGCTAAAGTCCTAAAGAAATATACTTTTATAAAATATAATTTTCTCAAAATTACGTGGTTTGGCGCGCCATCCAAAGGAAAAATATCCATTAAATGAAGCCCCAGATTTGTATTTTTTGGTAGTCCTAATTGAATTCTTTCTGATTCAACCAAACTCATTCTTGGAAAATAACAATGTAACTTTTCACAGAATTTATAACTATTTATTATATATTTATCAGCAATTACTTTATCTTTACAAAACTCAATTAAGCGCTCATAATCGCTTCTCGGAACAGCTACATCTATGTCATCGTCCCAAGGAACAAATCCCCCATATTTGACAGCACCCATTACACTTCCACCTCGAAGATAAAATTTTATATTATGTATATCACATATTTTTTTAAACTCATATAATGCATCCATTTCAATATCTTGAATCAATTTTATAAGTTCACTCATATTGATCACCATTAATTAGTGTTCCACATCAAATCGCCACATTTTTGTTATTAGATTATCTGATATATTTAAAAAACCGAAATGATACAATAATCCTTCTTGCCCTTTCGACACTAATCTCTTGAAAAAACCGATACACTCCTTCTAATCCGATTTTACTTATCCAACTAGGCGCTCTTTTTATATTTCCTGCAACAAAATCAACAGTTCCTCCGCTGCCAATTGCATATTTTATGCCACATTCATTAAAAAAGCTTTGATTGTCTTCCATAAAAAATTCTTGCTTCTTTGCCCCCAATCCTACAAATAAAATGTCGGGGCTAAATTTTTTAATCCTTTCCTGGCAGCTTTTTGTAAAATTATCTGAAAAAGGATACTCTTCAAAGTCTGGTGAAAAACCGTCTGCTGAAATTGCATATTTTTTTCTCACATTGACAATTGCTTTTTTTACTGAACTTTCTTTCCCACCCAAGAAAAAAATCTTTAAGTTATTTTTTTTTGCATAATCACAAAAATCATACACAATATCACTGCCCGAAAGCTTAATAACATTACGAAAATTTGGGCTTGCTATTTTAGCAACTTTTAGAGGAACTTCTCCGTCCATTGTCGCATAATTTTTGCTAATAAATTTCATCAGTCGTGGATTCTCGTTTGCATAAACAATTATCTGCGCATTTACCGTAATAATACACTTTGTTCTATTGCCTGCTTTTTCAAACAATTCTTTCCTATTAGTTATATTAAAATCAATGTTGCAGAATCTCATTGCAATAATACTTCCTTCTTTGCTATTAGCTCATCTTTGCGTCCTCTCCCACAAAAAAACCGCTGCAAACCATGATCATGACAACGCCATACTTTACATCAGATTTTCTCCATTTCCTATTTTGTTTTCCTCAGCTCCCGCTAAACCACCGCTTCCACAATCACCTTTTCGCCTACCAGAATTTCTTTCACGCCCGTCTCCTTCTTCCTGTTAAAGTTAAAGCTGAGCAGATATCCTTTATCCAGATGGTAGTAATCCAGATATTCGGCGAGCTGCTTTTCCCCGCGCCTGTTGTACTCATCCCCGCGCCAGACTTTCAGCTCCACTACGTACCGCTTCCCCAGATAATCCACGATCACGTCGGTTCTCGATGCGTCCCTTGTCTGCGCCTCCAGATAATAGTTGCACGAACTGAGGTTTATTATTCTCACCATATTGGAACGCACTGCTGTTTACGGATTCTTCCGCAACAAACATATTGAGCATTCTCATTTCAAAAATACGATTCGATATCGCAACCTGTCCGCCCCGGTCTTTCAGAAAGGCCACAGCGCCATCCGATGTAAAGTATGAAGTTGTCAAGGTACCTTTTAAATGAAATTCCAACGCCGCAAAAGTGCCGATAATCCTCAGGACACCCTCCGCTCCCCGGTCTCCACCTTCATCAGCCTCACCGCCTCCTCGCTAAACCCCTGCGTGCTCTCCGGAATAAACAATATTTTCAGGGTCAGCATAATCAGCTTCAGGTCAAGAAACAGGCTTCTGTTTTCTATGTAAATCAGATCCAGGCGCAGCTTATCATATGCGCTGGTGTTATACTTTCCGTAGAGCTGGGCATAGCCGGTAAGACCACTTTTTACCTGCATACGGTAGGCAAACTGGGGCAGTTCCTCCGTGTAGTGCTCCACATTTTCCACGCGCTCCGGCCGCGGCCCGACCAGAGCCATATCCCCTTTCAGCACATTGAAAAGCTGCGGAATTTCATCAATACGGAAGCGCCTGATCACCGCGCCCACACGTGTGATGCGATTGTCATATTCACCGCATACAAGCGCCCCGTTCTTCTCAGCATCCATCACCATACTGCGAAATTTAATAATCTGAAACTTTTTCCAGTCTTTTGTATACCGCTCCTGCCGGAAGAAGATCGTTCCGCCGTCCTCCAGCTTGATTGCAAGCATTGTTGCGAGAGAAAGCGGCAGGGTGACAATCAACCCAAACAATGAGAGTGTAATATCCATACTCCGCTTTAGCGCAGCCATCGTCATGGATTCTTCATAGGCGTTATATTTCATAAGCGGACTGTCGATAAAATGTCGGTTCTCAAAGCCGAAAGCTATGATATCCGTGATCGTCGGCGTCACATAGAAAACCTTCTTCTGGTTTATGCAGTAATACATCAGTTCTTCCCGCAGGCTGTAATCCACCTGATAGAGGATCACCGTTTCCGAAGCGTCAATCGCCGTCTTCAGCTCTTCCATACTTTTCCCGGCAGAAATCTGTCTGTGAATGTTAAAGAGGCTCCAGGGTTTGTTGTGTATTTTCGCCAGGAATGTGCCCACACTTTCATCCCCGTAAATAATGGTCGTCTCCTGCGGCGTAATATGGTTCATATAATAGCGTTTCGCCACGACCGCCCAGACACAGGCTGCCAGAAACTGAACCACTGCAGTCATAAGCCCCGGCATAACCGAAACATATCTTCTTGCGATAAAACAGCACTCCACATAGAAAACCAGATCCGTGATCCCGAAAGCCAGAAGCTGGGAAAACACAGTTTCACCAACGGTATACTGTGCGGGCTTATCCGCCCGGTAAATTTTTACCAGTCTGGTATAGATAAAAAGATAAAGCAGTAAGGACATTACCCCGCCCAGTCCCCTGTGCGTGCGGAAAGCATAAAGATTATAGTATGCGGTCCAGACACAGGAAAAAAGCGCAAGCTGGATCCCCATGATTGAGACTGAGGATCTTCTCGAAAAACTGTCCTTTCTGATCCTGCTTTCCCTGTGCCGTTCGTCCATGCCGCATCTTCCTTTCCGTCTTTTCTCAAACGGCTATTCAGTACAGGATTCTGCATCTGTTGCAAAATCCGTACTGAATAGTTGCAAAATGTTTTGCTTACGGAAGCGCAATAAACGCAACCGGTCCGTTTCCCCTGAGAATCAGGATCACATGATCCGCTCTCGATTCAACCACATCCACTTCGATCCATTGGCCGTTCACATACTGTCTCGCCGCAATCTTTGTGCCGTCCGCAAGTCCTTTCACATAGAAATTCACGGTGGCCGCATTAAAATTCGCAGCGGGGAATTTCAAGCCTACCACATTAAGCAGCCTTCCGCCAAGCGAAGCCGCCTGACTCTGCGCGCTGCCCGCAACTGCGCTGCTCACTCTGGACAGGGATGCCGTCAGATTGCTGGGAACACCGTTAATCAGTATGCTGCCGCCCTGTCCCACAGGCATTGCGTTCGTCACACCCGGCGCCGAGCTGACCGCGTTGTTGTAATACTCCCCTGCACTTAAGCCCCTCTGCGCCGCTGCCTGCGAGTCCGATGCGTTCGCAAATCCTTCACCCGCATAAGACGGCTGTGTGCCGGAAGCTTCCACAGCTTCCGCTGGCGCCTGGGTAACAACTTCTTTTTTCTCCTTCTTTACCACCGCGGACGTGGAAGGGGACTCTGCCGCCGACACCGTCATGGATGTAAACAGAAGGGAAGCCGTCAATAAAGCTATAAACCTTTTCACGAGAACCATCCTCCTTTCTACTACAATATATTTA
>DKWV01000038.1 GCA_002491905.1 Lachnospiraceae bacterium UBA7143 | reverse complement strand
CCCGCCACACATTGCCCATCTGCAAAGCCTTGAAGGGCGCAGGCAGCTCGTTTGCGTGGCCGGAATAATACCGCACAAGAGGCACCGTCAGATCGTAGCGCAATCCCCCGTCCGTAAGGTCCTCCTCGTTCTTTGCCTCGCCGATGCACAGTTTCTCACCCCGCTTCAATATCTTAAAGATCAGCTTCTCGTTCTCTCCGCCAGCCTTACAGTTTAAGTTCGCAAGGTTTTCCACGCAGGGCGTCTCAATCGAGGTAAAGCCAAAATTCCCATAGGTTTCTTTGATAATCCCGATCACATAATCGCGGATCTCCATCTCCTCCGGCAGGATATCTTTCATGCCTGTCATCGGTTTTTTGCTTAGTGCCATAGTTACCTCCGTGTCAGAGTGATTTTCTGGTTATTCTTTATCTGTCTGCATGATGGTACATGCTTGTTAGATTTTACACTCTTTCGGAGAGTTTTTCAAGATGCGTAAGCGGAAATGGCAAATAGGAAACAGGTATGCACATAAAAGGCCGGGGGATTCTGGAACGCCACTATCCAACAGGTAGTTCCTGAACAGATAAAATAAAAGAAAAGATTTGCCGCTCCGACGAATGCCTGTCCCACTTTATCTCCATGCTGGCGCCTCAATATTGAATATTTATGGCATATATTCCAGAAATATTCAATGCGTTTCAAATATGGTTTATTAAGATTCCCCTGCATACCGCCTCCGATAATACTCCATCGTCCGATACTCCAAAATGTCCTTCATCTGTTTTTTGAAAGCTTCCGTTTTTACAACATCCGAAAGTTCTTCCCTGATGGCAAGCGCATATCCTTCCCGATCAACAAAAAATCCCTTCTCGGAGGCTTTCAGGAATCTAACCGGCATACTTTTCGCCTTACTGAGATGCTGTCTGTCCGTCATCTTCTGATAATCCCCATAGGACATGTCCGACACCAAATCTTTCCAGTTCGTGCCGGTATTAAAAAACTCTTTCCAGCTTTCCAGCACCTCTTCGTCGGTGACTGCCATACGCACATTTCCATGATTATAAAAGCTGTACAGAATCGGCATCTTATAGACCTTCTGCATATCTGTCGTCTCGATCAGTGACAGAAACTCCCGCCCGATACTATCATATAAATCCTGCTCTCCATCCGACAACTCGTGCAGTTCATTCAGGAAATCAATGTACCGCCGAAAAGGATTTTCCTTTGCATGTCTCATACAGTACTGATAAATCTCATCCTCCATGTAAGTGAAGAGCTCCATTCTCGTGGGGACTCTGTTGTCAAGCAGTTCCTTAATCCGATAGTATTCCAATGTAATCCGCTCTCTGGCTGACAGGGATTTTTTCTCCATCTCCTGAAACAGATCAATCAGCCGCATATCAAAATCTACAATACAGTCATCAGGATAAGTCATTCTGTAATAGTCGCTTACTATCCGTTCTCCCAAACTCCTTTCTCCGCCCAGAAGCAACGGTGCACGTCCCGCTTTCTCATAGTTCCCGATAAAATCAAGTACATTCAGATATTCCTTTCCCCGGCAGGTACGAAGCCCCCGTCCGAGCTGTTGTAAAAATACGATGGGAGATTCCGTCGGGCGCAAAAACATAACCATATCAAGCGCCGCAATGTCCACACCCTCATTGAACATATCCACCGAAAAGATCACCCTGATCTCCTCATTTTTCAGCTTCTCTATCGCCTTATCCCTGTCCTCCGAAAACGCACCGTCCGCATTACTGTATACCGCTACGGACCTAATGCCCCTCTCACAAAATTCCTTCGCCATCTCCTCCGCATGCTGTCTGGAACAGCAAAATCCCAACGCCCTTTTGGAAGAATATTTCCTGTAATATTTATAGATCAAATCATATCTTCTGGTATTGCCGATATAGGTCTCGTTCAGCTCCTTCTCGTCATAACGGCCTTTCACAAGATGCAGGGAGGAATAGTCGGTCTCATCGTAGATCCCATAATAGTGAAACGGAACCAGCATGCCTTTATTGATCGCTTCTTTTAATGAAATCTCGTAGGGTACATTATAGCCGCAGATTTCATAAATATTTCTACCGTCCAGCCTCTCTGGCGTGGCAGTAAGCCCCAGCAAAAACTGAGGCTCGAAGTAATTCACTATTCTTTGATATTGCTCATTGACAGCATGATGAAATTCATCGATCACCAGATAATCAAAATAATCCGCAGAAAAGTACTCCTCTCTCAGATATTCCTCTCTGCCAAGCGTCGCCACCGATGCAAATATGACCGACTTGTCCGTGTCCTTCTGTTTGCCGTTAAAAAACCCGTAATCCTCCGATTTTCTTACATTTCGAAAAGCCACTGCCGCCTGCTGCAGTATCTCCTCACGGTGCGCCACAAATAACACACGTCTATACGGCGCAGAATCGAAGGCCGCCAGATAGGTTTTCCCTATCCCCGTAGCCGCCTGCACCAAACCTTTTGCAGCTCCCTCAGCGCGACTGTTCTCCAACGCATATAAAGCCTCTATCTGTGCCCCTCTTGGCTGAAAAAAAGTTTCTACACCAGAAACCTCTGCTTTCTCCGACTGTTCTTCCTGCTCATCATATCTCGCCAGATCCTTCGCCACCGCCGGTTTGTGCCAGTTTTTGGAATAGAGCGCCAGCTCCTCATCGTCAATCACAATCGAATGCCGCTCATATAAATCCAGAAAGGTTTCATAAAACAAGTTGAAATTCCTGCCATCCGTCAGGCTGCTGAACCGATAATTCCACTCTATACCAGAGGTCAATGCACTTTTGGAGATATTGGAAGAACCTATAAATATCTCTCCGCCATTCTCATAATGAAAGATATATGCCTTCGGATGAAACGACCGCTTTTTATCATTGTAAAATCTTAAATCAATCCGATCACTCAATTCCCTCTTGAGCAGAAAAAGAGCCGAAGGCTGTGTAATCCCCAGATAATTGCCTGTAAGAATACGAATCTGCACGCCCCTGTCCAGCGCCGCACGCAAATCCTTCAATATCATCTTCACGCCAGATTCCATCAGAAAGGAAACTACGATATCAATACGGGAGGCTCTCTGCATACTCATTTTTAACTGATAATAAAGAAACCGCTTTTGGTTTCGGTCACCAGTCATTACGTCCGTCGGCTCAACAGTTTCTATATGTAATTGTGTTTCCTGTCTTTCATCGAACGCTATTTTTTTCGCAAGATCAAATTGAGCCATTTTTCCTCTTCTCTCCCCGGACGTGCATCGGAAGTTACCCATTCCTCTTTTATCTGTAGCTTTTCTATGTCCCGCATAAAATCCGCAAACGTCTTCTCCGTCATATCCGTGAAATAACGTCCGTTCCTCTCTCCCTCAAAGGTACCATATTTAAAAGAGGTGTAAATAATACCTCCCGGTTTCAGAGCCGTAACCATCTTCCGCATCACTTCTGACAGTTCGTCCCGTGAGAGGTGCAAAATAGACGAACAGGCCCAGATACCATCATACTCGGATACCGCAGATAATTCCTGAAAGAACATGTTCCGTACCCGAATACCGGTATATTGAGACGCAAGTTTACATAACTCCTCCGAGCCGTCTATAGCTTCCACCCGGTAGCCCTGATCAAGGAAGGCTTTCGTATCGCGGCCGGAACCACAGCCAAAATCAAGAATATGGGCAGACGCAGGAAGATGGGCTAAGAAACGGTTTTGGGTTGCGGTGAATTCTACCGATACTGTGTTCTGGCAGAATTGGGCGGCGTTTTGGTTGTAATAATTAAGAGTTGTAAACACACCATATCCTTTCTTTACAGCAAAAATATAGTTATGGCCATCTATTTCACTTACTTGAATCTATCGTTCTTTAAAACTTTTCTCTTCTCAAATTTTCAACTTTTATTCAATAACCTGAATTATTTACATCATACTTTTTAGAATAGTCGATGCAATATTTTTTCCTTCCCTCCAATCACTTCCCGTTTTTGCAACTGTTGTTTTATAACGTTCATCTCCAAAATAAGTTAATCGATAATGCTTCCCCTCCTCAGCCACCTCTAACCCCAATTCTTGAAGCTGCTGTTTCATCACATTAGACATATTCTTATAATCTCGAAACATGTTCTTAATTATTTTTTCACGTTGCTCACTAATTTTTTTATAATCATTATTTTCAAGTATATCATTTAAAACATCAAATCTGCGTGTCTTATCACTTAGATTTTTCAATTTCTCATCTATTGCATCAAGAACCATTTCCTTTATTTCTCCTTGATAAAATTCATCTTCATCCCCCAAACAAAGTATCGGAACCGTATTCACCCTATCCATTTTTGCTCTTAGCCCTTGATTCTCATACATCAGTGTATCATTTGTATGTGTCAAGTCTTCTATTTGCTTTTGGAGACGTTTCAAATCTTCATCAAAGCTATCTAAAATTTTATCTGCCTCAGCTTTAGCATTTTCCAGCGCCTTCTGCTGCATATTTTCCTGTGTTTTATCCAAATCTGCCTTTAGAGCAAGAAGCTCATACAAAGTTTTTCTTCTTTCTTCCTCTACCTGTGCCCGTTCTTCTTTTTGATTCGACAATTGATCTCTAAGTAAAGCATTATTTACTCCATGCCACGTATATAATGGTTCAACCATCTGCGAATTACTATATTGAATAACAACACGGATTACTTTCTCCAATAAAAAAATGTCCATTCCAACAGAATGTCGATATAAATATTTTCTATGACCAATAGCCTGATTGGCATAATAAATTCCTATAGCACCATAATACTCATTTTTTCCATCACACAAACTTTTTAGGCGACCGTTCGAGCAGTTGCTTTGCTGGACAATTACATGCGCTACCCCTTTTAATCTGCCTGCAAGAATTCGCACGTCTACAGGGTCTTCATCATAAAATGTTTTTGAAATAAACACCACTGGCAACCTATAGCGAAGTTTTCCATTAATTATATCTGCTACCATCTCTATCTTTTCACTATCTATAATAATTGGAGTGTGCAACACTGGAAGATTTCCATCACTCTTTATATATCCTCTATCAATTAATAATGTTATAAAATATGGGGTTGAAAACTTCGGATCTATTGTAAGAGCCTCTTCAAGATAACTTCTATCTAATCTAATAGCCATTTTCATCGTACTAAAATTCATGACATAATCTGTATCCCAAACCACCCCATCTTCTTCTTTCTTTTCATATCGTACAGCAATAATATTTTGATTAGTATATTCTTCAATTGCTAACCAAAGATTATCATTCCCATATCGAACATTACGCTCTCCATTCCAGTCAATATTTTTTATAATATTATTTTCATGGGGACTACCCTGATTCCATTCCAGAACAAGTTCAATAAAACCATCTTTTGTCATGGAATCATTAATGTCAAGAAGTGTTGAAAACAGTAACATCTTTTTATCCTCTCTTTTTCATTTGTTGCTAATTCGTGAAATATTTGTCTTTAATCTTTTTATATCCCTGTATATTCAGGCAAATTTAATACCTTCTTTCTGAACATTCTGATAAAAACACGAAACATCCATATACTGATGATACAACCGCCAACTCTGAATCACAGGTGCCAAAACCACATCATATTCCAAATCAATCCGATCAGAAGCATCTAAAATCTTCTTCCTTGCTTCCCCAATCTCTTCCTGTGCAATATCCAGCAAAACCATAATGTCAATATCGCTGTCGTTCTCGAAATCTCCCCTTGCACAGGAGCCATATAAAATCACATCCCGCAAATCTATCCCATATATTTTCTTCGCTTCTTCCGCGAACCTCGTTACGGCCGCTCTTATTTTTCCCTCACACATACAGTCCTTCCCCTTCCACCACACAATATCTTCGTTAAAACCATATACTGCACCAATAAAACCATAAAAATATTATAGTCCAAATATCATATAATTACAACTTTCGAGCCGAAATGCGCCTACCGCCCGCTTTTATGCCAAAAGGCAGGCTCCGAAGAACCCGCCATCCGTGGTATATTTAAGTTTGGAAGGTCGAAAATTCTTTTCCCTTCCAGTCTTCTATTTTTTTGTCTTCCGATACCTCTGGTTTCTGCTGTTCGGTTTATCCGGAATTGTCCGTTCGATCAATCCCCGTTCTAATGCCGGATTCAAATAATTCTTTCGGAAGGTAGGCTTATGACTAAGCTCCATGAGTTCCATAATCTCTGATGCGGACATAACCCCGTCACCCAACACATCCAAAAGTCTTTTCAGTGGGGACGTTATATCTTGGTCGCTATCTTGGTCGCTATCTTGGTCGCTATCTTCATAATTCCGTAACGTATCATATATCACAGAAAGCATCATTTCAACAAATTTGCTACTGTCCCCTTCCCTGTCTGACCTTCCAAGCGCATCATAATACCCGTCCTGCCTTGATCTGATCAATGTCTCAATAGGAAGCCAGTAAAACAACTCTTTCCACTGTCCGAGCAGAATTGTATGCCATAATCTTCCCATGCGGCCATTTCCGTCCGCAAAAGGATGTATAAATTCAAATTCATAATGAAAAATTGAACTCTTCACAAGAGGATGCATATCCGATCTTTGATACCAACTAATCAAATCCTTAATCTGTCCCGAAACAAATTTTGCGGGTGGGGCCACATGAACAACCATATCCGCAGCATAGATCCCCACTGCCCCGGAACGGAATTTCCCATTTTCATTTATCAGACCCTGCATCATCAGGCGGTGCGCCCGAAGCAGATCATCAACCGAATACGGATTCAGTCCTGTCATCAGTTCATATGCCTGATACGCATTTTCCACTTCCTTAATCTCATTGGGATTCCCTAAAACACGCTTCCCATTTATAATCGCAGTCACCTGTTCTACCGACAAAGAATTATGTTCAATCGCCAGCGAAGCATGGATTGTCCTTATGCGGTTCTCTTTACGCAGGCGGGGCGTGACACTTTCCGGCTGCAAAACTGTTATTCTTCCAATCTGTTCGCCAATTTCCATAAGCAGATTCACAATTATATTCGACATGTGAAACGGCGGTTCATATTCTGCCACACTACACCTCCCATCCGGCCCTGCCAGAAATCTTCAGTTTCACCCCCGCCCCCTCACCGGATGCCTGATCACCGTCTTTCTTCTCTCGGGCGGCACGCGTCTCGCATCCGAAAGGTAAATCTCATGGTGCATCCTCTCCGTCGAGAAGTCATTCTCATAACCGTTCGCCTCCAGAAACGCATCCATCAACGCTACAGTCTGCGGTTCGTCATCGTATGCCCCGACATGCATACACTGCACGCACAGGCCCTCCTCCACCGTCAGGAACTCCACTTTTGAGAAATCCCGCCCTTTCTTCCGGGCAGCCTCCGAGACGGCCCACCCGAAATCCTCCTCTGTGACAAAATCAGGAAGCCGGATCATGGAAATCCAGCAAAAGTCTCCCTTCCGGCTGTAATCAATGCCTTCCGTGTCCTTCTGCCACCAGAACCCCTCCAGCGGAGGTACGACATAATCAAAAAAGCCTTCAATCTTATGATTCCCTTTTTTGCTCATCTTGACCGTAAACGCCACGCCGTACAGAAGCCCGATCGCCTCCTTGTATGCCCCGCCCTCCACATTCGGATCGCCGGTTCCCCGGACAGCCAGATAATTCATTCTCGGAACTGTCACGAGCTCCGGCTTTGCCTTCGGCATATAAAACTCTTTATACTCTTTCTTGTAATCAAATGCCATGTCGCCACTCCTTTATCTGTGTCTCTGTTATTTTTTCATCATTATAACAGGTCAAACATGTCATCTGTCTGTCATGTTTCCTTCCAAATATCATCTTCCCCGCTCAGGCGTTATCTCGACGACGGCACCATCCTGATGATCCTTCCCGCAAACTCATTAAAGTTCTGTGTCTGGAGTATCACCTTGCCCGGCCCCGTAAGCTTTGTCAGAAACAGGCCCTCACCTCCCAGAAAGATATTTTTCAGTCCCTTCACGGTCTCGATCTCATAATTGACCGTCCGCTCAAACGCCACCACGTTCCCGGTGTCAACTTTAATTACCTCTCCGGGCGCCAGATTCTTTTCCACCTTATTGCCGTCAATTTCCAGAAATACCATGCCGCTTCCGCTGATATCCTGCAGGATAAAGCCTTCCCCGCCAAACAGCCCGGCGGAAAGTTTCCTGGTAAAAGTTATGTTCAGGTTCACCGTCTCCTGTGCACAGAGAAAGGATCCTTTCTGGCAGATCAGGCCGCCGTTTGCCCCTACATCCACGGGAAGCACTTCCCCTGCAACGGTTGAGGCAAAGGCCACCATAGCCCCCGGCCGCTCCGCCCGATAAGTTGCCATAAAGAGCGACTCTCCCGAAAACATTCTCCCGATGCTCTTTCCCAGACCGCCCTTCATATTGGAATCCATCGCGATCCCCTCTGTCATCCACGCCATGCCGCCCGACTGGGTGTACATAGCCTCTCCCGGCGCATCAAATAAAACCTCCACCGCCGGCATGGTGTCTCCGATAATTCTATACTGCATTTATAATTCCTCCTTTTCACAATCTACATTCTGCCTCTATTTTCTCACATCCGCCTTCATCAGGCAATCACTGATTCCGTAAACGTTATTCCACCCGCTTCGCCACCACCACAAGTCTTCCGTTATTCACATGGTAAGCACAGGTGGAGAGGGTCAAAAAGGTGTCCCCAAACTTGGCCGTCACGCCGGTGTCATACAGGGAAAGCGCCTTGACATTCTCATAGAAATCATCGAACTCTTCCTCTGTGTCCGCACCGTAAAACTGATAGTACTTAAACGCATCCGCATCCTCGCTGTAAACCTGGGAGCGGAACACCGCCAGAATCTTATAGCTTCTCTCCTCATAAAGCGTGTCAAAAGAGACGTCGGGATGCTCCCGGTAAAATTCCTCCTCCAGATACAGATCCAGCTCCCCGAACATATTGCCATCCTTCATGTTGTGTCCATAGATAACAAAGTTGGTTCCATTCTCCAGGTCGGCACGCTCCCGCACATACAGGCAGCCGTACTTGCTGTCCTTTCCGTCAAAATCATGGTGCAGATAATATTCGTCGTCTCCGCACTGCATAACAGGGTAGTCAATCTTCGTCCCTTCCACCGTAAGCCACCCTGCCACGTCCCCGTTTTCCATATACAGCGCTTTGTATTTTTTCAGGATGGGATGACCGCCCTCTTCGCCGGGTACCGCATTACCGCTGATCGTTTTTCCTTCATCACTTTTCTGCCTGTCAGCTTCCACGGCTCTTTCCTGTTCCACCCTTCCCTGCCAGGAATCCTGCACCCAATCGTGCTCCATCATGCTTTTCAGTTCTCTCTGTTTTTCCCCTTGCCGCACCGACAAAACGCATGCCTGACCGATACGGATCAGGCATGCCAGCATAACAATCAGACAAAACGCTCTTATGATTTTAATCTTTCTGTGTTTCATAAAGCTTTTCCCACCCGTTACTGCTCCTGTTATAAGAAACAGTAGCACAACAGCAGTCGCTTTCGCAAGTATTCCGTAAAAATTTTTACTCTTCCTGCCCCGAGAAAAATTTTAAAATATATTCGTATATCTCCGGGCAATCCCTGGAGACAAATATATCCTCTTTGGATTTCAATTCTATCCTTCCGCGCGTTTTGCAAACACATATATCAACTATATCTAATATCGTATCTGCGCGAAATCTCTTCCTGTTCAAAAAAAAGATTATAGCGTCCGGCTCATATATATATTCTACCGTATATACGATATCCTTGTCTAACACCTTTTTTCTGTCCATATGGCAGCTGCATGGAATCTCTTTCCCATTCCAGGCATATTCGCATACCGTAACCACATGATAACCGTCCGCCTGCAACCTTCCTTTTACATATTTTTTCAACCGTCCACACCGGCAGTCTATTCCCAGAACCGGTGTGCTAATTTCCTTTCCCTGACAGGATAAATATTTCTTTGGATCCCGTCCCTGACATCCTCCTTTCGCCCCGCGCAGGATTAGCCGCTTTAACACCTGCCCAAAAGTGCATCCCAGATCATTTTTAAGGATTCCGACAATTTCTCCCGTGACAACCGGTGCCGCATAGCTGTTTGCCATCACTTCCAATTTACTGCCACCTATTGCCACAGTCCCCATATGAGCCACAATACTGTTTTCCAGTCTACCGCCTGTAAATTCCTGAAAGCCGTACTCTCCTCTTTTCAGGCACTTCCCAAAATCCGCCCTGACGCCAAACACACCCCTGCAGCCCGCTGGGAAAGACAGGATTCCCTGATTGCTAAAAGCGGACACAATCATAACATTTCTTCTTCGGAGCTTATTAAGAATATGTTCCACCTTCTTATAATCTAAATAATTTAGCGTCCCACAGCTAAGATTGATCACCTGTACGCCGCACGACATACAATATTCCAGTGCAGTGATCAGATCATCCATCCCAGCGCTTCCATCCTCAAAGATACGGATATCAAATAACTCCATATCTGTTTCCTTTGACGCGATCACAGCGGCACAGATTGTCCCATGAGACAACGGTGGAATCGGTTCGGCGGTTCCCTGGTGTAATCTGCCTTTTTCAACATAACATCTGTTTACCGTTGTAAAGACAGAATCCATGCCTTCGTGTATACCATCGTCAATCACCGCAACCTTAATACCATTCCTCTCTTTTCGCATACTTTCCAAATCCAACTTCTATTTTTCTCCATTGCTGTCCCTCTGCATATTCGTATTTTCTGATCCTTCAAATGCAACAGATTCTTTGGTTCCATATCAGTAATGGCTAATATCCATTACATAATAAAACCAAAGAATCTGCTACTGATTTAATGCTTAAATGTACATATCGCGGGCGCTCTTTTTTGCCGAGTTTGAAGTACTATTCTCATTAAAATTCCATGAGGGAGTTCCCGAGCATCCCGAACATGCACTACAGCCACTGCATGTACAGCTAGCATATAACTGCATAGAACGCTGTTCACGATCGGCGCGTCTCTTTAAGCTCTTCTTCATGCCACTTTCCTCCTTTCCTATTTATGCCAAAATTAAGCCAATACTGACTCAATGCATGGCCTTATGAATCAAACCTCCAGTACATATACTATCGTCTGGAATGGATACCAAAACTGAATTATCAAATTCTATCTTCCTCACTGCTTTCATCATCCTCTGAAAGCACATCACAGATTAATTGTACAGCACGTTCTGCTCCTTTCTTACTCAAAATATTAAACACATTTCTTCTATTGTACTGTTCTATTTTTTTGTCTATGATCTCGCCTTCCAAACAAACCAAATGCCTTTTTCTATTTTCCATCGTAGTTTTCATATCAGGCATAGCTGCTGCCACATGACAACAAATCGTCTTATATCGAAATACCAGCTCCATGTCATGAGCAAAATCTGAAAAATCGCCTTCAAAACTAGGGTTATACGGCATACACATGACCGCTCCATCACATGGCACTGCAAAAGACATTTCATAAGCAACTATTCCGTATTCATTATGATCAATCCGATCATAGGGAAGCGTGCCACCCGGAACTCCAACTATCATAATATCCGGATGCTCAGTAATCTCTATCTGTTTTGCATAATGATTATATCTCCTTATCTTTTCAGCCTCACTACATCCATGCCCAATCATAAACTCTGGCATAGCATACATACCGTATAACTCACTGTCAATCCTTGAGGAAATAGATGCAACCCTATACCCCCTATGAATAAATTCTCTTCTCAAAGACATCTGAACCGCTAACTTATCTGTACCCGCTTCTGTTCCATACACAGTCAAAATCGGAGTATCTATATGATAGCAATATTCTGCCTGCAGTTTATCCTCCATCCTCTGCGATTTCTCTAATTCAATTTTTTGTTGCGTCGGAATGATATTGGAAATTTTTTCTCTGTTCAAAGAGTCTGTTCGCGTAAAGATAATCCTTTTCCCCCTACTTACAGCTTCACACACTTTTCTCTTTATCGTTTCCTCAGACAGTTTGAATTTCTCATCATTTACAAACCATACAATATCACATTTGCTTAAAGCTTCTGTAAAGTTATTAAGAATCTCCCACGTCTTCCCATCATGACTAATCCTTCTTCCCACCAGCCCAGAACCATTCGGAGTAACCAATACTGAGATTTCCAGATTGATCAACAACTCTGAATACAGAACATATGGCTCATATGCTTTACTATAGGGATATATCATTATCTTGTCCAATGATTATTATTCTCCCTTCCACATCGTTATTATCTGTCTAAATCTATATCCTGATTATAGCCAAGTGCACGTAGCACCACATAATCCTTCATCGTCTCCTCCACATTCATTTTACTTTCACCACACGCCTTACACAGCTTGCATCGTGACATCTTATTACCATCGTCAGCCTGTGCTACGCACAAATGACAGAAGAAATACGCCCAGCAATTTTTACATTTCTCAGTCGATATTCTTTCTATATTCAAGACAGATAGTGCCTTTTCCTCATTAATCCCACTGTAAACATCTCCAATCTGTGCCACCTTAGAGCTTTCACTGACTCTCTCACACGGATAAAATTTACCCTCTACTGTTACAAAAAGTTTTCTTACACCAGGTATACAGGGTCCTCCCCGATGCCCTTTGTATGATAAAACTTCTTGGTTAAAGCGGTCAAACACGATTGCCATTTTTCTCACATTCGCAAAACTATCCCTCATAATCGGAGATATTTGCTGTTTATCAAGCCTCCCAACCAGCCATAAAGTTGTTTTAAATTTTTCATATTCATATTCTTCGATAAAAGTCGAACTATACTTTACTTCTGTATCTGCATATGTATCATTTATGGTCGATGCCATAAATTTAGAATCTCTGACATTTTCATTTGTCAACATAAACTCAGCTATATCAGCAAGTGGGTATCTTTGATCCAACACTGTATTAAAGGCAATATTGGATTTATAATAATTCGGATATTTTAGTCTTAGATTACTAATGTTTCTCATCAGTGTTTGAAATGATCCGATTTCGGAATTGGCAAATTTTCTATGTCTATTCTGTATGTGTTCAGGTCCATCAAGACTAATCAATATAGTAAAACCATATTGAACCAAAAAATCCAGCTTTTCATCCGTCAGCAATGTCCCATTTGTCGTAAAGCTATACAAAACCTTACGCCCTTCAAAAGCCTCTTCCGCATAAGCCACGCACTCTTTGATAAAATCAAACGCTAATAATGGTTCGCCTCCATAAAATCCTAGTGAAACTTCTTCTTCATCACTGGAATGCGCCACATAATAGTCAATCGCCTTCTGAGCAATCTCAAATGTCATCCACTTATCCGCATGGTGACGATTATTATAATTACCCGAATATACACAATAACTGCAGTCAAGATTACACTTCTGTGTTACCTGTAAAGTAAGCTGCCCCAAATCATTATCTACAAAATACTTATAACATTCTGTGGCAGGGTGCTCACTAACTTGTGAGTGGTTACTTTTTAAAAATCCCTTTTCTTTCAATTTCTCCACATAACTTTTAATCTCATCCCCTTCATTTCCATCGGGAATCTGATTTGTTAAGAGATATTGATATACCTTTTTCGGAATCTCTATGATCTGGTTTTTATTTACATCATAGCAATAGTTTCTCTTATTTACCTGAAATAAATGGATAAATGGTTCTTCATTCATCATTCTCCCGCTGCCTCCTTACACAAAATCTGCATTGGTTCCCGTTTCAAACTCCTGTCCATCCTCTTGAGCGCAAGCACCGTTCCCGTTCCTGTGATGATTAAACTGCTGCAGACTGCAATCACTAAACCGTCCTTTAACGGAATGTCTTCTATCACGATCTCATTGATATCCGCGGCCTCACCAACGCTATATGCGCTGTCATAATAGGCCGGGGATGCGTTTTTCACGGAAAAAGACCGGGAAAGGTGCATCCCGCCTGCCGCACCGGCCATACTGCCGATCAAAACAAACATCATAAATCCTGACAAAATAGACCATCTGCACTGTCCACATGTCATGCCAAGAGAACGCTCCACCGCCGTCCGCTCCATCTGCTTCGTGACAAACAGATAACTGTAAAAAACTAACAGCAGCCCCGTCAGAATCACTCCCGATGCCAATAAGAACAGGGAAAAGTTTTTCATGTTGTCGATTCCCGCTTTCAGTTGTGTATACCCCCGGTCATAGAAGGTAAATTCCAGTTCCTTCGTCCCATACTTCTCCCAGGCGGCAAGAAATTCATCTATAGTTCCGTTAGGGATCCGAAAGGAAGTGGTGGCATCAGCCATCGGCCCAGAGGCTTTCAGATTCATTCCGCCCCGCTCCCTGATCGAATGCATCGGGACGATCAGTTCATCCGCGCCTGACCGAAAATTTAAGTCCGTATCGCCCACTGTAGTGTCATAGATACCCACTACCGTGTATGCAGACGTCTCGAACGGCTCCAGCGCATTTCCCTCTTCATCAAGCAAAGACCCAACCGAATAACCTCCGTCCAGTTCAAAGCAGTATCCTGCCGTCCAGCGGGTATCCGTATATAACAGCCGAACCTGGATCTGATCACCCAAAGAAAGCCCATTGTTTTCCATAAATCTTCTTGGCGCCAGACACACCTTCGCTCCATCTCTGTACTCTTTCCCGCTGATATCCCTTCCTTCTGTAATATAGGCATCCCCGTTGTAAAACGCCATCAGCAGACAGGTTTCGTTCGTTCCTGTGACCGGCTGAATATCCCTGCCATACATTCTTGTATCAACAAGATTTAGCAGTCTTTTCCCCGCATCCGTCTCATAGAAGCCGTCGGTGACCTCAAAAATTTCCGGCCCATCCCGGAAAGGATCCTCTATCATACTCCCATCCAGACGGTAAAGTTGTGATGAGAGGGACACCGGTGCATACTCAAGCTCATAGGACAACATGGGTGATTCCCTCTTAGCCTCTTCCGCCCTTTCTCCATGAAGAAAAGTAGAGTTATTCAAATAGGCTGCATATGTTTTGTCCTGATACAGCATCTCCGGCTTCGGGTTTGAATGGTCACAGAACCACAGCATTGTCCCCTCCAGCCTGCTGTCTCCCCCTATCACCTTCGTGATACGAATCTTTACAGATTCCTCCGGTATGCAGTCCTCTATCGGTGTAAACTCTACGACCAGCACTGCCGTATCTATGGCATTAGGATTCATGCTCCTCCACAGTTTGGTATACTGCGGCGTATAAGAAGCATAGTAAGCTCTCTGCTCCGGTCCTGCAAGATATGTCACCCCTGGAATATCCAGATCTTCCACCGTGTCATAAGATGCATACTGTGCCCTTTTGACAATACTGTATCTCTTTTCCTCCGCATCCCATATCCTGACCTGCTCAAAGGATTCCGGCCGCTGGCGCACCGTCCCTATCGTTGCGAACTGATCCTCATACTTGTCCATCATGCTGCTGCTCTTCTGCCAGATACAAACTCCAAGAGTCATCAGCAGCGCAGCGACTAGATTCAGTAGAAAGAACAGCGTTGTCTTTATAGGTGTCCGCGCCATCTGTTTTAAACTGTTTTTCATCTTTCCTCCATATCAGGCATCCTACAATCTTTACATTTCTATAAGTCCATTTTACTGTGAAACAGTCAGAAGCCCTATCACACTTTTTCTGCCCATGCGGCAATATGCCATGATGATACCGATGCCATACGCCGCAAACACGACTCCGTTTACCAGAATTACGACAACCGAATCCGCAAAAAGCAGCATGAGCGCATTTCCGAACAGATTTCCAAGCAGGATCAGAATAAACTGTTCTCCCAGAAAAGGTGCAGTCCCCTTTACGCTTCCCATCCCCTGTAAGCGGAGTAGGGCATATTCTCCCATCCTGCCGTTACCCAAAAGATAACTCACAATATATCCAATCGCAAAAATCAGGATACATACCACTGGCAGAAAAGACCGCAATACCTCAATAGACTGTCTCAACTGTGATGCCATAGTAACAAAATTGCTGTCTCTGACTGCCAGCGTATATCCAATATAGGAATCCATCGCTGTCGGATCTCTTTCCTGCAATCCTATGGCCCGCATTTCTTCCTTAAAATCATTGAGCCTCATCGGATCATCCACATAAAACGAAACCGTATCTGCAAAGAATGGGATCTCCTGCTGGTGATAGATCCTGCGGACGGCCTCAAAGGGTATAACCACATCTGGGGGAATCGCACTTGTCACTCCAGCAAGCCTTTCCATACTGCCCACAATTTCCAGTTCAACCAATCCCAACGGATATAACTCCAGTTTAAAAAGCTCACTGGCACTGCTATAATAATACATGGTCAGTTCTATCTTATCGCCAGTTTCCCAGCCATACTTCCTCATCACGCTTTCGTCCACGATACACACCAGACTGTCGGAAGCAAAAAAGGATTCATCATACTTTTTACCGAAATGGATTTTCTCAGCCGACAGACCGTCTACCACCTCTGTACGGTTGACCCCGGAAACCTGCAGATGCACACATTTTTCCCACTCTGCCTGTGTAAACTCTCCTTCCCCCGCCAGTAAATAAACCGCACAGGATTCATCTGTTATCAGATCAGAAGCAGACAGACCATCCAGCACACTCTCCGAAATAAACAGACCGCTATCCCGGCTCCCATTCTTATTGGTAACCCGGCCGTAGACTAAAGCATTCTCTGCCAGTTCGTGAAGCTGCTGTTCATAGCTGTGCATCGTTCCAAAATATAAATTTAGAAGAACAACCAGCAGGAAGCTAATACATACAGTAATCAGATTTGCTGCTTTTCTTCTTTTAAGGCTGTATAACATGTATGTTAGCATTTCTTTTCTCCACTTTTCATTTCCATCTACTCCCGCACCACCGAAAGCACCCCGTCCGACATGCCATAGACCACATCCGCCGCAGCGGCCACCGCCTCGTTGTGGGTGACCACGATCACCGCATAGTTATCCTCGTGGGCTAACTTACACAAAAGCTCCACGATCACCTTCTCATTCTGGCTGTCCAGATTTCCCGTAGGCTCGTCGGCCAGAAGAATCTCTCCGCCCGACGCTATGGCTCTGGCAATGGCAACCCTCTGCTGCTCCCCGCCGCTGATCATACCTGGCATCTTCTTATAGAGCGACTCCGGCAGATCCACCTTTTTCAGATATTCCTGTGCCCTCGCCTTCGCCTGTTTCGCAGGGACATGCTGCAACTGCATGGGGAACATCACGTTCTCCAGCACTGTCAAAAGCGGGAACAGATGAAACGCCTGATAGATCACAGAGGCACGGTTCAGCCGGTAGGTATCCCGGTTTATCTTCCGCATATCTTCCCCTTCTATGTTGAGCGTCCCTTCCGTGGGCACATCCAGCCCTGCAAGGAGGGAGAGAAAGGTACTCTTTCCGCTGCCAGACTTGCCAGTGACAGCGTATACCTTCCCTCTCTCAAAGGAACAGCTCACCCCGGAGAGAGCCTTGGTCTTCTGGTACTTCGTCTGATAGATATAACTCACATTTACTGCCTCGATCATCTTTTCCATTTCTCCGTCCTTTCTCATTCCGATGTCAAAAGTTCCAACGGCTTTTCTTTCGCAAGCCAAAGCAAAGCAACTGTCGTCCCCAGCATGTAACCACCAAAGGATGCCCCGCACACCGTCATAATCTCCTGAATCCCCTGCTTACCCAAAAGCAACGCCGCAAGACACCCCAGCACATTCCCGGCAAGCACAAGGATAAGCTGCTCGTACCAGAATGCCCGCACCGCGCGGAGCGCTCCCACTCCCAGCGACCGGAACAGGGCGAACTCCTTTACCCTGCCGTTTGCCAACAGATGGCTGATCACATAGCCCACAATAAAAACTAATATTCCCATAGGCAGCAAAAAAGCCGTCAGGATACGGATTGCCGTTTTCAGCCGGTCTGCCATAGTAATAAAAATACCGTCCTGCACATAGAGGGCAGTCCCTTTGAAAGACAGTCTGCTTCCTTTTATGATTTCCATAAGCCCTATCTCCCGCATCTCCTGCTTAAAAGCGTTAAGTGCAAGCGGATCTCCCACATAAAAGGATACTTCGTCAGCCGTAAAATCCTCCTGATTTTCCTCAAAGAGATCCCACGCTGTCTGAAACGGCAGCAGAATATTGGGATATCTCTGGGATGCCATCGGATCAGAATCATCGATCTGCCCTACAATTATAAATTTTGCGGAATCCAGTTCTCTTAGATCCATCAGCAATTCTTTATCATCATAATAGAAATAATATATAGTAAGTGTGATGTCGTCTCCAAAAGCAAACCCCTGTTTTTCCATGTCAGACTCCTTCATGATACACACATGCTGGTTTCCGGTAAAAAGCGCCTCATCCCATCCTTCCATATACTGCACCTTAAGCCCCTCCGGTAAGGCAGCGCTGTCCCTGTTATTTACCGCTCTCACAAGCAGATTCAGGTGCTGGTCCCACTCTTCCATTTTAAATTCGCCAAATCCCGCCTCCAGAATAACAGAGCAGTCCAAACCCCTGATCTGCTCCGAACTTTGCAGGGCACGGATTGTATCACTGCTGATAGCGATCAAGCTGTCCCTCGAACCATCCAAATTGGTAATGATACACTTAATGGATGTGTTTGCCGCCAGATCGCGAAGCTGCGCCTGATAACTGCCGATCAGCCCAAAATACAGATTCAGCAAAATAACTAATATACAGTTTACCAGAATTACCAGAAGGCTTCTGCCTTTTTGACGTTGAATGCTCTTTAAAATATAGTGATACAAGGTTTCTTCTCCTTCTGTGAATTGATGATTTCAAGCTCTATTTCTCCGCCATGCCGCTCTCCAGCAGATACATTGGTTCTCCTCTTAATATCTTTCGCAGCTTCACGCCTGAAAACGTCATGCCCAGTGCGATCACCAGGCCTCCCATCATACAGGAAAGCGCCGCGTCTCCCATATCCAAACCTGATAAACCAACCTCCTGTTCCTCAGATATACCGATATTGCTATACATCCTGTCAAAATTCTCCCGTGTCAAATCTTCCATATTCACATGACCAGAAATCTCCATGCCTGCCCTCACGCCGGAAACCGTACCCAGGAGCAGAAGGAGCAGGATACCCGCCAGGCTGACATTCCGGCACATCTTCTTTGTCATGCCAAGCAGCCGTTCGACAGCCAGTCTCTTTTTCTGCTTTGTGACATAAATATGGGATATCTGCAAGGTCAGCATGACTGCCGCGATCAGTCCCATGATCAGCAAAGCCGCCGACATATTTTTCAGATTTCGGATCCCCTCCATCAGGACTGAATATCCTCTGTCATGAAAAGTAAAAACCAGATTGTCTATATTATGTTTTGTAATGATCTCAAGAAAATCCGAAATGCTCCCGTTTGGAATCTGAAAGGAAGTGTTTGTATCCGTCATTGGACCATACTCCACGATGTTTTCCATCTTTTTATGTATGGAATTGAGCGGCACGATAAGTTCATCCGACGCGATATCATCAGCCATCAAAGGCGCTACATCATAGATTCCAACAATTAAATAATTCTTTTCTTCAAATATCTCCAGAGAATTCCCATCCAGATCGAGTATCCCAAAATTAGCATACCTTCCTACCGGCCTTGGCCAAGTCCAGTTTGGCGTTTTTTTCGCATTTGTAAAATAGAGCCTTGTGATAACCTGATCTCCCAAAGACAGATTATTATTATCAGCAAACTCTTTCGGCACAAGGCATACCGCGCTCCCCTGCTCATATTCTTCCAATGTGGGATAACGCCCCTCATACAACCAGGCAGTCCCCTCATAAAAAGCTGGCAGAAGATCCGTACTGTTCGTCCCGACAACAGGCTGCGACTCTTTAATGATATAGTCCATATCCGCAGCCTCTAAATATCTCCGCCCGATTTCTGTCCCATAAAATCCTTCCGTCACTTCATAGATATTCTGCATCTTTAAAGGATCCTCAATTCTCTTTCCTTCTGGAGTATATAGTGTAGTTTCAATAGGAATCGGATTGTACTCCAAATGACTGAGATATCCTTTCTCCTCCCATTCCTTCCCATGCGTAAGAACCGCACTCCATTTAATCATCGCAATATAGGTTTTCCCTTCCTCTAATTCAACCGGATACCGATTTGTGTGATCGCACAGCCACGAAACCGTTCCCTCCAATCTTTTATCACTTCCCAATACTCTGGTAATCTTAATCCGCTTCGATAGAGAAAGAATCCCGCTTTCCATCGGTGAGAATTCCACGATAGTCGCTACTGCATCAAAATCATATCCTACATCTGCAGATGCATGCAGATATTCCGGCGCATAAGATCCCCAATATACTCGCTTCTCCGGTTCCACAAGATACTCTGCCTCCGGAAAATTGATTTCCTCCTGCGCGACATACCTGTCATAAACAGGCTCATACCGAATCTGATACTCCTCCTTCTCAGCATCCCACACCCTGCTTTCCTGCACATTGTCTGGTTTCTGGGCAACCGTGCCAATGGTGATAAAATCGTTCTCGTATGCCTTCGACAGCCTGTCGCTGGTGACCCAGAGATTCCCTCCCACCACAAGCATCACTGTCACGACCATAACAAGCGCGATGATAAACAAGGTCTGTACCGGAGTGCGGAGTATTTGCTTTATATAACTTTTCATCTTTATTTTCCTTTACTTAAAATGGAATTGGTTTGAAGCAGAATACTGTGAAATATCCCACCTCAAACCATATCCATTTAACAGATTATTTTGGGTATTTTCACTTACCTTGCAACAACATCATGCACATTGTTGTAATCCCAAGCCGGCACACTTCCGCAAGTATTACATCTGGAACTGCATGAATCGCTGTATACCCGGATACTCTTCTGCCCGCGGTCTGTCCGCTTTTTCAGTGTTTTCTTCATAGTCTTATCCTCCTTTCCCCTAAAATAACTTCTCATGTTTATTGTAAAACATTGCACATGAGCTCTATGATATGTTCAAATGTATCAAATTTTCCTTCAATTATACCTTTTGTATCAAAGTGTATATTCAACCTCTCCTCAATAGAATATAATAAGACCACTAAATCTCTTGCCGCCATATTGATCCGGCTCCCAAGCAGTTTTTCTTCCCGCAGCCCAGTATCACCTCGCATATCTATATGCCACATGTCAAGCAGAATATCTCCTAAAATTTCTTCTACTCTTTCTCTCATACACACCACACTCCCATCTCTTAATCCGATAAGATATCAATAAGCTGCGATACTGCTTTTTCGGCTCCCCGTTCGCTACGTATATTCCAAACGCTATCGTCACATATTTCAGATACCTTTCTGTCTACTACCTTCTGCTCTATCGATACATAGGACAACTTTCTCTCCGCATAGAATTCCTGCGCATCCTGCACTACCGCTGCCATATGAATCCCCGCGACCGAAAAACCAAAGCGTTTTTGCATATCCTCTGCAAGCTGACTGTAATCACCGTTAAACAGCGATTGATATGGCATACATATTACCGCCGCATCACAGGGCACAGCAAAAGATATCTCATATGCCAAAATGCCGAATTCATTGTGATTGATACCATCAAGAGGCAAAACCGCTCCTGGAACACCCACAAGCAGCACATCTGGTTTTTCACTGATTTCAATTTGCTTCACATAATGATTCAGTTTAATAATCTTCTCCGTCTCACCTACAGAATGATCGAAAACAAATTCCGGCATACCGTATACGCCTTTCCAATCACCATCCTGCCTAGAAGAAATCAAAATAGCAGTATACCCTTTTCCTCGAAGCTTCTGCATTAAAATAAATTGAACTGCTAACTTATCTGTATCCTGACCAAGCCCTGCAACCACAATAATCGGTGTATCAATATTGTAAGTCCTATCCTTTGATAAATTCAACACCGTTTCCAATTTCATCTTTTTCTCTATGTACAACTCTGTCGGAATCAACTGTTTCATTTCCTCACAATAATCATCTCCATACCTTGTATACAGGATTTTTTTCCCATGTTTCACCGCCTCCTGCAATTTTTCCCTCAACAGTTCTTTAGGTATTTTCCGTCTGTCATCTGCCACAAACCACACACAAGTACAGTCATCTAACTTTTCTGTAAAATCTGCTGACACCATATACCTGTTACCCTGTCCATCTACAATAATATCACCTTCATACCCCCATCCTCTGGGACTTACAAGCGCCGTAACCATGTATTCTCCCAGTACCTCCGCGTTACTTACATATGGTTCATAAGCCTTACTATAGGGATAAACCATCAATTTTTCCATATGCTCCTCCTATGAATCCAACTCCCCGCTGTATCCCAGCTCACGTAAAACCAGATAATCCTTAATTTGTTTATCCGCCTGCATTCTATTCGACTGGCATTCCATCAATTGTTTATCTCTTGACAGTTTTCCCTTATCCTCTGCATACATAAAACAGGTAGAACACATGGCATATGCCCAACAGTTCCTACATTCTTCTGACGTTATACGTTCTATATTTAATAACTGTAAAGCTTTCTTTTCATCAATCCCAGAATCAATGTGTCCAATGCAGGCCACCTCCGATGTTTCACTCACTCGCTCACAGGGAAAAAGCCTTCCGTCCACATCTACGAACAATTTACGCACCCCCGGTATACAGGGTCCTCCTCGATGCCCTTTATCAGGCAGCTCATTCTGTTCTGTTCTTTCAAAAAATGCTGCCATCTGCTTAATCCCCGTAAAATGCTTCCGCATCAATGGAGATATATCCTTTTTCTCCAGTCTTCCTACTTTCCACAGTAATACTTTGAATTTTTCATATTCATATTCTTCCAAAAATGTCTCCGAATAATGATTTTTCTCCTTTGCCTGTACATCATTGATCACTGTAGAAAGAATATTCGACCCGCTAATCCATTCATCAGTATCTGTAAAGTCACATATTGCCTTTATCGGATACGCCGGATCAATCACAGTGTTAAAAGATACCATTTCAGCAAAATAATTCGGATATTTTCTTCTCAGCATCTTAACATTGTCAGACATCTTCTGAAAAGATCCAACCGTTGATCCAGCAAATATCCTGTGCCGATCATGTACTTCCTGTGGACCGTCCAGACTTACAAGTACCGCGAAATTATGTTCCACCAAATAATCGTATTTTTCTTCCGTTAGCAGCGTCCCGTTCGTAGTGAAATTATAAGATACTTCCCTGCCCTCCGCCCTGCTGTCCGCGTAAGCCACACATTGTTTAATCAGTCCAAACTCCAATAATGGTTCCCCGCCATAAAAGGAAATCGCAAAATGACTCGAATCCCTTGCATGAGAAATAAAATAGTCAATCGCCTTTTTCGCTGTCTCAAAGGACATAGCCTTATTGGTATGCTCCCTGTTAAAATAATTCCCGGAGTAAGCGCAGTATTCGCACTTTAGGTTGCATCCCTGCGTCACCTGCAGGGTGAGCTGCCCCAGATTGTTCTTTAGAAAAGAATGATAATATTCTGTCACCGGATGTTCGCTCACTTTAACGTGCTTCTCTTTCAGGTACCCCCGCGCCCTTAAATCCTCCAAATATTCCCTGACCTCCGCATCCGGCTCATTCGTCATATCTTTAAGGTACGCATACACAGCATCGGGCACTTTGATTGCAGAGCTTTTGTTGACATCAAAAACATATTTCCCATAAGGTATATCGAGCAAGTGAATAAACGGCTGAAATTTTTCTCCCATCGTATCTTCCTCCCTACTATTTCTCTTTCGTTACATATTTATCCGCCTGATAATGATACAACCGTTTATATGGCTCGCATCCCATCATCAGCTCCACATGGGTTCCCCTTCCACAGATCTCTCCTCCAACCATTACAATAATCTCATCGGCCAGGTCCACATTCGCCAGGCGGTGGGATACATAGAACACAGATTGTCCCTTGCATTCTTTCTGAATGGATTGAAATAACTCATATTCCGCTTTTGGGTCAAGATCGGCCGATGGCTCATCCAATATCAACACGGACGCATCCCTGTAAAACATTCTTGCCAAAGCAATTTTCTGATTTTGTCCGCCAGACAGTTCCACACCTTCATCACTGAAAGCTCTTGTCAGGAAGGTATTCCTGCCGCGAGGCATCGACTCAAGCAAGGAGGAAACTCCCGCCATCTCCTCTGCCCGTTTCTCGCTCCCGGCTGCTTCCCGCCCCGCTTTATCAACCTGCGAAAACCGAATATTCTCCTGTATCGTAAAAGCATAATTGGCCGCCTTCTGAAAAAAGCAGCTAAACCTTTTTCTGATACTGTCAAGATCATACTCTCCAATCGGAATGTCATTTAGCAGAATCTGTCCCTCGCAGGGTTCATAAAAACGTAGCAGCAATTTAAACAGCGTAGATTTCCCTGCTCCGTTCTCTCCCACAATGCATACCTTTTTCCCCGCAGGCAATCGAAAGCTGACATCTTTTATTACATAACGATCTGTTCCAGGATATTGAAAGCTGACATTCCGAAACTCGATATTCACTTTCCTGCATAGCTGTTTTCCTCCGGCTGTGTTCTCTTCGCCCACCAGCTTTTCAAACTCAGAAACATGCTCTATCTGCAGCTTTTTCTCAACCAGACCCATAGCCGATCCAACCATACCCCGCAGATTCTCAATCAACTGTACCAGCAGTCCATTGTATAAAGCAAACTCACCAATCGTCGCTGTCCCGGCAAGCACCCTGCTTCCCGTTGCAAAAAGTGCGGTTATCACGAACAGTTCCGGAAATACCGACAACAGGCAGTTTAGTATTGCTTTTCTTTTTGAAAGACCAGACTTATTGGAAAAATAGTTGTCCCAAACCTTGCGATACTTCCCTATCAAATATTCCTGCGTTCCAAAAACACGTATTTCCTGCGCAAACCTCCGTTCTGTCGCCACCCAGTACAAATAGGACATTTCCCTTTCTTCTCTCATGTGACTTAATCCCCATGAGTATAATTCCCTTGTATATTTATATTCAGACACTGCCATCGGTATCGTGGCCGCTATAATCAGTATCGTATAGACGGATCCCAGACCGGTCAGAAAACAGATACAGCTGCAAAGCGAAACTGCATAACTGACTGCGGAAACACCGTCATACATGGCACTTGAAAGAGAGTAAATGTCAGTTTTCACCTTTTCAAACATGTCATAATATTTCGGGCCATCAAAATATTCCAGTTTCATCCGCATCGCGGTTAACGAAAGCTCCTGCTCCACGAAATGTAAAACCCTGTCCCGCTGCATTTCATTCACATAGGTATGGATCTGCGTTGCTAATAACTGTAACAGCAAGAGCAGTAGCATAATTCCCATTCTGATAAACAGAAGTCCCTGAACTCCGCCCCGCTGTTGTCCCTGTCCCGCTATTCCGATACTGAGTAACTCTATAATCTCCTTTGTATTCCAAGTGACCAGGACAGGCACAAATGCCGATATTCCGCGGGTCAGAAACTGCATAACTGTATACGTCTTTGATACACGCCAGGATAAAACTACACAATAGGCAAATGCCCTGACTGCTTTGCTTTTCTCTGCAATGCTTTTTTTCAGTGTCTTCCAATCCATATCCCACACAATGTTTGTTTTTCATCTCTCATGGTCCACAAACAGTTTTTCAATTCTGTAAAAAAGTCTATGAACAAATATAGATGATTACTGCTTGTAATCATCTATATCGTACACCTTACCCTTATAACTGTCAATAAATGCCAAAGGATTTCTATATCCGTTTTCACCCACCCAAAAGCTGCCGCTTCCTCTCAACCATCTCGTCGATCCTCTCAATATACTGCGCCACATCCTTCACGTTCTCGCACCGCTCAATGCGATCATCCTGGAAAACGCCCTTGGTGATGGAACCTGCCCCCAGAGCTGCGATGGTCTGTTTCTCCTCGTTGATCAGGATATTATAAATGCCGTACTTCCCCCGTCTGGAATAGCCCACGTTCTCGAAATTACCTGACATATTTTTCTGCCGGTAAAGATAGTAGGGCACCATATCCATATCCGCCGCCCCGCGGGCCGCAATGTCCATAATCTCCTCCGTGTTGTTGTAAGCCGTGGCGCCGTTTTCCTCAATCCAACGTCCCAGCTTCGACGCCCGTTTGACCGCCAGGGAATGCACCGTCAAGGCATCCGGCGAAAGCGCCTTTATCGCCTCTATGGTATGGGCCACATCCGCCGCCGTCTCCCCCGGCAGCCCCAGAATGATATCCATATTGATATTGTCAAAGCCGGTCTGTCTGGCCAGACGGAAAGCCGCCTCCACCTGTTCCACAGTATGCCGCCTGCCGATTAAATCCAGCGTCTCCTGCTTCATAGTCTGGGGATTGACGGATATTCTCGTCACACCATGCTTATGGAGTACTTTCAGCTTGTCCTCCGTGATGCTGTCGGCCCTCCCGGCCTCCACCGTAAACTCCTGCACTGTACTGAAATCAAAAGCGCCCTGCAGCTTTCCCAGCAGCCGCTCCAACTCCTGCGCCGACAGGGAAGTGGGCGTACCCCCGCCAATATAGACCGTGTCCAGTATTTTATCCCGGCAAAGCCAGGCTGTCGCGTCAATCTCCTTTTCCAGCGCCGTCAGATATTCCCCCACTCTCTTTTTCCACGCGCCGATGGGATAGGAGGTAAAGGAACAGTACAGACAGGTGGTGGGGCAGAAAGGGATTCCCACATAGAGGCTGTACCCGTTTTCATAATGCAGGGTACTCAGAATCTTTTTTTCTCTCTCCGCAATGTCCAGCGCCAACGCCGTCTTCTCCTCACTCACCAGATGCATGGTTCTCAGATAATCCGCCGTCTCCTCCCCGCTCTTTCCCTGCTCCATCATGGTCATGGCAATTTTTGTGGGACGGATGCCCGTCAGATTGCCCCACGGGAGAGTTGTGCCCGTCTCTTTACAGAGCGAACGATAGAAAAAGCGTTTGAAAGCGTTTTTGTATTCCGAAGTGTCCTCCGGCTCCTGCGGCCGCCATGTGTACTTATGTAAACTTGTGAACATTTCCAGCGTCACTTCATCCCCGCCGAAAAAAAGCGCCATCACCGGCTCACCCTCAAGAATCCTTCTGTCCCTGACTTCCGAGTCCGGCGCGAGCATCCTCGGTTCCCACTCCGGGTAAAAGGATTTCAACAAAGCCTGTATATCATATTCAAACCGTGTCTTATTGCTCTTAATGATCTGTATCATCATGCTCCTCCTCTCTATCTGTCCCTCGGAAGCCCCATCTTATCTCTCACACCCGCTGCGTCGATGCCGGGATGGGTCAGGTAGAGACGGCATATCTGCCCTGTCGTTTCTTCGGGGATTCCATATTTCGCGGCGATCTCTGAAACACTTTTTCCCTTATCCACATCCCGCAGAATCGAGTGCAGTCTCTCCGCCGAAAACGGCTCCTCTTCCACTCTCCCGCTTTCTTCCGCCGCACGCCTTCTCTTCCTGGACACCGACACCGCCTGCACATCCTGCGCGATCTCTTTTCTGACGACCCGGATTTCTCCTTTTTCCACTTCCACCACCGCTATTGTCACAGACAGGGAAAACCGCCTCGGCCCGCAGCTGCCGGGATTCAGGTAAAGACAGTCTTTCTCCCTGTGCTCCTCATATTTATGGGAATGGCCATATACCACCAGGTCATAATCCCCCGTCTCTTTTGGCATATGCTTTTTATTATGTACCATAAAAACCCGCAGGCCACAGATTTCTTCGGACAAAGTTTCGGGCAGCCCTTCCGCCCACTCTTTATCCGCATTGCCACGTACCACATAGAGTGGCCCGATTTCCCGCAGTTTTTCAAGCACCTGCGGCGTATTAATGTCCCCCGCATGGAGAATCGCATCACACCCTTTCAGTATCTCCACGACCTCATCCCGCAGCTTCCCATGCGTATCCGACAAAACACCGATTCGTTTCATTTCTCCTCCCATCTTATGTGCCTGACGCCCCTCATTTCCGAAAAGATAGGCGTGTCCTCTTATCGGGAAGCGCCTATCTTTTCTTATGCAGCTTTATATCTTATTGAACGGCTCCTTATAGCACGCCACGCTCCCCAATTCCTCCTCAATCCTGAGAAGCTGGTTGTACTTCGCCACCCGGTCGCTTCGACAGGGCGCCCCCGTCTTGATCTGCCCGGCGTTTACCGCAACAGCCAGATCCGCGATAAAGGTATCCTCCGTCTCGCCGGAGCGGTGGGAAATGACTGCCTTGTAGCCGTTTTTCTGCGCCATCTCTATAGCGTCCATAGCTTCGCTGACCGTGCCGATCTGGTTCACCTTCACCAGAATCGCGTTGGCCACCTGCAGCTTGATGCCCGCGTCCAACCGCTTGGTATTGGTGACAAACAGATCGTCGCCCACAAGCTGAATCTTGTTCCCCAGCTTTTTCGTCATCATCTGCCAGCCATCCCAGTCGTCCTCTGCCAGTCCGTCCTCGATGGAAATGATGGGATAACGCTCCACCAGTTCCTCATAGTACGCCACCATCTCCTCTGTGCTCCTCGTAATCTCCGGGATTTCCCCGCAGTCCGGTGTCTGGCAGCCCGCCTCATAGCATTCCGACGCGAAAGACCCTTCTTTCTGCCTGTACCGCTTTAACTCCGTTTCTCCCGGAAAATGATACACGCCGTCCGCCTCATTATAAAGCTCCGAAGCCGCCACGTCCAGCGCAATTTTAATATCCTGCCCCGGCGTGTAGCCCGCCGCCTTGATGGACTCCACGATCAGATCAAGCACCGCGAAAGCGTCCGGCAGGGACGGCGCGAATCCGCCCTCGTCGCCCACGCCTGTGGAAAGCCCTCTGTCGTTACAGATCTTCTTTAAGTTGTGGTAGATCTCCGCACAGATGCGCAGTCCATCCGCAAAGCTCTCCGCCTGCACGGGCATAATCATAAATTCCTGAAAATCCACGGTATTGTCCGCGTGCTTGCCGCCGTTTAAAATATTCATCATCGGCACCGGCAGAAGTCTGGTGTAAGCGCCGCCCAGATAGCGGTAGAGGGGAATCCCCAGAGCCGCCGCTCCCGCTCTTGCGCAGGCCATAGAAACGCCAAGCGTGGCGTTAGCTCCCAGATTGCTCTTGTTATCCGTGCCGTCCTGCTCGATCAGCGTTCGGTCAATCAGCCCCTGGTCAAAGGCGTCCATGCCAAGAAGCGTCTCCCTGATCTTCGTGTTCACGTTATTGACTGCCTTGGTCGTTCCCAGCCCGAAATATACCGTCTCACCATCGCGCAGCTCCACTGCCTCAAACCGTCCGGTACTGGCGCCGCTGGGAACGGCCGCCCGCCCCTTGTACTGGCATCCGCCCACCTCCTTCTCCACGGTCACCTCCGCCTCCACGGTGGGATTTCCCCGGGAATCCAATATCTGTCTTGCATGTACATCCACAATTCGTAGTTTGCTGCCCATAAAAAACCTCCTCTGCGCACTTTTTGTATCTAGTATGCGCAAAGGAGGTTTAAATCATGTATTCTTTTATCTTTCGTCCCCTACCGTGCTGTTTCCCGTATTTCCCACTGTGCTGCCCGCCGATATCGTGAGCGCGTGCATGTAAGCGTCGTCCCCTCTCGCACAGGTCACTGTAATCTTTTTCCCTTCCACCAAAACTTTGCAGCCGGACGGCCCTGCCACCTTGTCCATCTTTAACTCCATCTCGCCCGCAGACGTATCCAGAACGAGAATATTCTCCGTAGATTTCCCCTTAACCGTACCGGTCACTGTCGCCTGGGAGGAGGTGTCCACCGTGGTCGAAGAGCTGTCCTTGACGCCCGTCAGCGCCGTGATGTGGAGATTGCTGTCAGACCCCCTGAAATAAGTAACCATCAGCTTGTTGTCCGGCGTCAGAACCATCCCTTTCGAGGTGTCCGTACTGCTGTCAATCTTAAAAGTGAAATCGCCCTCCGAGGTTGCCAGATAAAGCGTCGTTTCGTCTGTTTTGTCCTTCACCGTGCCTGTAACGGTTCTGGTCTCACCCGTCACATTGACTACCGGCGCCTGACTGTATGTCTGAGCTGCCGTGCCTGTCTGGGACGCGTTCGTCGAAGGCGCCGCGGCCACATCTGCAATGCTGATGGCATGCATGTAAGCGTCTTCCCCTCTGGCGCAGCTCACCACATATTTCCCGGACACCACCAGGACGGAGCAGTTGCTCAAATCCGTGTTCCTGTCAATTTTTAACTCCATCTCGCCCTGCGCCGTATCCAGATGCAGCACATCTTCCGTCGTCCTCCCGTTCACCGTTCCGACCACGCTGGAAACCTTCGAGGTATCCACGGATACACTGGGACTCTCCCCGCTCTCCGAGATGGTGACCGCATGGAGATAGCCGTCGTTTCCATTCGCCACCGACACACTGATCTTTTTATCCGGCAGGAGCATCTTGCAGTTGCCTGTGCTGGTACTCCCGTCAATCTTGATCTCCATTCTGCCGTCCGAAGTATCAAGATATAAAAGCTTAGCGGTGGTTCCCTCCATCACCTTGCCCTGCACCGTGGCGATGACTTCCTCCGCCTGCACCTCCAGACCCGTCGCCGCTGGCACAAGCAGCAGGCCGCAGGCCGCCAGAGCCGCCATTCCCAGCCTTGCCGATCCTTTGTATTTTTTCATGCTCACTCCTCCATCCTATGTAGCACAAGATTACCATAATAAATATTTATGTAAATCTATCATACAACATATAGGAAGAAAAAAGCAAGCACTTTTCTCAATTACCCGTAAGAAATCGTCATTCTATTCCTCCGCATGGGTCTCGTAAAACTCCTCCGTACCGAGCACCATCCCCTCCGCGATATGGTTGCCCAGAAATGTCCGCTGGTCCCCCGTAACGCTCACCCTGACCTCGCACGTCCTCACCCAGTCGTCCCCATCACAGTACAGGGTGACCGTCTCACCGTCCTCGTCTATGAAGCCGTCCGTACACAAAAACTCACAGTAATTGGTATCGCCTGCCTCCACGCAGAAACTGTCCGTTTCCGCATAGTAATTTTCCTCCATACCCTTATTTCCCTCTGCCACGAGTTGGTCATAGGTAAAGCCCACCTTCCCGGTGAGCAGGGCATCCACATCCGCTTTGTCCATCGCCCAGAAATCCGTATAGATCTCCGGCTGGTTCCAACGCGCCAGATGCGCCTGTTTCTCCTCCTCCGTTCCCTCTCTGGATATGCCCGCGCCGCAGTAAAACACCTGATAGAGATTAATCTGCGACGGGTTTTCCCAATCAGACAAAAGAAATCCGTAATTGGAGACATCCTGTACCCACTCCGTGTACGCCGCAAGCTCCTCCGAGGTTAGTCTCCTGCCGTTGTCGGCTACGTCTAACCTCTTTTCAGCCGGCCCACCTTCCTCAGAAGACGTTGGCGTCTCCCCGCTTTCTACCCCCGCTTCCGTCCGTCTCCCGTCATCTGCGGGCAGCACCTCTTCACTGTCTTTCTCCACACCGTCCGTCCGCCCGCATCCGGCACTCAGCCCTAATATAAGAATCCCACTCAGAACCATCCATTTCTTCCGCATACACATCCTCCATACGCAGGCGATTGAAATTTCCTTAATATTCCGCCCGATATCCAGCAATTTGGGAACACGGATGTTCCCAAAAGCCCGCTGCATCCTCATTCGTTTCGTATCGCCGCCAGCGGGCTCAAACGCATCGCCCTCCTTGCCGGGAAAAACCCTGCCACCATGCCAACCATCACCGCAAACACCAGCGACAGAAGCACCAGCCAGATGGGAATGTAAGATATACCGCCCGAAGCCGCCATATATTCATTGGCATTCGCCGCCACCTTATTGATCACCACGGACAGAATAAAACTTAATATCAGACCGATCACACCGCCGATAAAACCGATAAAGCCCGCCTCCATCAGAAAAAGGCTGCGGATGTTGCGCAGATCACACCCCAGCACCTTCATCACACCGATCTCCTTGGTACGCTCGTAAATGGACATCATCATGGTGTTGGTGATGCCGATAGCCGCCACAAAAAGAGACACCGCACCGATGCCGCCGAGCACCGCCTGAATATAGCCCATAGTCTTCTGCTCGGACTCCACCCACTCCGCCTGACTGTAGGCGTCGTATCCCAGATCCGTCAGCGACTTCTGCAGAGCCACCACATTGTCCATGCTGTCCACGTTTACAATAAGCTGGTTATAGAAAATCTCCTTGTAAGGTTTTCCCGTCTTCGTCTGGGGCTGCCCCGGTATCACCTTATTCTTAAATATTTTTTTCAGTTCTTTTATGAGCTGGTCGATATCGCAGAAAGTATACCAGCCGTACTGTGACCACTGATCCTCTCCGGGCGACGCCTCCACCCCGCATGTCTCAATCAGATACTTCTTCGGTGGTTTCGGTGTCTGTCCGTTCTCGTCCGGGGTGCCTGACGCATAGTAGGCATCCATGTCAAAAATCACAAAAATCGGATCTTTCATCAGATCAATATCCGGCAGAATACCCGTCTCCCAGTAACTGCCGCCGCTGCCCTTGGAATTTTGAAAATTCTGTAAAACCTCGCAGCCGTAAAAAAAAGTCAGTTTTTCGTCGTCTCCGGGGAGTCGCCCTTCCCCCACTTCAATATTCAAATTATCAAAATACTCTCTCGGCACTCCCTGTAACTGCAAATACCCCTGATAGCTCCCGTATACCGCGAGCGCCTGCGTCTGCAGCACCGGGTACACCGACTCCACATGCTCCATGCCGAGGATCTCGTCGATCAGCTTCTGGTCCAGACGCTTCACCTCTTCCGTGGCGGAATCGTTCCACGGTGCGTTCACCGTGACCTGGGTCAGACTCCCGTAGGACTCGTACTGCGCCATCAGGGATCTGCTTAATCCCAGCCCCAGCGACACCATAACCACGATGGAAGCCACCCCGATCACCACGCCAAGCACCGTCAGGACCGTTCTCACTTTTCTTTTCCAGAGATTACTGCTGCTCATCCGCAGCAAATCAAGAAATTTCATGCTGATCCCCAATCCAGATTCCTGTCATTCATCGTCTTCTCACTCACCCAGCTCTTTCTCCAACTCCGCAAGCTCGGCTGCCTCCGCTGCCGCCGCTTTTTTCTTTTTGCGCAGTTTCAGGAATACGCCGAGTCCTGCCCCCGCCACGGCAACCGCTCCCGAGACGCCGCCCACAATCAGGCCGGTATTGGACTTGCCGCCGTCCTCACCATCCATCATCATGTCATCGCCCATCATATCGTCGCCCATCATCATGTCATCCATCATGGGCTCGGTTACAAAAAGGGTGATTTCCTTCTCCGCCGTGGTCACATTGCCCGCGTCATCCTCGTAAGAAATCTCCAGTTTCACTATACCGTCGTCCATAGTCGGAGCCGCGCCTGTCAGCATCACATCCACATTGCCCGTGTTGCCGGACTGGAGATTGCCCACAAAGGCCGATGCCTCCGCAATGGAATCCGCGATAAATTTCACCTGTACATTATAGAGGGTAGTCTTTCCCGTATTGTAAATGCTAAACATCACATTTGACTGGGAACCCACCTCAATACTGTCGGGCACCACCTCTGGGATGCTCGTGTCAAAACGGCTCTCCTGTGAAATCGGGATCGACACGCTGGCCTTGTCCGTCAGGTCAAAGACCGTGCCCGCATCATACTTCATATTGACGTCCAGCACATACGGCTTCTGTGCCAGATCCGCCTTCGCCGTCATCTCGATCTCAATGTCCGCCGAGGTGTCCGGGGCGATCTGCTCCATGTAGACGGAACTGGAGCCCGATGTAGGCAGAAAGGCGGAGTAGGTGTTGGTCTTATCCTCCCCCTCCTGGGCAGCCTGCATATCGAAAAGCACATTAGTCACCGCCGTGTCCTTGGCCGTATTCTTTACATGGATTGTCAGGGTAAAGGTTTCTCCCGCAAAGACCTTGGCCGGATTTGTCTCAAAGCCCGTCACCACGATACGTGGCTTGGAGCCGGAAGCCTCCTGCCCGTTGCCGCCGATGATGCCGCTGCCCGGCTTGCCGACAGTCTTTACATACACCGTAAGCTCCGCCGGTTCCTCGCTGCGGACGCCCGCCTTGGTGTAGGATATATGAAACTTTAACGGGTAATATCCCGTCATCACATCGCTTCTGGTCTTAAAATGAAAGGTAAATTCCCGACGGTTCGCCATAGCTGCCTCTTTCGTCTGACAGCCGGGTATAAAAGGCTCCGTCTGCAGATAGTTGGTGGTGTCCGGCTCGAAGGGCCACTCCGTCACCAGCGTGGAAACCACCGGCTCCACGATCAGGTCATTCAGTTCCTCCGTGCCGAAATTGACGATAGGCAGCACAATGGAAACGCCCTGCCCGTAGCTCACGATCGGCGTCTGCCAGTTGTCCGCCACCTGCAAAAATTCGCTGGTAGTCTGGGTCACTTTCGCCACCGCCGCAGACTCCATATTTCCCTTGACAGTGGACACATAAGACCACAGTTCCGTCAGGGACATATCCGTGTTGGCGATATAGTAGACCGCGCTGTCAAAGAGCTTGTGCAGACCCTCCATCACCTTCTCGTCCAGATGGTAGCGCACCTCCAGGCTCTGCATGTAGTAGAGCAGATCCTCGTCGGCGTCAAAGCGGTCGTCGTCGGTGATCACCCGGTTAGAGCTTCTCTCGATATATTTGATATCGTTCTCGCTGACGCTCTCCTTGTTCTCCTCCGCATAGGCTACCGGCCACACGCCGCCCAGCCCCGTGCCCCCCAGAACACACAACGCAAAAAGCAGACCCGCCAATCCGCCTGCCAAATGTCTGATCCTGCTGTTTCGGTTTCTTGCTTTTCTATCCATCGCCCTTTTCCCTCTCACGACTGCACCGCGATTTCCTCCGGCACATCCTGCCCGTCCCGCTCGTCGATTTCCAAAATTTTTCCGTCCCGGATCCGGATTACAATGTCCGCAAAGCCCGCCAGATAATTGTCATGGGTCACCATCACTAACGTCTGGTTTTTCTCCCGCACCACCCGTTTCATCAGGTTCATCACCTCCACGGAAGTGTTGGAGTCGAGGTTTCCCGTAGGCTCGTCCGCAAAGATGATCTCCGGCTCCACCACCAGCGCCCTTGCCACGCCCACGCGCTGCTGCTGGCCGCCGGACATCTGGTTCGGCCTGTGGCGCTTATGTTTGGTCAGACCCACCAGATCTAACATCTCCTCCGCCTTTTTGTTGCGGCTCTTTTTATCCATCCCCTGAAAGGTAAGCGGCAGCGCCACATTCTCGATAGCGTTCATGGTGCCCATCAGATTGAAAGACTGGAAGATAAAGCCGATGTGCTCCCTGCGGAACGCCACAAGCTGGTTCTCCGTCTTTTTCTCCATGTGCTCCCCAGCGATCACGATCTCGCCCTTGGTTGGTTTCTCCAATCCCGCCAGCATATTGAGCAGCGTGGACTTGCCGGAGCCGGAGGCGCCCACGATGGAGCAGAAGCACCCCCGCCTGATGGAGAAGCTGACCCCGTTTAAGGCCCGCACCCTCTCCTCTCCGACCCGGTATATCTTATAGAGATCTTTCACCTGTATCACGGGTTCATCCCATCTGTTACCGTCCACGTCCGTTTCCTTTCCTTACTCGCTTTCCCCTGTATATGCCGTGGCCTCCACCACGAAATCCGGCGCCTGCCCCGCATAGAAGGAATACTCGAAATAATAGCTGTCCCTCTGGTACGGATATGCCGTATCCCTCTTAAACACGACCTGAACCGAATAGTTTTCATCCAAATCCTTGTAACGGCCCCAGGGCGCGTCTATCCCCCAGGTGCAGTAGATATGCGGCAGGATCTGCGCGATCTGCTCCTCGTCGTAGAAGGTTTCGGTAACCGTATAATCCGTATCGTCCGCATACTCGGCATATGTCTCCGCCGCAACAGCGTCCCTGTACAGTTCATAGCCAGGGTCACCCCGAAATCTCGCTTCCGGATCCTGCGTAAGCTCATTGTGGTAGCAGGTCACCGTGACCGACTCGACATCCGCCGCGTCAAGCTCCATCGGATAATATGCCTTCAGCTCTTTCAGCGCGGAAACCGTGTTTTCAAAGCTGTCGTACACATACCACTGCCTCTGGTTATAATTTTTATAGTTAAAATACAGGATGCCGCAGGGACGGTTATGCCTTACAAGCGTAAAGTCAAACTGTTCCATATCCTTAATCCATGCTTCCCGAAGGCGTCCTGCCTCCTCCACCGGGATCACCGCCCTGGCCGGGCCGTTGGTGTAGATAATCCCTTCCAGAGCCGCATAGGAAGTCTCGTCCGTGATTCCCTGGAATACGCCCTTCTTAAAAGCGTCCGTCCGGAAAATCCGATTGAGAAGTTCCTCCGTACCGGGATCGTCATAATCCGTCGCAATAGCCCTGGCCACCTGTCTGCCCGATTTTAAGCGGTACAGGATCTGCACGTAACGGCCGTCCCCCATCGTCTCCGGGTCGGCCCCTTCCGCGGCCTTTGCCAGCGCCAGAACAGGCTCAGTATCCGTCAGAAACATATTCTCTTTTTCAAACTGACTTTTCTCAAAATACGGCCGGTTCTCATCCCAATAGCTATCATAGTACCCGTCTGCTGAAATTGCAATACTCTCCACTTTATTTTGCGCCGGTACGTAGCTGTCATACCCGAAAACGTCCCATTTAAAGACGCTAAATATTGCCAGGATACCGACAAGGGCAATGCCGCTTGAGGGCAGATGCTTAAAGACACTCCTGATATCGAAATCGAAAAGCACCTCCGACGCGGCGCAGAAGATCAGCCCGCCGGCCAGCATGCCGGCCATCTGCAGCATTTCATTCTGATAGGAGGTATCATACACCAGTCCGCCAGCCAGAAGAGCCACGGGAACCGCCACCGCCACCTTAAATACCGGCTCCATAAAGGGATAGGCCATAGCCCGGCCCGCGGCCTCGGAAGGTCTTTTTTTATAGGCCAGATAAGCAAGCGCCAGGAACGCAGCCGCAATCAGAATCCACTTGGCCACGATAGGCATTGCGATGGCGGCCGCATCCGCGGCATCCGACGCATTCTTAATGTTCCAGATATTGAGCGTGCAGTCATAGACCACCGACAGTTTCGGTTCCGTACTGATATAGTATTCGGAATACGTCTTAAAAAAGATACGTTTCAGACTGCCGATCTGGGATGACAGGCAGAGCTCATAAAACACAAAGGCCAAAAACACACAGACCGTCACAAAGCGGTTTCCCGTCAGCATCACCGCCAGAATCATCATATGGTATACAGCCAGAAACAAAAACAGGTTCCACACAAAGGCAAGTCCCGCGTTCGCCAACACATCCGCATTCACCGCCCTCTGGGACACCGCAATGAGCGTTCCCAGAATCATGCCGGACAGATTGGCCGCAAGGTAAATAAATATGCCGTTTAAGTAGACCACCGCAAACCTTTTATCCTTCGACACCGGGACGCTGTGATACATATCCACTTTTCTCCTGTCATACAGGTAAGAAAAGCCCTGCATACCGATGATGGCCGCCAGAATGAAGACCGTCCCGTACAGATTGTCGGAAAATGCCAGCGCATCCCTTGCCGCCCGGCACATCGCCTCCTGAAAGCCCGCGGGATCTCTGTAATCCCCATTCGCCTGATACCCTCTGATCCTGCTCAAATAAATCATCATCATGCCGCCGTACAGAAGAAGCTGCGACAGCACCGCCACAATCCAGACCCATATCCTCCGTTTATGATTTTCCCTGCAGCTAGCCAAGAATGAGTTTTTTGATGTCATAGCCAACCACCTCCGTTTCACTGATAAATATCTCCTCCAAGGACAGCGGCAGCACCTCGTAAAAGATCGTGTCCACCGTGGCAAACCGCGCCTCCACTTCCTCCCTCGTACTTCGCACCGTAATCGTGCTAAGAGACCCTCTCTGCTCTTTCTTAAGCACCTCCAGCCCATTAAGCGCTTTCAGCTCATCCTCCACGGCGCAGAACACACACTGCACCTTCTGGATATTGCACTTCATATCCTCCAGATCTTTGGACAGCAGGACGCCGCCCTTATGTAACAGCCCCACATGGTCGCAGATGTCCTCCAGCTCCCGCAGGTTGTGGGAGGCAATCACGGGCGTCAGTCCCCGCTCCTCCATCTCTTTCGCAAAGATGGACTTGATCCCCTGGCGCATCACCGGGTCAAGCCCGTCGAAGGTCTCGTCGCAGAGAATATATTTCGTGTGGGCGCATATCCCCAGAAGCAGGGCGAGCTGTTTCTTCATACCTTTAGAAAAGGTGCCGATCTTCCGGGTTTTGTCCAGATTGAATTTCTCCAGATACTGGTAAAACTCCTCCCGGTCAAACGCCTCGTAAATGCCGCTGTAATACCGCTCCATAGTCCTCGCGTTGGAGTTGGCGAAAAAGTACGGCTCATCGGCGATAAAAAACAATTTCTTCTTCGCCTCCACGTTGTCGTACACGGGCATGTTGTCCACCGCCACCGTTCCCTCGTCGGGTTTGATCACACCCGCTATCATGCGAAGCACTGTACTCTTTCCCGCGCCGTTGGTACCGATCAGGCCGAAAACCGTCTTTTCCCTGATTTCAACACTGACTTCATCGACGGCCTTTATCTTTTCAAAATGCTTCGTCAGATTATGTATCTCTATCATATACTCCTCTCTTTCCACCGCACTGTCATGCCGTTTTTCTGTCTGATTCAAAAGCTTCCCAAGTATGCATTATACCTGCAGTTTCTCGATCTCCATAACAATCTCCATCTTCGTCATGCCGATCTCCAGCACCTCTCTCACCAGCTTTATGATCTGGTCCAGATATTCCTTTTTGCGCTGCTCTACCAGTCTGCTGTCCCCGAGCACAAAGCTGCCCCTTCCCTTGACGGTGTAGATAAAGCCCTGCCGCTCCAGCTCCGCGTAGGCTTTCTGGATCGTATTCGGATTGATGGACTGCTCCATCGCCAGACCGCGCACCGACGGCATCTGTTCATCCGGCTGCATGACGCCCTTTAAAATCAGGGTCTTAAACCGCTCCACAATCTGCTCATATATGGGGCGGGTATCCTTATAGTCTACCAGTATCATGTGATCTCCTTTCCTTTGATTTTCCCCTTTTCAACAATACCAACTGTACTATTAGTGGTGGTACACTTAGTATGCCACTTCCCGCTGCCGGTTGTCAAGTGTTCTATTATATATAAAGGGGGGGGAATGAAGAAATATGTCAGTTTGGGTGCTTTTTGCGCATATGGTCACGGACAGACATCATAGAGTGTCACAAAGGCGGTGACAATGCCGTCCTGCCCGCTGATGTCAAATGTACCGCCCATTTTTTCCACACTGCGCCGCACACTCTTTAAGCCGATTCCGTGTAACCGCCCGTCCTCCTCCGACGACTTTGTAAAATCAATCTGCCCGGAAGCGGTCTGGTTACAGATTTTTATGCACAGATTGTTTTTTACCATATAAATATTCACTTCGATACTGCTTCCTTTTACTTCTCCGCCCGCCCTGATGGCGTTGTCCAGCAGATTGCCGAGCACGGAGCTGACAGCCGCCTGGTCCAGCGCAAGATTCTCCGGCAGATTCACATTGCAGAACATATGCAGGGAATTGCTCTGTGCAAGTATCTGTTTGGGCAAGCTCCGCCATATAGATCAGATGGTGCTTGTAATCATGGATCTTTGCCTTCCACACTTCGTTGCTTTTTCTGTTGTCCTCCAGGGATTTGAGCAGCATCTCATTGTGCATATTTAAGAGCGTGTTCTCCTGCCAGACGGCATATGACCGCGCCAGCCTGACAATATAAAAGAACGAGACGAGCGTCAGCGCCACCAGCATGCCCCAGACAAAGAAATCAGCCAGACCCACATATCCCATTGCCAGAAAGTACTGGAATATAAGCAGTGTCGTGACCAGAATCAATATCGTCACCAGCAAAAGGGCGATGACATACCTCCCTCCCAACTGAAACGTATTCGCCCTGATGTGATAAATCATGTAAATGATAAAAGACAGCACCAGAATATGGATCACAACCGCTATGATGCCATATACAGAAGGCTCCAAAAAGACCGCGAACGGTTTGCGGCTCGTCAGACTGCACACAGCCAGAATGCTAAAGTCCGTCATGGCAAGCATCAGCGTGTAAAACAGGCCAAGCGCCGCGCACTTTAGATAATATTTCCTGTATAACAGAATCTGAAAAAGATAAAAAAAGAGCACAGAATACAGCATACTTCTGCCAACTGAACGTGGAAAGACAAGATCCCCCGCCTCAATCAGCAGCAATGACACGACTGCTGCCGCCATAAATTTATATTTCTGTTTTTTGAAAAGAACGCTGTCCAGAAATACACTGCAAAAAACATAACAGAGCCAGATATCCACCCCGACCGCCATATCGTTCACTATCAGGAAAACCGTATTCATGAATGATCCCTCCAGTAATTGGAGATCGTTTCGGAAACCTCCCTCTGACGGCGTCTGCTTACGGGTATTTCAGTCTCCTCCGCCCCGTCCAGTACCACCATGCCATTCCTGCGCGTCCTGACGTGCCTGAGATTCACCACGCATCCGCTGTGCACCTGGACGAAGGCATCGTCCTTCGCATCAATTTCCGCCTTGAATTCCTTTAGCTTTTTCCATACCAGATAAACGCCTCCCTGCAGCAGATGCACGCACATCCGTCTGTTTTCCATCTGGAAATGGGTAATGTCGGATATTTTCACGGTCCGCTCCCCATCCTGCGTTTTCAGGCAGACGAAACTGCTTCTGCGGGCTCTCAGTTTGGCCAGAGCCGCCTTCATCGCCGAAGGCAGCTCCTCCCTCATATATTCCTTCCTGATGTAGCGGAACGGCGCGTACTGAAAAGACAGATACACAAACTCGTCGTGGGCCGTCAAAAAAATCAGTATCACGTCCCTCTCCTCGTCACGGATCAGCTTCGCAATCTCCATCCCGGACATATGCGGCATATCAATATCCAAAATCAATATATCCGTCCGTTCGCTCTCAGACCGAATCCTTTTCACCAGACTCTCCGCATCCGTGTAGGTCATAATCTCCATTTCCTCATCCCACAGATGCATGGAATCCGTCAGAAACCGTCTGGTCTGTCTAAGTGCCATCGCATCGTCATCGCATATTATCACTTCTGTCATAACCGAAACGCCCCTCCGCCCTGTAACCGTCCGCCGGCCCAGGCAGGCTGATTATTTCACCAGCAGGGATTTCCCCGTCATCTCTGCGGGCTGCTCCATGCCCATCAGCTCGATGATCGTGGGCACGATGTCCGCAAGACACCCGCCCTCGCGGAGCTTGTAAGCGGGATCCGCATTGACCAGAATGAAAGGCACCGGGTTGGTGGTGTGCGCCGTGAAGGGCGCGCCCGTCTCATAGTCAACCAGCTGCTCCGCATTGCCGTGGTCCGCGCAGATAAACAGCACGCCGTCCACCTCTTTGACAGCCGCAACCGCCCTGCCCACACACTCGTCCACGGCCTCCACAGCCTTGATGGCTGCCTCCTGCACACCGGTATGTCCAACCATGTCGGGGTTTGCAAAATTGATGATAATCACATCATAATCGCCTGACTTAATCGCATCCACCAGCTTGTCGCACACCTCGTAGGCGCTCATCTGGGGCTTTAAGTCGTAGGTCGCCACATCCTTGGGGGAATTGACCAGAATACGGGTCTCTCCCTCGTTAGGCTCCTCCACGCCGCCGTTGAAGAAGAACGTCACATGGGCGTACTTCTCCGTCTCCGCGATTCTCGCCTGCTTCATACCATGCGCCGCAAGCCACTCTCCGAAAGTATTGGTGACGGAAATCTTGTGGAATGCCACTTCCTTATTGGGAATGGTGGGGTCATAATCAGAGAAGCAGACGTAGGTCAAATCCAGTCTCTTCCCCCTTGCAAAGCCCTTGAAGTCATCATCGCAGAAGCTTCTGGTAATCTCTCTCGCCCTGTCCGGACGGAAGTTAAAGAAGATCACGGAATCCCCGTCCTTAATTGTGGCTACAGGGGCGCCGTTTTTCTTCACCACTGTGGGCTTCACAAACTCATCCGTCTCATCTCTGTCATAGGAAGCCTGAATCCCCGCCGGGCCGCTCTCTGCCTCCAGCCCTTCGCCTTTGGTGAGGGCCAGATAAGCCTTCTCCACTCTGTCGTAGTTGTTGTCACGGTCCATCGCGTAGTAGCGTCCCGTCACGGTAGCTACCTCGCCCACGCCGATCTTCTTCATCTCAGCTTCCAGATCCTCCACATAGCCCTTGCCGCTCGCCGGAGGCGTGTCCCTTCCGTCGAGGAAAGCGTGCACATAAACCTTTGTGAGCCCGTTTCTTTTAGCCAGCTCCAAAAGGCCGTAGAGATGGGTGTTGTGGCTGTGTACGCCGCCGTCCGACAAAAGCCCGAACATGTGCAGGGAAGAGTCATTCTTCTTACAGTTGTTCACCGCGTCAAGAAGGGCGGGATTCTCAAAAAAGGTGCCGTCCTGAATCTCCTTTGTAATTCTGGTAAGCTCCTGATACACGATGCGCCCAGCACCCATGTTCAGGTGTCCCACCTCGGAGTTGCCCATCTGACCGTCAGGCAGCCCCACTGCCATGCCGCTGGCATTGCCCTTCACAAAGGGGCACTGCGCCATCAGTTTGTCCATAACAGGCGTTTTCGCCAGTGCAACCGCGTTGCCCTCCGTCTTGTCGTTGAGGCCGTAGCCGTCCAAAATCATCAATACTGCCGGTTTCTGTCTTCCCATGATCGTTTCTCCTTTACTATCTCTTTATTGCACTTTTTATTTTGTCAGTCTCCGCCGGACAATATCCTGTCCGGCACAGCCTTATTATATCCGTTTTATGGAAAAGTGTAAAGCCGCTTCCTTTATCGGTCATGCCTGCCTTACCCGTTTTGTTTTCGGATGACCAAATACGCAATCGTATCGACCGAATAGACAAATTCTCTCCCCCGTAAATTTTCGGGTGCTAAAATAATCGCGCCAGCAGGAAAAACCATGTGCAAAGTAAATATACAATCGGAGGAAACAAAAATGCAAAAACAGAGGATAGTTTCATTATTTTTAGCCGGTTCTTTACTGTTCCAGGCGGCCGGAGCCGACGCGGTGGCCGCTCAAACCGACGTTCCTGCCGCCGCCGAATCTGTCGAAGAACCCGCAGAGGAACCGCAGCAGGGCATTTCCGACAATTCCGATTCGTCCCATGACGAACAGGAGGAGACGCCTGCCGAATCCATTCCTGGCGGGGAGGAGGAGACGCCTGTCGAACCCCTGCCTGAAGAAGAAGAGACGCCCGTCGAACTCCTGCCTGAAGAAGAAGAGACGCCTGTCGAATCTCTCCCCGATGAAAACAGCGTCTCCGAAAATACCGTCTCTGAAAATACGGTCTCTGAAAACACACTCCCCGGGGAGGAAGAAAATATTTTCGCCGTCTTTCCCGGTTTGGGAGACGGCTGCACGCTGTCCGCACAGCAGCTGGCTGACAAAAAAGTTTTAGCCTCCCATATGGACGATATCGCCGCCTTCCGCACCCGGTCCGCCAACGCATATGCCGATGCGGAGGGTCTCTATGCGCCCGGTGAAGTGGTGTATTTAGCGGACACCCGGACCAAGGCCGAACAGGCGGCAGAGGCTTTCGGCGGCACGCTGGACAGCTATTCCTATGAAGTGGCTGTAATCACCCTGCCCGAAAAGGCAACGGTAGCTATGGCCGTGGCTGCGGCGGCGGATCCCGATATCAAACTGCCTGCCGTATGGCCCAACTACTACAGCCATTTGGACAGTGACGACATGCCGTCCAGAACGGTCCATGCCACCAATGACTCTGACATTGGCAGGCAGTGGCAGCATGACTACATCGGCACAACCTACGCCTGGGGCGCCGGCTATAAGGGGCAGGGCATAAAAGTGGCCGTGATCGATACCGGCCTCAGGCAGTCACATGAAGATCTGGCGGAAAATGCCGTTGCCGGAAGGAACTTTGTGAACGGCGCCGAAGGAACGGAGTACAGCGAGGACAATGCGGAACACGGCACTCACGTGGCGGGCATCATCGCCGCCGAAGAACACAACTGGAACGGCGGCGCCGGTATCGCTCCGGATGCCCAGATACGGGGTTATGCCGTTGTTTCGCCTTTCGGAAGCATGACGGCGGACAGCGTTCTGCGCGCCGTCAACGCCGCCGTTGAGGACCAGAACGATATCATAAATATGAGTCTTGGTAACTCCTTGTACGACGACAACTTTGCGAAAGTAATAAAGAATGCATACAATAACGGAGTTGCTGTTTTTGCCTCCGCCGGCGACGACGATTCCGACGGCATTAACTTCCCTGCCGCCTATTCGGGCGCCATCTGCGTGGGCGCTGTAGACCAAAACAGCGCGAAAGCTTCCTTCTCCAACTATGGCAGAACCGTAGCCCTGTCCTTTCCCGGCGTTGGCATTTACTCCACGCTGCCGGAAGGTGGCAACAGCTACGGATATATGAGCGGCACCAGCCAGGCCGCCCCGGCGGCTGCGGGCACGGCGGCAGTCATTCTTTCCGCCAGAGAGGATATCCGCAAAAAGACCGGCAAGGCCAAAGTGAATGCACTGCTCTCAGCCATGAAATCCTCTACTGTCAAAAGCGCTTCCTCCGGCATGGGTGCAGGCACCACCTGGCTGCCCGGCGTACTGAAATTAGCCACGGATACGGCTGCGCCGATAGCGCCGACCATAGAGTTTCATGAGGATCACTATGATAAGGCGAAAGGAAGCAGTAACTACATAGAGGAATGCGTAACGGTATTCCTCTCCGTCAAGACCGCCGTCGGTATAGTAATCTATTACTCCACGGACGGGAAAACGCCCGTCTATAAAAACAACGAAGTGATAAACGGCACGCCCTATTATCCTGCTTACGACCATTACGGCATTACGCTTAAGGGTTCAGGAAAAGTAACGATCAAGGCCATGTCTCTCAATCCCGTCACCGGGAAGACAAGCCGGGTGGTTTCCAGAACCTTTTCCCTGACGCCGCGCCCTCAGGAGGTCGCCCTGACACCCGCCAATCACGTTTCCTGCATTGCGGCCGGAAAGAGCCTGAAATTCACCACCACGGTGACGCCCTCCTACTCGCTCCCCACCAAAGCGGTCTGGCAGGTTGACAACGAGGCTTTAAAGGCCGGTATCACGGTATCCGGCGGCACGGTCAAAACGAAGAAGACAACGCCCCCTGGGAACTATACCGTCACCGCCACGCTCCTGCTAAAAAACGGAGGCGACATTCCCACGATACAGGACTCCTATACCTTCACCGTAATCCCCGCAGAAAAAGCCGATATTCAGAAGATCGCTTTTCAGGACGAAAAGGGGAAAACCTTGAGATCCGTGGCGCTGCACATACCGGAAACCCTCGACCTGAAAAAAAGACTTAAAATCACCAAAACTGACCGTTCCGTAGTCACAGATGTCAGTGCCAATGCCGTTGTCTGGACGAGCAGCAATCCCGGGATTGTTTCGGTGGAGGACGGCGTCGTCACCGCCGTTTCGCCCGGCAAAGCCACTGTCAAAGTCGTCACAAACGACAGCTTAAACCGCAGCGCCTCCTGCAGTGTGACAGTCGCCCAGCCTGTTACAGACATCACACTTTGCGCGCCTAACGGCAGGAAAATTACTTATCAGAACCCTGCCAAAGTAGCCGCCGGCAGAAGCATCGATCTTTCGGCTCAGACAGCGCCGGCAAACGCCTCCAACAAAAAAATCACATGGAGTGTGGAAGGGAACGACAAGGTGACCATTTCCGCCAAGGGCAGGCTGACCGCGAAGAAGGATGCTGCGGGTACGTGCACTGTGAAGGCCGCCGCCCAGGACGGTTCCGGGATCCTTGCGAAAGCCACCGTAACGATTCTGTCGGGAGAAATCACAAATATATCTCTCTCCGACCAAAGGCTGACTCTCTTTATCCCCACCCTCTCCGACGCTCCCGTCGCGTGCCACTTGAAAATGGAGCTGACAGGAACGGAAGGTTTTGACCGAAATCAATTTCACTGGACGAGCAGCGACGAGAGCATTGTCTCTATCTATGGTGTGTCTGTGATGCCCGGCGATAACGGCGGTATAGACACAGCCCTTATCAGCGCGGAGCACACCGGCAAGGCGGTCATCACCTGTGCCGCCACCGACGGTAGCGGAGTAAAGGCATCCTGTACGGTCAATGTGTTTCTCCCCATGTCCGGACTTGCCATCGGCCCGACCGACGGCTGGGGGTGTCACGATGACAACACTGACACATACGATAGCTATATCGCTGTCGGAAAGAGCATACGGATGTCCGCGAAATACAGCAGCAGCTACGGCGTTCCCACAAGCAAAAAGATTACCTGGTCTTCCAGCAACCCGGACGCTGTCTCCGTTGACAGGAACGGCAAAGTAACGGCAGCCAAAACCGCGGCGGCAGGTTCTACCGCCGTCATAACGGCCACGGCGGCAGACGGCAGCGGCATAACATCCAACAAATACCGTTTTACCGTCACTCCCCTCTATCGGAAAATACGAATCGAGTATGCAGATAGGATTGAGACTCCCGGCGGCGGTTACCGGGAAGGATTTAAGGTACTGGCTGAGGATGCGCAGGGAAATCTCTGTTCTCCACCCTATTTCACGGTTTCCGTATCCGGAGGCTCCAATCCCGGATGCGGCAGGAAATTTCAGGATGCCAGGGACGGAAAGGCGGGATATTATTATCTGCAGCCGGTGCCCGGTAAGGCAACCACCACAAAATCTCCCTTCAGCTCCTCACTCACCGCCAGGGATTACCAGAAAATGACAATCACTGTACAGTTTAAAGACGGATCCCGTCTTAAAGCCAGATATACTGTACCGACTGTCCGCTTTTCAAATGGGAGCTTTAGATATTTGTGCGACAGCCACACCTGACCCATGCCTCCTGTTCCAACTGCCAATGGCATAATACCGTTTCCTGTGATAAAATGATATCCATGAAACAAATACACCGCATCAAATACCAGAGCAAACTATATGAACTTCCCTACGAGGTGATCTACAGCGACCGTAAGACCTGCGCCGTCAGCATCTCCGCCGAGGGAGAAATCACCCTGCGGCTGCCCTTTGGCACCTCCGGGACACAGATCCGCCGTCTTCTTTCAGACAAGCAGCACTGGATCATCACACATTATCTGGAGGCTGTAAAGCAACGGGAAAGCCGCCCCGTGTCCAACTTGACGGACACCCAGCGGGCGGCTCTTGAAAAGCGTTATATAGAAGCGGCAAAAGATTATTTCCCGAAACGTGCCGCCTATTTCCTGCCGCTCACAGGCGGAAGCTTCAGCCGCATCACCATCCGCGACCAGAAGACCCGCTGGGGGAGCTGCAGCACAAAAGGCACCCTCTCCTTCAACTGGCGGCTTATGCTGGCGCCGCCTGCGGTTCTGGATTATGTGGTTGTCCATGAACTGTGCCATCTGACCCACATGGACCACTCAAAGGCGTTCTGGGCGCTTGTGGAGAGCGTCTGCCCCGACTACCGCATCCACCGCAAGTGGTTGAAGGAGCACGGAGTGGATCTAGTATTGTAAGTGCACGGAGAATTTCTTCTCACGTTGCTTTAGTCGTATTTCGTCTTGATCCGCAGGCCGCCGTAACGCGGCTCATAGTCGGATTCTCTTCTGCGGGCCGCACTACCGTCCCGTCTGACATCTTTCGGCTTCCCGTTTGCGAATCTGCTTTTATCCCTGTTTCTTTCCCCCTTGGTCGTATATCCGCCTTTATCGCTCTTACCGCCGGGCTTTTTCCCGTAGCCACCCCTATTTTTGTCGAAATTCCGACCGCCCTTCGCGGGTCGTTTCTCAAAGAAAAATTTCTCCGTGCGGATATCCTCAATCTCATCTCCCAGCTTCATCTTCATAAATGCCGCCGCAATCTGTGTAGCGCTGTACTGTCCCAATGCCACCGCGTCAAGAATATACTCCGTGGCCCTGCTGATATCCTCATTTTCAATCACGGCGGCAGTTTCCTTCAATATTTTTTCCGCCTTTCTCGCCGTGATATCCGCCGCGCTCGGCACTTTGCGCTCTTTGATCTTCGTGTGGCAGATGCGCTCAATGTCCCTTATCTTGTAGGCCTCCCTGCCGACCACCAGCGTGAACGATCTTCCCGTTTTCCCTGCGCGCCCTGTTCTGCCGATACGGTGCACATAGTATTCGATGTCATCGGGCACGTCAAAATTGTAGACCGCCTCCACATCGCTCACGTCGATGCCTCTCGCCGCCACGTCGGTGGCAATCAGGATGTTCGTCCGGCCGCTTCGGAACAGGTTCATCACCGTGTCTCTCTGCCCCTGGGTCAGATCCCCGTGAAGTCCCTCCACCTCATAGCCTCTGCCCTTTAAGTGCTCCGTCAGCTCATCCACCATCCGCTTGGTATTACAGAAAATCAGCGCACGTCCCGGAGCATAATAATCAATCAGACGGCAGAGCACCTCCTCCTTATCCTGCTTACGCACCTGATAGTACGCCTGTTTGATTAAAGGGATAGTCACTTCCTTGGGCGTCATCTTGACATAGGCCGCATCCTTCTGGTAGGTTTTCGTAATTTCCAGAATGGGCTTCGGCATCGTCGCCGAAAAAAGTCCTGTCTGCCGCTCCTCCGGCACGCCCTTCAGGATCGTCTCGATATCCTCCCGAAATCCCATGTTAAGCATTTCATCGGCCTCGTCAAGCACCACCGTATGCACCTGGTCCATCTTGAGCGTATGTCTGCGCATGTGGTCCATCACGCGCCCCGGCGTTCCCACCACGATCTGCACGCCGGTCTTTAAATTTTTAATCTGCTTATAGATTTCCTGCCCGCCGTACACTGGGAGCACCTTGATCCCGTCCATGTACTTGGCAAACTTGCGCAGCTCGTCCGCCGCCTGCATGGCAAGTTCCCTGGTGGGACAGAGAATCACCGCCTGCAGGGCGCGGTTTTTCGGGTCAATCTTCTGCAGGATCGGGATGCCGAAAGCCGCCGTCTTTCCCGTGCCCGTCTGGGCCTGCCCGATAATATCACGCCCTGTCATAAAGAGCGGAATGGCCTGTTCCTGAATCGGAGTCATATGCTCGAAGCCCAGCTCTTTTACCGCCCGCAGGATTCTCCCGTCGATCCCCGCGTCCTCATAGCGCATTCCCTCTTTCTGCTCATCTTCCTTCTGCCTGTCGCCGCCGTCATAACGGTTCGCCGTCAGGATCTCCTTCTCCAGAAAGGCGTCAAAATGTTCATTTTTCTTCATTTTCTCTTTGCTCATACCAACCTCATTCTCTCATCCTAATTTTTATTTCCTTATTCGCGCAAAAAGCGCTGCCAGCTTTCGAGGCATGGCAGCACCTGACAACCACTCTCTGTTTCATTTTCTGCATATAAGAGCACTTTTAGGCGCGGTAAATCCTGCGCAGCTTACTCACCGCCCGGTCTCTGATCAGGCACTCACCATGCTCCTCCAGATACTGCATCCGCTCATCGGACACCGCGATCAGATTTCCGAACTCCACCGCCTGGGCGCTGATTCTGTTGAACGTCTTGTAGGAAAGCCTGTTTTTCTCGAGCACCAGATAATAGTCCTCGCCCTCCTTATAAAGATGACTCTTCACGGAATATGTATTCGGGATGGTGGCCGCGTACTGCATCGTCTGGTGCATCGTATTAAAGACGAACATTCTGCGGTTTTCATCATACTCTCCGGCCGCCTGCTCCACTACCTTTGCGCGTTCCTCCTGCCCGGCAAGCTCCGCGCTGAATTCCTGCAGCACCTCTTTCAGATTCTGCAGCATCTCCTTGAAGGCCGCAGGCCCCTCATCCGTAAAAGTCACCACAAGGCCGTTGTCCTTAAGCGGTGTGATCTGCATGGCAATATTCCCGTTATTGATCTGGTATCCCACCTCGTCATGGGCCCGCTCGATGATATCCCGCAGGAACTCCTCGCCCCTCTCGTTGCGTTCAAAGATATCCGATAACGCAAGCCCGTACTCGGCCATGTCGTCCGCCGAGACAATACACTGTACCGTTGCATCATTGATCTTTTTATATTTCATGTATTTTCTGACCTCATTCCATTGTAGGCACTCCACTGTGCGCACCGCACGCACTGCTCATTGCCTTCGCGGAGATTATACCACAAAAAAACGCAATAAGGAAGAAACTTATCGCGTTTCTTTAAAAAAACTTTATTCGTCCAGTTCTTCCCAGTAGGGTTCCTCCCAGTTTGTCCCACTGCTGACGGCAAAATGAAGGCAGGGTCCGGTGGCTGCGCCGGTTTTTCCCACGGTTGCAATTTTCTCTCCCCGCGCCACCTGCTGCCCTTTTTCCACCTCCACTGTCTTACAGTGCGTATAGTAAGTCATCTGCCCGCTCTGCACATGCCAGAGCACCACATAGTTTCCGTTCACCGCATCAAATCCTGTCATGCTGGCCGTACCGTCCGCGGCGGCGAGGATATCCGCCCCCTCCGGCGCCGCTATATCCACGCCGGTGTGCGTCCTGACCACTCCTGTTGCAGGGTTGATACGCTCTCCGTACCAGTCTGAGATCCTGTCAGAGTCCGGGCAGGGATTGCTGAAAATGATCTCCACATCATAGTGCGCCTCCGTCCCGTTTTCCAGTGGTTTCTCCAGATCGTTCCTTCCCCCGCCCGCAGCGTCATCCGCCTGTGCGGACGCCTTCCCGTCGCGCAGCTCTGAAAGCTTTTTCTCCTGAAAGGGCGCATTCGCCACATACGTTTGATCTATCCTCGGGCGTTCCAGACGGAACCCGGAGTCGCTGTTCTCATCCTCTACAGCCTGTATGGTCAGCAAGGGCAGACCGTCGTACCACAGCCCCTCAACACCCCGAAATTTCAGTCCCGCCGTCAGGTACACCGCCATTCCCTCATACGCCGTATCGGAGTACGTCTGATAATCGCCCGCGTCGCCATCATAGTGCAGCGTCGTCTCCCCCAGATCAGCCAGCGTAAAAGCAACGGCATCGGACGCGATCTGCACATCCTCCGTCTCCCAATCCCGATAGGCGGAAATATCGATGGCTCCCAGATACATGTCCCCGTCATAGGTCACATCAATCTCTGCCGTCTCTCGGTCGACTTCAAAGCTAAGATGCTCCTTTGCCCATTCCACGCATTCCTCCGCCGTGAGCGTCCTCAGATCGATCGTGCCGGTATCATAGCGGAAACCGCTGTAAAGCCGCCATATTTCCTTAGTACTGCTCTCCTCAACGAGAAGCTTCCAGACAAACCTCCTGGGGGCTCTGTTTTCCGCGTACTCCAGAATACGGATATTTTCGCTTATTCCGTTTAAGTAGGAAGCGCACCACGGGATATCAAGGGTAGTCTCATCCTGCCCGATCCGCAGCTTCAACCCCCGAAATCCAAAGTCTTCCGTATAGAGGCCGTAAAGGTGAATCAGCCCCCCGTCCTCGCGGCAGAGCAGATACCAGCCGTCCTCCGATTTTTCGCCGCCCTTTCCCTCCTTCCAGTCATAATAGGACTGTATGTCAAATTCCCGGTTGCCGCTTTCCTCCATCGCGCTATAACAGCTCAGCATATCCTGAAACGCCGCCCGGTCCGCCTCCTGCTGCGCTCTCTCCTCCAGCTCTTTGCCCTGTGCCTCTACCAGTTCTGCCGTTTTTACAGTCTCCTCATACTCCTTCTGAATACGGGCAAATTCCTCGTTATTTTCCTCCGAAACCATCTCGCGGTTCTGCGCGGCGGCGTTTTCCGTCCCCTGCTTCCCTACGCCGTCACCTGCGCTGCCAACGGATCCTCCCACTCCCTGTCCGTCTGTTTCTCCCGCGGAATTTACGCCGTTCCTCTCCGCTCCCGTAAACGCACAGCCGCAGACCAGCACTACCGCCGCGAGAACCGCCGCCAAAACTGGCTTTTTCGTCCGGCTTTTCTTGGCAAGCGCCATAATGCGCTCCCGGACGCCCCGCTCGCCGCCCTCCGTCATAGAGGTCATGCCCGGACATTTCTCCCCGCCGCCCGCGTTCTCCAAAAGAGCCAGAAGCGTCCTGCCGTAATCGAACCGGCAAGGCTCCCCAAGCAGCTTAACCGCCGCCTCGTCGCAGGCGAGTTCACTGTCCCGCCTTGCCGCGTAAGCCGCCGCCCACACAAAGGGATCGAACCAGTAAACCGCCGCCAGAAAACAGCGCAGGAATGCCCACAAACCGTCCCCGTGCAGCGCATGGCAGTATTCATGCGCAAGCACGTGTGTAAGCTGCTGCGGCTGTGTGGCCGTTTCTTCTCCGATATAAATGTGCCGCCCTACCAGGCAGGGGCCGGGCAGACCCTTTACCTGATATACTTTCATTCCCCGCTGTGATAACCGTTCTGTGAGCGCATCCGGCACCGTTTCTGCCGGAAGCTCTCTGCGGTTCCTGTAAAGACACCTGACAAACCGCTGTCTGCAAAAAAGAATATAGCCGCCTGCCGCCAGAAATCCCACAAGCCATACTGTTATCACTAAGCGGCGCCGGGAGAACGCCCACCGCCTGCGGAAACGTTTGTCCGAAACCACCTCTCCCTGCGCTGCATGATCCGCAGCAGCAGACATGATCCCGTTTCCCTCCCTCATCCCTGCCGGCTCTTCTCCTTCATTCTGCCCACCGGAAAATGTATCGTCGCGCTCACCCACATACGTCGAATCCCGTCCGCCATTCGCAAGCAGCTCTCCGCTGTTCTCCCTTTCAAGTGGGAGCGCCCCCGCATTCTCCCGAAGGGTTCCCGGCAGCAGATTCATCACGCTGAACGCGCTTGTCCCCACAGACAGCGGAAGAAGCAGTCTGACCGCCACAAGAAGCCACAACCCATAGCGCAGTCTCATGCTGATCTTCCCCAGCGTCAGTTTCCGCAGACAGAAAATCCCGGCAATTAAAACCGTTGATGTAACCAGCACCTCAAGTATCATATCCGTCCACCGCCTTTCCAGAAGTATTCTGTCCGCCATCCGTATCCTGCTGCGCCTTCTCGGCCCGTTCCAGGATCTCGTAAAGCTCCGCGATCTCCTTCCCTGAAAGCGCCTTCTGCTCCACCATCGTATTTAACATCAGCCCCATCCGGCCATCAAATACTCTCTCCAGAAACTCCTCCGTCTCCTGCAAAACCGCCTCACGCCGCTCAATCTTCGGATAGTACAGCTTCGCCCGCGCTCCCGCCTCATAATATACAGCTCCCTTATCCTCCATCCGTTTTAAAAAAGTCATAACCGTATGCTTCGTCCATCCCGTGGTCTCCTGAAAGCAGCGGGTCAACTGCATCATTGTCTGCGGTGCCTCCTCCCACAGCGCATTCATTACCTTCCACTCTGCCTCCGACAGTCTGATCATATATACCCCCATTTCCTTTCCGCGGTCTCTTTTCACGGCCTCCTGTATACGCCCGCTCCGCTGCCTCCGTTACCGTGTCCACAGCGTGTGGTTGACATTTGCCTACCTTTTATGTTTTCATCATAGCTTATTGGTAGTCATCTGTCAACCATCCATTTTTCTTTCTTCCCTTTTACCCACCGTCCCTTCCCGTTGTCTGTTTTTATCGTCTATTCGTTTGTTTTGTCGTACATTTTGTATTTTTTATGTATTTTTTTAGACTACTTTCTTTTCATTTTCACTAAAAACTGCTAAAATAGGGTTAAGTAAAAAGGATTCCTGCCGATATCTTTTACAGAACAAGGAGTTCGCTGTGCAGTAAAGGATATGGCCATATCATAGTAACGCACAAATATGAATCCAAGGAGGGATCAGCGCAATCTATGCAAATGAATGGACTTATAAAGTGGAAGCGGTTATGGCGGTCAACCCGTTGACGAAGACGGCTTCGGAAGACAAAAACCGCCAGTCCAAACAGAACCCTTCCAAGACCTTCGCCAAGAAATTCTTTTCCGAAGTACTGGATGAGGCATTTGAGAAGGAACAGAGTCGAAATATCGAAATCCGCACCGCCGGGTACACGAAAAACGCCCTTCCTTTTCAGAATTTTGTAAATTTACGAGAATATTCTTAGAATTGCAAAAAATACAAAAGAAATCAGAAACCTCAGCGCGTCCGAGCTGAGGTTTCTGATTTTTATATGCGCAAACCCGCGCCGTCAAATTACATAGTTTCCGCTCTTCTCCTCATGCCACTCCACCAGATCCGCCAGCGTCACGCGGTCCACCACATCGCTGACCGCCTGGTTCAACATCTGCCACAGCCGCAGGGTAACGCACCCCTCCTGCCTTTCACAGGTGTTTATCTCATCCTCCAGACATGACACCGGGGCAAGCGATCCTTCTGTCAGACGCAGGATCATGCCGACTGTATACTGCGCCGGATCCTTCATCAGATGATATCCGCCCTGCGGCCCCCTGACGCTCTTCACATATCCCGCCTTGTTCAGTATGGAAATGATCTGTTCCAGATATTTTTCCGAGATCTCCTGCCTCGCTGCAATATCGCGGATCCTGACCGGATCACCAGTGTCATAGACCGCCAGATCCAACATTAATCTGAGCGCATACCTGCCCTTTGTGGAAATCTTCATCCCTGCTCTCCCTTCCCGTCTCCGAAAACCGCTGTCTCAATTCTCCCATATTCCTACTATGTTAATATACTTTATGTGAATGTTATACTATAAAACGGACACACTGTCAAGGAAGGATTTGACCGTATCCCGCGTCATTCTTCCCCCACGCCGGGAAGGCTGCCAAACTGGTCAATGATGCGGTCAACCTTTTCCAGATCAATCTGCAGCCTCCCCCCGTAAATCTGTACGCCGACCTCCCCCTGAAGCGGGTAAATATGGGGAACTGCGTCCTCCTCGGCCAGATAAACGATCAGGATTCTCCTGTCCGTATCGACCGCCCAGTATTCCCTGACCCCCGCCTCCATATACTTCGCCAGCTTCAAGGTGATATCTCTTTTCTTCGTGGACTTGGACAGTACCTCCAGCACAAAATCCGGCGCGCCGTAAATACCAAAATGTTTCACCTTTTTAGGGTCGCATACAACGATCACATCCGGCTGAACCATCGTGCTGACATCGCGGTCAAGCTGCACGTCTACAGGCGAAATAAATGGAATACAGCCTCCATCATTTTCCTCAATAAATCTCTGAATCCACGCATAAAACATACCGGCAATATGCTGATGCAGTGTCGAGGGCGCGGCCATGTCATAGAAAAAGCCGTTGATCAGCTCTACCCTTCTGTCATCAGGCAGAGCATAATAATCCTGCAGAGTGTACTCCCCCTGCTCCACATAAATGCGCTCCGCCCCGTATATGCGCGGCTGGTTGAGCGCCCCCGGCTGTGAATCCATCTGGTAGGTGTACGCCTTGCCGGGATAAAGCTTTTCATCTCCGAAGAGCACCTTTTCCAGTGCATCCAGTGTGGCCTTTCTGGGATTCGCACTGTCCCCCCGGAGCAGTTTCTGCAGCGTCCCGACAGGCACGCCGCTGTACTCGGACAGCTTCGCCACACTGTAGCCCCGCTCTTCCTTGATCCGCAAGATATCCGCCAGAGTAATACTCATAAAACCGCCTCCTTTTTCCAGAAATTTAATACTTTTTGTTATTATATATTTCTTTTAATTACCTTTCAACACTGCTTCGTAAAAAAATAAAAAAGCAGGACTATTTTCCCATTTCTCCTATAAAGAATTTTCTGCCGGCGGGCGATATATAGAGTAAGAGGCAGGCTCCGAAAACCTACCGACAGGTAAACGGATTTACATTGTAACCAGGTAAAGCTAAGGAGGGCGAACAACATGAACAATATGAACGGTGTCAGCAGTTACAACGCAATGCAGAAGAACCTTTACAGCTCTGCAGCGCAGAACAGAAAAACCGCTAAAGCTGACGACAAAAAAGCTGAAAACACTAAGAAGACAGCCAACAATTCCGTGCAGTTGAGCGACAAGGCGAAAGCTCTTCTGCAGGAGCTGAAAAAGACCTACAACAATGCGGACTTCTATGTTGCCGAATACGAGAACGAGGATGAAGCTTCCGAATATCTCTCCCGTGGTTCCAAGGACTACAGTGTGCTGATCGATCCCGAAGAGCTGGAGCGGATGGCTAACGACGACGAGGTGAAGAAGCAGAACCTCTCCCTTCTGGATGAGTCACTGGGCAAGCTCAGTGAGATGAAGGAAGAGTTAAAGGAGACCGGCCGCGAGGACGAGGTTGTAACCCTCGGCGTAAACATCGGCAAGGACGGTCAGGTATCCTACTTCGCGGAGCTTGAGAAAAACGGCGAGCGCACGAAGGAATTCGTGGATAAGATGCTCGAAAATAAAAAAGAGGCAGCGAAGGAAGCTGAGGCTGATAAGACCGGCAAGGTGCAGGACAAATATAACTACGAGCACAGCAAGCGCGCTACCGTCTCCGCAAACAGCGTGGAGGATCTGCTGGAACAGATTAAGAACTTTAACTGGGACAATGTAAAGGAAGAGACGACCATTCCGATGCCCGGAAAGAATTTCGATTTCACCGTCTAACAATCAAAAGGACCGCTCTCTTGCGATCACGCGGAGGGCGGTCTTTTTATGTCCTTCTATGAGGCTTCTTAAAATCTCTTAATCTTCTTCGTGGTATTCTTTTCAAACTCCGTGTCTCGCAGTTTCACGCTTACAACGCGCTTATAGAGGGGCGCTTTTTCATTGTAAGCGTCAACGGTCTTTCGAATCTCCCCCTCCACATCCTTAATCTTTTTCCTGGAGGCATACTCCAGATCCGGGAAAATCTCCGCCTCGATCACGCCGTCCTTCTCTCTCACCAGAATCTCCTGCACCAGACGGGCCGCACCGATCTTATTCTCCAGTTCCTCGGGGGAAACATTCTCCCCGTTCGGCGTGATGATCAGATTCTTCTTTCTTCCCGTGAGGAACAGGAACCCATCCTCGTCCACGTATCCCAGATCCCCCGTCCGAAGCCAGCCGTCCACCAGTGTCTCCGCCGTCTCCTCCGGCATTTTATAGTACCCCTGCATAACGCTTGTACCTTTCACCCAAAGCTCCTCGTCCACCACTTTTACCTGGCAGTTTGGCATGCATTTGCCGATGGAACCCACCTTTCTCTCGTTTGGCAGGTTGCTGCTGATCACGGGGGAACACTCCGTCATTCCGTAGCCCTGCAGAATGGTAATCCCGTACTTTTCAAACCGTTTCAGGTAATCGGGATTTAAGTACGCACCGCCGCTGCATATGGTATGGAGCTGTTTTCCGAAAACCTTCGCCTTTACGAGAGGCGCAGGCAGCCAGTCCGTCTCCTCCAGCTTCTTGGCAAACGTCTCTATCATCAGCGGCACCATAAGTATAATGTTAGGTTCGAAGAGCTTGATGTTTTTTAACACCCGCAGCAGGGAATCGTTGATGCAGATCACCGATCCCAGAGACATGCCCTTTAAGATATCCATGCTCAGGCAGTAGGCGTGATGGACCGGCAGCACCGAGAGCAGTACCATACCCGGCTCAAACCCCATGTCCTGCGCCGTGGCGTTCTCCGCCAGATTCCTGTGGGTCAGCATCACGCCCTTGCTCTTGCCCGTGGTGCCCGAGGTAAACATGATGGTGGCCAGATCCTCCGGCTGCGGACTGTGGGCATAACCCGGCTCCTGTGCTTTCAGAACTTCTTCAAAAAGGAGCGTTCCCTCTGGCGCATCCGCTGCTGCCTCCGGCTCCGTGGCAATCCAGTATTTCAGTTTCGGGCATTTGTCTTTCGCAAGCGCCGCCACCGTCCCTCGCGCCTTATCATAGATAAGCACCGTCGCATCCGACCGGTCGATCAGCTCGCACAGCTCCTCCGCCGGAAGGTTCGCGTCGAGCGGTACCGCCACACTGCCGCCGTTCACCGTGCCGTAGTAAGACACGATCCACGGATAAGAGTTGTCTCCCACGATCGCCACATGGGAACCCTGCTCGCCAAGACTGTCAAGAGCCGCCGAGAAGCGCTCACTGTCCTCCCGAAGCTGTCTGTAGGTCTTTGCCTCCACGACCGTCTCTTTCTTCCCGTTTCCCTTATCGCGCTTCGCCTTGTAGCGGACTGCATCCTGCGGCCCGTACGCCTCGGACGCCTTGACTAAAATTTCCCTGATGGTACTGCTGAATTCGTTCATAATCTATCCTCCCGGTTCCGAGTTTGTGTCAGGCAACGCACTGGCACAAATCTCGCAATTGAAAATTTCAATTTTCAATTTGTTATAAACTCTCGAGATAATCCACCGCCTCCTGCACCGTGCGGATCCCTGCGGCTTTCTCCTCCTCAATCTCCACGTCAAAGGTGTCCTCCACCTCCCCGAGCATACTCATGAAATCAAAGGACGAGAAACCCAGATCCTCCATAAACCGGGAGTCGGGTCTGATATCTTCCTTCTTCACTTCCACGTAATTCGTAATGATTTCCGCCAACTGATCAAACATATTATGTCAACCTCCTTTTCTCTGTTTATCGCAGTATAAGCTCGAAAAACCTTCGGTTTGCCATCGCGAACGTTATATCAGCTTTATTATATCACCAATCTTTAGATTCGGGTTCTCCGTTCCCTTAAACATAATCTTACACAGATAATAGTAGAAACGCTCTAGCGTCTCACGGCTCACAGCCGCCACCTGATGCTCGAAATTAAAGTCAAGCCCGTTGTCATCGGGACGGTGCATCACCGTCAGATACATGGCCTGGGTGGTCGCCCCGTTGGGATACCACTTCGTCTTATACTGGATATCACCGAGCTGGTTCAAGCCCTTCTCCCGCAGCGTCATGGGCTGGTAGGTCAAAGACATCGGCTCGTAAGTGGCGCCCTGCGGCGTATTGTAGAGCTTGCTCCTGTAGGCGAAATATTCCACCGGATTGTAATTCGTGTGACGGAACACCTCGTTCTGGCCGTTGCGGATCGCTAAAATACCATCCATGAAAGTCTGATCTTCTGAGAGAATCGTCCGAAACGGGAAAGAGTGGATTCTTGTACCGCCTGACTTTTTCTCCAGAAGGGTTGCCCGTCTGGCATACGCCACATTGATCGACACGTCGTCATTGCCGTTCATCTTCTGCAGGTATGTGCGGATTCCCATAATCAGCAGGCACTGCAGGGAGACATGCTGCTCCTCGCAGAAACGCATCAGCCTCTGGGTCGGCTCCTCCTCCAGATGGAAAATGTCAAGCGCCGAATCCACATTGCCAGTAGCCGAAAAAGCAGCCCTTGTCCCGGGAAATTTTTTCCGGGCCTCCTCAAGCTGCCCCGGTCCCTCGAGACCGTTAAAGATCGGCTCCGACTCTCCGATCAGCTTCTGGAAATACTCCCTGTCCCTGGCCTGCGCTTTGCTCCCCGCCTCATAGGCCAGATCCTTCTCCAACTGCTCCGTAAAGGAACGCATGTCTAACGGATAGGCATAATCAAACTTGACATTACAGTAAAGCTCGATCACGTCCCGCAGAAAGCAGATCAGCGACTGGGCGTCCATCAGCATGTGGTCTCCCAGCACATAGAGCCCCTGACAGCCGTCCGGCGTCTTGATCATCACGACCCGGTTCATGGGGCTGTCCTCTCTCTGGAAGGGCACCTGCGTCCAGGCTGTCATGATCCCTGCCGCCTCTTCCATCGTCTTTCCCGTGAAATCCACATACTCGATATCACGCTCTTCCTTATCCGCCACATACTGGTACCACTGCTCTTCCTTCTTATCATAGGTAAACCGCACCCGCATGGACTCACAGCGCTCATACGCCTTGTAAACCGCCCGCCGCAGCTCATCAATGTCCAGTTCGTATTCGATGGTCAGGCTGGTTCCGATATTGACAACCTCCTTCTTGGGACAGAAATCCATATAATAAATATGAAACTTCTGCGCCACCGTCAGTGGATACGTTTTATGTCCGTTCCTTGTTTTCATCTCCCTCTCCATTCTGAAGCGTTTTCGTCCGGCACGCCCCGGCCGTAATCTGTCATAGCTGTATGGAATCCCCGGCAGGCTGTTATGCCATCGCCTTCCCGATAAATTCTGTCAGAGCCCTTTCATAGCTTTCCCTGTCTTTATAGTAGCTTTCCGCATGAGCCGCCCCCTCCACGATCAGCTTGCTCTTCGGGGAAGCGCAGTGTTCATAGATCTCCTCGCACATGCTGCAGGGCACAAAGGTATCGTTTTCGCCGTGGATAAAAAGGATCGGCACCGTGGCCTTCTCCACCTCCCTTTTTGCGTTGCACTCGTCCATGCCGTAGCCCGCGAGCTTCCTGTTCACAAGATCCGCGCCCGGAATGAGTGGAAACGCCGGCAGATGGTACATGGAGTGCAGCACATGGGTAAACACTTCCTTCGGGGAAGTGAAGCCGCAGTCGGAGATGATACCTTTTACCTGCTCCGGAAGCGTCAGGCCGCTCAGCATAAGAAGAGTGGCAGCTCCCATAGATGTGCCGTGCAGAAGAATCTCCGTCTCTTCCCCCAATTCCTTAAGCGCCCAGTCGATCCACACAAGTGCATCCTTTCTGTCAAGACAGCCGAAGCCCACATACTCGCCCTCGCTTGCTCCGTGCGCACGGGCGTCCGGCAGGAGCATGGCAAAACCTCTCTTCTGGTAATAATCCGACAGACCGATATAGTCTGACATCCCCTGGCTGGTGTAGCCGTGGAAGCAGATCGCGATCTTTGTTTTTTCCTTCTTTTCTTCCGCCGGAAAATAGGTGGCGTGAAGCTTCAGACCGTCAAAGCTGGTCTGCCACACATCGCTGTGGGGCCGCGCCAGCATGGCCGCCTTGCGCTCCTCGATAAGCGGCATGTACTGGCTCCAGTCCGTGCCCGCCATTTTGATGGTTCTCTCTGTCTTCGCCCTGCCGCGCTTCATGGTCCGCCCGTAGAAATAGGCGATCTCCCCGCCGCAGGCCGCCGCCAGGATCCCCGCTCCCAACACGGCTTTTTTTAAAATCCCTGCTTTTTTTCTCATTTCCTGTCCGCCTTCTTTTCTTCCTGCTTCGCTCTTTTTCCGTCCTGCTTCGCCGCTTTTTTCATCTCCCGCTGTTTGGCCTCAATGATCTCCTTTAAGCGCAGCGCCTTGTCGATATTGCCCTCCACTTTAAGCTTCTGGGTCGTGAACGCCCATACCGGGTCCATCTCCCCTGTGGCAATCTTTACAAGCACGTCGGGCGCACAGATAAACCTGGCATCCCTGTCATAGTACTCGTAAGGTTCCACATGGAGCGTCCCGTCCTTTACCTCCACATAGAAAGCGCCGCCCGCCTCCTCATCCTCAATGTTGAATTCAAAGGCCAAATGCTCATGAATATCACTCACATCCGCACCCATGAATCTCCCCTTAATGTCGTAGAAAAAATCTGCGTAAGTCATTTTCTTCTCCTCCCGACGGGAGCCTCCCGCTCCCTCCCTGTCATTTTTACATTTTTCGACTCTTAGTCGACTTTTCTTCCATAACAATATCATACCTTTCGACCAGCGGTCAACTAGTTTCACAAAATTATTTTTGTTCCCCAATCTCCTTCTGACGATTGTCCGCACTTACAATCTGTGATACAATCGACACAAAAGCCGGTTACCGCGGCACTCCTGCCACCGGCATATCGGAATCGTAACGTAAAGAAAGGCGTCACTATGGCAGACACACAGAAATATGACAGAATTTTAGACGCGCTCCAACAGCTTATGGTCGATGAGAGCATACAGAACATCTCTGTCAGCGACATTGCCGCCAGGGCCGGCATCGGCAAAGGCAGCATCTACTATTATTTTCCGTCAAAAGAGGCAATTCTTGACGCACTGATCAGAAGGAATTATGAGGCGCCCCTACAGACCGCAAAAAAGCTGGCCGACCAGACGGACATCCCGCCCTTTACGCGGATGGCCATGCTGTTTCAGGCATGCCGCAGTTCCGCGGCGGCTTTCCTAAAGCAGGGCAGCGAGAAAAACAGAACCACTACAATACAGGAAGCCGCCTATCTGCACCAGAAATACTTGAACTATCTGATCTCGGAATTAAAGCCCAATCTGGCAAAGATTATCAGACAGGGCATCGCGGCGGGGGAAATCCATTTCGACTACCCGGAGGCGCTTGCGGAAATTGTGCTGATTGTCCTCGGCGTAAAGCTGAACAACACATTCCTCTCCACCACGCCGGAGGACTGCGAATACACTATACGGGGACTGATCTCCCTGTTAGAACAGGGGACGGGGATTCCCGAGGGCACCTTAAATTATCTAAATTTATCGGACTAAGAAAAGGAGGATTCCAGACATGCAAAAAGACAATACCACAGGGCGGCTGACCCTGCCCACAGATGTAGACATGGTGGAAGAAACCATACGCCTGAAAAATCTCCTTGGTGCAGATGCTCTCCGGGACTGCGACGGAACGGACATGCCGGAAGCGCTGCTGTCCCAGGACGCGAAAATCTACGCCACCTACTACACCACCAGAAAGGACAACGCCTGGGCCGAAGCGCATCCCGAGGAAATCCAGCAGGAATATCTGATCAGCGACCGGGTGACTGCAAGGGACAAAACACTGCGTATCCGGCTGATGAAGGGATTCCACACCCAGCAGCTTAAGGTGAATACCATCGACGACCCGAAACGCTGGTGGGAGGTCATCGACAGGACCACCGGGGAGATCGTCCCCACGGACCACTGGCGTTACGACGAAAGCACGGGCGAGGTGGAAATCGACACGGTTCCCTACCACCAGTACACGGTGAGTTTCCTCGCTTTCCTGATCTGGGATCCCGTGCATATGTACAACTTTATCACCAACGACTGGAAGGATGCCCCTCACCAGCTCACCTACGACGTGCGCCAGCCCAAGACCCAGGCCTATGTGAAGGAGAAGCTGCGCCGCTGGTGCGAGGAAAATCCCCGTGTGAATGTGGTGCGGTTTACCACCTTTTTCCATCAGTTCACCCTGACCTTTGACGATAAAAAGCGGGAAAAATTCGTGGAATGGTTCGGCTACAGCGCCAGCGTCAGCCCCTATATTCTGGAGCAGTTTGAGAAATGGGCGGGCTACCCTTTCCGCCCGGAATATATCGTGGACGAAGGCTACCACAATTCCATCTTCCGCAGACCCTCGAAAGAGTTCCTGGACTTTATAGAGTTCCAGCAGATCGAGGTGAGCAAACTTGCCAAAGAACTGGTGGATATCGTACACAGCTACGGCAAGGAAGCCATGATGTTTTTGGGCGACCACTGGATCGGCACCGAGCCTTTCGGCAAATATTTTAAGAATATCGGGCTGGACGCGGTGGTCGGCTCCGTGGGCGACGGTGTCACCCTGCGCATGATCTCCGACATACAGGGCGTAAAATATACGGAAGGACGGCTCTTACCCTACTTCTTCCCCGACGTGTTCACCGAAGGCGGAGATCCCATCGGCGAGGCGAAGGACAACTGGCTGAAAGCCCGCCGGGCAATTCTGCGCTCCCCCGTGGACCGCATCGGCTACGGCGGCTACCTGAAACTGGCAGACGAGTGGCCGGGCTTTATTGACTGTATCAGTCAGGTCGTGGCGGAGTTCCGCCAGATCCACGCCAACATGCAGGGTTCCAAAGCCTACACGGCCCCCTTTAAAGTGGCTGTCCTCAACAGCTGGGGAAATCTGCGCCGTTGGATGGCGAACCAGGTACACCACGCCCTCTGGTACCGCGAAATTTATTCCTATGTGGGCGTGATCGAGGCTTTGAGCGGTATGCCCATAGACGTGGAATTTATTACCTTTGAAGAGATGAAGCAGGGAATCGATCCGGCCATCCGGGTGATCATCAATGCGGGGGACGCTTACACTGCTTTCAGCGGCGGAGAAGTCTGGAAGGATCCTGACCTTGTCTGCGCCCTGCGCCGTTTCGTGGATAAAGGCGGCGGCTTTATCGGCGTCGGCGAACCTACCGCCTGCCAGTACCAGGGGCGCTTCTTCCAGTTGAGCGACGTCCTCGGCGTGGACAGGGAACTCGGTTTCTCCATGAGCACCGACAAATATAACGAGCTGAACAGGGAGCATTTTATCCTTGAGGATGTGACAGGCGATATTGACTTCGGCGAGGGAAAGAGCCGCATCTACGCCCAGGGGGAAAATTACCAGATCCTTGACATGGACGGAAAATACAGCCGTCTGGTGGTCAACGAATACGGGAAGGGACGCAGCGTCTATTTTACGGGACTGCCCTACTCCCCGCAAAACTGCCGCATTCTTCTCCGCGCCATCTACTATGCGGCCCACCGCGAAAACGAAATGATGAAATATTACGTCACCGACGTGGAAACCGAGATCGCCGTCTTTGAGAAGACGGGAATGATTGCCGTGATCAACAACACACAGGAGCAGAAGGAGACGGATCTTTATATAGAAGGCACATTAAAAGCACACCTGAACCTCGCCCCTATGGAACTGAAATGGATTAACTGTTAGGAGGAACCCATATGCCCCAGACCCTTACCCCTGAAACCATAGACAATGCCATTGCCGCTTTCCGCTTAGAAGGCGCCCCGCGAGGCGCGCGCCCATACGGAAACGGTCATATCAACGACACTTTTCTGGTCGTCTGCGACGATGCCGGAAAAGAAAAACAATATATCCTCCAGCGGATGAACCGCTCGATTTTCCAAAACCCGCCGGAACTCATGGAGAACATCGCGAACGTCACGGCCTATCTGCGGGAAAGGATCATCGAGAGAGGCGGTGACCCTGACCGCGAAACACTAAGCGTGATAAAGACAGAAACCGGGGAAAACTATTTGGAAGATAGTTTACATAACTTTTGGCGTGTCTTTCCTTTTATCAGCGATACTTTCTGTCTGGAAAAGGTGGAAAATGCCCGGGATTTTTATGACTGTGCCGTGGCCTTCGGCAGCTTCCAGAGACAGCTGTCCGACTATCCCGCCGACACGCTGCACGAGACGATCCCCCGTTTCCACCATACCCCTTCCCGCTTTAGTGCCTTTCGGAAAGCGGTGGCCGACGATCCGTTAGGGCGCGCCGCCGCCGTGCAGCAGGAAATTGATTTCGCGCTGGAAAGGGAGGCGGATACCCATGTTCTCACCGATCTTCTGGAGAAAGGTGACCTGCCCCTGCGCGTCACCCACAACGACACAAAACTAAACAACATTCTGTTTGACAGCGCCACGAGAAAAGCGCTGTGCATCATTGATCTGGACACGGTAATGCCCGGCCTGTCCCTCTATGATTTCGGGGACTCCATCCGTACCGGCGCAAACACCGGCGCTGAGGATGAGACGGATCTGTCCAAAATCGGACTGGACCTTTCCCTGTTCGAAACCTTTACCAGGGGATTCCTCACCGGGTGCGGCGGCAGTCTCACGCCCCTGGAAATCGAACTGCTACCTCTGGGCGCGAAACTTATGACCTACGAGTGCGGCATCCGTTTCCTGACGGATTATCTGGAAGGCGACGTCTATTTCAAGATTCACCGGGAACACCATAACCTTGACCGCGCAAGGACACAGTTTAAGCTGGTGGCCGATATGGAAAAGAAATGGGGAGAGATGGCTGCTGTCATTCAGTCAAACATATGATCAAAATAGCATTCCTTAAAGGATGCGTAACTGTTTCTGGAAATCGGTATGACCGCTTTGTGGACGGTGGTAATTTCTGTCTTTGAGAACTGCTCCACGTTGCCCAGATTCACAATATAGCTGCGGTGGCAGCAGCAGAACCCGTTTTCCGGCGAAAAAATTTCCGCGCATCTTGAAAACAGTTCGCGGACCGCAAGTGTCCTGCCGTCCGACAGATGGAACAGAACCTGTTTGTTCTGCGCCTCCAGATAATCCACATCGGCAATGACAATCCGGCAGAAACCGTCCGCAGTTTTTGCCGTAAAAAAAGCCTTCGGCGGGTTAAAGGTTCTCAGGAAATCATCCAGCGTGCGCGTTAAAATGCCCCTATCGATCGGCTTTATAAGATACTGGAAGGCTTTTACCTCATAGGAATCGACGGCAAATTCCCTGGACGAGGTGAGGAATACAATCGGAACAGCCTGATTTGTATTCCTCAGCTCTCTGGCGGTATCTATCCCGCTCAACAGCGGCATAATCACATCCAGAATAATCAGGTCCATACATTCGCTCCGATGCGCATCAATCAGGTCATCCCCGTTTGTAAAACGGTAAAGCGTCAGCTTCATCCCCCGCTCCTTTGCCCACTGCTCGATCATGGGACATACCGCATCCACAAAGCGTATTTCATCATCACAGACCGCTATCTTCATCCTGTCACCTCTAAATAATAATTCTCAAAACAAAGGACTGACCGTTCAGGGAAAATTGACATTGTCCGCCTAACTGTTCCACATAATATACGATGCTCTTCACGCCGCGTCCGTGTCCCTTTTTGTCCGAGACTGGAATGCCGTCGACAAATTTCGGAATCTTCACGACAGGATTTTCGATTTGGAGCAGCAGATGGTTTTTCTTCTCGGAGATGGTAAGGTTTACCCACTTTTCCCCTGTGGTCATCTCCTCCAGCGCATGCATGGCGTTTTCCAAGGCGTTCGATAAAATCGTACAGATAGCCGTATCCGGGCATGGCAGCGTCTCTCCCACGGAGATGTCATGGTTCAGACTAATTTCCCTGTCCTCAAACCTCGTATGGTAAATGGAGAGAACAGAATTAACCATTTCGTTCCGGCAGTAGACCGTAATCATCGTATCGTCGTAACTCCTGTCAATCGCCTCAATATAGTCTATTGCCGTCTTTACGTTATCGTTCTTAAGCTGCGTCAGTATCATCTTCAGATGATGGCGCATATCATGCCTTAGTATGGAAAGTTTCTGCTTGCTGCTTTTTACCTGCTCAATTTCCTTCTGGACAGAGAGAAGCTGCATTTCCATCAGGTTGCTGTACTGCTTGATCTCCTGTTTCTTCTCATATTCCCGGAAATAGACGATCAGAAAAGTGAGGTAGGAAATGCAGAAGACAAATCCCATAAATTCGATCACCACCTTGTTGCCCGAATAGAGGAAGCTGGAAAGCTTGGTGAAGGAGTAGTCGAAAAGATAATATACGGTCGGCAGAAATCCTATGATATACAGCTCCCTGGTGTCCCTGGTAAAAATAGTCTCCGTACTGCGGCACACATATCTGCACAACAGGAAGAAGACAATCACCGTAATCGGAATCCGCGAAGCATAATAGCACCATTCCTCCCCCGTAATCATCAGCACCAGCAGTCCGACCCAGTTGCTCAGCTGGCAGCAGAGATAGGCGGAAAACACAGAAATACAGGATGAGACAACGGGATATTTATAGTACAGGGTCAGAAATATAATCAGCGGCAGATGTATAATGACAGCATAGATCCGGTCGGTAATGTCCGTGCCCAGCAGAAAGTTACTCGTAAAAAGCAAAATTCCCTCACCCAAAGAAAGCAGAAACAGCGTAAAAATATTGTCCCGTTTCTGTTTCACCCCCAAAAAGAACGCGGAGATGTAGATACCGAACAGCATAGTAGTAAAATAATGGATAGATGACAGCGTCCGTAACAGCATCGGTCAACTCTTCCTGCTTTCCTGTTTTATTAGAATTTTAGCATTTTGCAATTCGCACCATATATTTACCATTCGCGCCAATCCACGGACAGTGCGCGGAAAATGTGATATATAATTATAAATATTTTACTATTCTATTGCTTGCAGGAGGGCACCCGCTATGGGTAAAATATGGGAATTTTTTGATACTTTGGACGAGCTTGTCTACGTCTCAGACATCAACACTTACGAGCTTGTTTACATGAACAGGAAAGCGCTTCAGACATACGGCTTCCGTTCGCTTGAAGAAATAGCCGGCCAAAAATGTTACGAGGTTCTGCAAAACTGCTCCACCCCATGCTCCATGTGTAACAATGAGAAATTAAAGCAGGGACAGTTCCGGGAATGGCAGTATTACAATCCCATTCTCGAACGTCAGGTAATGATCAAAGATACCCTGGTGGAGGCAGACGGCAGGCAGTACCGCATGGAACTCGCTTTTGACGCCTCCAGACAGGAACAGCGGGACAATATCATGAATCTGGAAGCCAAGATCAACGAGGGGCTCCGTGTCGCCCTGCATCAGAAAACGCCCTCACAGACACTGGAAGTCTTACTGGAATATCTGGGGAAGGCGCTGGGCGGTGAGAGAACCTATATCTTTGAGCGGAATGAGCAGGGCTGTGACGACAACACTTACGAATGGGTGGCAAGCGGTGTCACCTCTGAAAAAGACAGCCTGCAGAACCTCCCGTCCGAGATATGCGCAAACTGGTACCAGAATTTTCGGATCGGGAAGCATATCGTCATAAAGAAATTGGAGGATATCCGTGAGAGCGACCCTCTGCAGTACGAAAACCTGAAACGCCAGAACATCCGCTCGCTGATCGTAGTCCCCCTGTATGACGAGGAAGAAATTATTGGTTTCTATGGGATAGACAATCCGCCCCAAAAAGCATTGGGCTATGCTTCCGATATGCTCCAGATCACGGCGCATTTTATCATTTCCTCCCTGAAACGCCGGAACCTCATCAGGAAATTAGAGGAAATAAGCTACCTTGACCAGCTTACCCAGATCGGAAACCGTCATGCCATGAACAGATTCCTCTGCAATCTGCGGGAAAAAGACAGCCTCGGAATCGTCTACTGCGATATAACAGGACTAAAACGGGTAAATGACCGTGATGGGCACAGTGCCGGTGACAAGCTGATTGTCGATGCCTGTGCGTGTCTGAAAAGGAGTTTTGGCGAATATAGTCTCTTCCGCATCGGCGGCGACGAGCTGCTGGCACTCTGTACAGGTATCGACGAATCTTCCCTATGGCAGAGGGTAGAACAGCTAAAAAAATATCTGCAGGCAAACTCCATTTTTATGGCGATAGGCGGCCTGTGGGAACGAGACACCTTCGGCGGCATAGACAGATTAATCGCGGAAGCGGAAAACAGAATGTACAGCGATAAAGAAGCGTACTATATGAAATTCGGTATGGACAGACGGCACCCGCTTGATACGATTTCAGGCTGGATCTGATTTATCATACATTATGGTTAAAAAAGGATGCTGGAGATTACGGTGAAAGTAAAAGGAGGGGATTTGTAATGAATAGATTCGCAAAAGTATTTTCACTTGTTTTAACCGGCGCTATGGTATTTTCCACGCCTGTCATGGCAAAGGAAGTAGGCGCCCCGGTTGCCGTTTATCTGGAGGAATCCTCCGATGTCGGCGTTCCCGCCATCACTGTTGCCGCTATTGCGGAAGACAAACTGGTTGACGAGTATATGGCAAACGCCGTCACGGGGATCTGGGCTATGGACAGTGTGACTCCCATCGCACAGGGCGGGGACGTGATTCTTGACGGACAGAAGTCCAACGTGACATTCCCTGTTCTGAAACCCGAATTGTCCCGTGTTTATTCCGCAAAAGATTTCGCCGCTTCCCTGGGCGGAACCGTGCTGAACGTAGTAAAGATTGAGACACATGTGGGCTTTGGCGTCGCAAATGTCAATTTCTATGTACCCGGCATCACAGGCAGCGAGAATATCCATGTTTATACCTACAGTGAATCCACAAACACCTGGACAGAGCTTAACATTACCGAAAAGAGAGCCGACCATGTCGTAGTAGACATGATCGGTACAGGCGTGTTGGCGTTTATTGTAACACCTTAGTTTTTTGACACACCGCAGGCTCCAGTGTCTTTTTTTAACCATAATGCATATTACACCGTCCCCGGACAGGGCTCATTCAGCCAGGTACAGTCCATCGGATATACCCCGTCAAAACACGCCCTGCACAGAGGCAGACCTCCCGCCATCTCTGAAAGGTCTGCCTTTCTCATATAACCGAGCGAGTCCGCCCCGATCATCTCACGGATCGCCTCCTCGCTGTGGTTTGCCGCGATGAGCTGGGAGCCTGTGGGCACGTCGGTGCCGAAATAGCAGGGGTAGAGGAATGGCGGTGAGCTGATCCTCACATGCACTGCTTTCGCTCCCGCTTCCTTTAACATGCGGATCAGGTTGGCAATGGTGGTTCCCCGCACAATAGAATCATCCACCAGCACGATCCGCTTATCTTTTACCGCTGATTCCAGCACACTCAGCTTCATGCGGACGGCAGACTCCCTCTCTGTCTGGGTTGGCTTAATGAAAGTTCTTCCTATGTAGCCGTTTTTATAGAAGGCCAGCCCAAAGGGAATACCGCTCTCCTGCGCGTAGCCCTGCGCCGCCGGAAGCCCTGACTCCGGCACCCCGGTCACAAGATCCGCCTCCACAGGATAGGTTTTCGCCAGCATTTCCCCTGCCCGGATTCGGGCGTCGTACACCCGCACCCCGTCCATCACGCTGTCCAGTCTGGCAAAATAAATATACTCAAAGATACAGTGGGCACACCGCCCTGTCTCCGGCAGCATCTGCGAATGAATCTCCCCGCCCGAAATCGTAACTACTTCTCCCGGCAGGATATCCCGCACGAAGGAAGCCCCCACGGCCTCCAGCGCGCAGGATTCCGAAGCCAGCACATAGGTCTGTTCCCGCTTTCCCAGACACAGGGGTTTCAGGCCGTAGGGATCGCGCACCCCGATCAGCTTCCGGGGACTCATAATGACCAGCGCATAACCTCCTTTTATTTTCAAAGCCGTCTTGTAGACCGCCTCCTCCACCGTGGCCGAGTGTACCCGCTCCCTGGCTATATGGAAGGCGATCACCTCCGAATCTGTAGTGGTGTGGAAAATCGCGCCGTTCTGGATCAGCTCCCATTTTAATTCCGGCGTATTGATCAGATTGCCGTTGTGGGCGAGCGCAAGCGTCCCCTTAATGTAAGACAGCACCAACGGCTGCGCGTTCTCCGCCACGGACGCCCCTGTGGTGGAATAGCGCACATGCCCCAGACCGATGTTGCCGTCCATCTTTTCCAATACCCCTTTTGTGAGCACCTCTCCCACCAGTCCAAGATCCTTGTGAAAACACACGTTACCCCGCTCCTTATCGGTCCGGGAAACCGCCATGCCGCAGGCTTCCTGTCCCCTGTGCTGCAGCGCGGTCAGCCCATAGTAGAGGGAGTGCGCCACATTCTCCCCCTCCGGTCCGTACATGCCTATTACGCCACACGCTTCCTTTATCTCCGACATTTTCGTTCCTCCGTTTTCCGTCTTCTGACTCTGCTTATACACGCAGAAAGGGACAAAGAAATCCCTTCAGACCTCTTTGTCCCAACGTGTTTATTTTATCACAGGCGGTTTATTTTTTCCAGTGTTCTTTTTTCCTACTCTCTCACCACCGAGAGCACCCCGTCCGTCATGCCATAGACCACATCCGCCGCCGCTGCCACCGCCTCATTGTGGGTGACCACGATCACCGCGTAGTTGTCCTCGTGGGCCAGCTTGCAGAGCAGTTCCACGATCACCTTCTCATTCTGGCTGTCCAGATTTCCCGTGGGCTCGTCGGCCAGGAGGATCTCCCCGCCCGCCGCTATGGCTCTGGCAATGGCAACCCTCTGCTGCTCCCCGCCGCTGATCATGCTGGGCATCTTTTTGTAGAGCGTCTCCGGCAGCCCGACTTTCGCCAGATATTCCTGCGCCCTCGCCTTCGCCTCCTTCTTCGGCACATGCTGCAGCTCCATAGGAAACATCACGTTCTCCATCACAGTCAACAGCGGGAACAGGTGAAATGCCTGATAAATGACGGAAGCCCTGTTCAACCGGTAGGCGTCCCGGTTCATCTTCCGCATATCCTCCCCCTCTACGCTGAGCGTCCCCTCCGTGGGCACGTCCAGACCCGCGAGCAGCGAGAGGAAAGTGCTCTTTCCGCTGCCGGATTTGCCCGTGATGGCGTACACCTTTCCCCGCTCAAAGGAACAGCTCACCTCCGAGAGCGCCTTCGTCTTCTGGTACTTCGTCTGATAGATGTAACTCACATTGACTGCCTCAATAATCTTGTCCATTTTTCCTCCATTCTCCAATCCAAAGTTTTCGTGCCATTCCTTATTCTGATGTCAGCAGTGACAGCGGCGTGCGCAGCATCTGCTTTCCATAATATTTCAAATTAACCTCCATGATCCGCCTCCGCCAGAAGCTTAAGCGGCTCCTGTCTCAAATTCCCGTAAATCCCCGTCATGGCCGCCGACAGGGTAAAGAGAAATACCGCACCGCCGGACACCACAGCCACCCGCCAGTCCAGCTGGGTCAGATAAGTGACCTCCTCCTTTACATGTCCCTCCTCGTCCTCCTGAGGCGCACCGTTGCTGTAACGGGTGTCATAGGGTTTAGTGCTGACCATCGCCGCCCCCGCATGACCCGCGAAGAGCTGCCCCGCAGCGGCCCCGGCAATGCAGCCCGCCAGCGCAATCGCCGCGATCCCCGTAAGTAGGGAGCAGACACACTGACCCTTCGTCATTCCCAGACTCCTCTCAATGGCCGTGCGCTTTCTCTGTTTCGTGATAAACAGATGACAGAAAAAAACGACAATGCAGACCGCGCTGACTATGCCCATAATAATCAATATCAGGGACATCCGCTCCATATTCTTAAGCCCCGCCTCCAGCTTGGAGTAACCGCCGTCATAGAAGGTAATCTCCACATTTCGGATTCCCTGCTTCTCCCAGAGCGCCTTATAGTTTTCGATGCTCTCATTGCCGTTTGGAATCTGAAAAGCGGTGGTATATCCCTTCATTGTGCCATACAGGGCAATGTGATTTTCGTTGCTGTTTTTGACAGAGGCCGTGGGGATAAAAATCTCATTGTCCGCCAGCAGATACCCTTCACTCCTGCCCGGACTAACGGTGTGGTCGTAGATACCCCTGATCTGCCAGTCAGCCTCCTCAAAAGGCTCATACGCCTTTCCATCCGCTGTGAGCCGTCCTTTCACACCGCCCTGGTTGGCGGACTCCGCGTAATTGGCATAGCGCAGCACCAGATGAACGGTGTCTCCCACCTTCAGCTTATTTCTCACGGCGAAGGCATCCGGCACCAGACACACCCGGTTCCCCCGGCGGTAATCCTCCTCCGAAAAGGCTTCCCCCTCCGATATATAGGCTTCTTTGGCATAGAAAGCCATGATCAGATTCAGGTCGTTTGTGACCGTCACCGGGAGGGAATCATAACTCAGTTCGTACTCCCTGCAAAGCGCAAGCCATGCTTTCCCCTCATCTGTCTCATAAAAGCCGGGCACAAGCTCCTGCACCGGGTTCTCCGACAGGCGGTTTGGCAGAAGATTCCCCTCAGGGTCTGCCTGCGTTGAACATGGTCCATTCATAGGCTGATACTCAAAGCGGCCCGCCATCGGGTTTTCAGCCACCTCAAAGTCATGGGGAAGGCCCAGCACTAACTCCATAATATAAGTTTTATCCGCAAACATCGGCGCAGGATTTTTTTCCACATGGGCACAGTAGTAAAACTTGTCAAAAGAAATCGGATAGTAACTGAACAGCACCCGCTTCAATTCCATCTGCACCGGGTCCGCCGGCACACAGTCCTCCACCGGGGAAGCCTCCACGATCATATAGTGCCACATTCCCCTGTCGTCGTCCCGCAGCCTTAAGCCCGGCGCATGCGCCATATAGCAGGCGCGCCGGTCTGGTCCGCTCAGATATCCGGCCCCTTCAAAGTTCAGCACATCGGTGGAAACGATTTCCCCATACACCGGCTCGTTGACATAGCGGTAGGTTTTGCGGTCAGCTCTCCACACGGCTCTCTGCACAGTCTTTTCCGGTTTCTGCTCCACCGTGCCGATGGTGGTAAATATCTTTTCAAACCGCTCCATATTGTCGGCACAGAGTTTTCTGAGATTCGCGCCTACACAGACAAGCACCACCGTAAAGGACAAAAGCAGGAAAAAGAGTGCCGTTTTTACCGGGGTACGGGGAAGCCTTATCAAACTGTTCCTGATTGTTGTCATATACTCACGCCTCCCCTAATCATTTTTTGATAACATCTCCATCACGCTGAGCTTATGAAGGGAAAGAAGTGCCGCCGCTGTCCCTGCCAGAAAAGCAAAGAAAAACAGAGCGCCCGCCTGCGCTGATACCTTTCCCGCCGCAGAGAAAAACCCAAAAGCCGCCACACTTCCACAAAGGGCAGCAAACGCTGCCACAACCGCCGTCTCCCCGAAAAACAGACAAAAACTCCTGCCCCGCCCGGCCCCCAGGGAACGCAGAAGCGCATACTCCTCCTGTCTGCTCTGGATGGAGAGATAGCTGCATATGTATCCGATCAGGACGATGATCGCCGCCACAAAGGGAAGCATGCCCCGAAGAAGAGCCAAATTCTCCTCCAAAGCCTCGGCAGAACGGATAAAGCTCTCATCCATGATCGTCAGCGCATTGCCATCGTAAGAAAAATCCGCCCTTGAAGCTACCGGCAACATCCCGATCCCTTCCATTTCCTCCTTGCATTCGTTCAGCCGGAATGGGTCTTTCACCACGAAAGAACCGGAGTCCGCCAGAAATTCGATGCCCTGTCTGTGATAGAGTTCCCGCATGCAGTCAAGCGGGAAGATCACGTCCGCCGGAACCCAGTTTCCCTCATACTCCCCAATCCGCATGGCCCCGATGATCCTGTAGACATCCGTACCGAGAATATCCAGAAAAATCTCATAGCTGCGCTCCTCGTAGCGGTAACAGAAAGAAGTCATCTCCACCTCATCCCCCAGATGCAGACCCTCCCTCTCCATCAGGGCCGCGTCCATGATGCATACCTTCCTTGCCGACTCCAGCGCGCTCACATCCTCCCCCGGAAAAAACGTAATCTCCTCCGCCTTAAGGCCCGGCACACCCCCGATGGCATTCATGCCCGCTCCATAATAATTCAGATTCCCCTCATACTCCCCGGGCGTAAACGCGCCAAATCCCAGACGGAGCCGCACGGTAAACACTACATCCGCCGCATGTTCCGAAGCACGGATAGCCTGCACCCTGTCCTCCCGGATGGTCATCCCTTCCTCCAGAGAACCGTTTAAGTTGCTCACCTTCGCCTGCACCCGCATCACTTCCGGGAGCCTTTTTAGCTGCCTTTCCGTGCTGTCCATATTTCCGGCATAAATATGCAGCAGAAGAACCGACAGCACGCCGATCATCCCGGTAAGGATGGTTTTATATTTATGGCGGACGATCCCGCGCCAGATCTGTCTTATATAAAATGTCATACCTTCTCTTTTCCCTCAATTAAACATGTAACCATTTCCATTTCTATCATCTATCTTCACATAATCCTTTTACTTCTCCGCCTCCGCCAGAAGTTTAAGCGGTTCCTCCCGCAAATTTCTATGTATTCCCGCAAAAGCCGTTCCCACCGTGAACAGAAAGACCAGACCGCCGCAGATCGCAGACATCCTCCAGTCCGTCTCCGTCAGATAGGCGGACTTCGCACTCCCGCTCCCATCAGCGCTTCCCGTCGCGCTCTCCTTCCTCTCGCTTTCCTCCCTGTTAAACTGTACTTCCCCGTTGCTGAACCGGGTGTCGAAGGTTTCCGCGGATGCCATTTCCTCCACTGCCTCCGCCGCAAAAAGCCCGCCTGCGAAACCGCCCGCCGCGCTGCCCGCAAGGGCGATCACCAGAATACCGGCAAGCAGGGAGCGGACGCACTGTTTTCTCGTCATGCCGAGGCTCCTCTCAATGGCCGTCTGCCTCTTCTGCTTCGTGATAAAGAGATGGCAGAAAAAGATCACGATACAGACCGCGCTGACAATGCCCGTCGTCAAGAGAACAGCGGACATGGTCCGCATGTTTTTCAATCCGCCCTCCAGTTTTGTGTAACCGCCGTCGTAGAAGGTGATCTCCACATGGTCTACCCCCTGCGCCTCCCACAGTTTTTTAAAGTTTTCGATGCTCTCGCTGCCATTGGGGATCCGAAATGCGGTGGTATAACCCTTCATGGGGCCGTAAATCGCGATGTTGTTCTCGTCGCTGTTTTTGATAGATGCCGTCGGGATAAACACCTCGTTTCTGTCAAGCGTATAGCCCCAGTCCCCGTCCGTACCAACGCCAACCTCATAGATTCCCTTGATCGTATAATCACTCTCCTCAAACGGCTCATAGACTCTTCCCTGCGCATTTAAACGCCCCTCTCCGCCGCCCCGGCCCGGTGAAGCCGCATAGTTGGCATAACACAGCGCCAGATGCAGGGAATCCCCCACCTTAAGATGATTCCTTACGGCAAAGCGATCCGGCACCAGACACACCTTGTTTCCCTGCCTGTAATCCTCCTCTGAGAACAGTTCCCCCTCCGAAAGATAAGCCTGTTTCGTGTAAAAGGCCATGACCAGATTCAGATCCTGTGTGGCTGTAACTGGAAAGAACAGATTGCCTGCATTGCGCTGGGCGCAATCCTCACACAACCTCAGCCAGTCCTGCCCTTCCTTCGTGTCATAAAACCCCGGCGTCACCTCCGCCAGCCAGTCTCCTGTCAGCTCTGTAGGAAGCCTGTTTCCGTCCCTGTCCGCCTGTGTGGAACGGGGCCCGTCGATGGGGGTATACTCCGGCGAAGATACCGCATTTTCCCTCCAGTCATGGGGCAGATCCTGCCCCAGCGCCATCAGATAAGTTTTATCTGCATACAGCTTCCGTGGATGTTCCGTGTTGTGGTCGCATAAATAAATCGGAGAAGTATTGACCGGATAAACGCTGTACAGTACCCGCTTTACCTCTATCTTCACCGGGCCGGCAGGAACACAGTCCTCCAGCGGGGAAGCCTCTATGATCATATACTGCCAATAGCCCTCGTAATCTTCCTTCAATACATACTGAAACGGCAGCGCCTCATAGTAAGCCCGCTGCTCCGGCCCGCTCAGGTACCCGGCTCCCTCAAAATCGAGCACATCAT
>DKWV01000041.1 GCA_002491905.1 Lachnospiraceae bacterium UBA7143 | reverse complement strand
TTATGCGGCAACGTTTCACGCGATGATTTAATTGATGGAGATCCCGCCAGACATGGAAAATGTGCATTTCATACAGAGCATGGCTCAGAAAATACTATGATGTTTGCGGTTAATCTTCTCAGTGTCTCAGTTCAGAAAATGAATCAGTTCATTTTAGAAAGCGAAGAATATGTTGTACTAAAAGATAAGGGGATCGGCATATTAACTAAAATAATGTATGATATGTCATTAGGCGAACTGAAAGAGTTAAATCTAAATGAAACTGACCGATACAATTATGAAAAAATTAAAGAGATTATTGAGTTGGAGACATCTCCCTTGATATCGAATAGTATACTCTTGGGATATTATGCTGGAAATGGAAATAACAAAAAAATTGAGGACACGCTACTGCTGATCGGATATGAATGTGGTTTTATATTTCAAGTAATGAATGACTTAGAAGCATTTTGTCAACAGGAAAAATTGAAACAGCACAAAGGGCGTTTAAACACGGATATAGTATATGGCAAGAAAAACATTGCTCTAACTTTACTGTACAATTTGATTTCTAAACAGGAAAAAGAAGCGTTAGCATCTATGCAGTCTGAGGATGCTACAAATGACCTATTGATACATTATTTCAAACGTTATAAAATTAATGACTCTTTTAGTAGAGAAGTTAACTCAATATATGAAAAAATAAATGAACAAATTGATGAATTAGAAAGTCTGGGACTGTGCGGTGATTGGTGTCGTTTGTTTCACCATTTTATCCATACAATTATACAGGAATGTAAAAGTCGATTAATTTGATAAAAGGCAAATTATTCATCAATAGCCTTATGCCACAGTAAATTCGATAATTGCAACAACCGATGCAGTTAAATTGATAATACTTACGAACGCCGAAAATGCAATTGCGAGACTATCCTTTATCGGATAGTCTGGTGTGTTGGCAATAGCAATGACAAGGGAAGATTTTTGCATTTTTTGTGCATTATTTATAGATTTTTCAGGTATCATATTATTCAGATAACCAATAGATTGATCCTTAAGTTTTTCAACAATTCTCTTAATATTCTGTTGTTCAATTATGGCGCTGATTGGGAAAAAAAATACAATCGCGAGGAAAACACTTCCCCAAAAAATTACTAATAAAATCTTATATACATTATATGAGACAATTTTTTCTATTACCATATAATCATCACACAATACAAAATATATAACGCCGAATACATAAGCTGATCCTAAAATAAAAAAGATGCTTCGATATTTACTGTAAAGTTTAGTCAGTGAAACTACCCATTTTGTATTGGTGGGATAATCTTTATTATACAGCGAGATTTTTTCGGTAGTATTCCCTAGTTTTTGAATATATGCAAACAGATATATATATTGTAAATATCCCAGGAAACTTACTAAAACACATACCGTATATATGGCAATAAGGTAAAATGAGGACAGTGATATTATATTTATATTAAATAATTGTGCTGCCAAACAGCCAAAAAAAGCACCAGCTATTGGCGGAATGATAAGGTTAAGCGCAGAATATCTTAAACGATAAATCTCATCATCAATCAGGAACAATGTGATATCACCTGAAATCATTTGGTGAATCTCCTCCATCTGCTTTTCAAAATAACGGATTGAAAAAAAGGCAATAGCAAAAATTCCCATAAAAAGAGATTGAAAAAAAATAAATTTAGGAAATTCTATAAAATAATTGATAACAATTCCTAAGCAATAAAAACCAGCAGTTGCAAGTATAAAAACACATGCGTTTACTTTAACAATAGCTGTTAATATTTTATCTGTAATATTGTTATGTATTTTTGCAATGTGTGCCCACATATTCTGTAATTTCGCGACTAGCTTATTCATTTGTATATCTCACTCAATTATCCGTTTATAGTTATTTTATAGATTATTCCCTGCCAAAAGGAAAACATTTGTATGGTTGATTCCACCACCAAAATATGAAGATAACTCCCAATTATCCATCATAAGGAAGACGAAGCTATGGAAGATGTTGTGATAATCGGTGCGGGACCGGCAGGAATCACGGCTGGGGTTGTATTACAGAAAAAGGAATATCAAACATGTATTATTGACTGGCAAGTATTCCCTAGAAAAAAGCTTTGTGCGGCAGCTATTACATTCTAGAGGCCGATAAACCAATAAACAAATTTACATATTAAATTTTTCGTGGTATTGACATATTTGCAAGGCTTGCATATAATAATAGTGATAGGTAGGAAACTACCTTAAAAGTAGTCCGCTTCCGGTCATGCGGATAATATATAGACCGTGAAAACGTGGTTCGCTCCCGGTCATGCGAATAATAAATAGACCGTGAAAAAGTTTTTAAGCCTCTTGTCCTAAATGGCAGGGGGCTTAAATTGTACAGGGAGAAAAGGCGATTATGGAAATTATGACGGGAAGCCTGTATTTTGTATCTGATGATTTTTTCGCAAAAATACAAGACCCCTATCTGAAAGTCAATTATGAGGATACAAAGCGTCCGCACTACTTCGCTTTTAGAGATCGTAAAACGGTGCTTCTCTTTCAAGATATGTTTCCTGTGATCGCAAGATATATAGACGGTCAGTATATCAAAGGTGGTCAACCCGTAAGGATTGCAGACCCTAAACTGATACAGGAATTGGAGAAGAAATAGAAAACATTCCTGAGTCTAAGTGGATTTAGGCGCAGCTATACGGCAACGAAAAAGCAGCCCCCACGCGGAGCCGCTTCCCCAATGACCAAACTATTCACCGCTTTTTCACACCCGCAACCCCCTCCTCGGATGTTTCGTCCTCAAAATATCCCTCTGTTTTCCCACCGCTACGTGGGTATAAATTTCCGTGACATTGATGGAACTGTGCCCAAGCATTTCCTGGATAAACCGGATATCCACATCAGCCTCCAAAAGGCTCGTGGCAAAGGTGTGGCGGAACATATGCGGAGTGATGTGCATTTCTATGGATGCGAGGGAGGAGTATTTGCATATCATCCTTCGGACGGCCTGGTCAGAGAATGCCTTCCCGGACTGGCTGGCGAAAAAGCGGTGGCATGCCTGAATTTCCTCGTGGAAGTCTTCTTTATAGTCTGCAAGGACACGGATCACGGCCTCGCTTCCGATTTGGATCCGCCGCTCTTTTCTTCCCTTGCCATAGATAAGGACGGTGGCGTCATGCAGATCCACGTCGCATTCTTTCAGGGAGCAGAGCTCGGATATTCTCATGCCGGTGGCAAATAAAAGCTCTATGGCCGCAGCATCCCGTAGCGCGTTCCTTCTCTGGTAAGCTGTCCGGGCACTCTGTCGCTGCCGGTAAATAGCGGACAGGAATGCCTCGACCGTGTATAGAGGTATGGTTTTAGGAAGGAGGACCGGCTCCCGAAAGCGTATCTGGATTTTGCCAAAAGGGTTTCGGTCGATGATTTCCCTGCATTCAAGGTAATGAAAGAAGGCCTTTATGGAGGCAATTTTCCGCTTGACGGTTTTGGGCTTATACTGCTGGTGGAGGCTGGCGATATATCCCTCCAGATCGGAGGGGGCAATTTCGGAAACATTTGCGGCAGGGAAGCGTTCCGTAAATTGTCTTAAGTCGATCCGATAGGCTTTCAGTGTCTTTTCATCCAGACGCTTCTGTGCACGGCAGTAATAAAGATAGTTGGTAATATGTGTCTGTAAGTCGCTCATAATATAAATTTCTCCTTTGTAAGTTTTTACAGTAATTATCTCACAAAGTTATACAAAAAACCTATTGGAAGCCGTACCCTGTCATGATACACTAAGAACATGGGGCGGCCATCCTATCATACATACGGAGAAGGTGCGGAGACCGTCCCGATGAATGTGTGCGGTATGAAAACCATACTGCAGAATGGAGGATGGCATGACGGCAGAAAAGATCAGGGAAATCGTATCACAGATGACACTGGAGGAAAAAGCCTCTATGTGTTCGGGGGCGGATTTCTGGCACACGGAGGCTGTGGAACGTCTGGGCATTCCGGCTACTATGGTGTCGGACGGGCCTCACGGCCTGCGCAAACAGGATCAGGAGGGCGACCATTTAGGGGTCAACGACAGCATCAAGGCTGTATGTTTTCCGGCGGGCTGCGGCACGGCGGCTTCCTTTAACAGGGAACTTCTGCGGCAGATGGGGGAGGCGCTGGGGGAAGAATGCCAGGCTGAGGGCGTGAGCGTGATTCTGGGTCCGGCGGTGAACATTAAGAGATCTCCGCTCTGTGGACGTAACTTTGAATATTATTCCGAGGATCCCTTTGTGGCGGGTGAGATGGCGGGAGCGTTGATTCACGGCGTACAGAGTAAGAATGTGGGGACCAGCATCAAGCATTTTCTGGCGAACAACCAGGAGACGAGAAGGATGTCCTCGGATTCCAGAATTGACGAGCGGACGCTCCGGGAAATTTATCTGGCGGCTTTTGAGGGAGCGGTGAAAAAAGAGAAGCCCTGGACGGTGATGTGTTCTTATAACAGGATAAACGGCACTTACGCGGCGGAGAACCATAAGTATCTGACGGAGGTCCTGCGCGACGAGTGGGGATTTGAAGGGTATGTGATGAGCGACTGGGGCGCGGTCAACAGCCGGGTGAAGGATTTACAGGCGGGACTGGATCTGGAGATGCCTTCCTCGAACGGCTCTAACGATAAGCTGATCGTGGGCGCAGTGCAGAGCGGTGAGCTCCCGGAAAAGGTGCTGGACGCTGCGGTGGCGCGCATCCTGAATATAGTTTTCCGCTACGAGGAGAACCGGGATAAGAGCGCGGTCTTTGACAGGGACAGGGATCACGAGATGGCGCGGAAGGTGGCGCAGGAAACCATTGTACTCCTGAAAAATGAGGGCGTGCTGCCTTTATCTGAACAGGGGGAAATTGCCTTTATCGGAAAATATGCGAAGACGCCCCGCTATCAGGGCGGCGGCAGCTCCCACATAAACAGTCATAAGGTCACTTCGGCGTTAGACGCGGTGGAGGGCATGGTAAATGTGACTTATGCGCAGGGCTTTGACGATAAAGAGGATAAAACGGACGAGAAACTGCTTGCAGAGGCGGTGGAGACGGCGAAAAAAGCGAAGGCGGCGGTTATCTTTGCGGGGCTTCCTGACGCCTTTGAGTCGGAGGGGTTTGACAGAAAGCATATGCGGATGCCGGACTGCCAGAACGAGCTGATTGCAAAGGTGGTGGCAGTACAGCCGAATACCATTGTGGTGCTTCACAACGGCTCTCCCGTGGAGATGCCCTGGGTAAACGATGTAAAGGGTATTGTGGAGGCATATCTCGGCGGTCAGGCAGTGGGCGGCGCGGTCTGCGATATTCTGTTTGGCAGGGTGAATCCCAGTGCGAAGCTGCCGGAGACATTTCCTCTCAAATTGGAGGATAATCCGTCCTATCTTTTCTATATCGGGGAGGGGGATGTGGTGGAGTACCGCGAAGGCATTTTTGTGGGATACCGCTATTATGATAAGAAGAAACAGGAGGTGCTGTTCCCCTTTGGGCACGGTCTTTCCTACACTACTTTTGCATATTCCAACCTGCGCACGGATAAAGATTCCATGAAGGATACGGATATCATGGAGGTGTCCGTGGACATTAAAAATACAGGCGGCATGGCGGGCAAAGAAGTGGTGCAGCTTTATGTGGCGGATAAGGAGAGCACGGTGATCCGTCCCGTTAAAGAACTGAAAGGATTTGAAAAGGTGGAGCTTGCTCCGGGAGAGACGAAGACGGTGACCTTTACACTGGATAAGAGGGCTTTTGCGTATTACAGCGCGAATATTCATGACTGGCATGTGGAGACGGGTGCGTTTGAGATTATGGTAGGCGCGTCCTCCGCAGATATAAGACTCACGAAAGAAGTCAATGTTGAATCGACAGTGCGCCTGCCTTTTGTATACACACCGGATACGACTATGGGAGATGTACTGGATGACCCGCGCGCCCGTGAAATCGTGAAGGAGCTTTTGGAGCAGGATATTTTCGGGGGCAGTGCGGAGGAGAAGAGCAGCGCGGCAAATGAGGCCATCACAGCGGAGATGAATGAGGCGATGGCAAGATTTACGCCGCTCCGGGGTGTGGTCAGTTTCGGCAGCGGCTTTACTATGGCGGACGTGCAGGATATCGCCAACCGGCTCAATGCACTGGAGGAAAGTTAATAGTTTGGGCTGCATCATGTGTTGAAGCAAAGAACGGGAGAGGAAACAGTGTCTGATATGACAGTTACGGTCAGAAGAAAAAAGCTGCAATCTGTGGCGGTGAGCCTGGGTATTGTGTTTGCGGTCTGCGGATTTTTGCCTGGCGGGAGAATCCTCTGTGAAGCAGAGGAGACGGGGACGTCTTCTGCAGTCGTACAGACAGGTGCAGCTGCCGGGGAAGAACAGGAGATCGTAGAGTTTGTCACCGCATATCGGAAAGCGTGTTCGCCGGAAGGGATTGATACGCTGCAGGATTATGTGGATGACCCGGAGAAGCAGGATTTTCAGACCGACCTTTTGCGGAATCAGGCGACATTCAAGCTGGGTATTAAGGGCTGGGAAAATATTAAGGTCGTTGCGTGCCCGATGTCAGACGGGAAACACTGGGTTGCCTCGGTGAGCGGGGACTTGATTACCGAGGATTTTGACTTCGGGATACCGGGCTTGAATGTGGTTCTGCTTGAAAGAAATGAAAAGGGTGAACTGAAAATTGTGTTAGACAATGGTTCGGGATTCTCGGACGTATTTCTTAGAGAAGTGCAGGAAATTTCCCTGTCGGATGCAATGCAGGATCATAACAATGAGATCGCGGTGGCATACAATGCTCTCCTTGCGGAGCATCCGGAACTGGTAGAATGGCTTGAGAGCACACAAATGGCGATAGACGAAGAACTAAGTGAAATACTGGAAGAGACCCTCCCCGTAAGGACGGATGCCAAAGAGAAAAAGGCCGATACGAAGAAAGACACTTATACTGTCCAAAAAGGAGACTGTCTTTGGGACATCGCCCAGGAATACTTGGGTGAGGGGATGCTCTGGAGTGCGTTATACGAAACCAATAAAGTGGTAATCGGAGATAACCCGGATTTGTTGTATGTGGGGATTACACTACAGCTCAACTAGGAGGCTGCGAGATTTATCCTAATGTACTGTAAATGAACAAATGACATAATCATAAGCAGACCCTTGTAGAACGTTGGTACTTGGCGAGGTGGTTTCGAGCCTAGTACCATTACGTTCGGAACGGAGCGAAAGCGCGTCTGCGTTGGTTATGTCATTTGTCCATTCTCAATTATTTTTATATACGAGCGCAGCCTCCACAAACCCCTTAAAGAGCGGATGCGGTCTGTTGGGCCGGGACTTTAATTCCGGATGCGCCTGTGTCGCCACGAAGAAGGGATGATCCGTCAGTTCGCACATTTCCACGATCCGTCCGTCGGGGGAAAGACCCGAAAGCTTCATGCCTTTTTCCGTGAGCACAGCCCGGTAGTCGTTGTTGACCTCATAGCGGTGCCGGTGCCTCTCATGGATGGTCTCCTCGCCGTACAGTTCATACGCTTTGGAAGTCTTGTCCAGCACGCAGGGATAAGAACCGAGCCGCAGGGTGCCGCCGATATCCTCCACGCCGTTCTGGTCGGGCATCAAAGCGATCACAGGATGGGTGGTGGAGGGCGCCAGTTCGATGCTGTGGGCATCGTTGTAACCAATTACATTTCGGGCAAATTCTACAATAGCCAGCTGCATGCCAAGGCAGAGCCCGAGGAAAGGGATTTTGTGCTCCCTGGCATAGGTGATGGCCTCGATCTTGCCTTCGATTCCACGGTCACCGAAGCCGCCGGGAACCAGAATGCCGTTTACGTCGTGAAGGAGGGAATCCACATTGTCCCTGGTGACAGTCTCGGAGTCCACCCATTTGATGTCAACTACGCAGCGGTGGGAGATACCGCCGTGCTTCAATGCCTCTACCACGCTGATATAGGCGTCGTGGAGCTGTGTATACTTACCGACAAGGGCCACTGTCACGGAGTCGGTGGGAGTCCGCAGGGATTCCACCATAGCTTTCCAGTCTGCCAGATCCGGCTCCGGGCAGTCAAGCTTCAGACATTCGCAGGCCACCTGTGCCAGGTGCTCCTTTTCCATTGCGAGGGGCGCCTCGTATAAATGCTCCACATCCAGATTTTGCAGAACACGGTTGTTCGGCACGTTACAGAACAGAGCAATCTTATCTTTGATACCCTGATCCAGCGGATGCTCGCTGCGGCAGACAATGATATCGGGCTGGATACCCATGCCCTGGAGATCCTTGACGCTGGCCTGGGTCGGTTTTGTTTTCAATTCCTGGGAAGCGCTTAAGTATGGGATCAGCGTCACGTGAATCAGGATGGCATTTTCCCGGCCCACCTCGTGTTGGAACTGACGGATGGATTCTAAGAAGGGCTGGCTTTCGATATCGCCCACTGTGCCGCCTACCTCGATGATGGCGATGCGGGTCTCCTGATCGGTGAAATTGCGGTAAAATCTGCTCTTTATTTCGCTGGTAATATGGGGAATGACCTGAACGGTGCCGCCGCCGTAATCGCCCCGCCGCTCCTTCTGCAGCACAGACCAGTAAACTTTACCGGTGGTTACATTGGAGTTCTTGTCCAGATTTTCATCGATGAAACGTTCATAATGTCCGAGATCCAGGTCTGTCTCGGTGCCGTCCTCGGTGACAAACACCTCTCCATGCTGGATGGGGTTCATGGTTCCGGGGTCAATGTTGATGTAAGGGTCAAATTTCTGCATGGTCACTTTGTAACCGCGCGCTTTTAACAGTCTGCCGAGTGACGCTGCCGTGATGCCCTTGCCGAGACCTGACACGACGCCGCCTGTGACGAATACATATTTTACAGCCATTGGTCTTTCCTTTCTGCCTAAAACGAAAAGTAACTATTCGCCCACAAATGCTCAGATTTGGAATAGTTACCATTAAAAACAACACACTATCCATTATACAATGGAAGGACAGGAAAAATCTACTCCAAAGGTCAAATTTTGTAAAAAACTTTATAATTCTTTCAGATATGTGTTCAGAATTTCATAATTCCCTCATTGATTTATGATTTTTACTATTTTATAATGAGATTATTGTATCAAAGACGAAAGCGAGGATGCCTCTTATATGGCAAATACTGATAATGTAAATCAATACGATAACGGCGGCGGTCCGGGTCCCGGCGGCCCCGGAAATAACGGCGGGCCGGGCGGCCCTGGCGGCCCCGGGGGGAGCGGCGGCGATCCACGCAAACAGAGCCTGATTATGCTGGTGGTGGCGGCGCTGATTACCCTTCTGTGCGTCAGTGTTTTTATGAAAATGCTGACAGGTGCCACCAATCAGGAAATCTCCTACAACGAGTTTGTGAAGATGGTGGAGGACGGAAAGGTAAAGAGTGTACAGGTAGGATCTGACCGCATTACTATTTATCCGAAATCTGAGCAGAGGGATTCCGCTTTCCTCTATGCTTACGGCATGGGTGTGAGCTCCTATTACACCGGTAAGATGGAGGACGACGACAAGCTGGCGGAGAGGCTTTTGCAGCACAACGTGGAGATAAACAAGGAAGTCTCCGACAGCTCCAGCGTGATTATGACGGTGCTCCTGTATTATATTCTCCCGGTGCTTCTGATGTGGGGACTTTTGAGTCTGCTCTTCAGGCGTATGGGCGGAAAAGGCGGCCCTATGGGTGTGGGTAAGAGCACGGCAAAGGCGTATGTGCAGAAGGAAACGGGTATTACTTTCCGGGATGTGGCCGGAGAGGACGAGGCGAAGGAATCTCTGGTGGAAGTGGTAGACTTCCTGCATAATCCCGGCAAATATTCCAAAATCGGCGCGAGGCTTCCCAAGGGCGCGCTCTTAGTGGGCCCTCCCGGTACGGGTAAGACGCTTCTGGCGAAGGCTGTGGCAGGCGAGGCGCATGTACCTTTCTTTTCGCTGTCCGGTTCTGACTTTATTGAATTATACGTGGGCGTGGGTGCGTCCCGTGTCCGTGATCTGTTTAAGGAAGCGGAGAAAAACGCTCCCTGTATCGTCTTTATTGATGAGATCGACGCCATCGGCAGAAGCCGTGACTCGAAGTACGGCGGCGGCAACGAGGAGCGGGAGCAGACTTTGAACCAGCTTCTTTCGGAGATGGACGGTTTCGACGGGAAAAAGGGCATTATCATTCTGGCGGCTACCAACAGGCCGGAGATTCTGGATAAGGCGCTGCTGCGCCCGGGCCGTTTCGACAGGCGGATTATTGTGGACAAGCCGGATTTAAAGGGACGTGTGGAGATCTTAAAGGTGCATTCAAAGGATGTGCTGATGGATGACTCGGTGGACTTAAATGAGATCGCGCTGGCGACTTCCGGGGCGGTCGGCTCCGATCTGGCGAACATGATTAACGAGGCGGCGATCAACGCCGTGAAGATGGGCAGGGAGTACGTGAGCCAGAAGGATCTCTTTGACGCAGTGGAGCAGGTGCTTGTGGGCAAGGAGAAGAAGGACCGCGTTATGAGTAAGGAGGAACGCAAGATTGTCTCCTACCATGAGGTAGGACACGCGCTTCTGAGCGCCCTGCAGAAAAATTCTGAGCCGGTGCAGAAGATTACTATTGTGCCCCGCACAATGGGAGCGCTTGGCTATGTCATGCACGTGCCGGAGGAAGAGAAATATCTTGACACCGAGGCGGAGCTTCGCGACAGGCTGGTGAGTCTGCTGGGCGGGCGCGCGGCGGAGGAGATTGTCTTTGACACCGTCACCACGGGCGCGGCCAACGATATTGAGCAGGCGACGAGTATTGCAAGAAATATGATTACCCGTTTTGGTATGAGCAAGAAGTTCGGGCTGATGGGTCTGGCCACAGTGGAAAGCCAGTATCTGGACGGCAGGGCGTCCCTGACCTGTTCCGATGTGACGGCGGCGGACATTGATTCCGAGGTGATGAAGCTTCTGCATGAGAGCTATAAGAAGGCGAAGAAACTCTTAAAGGAAAACCGCGAGATCATGGATAAGCTGGCGGCGCACCTGATTGAGAAAGAGACTATCACAGGCAAGGAGTTTATGAAGATTTACCGCAGGGAGAAAGGCATTTCGGAGCCTACGGAGGAAGAAGGCGCGGAGCTTGGGCAGCATGAAGCGCAGGGCGTGACGGTTCCCGCTGCACAGCAGCAGGGTGCGGCGGATATCCAGCCGCCGCCAGCGCCCGCCGCGGGACAGCAGGCAGCAGTGCCCGGCGGCGGGCGGATGCAGAGCCAGCCGTGGCAGAACGGTGAATCAGAAAGCGTATCGCTGCCGATGACAGACGCAGGGCAGCAGGACGGCCTGCCGCCGCAGGAGCCGGGTGGAGCGCAGGGTGGTATGCCGGGCACAATGCCGGGTGGAGCGCAGGGTGGTATGCCGGGCACAATGCCGGAGAGTGCGCAGGGACAGCAGCCGACAGGAAACCGCGGCTTATTTTCCCAGGCGCCCGACCCCGGACATACTTCTGAAGAAAAGTAGCGCGGTTTGGTGTGCATCAGATGTAAAAATGAGGCCGGGGACTGAGTTGTGATGATAAGGCAGAGTCTGTGATGGACTTTGCCTTATTTATCCTGTACAATTAGTGGGAGAAGAATGGTGAGGACTGTTGTATGTTTGATTTCGACGAGGAATTAAAAAAACTGCCCAATTCTCCGGGCGTATATCTGATGCACGACCATAACGATACCATTATTTATGTAGGAAAAGCTGTCAATCTGCATAACCGGGTGCGCTCCTATTTTCGCAAGATTGTGGGGCGCGGGCCACAGATTGACAGGATGGTAGAGCAGATCGCCAGGTTTGAATATATTGTGACGGACTCGGAGCTGGAGGCACTGGTTTTAGAGAACAATCTGATTAAGGAATACAGTCCGAAATACAATACGATGTTGAAGGACGACAAGACATATCCTTATATTAAGGTAACGATGGGGGAGGAGTATCCACGCATTTTTCTTTCCAGGGAGATGAAGAAGGATAAGTCCAGATATTTTGGGCCGTACACCAGCGCGGCGGCGGTGAAAGACACCATTGATCTGATGAATAAGCTCTATCAGCTTAAGACCTGTAACCGCAGACTGCCCCGGGATATCGGTCTGGAGAGGCCCTGCCTGAATTATCATATCAAGCAGTGCGCTGCGCCCTGCCAGGGCTATATCAGCAAGGAGGAATACCGGGCGCGGATCGATCAGGCCTTGGATTTCCTAAACGGCAATTACAAACCCATGCTCCGGGAGTTGGAGCAAAAAATGACGGAAGCGTCGGAAAAGATGGAGTTTGAGGAAGCGGCCGGATACCGGGACCTGTACAACAGCGTAAAGAGCGTGGCGCAGAAGCAGAAGATCACGGATTCAGACGGCGAGGACAAGGATATCATCGCGCTGGCGCTGGAGGAACACGACGCCGTGGTGCAGGTGTTTTTTGTGCGCGACGGAAAACTGATCGGCAGGGATCACTTTTATATGACCCATGTGGAGGACTGCGACAGCGCACAGATTCTTCTTGATTTCGTGAAACAGTTTTATGCGGGGACGCCCTATATCCCGAAAGAGCTGATGCTGCAGGAGGAGATTGCGGACACGGAGATCCTGGAGAAATGGCTCAGTGCGAGAAAGGGCGGACGGGTCTATATCCGCGTGCCGAAAAAGGGTGCGAAGGAAAAGCTGGTGGAGCTGGCGGCGCAGAACGCGAGACTGATCTTAAGTCAGGATAAAGAGCGCATCCGCAGGGAGGAAGGGCGGACCATCGGCGCCATGAAGGAGATTGCGGGGCTTCTTAAGCTGGAGGACGTGAGCCGGATGGAGGCCTTTGATATATCGAATATCAGCGGGTTTGCCAATGTGGGTTCTATGGTGGTCTTTGAGAAAGGTAAGGCGAAGCGAAGCGATTACCGCAAGTTTCGGATTCAGTCCGTCTCGGGGCCGGACGATTACGCCTGCATGAGAGAGGTGCTGACCAGACGGTTTCTTCACGGCATGGAGGAGAAGGAGGATCTGGAGCGCAGGCAGATGGATCACACCTTCGGGAGTTTTACCAAATTTCCGGATCTGCTTCTGATGGACGGCGGCAAGGGACAGGTAAATATTGCCCTGCAGGTTTTGGAGGAGCTGCACCTGGATATTCCCGTCTGCGGCATGGTGAAGGACGACAACCATAGGACCAGGGGGCTGTACTATCAGAATGTGGAGATTCCTATAGACACGCGCTCGGAAGGTTTTAAGCTGATAACCAGAATACAGGACGAGGCGCACCGTTTTGCCATCGAGTACCACAGGTCGCTTCGGTCAAAGGCCCAGGTAAAGTCGGTTCTGGACGAGATCCCCGGCGTGGGACCGGCGAGGAGGAAGGCGCTGATGCGGCACTTCGGGTCGATCAACGAGATTAAGGAAGCGTCGGTGGAGAAACTTTGCGAGGTGCCTGAGATTCCCGAGCATATCGCCGGACAGATTTACGGATTTTTCCGGGCGGAGGAAAAATAGATGAGGACTTTGGGCGTACACTGTGGTAATATAGATTACAGCAATACATAACGTGAATGCGCGAAGAAGGCGCGGAAATGAGGGAATCATGGCGAGCATCAACTTAACAAAGGTAATCGAAAAATTTAAATGGGAGAATCTGACACCGGAGATCGACATCTCGAAGATCAAGGTGACGCAGCCGGATATCAACAGACCAGCGCTGCAGCTGGCCGGATATTTTGAACACTTTGAGACGACACGTCTGCAGATAGTCGGATTTGTGGAATACTCCTATATGAATGGTATGAGCGAAGACAGGCAGCGGGAGATCTTTGAAAAGCTTCTGAACAATCCCCTGCCGGGTATCCTGTTCTGCAGGGAGCTGTATCCGAACGAAATTTTCAGGGAGGTGGCGGTGAAGCACGGTGTGCCGCTTCTGATGAGCAGGAAGGCTACGTCGGCCTGCATGGCGGAAGTGATCCGCTGGTTGAACGTGCAGCTTGCACCCTGCATTTCCGTACACGGCGTACTGGTGGATGTATACGGCGAGGGTGTTCTGATTACGGGAGAGAGCGGTATCGGTAAATCGGAGGCGGCGCTTGAGCTGATCAGGAGGGGACACCGTCTGGTGACGGACGATGTGGTGGAGATCAGGCGTGTCAGCGAGGATACGCTGATTGGTTCCGCGCCGGATATCACAAAGCACTTCATCGAACTGCGGGGTATCGGCATTGTGGATGTAAAGGCGCTGTACGGTGCATCCAGTGTCAGGGATACGCAGAACATCGATCTGGTCATCCGCCTGGAGGACTGGGACAAGGATAAGGAGTACGACCGCCTGGGACTGGAGGAGGAGTACACCGAGTATCTGGGGAACCGTGTGGTATGCCACAATATTCCGATCAGACCGGGGCGTAATCTGGCGATCATCTGCGAATCCGCAGCCGTGAACCACCGCCAGAAGAAGATGGGCTACAATGCGGCAGAGGAGCTTTATAAGCGCGTGCAGAACTCCCTTGCACATGGAAGGGATGAAGAAGATTGAAAATAATTTGAGAAGGAGAGAAAAAGTATGGCAAAGTATATATTTGGGGTGGATGTAGGCGGCACATCCGTCAAGATGGGATTATTTGATATAGAAGGCAATGTGCTGGAGAAGTGGGAGATTCCTACGAGAACAGAAAATAGCGGAGAGAAGATTCTTCCCGATATCGCGGCGAGCATCAGGGAAAAGATGGCGCAGAAGTCCATCGCGGGAGAGGATGTGGCTGGCGTCGGCATCGGCGTGCCTGGACCTGTGGAGAAAAACGGCATTGTGCACAAGGCCGTTAATCTGGGCTGGGAAGAGATGAACATGAAGGAGGAGCTCACTGCGCTGCTTGACGGCATGCGCGTGGAGGGCGGCAACGATGCGAATGTGGCGGCGCTCGGCGAGATGTGGAAGGGCGGCGGTCAGGGACATAAGAATCTGGTGGCGGTCACGCTCGGCACGGGAGTGGGCGGCGGCATCATCATAAACGGTGAGATCATGACAGGCGCCACGGGCGCGGGCGGAGAAATCGGCCACATTCATGTGGAGGACAAGGAGACAGAGGCCTGCGGCTGCGGGAATTTTGGCTGTCTGGAAGAGTATGCATCCGCCACGGGTATTACGAGACTTGCGAACCGCGCTTTGAAGGCAAGCGATAAGGACAGTGTCCTGAGAAAAGGTGAGGTATCCGCGAAAGCTGTGTTTGATGCGGTCAAGGCTGGGGACGAACTGGCGATAGAGGTTGCAAAGCAGTTTGGCGATTATCTGGGCAAAGGGCTGGGCGTGATCGCAGGCATTATCAATCCGGAGATCTTTGTGATCGGCGGCGGTGTGTCCAAGGCTGGCGAAGTGCTGTTTGATTACATTAAACCTTCATTTGAGAAGACGGCTTTCCACGGCAGTAAAAATGTGATTTTTGCGCTGGCGACCCTTGGCAATGACGCCGGAATCTACGGCGCGGCGAGGCTGCTTTTGTAAGGCAGCGGTTTTGCGAATAGGCATGGCGTATGTGCACAGCAGTACAGGCATGTTTCCTGCGCAGCTGGATATATTATTATAGATAATTAATAGAAATGAGCGGGAGTAAATTTTGAGTGCATCAATGTATGAATATATCAGGACGATTGTGCCTGAGAAAAGGATTTTATTCCACGAGCCTATGAGCAGACATACTACCTTCCGGGTAGGCGGCGAGGCGGCGTGCATGGTGGTCGTGGAGACGAAGGAGGAACTATCGCAGCTGATCTCCTATCTGGGACGGATAGAGCAGGAATATTTTGTTTTGGGAAACGGCAGCAACCTTCTGGTGGGAGACAAAGGGTACCGGGGGATCATTATCAAACTGGGTCCGCGGCTGAGCGCGGTCCGCGCGGAAAGGAACCATATCGCAGCGGGAGCGGGGGCGCTGCTCTCGCAGGTTGCCTATGCAGCCAGGGACGAAGGCCTGAGCGGAATGGAATTTGCTGCGGGGATACCGGGCAGCATTGGCGGAGCGATTGTGATGAACGCCGGCGCTTACGGCGGCGAGATGAAGCAGATCGTGCAGATGGTCCGCGTGATGGACAAAGAGGGAGAAATCCTGACGCTTGACAATGATACGATGGAGTTTGGCTACCGCACCAGCATAATCAGAGACAGGCCTTTTATTGTGCTGGGCGTGGTTCTTCGGCTGACGCCTGGCAATAAGGATGAAATCAGCGCGAAGATGGAAGAGCTGATGAAACAGCGGAAGAGCAAGCAGCCTCTGGAGTATCCAAGCGCAGGAAGCACTTTTAAGCGGCCGGAGGGTTATTATGCGGGCAAGCTCATTATGGACGCGGGACTTCGGGGTTACCGCATCGGCGGCGCACAGGTGTCGGAGAAGCACTGCGGCTTTGTAATCAATGCGGGTGGTGCGTCTGCGGCGGATATCCGGGAAGTGATCGAGGAAGTGCAGGAGCGCGTGCGGGACCGTTTTCATGTCCGTCTGGAACCGGAGGTCATCTTTTTGGGGGATTTTTAGCATGAGATTTGTGATCGTGACGGGGATGAGCGGTTCGGGAAAACGGACCGCTATGAAAATGTTGGAGGATCTGGGATTTTACTGTGTGGACAATCTGCCGGTGGCGTTGATTGAGAAGTTTGCGGAGCTGATTACGACACCCGCGAGCGAGGTCAATAAGGTGGCGCTGGGACTTGATGTACGCGCAGACCAGTCTTTTAGCGGCGTGCGCCGCATTCTGGACCAGTTGAAGGAGAATGGCTATCTGTTCGAAATGCTTTTTCTGGAGGCGGACGATAACGTGCTCTTAAAACGGTATAAGGAGACAAGGAGACTGCACCCGCTTTCCCCCGAGGGGCGAGTGGAAGAAGGCATTCACCGGGAGCGGGAAATCCTGAAAGGGATCAGGGAAAAAGCGGATTATATCATCGACACCTCCCATCTGCTCACAAGGGAGCTGAAGGAAGAGATAGATGACATTTTTGTGAGAAATAAGGAATACAATTCTCTGATTGTCACAATTCTGTCTTTCGGTTTCAAGAAAGGGATTCCGGCGGATGCCGATCTTGTTTTTGACGTGAGATTTCTTCCGAACCCCTTTTATATTGACGACCTGAAATATAAGACAGGCAATGACAAAGAGGTACAGGACTATGTGATGTCCTTCGGGGAGGCCGGGACTTTTCTGCAGAAGCTGACGGACATGCTGGACTTTCTGATTCCCAACTATGTGAAGGAAGGCAAGCACCAGCTTGTCATCGGCATCGGCTGTACCGGGGGCAAGCACAGGAGCGTAACGCTTGCCAATGCGCTTTACGCGGGACTGAAAGATCATGGCACGTATGGCGTGAAGCTGTACCACCGGGATGTGGACAAATAGTATATATTATAGAAGGAAAAGATGGAAAGCGGAGTGAAATATGTCCTTTTCGGGAACGGTAAAGGAGGAACTTGCAACACATATAAGCCCGGCCAGACATTGCCAGCTTGCGGAGCTTGCGGCGCTTCTGCTGTATAACGGCGGCGTGTGCGATGGAGGACGGCATCTTTGTCTGGATACGGAAAATGAGGCAGTTGCGAGAAAATGCTTTACATTACTCAAAAAAACATTTAATATAGAAACTGTTATGCGGGGCAGACAGAGACTGGTCCCTGATGACGAAATGGAGCGCAGGGTGATTGAGGCCTTATATCTTGCGGAGGAAAAGGATGGGAAGATAGTATTAACCAGAACGGTCAATACCCTCCTCATTAAAAACTCCTGCTGTGCAAGAGCCTGGCTGCGCGGCGCTTTTTTGAGCGTTGGTTCCATGAGTGATCCGAGGAAAAGCTATCATCTGGAGTTTGTCTGTGATGAGAAGGCGCAGGCGGTGCAGCTTCAGGCGGTACTTTTGGAATTTCAGATCGAGGCCAGAATTATCGGACGTAAGAAGTATCAGGTGGTCTATCTGAAAGAAGGCGCGGGCATTGTGGACCTCCTAAATGTAATGGGTGCGCATGTGTCCCTGATGGAGCTGGAAAATATGAGGATCCTGAAGGAGATGCGCAATTCGATCAACAGAAGGGTAAACTGCGAGACGGCCAACATTTCCAAGACGGTGACGGCTGCGGGCAGGCAGATTGAGGATATCCTTCTGATCAGGGACAGATATGGGTTTGAAAACTTACCGGATAATCTGCGGCAGATGGCGGAAGTCCGGCTGGAATACCCGGACGCGGCGTTAAAGGAGCTGGGCGGGTATCTGGAACCGGTTGTGGGGAAATCAGGGGTGAATCACAGGTTACGTAGGCTGAGTGAAATTGCTGACAAAATCAGGTCATAATTAGGGGCGGAATGTCCCGAAAAGAAAAGAGGAGGAAAATATTATGATTCAGAAGTCAATCCAGATCAAACTGGAGACGGGCCTGGAGGCGCGGCCGGTGGCGATGCTTGTTCAGGTGGCCAGCCAGTTTGAGAGCACCGTATATCTTGGTTCCGACAACAAGAAGGTGAACGCGAAGAGTATCATGGGCATGATGAGCATGGGACTCGAGAGCGGTGCGGAAGTAACGGTGACTGCGGACGGGACCGACGAGGAGGAGGCCGTTGCGGAAATCGAAAAGTTCCTGGGCACCAAGTAGGCGGGGTGCGGCAGGATTGACATTTGATAAGGCATAATGTATTGACTGTTCAGGATCCTGTGTAGCTATCTGCAAATGTGATTCCGGGCAGTCTTTTTATTTTACATTTTTACTATAGAAAAATTACGGCACTGTGAAACATGGTATCAGGCACGGACGTCGGAAGGGGAGGGAGTCTATGGCTAAACAGATGCTTTTTGTCTATAATCCCAGAGCGGGCAAGGCGCAGATCCGAAGTAATCTTTTGGATATTATTGATACTTTCGTAAAAGCGGGCTATGAAGTGACGGCATATCCGACCCAGGCGGCGGGAGATGCGGTTAAGGCCGTGAGGGAGAGACGCGCCGGTTACGATATGGTGGTGTGCAGCGGCGGGGATGGCACTCTCGACGAAGTGGTGACGGGCATGATGAAATCGGAGGAGAGACTTCCCATAGGCTATGTTCCGGCGGGCAGCACCAACGATTTTGCGAACAGCCTGAAAATTCCGAAGAATATGCTGCAGGCGGCGGATGTTGTGGTGAACGGCAGAAACTTTGCCTGTGATGTGGGAAAATTCAATTACAGCATATTTATTTATGTGGCGGCGTTCGGCATTTTTACGGATGTATCTTACGGGACGCCTCAGGACACAAAGAACGTGCTTGGACATGCGGCCTATCTGATAGAAGGGGTAAAGCGTCTGCCCTCAGTTCGGTCCTATCCCCTGAAAATTACATGTAATGGTGAGACGATCGAGGGGGAATTCCTTTACGGTATGATAACAAACTCTCATTCCGTGGGCGGTTTCCGGGGAATCACAGGGCAGAATGTGGCGCTGGATGACGGCCTCTTTGAAGTGACGCTGATCCGTAAACCCACGAATCCGCTGGACATCAACAATATTATCCGGGCCCTTGTGGATAAGCGCGTGAAGTCGGAGCATATTTATACTTTTACGACAGAAAAGCTGAAGGTGGAGTCGGAGGAACCGGTGGCATGGACGCTGGACGGGGAATTTGGCGGGGAGCACTGTGAGGTGATGATTGAGAGCTGGCATCAGGCGCTTGAAATCCGAGTTCCCGATCTGGCGGAGTGACCGCCTGCAAACGAGGCAGAGTTGTTGACTTTCTGGGGACTGGCTGTTAAAATAAAGTTGTTCCAGAAGATGGAAAGTATTAAAAAATTTTAATAGAAAGGAAGTAAACATTATGGCATTAGTAACAACAACCGAAATGTTTAAGAAGGCCTACAACGGCGGCTATGCAGTCGGCGCCTTCAACGTAAACAACATGGAGATCGTTCAGGGCATTACCGAGGCGGCCGGCGAGTTGAAGAGCCCCGTTATCCTGCAGGTTTCCAAAGGTGCGCGTGCATACGCTAACCACACCTATCTGGTGAAGCTGGTTGAGGCGGCGGTAGCAGAGAATCCGGAGATCCCGATTGCCCTGCACCTGGATCACGGCGATACCTTTGAGCTCTGTAAGTCCTGTATCGACGGCGGATTTACCTCCGTTATGATCGACGCTTCCTCCAAGTCTTTCGAGGATAATATCGCATTGACCAAGCAGGTCGTTGAGTATGCACATGCGAACGGCGTAGTGGTTGAGGCAGAGCTGGGTACTCTGGCAGGCGTTGAGGATGAGGTTTCTGTAGAGGCAGGTAAAGAGTCCTACACCCGCCCCGAGGAGGTTGAGGAGTTTGTAGATAAGACAGGTTGTGACTCCCTCGCTATCGCAATCGGCACATCCCATGGCGCATATAAGTTTACTGCTGCACAGTGCACAAGAAATGCAGATGGCATTTTGGTTCCCCCTCCGCTTCGCTTTGACGTGCTGGAGGAGTGCATCAAGAGACTGCCCGGTTTCCCGATTGTACTTCATGGTTCTTCTTCCGTGCCGCAGGAGTTTGTAAAGATGGTAAACCAGTACGGCGGAAATATGCCCGATGCAGTGGGTATTCCGGAAGAGCAGCTGCGTAAGGCTGCTGAACTTGCCGTATGTAAGATCAACATTGACTCCGATATCCGTCTGGCTATGACAGGTAACATCCGTAAGTACTTTGCGGAGCATCCGGATCACTTTGATCCCCGCCAGTATCTGAAGCCCGCAAGACAGGCTGTTAAGGATATGGTTGCGCACAAGATTAAGAATGTGCTCGGTTCCGACGGTAAGGCGTAAGCTGTGTTTGAAGAGAAGATGAATTAAGAAATAGAAAAGACCGGCATGATTGTGAAAGTCATGCCGGTCTTTTGTTAGGCTTATATATTTTATTTCTGCATCGCCTTTAACTCTTCCGCGTGCGTTTCTTCAATTTCAGGGAAAGCGGAAAGCATTGGCGATACCTCTTCCTTTTTAAGTGTTCGTGCCACGTAATTTCTTGTTATCTTCATGACAATGGGTGATAAGCTCAGGACACCGATCAGGTTGGGGATTGCCATCAAACCGTTGAAGGTATCGGAGAGATCCCAAGCCAGTCCGAGATTCATGGTTGCGCCCACATAAATCATAAGAACAAATACGATCTTGTACGCGATCATGGATTTTGTGCCGAAAAGGTATTCCCATGCCTTGGATCCGTAGTGGCTCCAGCCCAGTACCGTGGAGAAGGCGAACAGCAAAATGGCGATGGCAATGAACATAGGGCCTGCACTGCCAAATCTGGTGGCAAAAGCTTCTCCTACCAGAGCGGAGCCTTCCGAGGAACTCAATATTGCGCCGGTCTCCAGATCAACCAGACCGGAGGAAAGCACTACAAATGCGGTCAGTGTGCAGACAATCATTGTGTCCGCGAATACCTCGAAGATACCCCACATTCCCTGACGGACAGGCTCTTTTACGTTAGAGCTGGAATGTACCATAACGGAGGAACCCAAGCCTGCTTCGTTGGAAAACACACCGCGCTTCATACCCCAGGTAAGCGCCAGTTTCACGCCGGAACCGACGATGCCGCCGCCTACGGCGCGGAGTCCAAAAGCGCCTTTAAAGATGGCGGAAAAGATAGCGCCGCACTGGTCGATATTCATAAAAAAGATGATCAGTGCACCCACCACATAGATGATTGCCATGAAGGGCACCAATTTCTCTGTGACAGAGGCGATACGTTTCAGACCACCTACAATAACCAAAGCTGCCAGAATCAAAAGCGCGATACCGGTCACATAGGTTGGGATACCAAAAGCGGATTTCATATTGCCGGAAATGGAATTGATCTGACTCATGTTGCCGATACCAAAGGATGCCAATACACAGAAGATGGAGAACAATACGGCAAGCACTGCGCCGATCTGTTTAAAGCCCTTGTAGGAGCCGAGACCATCTTTCAGGTAATACATAGCGCCGCCGCACCACTCGTTCCGTTCATTTTTGCGGCGGTAGTAGATACCCAGCACATTTTCAGAATAGTTGGTCATCATGCCAAAGAAGGCTACGATCCACATCCAGAAGATAGCGCCGGGGCCGCCTGCAATCAGCGCGCTCGCCACACCTACGATATTACCCGTTCCAATTGTGGCCGCCAGAGCCGTGCAGAGGGACTGGAATTGGGAGATAGACTGGTCTTCCTTGTCCGTGTGTTTTGTGATGTGTTTGTCGCTGAAAATACCGCCGATGGTATTTTTAAACCAGTGTCCGATGTGGGATAACTGGAAAAACTTGGTAAGGACTGTCATCAGAATGCCCGTACCGACGAGCAGCACCAACATGGGAATACCCCACACGAAACCGTTAATGGCGCTGTTCACCTTTGTGATCATCTCTACCATAATACATTTCCTCCTCACTTTTTACATGTGTTCTTCATTCATAGCCTATAAGGAAAAAAGGCGCAGACATCCGAACCAAATGTCTACGTCGACGGCTATGGAACACTTTCTCACATTGTAAAGATTCTTACGGTATTCAAGTATACCATAAGACAAAGTATCTGGCAAGGAAAAATTGTATACATGGATAATGATTACGGACAAACGAAAAACTCCCCAGAAAAGGGAGGATGCCAAGTAAAGTTTCCCTTACTTGGCATTTATTATGAAAAAGTTTTTAATTAATCAGCTAACTTGTTATCAGCTTCGCTGTGTTGTATCTTATGGTTTTAGTATACGGGGCAGAAATGTCTAAATCATGTTTCTAAAATGAAGTTTTTTGAAATTAAATATGAACAAATTATGAACGCCCCTGTCCTAAAGTACCAGATGATCAGAGGCTTTTTTGACTGGCGCGTCTATTGTCACTTCCTGACCTGCAGTGCCATCATCGTAATATCATCAAACTGCATTGCCTCTCCCACGAAGCGTTCCATATCAGCGCCCAGCGCAAGAAGCAGCTCTTTGGAAGAGGCATCCGGTTTCCTGTTCAGAGCTTTCAGCATCCGGTCGGTGCCGTAAAGCTGATTATTCCCGTCCGTAGCCTCTGCGACGCCATCGGTATACAAAAACAGAACATCGCCCGCATGGAGCGCAAGCTCATACTCCTGGTATTTCACATTTTCCATACCGCCCATCACAAAACCATGCTTATCCCTGAACAATTCAAACAAGCCATCCGCCCTTTTGATTGCGGGGTATTCATGCCCCGCATTGGCGGCGGTCAGCTTCCCTGTAGATATCTCGTAAATACCAAGCCAGACGGTGACAAACATGCCCGCTTCATTGTTTTCCAAAAGCTGGTTGTTTACGCTTTCCAGAGCCGCCTTGGGAGAAAGTCCCGATTGTACCACATTTTTAAGCAGGGTTTTGGTAATCATCATAAACAAGGCGGCCGGCACGCCTTTGCCTGATACGTCCGCCATGACAAGCGCCAGATGATCTTTATCCACCAGAAAGAAATCATAAAAGTCGCCGCCCACTTCCTTCGCGGGATTTGTGGAAGCATAAATATCAAACTCCTCATATTCCGGAAAGGCCGGAAAGACACAGGGAAGCAAGGATGTCTGAATCTGCGTGGCCACATGAAGCTCTGCCCCGATTCTTTCCTTCTCCCGGTTGTCCTCCTCCTGTTGCTTTAAAAGACCGTGAGTCCGCCTCGAAAGAGTAAGGCAAATCAAATAGACCACAACCGCGATAACTGCACGCGGAATATAGTAAAAATTGAAGACGCGCAACAGAATATTGTCGCCCGCCGCCGTCGCCGCCTTGATATAAGCCGCACGAAACGCCGCATTTCCGATCATATCAGTACTTCGCATCATGTTGGAGTCCCACACACCGAAATACAGCCCGATGTACATGGCGCCAAGCAGGCATAGCAAAACGCCGATCAGCGTAAAATGTGTAAGTTTAGGGGAATAATAATGGCAGGAAAGAATAAGCGGACAAGCCCATGCCATCACAAGCTGGACGGTCAGCGCTGAGTTCAGAATGGCGATTCCTAAAAGGAAACATCCCATGATGGCATATTTTAGAAGCCGTTCATCCCACTTCCATATCCGCACCATGGGAGTAGGAAGCAGAAACAGTGCAACACCGATAGGCATGGCGACATTCATTAAATGTTGATCCACAATGAAGAATCCCAGAATATTCAACAGCCACATCAATACGGCGGCTCCCGCTGCAATCAGCGTACAGAGAGCCGTATACTGGTTCGCTTTCTTTTCGTTTACCTCAAAAATGTCTGAACACATCATTTCCATAGTTTCTTTAACGCCCTTTCAGAAGAGTAGTTTTTATCCTGTCCATATTTTATATCAGTGTTCCTGCAAAAAGCAACCGTTCTAATGTCATGAAAAGAGACAGGCGGGATTACTTTCGCCTGTCTCAGCTTGTATCAGGGGTATGCTATTTGTTTTTAGAAAAATATTCTTGAAATAAATCCTTCCGGTATTGGCTGTCGGAGAGAACGCGTTGTACCTCCTCGGCCTTTCCGGTATCCATAAGGGATTGGAGTAGTTGGGAGAGCTGATTGCAGCCCTTTTCGATTCCTTCTTCAAGTCCTTCTTTATGTCCGATTTCCCGCCATTCCTTCCGTTCGCTTTTCATATGCTTTTCTTCGTCATATTCAAAAATACTCACTGCGATCGCCTCCGCACGATTTTTAGCAAAAAATCCTAAAAGGATTTCGTTTTTCATACAGTAATCCACCGCTTTTTCAACTGCTTCCGGTAAGGGCATGAGTCCTGCAAATACCCGCACTTGTTCCACATACTGCGCATATTCCTTTAACAGATGGCAGGTCTCTAACAGACGCTGATTATGCCCGAGGTTAATGTTATATACGGTCACCGACAATTCCAGAGAGGGTTTATCCTGTTTTTTTTCAAAGGCATCCGACAAATATAGAATCTGTTGTTCCGGTTGGAAGTCTGTTCCGTTATAAAACACAACAAACCGGGGCGTTGGAATTTTGATGAGTGACTTACTGTACAGATTTTCGTCCTTAATCCGGTTTTGCAATACCCTTGTCACATAAAGCAGATCCCGTAACGGCATGTTTGGGTTATATGTGGACTGATGTTCATAAAGCAGAAGTTCAAAATCAAACACAAAGGAAATATCGTTCTTGTAATTCATATAGACCGCGTTTTCCAGTGTTGTAATTTCCAGGTTATCTACATCTTTGTAAGCCGTGCCGTTCAGGGCATTGTAGAGACTCAACAGATTTTCCTTTTCCTGGAAAATCATTCGGAATACGGTGTCCTTATAATTGCGCTGTACACGGATTCCGTTTATGTTTGTTTTGTCCGTTTTCGTTTTGTTCATTTAACGTCCTCCTTTGTTTGTCCGGTGAACCTTTTAAAAGAATAGGTTGCCGATACAGGAGAACCGTTCCAGATCCTCCTGCTTTTGCAATGGTTATTTGGAATCAAAGCATGGATTTTCTGAAACTTAGAATAGAAATAGAGATTACGGAAACGTTTAGTAGAAAATATGCTTTTTCTTACTATAGCACAAATATGACGAAATTGTAAATATTTATTTCCGTAAAAGTTGTTTTTAACAGGCATTGCTGCAATTTTCATATTTTTAAAAGTATGTTACCTTTTATTTGTATGAAACGTGTTAGAAGTAAAGGAGGTGAAACACGTGGATACCGAGAAGGACATAAGAGAAGCGGTCATGAAATACAGCGATACGCTCTATAAAGTCTGTATTGTCATACTGTGCAATGAGCAGGATGCGCAGGATGCCATTCAGGATACTTTTTGCAGATATCTGGAAAAAAGGCCGAAATTTCGTGACGGGGAGCATGAAAAGGCATGGTTGATACGGGTGGCAACTAATATTTGCAGGGATATGGTGCGTTTCAGAAACCGGCATCCGAAGATTTCCATCGACGAGGTAGAAAACAGCCTTACGATGCAGGAACAGAAGGAAACACTGCGGGAGCTTCTCGAACTGCCGGTGAAACAGAAAACAGTCATTTATCTGCATTATGTGGAAGGATACCAAATCAAAGAGATCGCGAATATTCTGGGGACGACGGAGGGCGCGGTGAAAATGCGGTTGAAGCGCGGGAAGGAACAGATGCGGACAATGTGGAAGGAGGCATATGGCGGATGAGCGGATTTGATGTGAAGGAGACAATGGATCAGATACACATTTCGGAGAAAATGCAGGAGGAGATCATTATGAATATTCAGGGCCGTATGGAGAGCGGAAGCAGAGGAACATGGAACTTTAGAAGGATGGCGACGGCTGCGGCAGCGTTCGTACTGGCTGCGGGAGTGGTCAGCTTTCCGGTACGGGCAGTGGTGTCAAGCGTGGTAAAGGAAAGGATGGAGAGCGTTCCCGAAGAGGAAATGAAAGGCCTTAACGATATGGTGCAGTCGCAGCAGGATGTGCTGGCGGACGGTTTTTCAAGGACGTATTCCGACAGTGAAAAGGAACGCAGTAAAGCGCTCTGGCAGGCATATAAAAACGGAACATTCCCTGAAAAGGTCATTGCACAGGTAGACAGTGCTGAGGATGCACCGGAGGGTACACTCTGCTATATCAGGGCTACGGGTGTTTTTAATCTTCCCGCGAAGGAAATGACGGACGAGGAGATGCTCCAGATCATTGATTTCCAGCATAAGATGAGCTACGCTGTTGCGCATGGGCCGCAGGCGCAGGCAGCCGCAGCGGAGTCCCAGGGAAAAGAGGCACGGCTTGAAAAAGCTGTACAGGACGCTAATGGAATCAGCAGGGACGAAGCGGTAGAAATCGCAAAAAAACAGTTAGTGGCTGACCTTGGTGACAAAGCGGATGGACTGGAACTAATGACGTACAATGACGGGACTCCCGGCGTGAGCCTGTTGGACGCATCGGATTATTCGGAAGCAGCGTTTGAACGTGAGAGCAAGGCGGGCGTGATATACGAGGTAGGCTTTGGAAATCCGGATACACATGCTACTTATGGTTACATCATTGACGCTGTGGATGGAAGTATTCTGTACACATACAAATAAAATTAGAAAAAGATTGCAGTGGCAGAGCCGGAAAAGCAACAGCGCTTTTTCCGGCTTTGCGGTAGGGAATGACATAAATAAATGAGAAACGAGAGGATAAAAAAATGAAGAAAAAGTCTCCAAAATTAGTGGTTGCTTTTGTTGTGGTTTTAACGCTTACAAATGTTTTTTCTCTGACCGGATGTGGGAAAACGGAGAATGTGGGTTCACAGACAAATCAGGAAGTACAGTTTGAGATTCCAGAAACAGAACAGGCGGTCACCTCAGTCCATACTGATGCGGAAGTACAGACTGATGAACAGAGTGTGGGAACAGGCGGTATAATGAGGGCATACTCTGACAAGGAAAAAGAACGTATGGCGGAACTGCAGGAGTCCTATCAGAATGAGACGGCAAAGCCTGAAAAGATGATTCAGGAGGTGGGCAGTGCGGAAGATGTGACGGAAGGAATGCTCTGTTATATCGTATCTACCGGAGAATACTATCTGCCGGACAGGGAACTTACCGATGAGGAATTGCTGCAGATTATTGACTGTAATTTCAGGATATCCCTCAACACAAACCAAAAGACGCAGGCACAGTGGGATGAAGAGACTCGTGCCGAGAGAGCGGAACTTGAGGCAAAAGTGAAAGCGGCAGGCGGCATCAGCGAAGAGGAGGCGGTAGAGATTGCAAAAAAAGCGATGGAGACCGATCTTGGCGAAAAGGCAAAAGGACTGAAATTACATGATGCTGAGGAGTCCTATGGATGGCGTGCGGAATTATATGATATCACTGATTGGGATGAGTATAAAGACAAGGGAGAGCTTGGGTATTTCATACAATTTGACAATGTGGAAGAGATAAATGAGCTTGATGATCTGTTTGCTTATCATTGTGTGGTTAATGCCATTGACGGCAGTATTTGCGGCGCTTATTCAAGTGTAGGGCTGTTCGACGAAAATGACATATGGTATGAGCACTAATTATTCCGACTGCTTTCATGTAATAACCGTGTGGAAAATGCCGTTTTGTGTAGTATTAGGTTGAAACGACGGTAGAAACAGGGGTAATAAGGCTTACCGTCAGCTGTGTGGAACAACATGGCAGGAACAGAAGACAGAGTCAGACGTAAGCCTTTTAGAAACCCCTGAAACAGAATCAGAACCCAAAAAAAACTGACTTGACGGAAAACTCGTTGTAACGGCAAAGGCGCAGATGCAGAAAATATTTGTGACAATATTATTCCGCTGCGTCTGATGCGCCGTAGGCGAAACCTACAACCGTAGCATTGCTGTATTTCTCAAAAGCGGCATAATAGTCTTCTTCTGAAATTGTCTTTGTTTCATTCCCGCTTGTCATGGTATAAGAAGCGTTCCCGTTTTCATCAAATTGTTCCAAAATTCCTTCTGCCAGTTTAAGCGTACCGGATTTTTCAATCTCATAACGCTGCATAGCGTGGCCGGAAGCCGTATAAATGCCTGTATCATCATAGGCAATAGGATATGCTGTCCCCATACTCTCTATCGTTCCTATCTTTTTAACTTCATTGTCTGCCAAATAGTATACGTCACATGCAATTGAAGCCTGCTTACCGGTGCCGTCATCATACACTTGTGACGTAACAAGTAAAACTGGCAAAGGAGCATTCGTATCAATAATGACAAAAAGCTCATCGTCTTCCAATCCGCCAATGGTTTCTTCATAAACGGCAGCATTATCTTTATTTTCTTTCCCACACGCGCATAGCGAAAGAATGAGCGCACATAAAATGAAACATGAAACAACCTTTTTTGCTTTATCCATATCTTTCAATCTCCTTTTTTTCTGTTTTCAATGACATAACTTATGAACAGCACCAGTCCGACCGCACCTGCAATGATAGAGGGAATCATTAACCGCATATAGTCAATAGGGGCGTTATCATATTGCCCTGTTGCGATATACCGGTACAGCATGTACTGGGTACTGAGCGTTGTGCTTTGTAACGCCATGATATGGGCGAAATTTAATACGCTGACCATAACAAAAATCAGCCCGCCAATGAATAGCAGCGTCATTTTTCTGTTATGAAGATTTATTTTCATCAAATCTTCTAACGTAATTTGTTCATCATTTCTATTTGTCACACTTGTCTGCGCCTCCCTGAGTAAATCGTCTAATGACACATGAAAAATCCTGCTTATTTTAACAATGCTTTCTAAATCGGGAGAAGTGCTGTCTGACTCCCATTTGGAAATAGTCTGTCTGGACACGTTAATTTTCTCTGCTAATTGCTCCTGTGTCATTCCTGATAGTTTTCTTAATTGGCTGAGTTTATTTCCAATTTCCATTCCCATTGTTCTCCTTTCAACGCCATTTTAATTATTTTTCTTTCTTTTTTCTATCAACAGGTCTTTCCATTTGCGCTCAATATGGTGACATTAAGGGAAAATACGTAATTATAATTATAACAAAATTGTAGGATAATTGTAATATTGGTGTAGGATTCCCCTGTTATATTTAAGACTATCAAAACAGAAAGAGGTGTTTACACGATGAAAAGTTATTTAAGCCTGATCCCCATTTCCGCCAAAGTGCGGAGGCGTCAAAACCGTATGACCCGGTTGTGCATTATCTTCGCCGTGTTCCTTGTGACGGCGGTATTTGGCATGGCGGATATGGATATCCGAATGGAACAGGCCAGATTGGCCGAAAAACACGCCCGGGAGTTTACGTTTCAGGCTATTATGGATACCGCTATGGGCCAGAATCTCTTTTTGATTGCCGGGGGTCTGTTCCTTCTGATCCTGCTTGCGGGCGTGCTGATGATTTCGGGCAGCATCAACAGCACAGTAGCCCAGCGGACGAAATTTTTTGGGATGATGCGCTGCATAGGCATGAGCCGCCAACAGTTAAAGAGGTTTGTGAGACTGGAGGCTCTTAACTGGTGTAAAACGGCTATCCCCACCGGCATTGTACTTGGCACGGTCTGCACATGGGTTTTATGCGCTGTGCTGCGGTTCGTGGTTCGGGAAGAATTTACTACGATTCCCCTCTTCGGCATCAGTCCCATCGGAATAATCAGCGGCGTCACCATGGGGTTGATTACGGTGCTGCTCGCCGCCAGAGCACCGGCCAAACAGGCGGCGAAGGTATCCCCGGTGGCGGCAGTTTCGGGAAATGCACAGAACACCGGCCGGGCACGGCGGGCAGTCCGTATCGGCAGGCTTCCTATCGGCATTTCTCTGGGCGCTTATCATGCAAAATCGGCCAGGAAGAATTTGGTTCTGATGACAGGTTCCTTTGCCCTGTGCATTATCCTGTTCCTGACGTTCTCTGTCCTGTTGGATTTTGTGGGCTATCTGCTGCCCCAGTCCGCCAGCGATGCCGATATCATGATTACCGATGAGGCCGGTGTCGCCGGTAGGAACTGTGTTTCCTGGGAAACGGTAGAGACGATCCGCGGGATGGAGGGCGTGAAAAATATCTTTGGACGGCGAAGCCTCTTTGAAGTTTCGGCCAAGCTGGATAAGGAAGGTTTACCTCAGGAGGTGGATCTGTTTTCCTTTGATGATTTTGACTTAGATGCATTGAAAAAGGATGGCAGGTTAGAAAAGGGCAGCGATCTCTCCGAAGTCTACGGGAATAGCGATTCTGTGCTGGTAATCTGCGACCCGGACGCCCCGCTTGGGAAGGGAGATATCATTCAGGTGAACGGCGAAGCGCTGACCGTGGCGGGTATGCTGAAATACGACTTGTTCAGCGAAGACGGTCTCTCCCACGGCAGGGTTTCCGTCATTGCCTCCAGCGAAACCTTTGTCCGGCTGACTGGCATAACCGACTATTCTCTGGTGATGGTGCAGACCACGGGCGATGTGACAGACGGTGATGTTGCCGCCATAAGCGAGGTACTGGACGAGGGCACTGCTCTCCGGGATGAGCGTGAACTGCGTACTTCCGGCACCTATACCGCTTTTGTGCTATGCGTCTATGGCTTTTTGGCGATCATCGCTATGGTTACGCTGTTGAATGCGATGAACAGCATTTCCATGAGCGTATCCGCCAGGAGCAAGCAGTATGGAGCTATGCGGGCTGTGGGCATGGAGGGTCGGCAGGTGACGCAAATGATTGCCGCCGAAGCTGTCACCTACGCTCTGGCTGGCTGCGTGACCGGGTGCATTGTGGGTCTGGTAATCGGCAAGATGATATACAATCTTTTGATTGAGGGCCGTTTTCCCTATGCCGTATGGGCACTGCCTGTTTTTCGACTGTTCCTGGTTTTGGTATTTGTTGCAGCGGCAACGTTGGCGGCCATTCACGCTCCTGCAAAACGGATACGTAACATGGCCATTACCGCAACAATCAATGAATTGTAAGGGAGATGATTGATTAAATCTTATGTCGATTTCCAATTCTGCAAAATCTTTTCCAATTCTGCCGTGACGCTTGAAAAGCGGCAAAAACCCGCTAAAATGACAGAGGGTAGAAACATGCTGTCAGAAAAAATAAAGCAAAAGAACAATACGGCGAGGAGAGAGTGAATAAAAAAATTTAAGAGATTTGTAAATGCAGGAAGGGCAGTTTGGGTATTTGCCGCTGTTCTTGCCATGACCGGCTGTGGAAAAAAAGAGGACGAAGGCCTGCGGTCAGATTGGGAAGAACTGATGGAGGATGCACAGGAGACTTTTGGGGAGACAGCTACCGCCTTGAAGTGGAAGGGGAAAATGGGGCTGCACTAAACGGGAAGATCACCTCCATTCTTCTGGCGGATGATTCCTTTGTGTATGCTACGACGGAGGAGGGCGGTCTTTTTATACTGCGCCCCAAAATCTATTTCGGTCAGGAAGACTCGGAAATCAAATCCGATCGGATTGCTGACGGCTGTGATATGGATCAGTTGGTTTATGCGGATCAGCATACGGCATACGGAAACAATCGCTTCGTCTATTTCGACCGGATGGAAGGGTATGATGAGGAAGCGTTGGATGGCAAGTATATGATGGAATCCCTGTCGGATATGCCAGATATTGTCTATACCTTTGAAAATATGCAGAAAGCGGAGATTCCCGACGACCAGAATTTACTTTTTATCACCCAGGACGCGGCGCTTTATGTCTATGAAGATACGAATCATCAGGTGCGTGCGGGGTATAAAGATTCTTACAGTGAAGAATATACGATGTTTGACGAGGTGGCTTTTGAGGGGGATACCGAGCGGAGCGGGGTTACGGTGGAGAAGAGTATTTTCCGCTTCCTTCTGACGAAAGATCAGGAGCTTCTTTATATCAAAAAGGGCAACATAGCTTCCGATCTTGCGGATAACGTAGGCGGTATTTCCGTCAGCTATGTGGATTTTACAGATCAGATTGACGGGAAAGTGAAGGATATCTATAATCTCCAGAATTATACGGAGTGCTGTTATGCGGTGGATGAAGAACAGAACATTTATTATGTATCGGCGGATGGCTTTGAGGATAGCGCGGTAGAGAAAATCACGCAGTTTGAAAATGGAACGATCGCGGATATTCTGGGCTTTTCGGGGAAAAAGGAAGAAATGCTGATCAGGACGCAGGACGGCGCTTATTATTTCTATGACGGTTACGACTATATTTCCACAGGAAATGTGGATGCCCTGAATGAAAATTGTAAAAGTGCGGTACTGCTTATGGAAGGGGATATTTTAGCGCTGGGAGACGACGGGTATCTCTATGTAGTTGAAAATAAAAACTGAATCATACAATACGGACAGGAAAATTAACCCAGGGTTCGATGTTCGTTCCTTTTTTGTGTATAATATATTTTGGAGCGGAGAAAACAGAACGGAGGAATGGGAGATGTTCCGTATTGCGGTATGCGATGATGAAGAATATTTCAGAAATCGGGAAAAGAAGCTGATAGAACAATATATGGGGAAGCGGAAATATGACTGTCGGATTGACCTGTACGCGTCGGGGGAAAAGCTTTTGGAGCGGACGGACACAGACATGCCGTATGATGTCATATTTCTCGACATCAGCATGGAGGAAATGGACGGAATTCAGACGGCTGAGAGAATCCGCAAGCTGTCGAAGAATATCTACATCGTGTTTGTGACGGCATATATCACTTATGCGTTAGATGGGTATAAGGTGGGAGCGGTGCGTTATCTTTTGAAAGAGGAGGCCAGTCTTGAAAACGCTTTGGGAGAATGTCTGGACACGATCACTGAGCAGATGAAAGAAGAGGAAGCGGTGTGCGAATTTGAGTTCCAGAATGGGAAAAAGAGGATTCCGGCGGACACGGTTCTCTATGTGGAGAGCAGATTACATAGGGTTATCTATTTTGTTATGGAAAATGGAATCAAAGAGTATGCCCGCTATGACAGGTTGGACGAGGTGGAGAAGGAATTGCAGCAATATGGTTTTTCCCGTGTGCACCAGAGTTTTCTTGTCAATATGAAGTATGCAAAAGACGTGGAACGGTACAGGGTGACACTGGAAAACGGAACGGAGGTCAGCATATCAAAGAAATATTATAAGGCCGTGGAGAAAGAGTATATCAGGAGGCAGGGGGAAATATGATGGAAAAATATGCCTGTTTCATGTTTGTATTTCTTGTGCTGGAAATATGCTGCTGTGTCTGGATGTTTCAAGCCTTTGCCGTAAAGAGAAGAGCGGAAAAGAGATGGATTACGCCTGTATCTGTCATTGTGTTATGCTTTGCCGAATGGGTCATTACTAATGTGATTTATGAAGATTTTGTGATAAAGGCGATTGCGCTCATAGGCATCCTGTCATTTGCAATGTTCTTGCTGTATCAGATTCGGTACATGAAGGCGTTAGTGCTGACCATGTTATTTTATGGAATTATGCTTGCTTCGGATTATCTGTCGCTAGTGGTAATGGGAGCGGTCTTCCCCGGCAGATTTTGGGATTTTTCTGATGTATTTATCTTTTATGGAATGCGGATATTCTGTACCGCTTTGGCATATGGCATGATTTTTGGCATCAGAAAAATGCTTGGAAGTAAGGCGACAGATATTTTCACGGTAAAGGAATGGTATGCTTTGGCAGCGATTTCTTTGATCACCATATTTTCCATTATTTCGATTACATATGAAACGGACTGGGCGGCGTATGCAAGCCGGCCGCTTATCATTGAGCCCTTTCATGTTCATGTTGCGGCGGGGATACTTGGTATCAATTTAATCGGATATTATCTGATTCACAGTATTACAGAAAGAGAAATCAAATTGAGGGAACATGCGGTATTTCGCGAGAAAGTGAAAAATGAGACAGCCATGTACCGCTCTGTTTCCGAAAATCTGGAAAAACAGAGAAAACGGACGCATGAATATAAAAACCAGCTTGCGGCGATCAGCGCGCTTGTAGAACAGGGAGCCTATCAGGAATTACGGACATATATAGAAAAAATTGAAACGACATTACAGCACAGAATGGACGCGGTGGATACCAACCATGTCATTGTGAACGCCATCCTGAATACTAAGTACCGCGAGGCGGTAAGTAAAGGAATTGTAGTCGTCCTTAAGGTGAACGATCTGTCCGCGCTAAAGATGGAAGAGGAGGATATCGTGGTCATTCTTTCCAATCTGTTAAACAATGCGCTGGAAGCCTGCGAACGGTGTGAAGACAAACGGATTAAGCTGAAATTTGTGCTGGAAGACGGACAGGCTGTCATTTCCGTAAAGAACAGCATGGCAGCAGAGCCAGTTGTGGAGAACGGCGCGCTATTGACATCAAAGACAAAAGAAGCAGAGGAGCACGGCATGGGGATTCAAAATGTGGTGGAAACCGTTGAAAAGTGCGGCGGAAGATACATGGTGGATTATGGCAAGGGTGAGTTTCAGTTTTCGATTTTGATACCTAATAATGAATGAAAAAAGATGGAGGGACGAAAGATGATATTTTCGATAGTATTGATTGTGTGTGCGCTTTGCGTTGCGTATGCCATTGCCACGGGCAACCGCTTTAAACAGCTTCATATCAAAATACAGGAGGCGCAGGCGGACATCGAAGTGGCGCTCATCAAGCGCTATGATGTGCTGATGCAGTCCCTCGACGCCATAAAGGGATATACGGAACATGAGGAAAAGCTGATGCTTAATCTGATCAAAGCCAGAAACGGCATGACGACAGCGCAGACGCAGGCTGTTCTTGATAATCAGGAACAGGTGCTTCGGAATGTGAGGATCATAGGCGAGGCATATCCGCAGCTTTATTCCAGTGAATTATATAAAAACCTGCAGACGCAGATTACGGAGACAAATGAACATCTTGCCGCGTCCAAAAGGCTGTATCATGCCAATGTGTCCTTATATAATCAGGCCATTGCCGTTTTTCCCGCAAGCGTGATCGCGGGCATGACGGGAAACCGTCCCGCAGCGTTTTTAAAGGATGAAAATGTGGAGGCCAAGAGAGAGATACATCTTCGGTAGAAGTAAGGCCGGCGTGTAGATAGGCAGGGGATAGAGAGGGAGGGTGCACAAATGAGCAGCAACTGGAAAAAGGATCTGGATGACAGCCTGCGGATTGTCAAAAACGGGTTTATGACGGGAGATATCCATACGGAGTTTACCTTTTCATCTGAGAAGGACGATCCGAACGCGGAGGTAAAAAACGCTTTAAAAAAGAGAAGACTGTATTTGCTTGCCTTTGCTTTTTTCCCGGCTTTTAACGGGATCATCGGCGGGTTTGAGGAAGTTATTTTCCGTCTGCTCCACATAAATCCCTATGACGCTGTGCCCATGATGATCAGATATGCGTCGGCGTTTCTTGGCACGGTCGTGGCGATCCGTTTTATTAAGAACTGGCGCGGGCAGAGCAGGGATGCCAAGGCGGCCTACGATGAAAAAATCATGGCGAAGGCGGTGCAGGAGGTAATGCCGGGGGCAACGCTTTTGCCGGACGACTGTATGGACGGCATGGATCTTTATCTGCGCGGCGTGGTTCCTGATTTTGACGATTTTCAGGGCAGCTACCTGATCAACTATGAGAAGGGAGGAAAAGCCTGTGCCTTTTCCAACCTGACGCTGACGAGGAGAGAAAAAGACCACAATGACAGATATTATAACAAAGCGGTGTTTGTGGGACAGGCATATGTGCTGCGCTATAAGTCACAGATGCAGGGAACGGTGCGCATTATGACGACGACGCAGTGGATGGGAAGGGAACGGCTGGACGGATTTAAGAAATGGGATAAAGACCGGGAAGAAAAGATAGAGACGGAAAATCAGAGTTTTAACGAACAGTTCGATGTGTATGCCACGGATGCACATACGGCCTTTTATGTGGTCACGCCGGTGGTTATGGAAAGACTTCTGGCTATGAAAGCGAAATACGGGAGCTTCGGCGTAGCGGTGAACGGAAGAGAAATTGCCATAGCGCTGTGCAGCAGATACTATTTGTTTGAGCCGCCGGAGAGTTATCAGGAGATCGAGAATATTTCCGTGGAGAAATCCGCGGATGAAATACGGCAGATGCTGCTGTTTGCGCAGTTGCTGGAGGATACGATCAACGGCAGGACAGCAGCATCTTGAATGTGAGTGGATTTAGAGCTTTTCAGGTTCCGGATATTCCACGCCGAAAGTTTCTACGGTCACAGTCTGCATCACCTGATCTTCTAACGGCCTGTCTTCAAAATCTGTCGCTGTCTCTGCAATCTTATTGACATTCTCAAGGCCTTCGATCACCTTACCGAACGCCGCATACGCGCCGTCTAAATGAGGGCTTGTCTTGTGCATGATGAAAAACTGGCTGCCGGCGGAGTCAGGATGCATGCTTCTGGCCATGGAGAGTACGCCTGCCGTGTGCTTTAAGTCGTTGTCAAAGCCGTTTTGCTTAAATTCACCGCGAATGGAGTAGCCGGGGCCGCCCATGCCGGTACCTTCGGGATCGCCGCCCTGAATCATAAAGCCCTTGATAACCCGGTGGAAGATCAGGCCGTCATAAAATTTCGCATTGATGAGGCTGATAAAGTTGTTGACGGAAACCGGCGCGATGTCGGGATATAATTCCGCTTTGATCACATCGCCGTTTGCCATGGTAAAAGTTACGATTGGATTTTGTTCTGCCATATAAAAATTCCTTTCCTAAATACAAGATTGATAGTAAACTTAAATTCTACTATAAAATATCATAGAAATGCGGACAAGTCAAAAATGTTAAAAGAAATTTGCTTCCAACTGCAAAAGGAAACCACGGATGCACTGCGGGAAAAAGGGAATCCGCTGCTTGCGGATCTGGCCGCTCACAATGTGAAGGTCAGTGGCCTGCAGGTATCCGAAGAGCGCGCGGTCAATGCCGGTAAAAAAGAAGAGGTCATGTGTATTACGGATCAGGGAAAGACTTACAATCGTCTGCGGGCTGCGGGATGCTATGTGCTTCCCTGCTTTCATGAGAACAATCGGGAGGAAACCTTTCCGGGTGCTTTTTATGTGGTGGAAAAATTGGAGGAGACAGACTTTGCCTCTCTGGATATGGCTTACAGACGGTTGGCCGGATTGCCCTGGGAAATCCTGGAAACCGAACGCCTTCTTGTGAGGGAGACGACGGTGCAGGATGTAGATTGTTTTTATCGAATTTATGCGGAACCGTCCGTCACGGATTTTATGGAAAACCTTTTTGCGGACAAGGATGAAGAGATTGCTTACACCGAAAGCTATATCGAGAAGGTATATGCTTTTTACGGATACGGTATGTGGACGGTTTTGGAAAAGAACAGCCAGGAAGTGATCGGCAGGGCCGGCATCAGTTGGCGGGAGGGATATCAACTGCCGGAGTTGGGTTTTTTGATCGGCGTGCCATGGCAGAGCCGGGGTTATGCCTTTGAGGTGTGCAGGGCGATTTTACATTATGCGAAAGAAGAACTGGAAATGACAAAGATGCAGGCGCTGGTGCAGCCGGAAAATAAGCCGTCTCTGGGACTGTGTGAGAAGTTGGGGTTTGTGTACGACGAGGAGACGGATCTTGACGGGGTAAAACATTTGGTGCTGGTAAAGGAGCTGTGACATATGGTTGCGGCTCTTTTATTTAAACATTGACGAAGACATCAGAGTAGAGGTAAACTGTTTTGGATGCATACGAATATTGGAGTAGAAAAGACCATGAAAAAACCAACGATAAATTTAAAAGCCCGCAATTCCATGTTTCTGCTTCTCACGGCTCTCGTCTGGGGCGTAGCTTTTGTGGCGCAGAGGCAGGGCGGCGCGTCGGCGGGCCCTTATACTTTTAACTGTATCCGTTCGTTTCTGGGCGGGCTGGTACTTTTGCCTGTGATTCCTTTTCTGGACAGATACACGGCAGGCAAAAAACCGCAGTCGAAGCAGGATAGGCGGAGGCTGTCAGTGGGCGGCGTCCTGTGCGGCCTGGTGCTGTTTGTGGCCAGCACGTTTCAGCAAATGGGCATGTATTACGGCACCACGGCGGGCAAAGCGGGATTCCTTACGGCGTGTTATATTCTTCTGGTGCCGGTGCTGGGGATTTTTTTCGGGAAAAAGTGTCGATGGAATGTCTGGGTAAGTATTTTGGTGGCGGTGGTTGGGCTCTATTTCCTGTGCCTGACCAACGGTTTTTCCTTACAACTCAGCGACGGACTGGTGCTTTTGTGTGCGGTCTGCTTCTCTGTACATATCATGGTGGTAGACCATTTTTCCCCGCTGGTGGACGGGGTGCGGATGTCCTGTATCCAGTTTTTTATCTGCGGCGTATGGGGAATGATCCCGATGTTTGGCGTGGAGATGCGCCGGATGGGAGCGGCGGCGTGGGTGCAGTCGTTGGGAAGCATCGACGTGTGGATTCCGATTTTATATGCGGGCATTATGTCCTGTGGCGTGGGATATACGTTACAGATTGTCGGACAAAACGGGATCAATCCTTCCGTGGCCTCCCTGTTAATGAGCCTGGAGTCGGTCTTTTCCGTGCTGGCGGGAATGCTGCTTTTGCATGAAACCATGAGCGGCAGGGAAATTTTGGGCTGCATTTTGGTTTTTGCGGCGGTTATTTTTGCCCAGATGGAGTTTGGGAAACAGCGGTCTGCATAGGAATTGAGGGAAAATAAAATGGTATACAAAAATACATTTATACAAATATACAAAAAGTGCTTGACATGGCGTTACGTAGGTGCTACAATGCAAAGCATAAAAGCAAAGGCGCTTTGAGGAAACTCAAGGCGCTTTTTTTGCGCGTATAAGCAGAGAAGGAAGACTTGCAAAGCAGGTATCATGCTTGCACGAATGCCTGCTTTGTAAGGATTACGGCGAGCAACGCGAACGAGGAATGCGGAGCATTTCGAGTCTGCTTATAGGCAGAAAAATGCTTCATTGAGGAGGAAAAGGTTATGGAAGAATTGATGGAAGTTGTAAACGGTCAGATATTCGGCGTTTGGTTTCTGATCGGCGCTGCATTGGTTTTTTGGATGCAGGCGGGTTTTGCAATGGTGGAGACAGGTTTCACCAGAGCGAAGAATGCGGGAAACATCATTATGAAGAACCTGATGGATTTTTGTATCGGTACGGTGATGTTTATCCTGATTGGCTTCGGTCTTCTGCTGGGAGAGGATCTCATGGGGCTGATCGGCAAACCCGGGTTCGACATTTTTACGACCTATGAAAATTTTGACTGGTCTAATTTTGTATTTAACCTGGTGTTTTGCGCGACTACAGCTACGATCGTCTCCGGTGCGATGGCTGAGAGGACGAAGTTTTTGAGCTACTGTATTTATTCGGCTGTGATCTCTGCACTGATTTATCCGATAGAGGCGCACTGGATCTGGGGCGGCGGCTGGCTTTCACAGATTGGCTTCCACGATTTTGCGGGTTCTTGTGCGATCCATATGGTGGGCGGTATTTCCGCTCTGGTAGGCGCAAAGATCTTAGGACCCCGTATTGGTAAATTCAATACCGACAAGGACGGCAAAGTAACAAAGGTAAACGCGTTTCCGGGACACAGCATTCCCCTGGGCGCACTGGGAGTGTTCATCCTCTGGCTTGGCTGGTACGGATTTAACGGTGCGGCGGCAACCAGCGTGGAACAGCTCGGTTCGATCTTTGTGACCACAACGATTGCACCTGCGGTGGCGACGGTTGTGTGTATGATCTTTACCTGGATCAAATATGGTAAGCCTGATGTTTCCATGTGTCTGAATGCTTCTCTTGCGGGGCTTGTGGCAATCACCGCGCCCTGTGATGTGACAGATGCTTTCGGCGCCATTGTGATCGGCGCGGTAGCGGGTCTTCTGGTGGTGTTTGGCGTCTGGCTGTTGGATTACAAGCTGCGGATTGACGATCCGGTAGGCGCTGTGGCAGTACATATGATGAACGGTATCTGGGGAACGATTTCTGTGGGATTCTTCGCAACAAATACCGCACCGGGATATTCGATTGCGGACGCTTCGGGAACGGAGCTTACGGGACTGTTTTACGGCGGCGGTTTGAAACTTTTAGGTTTGCAGTTGGTTGGTTTTGCTTCTGTAGCGGCATGGACGGTTGTGACGATTACGATTGTGTTCCTGGTGATTAAGGCGACGGTTGGCCTGAGGGCTTCTCAGGAGGAAGAGATTGTAGGTCTGGATATCACAGAACACGGTTTGGCTTCCGCTTACTCAGGCTTTAGTATTATGGATGTGTCGGGCGCTATGGTTATGGATGTGAATGAAAATACCAGCCTCGGTGTGGAGGATTACGACGCCGCTTCCCAGGTGCAGAAAGATGCGGCAGTGAAGGTGGCGCAGGTACCCATGGCATCCGCTACAGGTATGTATAAGGTAGCGATTATAGCTAAATTGTCCCGGTATGATAAGCTGCGCAAGGCGATGAACGATCTGGGCGTGACCGGCATGACGGTGACACAGGTTATGGGATGCGGCATCCAGAAGGGTGCAGGCGAAAAATACCGTGGCGTAGAAATGGACGCAACCCTTCTGCCGAAGGTGAAGGTGGAAGTGGTGGTCAGCAAAATTCCGGTGGAGTCGGTGGTAGAGGCGGCAAAGAAAGCACTCTATACTGGACATATCGGAGACGGCAAGATCTTTGTTTACAATGTAGATAAGGTTATCAAGGTTCGCACGGGCGAGACAGATTTTGCCGCGCTGCAGGACGTAGAATAAGCTTATACCTATATCCCTTAGTTTGCATATATTATCAGAATGAGTCCCCCGACGGTTTACCGCCGGGGGACTTGTTCGTGGAAAGGAAATGTCTGATTGCGGAATAATGAAATCTAATGTACAATAGATATAAACCAGAAGGGGAATTGATATAACGATGAATGCTGGGACAAAAAAGAAAAAACAGATACAGTTCCGCTATTATGAGATTCCACAGGGAGAGCCCTGCCTGGCGCTTCTCGGAGAGGCCTGGGTGCGTCTCTATGGCGACGGCGTGGACTGCCAGCATTTTCATAATTATATGGAGATCGGTTTCTGCTATGACGGCAGGGGTGAGGTGGAGCTGGACGATGAGTTTGTGCCCTATCAGGAGAATATGTTTACGATCATTCCGAAAAATTATCCGCATAATACGAGCAGTGAGAATTTTTCCTACAGCAAGTGGGAGTATCTCTTTATAGATGTAGAGGGACTGTTGCAGGAAATTTATCGGGAAAACACAATGTTTGCCGATGAGCTTGCGATGCTTATCAATAAACGGGCGTGGGCGGTGGAGGTCTCCCAATATCCGGAAGTGGGAGGATTGATTCGCAATATTATGGAAGAAATGCGTTATAAGAAAGAGCTGTATGCGGAGAGCGTCCGGGGAATGCTCCTGTCGCTTTTGATCAATATTGCGAGAATAAACCAGAAACCGTCAGGAAGAGTGAAGAAACAGAGCATCAGGGATTCCTATATGACGGTTGCCCTGCATTATATCGGAAAGCACTATGCGGAGGATTTGACGATCGGGGATCTGGCGGCAGTCAGCCATATGTCTGAGACAAATTTCAGACGCGTGTTTCAAAAAGCAATGAATATGACCCCATCCGATTATCTGAATCTGGTGCGGGTACAGGGCGCCTGTGAATATATGAAGAAGAGTACGGACAGCATGGAGCTGGTGGCTGAGAAATGCGGTTTTCAATCTGTGTCGACTTTTAACCGGAATTTTAAGAAAGTGCTGGGGGTGACGCCTTACCAATGGAAGATTCACCCGGAAAATTATGAGGCAAAATTGCTCAATTATAATATTTCCGCTTATAAGGGGTGGTAGTTAATGCCTTTTTTTGCCGCATGAAAGAAAAATAAATGCGATATTTACGGAAACTTAAACGATTAAGATGCAAATTCGTGGTCGAATTTGCATCTTTTTTGGTTTTTGATAACAACACATGAGAGACGTATAGAGTTATAATGCATATGTAATCAATCAAAAATGCCGTGTAGTTATGCAAAATGACGAAAGGTCTTTTCTGATTGAGAAAAAAGAAACAGAGCAGTGCACGAAGTGCACAAAAAAACAAACGGGAGGAAGTAAAAATGAAAAGAAAGATTTTGGCAGCTTTATTGGCGTCAACAATGGTGCTTTCTTTAGTCGGTTGTGGCGGCGGTTCTGATGCTCCGGCAGCAGACAACGGCGCGGCAGCGACGGAGGAGGCTCCGGCAGCGGAGGAAGCTCCGGCGGCAGACAGCGGCGCGGCAGAGGAGGCTCCTGCAGCAGATGCAGCAGCAGGCGGCAGTACATTGACAGTGTGGTGCTGGGATCCGGCATTCAACTCAAACGCAATGTACGAGGCTGAGAAGGTATACCAGAAAGATCATCCGGATTTCAAACTGAATGTGGTTGAGACTCCTTGGGAAGATATTCAGACCAAGGTTACCACAGCGGCTACTTCCGGCGACTTAAGCACACTGCCTGACATCTTCCTGATGCAGGACAATGCTTTCCAGAAAAATGTAATCAGTTTCCCGGACGTTTGTGCTGATCTGACAAACAGCGGCATTGACTTCTCGCAGTTTGCGGCAGGTAAGACAGCTTACTCCGTAGTGGATGGCAAGAACTATGGCGTTCCCTTTGATAACGGCGCAGTAGTGGCATGCTACCGTACAGACATTCTGGAGCAGGCAGGCCTGACCATTGACGACTTCACGGACATCACCTTTGACCAGTATCTTGAAAATGGTAAGAAGGTTCTGGAAGCGACAGGCAAGCCCCTCATCTCCATGCAGGCAGGTGAGTGCGATCTGCTCATGATGATGATGCAGTCCGCAGGCGCTTCTCTGTTCAACGAGGACGGCACGGCTAACATCGTAGGCAACGATACCTTAAAGGTCGTTCTTGAAACTTATAAGAGCCTGAAAGATGCAGGCGTTCTGGTTGAGGTAAATAGCTGGGATGAGTATATCAGTTCCATGGTAAGCGGCGATGTAGCAGGCACCATCAATGGATGCTGGATCATGGCTTCCATCCAGACGGCTGAGGATCAGAAGGGCAACTGGGCGCTGACCAACATGCCCAGCCTTGTAGGTGCAGCAAATGCAACCAATTACTCCAACAACGGCGGCTCTTCCTGGGCGGTGACGACTAATTGTAAGGATCAGGCGCTGGCAACGGATTTCCTTGCAAGCACCTTCGCAGGCAGCACGGAGCTGTATGACAACATCCTTCCCAGCGGCGCTCTGGCAACATGGGCACCCGCAGGTGATTCCGATGCATACGCAACGCCCAATGAGTTCTTCGGCGGCGACGCAGTTTCCGCTAAGATCGTTGATTTCTCCACCAAGGTTCCTTCCAACATCACAGGCGTTTATTACTATGAGGCTCGTGATGCGGTGGCGGTAGCGCTTACCAATTACATCAATGGCGCTGACATCGACACTGAGTTAAAGACTGCGGAAGATACCGTGAACTTCAACATGGGAGGTTGATTCGGTTAAACAGGGTTTGGCCGGATAGATAACTAATCGGGGAATAGTTTTAAAAGGCTGTTCCCCTTTTTTTCTCCAAAAGTAAAAGAGAAGGAGGGAATTTCTTGAGCAAACCAAAAAAAATGACACTTAGCAGAAAACATAATTTGACGGGGTGGGTATTCCTGATGCCCGGCGCACTGCTGATTCTCCTGATGAGTTTTGTGCCGATGTTCAGGGCGCTATTGTTATCTTTTAAAACCGGTGTCGGCGCGGCTATGAAATCGTGCGGCATTTTAAACTACACGCGAATGTTTCAGGACACGGTATTTATCCAGTCCATTAAAAATACTTTTTTCTATCTGATTATTCAGGTGCCGATCATGCTGATTTTTGCATTGATTCTGGCGTCTATCCTAAATAATAAAAATTTGAAATTTAAGGGTCTTTTCAGAACCATGATATTCCTGCCCTGCGCGACCTCCCTGGTGGCGTACGCGGTTATTTTCCGTTCCCTGTTTGCCAACAACGGTATTATCAATCTGCTGCTGGTGAAACTGGGTATCCTGAATCAGCCCTATGCGTTCCTGACAAATGTATGGAGCGCCAGAATCGTTATTATCATTGCCCTTCTGTGGCGGTGGACAGGATACAACATGGTGTTTTATCTGTCGGGGCTGCAGAATATCGAATATTCGATTTACGAGGCGGCAAAGATAGACGGCGCTTCCGCGGTTCAGACCTTCTTCCGCATTACGGTGCCGCTTTTGAAGCCTACCATTCTGCTGACGGCTATCATGTCCACGAACGGTACGTTACAGTTGTTCGATGAGTCGGTCAACCTGACGGACGGCGGTCCCGCAAACGCCTCCATTACCATGTCGCATTACATATACAATATGTCCTTTAAGTATGTGCCGAACTTCGGATATGCGGCGGCGATGTCCTTCTTAATTTTGATTCTGGTTGCCATTCTGGCATTCCTGCAGATGAAAGTAGGTGATAAGCGTGACTAAGGCAAAGGTTAGAAGCTTTTTTATGTATGTATTCCTGATTATCGTATCGTTTATCTCGGTGTTCCCGCTGTATTGGATGGTAAGTGCGGCGACAAACAAGAGTGCGGAAGTTATCAGCGGACGACTGATTCCCGGGACATATTTTGCGGAGAATCTCAAAAATCTTCTGGCGAATCAGAATGTAGGAGGCGCGTTTGTCAACTCCGTTAAATATTCGGTAATTCTGACACTGGTGTCGCTTGTGGTGAGCTCTCTGGCAGGATACGGCTTTGAGATTTACCATGACAAGGTGAAAGATGCAGTTATGAGCGTTATTCTGCTGGCAATGATGGTTCCCTTTGTGGCGACTATGATTCCCCTCTTCCAGATGTTCTCGACGGCGGGCTGGTTAAATACGACGATTGGATTTATCCTGCCGACGATTTCGACGCCGTTTCTGATCATGATGTTCAGGCAGAGCGCGAGATCCTTCCCCCATGATATTATGGAGGCGGCGAGAATTGACGGACTTTCGGAGATCCGTATTTTCTTCCAGATGTTTATTCCGACGATGCGTTCCACCTATGCGGCGGCTATGACCATCACGTTCATGAACGCATGGAACAGCTATCTGTGGCCGAAGGTAATCATGACGGATGCTACCAGCCAGACCATGCCGATGGTAGTGGCGAACCTGACGCAGGGTTATGTGACGGATTACGGTATGCTGATGTTGGCCGTACTGATCTGTACCCTGCCCACCGCGATTGTATTCTTCTGCCTGCAGAATGCGTTTGCAGAAGGTATTACCGGAGCAGTCAAGTAAAAGGAGTTAATATACGATGGCACAGTTTGATTACGATAAAGTGAAAGATCCCCGCTTTTTCAAAGAAAATGTGCTTCCTGCGCATGCCGCCCTGCATTTCTTTGCAGATGCGGGCGAGGCAGTGCGCGGGCAGAGCAGTTTGATACAGTCTCTGGACGGCGTATGGAAGTTTTCCTATGCGGTGAATGCAGATTCTGTCATAAAAGGGTTTGAGAAAGAGGACTACGATTGTAAGCCGTGGGCGGATATCCGTGTGCCGGCGCATATCCAGATGGAAGGCTATGATATTCCGCAGTATGTCAATACCCAGTATCCGTGGGACGGCAGAGAAGAGATTTTGCCGGGGGAGATTCCCGGGCGGTTCAATCCTGTGGCGAGCTATGTGAAATATTTTGAAGTGCCGGAAAAGATGAGGGGAAAGGAAATCCGCATTGTCTTTGAGGGGGCAGAGAGCGGTATGGCGCTCTGGCTAAATGGCGCTTATGTGGGATACAGTGAGGACAGCTTTACGCCTTCCGAGTTTGACCTTTCACCCTATCTCCATGACGGGGAGAACAAGCTGGCGGTTCAGGTCTTTAAATGGACTTCCTCAAGCTGGTGCGAGGATCAGGATTTTTACCGTTTTTCGGGTATCTATAGAAGCGTGTATCTGTATGCAGTTCCTGCGGTGCATGTGGAGGATCTGACGGTTGAAACAATTTTTGAGGACAGCGGCTTTGAGAGGGCTAAGTTGGCTGTGCACTGTAAGACAAAGGGAGAGGGCATTTGCAGATTCCGTTTGAAAGACGGTGAGACAGTTTTTTTTGAAAAAGAACAAAAGGCGGAGCCGGAAATATTCTTTGAAGAGATGGTGGAGAAGCCGAAGCTCTGGAGCGCGGAGGAACCTTATTTATATCAGCTTGAGATTGTATGCGCGGACGGGAGCGGGACGACGGAATATGTGTCCCAGCCTGCAGGTTTCCGGAAATTTGAGATGAAGAACAGCCGAATGCTCCTTAACGGCAAGCGCATTGTATTTAAGGGCGCGAACCGTCACGATTTCAGTTCCGTGGCAGGAAGACATATTTCCTACGAAGAACTGGTCAAGGATGTCGTGACCATGAAGCGGAATAATATTAACGCGATCCGCACCAGCCATTACCCGGACGACGAGCGGCTCTATGAACTCTGTGACCGCTATGGGTTGTACATGATTGCAGAGAGCAATCTGGAATCCCATGGAAGCTGGGACGCTTATATGAAGGGCAGAAAAGATATGTCTTTTGTCGTGCCGGACGATAAGGCGGAGTGGAAGGATATGATGTTTGACCGCATCAACTCCTGTTACCAGAGGGATAAAAATCATCCGGCAGTGCTGATCTGGTCTGTGGGCAACGAGTCCTTCGGTGGAGAGACGATTTACGAGATGTCGGAGCTTTTCCGCAAGCTGGATAAGACCCGGCTGGTGCACTATGAGGGTGTCTTTAACGACAGGCGATACAACGATTCCTCCGATATGGAGAGCCGTATGTATGCAAAGGTAGTGGACATAAAAGAGTATTTGGAAAACGGGGACGGAAAGCCTTTTATCTGCTGTGAGTATACGCATGCTATGGGTAATTCCTGCGGTGCGATGCACAAGTATACGGAGTTGGCGGATCAGGAAAATTCCGGCTATCAGGGTGGCTTTATCTGGGATTATATCGACCAGACAATCTACAAGAAAGACCGCTATGGGAAGTGGTTTCAGGCTTACGGCGGCGATTTCGGAGAGCGGCCTACCGATTATAATTTCAGTGGAAACGGCATTGCCTACGGCGGGGAGCGAGAAGCGTCTCCCAAGATGCAGGCGGTAAAATACAATTATCAGAACATCGCCGTGACGGTGACAAAGGATCATTTTGAGGTATGGAACAAAAACCTCTTTGTCTCTACAGACAAGTTCAGGTGTGTGGCGGAACTTTTGCGGGACGGCATTAGGGTGGAACAAAAGGAGATTTCCGGCGTTTCGGTGGCTCCCGGATGCAAAGAGACATATCCTGCACCCTTTGTAGCACCGGACGATCCGGGAGAGTATGCGGTGACGATCTCCTTCCTCTTAAATGAGGATGAGATTTGGGCCAGGGCAGGTCATGAAGTTGCCTTCGGGCAGGCGGTGATCGGAAAGGTGGATCCTCCCGAAGAGAAAAAGAAGCCTTTTGTGGTGATACACGGAATTGATAATATAGGTGTCCGGGGAGAAAACTTTGACGCGCTTTTCTCATTGCCGGCAGGAGGGCTTACCTCATACCGCTATGCGGGGAAGGAATTGATAGAGGCAGTTCCCAAGCCGAATTTCTGGCGTGCGCCCACGGATAACGACGAGGGCAACAACATGATGGGGAGACAGGGACAGTGGAAACTGGCAAGTCTCTATGCGACCTGCAAAAAAGTGGGGAGAAGACTGGATGCGCCGGGTGAGATATATGAGAACCCTATTGTAAAAGAAGAGGCGGATCACGTCAGCGTGACTTATCTTTATGATCTCCAGACTACGCCGGCGTCTGGCTGCCAGCTCAACTATCAGGTGTACGGTGACGGAAGTATCCGGACGACGCTCACCTATGACGGGGTGGAAGGATTGCCTGATATGCCGGAGTTTGGCGTGCTGTTTAAGCTGAATGCGGATTATGACCGGCTGGAGTGGTATGGCAACGGCCCGGAGGAGACTTATGCAGACAGAGATCAGGGCGCGAAGCTGGGCGTTTACCGCAACAAAGTGGCGGATAACATGGCGGCATATATTGTGCCGCAGGAGTGTGGCAATAAGACAGGGGTTCGTTTCGCCAAAGTGACGGACAGACAGGGACGAGGCATGCTCTTTGCGGGAGAGAAAATGAATTTTTCAGCGCTCCCTTACACGCCTCATGAGATTGAGAACGCAAAACATGCTTACGAACTGCCGCCTGTGCATTACACGGTGGTGCGGGTGGCCGGTGGGCAGATGGGTGTAGGCGGCGATGATAGCTGGGGCGCGCCCGTGCATCCGGAGTACCACCTGAAAGCGGATGGAAAGACGAGTTTCAGTTTTACCTTTAAAGGAATTTAAAAGAAAGAGACATTGGTCTTTGGACTGATGTCTTTTTTTATTTAAATTTTTACGGGATGAGCAAGTGAATTTCTGTGTAAAATATGATATAACGAGAGAGAACGTAGAAAAATGACGGGCGACGCCCGGAACGGAGGTAAATCATGCGTAAAACAAAAATAGTTTGTACTCTTGGCCCTGCTACGGATAACGAGGAAGTGCTGCGACAGATGATGGCGGAGGGTATGGACGTTGCGCGGTGCAACTTTTCCCATGGCACTTATGAAGATCACAAAAGGAGAATGGATACGGTAAAGAAACTCCGGAAGGAAGTGGGAAGGCCGGTGGCGATTCTGCTTGATACCAAAGGGCCGGAAGTTCGCGTGAAGAATTTTAAGGAGGGAAAAGTTACTCTGGAAGAGGGGCAGCTCTTTACGCTAACGGCAGACGAGGTGGAAGGCACAAAGGATATCGTGAGCGTGACCTATAACAGACTTTATGAGGATCTGGAGGAGGGGATGCGTGTCCTCATCGACGACGGCCTGATCGAGATGAAGGTGGAGAAGGTGGATAAGACGAATATTGTGTGCCGTGTCATAAACGGCGGCGTCGTTTCCAACCACAAAGGGGTCAATGTACCCGACGTGGATCTTTCCATGCCGTATATCAGCGAGAAGGACAGGGAAGACATTCTCTTTGGCATCGAGCAGGACGTGGATTTTATTGCGGCTTCTTTCGTGCAGAAAAAGGAAGATATTTTACAGTTGAAAAAGCTGCTGGAAAAAAACGGCGGCGAGGGCATCAAAATTATTGCAAAGATTGAGAACGCGCAGGGTGTGGCGAACATTGACGATATCGTGGAGGCATCCGATGGCGTTATGGTGGCAAGAGGGGACATGGGCGTGGAGATTCCCTACGAGGATGTGCCTGTGATCCAGAAGGAGATCATCAAGAAAGTGTATCGTGCGGGCAAACAGGTAATCACGGCCACGCAGATGCTGGAATCTATGATCAAAAATCCCAGACCCACCAGAGCGGAGACTACCGACGTGGCAAACGCGGTTTATGACGGCACAAGCGCGATTATGCTTTCGGGGGAGACGGCAGCGGGTTCCTATCCTGTGGAGGCGGTGAAAACCATGGTCAAAATCGCGGAGCGTACCGAGCGGGATGTGGATTACCGCAAACGCTTTTTCCTGTTGGAGCGGGAGGCGAATCCGGATATCACGGATGCGATCTGCCACGCTACTTGTACGACAGCCCTTGACTTAAACGCATCGGCCATTGTGACGGTTACCAAATCCGGCAGATCGGCGAGAATGATTTCCCGTTACCGTCCCATGAGCGACATCATATGTTGTGCCACTACCGAGAAGGTGTGCCGCCAGCTTGCTTTATGCTGGGGTGTGACGCCGCTTGTGATCAGGGAGGAGAAAGACGCCTACGTGCTGTTTGACAAGGCCATTGCCGCGGCGGAAAAGAAGGGGCTGCTCAATAAAGGGGATCTGACGGTTATCACATCCGGCATACCGATCGGAATCTCCGGCACAACGAATATGATTAAGGTGCAGATTGCAGGGGAACAGGGCCGGAAATAATTTCCCTTGCCACATAGAGAGTACTGTCGGCTCTGGCGTTCATGCACCATTTCACCAGAGTCATGGAAAGACGCTCGATTTCGATACAGGTGATACAGCGGGGGTGGACGCAGCTTCCCGTGTTATAGTAGCAGGACGGGTCGGCGGGAAGGACAGGACGGTGCGTGTGTCCTGTGATCAGGATGCGGCGGTGTTCCCTGGCCCAGCGGTTCAGCCGGGTTTCACATTTGTTTTTTATATGATAGTTTTTGGCGGCGCTGGTGGGATCAAGAACACCCAGGTTTTCCAGCGGATTCCAGACATACCGAACCAGAAACCGGGAGAGGGGCCAGAGCGTGGAATTGAGCAGGCTGGCCTGATGGCCGTGGGTCAGATAGAGCGAGATGCGGGGCATACCGTCCGGCGGCGTGCCGGTGGTCAGGATGATTCCTTCATGAAAGCAGAGAGGAGAAAGAAGAGGCTGCAGCCTCTTCTTTCTTTTTACGATATCATGGTTGCCGTAGAGCAGATACAGGCGGTTCTCCTGATAAAATTGATGAAAGAGCCAGAACACGTTGCTGTGGATATCCATGATATTTTTCATGTTTCTGTTTTCCCAGAGCTCATCACCGTCCCCCAATTCAATATAGGTAAAACCTTGTCGGTAATAGTGCTCCAGGGCGGCGAAATACAGATGCTGGTTTTTCAGAAAGTTATCGGAGGAATTGCCGATGCCCCTGTGACAGTCGCTCATAAGGACATAGCGGGAGCGGTTTGACAGAGGAAGCATAGGCGCATCCAGAAAGGCGTGGTCGAGGCGCGTGGAAAATCCCATATCAATACCCCTTCCTGTGCTGCCTGTGGCAGCGTTTGTTAAAACGGCGCAGTCTGAGAAGTCGTCGGAAAGCGGACGGGAGATAGAAGTACAGGTATAAAATCCGGTCTTCGGTACAGCAGAAGGGTCTGGTAACCCACAGATACAATTTACAGAAAATTCTGTTTTTCCATTGGGAGAAACAGCGCCAGAAACGTGTGAGCAGATTGAAATGTTCGGGGATGTTTTCAGAGAAAACAAAGCAGACGGTCAGGCCGTTGATTGACAGGCAGTCCCTCTGGCAGCCGGCCTGCTCTAAGCCTTCTACAAAAGCGGAGAGCATTTCCCGGTTGGGGAAACGGATGCAGGATTCCATAGTCAGGTTGGCGGGCTTTGAGAAACGGCCCACCAGGAAGGCGGTCAGCCACCAGTGGCGGCCGGTGTTGCAGACACAGTCGTTTCCGCGGTCACAGAGCCTGAAAGTGCAGTCAAGCATCTCTTCCCTGCCTGCGCAGGAAAACAGGGTTTTTTTGTAATCGGTTTCCGGGATAATAGCGTCCGCATGATAAATGCCGATTTCCGCTCCGGTGTTGATGCCATACTGCCCCTTCCAAAATTCGATCAGCCAGGTTCTTCCCCGGTAATTGAAATAGACCGGGAGCGCGTCAAAAACCATTTGGAAACGGGGCGCCATATAGTCGTAGAGCCAGGTGTATCCCGCCTGTTTCTGCGGTGCGTCCAAAGTGGAGGAAAAGAATCCGCAGTCACAGTGAAAACAGTAACCGAAGGGATATACCAGCTCGTCTAAAAGGGAACATTTGGTACAGCAGTCCATGCCGGATACTTTACAGATGATATTTTTCCGGCGGCAGTGAAAAAGAATACAGCCAAGAAGGGCGGTGAGAAGAAGAATAAAGAGTAAATAATACATAACTTATATCCTATGTGGTTTTACTCTATTTTATGACGATAACAGGAAACGGTGCGGGGTGTTTGGCGTTTACGGCACCAGAAAAAGGCATGCCACGGGCACCGTCACAAGGCTTAAGACGGTGGTCAGGATGATGCCCTGTGAGATGGATTCCGTTTCCATGTCCATCTGTTTGGCGAGCATGAGAGGCATATTTGCCGCAGGAACGGCCGCCATTAAAAGCATGGTGTTCAGAATCAATTTGTTGTCAATCAGTCCGCGCATCAGCAGGATGCAGCCAATGGGTACGAGGATCTGGCGCAGCAGGGTGAAGAGATAGAGCTTCGGATGGGAGAAAATTTCCTTCGGCGCCATCTGTGCGACGGAGACGCCAAGTACCAGCATGGATAGAAGCGTGGTGGCGCGTCCGGTGTAGGAGAGGGCGGAGGAGAGGATGACAGGTACGCGGAAATTGCCGAGATAAAAGATAATCGTAACGACGGCGGAGATAGTACCTGCGTTAACCAGTTTCCGGAAGCGGCCGGAAGCAGGGCTGTTTTCAGAAACAGCATTATCTTCCGCGGTTTGTCCGCGCGCGGCTCTTTGCAGCAAAGAAATGCCGAGGGTGTAGATCAGGAGGTTAAAGAGCAGATTAAAGATAGACACGTAAATCAGGGATTCACTGCCCAGCACGGCGGAGGCTAACGGGATGCCGATGAAGCCCACGTTGCCGAAAACAGTAAGCATCTGATAGGCGTAGTGGTGTTTTTTTGGCACGCAAAGAAGACGGGGAATCAGGAAGCCGATGACAATCAGGACGGCAAAGACTGCCGCGTAGGCAACAAGAGCGATACCCAGTTCACGAAGGGAAGCCTTCGGCCCGTCTTCGAGGGCGGAGCAGATTAAAAGAGCCGGATTGGTGACGTTGATGATCAGGCCGGAAATCTGTTTGGAGCCCTCCTCCGATAAGAGTCCGCGCCAAAAAAGGATCATGCCAATGCCGATCAGAATGAAGATAATAACCATTTGCTGTAATACGACCGTAATGCTCATCTATGTGCCTCTTTTCAAATTTAATCCATTCTTGATTGTAACATGTTTTGAAAAATATGGAAGAGGTTCCTTCGCAGCCGCTTGTTTTTCTTTTGTGGCTATTATATACTTATTAGAGTTCATATATAGGGAGAAAATTATGCAAAGCTATATTATGGCACTGGATCAGGGGACGACCAGCTCCCGCTGCATTCTGTTTGACAAAAAGGGCAGTATATGCAGTATGGCACAGAAGGAATTTACCCAGATTTATCCGCAGGCGGGCTGGGTGGAACACAGTCCCCGCGAGATATGGGCATCCCAGCTTGCGGTGGCGATTGAGGCGATGGCGAATATCGGAGTGGATGCGTCTGGGATTGCGGGTATCGGTATCACGAATCAGCGCGAGACGACGATCGTGTGGGACAGAGAAACGGGTGAGCCGGTATATAACGCGATTGTGTGGCAATGCCGGAGGACGGCGGAATATATCGACGGACTTAAAAGTCAGGGTTATGCGGAAATGATACGCGCCAAGACAGGGCTTGTGCCGGACGCTTATTTTTCGGGGAGCAAGATTGTCTGGATTTTAGATCATGTAGAGGGCGCGCGGGAGAGGGCGGAGCGCGGGGAATTGCTGTTCGGTACGGTGGACAGTTGGCTCATTTGGAATCTGACGAAGGGAGCTGTCCACGCGACCGATTACACCAATGCCTCCCGAACCATGCTTTATAATATCCATACATTAGAGTGGGACGAGGAGCTTCTTGCCCTGCTGCGGATTCCGCGGCGGATGCTGCCGGAGGTAAAACCTTCCGGCACGGTGTTCGGTATGAGTGATGCGGGCATTTTCGGCGCGGCAGTTCCGATTGCGGGCGCGGCGGGTGACCAGCAGGCGGCACTTTTCGGACAGTGTTGTTTTGAGCCGGGACAGGTGAAGAACACCTATGGGACAGGCTGTTTCCTGCTGATGAATACCGGCGGGGATGCGATTTCTTCCGGAAGCGGGCTTCTCACCACAATCGCCGCGGGCGACGCCGTCAAACCGGAGTATGCGCTGGAGGGCAGTGTGTTTGTGGCGGGAGCGGCAGTGCAGTGGATGCGGGATGAGATGCGCATGATGAAAATTTCACGGCATTCCGAGAAGTACGCCCTGCGCGTGGAAGATACCAACGGCGTTTATGTGGTGCCTGCCTTCGTGGGAATGGGGACACCCTATTGGAATCCTTACGCGAGGGGCACTGTGGTAGGGATTACGAGAGGCTGCCAGAAGGAACATTTTGTGAGAGCGGTGTTGGAGTCCATAGCCTATCAGTCGATGGACGTGTTAAAGGCGATGGAGGAGGATGCCGGGATTCCCCTGGGAGAACTGAAAGTGGACGGCGGCGCCAGCGCCAATGATTTTCTGATGCAGTTTCAGGCGGATATTACGGGACAGGCGGTGCACCGGCCGAGCTGTATTGAGACGACGGCTCTGGGAGCGGCCTATCTGGCGGGGCTTTCGGTGGGCTACTGGAAGGATAAAGAGGAAATCCGCAAAAACTGGCAGCTTGGAAGACGGTTTGACGTAGTTATGGAGCAGGAAACCAGGGAGCAGCTTGTCAAGGGTTGGAAACGCGCGGTCAGATGCGCGCTTGCCTGGGCGAGTGATATATAAAGGAGAGGAAAACAACATGAACATTACCTACAACGAAAAGAATCGGATTTTTAAACTGGACACGCCCCATACAAGTTATTGTATCGGTGTGGTGGATGTAGAGAATTTTCTGGGACATGTATATTACGGCAGGAAACTTCGGGACGACGATCTGGCGTACCTGATGCGGATCGGGGAGCCGCCTTTTGTGCCGTCGGAAAACAACAGGGACAGAACTTCTTTCCTGGACACATTCCCGATGGAGTACACGGGCCACAATCTGGGGGATTACAGGGAAGGAACGCTTTGTGTGCGCACGCTGTCGGGTCACACGGGCGTGTCGCTGTCCTATGTGTCGCACCGTGTTTATGACGGGAAGGAGGCTCTGGAAGGGCTGCCTGCGACTTTTGGCGGAAAGGATGAATGTAAGACGCTGGAGATTGTCTGCGAGGATACGGTGTTAAAGCTGCAAGTCGTTTTATCCTACAGTATCTTTGCGGACACGGACGCGATTGCAAGGAGTGTGCGTATTGTAAACAATGGCGGCGAGGCAGTTTATCTCACGAAAGTGCTGTCCGCCTGTATTGATATGGATAACGATGGTTATGAAATGATTACCCTGCATGGCTCCTGGGCGAGAGAGCGTGCCATTTCGACTTACCCGATCAGGAAGGGCAAACAGAGTGTGGGATCGGTGCGCGGAGAGTCAAGCCATCAGGAGCATCCCTTTATGGCGTGGAAGAGCCCGAACGCCACGGAGGAGGCCGGCGATGTCTATGCCATGAACTTTGTCTATTCGGGTAATTTTCTTGCGCAGATCGAGGAGAGCCAGTTTGGCAGTATCCGTGCCATGATGGGTATTCACCCGGAAGATTTCTGCTGGAAACTTGAGGCGGGGGACAGTTTTCAGGCGCCGGAGGTCATCTGTATGTACTCCGCGGAGGGACTTGGCGGCATGACGAGAAACTTCCACGACCTCTACCGCAACCATCTGATCAGGGGCGTCTACAAGGATAAGAAGAGGCCCATTCTCATCAACAACTGGGAGGCGACGTATTTCGATTTCGATACAAATAAACTTTTAGAGATCGCGAGACAGGCTTCTGCGCTCGGTATCGAGATGCTGGTGATGGACGACGGGTGGTTCGGCTACAGAAATGACGACAATACGAGTCTGGGCGACTGGTTTGTGAATGAATCGAAGATCGAAGGCGGTTTAAAATATCTGGTGGATGAGGTCAATAAGCTGGGAATGAAATTCGGCATCTGGGTAGAGCCGGAAATGATCTCTCCGGATTCCGATTTATACAGGGAGCATCCCGACTGGGCAATTCAGATTCCCGGCAGGGTTGGGAGTCTTGGAAGAAACCAGTATGTGCTTGACCTGACCCGCAAAGAGGTGCGGGACTGTATCTATGACAGGATTGCGGCTATTTTGCGAAGCGCAAATATCGAATATGTCAAGTGGGACATGAACAGACAGCTTTCCGATTTCGGGAGCTTCGGTCTTCCGGCGGACAGGCAGGGGGAGCTGATACACAGGCAGGTGCTTGCGCTCTATGAGATGCAGGATCGGCTGACGAAAGATTTTCCGAACCTTCTCTTAGAGAACTGCTCCGGAGGCGGTGCAAGGTTCGATCCGGGTATGCTCTATTACAGTCCGCAGATTTGGTGTTCCGACGATGCGGACGCAGTGGAGCGGCTGTCCATTCAGGCGGGAACGGCAATGATTTATCCGCTGTCCACCATGGGCGCTCATGTGTCTGACTGTCCGAATCACACGGTTGGCAGGACGACGCCCTTTGAGACGAGGGGCTATGTGGCTCTGGCGGGAACCTTCGGCTACGAGCTGGATGTGACGAAGATTCCGGAACAGGATCGGGAGATGATTCCGGGACAGGTTAAGATGTACCATAAATATAACGATCTGGTGCGGCAGGGAGATTATTATCGTATCGCCCACTATGCCGATAATCATTTTTATGACTGCTATGAGGTGGTGGCAAAGGATAAGAGCGAGGCGCTCGTCACCTACATTCAGGTGTTGAACCGGCCCAATGTCCACAGCCGGAGAATCTGCATTCCGGGACTTGACCCTGACAGAACTTATGTGATTGAAAATGCAGCGGACTGGCCGGAGATCGGGCAGACAGAGTACAAGGGCGATACCCTGCATTACGCGGGCATCAATATTCCACCGCTTAAGGGGGATTTCCTTGGGAAGCTCATTCATTTTAAAGCACGTTAGTTTGGATATATTAAGGAAAAAGAAAGAAGGGTACAGCAATGGTAGTGCAGAAGTACAAGGATATGTTACAGGGAAAATCAGTGATCCGTCAGCTCTCTGAGTTTGCCACGGCGAGAGGAAAAGAGATTGGTTACGAGAATGTGTTTGATTACAGCCTCGGAAATCCGTCCGTTCCTGTGCCGCAGGCATTTACGGATACCATGATAAAGATGCTGCAGGAAAAGGATTCCATGGAACTGCACGGCTACAGCCAGAGCCTGGGGATTCCCTCCGTCAGGGAGAAAGTGGCTGCGTCCCTTAACAAGAGATTCGGGATGAACTATACGGGAAACCACATTTTCATGACTACAGGCGCGGCGGGGGCTATCGCCCACGCCCTGCGGTGCGTGTCGGAGCCGGGAGATGAAGTCCTCATCTTTGCGCCTTATTTTCCGGAGTATAATCCCTATGTGAATCTGACAGGAGCGACGCTCAAGGTGGTGCCTGCGGATACGAAGAATTTTCAGATTAACTTTGAAGCCTTTGACGAGATGCTCACGGATAAGGTGGCGGCGGTTCTGATCAACACGCCGAATAATCCTTCGGGCATGGTTTACTCTACGGAGACGATTCAAAAACTTGCTGCAATCATGGAGGAGAAACAGAAGAAGTACGGGCATGACATTTTCCTGATCTCGGACGAACCCTACAGGGAGATTGTGTTTGCGGGGGTGGACGCCCCTTATCCTTCGGCGTTCTATGATAATTCGCTCTCCTGTTATTCCTTTTCCAAGTCCCTTTCCCTTCCCGGAGAGCGGATTGGTTATGTGGCCGTGAACCCGAAGTGTACGGATGCGGATATTATCAGTGTGATGTGCAGCCAGATTTCCAGAGGAACGGGTCACAACTGCCCGCCATCCATCATTCAATTGGCGGTGGCGGAGGTGCTTGACCTGACGGCGGATCTCTCAGTCTATGAGACAAATATGAATATCTTGTATAAGGAGCTGACAGATCTTGGTTTCGAGTGCGTGCGCCCGGGCGGTACTTTCTATATCTTCCCGAAAGCGCCGGAGGCGGATGCGGTGTCGTTTTCCGAAAAGGCGAAGAAATATGACCTTGTGGTAGTGCCTAGCGACAGTTTTGGCGTGAAGGGATATTTCAGGCTTGCTTACTGTATCGACACAGAGAAGGTGGAGCGGTCTCTTGAGGCGTTCCGGAAATTCATGAAGGCAGAGTATTGAGAAAGGACGTTTTGTTATGATGTATCAGGCGGGACTGATTCTGGAGGGCGGCGGCATGAAGGGAATTTATACCGGCGGCGTTCTGGATTTCTTTATGGATAAGGAAATTATGTTTTCCGATTGTTACGGCGTGTCGGCGGGCGCGTGCCATCTGTGCAACTACATATCGGGGCAGAGGGGACGATCCTACCGCATCAGCGTCAACTACCTGGATATGAAGCAGTATTGCGGCGCGTGGAGCCTGCTGCGGACGGGAGATCTGTTCGGCGTGGATATGAGCTACAGCCTGATCCCGAACTATCTGGATCCTTATGACTATGACGCGGCGGCAGGCTATGAGGGAAACGCCTTTGCGGTGGCGACGGATATCAAGTCGGGAAAGCCGGCCTATCTGCCGATCAAAGACGTGCGGAAAGATATTACTGCGGTAAGAGCTTCCAGCTCCCTTCCGCTGGTGTCCCGAAATGTGGAGATAGACGGAACGCTTTATCTGGATGGCGGGATCAGCGATCCCATTCCGGTCAGGCAGTCCATACGGGACGGGAACCGGAAAAATGTGATTATCATGACAAAAGAGGTCGGCTTTGTCAGAGAGCCCGCCGGAGGGTCGCAGCTTGCGCTGCTTAAGGCGCGCTATCTGCGCTATCCCAAGGTTTATGAGCTGATGCGGGAAAGGCATCTGTCCTACAATGCCACAGTGCAGTATATTGAGGAGAAGCAGAGCAAAGGTGAATTGTTTGTGATCCGTCCGAAACAGAAAAGTGAAGTCCGCAGAATTGAGAAGGACAAGGAAAAGATGACGGCGCTCTACGAGGAGGGTTACCGGGACGCACAGGAGTGTTATGCGGAACTTATGGAATACTTGCGCGGATAATCGGAAGGATTTTTGGGCGGCGTTGTTCATAGAATAGTATGAAGTAGAGGAAAGGACAAAACATGGATATCATAGAAATTTTGAAAGCGGTGCTATTCGGCATTGTGGAGGGTGTCACGGAATGGCTTCCCATCAGCAGTACAGGGCACATGATTCTTTTGAACGAATTTGTGACCCTGAATGTAAGCGAGGATTTCTGGGAAATGTTTCTTGTGGTGATTCAGCTGGGGGCGATTTTGGCGGTGGTGATCCTCTTCTGGAACAAAATTTTTCCTTTTCGCTTTCGGGAGAAGCCGGTGGTACAGAAAGACATTTTCGCACTCTGGTTTAAAATTCTTGCCGCCTGCATTCCGGCGGCAGTTGTGGGGCTCGCCTTCGACGATGTGCTGGACGCGCTTTTTTACAATCCGTGGTGTGTGGCAATCGCCCTGATTGTGTTCGGCGTTGCTTTCATTGTTATTGAGAACCGCAATAAAACCATGAGGCCGAAGATCACGGAACTTCGTGATATTACTTACCAGACCGCGTTGATGATTGGAGTCTTTCAGTTGATTGCGGCGGTTTTTCCGGGAACATCCCGCTCCGGTGCGACCATTCTGGGCGCGCTTATGATCGGCGTATCGAGAACGGTGGCGGCAGAGTTTACTTTCTTTCTGGCCATTCCCGTTATGCTGGGAGCGAGCCTTCTAAAACTTGTCAAATTTGGCTTTGCATTTACGGGAGAAGAGATGGTCATTCTGGCGGTAGGTATGGCGGTAGCTTTTATCGTGTCTGTGATTGTGATCCGTTTCCTGATGGGCTATATTAAAAAACATGATTTTAAGGTGTTTGGATGGTACCGGATTGTTTTGGGGGCGGTGGTACTTTTGTACTTTGCATTGTCCTAAAGCCTTGGAACTGGGCATTTTTGCGTGGTTTTCAGGTCAATTCGTATAAGATTTTATAATAAAAATTAACTATTTCTTACAGATTGTTAGTTGACAGTCTTGCATAATTGGGATAATATACACATATGAAAAGGTTGATTTGTTAGTGAGTGCGGGGAAGGAGATTATTTATGGCAGACACTAAAAAGCCGGTTGCAAAGCCGGAAGCTATCAAAGCGGCAGATACAAAGACAACGACAGTGACGGCACCAGTGGCAGCACCTGCGGCAAAAGCAGAGCCTGTAGCAGAGAAAGCTAAGGCGGAGACAAAGACGGAAGTAAAGGAGCCTGTGGCAAAGAAGCCCGGCAGGAAGCCTGCAGGAAAGAAGCCCGGCAGAAAGCCTGCAGCAGCGAAGAAGGATGCTGTGAAGACTACCACAACCAAAAAGGCGGCTGTGAAGGAGACCATACATGTACAGTTCTCCGGCAAGACCTACTCGGCAGACGAGCTGGTTAAGATTGCCAAGGACGTGTGGAAGTATGACCTTAAGAAGAAAGTCAGCGACTTCAAGAGCGTAGAGCTCTATGTAAAGCCTGAGGAGAGCATCGTATACTATGTGATCAACGGCGAAGAGAGAGGACATTTTTCTATTTAATTATGGATGTCAAAGCAGGGAATGTGGACAGTCAGTTTGGGTAATACTAAGCTGACTGTCTTTTTTTCATTCTTTTTTTATAAATTTTTTCCAATCAGATGTTGACAAGGGAAAAAAGAAGTGATACCTTACTACCAGAAGGTGTTAGCACTCTAATGAATCGAGTGCTAATAATTCGATAAGAGGGAAATGGAATGCATCTGGACGAAAGAAAATATATCATATTGCAAGCCATCATCCGAAATTACTTGGAAACAGGCGAGCCGGTAGGCAGCCGCACCATCTCCAAGTACACTGATCTGAATCTGAGTTCTGCGACCATCCGTAATGAGATGGCGGATCTGGAGGAGCTGGGTTATATTTTACAACCGCACACTTCCGCCGGCAGGATACCGTCCGACAAAGGCTACCGTCTTTATGTGGACAGAATGATGGAGGAGAAGGAGCGGGAAGTGGAGGAGATGAAGGAGTCGCTTCTGGAGAAGGAGGATAAGATGGATCGCCTTCTTAAGCAGGCCGCCAAGGTACTCGCGAACAATACCGAGTACGCGGCGATGATCTCCGCCCCTCAGTACCACCGTAATAAGTTGAAATTTATCCAGCTCTCACGGGTGGATGCCGAACATATACTGGCGGTTATAGTGGTGGAGGGAAATGTGATCAAAAACACCATGCTGGAAGTGTCCGAGGAACTGAGCGATGAGACGCTGCTCAAGCTGAACATCCTTCTTAATACACATTTGAACGGGCTTTCCCTGGAGGAGATCAATCTGGGTATGATCGCAGCCATGAAGCAGCAGGCGGGAATCCACAGCGAGATCGTTGCAAGCGTCATAGACGCGGTGGCGGAGGCCATAAAGGCGGATGAAGATCTGGAGATATATACCAGCGGTACGAAGAACTTTTTTAAGTATCCGGAACTTGCGGATAACGAACGTGCCAGCGAGTTAATTACCACTTTTGAGGAGAAACAGCTTTTAAGCGAATTGGTGCAGGATAATCTTTCTGCAGAGAATAATACGGGCATACAGGTTTATATCGGAAGCGAAACGCCGGTAGCGGGCATGAAAGACTGCAGTGTCGTGACGGCGACCTATGAGCTGGAAGAGGGCATGAAGGGTACCATTGGAATCATTGGGCCAAGAAGAATGGATTACGAAAAAGTAGTAAGTAATCTCAGGCTGTTAAAACATCAGTTAGATGATTTATATAAAAAATAGAAATAGAAAACTGACTCGCATAGGTAATCTATGCAGAAAGGGATGAGAGGCGTGGCAGAAGAAGAAAAGGATAAAAAGGAAGAGATGGACAGCGAAGCTGTACAGGAAGAGACAAAAGAGCCGGAAACGGCGGAGACTTCGGATGGCCCGGAGGAGGCTCCAAAAGCTGATAAGAAAGAAAAGAAGAAAAAGGATAAAAAACAGGACGCCATGAAGGAAAAGGTCGAGGAGCTGGAGGATCGTGTGAAACGCCAGATGGCCGAATTTGAAAATTTCCGCAAGCGGACTGAGAAAGAAAAGTCAGCGATGTTTGAGACAGGGGCAAAGAGCGTGATCGAAAAGATTCTGCCAGTGGTAGACAATTTCGAGAGAGGGCTTGCAAGCGTATCCGAGGAGGAGAAGGACGGCGCTCTTGCGCAGGGTATGCAGATGATCTATAAGCAGCTCATGACGGAACTGGAAAATTTGGATGTGAAGCCAATTCCGGCGGTGGGAGAGGAGTTCAACCCCGAATTTCACAATGCGGTGATGCAGACGCAGAGCGATGAGTTCGAGTCCGGCGTGGTCGCACAGGAACTGCAGAAGGGATATACTTATCGGGACACCGTGGTTAGACACAGTATGGTTGCGGTTGTTGAGTAGCGTCAGAAGAACTTCTAGCCACTCGCAGCAAAGGCTGTTTCGCGGAGAAGTTCTAAGTCTGGCGCGCGAGGCTGTAAAAGTACAGCCTCGGTAATTATAGAAAAAAATAAATTTAGGTAGAAATAGGAGGAGAAAACTATGAGTAAAATTATCGGTATCGACTTAGGAACAACAAACAGTTGCGTGGCAGTTATGGAGGGCGGTAAGCCCACTGTCATTGCAAATACGGAAGGAGCAAGAACCACACCGTCCGTTGTGGCTTTCACGAAGAACGGGGAGAGATTAGTGGGTGAGCCTGCAAAGCGTCAGGCGGTTACCAATGCGGAGAACACGATTGCGTCCATCAAGAGAGATATGGGTACGGACAGAGGCCGCACCATCGAGGATAAAAAATATTCGCCGCAGCAGATTTCCGCGATGATTTTACAGAAGCTGAAATCAGATGCCGAGAATTACCTGGGCGAGAAGGTGACAGAGGCGGTTATTACAGTGCCCGCATACTTCAACGACGCGCAGAGACAGGCAACCAAGGATGCCGGTAAGATTGCGGGCCTTGATGTAAAGCGTATCATCAACGAGCCTACGGCGGCTGCACTGGCTTATGGCCTTGATAATGAGAAAGAGCAGAAGATCATGGTTTACGACCTTGGCGGTGGTACTTTCGATGTGTCCATCATTGAGATCGGCGACGGCGTGATCGAAGTGCTTGCCACAAACGGCGATACGCACCTTGGCGGCGATGACTTTGACCAGAAGATTATCGACTGGATGCTTGCTGAATTTAAGGCAAAAGAAGGCGTAGACCTGTCCAATGACAAGATGGCGCTCCAGAGATTGAAAGAGGCGGCGGAGAAGGCGAAGAAGGAACTCTCTTCCGCGACTACAACGAATATTAACCTTCCCTTCATCACAGCGACAGCGGAAGGCCCTAAGCACTTTGACATGAACCTGTCAAGAGCGAAGTTTGACGAACTCACAAGCGATCTGGTAGAGAGAACGGCAGTGCCCGTGCAGAACGCAATGAAGGATGCGGGACTGACCAACGCGGATATCGGTCAGGTGCTTCTGGTGGGCGGTTCTACCCGTGTTCCTGCAGTACAGGAGAAGGTGAGACAGCTTACGGGTAAGGAGCCCAGCAAATCCCTGAACCCCGATGAGTGTGTGGCGCTCGGCGCTTCTGTTCAGGGCGGTAAGCTGGCAGGCGACGCCGGCGCAGGTGAGATCCTTCTGCTGGATGTGACGCCGTTGTCACTTTCCATCGAGACGGCAGGCGGTATTGCCACCAGACTGATTGAGAGAAATACGACGATCCCCACCAAACACAGCCAGGTGTTCTCTACTTATTCCGACAACCAGACGGCGGTGGATATCAACGTATTACAGGGTGAGAGACAGTTTGCGAAGGACAACAAGTCCCTCGGCCAGTTCCGACTGGACGGCATTCCGCCGGCAATGCGCGGCGTACCGCAGATTGAGGTTACCTTCGATATCGACGCAAATGGTATTGTAAACGTATCTGCAAAAGATCTGGGCACAGGCAAGGAGCAGCATATTACCATCACCGCAGGCTCCAACATGTCCGATGATGAGATCGACAGAGCGGTGAAAGAGGCAGCCGAGTTTGAGGCGCAGGATAAGAAGCGCAAAGAGGCAGTAGATACCAGAAACGAGGCGGACTCCTTCGTATTCCAGACGGAGAAGGCGCTGAATGAGGTCGGCGATAAGATCGACGCTTCCGAGAAAGCAAACGTGGAGGCTGATCTGCAGGCGGTAAAGGATATTCTGGAAAAGACAAAAGATCAGGAACTCACAGACAGCCAGCTTGACGAACTGAAAGCGGCGAAGGAGAAACTGACCAACTCCGCACAGGCGCTCTTCACGAAAATGTACGAGAACATGCAGCAGGCACAGGGCGGCCCGGATATGAGCAATATGGGCGGCACACAGGATGCAGGCGCGGGACAGAGCGGAGCTGCTGACGATGTGGTTGACGGAGACTATAGAGAGGTATAACCAGTTCAGCCGAACCGCATCTGGAAGACAAATCATGCTTGCATGAATTTGGCTGACAGGTGACGGTTCGAGGGAGCGGCTGAACTGCTCAATTCCTAAGGAAGGACATAGCTCATGGCAGAACAGAAACGAGATTATTATGAGGTGCTCGGCGTAGAGAAAAGCGCTGACGACGCCGCCATAAAAAAAGCATATAGAGCTCTGGCTAAAAAATATCATCCCGACATGAATCCCGGAGATAAGGAAGCAGAGAAGAAATTTAAAGAAGCCTCGGAAGCTTATGCGGTTTTGAGTGACCCTGAGAAGAGAAGACAGTATGATCAGTATGGTCATGCTGCCTTCGGCAGTGGGGGCGACGCAGGCGGCTTTGGCGGATTTGATTTTAACAGCGCTGATTTCGGCGATATATTCGGCGATATCTTTGGCGATCTTTTCGGCGGCAGCAGACGCAGCGGTGGCAGAAGCAGCGGCCCTATGAAGGGAGCGAATATCAGAACCAGTGTCAGGATCAGTTTTGAAGAGGCTGTCTTTGGCGTGGAAAAGGAAATCGAGCTTACCCTTAAGGATGAGTGTACGTCCTGTCATGGCAGCGGCGCAAAACCGGGAACCAGTCCTGAGACATGCAGCAAGTGCGGCGGCAAAGGCCAGGTGGTCTTCACCCAGCAGTCGTTCTTCGGTACGGTACGAAACGTACAGACTTGTCCCGACTGTCATGGTACGGGTAAAGTGATAAAGGACAAATGTCCGGACTGCCGGGGCACGGGCTATATTGCAAATAAAAAGAAGATACAGGTTTCCATTCCCGCCGGTATTGACAACGGCCAATGCGTCCGTATCCGTGATAAGGGAGAGCCGGGTACAAACGGCGGCCCCAGAGGCGATCTTCTGGTCGAGGTGGTGGTAGGGAGACATCCGATTTTCCAGAGGCAGGATGAAAATATCTATTCCACAGTTCCCATGTCATTCGCTGTTGCGGCGCTGGGTGGAGAGATTTTGATCGATACGGTGGACGGTAAGGTGATCTATGAGGTGAAGGCCGGTACACAGACTGACACAAAGGTGCGTCTGAAAGGCAAGGGCGTTCCTTCCCTGCGAAACAGGGATGTGCGCGGCGATCATTATGTGACGCTGGTGGTGCAGGTGCCTGACAAACTTTCCCATGAGGCAAGAGATCTTTTGAGACAGTTTGACGAGCACACGGGCGATTCACTGAACGCGGCTAAGAACATATCCGCAGATGCTTCTGAGGAACAAACGGGCGGCGGAAAAAAGAAGAAGAAATTCAAATTTTAGAAATATTCTTGTAAAAACCCGTCAGGGATGATATACTAAATTGTCCCGATATTATAAGGGGGGGGGGGTAAAATTTGGCGTAAAATGCCGGCTTTGCCTTCCAAAAGAGAATAACGGACAAGGAAGTCGGGCATTTCGCTTCGGCTTCTATTTTTCTACAGTCGTGGCGGAACTTTTCATATCAGTCGTTCGTATTACTTCATAGGGGTGTATTTTTGACGGAATCTGAATGGGAGGCAAATGGAGAAATATATTGATATTCACAGCCACATTCTGCCGGGGATTGATGACGGTTCGGATAGTATGGAGACGAGCTTGAAAATGCTGCGCATGGCGGAGAAGGACGGGATCTCCCAGATGATCCTCACGCCGCATTATAAGCCCTGGCACAGGAACACAGATCATATAGAGATCAGAGATAAGGTCGCTCAATTGCAGGAACGGATGCGCCAGGAAGAGATTGATGTAAGATTGTATACTGGCGGGGAACTGTATTATCACAGCAGCCTGACGGAGGAGCTTGATCAGGGGATGGCGGAAACTTTGGCAGGTTCCGGCTATGTACTTGTTGAATTTGATCCTCTGGTGGATTATGATTATATACGAAATGGTATATATGCGCTGCTCATGGGAGGCTATTATCCGATTGCCGCGCATGTAGAGCGATATAGGAATGTATGCTGTAAGACAGACAGGATCATTGAATTGATGGAAATGGGTTGTCTTATGCAGGTGAATGCAGGAAGTATCATGGGGCAATACGGGATCGGAACAAAACAGCTTACGAAGAAAATGCTGAAACAGAATATGATCCATTTTGTTGCCACGGATGCCCATGATTTGGATCGGAGGACTCCCTGTCTTTCCCGGTGTGCGGAATATATCGGAAGAAAATACGGAGAAACCGTCAGGCGGCGGTTGTTTTACGACCATCCGATGTGCGTGTTGCAAAACGAATACATAAGGAATCGGGAAGAAGACTGATATGGAAAATCACAGGGAAAATGACGTTATCGAGGTAGACCTGCTGGAGATGATCAATATTTTGTGGAGCAGGGTTTTGATCATTTTGGGAGCGGGGCTGTTAGCTGCGGTGATCGGTTTTGTGATCAGCAGGTTTGTGCTCACGCCTACCTATGAATCTACTACCAAGATCTACATATTGAATAAGTCGGAAAACACAGCGGTTACATACAGCGATGTACAGATGGGAACACAGCTAACCAAAGATTATGCGGAGCTGATTAACAGCCGATATGTATTGGAGACAGTGATCGGGCAGCTCTCTCTGTCTGAGATGGAGTATAAGGATCTGTTGAAGAAAGTCAGTGTGAATACACCTACGGATACACGAATCGTATCCATCACCGTGACAGATATTGATCCACAGCAGGCACAGGACATCGCCAATTGTATCAGGGAAGTGGCGGGAGCGCATATCCAGAATGTGATGGATATTGATGCGGTCAATGTGGTGGAAGAAGCCAACTTTCCCACAATCAAGGCAGGCCCCAGCGTGATAAAGTGGACGGTGATCGGCGGCATTCTGGGGGTGTTTTTGGTCTGCGCGGTCATTTTGATACACTATCTGCTGGATGACACGATCAAGTCGTCGGAAGATGTTGAGAAATATCTGGGATTGAGCACATTGGCCCTGATACCGGTTACACCGGATGAAAACGATGTCAGACAGAGGAATAAGAGGAAGTAAACATGCAGGAAGTCAGATTGCATTTGGATCAAAGTGCAGATTTTCATACAAAAGAGGCTTTTAAGATACTGCGCAGCAATGTGGAGTTCTGCGGCAGTGATGTGAAGGTTATCGCGGTGACAAGCTGTACGCCCCACGAGGGAAAGACGAGCATTGCCATGGAATTGGCGAGATCGTTTGCTGAGGCGGGCAACAGGACACTGCTGATTGATGCGGATATGAGAAAATCCGTGTTGGTGAGCAGATACAAGACCGGTGCGGTCAGGTATGGACTAAGCCATTGCCTGATTGGCAAGCACAAATATACGGACGCCATGTGCCAGACAAGTATTCCACGTCTTTATATGATTTTTTCCGGGCCGGTGTCGCCAAACCCGAGTGAACTTCTCGGAAGCGAAAGATTTATCGACCTGTTGAATGTGATGCGCAGGGCTTTCGAATATGTCATTATAGATACGCCGCCGCTTGGCAGCGTGATTGATGCGGCCGTGGTGGCGAAGCACTGTGACGGCACGATAATGGTGGTGGAGAATAACGCCATCAGCTACCGTTTTGTCCAGAGAGTAAAAGAACAGTTGGATAAATCCGGGAGCCGTATTCTGGGAGTTGTCTTAAATAAGGTTGATCTCAGCGGTAAAGGATATTATGGCAAATATTATGGGAAATACTACGGTAAATATTACGGTAAGTATGGATATGATGTTGATGCCGCTCCGGCTCCCAGGCAAAAACGAGAGAGACAGACAGAGACGCAAAAAAAAACAGTAAACAAAGGAGCCTTGTAGCGGCAGCCGCCATTTTTGTGATCTTTACGCTGTTGTTTGCCGGTTCCATGACTGTCAGAGGGATAGGGAAGCACCGGTTATACAATGAACCTGTTACTGCACAGCCGACACTACAGTCCGCTATGGGAGAAGAAATCCTGACGGAAGAAGAAAGTGAAAAGTGGCAGGAAGGGTGGGTCAAATATCAGGATACCATCTACGCATACAATGAAGAAATTCTGACCTTTCTGATCATGGGCATTGATAAACAAAATGATGTGGAAGAGGTGGCGGAGGGAACTGACGGCGGACAGGCGGACGCCCTGTTTCTGGTGGCGCTGAATCCGAAAGATAAGAGCCTCAAAGTAATAGGCATCAACAGAAACACCATGACAGATATTGACATATATGATAGCAACGGGGAATATACTTCCACGGTGAAAGCACAGCTTGCCATACAGCACGGGTTTGGAAACGGTATGGAAGAGAGTTGTGAATACCAGAAAAAAGCGGTTGAGCACCTCTTTTATCAACTGCCTGTACATGGATATGCGGCAGTCAATATGAGCGCGATCCCCACGATCAATGATGCGGTGGGAGGCGTTGACGTAACGATTTCCGGAGACATGGACGGATTCAGCGAGGCTTTTGTAGAAGGACGAAGCCTTCATCTGATGGGAGAGAATGCTTTCTGGTATGTGAAGTACAGAAATACGGATGTGTTTGGCTCCGCAGATATGCGGCTTGACAGGCAGAAACAGTATTTGAACGGTTTTATTGATGCGGCAAAACAGGCGGTACACAGGGATGCCACTGCTGTCATAGATTTGTATCAGGCGGTGAAACCGCAGATGGTGACGGATATTTCTCTGGATGAAGCGGCCTATCTTGCACCGATTCTGGCTGATTATGCCTATGATGAGGATGACTTCTATACTTTACCGGGAGAGACCGTGATGGGGGAACAGTATGAAGAGTTTTATCCGGACGAGGACGCCATGTTTGAAATGATATTGGATGTATTTTATGAAAAAGTACAGTAGACGGACAAGAAAATGCATAGGGAATGCCGTTCTTTTCCTGTCTGTGGCATGTGCGTTGGCAGGCTGCGGCAGGAAGAACGAAACAGCTTTACAGGAAGAGACTGAGGATAATGCCGAGCCGGTGCAGACAACGGGAATTGCCGGTGAGAGCGGGGCGGACGGACAGATAGATTTTGCCGCATTGCAGGAAGAAAATCCGGAGATATTCGCGTGGATTTACATACCGGAGACTGAGATAGACTGTCCGGTACTGCAGAGTATGCAGGGGGACGATTTCTATGAGAACCATGATGCTTACGGACAGGAAGATGATAACGGCGCTGCCTATATTGAACTTGCGAACCAGGCCAGTATGTGTGATTTCAATACGGTGATACATGGCAAGACAGGGAAAGAGGGAAACGGGTCTTTTGCGGAGCTATACCGGTTTGCGGATCCTGATTATTTCGACCGGCATGAGAGTTTGTACTTATATCTGGACGGCAATGTTTTGACGTATGAGATTTTTGCCGCTTATGAAAGAGAGAATACGAGCCTGCTGCGCAGCTATGATTTTACCTATATCGAAGGCTGTGAACAGTTTTTAAATGACTTGTACAGCGTCAGGGATATGACGATGAATTTACGGGAGGGCTGGGAAGGAGTTACGCCTTACCACTTCCTGATCACACTGACGATACAGAAAGAAGACGGATCTGACAGACAGTTTGTTGTTCTTGCAATCCTGACCCAGGATGCGGCCGGAACGATTGATCGAATTGTTGCCGAATAGAGTTTTCTATTTAAAGATACCCGGACAACGGGAAAAGGAGGAAGTTATCATGAAAAAAATGTTAGCACTGACACTTGCAGGCGCGATGACAGTATCTATGCCTGTGCTGGCGGCCACAAGCCCGACAGCGGATTCCTACAGCACGGCATCTTCCACGTCCGCTGCAACAGTATCTGCCGTTACGGCATCCTCTGTTCCACACAGCGTAGCAAAGGCGGCGGCAGATGAGAATAAGACGGTGGGAGAATACATGAACAATGCCGTGACAGAGATTCCGGGGCTTGATTCGGTTCTGCCTCTTGGACAGGGCGGTCATGTTATCATCAACGGCGTACCAAGCAACCAGACATTTTCTGTCATGAAACCTACCGCTGAAAATGTGAAGCTGGCGAAAACGCAGGCGGCTGCTTTGGGCGGAAGCGTATTAAATGTGGCACAGATCAACGCGTCTGTTACCGGCTTTAATACGGCGACAGTAAATTTTTATTTGCAGGGGATCAAAACAGGACAGAACATTAAAGTCTATCAGTTAGTGAACGGGCAGTGGGTGGAACTTACCGTTACGGAGATCAGGGAAGATCATGTTGTAGTTGATATGACATCTCTCGGGACGTTGGCGTTTATCCAGATGCCGGCAGTTTAGACGACTATAAAACAGTGATTGTGCTGCCGCTTTTGCGGCAGTACATGCAGGTAAACGGGTTTGGAGTGATAAAATGGGCGAAAATATTATGCTGGATGTCAATACCACCGAAAAACCAACACCACGGATTGGAAAACTGAATGCTGGCAGACATCACATGCAGGAAGTGTACCGAAGAAAAAATCCTGTTTACCTGAGGATTAAGAGAGGGATGGATGTTCTGCTGTCAACAGCCGCATTAGTATGTCTTTCGCCAGTCTTTCTGGTGACTGCGGCTGCGATTAAAATGGAGGACAGTGGGCCGGTATTTTTCAGCCAGATGAGAGCCGGAAAGGATTTAAAGCCTTTCAAAATATATAAATTCCGGAGCATGCAGATGGATGCGGACGCAAGATTTCCGGAGATGCTCAAGGACAATGAACAGACGGGTCATGCTTTCAAGATTAAGGATGACCCGCGGATTACGAAAGTGGGTAAGTTTATCAGGAAGTTTTCTATCGATGAACTGCCTCAATTGATCAATATTATCAAAGGGGATATGAGCATCGTCGGCCCCAGGCCGATCTTACCTTTTCAGATGGAAGAGTGTAATGCCTATGAAAGACAGCGGCTTGTGGTGCAGCCGGGACTGACCTGCTACTGGCAGATTGGCGGAAGAGCTAATATTAAGTGGGAAGACTGGGTGGAGTTGGATTTGGACTACATAGAGAATATGAGTCTGTGGACAGATATTAAGATTATTTTGAGGACAATCCCTGCGGTGTTTGACAGGGAGGGAGCGTACTAGGGGTTAAAAAGAGAACCTTGAAAATTATATACCTTATAACGGAATGGATGTGTACTAAAAATCGCTTGCATATATTGCGAACTTCTGTTAAAATAAATATGTTTATAAATGTGTTATAAAACTTCTTATTTCTGATAGCACATTTCTATTTTCCCGTTTTTCGGGAATGTAAGAAAAATTCAGGTTTATCGCCAAAGAATTTCAACTATTTATTTTAACGAAGCCATAAGTAATGAAAGCGTATCTGTAGTTATTCTTTTTATACTTCTTTCATAGCTGAAGGCATGAAAGGAGAAAAATGTCGATAGAAAATTTGACACAAAAGAAGAATGATAGCAAGAAAAGGCACAATACTATAGTAGAGGATGTCAGATACTATGGCGTTATTCCCGATCAAATAATCGAGGAAATGACACCGGAAATTATTGAACAATATTATTTATGGGATGAAGTGGCTAAAAAAGAAATCGAGAGATATCCATGGTTGATATTGCCTTTGATTCAGGAAGTGTTTCATAAAGTATATTCCGAAAGCGCGGAGATAAGATTAATAGCAACAGAATATGTAGTCAGGCGTATACATAAAGGAAGTGGCAGCACATTAAATTCTATCTTTGCAGATATAGCGGTTCAGATAGGGGATAGGGATATTTATCATATGGAATGTCAGATGAATAAAGATAAAGGCATGGTGCTGCGTATGTTGGAGTATGATATTCACATCGGAATGGTACATAGAATTGAAAATTATAGGAAGAAAGCATATACCGATATGGGTCATGAACTGGTGATGCCGCGAAGCGTTATTTTGTACTTGAACAATATGAATCATATGCCAGTAGAAGAAACCTGCCTGATTAAATTTGCGGATGGGACAACTCATGAGTACAGAATCCCCGTAATGAATGTGCAAAGCTATACAATGGAAATGATTGAGAAAAAGCATCTGAATATGCTGATTCCATTTCTTCCTATTCGATTCCGGAAGTATCTCAACAGTAAAAGGAATGGTGTAAGACAACCGATAGCAGAAGTTGTAAGAAAAGATTTGACAGAATTTATTCGGGAATGTATCATGATAATAGACCGTGAAAAAGAGAACGGAACGTTGACAGATGCAGCAGGGAAAGATATAATTGAATTATTGGATATGACCTGTGGGTATCTTCTGAAAAATGAGCCTGATTTAAAGAAGGATGTGCGTGGGATTATGAGACCGATTGTTATGTTGCAGAGTGAAAGAATAGAAACTATTACAGAAAAAATAGAGATTATTACGGAAAAACACATGAACGCCATCAGAAAGTTTATTGAAAAGGGCTGTTCTTCCGGTCAGAGTCATCAGGAAGTGAAAGAAAGTATTCAGGATATTTTTTCTCTGGAAGAAGCGGAAGCAGAGGAAAAAATGGAAAAATACTGGAAGCAGGAAGATGAGTAGCAGATAAGATGTGCGATTACATTATGTGTAAGGTGAACTCCCGATGTAAGGTATATAAGTGGCTTATGTCGGGGGTTTTATATATAAAAAATTTTGGTGATGAATAATAATTATGGAAAATAAGAAAATAAAAATTTTGATAGCAACTCATAAAAATTTTCAAATGCCTAAAGATGATATGTATATTCCTCTTCATGTAGGAAAAGAAGGGAAAACGGATTTAGGATTTATTGGAGATAACACCGGCGACAATATTTCATCAAAGAATAGTTCATGGAGTGAACTTACAGGGTTATACTGGGGCTGGAAAAATTTGGATTGCGATTATATGGGGTTAGTGCAATATCGAAGACATTTCATGTTAAAGAGAAAAAGAGAAGGTGTTTTTGAGAGTATTTTGACTCAAAACGAAGCGGCACAGTTGCTTGATAAAGCAGATATTATATTACCCCAAAAAAGAAATTATAGAATGGTAACTTTAGAAGAACATTATAATGGATATGACTTTTCTATACCCTCTGATTTGGTTAATTTGCGCGAAGCGATTCACTCCATTTCTCCGGAATACGATAAGGCTGTAAATGAAGTAATGTCGCGTAAATCCGGACATATGTGCAATATGTTTATTATGAAAAAAAGTCTTTTAGATGATTTTTGTGAATGGGAATTTTCAATATTGAATGCGCTGGAAAAAACTATAGAAGATGACAGAAAAAGAATTATTGGATATATTGCCGAACATATGCTGGATATTTGGATTGAGAAAAACGGGTATCGGTATGTGGAATGCAAGGTGGCATTATTGGACAGAAAAAATGAATTTGATAAAAAGTTTGATTTTCTTATGCGGGTACTGGGATTCAAAAATCGAAGGATACCATTGAATTAGCGTGAATATTGATATAGCAGATAGATTTAAGAGTAATCTCTGAGCATAAACCTGACATAAGGATGTGAAACCATATGATAAAGATTGCGGAAATATTGAGGGAAAGGTCTGATAAAATCATTTTTGTATGCGGTTCGCCGTATCACATTTTGATTACGGTCGCATTGATTATGAAGGCTGATTTGTATGGCAAATGTGGTTTGATATTGCCGGCATATGCTCAAAAAAATATAGAATATTTTAAAGAAATAGCTTTAAAAATGGAACAGCGAGGAAGTGTATGTAAAGTGATTAAGAAAAGTGTGATTCGTCGCATAGTTGGACTATGCGATATAGAAAACTTTGCCATAATGGAACGCGTGTTAAAAGAACTTCGTTCGCAAAAACGAGATTTTTTTTTAGTAAACTATATGTGGAATAGAGCATTAGTATCTTATCCGGCATCTCTTTGGTTCCGGTATTGTAAGGAAAGCATTTTTATTGAAGAAGGATGTGCGCAGAGTGCGTTGCCGGATGAAAAAGCGTTTGTATTATGGTTAAAATGTCTTTATGGAAACCAAAAAGAGTTTTGGAAAGATGATAGATTGAAAGGAGTTTATGTCCAAAATAAAGAGTTGTTTTCAAATTACCCGATACCGGAATTGAAGCAGTTTACACTAAATGTAGATTTTAGTCAAACAGAAAAGCAGGAACTGCTTGATTTGTTTGTGGATGGGCAGGACAGAAAAGAAATTGAAAGCTTAAGAAAAGAAGCGAACGGAATTCTTTATACACAGCCGATTTCCGAAGACGGTTATGTAAAAGAAGAGGAAAAGATCAGGATTTATAAAGAGCTTGCGGAGTATTATGCAAAATACGGAAAAGTATTTGTAAAGGTTCATCCAAGAGATACGACACAGTATGATTTTCCGGAAGAAATGATTTTAAAAGGAAATTATCCAAGCGAATTGTTGAATATTTTAGGCGTTAAATTTAAATTCGCAGTAGGATTATGTACAAGCGCAGTTGAAACAGCGAATGCAGAGACGAAAATTAACTTAAACGAGAGATTCTTAAGTGAATTGAAATATGAACTGCAGGAATTATGATGATGAGAGGAAGGAAAATTTATGTACAAGCCTCCTTATGTAATAGCGGAAGCAGGATGTAACCACATGGGGCAGATGGAGATTGCGCATGAAATGATCGCAACTGCGGCTGCATTTTGTAAGGCGGACGCAATCAAATTTCAAAAAAGATGTCCTAAAGAATTATTAACGCCGGAGCAGTATAACGCGCCGCACCCAAACCCTTACAATTCTTATGGAAAAACATATGGCGAGCATAGAGAAGCTCTGGAATTTACGGTAGAAGAGCATGCGCTGCTCAAACAGTGGTGTGAAGAAGCGGGTATTACATATGCGGCGTCTGTGTGGGATATGACTTCAGCAAAGGAAATTGCATCATTAAAGCCTGTTTTTATCAAGATACCTTCGGCATGTAACAATCATTATGAAATGTTACAGTGGCTGTGTGAGAACTATGAAGGAGAGGTGCAGGTATCTTTTGGAATGACCACACATACTGAGGAAGAAAAAATAGTTCAATTATTTGAGGAATATGATAGGGCAAAGGATTTAATCCTGTTTAATTGTGTTTCCGGGTATCCGGTTCCGTTTGCGGATGTGTGCCTTTTGGAAATCAGACGGATGCGGGAACAGTACGAAGACAGAGTTAAAGCAATTGGATTTTCAGGACATCATTTGGGAATTGCAGTAGACGTTGCCGCTTATACGTTGGGAGCGGCTATGATAGAGAGACATTATACGTTGGACAGAACATGGAAAGGAACAGATCATGCGGCGTCATTGGAGCCGGACGGTGTTCGTAAACTGGTCAGAAATTTGAAGGCGGTTTATGAGGCGCTGAAATTGAAACCGGAAGAAATTCTTCCAATCGAAATGGAACAGCGGAAGAAGTTAAAGTATAGAAAAGACTGTGGGGAGGCGACATAATTGGAGCCTGTTTTAAGCGTTATTATTCCGGTTTACAACAGAGAAAGTTTTTTGGAAAGATGTGTAAAATCGGTAGCGGCAAGTAGCCTGCAGAATATAGAGATTATATTGGTTGATGATGGATCTACGGATCATTCGGGTGTATTGTGCGATAAACTGGCGGAAGAAGATAAAAGAATTATTGTAATCCATCAGCAGAATGCTGGTGTCAGCGCTGCCAGAAACGGGGGATTGGAAAAGGCGCGGGGAAAGTATTTTGCTTTTGTTGATTCGGATGATTATATTGAACCCGATATGTATGAAAAAATGATTGCCGCGATGGAAGAACAAGATGCGGATATGGTTTGCTGCGGAATTAGCAAGGAGTATGTAGACGGGACAGGAAGGCTTGAAAAGCTTAGTTATAAACACCGCGATTCTTTTTTGGATGCGGTTTGCACATTAAAATTATTGATAAGACCATCGACTGCAACCGGCATTTCACTCATTCCGGGGAACAAGATAGGAAAAAGAGACGTTCAAATAGAAAATAAAGTTTTTTTTGATGAAAACTTATATGAATGTGAAGATGGTGCTTTTTGGTGCGATTATATTGTATCTATTAGAAATGCCGTTGTTTTAAATGAAATTTTTTATCATTATGTGATTCATGGTAAAAATGTCTCGAGAAACTGTAGTATAGGAAAAAGTAAATTGAGTAATCTCGTTGCATGGGATCATATTATATATAAATGCCAAGGAAAGTCAGAACGGCTAGTTCCATTAGCTGAATTGCGCTATCAGATGTGTTTGAGAAAAATGATTTTTGAAGCGTATTGTATTTATGGATTTGGTAGTGAGATAGAGGAGCTGTTACCAAAATTAAAGTGTTATAGAAAACAATTATATCGATCAAAAGAGCTTTCTTTGAGCAGGAAGATATATTATTTTGGCTGTGGCATTATTGTGAAGTATAATTTGGGACATGGGATGGCTATGTTATGGAAAGAGGCAAAAGAGACTTTCAGAAAATGATGCAAAGGTCGAAAACGGGAAATACAATAAAAAAGGGGGCAGCAGGTGGAATTGTATTGGTGGTATTAGGAAATGTGGCATTGCTTATGGCAAAGGCTTTGACATGGCTTGTTGTTCCAAAAGTGTTAGGAGTTGTGGAATATGGCTACTACAAAACGTTTACATTATACCTCGTATATGCGATGATGCTCCATTTTGGCTTTTCGGATGGGATATTACTGATCTACGGGGGAAAGGACTATCAAGAAATAAACCAGAAAGAATTCAGAGCTTATACAAAGTTTTTTATCAAATTCCAGATGATAGTTTCTACGCTAATTGTTGTAATATCATTTGTTGCTTGCCGGGGAATGCAACGTTATATTTTTAGTATGATAGGGATAGATGCACTGTTTGCCAATTTGGCAACATATTATAAGTTTATATCTCAGGCTGTGATGCAGTTTAAAGAATATACATTACGAAATGTGATACAGGCATTGATGCAGATCTTGGCGCTGGGTGTTATAGTCGTATTGGATCGATTAGACATTTTACAGCCAAATGGGGCGGCCTATATTTTGTGTGTTGTTTTGATAGATGCGGCATTGCTTGTATGGTATATGGTGACATATAAAGACTTAACTATTGGAAAGACGGATGCTCTAAGAGAGAGGGTTTCCCAAATTAAAAAAATTTTTGCAGTGGGTATTTTGTTAACCATTTCATATCAGGTTGCGCATTTAATTTTTATATTGGACAGTCAAATGGTTGAAATATTTTTTGATATAAAAACATATTCGTTGTATGCATTCGCGTACAGCATTGCTAATATGGTTACTGTAATTATAAGCGCAATTGCGACAGTTATGTTTCCGAGCTTGAAACGTTTGGAAGTGCGGGATGCGGTGTCTAAATTTCCGATGTTAATGGCAACAGTGTCTGTTGTTGTATTTTTTTTGCTTACGGCATATTTTCCCATGACTTTTTTTGTAAAATGGTTTTTGCCGGATTATACACCAGCGCTGAAGTATTTACAGATTATTATGCCGGGACTGGCATTGTCCAGTTGTATTAACATGATTATATTTACTTACTACAAAGTATTAGAACGACTAAAACACTATTTACTTATTGCGCTCAGCATACTTTTGGTAGGAGGTATACTGAATTGTGGGGGCTATATGTTTTTTCGTGAACCGGTTGCATTTTCAGTTGCTTCCATTATAACATTGATAATATGGTATCTCTGTTCAGCCGGATTTTTAGTTAAAGATTTTCATACGAACTGGCTTAAAAATTTTGTTTATGTTTTAGTGGAGATGTCTTTTTTTTATACGGTTAATATTGTATGGGACGGCGGATGGAAAGCCATGCTATTTTATTTTATAAGTTTTATGGTGACAACTTGCCTGTTCTATAGAAAATATGTTGTTGAGCTGATAAATATATGCGGAAAATAAGGTGAATTAGAGGGCGGGAATGAATATAAAAATTAGATTGAAAAGTTTATATATGTATATATTTATTCTTTGGTATTCTACAGAAATATTATTTAATTCTACTTTAGATAATATTATGGGGATATCAGTTGATATTGTTAGTAATTTGATTGCCTGGCTGGTTTTTGGACTCCTTATGATTCAAATAGTTTTTTTTCAATCATATACGAAAAAGGAGCTGATGTTTATAATAATGATCACAGCGCCTATCGTGATTGCTACTTTTTTGTCGGGTAACAGGTCATTATTGTCTGCGTGGATGTTTGTTGTGGCGGCAAAAAAAAGCGATTTGGAGGATATAATTTGTGTAGCATATAAAATTCTATCAATCATGATTCCTGTAATCGCGCTGTTATGTTTATTGGGAGTTATTGAAAATGCAACGCTAATGAGAGGGACTATGCAACGCTTCTCTTTGGGATTTTCACATCCGAATCAGTTGGGATTAAGAGTTTTTCAATTCATGGTATGTTACTGCTACATACATAGAAATAGATTGAGGAAAATGGATTATTTATGCATTTCCCTGGCAATCGTATTTTTGATTAGGGTACCAAATTCCAAAACAGCATATATTGTTACAACAATTCTATTATGTGTGCTATTGATATATAACTTTGTAAAAAAACAAAGATCGGGGTATATGGTGATATTCGAAAAAGGCTTATTGTTAGGAACATTTTGTTTTGGGTTTTTAAGTATATGCTTTTCATACATAGATGTAAATAGATATACTGTTTTGTCAAGAATAGATAAGTGGATGTCCTCAAGATTTTCGCTTTGTCATGTAGTGTGGCAATTATATGGGGTTTCACCTTTGGGACAGAGAGTATATATAACGGAGGATGAAAGAAAATTAGTAGGTATAAAAACCAGATTATTTCTTGACAATGCGTATGTAGGTATTCTTTTGCGGTATGGAATACTGGTTTTTTTCATTTTTTTTATTGGTTATTTATGCTTGATGAAAGCTATGATTATACGAAAAGAATACATTCTTGCAATTATTTTATTTTTGTATGCATTATATGGTGTTATGGAAAGCGGGTTGTATATGATTAGCCACAATATTTTTCTTATTACATTTTCTACGTTGCTTTATAAAAAAACAACACAGAACAATTTGCAAATGGGTGAGCCGTGAAAAATAAGGCAGTGCAGATAAGGTATTGCAGGAGGTGCAGGAATGAACGTCGCATTTATACCCGTCAGAGGAGGAAGTAAATCAATTCCTTTTAAGAATATAAAAATAATATGCGGACGGCCGTTGGTTTATTGGACAATCAAGGCGGCATGTGAATGTTCTTGCATAGATGCGGTTTATGTGGCAACCGACAGTGATAAAATTCGGGAAACGGTGATTCGGCTGCAAGATGAAAACAGGGAGCTGTTTCAAAAGGTGAAAGTGATTGACCGTTCATCGGAGACGGCTTCCGATACGGCGACCACAGAGAGCGCTATGCTGGAATTTGCCCCAAAATATGTGTTTGATAATATCGTGTTGATCCAGGCGACTTCTCCTCTTTTGACAGCAGAGGATTTGGCGGGTGGTTTTGAACTGTTTGCGCAACCTGACACAGATAGCGTGCTTTCCTGCGTGCGGCAGCGTAGGTTTTTGTGGGAGAAAAATGAAAAAGGGCATGCAGTTCCACTAAACTATGATATATATAAAAGACCAAGAAGACAGAATTTTTCAGGATACTTGATGGAAAACGGGGCTTTTTATATTACATCCAAAGAGAATTTGTTGTCATCTCAAAATAGAATTTCGGGGAATATTAAGGTATATGAAATGAGTGAAGATACTTCTTTTGAGATTGATGAAGCAAGCGATTGGATTATTATTGAGGGATTATTGAGAAGAAGGGAAGAAGCCGCAGGAAGAAAGGAACAATCCGGAAAAATAAAAATGTTTCTGACGGATTGCGATGGCTGTCTTACGGACGGTGGCATGTATTATTCTGAAAAAGGGGATGAACTGAAAAGATTCAATACCAAAGACGGAATGGGATTTTCTCTTTTAAGAAAAAAAGGAATTATAACGGGGATCATAACGGGAGAAAATACTCGAATTGCTGAAGCGAGGGCGAAAAAGCTTTATATAGATGAATTGCATCAGGGAGTAAACAATAAGCTGGATGTTGTAAAACAGCTTGCCGACAGATATCAGATTGCTTTGACTGAAATCGCATATGTCGGAGATGATATCAATGATATAGAAGTGTTGGATAATGTGGGATTGCCCTGTACAGTGAACAATGCCATGGATTCTATAAAAAAGAAAGTAAAATATGTGAGCCGTTTTAATGGGGGAGATGGAGCGGTAAGAGATATTATTGAATATATTTTATGTGAAACTGAGTATTAAATTTGTAAAAGAAATTAGATCGGTTAAATAAGGGAAAATGCTATAATATATTAACTTAAAGTGAGATTTTATATTTGTGAAAGTAGATTAAAGGGGTCAGGAAGGACATATTATGTTAGTGGCGGTGAAAGGAGTAATGCAAGGGAATGCGGTTATAGAAGATGACGGAGCGGAAGTTGTTACGGGATTGGATTATCCGCAAAAGAAAATTTTAAAAACACCCGTTGTTTGGGATAGTTTTGTTGTCCCGAGTGAGCGTGGGGGAAACGTTGATGAATATATGAGGGAGATGCGTGAAAATGATAGACTTTATAAAATATAATTGTTAAATCATATAAACGTCAGGAGAAATGGTGATGATAAAGTTTACAATAGTTTTAGTCAAAAAAGAAACAGATTATAATAAATTAAAAAAAGCGGTACCGATGCATTTAATTGATGATAAAGTGGTAGAATGTTTAAAAAAATATATTGGAACAAAATGTGATACAGTTAAAGTAGAGTATCCATATTATGATAATGATTATTTGAGTACATATTATGAACATTATGCTTTGAAATTTAGAAAATATGAGAAGACTTGTTGCCGATTGCATATAGAGGCGGGGGATGATTATTATGGTTACATTACCTTGCGACCGGGTGTTGAAGGGACAAAAATTGGAAAGACATATCTATCTCCCAAATTGTTGTTGGATAAGGATGCCTATCTAATGTTGAGTAAATTTGAGGCACATGTTGCGGGGCAAACATTAGAAATTAATTGTTTTCCTTGGAAAAAACAACAAACAGATATTTCAGTTTGTGCTCATACGGCGACATGGACAGTGATTCGTTATTATGGCAATAAGTATAAAAATTACGCTGATACAACGATTGGAGATATTATTGAGAAGGTGGAAAATGATTGGGGAAGAAAAACGCCATCCTTAGGGCTTGACCCTGTTCAAATATCCGACTTATTAAAACAATATGGATTTAGTCCATTGATAATTGGTGGAGAAAAATTAGGCGATCACGCGTTTGTTGATGAAATCGTAGCATATGTAGAGTCGGGACTTCCTATGATTGGATTCTTGTCACCGCAAGATCATGCAATATCAATTATAGGGCATGGAAAAATTAACTATGATGTGTTAGATAACTCGGAAGTAGTATATTCCTTGATAGATAAAGAAGCAAATGTAATTCCACATTCAAGACTGGTAAATTCGATTTATGTAATGGACGATAGAGTTTTTCCCTATAGGGAAGTGCCAATTTGGCTGCCGAATAAATATAGTGATGTAAAATATGGTATGAATGAGCTATATTATGCGGTTGTTCCATTATACAATCGAATGCAGTTAGCCTATAGAGAAGTTTATGATCGTATGATTACATGGTTGAAAGCAAAGGTAATGAAGTGGGAAAAATTGAATATATGCCGTATTTACATTACATCCGCCAATTCTCTTCGAGACAAGGCCTTGAATTCTACTACAATGCCACAAATATTAAAAGATGTAATATTAACATTGTCTTTACCCAAGTTTGTCTGGTGCATTGATTTGGCAGGAATAGAAAATTATAAAAAAGGATTAACAACAGGAAGGATTATTATAGATACAACAAGTGCAACATGGGAGGCGGAACCGTGGATTATGCGTCATGATATGGAAAAAATAGAGTATAAAGATTATGATGATGATCCAAACTACATTTATACTAAGAAGGTGCCCATTACACCGTATAAAATGTATGAAAATAATTTGATACATATATGAGGAGGAGATTTGTATGGCAAATTATATTGCACCAGAATATGAAGAAATAGAAAAAAGCTTAACTTCTTTTTCTATAGAACATAATTTGGATTCGGTGACTCTTAGCAGTATGATTCGGGGAAGTATAGAGGTTTTAGAACCAGAAATCCCAACAGCATCGGTAGCTATAATAGATGCAGATAATTTAGCTTCCGGCATAAGTGTAAAATTAAAAAATATAAAAGTTAATATAAAATTTGCCCTTAATTCCATTTTTTCATTCAAATCGGTATGCGATGCAGAAGGCAAATGGCTTACTTTAGCAATATTAAAAACCATTGTATTTTTATTGGAAGAGATGAAAGTAAAATTAGGTTCAAAGGAAGCGACTGTTCTTTTTTGCATTTATCGGCTACAATCGGCAACGCCAGAACAAATTAATGCATATGCAAAAAAGGTTAAGGAAAGTACTGAAGATACCGATATAAAAATTGACGATGTAAATGAGGCACTTAGGACTTTAGAAAAAATTGGAACTATAAAATTGGAAAATGGTAAGTATAGTTTGTGTGAAACAATTTTGATTAGAAAATCGTAAATTGGGAGATACTAATGAGAAAATAATGCTTGCAAATGTAGCGATTGCTGCATATAATGAAAGAGCAGGTATAGTAGGAGAAAAGAAATGGCAAGGATTGCGTTGAACGAGGCAGCACAGTTTGGTATAAAAGGAACTACTAAAAGAAAACCTCATGTGGGAAAGAAGTATCAGGAGTTAGTGCGCGAGGCAGATAAGAAGATTGATGAAGAGCGTTTTCGCTATGCACATGCGTATAAGAAGGCTTCTACTTACTTGGCAAGGTAAAAGTTTTATGGAGCTGCGAATTAATTAGTACACAGCTCTTTTTATGTACAAAAATATAGCTTGCGATGTTGCTTTTGGTATGACCGTCGCTGGACTTCGTCTTCTGTAAAAAACAGTCTCTCACAAGGCTGTTTTTTTTTACGTTTTTATGGTAGTATAAAATAGTTACAGAAACAGATACTGACCAAGATAATAAAAGACAAGCGAGGAGAATGAGAAGCCTATGAGAAATATAGGAAAGAAAACAGGAAAAATTTCCCTTATTATATGCATGTTTTGTATGCTGGCGCTCTTTGTGGCAGCTTGTGGAAAAGAGGAGGAACCGACGCCGGAACCGCAGTTGGAAATCAAACCCATAGAGCCGCAGGAGATAGAAGAGCCAGAACCGGAAGAGGAGGAAGAACCTGAGGAGACTCCGGATTCGCTGGTGATCGAGGAACGGGTGGAAAAGGATGGTAAGATCCAGAGCTATCTGACTGGACAATGGACGAAGACGGAGCAGGCTACAAGGCGTCCCATTGCGGTGATGATACCGAATAATACCCCTGCGCTGCCCCAGTATGGGCTTTCCCGTGCGGCGATTATTTATGAAGCGCCCGTGGAGGGACGTATTACCCGTCTGATGGGCGTATTTGAAGACTTTGATGATCTGGAGCGGATCGGGCCTGTCCGGTCGAGCCGGGATTATTATGTGTATCAGGCTATGGGATATGAAGCCATCTACTGTAACTGGGGATTGGCAGTGCCTTATGTGGAGGAGCTGATCAACCGGCCGAATTATTACAATGTCAGCGCGGCGGTGGTGGGTATCCATAATCCGGCGGACGAAGCCTTTGGCAGAGTGAAAAGACCCGGTAAGGCTAAGGAGTTTACGGGATATCTGATGATCGACGGTCTTTTTGACGCGGTGGAACGTCTGGGCTATGACTGGAATTATGACGACGATTACGTGCCGCCCTTCCTTTTTGCGGCGGACAATGTGCGGGCGGAGTATGAGGATAAAGAAGCAGCGTCTTATATATATCCGGGTGGAAAATCTTCCAGTAATTCCGGCGGCTACGGGGCGTATCATCCGTATTTTGAATATCACGAGGACGATCAGTTGTATTACCGTTATCAGGACGGCCAGAAACAGATCGACGAGCTTACGGGTAATCAGCTCACTGTCAGCAACGTGGTGTTCCAGTATTGCCATGGCGAGGTGCGTGACGACCACGATTATCTTGCCTTCGGTGTGCATGGCGACGGCGATGCTATTGTCTTTACCAACGGGAAAGTGATAAAGGGCACTTGGAAACGCTTTGACGGAGACTTCACACCACCGAAGTTCTACGATGAGAATGACGAGGAGATCGTGTTTAATCAGGGAAGCACCTGGATCTGTAATATTTGGGATGAGTATGGAGAGTTCGTGGAATATGGACAGGAATGAGTGGCAGCGAACCGGAGAGGATATACGGGATCAGGTACAACGAGCGGTAGAAACAGGCAATTTTACGAATCTTGGGAAAAATATCAGTGATACCGTAAATGAGACTTTAAACCATACCGTGCGGGAGATGAACCGCACCGTGGGCACTGTGGGCGAGAGTGTAAACCGCACGGTAGAGGTTGTGGGAGAAAGCATAAGTCGTGCGGTGAACGATGTGACGCAGAGCTTTGCTCCCAATACATCCGAAAGGACGGCAAGTCCTTATGCAAACCGCCCGCAGTACCGGCGGCCCAATTCCCGGCCGGATACCAGACTGTTTGACCCGACGCCGAAGGGATCTGTGGCATGTGTGGTCTACAGGGCGACAGGGTATGGCATCATGGGAGTTTCCCTGCTTGCGCTAATCGGTGCGGTAGGAGAACTGGCTATGTATGCGGCGTCGGCGGTTCCGGTGGTGATGTCGGCGGTTGCTGCCGCAGCGGCTTTTGGTCTTGGACTTCACGGATCGAAACTGGCTGGGCAGGTCAAGCGTTATAAAAGATATGTGGATATGGTGAAGGACAAACTGTATTGTTCCGTTCATGATATGGCGGAGAGGACGGGAAAAAGTGAGAAGTTTGTTGTCAAAGACATAAAAAAGATGATACGTTTGGGCATGTTTAAGCAGGCGCATCTGGATCAGAAGGAAACCTGCCTGATTGCCAGCGATGAGATGTACAATCAGTATTTGCTTACCCAGAAGGATTATGAGGAACAGCAGAAAAAGCTTGAAATAGAAAAGCTGGCGGACGAAAGGAAAAAACAGGAAAGAGAACGTCTGGGCGAGGCTGCGGAGGTGATTGAGGAGGGCAAAGGCTATGTGCGTCTCATTCGCCAGTGCAACGACGAGATACCTGGCGAGGAAATGTCAGACAAACTGGATCGCCTTGAAAATCTGGTTACTAAAATTTTTGACCGGGTGGAGGAAGAACCGGAGCTGGCGACTGAACTCCGCAAAATGTTGAGCTTTTATCTGCCTACGACGAAAAAACTCTTGGAGGCCTACCGCGATCTGGACAAACAACCTGATCTGTCTAATGTGGCGCAGACCAAGCGTGAAATTGAGACGGCGGTTGACAATATCAACGAGGCTTTTGAAAAATTCCTGGATGAATTGTTCCGGGAGAAGGCATGGGATATCCAGTCGGATATCTCAGTGTTACATACCATATTGAAACAGGACGGATATCTATAGTACAGGATTAAAAATGGAGGATAGTATGAGCGAAATGGATTTCAAGGAGACGGCGCCCACTCTGGTGTTTGGAGAAGTGGAGGAAGTGATGACGGAGAAGCAGCCTCCGGCGGAGGCGTCTAAGGTGCAGGAGTTAAAAGAAGATCTGGACGATTCGGTTTTGAGCGACGAGGAGAGACGGCAGGTGGACGAGTTCGCGAAACAGATTGACCTGCACAATTCCGCGGCGATTTTGCAGTACGGTGTGGGCACACAGAAAAAGATGGCGGATTTTTCCGGAAATGCGTTGGAGAACGTCAGGACAAAGGATCTGGGAGAGGTCGGTGACATGCTCTCCGATGTGGTGACGCAGCTTAAAGGTTTCGACGAGGAGGATGAGAAGGGCTTCCTTGGACTCTTTAAAAAACCGGCGCACAAACTGGAATCCATGAAGACAAAGTATGCCAAGGCGGAGACAAATGTGAACAAAATCTGCGAGGCGTTAGAAAGCAATCAGATACAGCTCTTAAAGGATATCTCTCTTCTGGATAAGATGTATGAGCAGAATCTGGTTTACTTTAAAGAACTTTCCATGTACATACTGGCGGGTAAGAAAAAACTGGCGCAGACGAGAGAGACGGAACTGCCGCAGCTTTTGGAGAAAGCGAGGGCGAGCGGTCTGCCGGAGGACGCGCAGGCGGCGAGGGATCTGGAGGCGCTCTGTGACCGTTTTGAGAAAAAGATTCATGACCTGGAGCTCACAAGAATGGTGTCCATTCAGACGGCGCCGCAGATCAGGCTGGTGCAGAGCAGCGATACCATGATGGTTGAGAAAATTCAGTCCACGATTGTAAACACCATTCCCCTCTGGAAGAGCCAGATGGTGCTTGCCCTTGGAGTAACCCACGCGGAGCAGGCGGCGAGGGCACAGAGAGAAGTGTCCGATATGACTAACGAACTCTTGAAGAAAAATGCGGAGGTATTGAAAACCGCTACCATCGAGAGCGCGAAGGAGTCGGAGCGCGGCATTATTGATATGGAGACCTTGAAAAATACCAATGCCAACCTGATTTCCACGCTGGATGAGGTGATGAAGATTCAGGCGGATGGCAGGGAGAAGAGAAGGGCTGCCGAGCAGGAGATGCAGACTATGGAGAATGAGCTGAAAGAGAAGCTTTTAGAGCTCAGTGAAAGGAAGTAAGGCAGTCTATGAAGTGGATGAAGTTCAGGATTAAGACCGTTGTCCAGGCGGAGGATCTCATTATCAGCGAACTCTATGACAGAGGTCTTGAGGGCGCGCAGATCGAGGATAAAGTGCCGCTCTCGCCGCTTGAAAAAGAGCGGATGTTTGTGGATATTCCGCCTGAGCCGGAGGCGGACGATGGCATTGCGTACTTAAGTTTTTTTGTGAAGGTGAAAGAGGACGGTTCTCTTGATCTGGACGGAGAGTCTGCGGATAAAGAGAGCGTGCTTGCAAGAATTGAGGAAGCGCTGTCCGGTGTTCGGGATTTCATGGAGATCGGCGAGGGAACTGTCACGGTGTCCGAAACCGAGGACATTGACTGGATCAATAACTGGAAGCAGTATTTCCATCAATTCTATATAGAGGATCTTCTAGTGATTCCCTCCTGGGAGGAAGTGAAACCCGAAGACCGTGATAAGAAGATTCTGCACATTGATCCGGGCACCGCTTTCGGTACGGGTATGCATGAGACCACAAGGCTCTGTATCGGGGAGATCAAAAAACATCTGACTCCGGAGACAGAGCTTCTGGATGTAGGGACAGGTAGCGGTATTCTCTCTATCCTTGCGCTTATGTATGGAGCGAAACATGCCGTGGGAACGGATCTGGATCCCTGCGCGGTGGATGCTGTAGCGCAGAATAAGGAAGCCAACGGGATTGCCGACGAAGCCTTCGATTTGCTCATTGGTAATATCATTACGGAGAAAGAGATACAGGACAAAGTTGGTAACGGGTGTTATGATATTGTGGTGGCAAATATTTTGGCGGATGTTTTAGTTCCTCTTACGCCGGTGGCTGTAAACTGCCTGAAACCGGGCGGTGTCTATATTACCTCAGGGATTATTGAAGATAAGGAAGATACTGTGAGACAGGCTGTGGAAGCGGCGGGACTTACGGTTATTGAGGTGAATCATCTGGGCGAGTGGGTGTCTGTGACAGCCCGGAAAGACCGATAGGAAGGGCGGCGCTTGTCGTGGCGCAGAGGAATTGAGGTTTATTATGAGAAAGACGGAAGAAAAATTCGGTATGTTTCTGCTTCGGAATCTGGCGGGTGTGCTGGCGATTGTGTGGATGTGCATGATCTTCGCCTTCTCCGCGCAGGATAAGGAGGAGTCTGGCGCGGTGAGCGAGAGTTTTACTTATCATATGGTAAGCTCTACCCGGACTTTTTTCCATCTGGATTTAAGTGATGAACGGGTGAAAGCGATTGCCGATACCATTGAGGGGCTTGTCAGAAAGGCGGCTCATATGGCGGAATATGGCGTTTTATCGGTTCTTCTCTATATATGGATTGGCCAGTGGGAGATGGGTTTTTTGCGAAGAGGCGGAACGGCTTTTTTTGCGACAGCCGTTTACGCGGCGACAGACGAGATACACCAGCTTTTTGTGGCGGGGCGCGCGGGAAGATTTTCGGATGTAATGATTGACAGCGCAGGAGCGCTCTTGGGGGTTCTTGTCTTTGCACTGTTAGTCAGGATTGTAAAGCGTGTTCAGCGGAAACGCTTGGAACGGGCTTTGGAGGAGCAGTAAGGAGGAACGACTGCATTCATGTATCAATTCTTTGTGGATCCATCGCAGATTCAGGATAAAAAGATCATCATTACGGGCGGTGATGTCAATCATATTAAAAATGTACTTCGTTTGAAGATTGGTGAAGAGATTGCGGTAAAGAACGGTGTGGACGGAAAAGAGTACCGTTGCGGTATTGAGGCGTTTGCGCAGGATCGCGTGATCTGTACATTGCGGTTTGTCAGGGAAGAGGGGGTGGAACTGCCCTCTAAAATTTATCTTTTTCAGGGGATCCCCAAAGCGGATAAAATGGAGATGATTATTCAGAAGTCTGTGGAACTGGGTGTGTTTGAGGTGATTCCCGTGGCGGTGAAGCGTTGTGTGGTAAAGCTTGACGAGAAGAAAGCGTCTGCAAAGGTAAAACGCTGGCAGGGTATTGCAGAGGCGGCCGCCAAGCAGTGTAAGCGGGGAATCATTCCTGTGGTAAGGGAGCCTGTGCCCATGGCAGAGGCGGTGGCTTACGCGCGCGGGATGGAAGTGAAATTGATTCCCTATGAGCTGGCTGACGATATGGGACACACGAAAAAAATCATAGAGGCGATACGGCCCGGTGAGAGTGTGGCAGTTTTTATCGGCCCGGAGGGCGGCTTTGAAGAGAGCGAGGTCGCGGAGGCTCTTGCGGCGGAAATTTTACCGGTTACACTGGGAAAAAGAATCCTGCGAACCGAGACGGCAGGGCTGACGGTGCTGTCCTGGCTGATGTACCATCTGGAGTAAAACGGCATATGTTATAATATACGCGAAAGCAATGAGCAGTGCACAGACAGAGAATAAACGGAGCGAAATCGAGCGGCGCACTGTGAAAGAGATATTTGCAGGAAAGGAAACAACGGCAATGGAAGTGTATTTGGATAATTCCGCGACGACCGCATGCTTTGAGGAGGTCGCGCAGTTGATGCACAAAATCTTGTGCGAGGATTATGGGAATCCTTCCAGCCTGCACCATAAAGGAGTGGAGGCGGAAGCCTACTTAAGATACGCGAACGAGACATTTTCGAAACTTTTAAAAGTAAATGAAAAAGAAATCTTTTTTACCTCCGGTGGTACGGAGTCAGACAATATCGCGCTGATTGGCGCGGCGATGGCAAACCACAGAACCGGCCGGCATCTGATCACCACGAAGATTGAGCATCCGGCAGTGCTGCAGCCCATGGCTTATCTGGAGAATCAGGGATTTGAGGTGACTTATCTGTCTGTTGACAGGCAGGGAAGAATTTCACTGGAGGATTTGGAACAGGCTGTCAGACCGGACACGATTCTGGTCTCAATTATGCATACAAACAATGAGATTGGAACGTTACAGCCCATCGCTGAGGCGGGCGCCCTGATCAAAAAGAAAAATCCGGCAACGTTATTTCATGTGGATGCGGTGCAGGGATTTGGAAAGACGCGCATTTATCCTGGGAAAATGCATATCGACATGCTCAGTGCGAGCGGGCATAAGCTCCATGGGCCTAAGGGCATCGGCCTTCTCTACATGAAGGAGGGAGCTAAGGTGAGTCCGATCACCTATGGCGGCGGTCAGCAGAGGGGCATGCGCTCCGGAACGGAGAATCTTCCCGGCATCGCGGGCTTTGCCAAGGCGGTGGAGATGGTGTATCAGGATATGGAGAGCGATGTGGACAGAATGTATGCGCTGCGGGAAGAATTGACTGATAGAGTCAAAAAAATAGATGATGTGATAATCAATGGCTGCCCAGGCAGAGAGGGAGCAGCCCACATTGTAAGTGCTTCTTTCAGGGGCGTGCGCAGCGAGGTGCTCCTGCACGCTTTGGAGGAGCGGGGCATTTATGTATCCGCCGGGAGCGCCTGCGCCGCACATAAGCCGCAGCCTTCAGCGACGCTGAAAGCGATCGGTGTGGAGAAGGAGCTTCTGGAGTCAACGATCCGTTTCAGCCTTTCCGGATTTACGACAAGGGAGGAGATTGCCTATACCTGTCAGAATTTGGAAGAGATTGTGCCGAAGCTCAGAAGATATACGAGGCATTAAGAAGAGGGGTCGGGTGACCCCTCTATATGGAGGATGGTATGTATCAATCATTTTTAATCAAGTATGCGGAGATCGGTGTCAAAGGTAAAAACCGTTATCTGTTTGAGGAGGCTTTGGTCAGGCAGATCAAATATGCGCTGAAAAAGGTGGAGGGCGAGTTCGCGGTGCGCAGGACAGACGGGCGCATTTACGTGGACGCGCTGTCGGACTTTGACTTTGACGAGACGGTTGAGAGCCTGAAAAAGGTTTTTGGCATTTCCGGCATCTGTCCGGTGGTATATGTGGAGGACGAGGGCTTTGAGAAGCTGGGACAGGCTGTGGTGAAATATATGGGCGATGTGTACCCCGACCGGAACAAAAGCTTTAAAGTGGCGGCGAGGCGGGCGCGAAAAAACTATCCTCTCAATTCCATGGAAATCAATGTGGAACTTGGCGGTGTGATTCTGGACGCCTATCCGGAAATGCATGTGGACGTGCACAAACCGGACATCCTTTTGCAGGTGGAAATACGGGACAAGATCTGCCTTTACTCCGAGATCATACCCGGCCCGGGCGGTATGCCAGTGGGTACAGGAGGCAAGGCGATGCTGCTTCTCTCCGGAGGAATTGATTCCCCGGTGGCGGGGTGGATGATCGCGAAGCGCGGTGTCAAGATTGACGCGGTTTATTTTCATGCGCCGCCCTATACCAGCGAGCGGGCAAAGACAAAGGTGGTCGATCTGGCGAAAAAGGTTGCGGCCTACGCGGGGCCGGTCTGGCTTCATGTGATTAACTTTACAGACATCCAGCTCTATATCTATGATAAGTGTCCCCACGATGAACTGACGATCATCATGCGCCGCTATATGATGCGTATTGCAGAGCACATTGCGAAGGAGACAGAGTGCCTGGGGCTGGTTACGGGTGAGAGCATCGGTCAGGTGGCGTCCCAGACCATGGCGAGTCTGGCGGCCACAAATGAGGTTTGTACCATACCTGTTTACAGACCGCTGATTGGTTTTGACAAGATGGAGATTGTGGATATAGCGGAGAAGATCGACAGCTATGAGACATCAATTCTGCCTTATGAAGACTGCTGTACTATTTTTGTGGCAAAACATCCTGTCACGAAACCAAATCTGAATGTCATTAAAAGACATGAGCAGAATTTGCAGGAGGGGATTGACGAGCTGGTGAAGACTGCGCTGGAGACGGAAGAAGTGATCGTGGTGCAGGCGTGAACGCTGTGGAAGACAGGGAAAACAAAAACAGCCCGGAAATCTTTCCGAGCTGTTCTTTCGTCTTAATTCGGATGTAAGCTGAAGCGGCATTACATGATGTAAGGCTTCAGTGTTTCCATAACCTCGTCCGTGCCGTCCTCAGCGTGGATGTTCAGGTCGATCGGCTTAGAAAGGTCTAAGCTGAAAATACCCATGATAGATTTCGCATCGATAACGTATCTGCCGGATACCAGATCAAAATCATAATCAAACTTTGTGATATC
>DKWV01000016.1:26538-29229 GCA_002491905.1 Lachnospiraceae bacterium UBA7143 | reverse complement strand
GGAATTTAAAATTTTAATTTTCCTGGATTTTCAAGTTACAAAACCACTGTTGACAAATGCCCCATTTAATGGTAAATTTCTTTTAATATCATTCCCATGAGGGAGTAGCGAGCGTATATCGTAGCAAGCCAACATACTGACCATCTGGTCTGGCTTGTTTTAAATTGCGAGACTCATGTATAGTGAAACTATACGTGGAGTCTGTTTATTTTTACATTTACCGGGTATAGTTTTTAAGACTGTATCCGGTTTTTTTATGCGCAGACGCATGCAGTAATAAAATTCAGGAGGAACAAAAGATGGAGTGGAATTTATTATTTTTCTTAAACAGCGTACTGCTTGGTGTCGGGCTTTCAATGGACGCCTTTTCCGTGTCGCTTGCAAACGGTTTAAACGAGCCGGACATGTCCCGCAGAAAAATGTGCGGCATCGCAGGGGTGTTCGCCTTTTTTCAGGCGGCAATGCCGATGACCGGCTGGATATGCGTCCACACATTTATCCGTTATTTTACAGCGTTTCAAAGGCTGATCCCGTGGATTGCCCTTGCCCTGCTGCTGTTTATCGGCGGAAAAATGTTTGCGGACGGCATAAAGGGTGACAGTGAAGAGACCGGGAAGCCTAAAACAGGTATGACTTCCCTCTTACTGCAGGGGATCGCCACATCCATAGATGCCCTGTCCGTCGGCTTTACCATCGCGGAATATGGCTTCGTCATGGCTTTCGTCTGTGCCATCATCATTGCGGCCGTGACATTTGCGATCTGCATGGCGGGACTGGACATAGGAAAGAAATTCGGAACCAGATATTCCGGCAAGGCGGCTATCCTGGGCGGTACGATCCTGATCCTCATCGGCATCGAAATTTTCGTGACGGGCGTGTTTTAGAAAGCCGTTTATACCTGTAAAAACAAATTGAGATATGTCCGTGAATCGTTTATAATATATTATAGTAATTAACAGTACACAGAGCAGAAAGGGGGTCGCATCTATGTATCATATCATAACAATCGAACGGCGTTATGCCAGCGGGGGACATGAAATCGGAAAAAAGCTGGCGGAGGCGCTGGGATATAAGCTTTATGACCGGAACATCCTGTTGGAAGCTGCGCAGAAACTCGACATACCGTTCTATAAGATCGAGGCGCTTGAGGAGAGCAGCCCCGGCAATGTCCTCTTGAACCTTTCCAAGACGCCTCTGGGCGGACTTTCGGGCAATAAAAACCTGCCGCTGGCGGATCAGCTTTTTCTGGAAGAGAAACGCATCATAGAAAAGGCCGCCGAGGAGGGCAGCTGTGTGATTGTGGGAAGAGCCTCCGGGTATATTTTAAGGGAGAAAGAAAACGCCCTGCGGGTATTTATCTATGCTGACCACGAAAAGAGGATACAGCGGGCGATCGAACGGGAAGGCATCAAGAAGGAGGAAGCCGAAAACGCACTGAAAAAGAACGACAAAAGGAGAAAGAATTTCTACAATGCGCTCACCACGCAGGAGTGGGGCGACCCGAAAAGCTATGACCTGTACATGAACGCCGGAAATCTGGGACTTGACCTGTGCGTCAGGCTTCTGATGGAGGCGGCGAAAGGATAAATACCTGACTTTACGAAAGCGGGAGGGACTGTCACATCCCTTCCGCTAAATGAAACATTTCCCTGCAGATCTTCTTCCCTGTACCTGTTCTGAAAATTTTTTGATACGCATGCTCTATGGCCTGGTCTGACGGCCCATCCTCATATAGATTGACGAGAAAATCCGCTTCCACAAGTATCTGATAGTCCATGCCGTCTATATTCTCATATGTATGATGATGCGCGATCAGGTACTGCACGCGCTCCGATACCTGCTTCGGGAACTGCAGATCATCCAAAAGTCTTTTCGCAATGTCGGGGCCATATTGTTCCTGCAGTTTTCCGTTGCAGTCGCCGAATTTTTCTTCGCAGTAATGGATGCCTATATCATGCGTTAACGCCGCCGTTTCCAGGATAAACAAGGTGTCTGCATCTATGTTTTCCATCTCGGCAATAAGCTTCGCATAGCTGTGAACCTTGCAGAAATGCTGTATCCTCGGTACATCTCCGCTATATAACTTTATCATTGCAGCATGCAGTTTATTTATCATATCCCATCATCTCCATTTCCATGCAGTTCCACGGATCACCTCATAAATTCCTTTTTCGTTTGCGATTTTCTTTTATCGTACAACATCATAATGGAACCACATATTTGCGTCCTTCAGCCTCCCGGCAAACTGAAAGTTATTTTAAAGGACACAGACTAATATAGCAATAATAATTACACAAATAATATTAAATATCCATGTCCACTTATTTCCTAAATTCATTGTATAGCCAAACCCACTTTGCGTTCTCTTAATAATTACTCTTTTATCTTCTCTATTAAAATATAGTCTTCCCGTTAACCAGCCATCATCTCTATTGCTTGATTTCATAAGGTTCTCCTTTGCAGTTTCAAATGCATCCCCAAAACAGAGACAAAAGGAAAACGGAAACGCCGCACCCATCGACATTTCCGCACTCTTAAAAGTAATAGCGAGAGGGGGACTTGAACCCTCGACACTACGGGTATGAACCGTATGCTCTAGCCAGCTGAGCTATCTCGCCATATATTATAGTAAAATTAGAACTACAGGGAAGCCGTCTCCGGCTTCCCAAATGGGGCCTATAGGGCTCGAAC
>DKWV01000016.1:0-26197 GCA_002491905.1 Lachnospiraceae bacterium UBA7143 | reverse complement strand
CTCTCCCAGCTGAGCTAAGACCCCGTTTATAGACGGGCCGCTCACGCAACCCGCTCTGCTAGTATACAATTTATTCCTATCGCTTGTCAAGCCTTTTTTTTCGGAATTATACTTTCGCGATGCTACAGTTCAGCCAGAGCAGCGTCTACCTGTCAAATTCATGCGAGCATGATTTGCCCGGCAGACGCTGCTCTGGCTGAACTGTTGGGTTACATTCTCTCCGGCGCAGAAAAACCAAGCAGGTCAATGCAAGTCTCCAGCACATCTTTGGTCAACGCAAGCAGCGCGATCCATCCGGCCTTCTTCTGTGCGTCCTCCTCCGTGAGAATCTTCGTCTCATGGTAGAAGTGGTTGAATGCATTGGCCAGATCGTAGATATAGGCACAGATTTTGTGGGGTGCAATCTCCTCGCAGGCTGCCTCCATCATCGCGTTATATTTTGTCAGTTCCAGCATCAGGCTCTTCTCTGACACATTTGTCGCTTCTTCTATGACTATATCAGTCAATTTTCCGCCCTGTTCCTCATACTTAGCAAGAATTGACTTGATCCGTACAATTGTATAGAGAATGTACGGCCCGGTATCTCCCTCGAAGGAAGTGAACCTATCCATATCAAAAATGTAATCCTTGGATGCCTGATTTGACAGGTCGCCGTACTTGATGGCCGCCAATCCGACGATTTTCGCCGTTTCCCCCGCCTGCACCATATCGATCTCATAGCCCTTCGTCTCCGCGTTCTCCCGAATCTTGCGTATCATCTCCTCATTGATCTCGCGGATCAGGTTCTCCAGCCGCATGACTCCGCCCTCCCTCGTTTTAAAGGGTTTGCCATCCTTGCCGTTCATGGTGCCGAAACCGATATGCACAAGCTCTGTATCTTCATTGACCAGTTTAGTCTTTCTCGCGCATCGGAAAACCTGCTCAAAATATAAGTCCTGTCTTTTATCGGTCAGATAAATGAGCTTATCCGGATGGTATTTCTCCATGCGGTCCATGATGGTCGCCAGATCCGTCGTGTTGTAGAGGGAAGCTCCGTCAGACTTTAGGATCATACAGGGAGGGACTTCCTTCGTGTCCGTTTCCTCCTTCACATCCACCACCAGCGCGCCGTCGCTCTCATAGGCGTAACCGCCCTTTTTCATCTCCTCCACCATGCCGGGGATAATGTCGTGCACGTCGGACTCGCCTTTCCAGAGGTCAAACTCCACGTTCAGATTGGCATAGTTCTTCTTTAAATCCGCCACCGAAACGGCAATGATATGGTCCCACAGCGCGCGGTACCCGCGCACACCGTTTTGCAGCTTGTAGGTCGCCTCCATAGCGTCAGCCTTATACGCCTCGTCCTCCTTGGACTTCGCGCTTGCGGTTGGATAGATTTCTTCCAGCTCCGATATGGTAAAGGGCGCCTCTTTCGGGTATTCCCCTTCATAGGAATCGTCAAAATAAATCAGATCGGGCTGTCTCTTCTGAAGCTCCGTGATGATAAGCCCCATCTGTAGCCCCCAGTCTCCCAGATGAATATCCCCGATCACCTCATGCCCCGCATAACGGCAGATCCGCTTGATGCTCTCCCCGATAATGCCGGAGCGCAGATGTCCCACATGAAGCGGTTTCGCCACGTTTGGACCGCCATAGTCAATAATAATCTTCTTTGACTTTGGCGTCTGGAAACCAAACTTTTCCGCGCCGGACATGTCCCGCAGATAATCCCGCACAAAGGATTCCTTCACCTTCATATTTAAAAAGCCAGGCGCCACGGCGGAAACCTCGGACAGCACTTCACTCTCCTTCAATTGCTCGGCCACCTCCTGCGCGATCATCAGAGGCGCCTTGTGGTATTTCTTCGCCCCCGCCATCGCGCCATTGCACTGGTACTCGCACAGGTCGGGCCGGTTGGAGAGAGACACCTTTCCCAGTTCGGGATCATACCCCGCCGCCTCAAATGCCCTTTTTATTTCCTCTGAGATCAAATCCAATATTTTCTGCATCTTTTCCTCCGCTCCAAAGCGTTCCTCACAGAGTCTATACTCCGTGGAATCGCGAATCGTTAATCATAAGCAATGCATATTTTACCACAAATCCCAGCAAATGTCATTTACTTTCCTATGCTAATCGGGCCCTGTGAAGCGGCAAACTTCCATAGACGGGCCTGTGCATACAAAAAAAAACGCAGCGGTCCGCAAATTGACCACTGCAGTCATTTATATTTCGCTCAACTTTTACGCCTGCTCCTTCTTCCGCTTCGGAAAAACGGGAGGCAGAAGACCGATCTTTGCCCCGATCATATGGGATCCGAAGGTGCCCACCCAGAACAGAATCACCGCCGCCATATCGAACTTAAACTTGATGTCATCCTCATTGGCGGATTCCAGGGCTTCGCCAAACATGTCCACATAGAACGTGGTATCCGAAAATTCCATGCCGCTTCTCTCATCCTGCAGCTGGCTGATCAGAGTCTCGGGAATCTCAAAAGGCACGATCCTTCCCACGGGTGTCTGTTTCTTATAACCGTCCACCGTCTGGCTGGCCTTCACGTTGTTGCGCACGCACACTACCTCACCGGAAGGAAGTTCCAGGGGATTCCACTCCTTATCGTCATAAAACAGATGATACATTTCATAGTTTTCGTCGTCGGTTATCACATAAAACGTATCATTCTGCTGCATTTCAGCGATGCTCTCCACGAGCGGCGTATCAGCCGCCGGTTCTCCGCCGATCTCTCCCTGCGGCAGCTCCTGCGTCTCGTAACGCTCATCCGCCATCTCAACATATTTCTGTCCCGCAAAGATTGTCAGGCCACACAGAAGCCCTCCGATCAGCAGACAGGGTACAAAGTCCATTCTGATTTTTGTCATGATCTCCTCCACTCTAAAACGTCCTGTGCCGGAAGACGTTATTCTCCTATGTAATTTTGGCACTCACGCCGCTTATCATAGCATCCCGTTTCACCTTGTGTCAAACCCAAACTTATGTTTTTAGCTAATATATGCTAATTTTTAATCTATTTTCTTCGGATTTTAGCCGGTTTTATCCATCCATTGATTCCCTCTTCTGCTTCTGTCTCTCCCGCTCCGCAAGGGAATACTCGCATCCGCAATAATCCTGCCGGTACAGATCATACTCCTTCGACAGTTCAATCGACCGTTTATAACCGTCCTTCTTCTTAAAGTCTGACGGCAGCCACGCCACGCCCAACTCTGTCGCCAGTCTCTCTCCGATTTCATTGAGCTTCACTGCATTCTTCAAGGGACTGATGGAAAGCGTAGTGGTGAAATAGTCGTACCGTCCCTCCTGCGCCCGCCTTGCCGTCTCTGAAAGTCTCAGCGCATAGCAGGCAAAGCATCTCTCGCCGCCCTCCGGGCAGTCTTCCAGCCCCTTTGCCATCTCAAAGAAACGCGCAGGCTCATAATCGCCCTCCACCACTTCAATCGGATAACAGTCTGCACTGACTTTTTGGGTCAATTCCTTGTTATACGCTGCAATCAGCCGCTTCTGCTCCGCCACCCGCTTGCGGTATTCCGCCTCCTGCGTGATATTCGGATTAAAATAGAAGACCGTGATCCGAAAATACTTCCGCAGATACTCCAGCACATAGCTACTGCATGGCGCACAGCAGCTGTGCAGAAAAAGAGTCGGCGCGCATTCACCTGCCGCGCCGATCTTTTCTATGATCCGATCCAATTCTTTCTGATAATTTCTGACTGCGTTCATATACCTTACTTTCCCCGCTTCGCAATCGACGCAATGTCAATCAGCGTCATCTCCTCCTGACTTTCCGCGTTCTCCAGACTGGTCACCAGCGCCGTCGCCGTGTCCATAGCCGTGATACAGTTGACGCCTGTCTCAATGGAAGTCCGGCGGATCAGGAAACCGTCCCTGCTCTTATCCCGTCCCTGCGTGGGCGTGTCGATCACCAGATCGATCCTGTGTCCCAGGATCAGGTCCATGACCGTGGGGGATTCCTGATGAATCTTATTCACCTTCCTTGCCTTCACGCCCGCCTCATTGAGCGCCGCTGCCGTACTCCTCGTGGCGTAAATGATGTAGCCCAGCTTCTCAAAGCGGCGCGCCACCTCGATGGCCTCGCCCTTGTCCGCGTCTTTTACAGTGATAATCATCTGTTTATGCTTGGGCAGATTGATGCCCGCGCCGAGGAATGCCTTGTAGAGCGCCTCGTTAAAAGTCTTCGCAATGCCAAGACACTCGCCGGTGGACTTCATCTCCGGCCCCAGGCTGATCTCCGCGCCCCGGATCTTTTCGAAAGAGAATACTGGCATCTTGACCGCAAAATAATCCGCCGGAGGCTGTAAGCCCGGCTCATAGCCCAGATCCCTGATCTTTTTCCCGATAATTACCTCCGTGGCGAGGTCTACGATCGGAATGCCAGTCACCTTGCTGATATAAGGCACCGTGCGGGAAGAACGGGGATTGACCTCGATCACGTACACCTCGTCTCCCATAGCGATAAACTGGATGTTGATCAGACCGATGACATGGAGCGCCTTCGCCAGCCGTCTCGAATATTCGGCGATGGTCTCCTTCACCTTCTCGCTCACCGTAGGCGCAGGGTAAACAGAAATGCTGTCGCCCGAGTGCACGCCCGTCCGCTCGATATGCTCCATAATGCCCGGAATCAGGATATCCGTGCCGTCACAGACCGCATCCACCTCCAGCTCCTTGCCCTGCAGATATTTATCCACCAGAATCGGATGATCCTGCTCGTAGCGGTTGATCACCGCCATAAACTCCTCTATCTCTGTGTCGGAAATGGCGATCTGCATGCCCTGTCCGCCCAGCACATAGGAAGGCCGCACCAGCACGGGATAGCCCAGCCTGTTCGCCACGGCTTTTGCCTCCTCTGCAGTGTACACCGTACCGCCCGCCGCCCGTGGGATCCCCGTCTCCTCCAGTATTTTGTCGAAAAGCTCTCTGTCCTCCGCGGCGTCCACATCCTCCGCCTTCGTCCCGAGGATCGGCACGCCCATCTTCATCAGGCTCTCCGTCAGCTTGATCGCCGTCTGTCCGCCAAACTGCACCACCGCGCCGTCGGGCTTCTCCACATTGACGATATTCTCCACATCCTCCGGCGTCAGCGGCTCAAAGTAGAGCTTGTCCGCAATGTCAAAGTCCGTGCTCACTGTCTCCGGGTTGTTATTGACGATAATGGTTTCATAGCCTTCTCTCGCGAAAGCCCATGTGGCGTGCACAGAACAATAGTCGAACTCGATTCCCTGCCCGATGCGGATGGGGCCGGAACCCAAGACCAGCACCTTCTTCTTCGAATGACTCTCCACCACCTCCGTCTCCGAACCAAACACGGAATAATAGTAAGGCGTGCTCGCCGCGAACTCCGCCGCACAGGTGTCCACCATCTTAAAGGCGGCAACAATGCCGTTATCATAACGCATGTTCTTTATTTCATCTTCGGTTTTCCCGGTCAGTCTCGCGATCACATTGTCCGGGAACTCGATCCGCTTCGCTTCCCTCAGAAGCTCCACCGTCAGCGGTTCTTTCAGAAGCCGCTCCTCCATCTCCGTGAGAATGGCAATTTTATCAATAAACCAGTGATCCACCATCGTGATCCGATGGATCGTGTCATAATCCACCCCCTTGCGGATCGCCTCCGCAATGAGATAAATTCTCTGGTCATCCACAATCTCCATGCGCTCCAGCAGTTCCTCCTTTGTCAGCGCGGAAAAGTCATAGCTGCGCAGGCAGTCCACATGCTGCTCCAGGGAGCGGATCGCCTTCATCAGCGCCCCCTCAAAGTTATTGGCGATGCTCATGACCTCGCCCGTCGCCTTCATCTGCGTCGTCAGCGTGCGCTTCGCCGTAATGAATTTGTCGAAAGGCAGTCTCGGTATCTTCACCACGCAGTAGTCCAGCGTGGGCTCGAAACTGGCGTAGGTTTTGCCTGTGATGGCGTTCTTGATCTCGTCCAACGTATAGCCCAGCGCGATCTTCGCCGCCACCTTGGCGATGGGGTAGCCGGTGGCCTTACTTGCCAGCGCCGAGGAACGGCTCACACGGGGATTCACCTCGATCACGCAGTATTCAAAGCTGGTAGGATGGAGGGCAAACTGTACGTTACAGCCGCCCGTGATCTCCAGCTCGTTGATGATATTTAAGGCGGAACTCCGAAGCATCTGGTATTCCTTGTCGCCCAGCGTCTGGGAGGGCGCCACCACAATGCTGTCGCCCGTGTGTACACCCACAGGGTCAATGTTCTCCATATTGCAGACCGTGATACAGTTGCCCGCGCTGTCTCGCATCACCTCGTACTCGATCTCCTTCCAGCCCGCGATACAGCGCTCCACCAGCACCTGCCCCGCCCGGGAAAGCCGCAGGCCGTTTGCCAGAATCTCTTCCAGCTCCGTCTGATTGTGGGCGATGCCGCCGCCGGAACCGCCCAGCGTGTAGGCAGGGCGGAGCACCACAGGGTAGCCAATTTTGTTCGCAAAAGTTACGCCGTCCTCTATGTTTTCCACCACAAGGGAGGGCGCACACGGCTCCCCGATCTTTTCCATAGTCTCCTTAAATTCCAGGCGGTCCTCCGCCTTGCGGATGGTCTTTGCCGTGGTGCCTAAGAGCGTCACGCCGTGGGCCTTAAGGAACCCCGACTCGTCCAGCTCCATGCCAAGGTTAAGCCCCGCCTGTCCGCCCATATTGGGAAGCAGGGAATCGGGCTTTTCCTTTACAATAATCTGTTCCAGCACCTTCGCCGTCAAAGGCTCGATGTACACCTTATCCGCGATATCACCGTCCGTCATGATGGTGGCCGGGTTGGAGTTTACCAGAATGACCTCCATACCTTCCTCTTTCAGGGAGCGGCACGCCTGTGTCCCCGCGTAATCAAACTCTGCCGCCTGACCGATCACAATCGGGCCCGAACCTATCACAAGCACTCGTTTTACATTTAGATTTTTAGGCATTGTATATCCTCCATTTCTCAACCCGGAAGAATGCGTCAGCATTCTTCAGAACATGACGTAGTTCTGCTTGGACTGCGTTCTTTGCAGTCTTAGCAGAACTTCATGTTCGCATCATTTCGATAAACCGGTCAAACAGATACGAGGAATCCTGCGGTCCCGGGCACGCTTCGGGGTGAAACTGCACCGTAAAGATATTCTTGCCGGTATAGGAAAGTCCCTCGTTTGTCCCGTCGTTCACATTAATGAAGGCAGGGGTGGCCACTTTCGGATCCAGTTTATCCATATCTACCACATAGCCGTGGTTCTGGGAGGAGATGTAAACTCTGTCCGTAGCCAGATCCTTCACCGGATGGTTTCCGCCCCGGTGGCCGTATTTCATCTTGAATGTGTCCGCCCCGGTGGCCAGCGCCATCAACTGATGCCCTAAACAGATCGCAAAAATCGGCGTGTCGGACTCGTAGAGTTTTCGGATTTCTTCTATTATAGTAGTGCACTCCTTCGGATCCCCGGGGCCGTTGCTCAACATGATGCCATCCGGCGCATCCGCCAGAATCTCCGCCGCTGTGGTCCTGGCCGGATAAACCGTCACGTCGCACCCTCTGGCCGCCAGCGACCTTGCAATGTTGTCCTTGGCGCCCAGATCAAGAAGCGCCACCCGCAGTCCCGCACCGTTTAAACTGCGCACAAGACTGGGTTTCCTTTCCCGGACGCCCGCCTCAAAGTCTTCTTTATTAAAGGAAGCGCTGCCGGAAAGCGGCCCGTTCTCCGCGAGTTCCCTGGTTCCGGGCAGCGTATATTTCTCTGTGCAGCTTACCCGCTCCACTACCTTGCCTGTCGTATATGCTTTTAACTTGGGAATGATTTCGTCCAGATTGTAATTGTCGTCAGTGGTAATCATACCGTTCATGGTACCCTTCTCGCGAAGGAGTCTGGTAAGGGCTCTGGTGTCGATCCCGGCGATACCCGGCACGCCACCTCCCTCTAAGAATTGCTGAATTGTGATATCACATCTGAAATTGCTGGGAATCCTCGACAGCTCCCGCACGATAAGGCCGTCCGGCCAGGGTATCCCTGACTCCATATCGTCCCTGCATATCCCATAATTACCGATCAGCGGATAGGTCATACACACTGCCTGTCCTGCGTAGGACGGATCGGTCAGCACCTCCAAATAGCCTGCCATAGAGGTATTGAAAACAATCTCGCTGATGATCTCCTTACGCGCCCCTATATGTGTTCCTTCAAACACAGTGCCGTCTTCCAGTATTAAAAATGATTTCATCCTCGTCCTCCAAGCCAACAAATCCATTCACAATCGACTAATTATAGCACAAGCGGAATGCGGCTTCAACTGAAAATCAAACAAATATCCGACCTACGGCGTCATCATACGCGGCAGACCGCCTCCTTCATCCCCCGCACATACTCACCCACATGCAAAGGCGCGTCTTTCCCATACTTTTCTATGATCTTCACAATGGCCGACCCCACAATCGCCCCGTCCGAAAGACCCGCCATCTTTGCCGCCTGCTCCGGCGTGGAAATGCCAAACCCGATAGCGCACGGTATATCCGTATTCTGCCGAATCACTTCCACAATCGACTTTAAATCCGTCGTGATCTCGCTTCTGGTGCCGGTAACGCCCAGACTGGACACCACATAGAGAAACCCTTCCGCCTCCTTTGCAATCATGGCAATCCGATTTTCAGAGGTGGGCGCAACCAGGGAAACCAGATCCACGCCGTAAGTATGGCAAAGCGGCAGGAACTCCTCCTTCTCCTCATAGGGAAGATCGGGCAGAATCAGTCCGTCCATGCCTATTTCCCTGCATGTGGAAAGGAAACGCTCCGCCCCATATGAAAAAATCACATTGGCATAAGTCATAAACACCATCGGCGTCTGCACGTCCTTCCGCAGTTCCCTCACCAGATCAAAAACACGGTCTGTAGTGACTCCTCCAGTCAATGCCCGCAGGTTAGCCCCCTGTATCACAGGCCCCTCCGCCGTGGGATCGGAAAAGGGAATCCCCAGCTCAATGAGATCCGCGCCGTTTTCCACCGCCGCCCGGACACAGGCCGCAGTTGTCTCCAGATCCGGGTCGCCACAGGTCAAAAAGGCGATAAACGCCTTACCGTTTTCAAAAGCTTTTCCAATCTTACTCATGGATATCCTCCCCTCTGTAACGCGCGATCGCGGCGCAGTCCTTATCTCCCCTTCCGGATATGGTAATGACAATAATCTGCTCTTTTCCCATAACGGGTGCAATTTTTCTGGCGTATGCCACCGCATGGGCCGACTCAATGGCGGGGATAATTCCCTCCATCCTGGACAGATACTCAAAAGCATCCACCGCTTCGTCGTCCGTGACCGGCACATACTCCGCCCGCCCGATATCGTGAAGATGGGCGTGTTCCGGCCCAATTCCCGGATAATCCAGTCCCGCCGAGATGGAGTAAACCGGCGCGATCTGTCCGTATTTGTCCTGACAGAAGTAGGACTTCATACCGTGGAAAATACCCAGCCGTCCTGTACTTATGGTAGCCGCCGTCTCAAAGGTGTCTATCCCCCTGCCCGCCGCCTCACAGCCGATCAGGCGCACTCCCTTGTCCTCTATGAAATGGTAGAAACTCCCCATCGCATTGGAGCCGCCGCCCACGCAGGCAATCACCGCGTCGGGGAGCTTTCCCTCCCTCTCCGCAAGCTGCGCTTTAATCTCCCTGGAAATAACCGCCTGAAAATCCCGGACAATCGTCGGGAACGGATGGGGTCCCATCACAGAGCCGAGACAGTAGTGGGTATCCGCAATCCGGGAAGTCCATTCGCGCATGGCCTCGGACACCGCGTCCTTCAGAGTGGCCGTCCCTGTTTTTACCGGAACCACTTCCGCCCCAAGCAGCCGCATGCGGTAAACATTCAAGGCCTGACGGACTGTATCCTCCTCTCCCATAAAGACCACACATTCCATCCCCATCAGGGCTGCCGCCGTGGCTGTCGCCACACCGTGCTGCCCGGCTCCCGTCTCCGCAATCAGCCTCGTCTTTCCCATCTTTTTGGCCAGAAGCGCCTGTCCCAGCACATTGTTGATCTTGTGGGAACCGGTATGGTTCAGGTCTTCCCTTTTCAGGTAAATCTTCGCGCCCCCCAGATCTTCCGTCATCTTCTTCGCATAATACAGCCGGGAGGGTCTTCCGGCATAGTCGTTAAAGAGCGCTGTCAGCTCTCTGTTAAAGTCTGCGTCCTCCTTATAATGGTTGTAAGCCTCCTCCAGCTCAATCACCGCATTCATCAGTGTCTCCGGGATATACTGTCCGCCGTGGATACCGAAGCGTCCGTTATTGTTTGTCATAATGCCTTGTTACCTCCTCTCACACACTCCACAAAAGCCTGCATCTTTTCCGCATCCTTATAGCCGTCCGTCTCAATGCCCGAGCTCACATCCACCGCATAGGGCTGCCACCGCCTCACAGCCTCCCCCACCGTGGAAGGGTCCAGCCCGCCCGCCAGAAAATAGGGCCGGTTCATCCCTGCAAGCAGCTCCCTGTCAAAAGCGGTTCCCGTGCCGCCGTCCCCCGCATCCAAAAGCACGAAGTCCGCCGTGCTGTCGCACGCTCTCCTGATATCCTGTCCGTCTCTGACGGAAAAGGCTTTTATGACAGGCTTATCCGTCAGTTCACGCATTTTCCCAATGTAAGCCTCGTCCTCCCCGCCGTGAAGCTGCGCCATGTCAATCACCCCTGACGAAAGCCAGGCAGCCACCGCCTCCGGCTCCTCGTCCACAAACACGCCCACTGCCGAAATCTCCGGGTGTAAAAGTTCTTTTAATGTTCTCACCCGCTCCAAAGATACATAACGCCTGCTCTTTTTTGCAAAAACAAATCCGACATAATCAGGATGCAGCAAATTTGCCGTTTCAATGTCACTTGGACGAGTTAATCCACACAGTTTAATCTTGATTTTACTTTTTTCTGCCTGTTCCATACTGTCTATTTACCTCATATACTATATTTCCATCCTCGCAACATCCAAATTTGTTCGATACCCTATGGCAAATGTACGAATTTCATAAACATAAGCAGACCCTTGGAAACTGTTTAAATCCTTCGGATTAAAACTGTCAGTGCTTAATGAGGTTTTTCACGAATTTAGCACTGCTACGCTTGGAACGGAGCGAAAGCGCGTCTGCGTTGCTTATGATATTCGTACACTCTCACAAACTACGAAGTTGCGACAACATCTGTTTTTTATCGGAAGCCCGCATCAGCGCCTCGCCCACCAGCACCGCGTCCGCACCAATCTCTGCAAGTCTCCTCACATCCTCCGGCCCACTCACGCCGCTCTCGGATACAAACAGCACATCTGCCGGAATCCGCTCACGCAGTCTGCGGCTGTTCTCCGTGTCCACCGTAAAATCCTTCAGATTACGGTTGTTCACGCCGACCACGCGCGCCCCCGCCGCAAGCGCCATATCCACCTCCGCCTCATCGTGCACCTCCACCAGCGCAGACAGACCAAGCTTATCGCAGACTGCCAGATATTCCCCGAGCTGTTCCCCGCTTAAGATCGAGCAGATTAAGAGCACCGCCGAAGCGCCGAGCAGCTTCGCCTCATAAATCATGTATTCGTCCACCGTAAAGTCTTTTCTCAAACAGGGAATGGAGACAGCTGCCGCAATCTCCCGCAGATACGCATCACTCCCCAGAAACCACTTCGGCTCCGTCAGCATGGAAATGGCATCCGCCCCCGCCGCCTCATACTCTTCCGCTATCTCCAGATAGGGGAACTCCGGCGCGATCAGCCCCTTTGACGGAGAAGCCTTCTTGCATTCGCAGATAAAAGAAATTCCCGGTTTTCGCAGCGCTTTCTCAAAAACGAAATCTCCCTTTTCCATAGATAACGCCTGATTTTTTATTTCTGTGGGCGGCATTTTTTTCTTCGCCTGTTCCGTGCGGTATGCCGCATGCTCCGCCAACTGTTCCAAAATATTTGCCATTGTTATTTTCCAGCCTTTTCCTCGTTAAATCCTGTTTTAATTATTTTTTTCTTTTTTCCCGATCAATCCGCTGCCACCCTGTCCCTCTCATTTCAAAGAACGGCAGTTATTTATTGCTCAACTCAATAAACCGCTCCAGCGTCTCAGCCGCCTTTCCCGAGTCAATGATATCAGCCGCCAGCCTGACGCCATCCGCCATGTTCTCCGCCTTGCCGTCGATATAGAGTGCCGCGCCCGCATTCAGCAGCACGGCATTTCTCTTATGTCCCTTTTCACCGTTTAATATATCACGTGTTATTTTTGCGTTCTCCTCCGGCGTGCCGCCCTCCAGATCGGCCTTCGTGCACCGTTCAAACCCAAAGTCCTCCGGGCAGACGGTGTAAGTCTTAAACCAGCCGTCCTTAAATTCGCATATGGTAGTGGGGGCGCTCATGGAGATTTCATCCAGCTTATCCGTGCCGTAAACCACCATACCCCGCTCCACGCCCAGACTGATCAGCACCTGCGCCAGCGGCTCCGCCAGATACTCGTCATACACGCCAAGAAGCTGCCGCTTCGGGCTGCCCGGATTGGTCAGCGGACCGAGAATGTTAAACACGGTGCGGAATCCCAGTTCCTTGCGGATCGCGCCCACATATTTCATGGAAGTGTGGTACTTCTGGGCAAAGAAAAAACACATGCCCACCTCCCGCAGAAGTTTCTCGCACAGTTCCGGGCTCTGCTCGATATTGACGCCCAGCGCCTCCAGACAGTCCGCCGTGCCGCACTTGGAAGATGCCGCACGGTTACCGTGCTTGGCCACCTTCATGCCGCCCGCCGCGCACACAAGCGCGGAAGTGGTGGAGATGTTAAAGCTGTGGGCGTTGTCTCCGCCGGTTCCCACGATCTCAAAAAGTTCCATATCCGTCTCAAGCCTGATGGCATGATCCCTCATGGCCGCCGCGCACCCGGCAATCTCGTCCGTCGTCTCCGCCTTCGCGCTCTTGGTGGAGAGCGCCGCCAGAAACGCCGCGTTCTGGGTCGGCGTGGTCTCCCCGCTCATGATCTCATTCATCACCGCATATGCCTCATCGTAGGTGAGATCCCCCTTATTTACAATTTTTACGATTGCCTCTTTAATCATAATCTCCATCCTCTCTTCCTTACACCGCCATAAAATTTTCCAGCATTCTCTTCCCGTCCGGCGTCATAATGGACTCCGGGTGAAACTGTACGCCATAAACGGGAAATTCCCTGTGCTGTACCGCCATCACTTCCCCGTCCGCCGTGCGCGCCGTCACCTGCAGGCATTCCGGGATCGTTCGCTCCTCCGCCGCCAGCGAATGGTATCTGGCTACTGCCATGCCATCCGGGCAGCCCCGGAACAGCGGACATTCCCTGTCAAACCTGATTTCCGACTGCTTACCGTGCATCAGTTTCTTCGCGTAGGTGATCGTGGCCCCATAAGCCAGACAGATGGCCTGATGCCCCAGACAGACGCCCAGTATTGGGATTTCCCTGCCCAGTGTCCCCGCCGCCTCCACAATGATTCCCGCCTGCTCCGGCCGCCCCGGCCCCGGCGAAAGAATGATCCGTTCAGGAGCAAGCGCCCTGATTTCCGGGACGGTCATCTCATCATTGCGGATCACCCGGATATCGGGATTGATCTCACCGATCATCTGGTAAAGGTTATAAGAAAAACTGTCGTAATTGTCAATCAGTAGTATCATGTCCGCTCACTCCTCTTCCTGCCCAAGCTCCAGTGCCCGGATGACAGCCTTCGCCTTGTTGATACACTCGTTATACTCTTTTTCGGGATCGGAGTCCGCCACAATTCCCGCCCCGCTTCTGACGAACACGCGCCCGTTTTTCTTATAGGCAATGCGGATGGCGATACAGGTGTCCATGTTGCCGGTAAAGTCAATATACCCGATGGCGCCGCCGTAGATACCCCGCTTGTTGTTCTCCAGCTCCCCGATGAGCTGACAGGCCCTGATCTTCGGCGCACCTGAGAGCGTGCCTGCAGGCAGCACCGCCTCAATGGCGTCCAGCGCGTCAACCTCCTCCCTGATCCGCCCCCGCACCGTGGAGCCGATGTGCATCACATGGGAGTATCTCTCAACAGAGTGCAGCTTTTCCACCTGAACCGTGCCGAATCTGCTGATCTTTCCCAGATCGTTCCGCCCCAGGTCCACCAGCATATTGTGCTCCGCCAGCTCCTTTTCATCCGCCAGAAGCTCCGCCTCAAGCCTTTCGTCCTCTTCCCTGGTCTCTCCCCTCGGCCTTGTTCCAGCCAGCGGAAACGTGTGAAGCACGCCGTCCTCCAGCTTAACCAGAGTCTCCGGGGAGGCGCCCGCCACTTCCACATCCGTACCCGAAAAGTAAAACATGTAAGGCGACGGGTTCGTCGTCCGCAGCACCCGGTAAGTGTTGAGCAGGCTTCCCTCAAAGGGCGCCTCCAGCCGGTTGGAAAGTACGATCTGGAAAATGTCCCCCTCCCGTATATAGCGCTTCGCCCGCTCCACGATACCACAGTATGCCTCCTTTTCAAAAAGGGGTGTCACCCCGCCGAGAAGCCGTCCACCCTGCTCCTTTTTCTTCTCCCCGGTACGGAGCAGATCGGCAAGCTGCCGCAGTTCCCTGACCGCCTTATTGTAGCCCGTCTCCGCATCCTCCAAAGACATATTGACAATCAGAATCATTTTCTGCCGGAAATTGTCAAAGGCAATCACCTTGTCGAAGAGCATCAGATCCACGTCCTTGAACGCCTCCGTATCCTGCACGCCCACCCGGATCGACGGCTCGCTGTATCCCAGATAATCGTAGGAAAAATAGCCGACCAGGCCTCCTGTAAAGGATGGCAGATAATCGAAGCGCGGGCTTTTATATTCGGATAGAATCTGCCGAAGCTGCGCTGACGGGTCCTCCGTATGCAGGGTCACGTCTCCCACCTTCATCTCCCCGTCCATGCAGGTGATTTCCAGCTTCGGATCGTATCCAAGAAAAGTATAGCGCCCCCACTTTTCCTTCTCCGCTACCGATTCCAGCACATAACAGTGGTTCGATACATTTTTCAGAATCCGAAGCGCCTCGATCGGTGTACAGATGTCCGAGAGCATTTCGCAGCTCACCGGAACCACCTTGTATTCCCCGGTGTCCGCGATCCTTTTCACTTCTTCGATAGAGGGTAAAAATTTCATAGGTGCTCCTTTCTGGGTCTGCTCTTGCGATAAGCAGATTCGAGATGCTTCGCATCTCTCATTCGCGTTGCTCGTCATAAATCGTCATATTCTGTCTCGCATGCAAGCATGCAGCCCGACTCTGCCGCTTTCTGACTCTGCTTATCGCGCAAAAAAACGCCCTTGACAGAATTTCTTTCCATCTGTCAAGGACGAATTGACTCAATCCGCGGTGCCACCTTGATTCACGGGAAACTCCCGTGCCCTTAGCAGGATACCAACATATCCCCGGCCTCTGACGCGTGCCCCACGTTGCAGAATACTCTGCGCTCCCGCGCATTTGACTGCACCCTCAGCGGTCCATTTGATGACTTGTTTCTTACCTGATCTCAGCAGCACAGGCTCTCTGTAAAGGCATCATCACCTTTATCTCCGCTTCAACGGTTTACCTCGTTAAATTTTCTATAGAATACCACTTGACACGGATAATGTCAAGTGGTCTTTTTAAATCCTTATCTGAAATACGCCACCCCGCTCTCAAAGATCTTCATATCCTGCTCGCCGAAGATATTCACCGCCACGGACTCGCCCCGTCTCTCCGCGTGCGCCATCTTGCCAAGGCAGCGCCCATCCGGGGAAGTAATGCCCTCGATCGAAGCGTAGGAGCCGTTGATGTTCCACTCCTCGTCCATAGACACATTGCCATCGGCATCCGCATACTGGGTTGCCACCTGCCCGTTTGCAAACAGCCTGTCAATACACTCCTTTGGCGCCACAAACCGTCCCTCTCCGTGGGACGCCGGGTTTACATAAGTTTGGCCAAGTTCCACGCCCGCAAGCCAGGGCGACTTGTTGGAGACCACTCGCAAATAAACCATCTTGGAAATATGGCGGTTCACCGTATTGAAAGTCAGGGTAGGCGAATCCTCCTCCTGCCCCCGAATCTCGCCATATGGCACAAGCCCCAACTTGATCAGCGCCTGGAAACCGTTGCAGATTCCCAGTGCAAGACCGTCCCGCTCGTTCAGAAGCCGCATCACGGCCTCCTTTATCTTCTCATTCTGAAAAGCCGTGGCAAAGAATTTGGCGGAGCCGTCCGGCTCGTCGCCCGCGGAGAAACCGCCGGGGAACATAATGATCTGCGCCTGCCCGATCGCCTTCTCAAAAGCCTCCACGCTCTCCCTGATATCCGCCGCGTTCTGGTTCTTAAACACCTTTACAACAGTCTCCGCTCCGGCGTTCTCAAACGCCTTCGCGCTGTCGTACTCACAGTTCGTTCCCGGGAATACTGGAATAAATACCGTGGGCTTCGCCACTTTATTTTTGCACACATAAATGCTGTCTGCGCGGTAAAGCTCCGAGGCCACCGGACTCTTATCCTTTCCGGCCGTATAGGGAAATACCTTGTCGAGTTTCGTGCGCCACACCTGCAATGCCTCATTCTGGTCAATCTTCATGGACCCGTAGGTGAACGCGCCGTCCGCCGTCACGGTGCCGATTTCCTCATAGGAAATTCCCAGCGCCTTTAAATGGTGCACCTCTTTTGCAGGCATCTCCGCCACGATATCGCCAAGACCGTTGTCAAACAGGGCTTCCGCCTTATAAGAAGAATCTACCGCCACACCGAGGCCGTTTCCGAAAGCCATCTTACTCACGGCCGCCGCCACGCCCTTTGCATCCAGCGCATAGGCCGCCACAATCTTTCTCTTCTTAATCTTTACCGGCATTCCATTTATGATATCTGCGTCAGCATACTCTGACATTAATGTCATAATCTTATCATAGAGTGCCATAACCCCTTCATAGACCGGCAGATCATAATCATCCTTCGGTATGCAGAACCGCACCAGACGATCCCCCGGGTATTTTAATTCAGGTGTGACGATGTTACCACTCTTATTCACATTCACCGCAAAGGACACCAGCGTGGGCGGCACGTCAATATCGTTGAAGGTGCCGGACATGGAATCCTTGCCGCCGATAGAAGGCAGACCGTACTTCATCTGCGCGTCATAAGCCCCGAGAAGCGCCGAGAACGGCTGGCTCCAGCGGGACGGCTCCTCGCTCATGCGCCGGAAATACTCCTGGAAGGTAAAGCGGATCGTCTTATAATCTCCGCCGTTAGCCACGATCTTAGCCATGGACTCCGTCACAGCGTAAACCGCGCCGTGATACGGGCTCCAACTCGACAGGTAAGGATCAAAGCCATAACTCATCATAGTTACCGTGTCTGTCTTCCCCTCCAAAGTCGGAAGTTTCGCCACCATAGCCTGCGTCTCCGTCAGCTGATACTTACCACCGTAGGGCATATATACGCTGCCTGCGCCGATCGAGGCGTCAAACATCTCCACAAGCCCCTTCTGGGAGCAGACATTCAGATCGCCCAGAAGAGAAAGCCACGCCGCCTTCACATCCCCTCCGGCGAGTACCTCCGCAACCGCAGGCGTTACAATCTTCTTCAGATAATCTTCTTTCTCATCGGGAATTTCCACATAGACGTCCGTCTCCTGATGGGCGCCGTTGGTATCCAGAAACGCTCTGGACAGATCCACGATTTTCTGTCCGCGCCATTTGAGCACCAGCCGGGGTTCCTTGGTGACTACCGCCACGGGCACCGCCTCCAGATTTTCCTGCGCAGCATAACCGAGGAAAGTATCTACATCAGCAGGCGATACCACCACCGCCATACGCTCCTGAGACTCGGAGATCGCAAGCTCCGTCCCGTCCAGTCCCGCATACTTCTTCGGCACCTTGTCCAAATCCACCACGAGACCGTCCGCCAGCTCGCCGATAGCCACAGACACGCCGCCCGCGCCAAAATCATTACATTTCTTAATCAGACGGCTCACTTCCTCGCGTCTGAACAACCTCTGAATTTTCCGCTCTGTGGGCGCATTTCCCTTCTGTACCTCAGCGCCGCAGGTATCAATGGACTTCTCCGTGTGCACCTTGGAGGAACCCGTGGCACCGCCGCAGCCGTCGCGCCCGGTTCTGCCGCCCAGAAGAATAATGATATCATCAGGATCGGAATTTTCCCGTATTACATTTTTTCTCGGCGCCGCGCCCATCACCGCGCCGATCTCCATACGTTTCGCCACGTAATTCGGGTGATAAATCTCTTTGACCAATCCGGTCGCCAGACCGATCTGGTTGCCGTAGGATGAATAGCCGTTGGCCGCCCCCCGCACCAGCTTCTTCTGAGGCAGTTTCCCTTTTAATGTATCTGCCACCGGCACCGTGGGATCTGCCGCCCCGGTCACGCGCATCGCCTGATAGACATATCCCCTGCCCGAAAGGGGATCCCGGATCGCACCACCCAGACAGGTGGCTGCTCCACCGAATGGCTCGATCTCCGTGGGATGGTTGTGCGTCTCGTTCTTGAAAAAGACGAGCCACTCCTCCTTCACCGGGCCGCCGCCGTAATCCATCTCCACCGGCACCACCACGGAACAGGCGTTGATTTCATCGGACTCTTCCATATCATCCAGTTTCCCGTCCTTTTTCAGCTTCCGCATCGCCATCAGCGCCAGATCCATCAGGCAGACAAACTTGTCCTCCCTGCCCTTAAAAATCTCCTCCCGGGTCTTGAGATAATCCTGATAGGTTTTCTCAATAGGCTCGCGATAACGGCCCTCTCCAAAGCTCACGTTCTTCAGTTCTGTAGAAAAAGTCGTATGGCGGCAATGATCAGACCAGTAGGTATCCAGCACACGGATCTCCGTCATGGTAGGATCTCTGTGCTCCTCACCCTTATAATAATTCTGAATATGCAGAAAATCCTTGAACGTCATAGCCAGTCCAAGAGAATCATACAGCTTCTTAAGATCTTCCTCCGGCATAGAGACGAAACCGTCAAACACTGCCACATCCGCAGGCTCCTCATAGGCCAGAGCCAGCGTCTCCGGCTTTACCATACCAGTCTCTCTCGAATCCACCGGGTTGATACAGTAAGCCTTAATCCGCGCAAGTTCCTCATCCGTAACGTTTCCGTTGACTAAATAAGTCACCGCCGTCCTGATAATCGGCTCCTCGTCCTCTTTTAGGAACTGCACGCACTGCACGGCGGAATCCGCCCGCTGGTCAAACTGCCCCGGAAGGAACTCCACGGAAAATGCCCGCCCGTTTTCCGAAATCTCAATATTTTCCCGGTATAAAATATCCACCGGCGGTTCTGAGAACACCGTGCGGCAGGCTCTCTCAAAAACGTCATCTGAGATATTCTCCACGTCATAGCGGATAAAAACCCGCACCTGCTCCACGCTCTTTATGCCCAGAAAGCTTTCAATCTCCTCCTTAAGCTCCCTCGCCTTAACCGCAAACGGCTCCTTCTTTTCCACATAAATTCGTCTGACATTTCCCATGATGGTTTCTCCTTATTCTTGTAATAACCGTTCTCATTCACAAGTGTATATCTTGGTTTATTATACATGCTAATTCCCAATTTGGAAAGAGACGATTGCAAAACCGCCGGGTTCCACAATCGTCTCCTCCTTATGCTTACTCAATTTTTACTCGAATCATTACCTGATTATGATCGGACAGGTAACTTCCGCTGTCTTCACATCGCCCGCCCTTTCGCAGTAGCGCACCGCAAGCTTTACCTTGTAGGTGCCGTTCTTCCGGAACTCATTGGCCTGCCCGGCATCCTTTAATGCAATCCGAACGGATTTCGTCCCAGGATTGTAACGTACCTGATCTGTCTGCGAATTTCCTTCTTCGTCTTCATACGAATATTCTGTATCTTCCAGATAAATATCATTCCCGTAGTTGAGCAGCCATGCATCCTCTATCTCCACTTCCTGTTTGCCGAGCATGGCCTCTATCCGAATATCCACCCGGTTGTCACGCTGGCGGTAGATGGTATTGCCATCGACAGCCGCCACCGTCAGCTTCGGTTTTCCCTGCTTCACTTTGATCTTGAACGGTTTCGACGCGGGATCATTGGCACTGCTGATCTCATAACTCCGCCAGTCTTCGGTCTGCACCCGGAACACCGTGTGGACCTCATAGGTGATCTTTGTCGAGTATCTCGTCCCGCCTCTCGCTTTTACAACCAGCTTTCCATCCTCGAACCAGTTCTCAAACAGGTCCGCATCTTTGCCTGCCAGCCTGCCATCCTCGACGGTTCCTGTCAGGTTGCTGAGCTTTGGTGTAAACGTGATGGAAGTGCCTTCTCTGTTCAGCACATCGATTGATCCCTTCTGTGCCACTTTGAGGCTCTGCTTCACGGTCTTATCCACGATCTTCACCGTCAGCACCGTAGAAGCGTATATGCCGCCATCATTCTTTCCTGCATCGATCCTGAACTTGTAGTTACCCGGCGCAATATCGGCATCACTGAAACGGACAATTATTTCTCCGTTGTCGTCGTCCCCGGCCCAATGCTGCACCACAAGACTGCTCGCTCTTCCTTTCAGCTCCGCCTTTGACTGATCGTCCTGTCCGGTGATGGACACCCAATAATCATCTTCCTGCATGATCCTGTTATTGCTTCCTTTCAGGCGCAGGGTCGTTCTCTCCTGCTGGCCGCGCCATACCCCGGCATTTTTGTTCAGGGTCAGAGTCGCCTTGCCCAGAACCAGCTTCGGTTTCGCCTTCGGGCCGCTTTCCACCTGCAGCTTGTAAGAGACCGCAACAGGTTTGCTCCAGTTTGCCTTGCGTATCTCCAGATTCATGGTGTCCGCATTTTTCTTATAGCTGTCAGCCTCCCGTAATCTGGAAACAATGTTGCCGTCATTGGTTACGAACAGCCCGTATTTATTCTTGCTGCTGCCGCCTGTGATCTCCTTCTCGTTCTGCTGCGACCACTCATCAGTCAGATTATCAGGAAATTTCCCAATCTCCAGTTTCGTATCCTTCCTCTTTGCCCCTTTTCCCTCATAATACGTTGCCTCAACCGGCACAATCGCATCTCCTGTAGCCTTGTCTGACATGAAGATCCAGGAATCCGTATACCCCAGATCGGGATAGAGCGTCTCGGATTTCGCCGAGAGCACGACTGTAGGCGCCTTATTCTCCGTCGCCACGTTAAACACAGTCGAGAAAGTACCCGCATAGCCCTCTACTGTATATTCGAGAGTACCCTTCTTTAATTTCTCATTAAACGCACTCGCATTCAGACTGCCCTTTCTCACGATCTTATAGACCGTATTGCCGTCATCATCTTTCTCCGTCTTTACCTCATAGTGGCAGGACGCGTTTTTGTTCGGATTCTTATCCGCATAATCTTTCAGCGTAACGCCCGTGACATTCTCCGCCGTATTGATCTGCAGCGTTCCCGCTCCCTCGACATCCGTGTAGAACAGATTCACCTTCTTTGTCTGCTTAAAAGTCACCTTTGGTTTGACGTCCGTTACCTTCACGGTCAGGCTGACGCTCTGCTCTTCCTGCCTGTTTTCTTCCCATACCGCCCTGGTCTTAAACTTAAGTTTTACCGTATAATTTCCGGCTTTCAGCCCGGAAAGGTCTGTGTCCTTCAAGCTAATGTTCATACTGTAGACGCCGATGTAAGGCTCAGACGGGGCAGGTTCGCCCTGATCGGGATTTTCGTCAGTCAATGCCGCCGCTTCCGCCCTGCTCAGCTCTTTGATATCCTTCAACTCAAAGTAGGCTGACGCATCCGTTTTCCCGGTCTTTACCTCCTCTACAGAGACTGCCGGAAGATTATTCTCCTCCACAAGCGGGAAGCTCTCGCTCGTACTCACAAAAACCGGCACGAAACGGTCTGCAGCCGCTTTGTTGATCGTCTTCGTCGCAGCGCCCAGAATCGTAGGCTGCTTATCCTCCAGGTCTAATTTGAACTTAAAGGAGGATTTCAGTGCATCCTGCGCCGTGACCTGGATCCACACCCTTCCCGTGCTCTTCTGGGTACAGGGAATCTCCACAATGGCAGCGTCTACATTCTGATCATTCTCTCCTTTGACGCTCCCCGCCGTTACTGTCGGGGTTTTCAGCTGCAGGATCGAACTGTCCAGACTCGTATAGGTCAGTTTCCACTTATCATAATCCTTCTTCGGCATTTTCACCTTCAGCGTTATGCTGACCGCCTTACCACCGTCATCATACGCCATATCATCATACAGAGCGTCCCCTTCCGTGCTTTCTTCTATCAGCCCCCAGTCAAACAGCTCGGTTCCCTCCGGGAGCACGGCGAGCGTGCGGCTCGTCTTCCAAAGAACTTTGTTCTCTTCTTTCACAGATACCGTGAAGGTTTTCTTTTCCGTCTTCCCGCTTTTAATTTTAGCGGTATATTTCTGTCCCTCCTGACCCTCGTCAAGCGTCTCATTCTTAGGCGCGCTCCACTCAACTGTATATTTTTTCGCCAGTTTGGCCTCAACTGCCGCAGATTCAGCAGCATCCGGCTCATCCTTTTCATCATCCCAAAGAATATTGTCCCATTCGTACCGGAAACCCAGCGTAACGACATCGCCCTCCGTCACAGAGTCGGGAACCCAGTCGACCCACTCCGTCTTTGGATCAGTTTCCGAATCATTCTTCTGCAGCGAGGTCATGACGATCTCCCTGACTTTGACCATCCTGACATGAGCCAGAAATTCCCCGCTCTTGCCCTCTTTCGTACACTTCACGGCAAAGTCATGACCATCCGTATCCGCATAAGGCGCAAGCGACAGATCTTTATTAACCCACTCCCAGCCTGTCGGAAGTTTTACGTCAGCCAGCGTCGTGTCACAGCCGACGACCGCATAGGTATTATTCTCTGTTAATTCCTGCTCCAGACTATCATCCCATTCGAGTCCGTCTTCCACAGTAATCTTACACTCCGCCGTGATGGGAGTCTCTTCACTCTGTCCGGACCCCTGATTATTCGGATCGTCCGAATTCTGTTGATTTTTGATATTTTTGATATAAGTAACCTTGACAGTCGCTGTACCGGGATTCACTGCTGCGATATCACCCTGGTTTTCGGAATTTATCAGCCGCCGATACCCCTCCTCATCATCTTCATATCTTACTCCCAATTCTATGACCGCTCCTGAGCCCGCCGCGGGTTTCGAGTCCGTTATCTCCCACCTGATCCGAGTGGTATCATTCGGATCGCAGTCAAAATCAGAAGGGTAGAAATTAAGATGCAGGTTGGCCCCCTCTCCCTTTTTCAGCGTAATTTCGTCTTCGAGGAATTTCATGCCGAGCAGTTCCCTGCTCACCTTCATTCTGTAGAGATCGGCTTTCTGTACATTATTCGACTTATAGAGCACGCCGTACAGCGCCTCCCCTTCCTCCCACGCAGACAGTTCTCCGGCTGCACTGACTGAAGCCACATCAGGCGTGTAGGACTTCCACTCCACATTTGTCGCACCTGACGGCGGAGTCAGTTTCTTCGACGCGCCCGCCGCAACCGTTTCTCCGTCTGTCCTGACCGGCGCTGCCAGATACTCTGTCCCGGCCTTTAGTTCCCTGATATCCATGCGGATTTCGTTTTCTTCATACCGCACATCTATGCCGTGCACAACCGCTGCCGGCTTGCCCGATGCCAGCGTAAATACGCTGTATTTTTTTAACTCCCAGCCATCGTCGACCTCTTCACCGACTCCGTCAAGACTCCCGGCAAGGCTCTCAGTCATGCCGTCTCCGCCTATACCCACAGAGACATTCTCCGCCGGGAAAGTGCCCATAGTGGACTTCACCTTCACGCCCAGACCCTGAACAGGATTCACAGTCACATCCGCACTGATATCTTTTTCAATATCCTCCGGGTGGTCAAGGCTGAAATGTAAATATGTCCCCTTCTGTTCATTGTCAAAATTATAGTCAATCCAGTATCTATCCCTATTTTCCTTATCGTCATGGTGATCCCGTTTCAAAATCCCGTTTGCCGCATTCAGAACATCTTTTTTGATCTTCCTGCCCTTACCGCTCGTATCTGCCATCTGCAGCTCGACACACTCAAACCGCTGGCTCTCATCCTCCGCATAACTGTTAAGGATCTCCACAATCTGCACGTCACTTAGCGGTGCGGTCCCGCCGCCCTCAAAAGCTGATATACGCAGACGCTTATATGTCCAGTCACCGTCCTGGTCCTCCTTAATCTCCCCTTTATAACTGAGACTCCTAGCGCTTTTCAAAGCATCCTCTTCGGCCATCGTCTCCACGGTGAGCGTATTCTCCGATACGGTTTCTTTATCATCCACGATATCCGCCGTATCTTCTCCATCACCGTTCTGCTCCTTGTCGGGATCCGCAGCCTCTCCCGGTTCTTCCGTACCGCCTGGGTTTTCTCCCTGATCCGGGGTTTCCGTATCGTCGGGGGTTCCCTCATGGCCGGGATTTTCCGGCTGCATGTCTCCGCCATTCTCTGAACCGTCACCGGATTCTTCCGATCCGCCGCCGGTCTGTCCGTCTCCCGGTTGTGCCGTATCACCGCCGGCTCCCGTGTCTACGGGCACGGTTGTGCCGTCATCCTCATTGTTGTCCTGACCGTCTGCACCGGCCGCAGCATCCTCCGTCGAAAACGCCTGTGCATCCACAGCGACACCGCTGTACTCTAACTTTTTACCCCCCTCTGCAGCATGCGTGGTAAGGCCGGTCTGCGGCGCAGCAGTCAGAACCATCACCGCTGCCAGCAGAGTAGAGACCCCGCGTTTCCAAGAAATCATTTTAGGTTTCTTTTGCTTCATTCAAATATCCTCCATTTCGGAGCGTTCGTTGACAGCGTTCTTCCCGGGTATCTCTACGCTCCTGCATTTATCTCTATCATACACAATAAAAAGAGATCTGCCAATTACCAATTTGGCAAATCCCTTTACTTTCCATAAGAATATCAGAACGGCATTCCGTCTTACTCAAAATCCACAATCAGTCCCTGCATAATATAAAGCAGCTGCTCATCCACCATCTTTTCCGTAATGCCAAAGGTCTGCGCATTAATCTTCAGTCCCTCCAGCACATACATGATATTGGCCGCCGCCCCCTTCGGGTTCTCGCAGTAAAACTCCCCGCTGGCAATCCCTGCCTCTATCAGCTTTTCGAGCACCCTGACACCGGCGTCAAACTGCCTGTGCAGCATATTGTTCTTATCGGTCGACTTATGGGCAAAAAAATACTCATAGACCGCGACGGTCAAATTATCCTTATTCTGCAGAAGTTCCTTTTTCTGTTCTTTCAGGAAAAGCGTCAGGATATCCGCCGCCGTATCCTCCCTGGCAATTCTTTCCGTGAAAACATCATCTGTCTCATCCGCTTCCATCTGCAGCACTTCCATTAAAATCTGGTCCGTGCTTTCAAAATACAGATACAGACCGCCCCGGCTGATCTCACAGGCCTCCACAATGTCCTTCATGGTCACGCTCTTAAACCCTTTTTCCACAAAAACCTTTCTGGCTGTATCCAGTATGTACTTCCTTTTCTGCGCTGATTTTTCTCCCATTGTTTCTCTTTCCCCGCTCCCTGTACCTCTCCTATTTTTCTTCTTTCTTAACGTTGACCACTCTGGTCTGTACCGGATGATCCCAGAAATCCAGATTCTCCTTCATCTTCTTAATCACATTCAAAAAGATACCGTTCTCCACCGCTTCAGACCATCTTCTGCCCTTTGTCATGCCCTCCATCACATATCTGGAAAGAATGCCCTTCAGCACATCCATTTCCCTGATGTCCGCCCTCTTAATGGCCAGAAGCTCGTCCTCCAGAATACGAATCCTGTTCCTTGAATAGACATATCTGTAATTTCGGTCCATAAGTTTCGTCCGCTGGGCCTCCCTGATGAAGTTCATCAACGTGCCGTCATACACCGGGAATGCAATGGAATGTTCTTCAATCCCCGAACCGGAGTAGCTCTGCTGTACGCTCATCCCCTTCTTGCTCTCAAGCCAGGGCAGATAGCGCGCCAGTTTTTCCACATCCGCCCTGTATTCATTCACCACCTGCTGTCTGTAGGCAATGTCCTCTTTCTCTAACTGTGTCTTCTCCATGATTTTTCACTCACTTCCGTTTTTCAAAGCACTCTCAATCCATACTGAATGTAAACCGGCTGCCAAGTCCCGACAAGCCTGTCATTTTCAATTTTAACACAAATTTTCGAAAAGTACAGTACAAAAATAACCGATCTTCTTGTGCAATATATCAAAGCGCGGCTCCTCAGCGTTGAGGAATAAAAACTT
>DKWV01000012.1 GCA_002491905.1 Lachnospiraceae bacterium UBA7143 | reverse complement strand
TATGCGGCAACGTTTCACGCGATTTTCATAATAATGTTCCTCCACATATTCCTTTGCAAGTTCCACCAGATAATTTTTCTCCTCAGCCGATTCTATCTGGATCTGCTCCACAGGTCCAAACAGTTCGTCCGCCGCATGATTTGCCATCTGCAGAATATCGGAGGACCTCACCGGCTTCAGGAGGTACTCCTTTGCCCCCAGACGCAAAGCCTGCTGACAATATTTAAACTCTTCATACGCACTCAATATCATGGTATACGGCAGTGTATCCGCCCGACTGGCCTCCTGCATGACCTCAATGCCAGTCATCAGCGGCATCTGCACATCAAGGAACATAATGTCCGGTTTATCCCGGAATATAATATCCAAAGCCTCCTTGCCGTTGGCGGCAAGGTATATTTTATCAAAGCGGTCTGTGTGCAGTTGTATGTATTTCGCAATGCCGTTGCGAATCGTATCCTCATCATCCGCAACCAGTAGCTTAATGCTCATTCTGCCTGATCTCCTTTAGTCCGCAGGGTACAACGATAATCACTGTCGTGCCGCAGCCCACGCTGCTCTCAATCTTCAGTTCATAGTTCTCATGATAGACAAGTTCAAGGCGCTCCCGCACGTTCCTGATCGCATACCTTCCAATCCGCTGGCTCGCATACTGACGGGTATCTGCCTTTTCCCAGATTGCCTCAAGCTGCTCCCCGCTCATGCCGACGCCGGTATCCCTGATTTGGAAAACCATATTTCTCCTTTTCTTTATGCCGGACACAGATAAAGTGTAGCTTCCGTCTGCGCTCTCAAATCCATGAACGATCGCGTTTTCCACGAAGGGCTGCAGAATCAGTTTGGGAATCTCCTCCTCCAAAATATCGCGATCAAGGGATATCTCGTATGACAGCCGTTTCCCGAAACGCATTTTCTGGATATGCAGATACCGCTCCAGCAGTTCCGCCTCTGTCTGTACCGTCACAATGCCGTCCCCCCTGTTTAGGACAAGGCGGAACAGCTGCGAGAGCGACAGGATGTCCTCCGCAATCTCGTCATTATCTGACTCTGTCGCCTTCCAATACAGGGAATCCAGCGTATTGTAGAGAAAATGCGGATTGATCTGCGCCTGAAGCGTATCCAGTTCACTCTCCCTCTCCCGGATCGCCAGAACATAGTTTCTGTCAATCAGCTCCCTGATATCGTCCACCATCCTGTTAAAGCAGGCCGAAGCCTCCCCCACCTCATCCTGCGTCATCACCTCTACCTTCTGGCTGAAATCTCCCTGCTTAAAATTTTCCATAGCAACCCGCAGCGTATGCAATGGCTTGGAAACAAGGTCGGAAACGATCATCAGGACGGGGTACAGTCCAATCAGAAATCCCATGAGCAGCGCAAGCGGCGCAAAAATAACCGTATCGCTCAGATCCTTCCAGCCTACCCGCCGCACAATTTCGTACACAACCGTCCCTGTCTCCTCATCCTGACACCGATAAATGCGATAGTTCCCCCGGATGCCCTTTTGTACCGCCTCCCCGCGCATCAGTTCAAACCCCTGCTCCGCAATCATCTCAGACAACAGTTCATCCTCGATATCCCCGCATCGCACAAGTTCCGCGCCGTATTCGCTCATCACCACCACGGACTCCTGTCTGCCACGCAGGGAATTCCGGCAGATCCCGTCAAAGATATCCGCCGAAGAACCGATCGCCAGATATCCCAGCTTATTTTTCCGCGCCATATCGTAAATCTCACGGTACATCACAATTTTGTCATTCTGGTTCGCCTGATAGGTATCGTTCTGTCCGTTCTGGCAGCGCCCCACTCTCTGCCAGAGAAACTTTCCTTTTTCCTGTACGGCAAGTGCATAGATCTCCTGCTCCCTCACCTGCCCGATGTCGCCCAGATAAGCGGAAGATCGGTCAATACAGTTTAAGTACGGATTCACCCCGTTTTCGGGATAGATGGCAATGCTTTTTATCTGCCCGCCGATCGCCACCATATCCTGTATCAGCTTCATGGGCGCATGATTCGTCCAAAGCTTACTGTCGCGGTTTAACTCCTGTGCTTCATCCGTTGTCAGGATCTTTTTTATATCATCGTTGATGCTGATATACGTACCCATTTCTATAATGTTCTTCTGCACCACGCTGATGCTGTCCGATATATTCTGCACATTCTGAATACAGCGGTTTTCCTCGTTTTTCACCGCGGACCGATAATTATGCGCAAGGAGGAGAATGCTGATCAGAAGCAGAATGGGCGTAATAATTGCATAGCTGTAAAAAACCAGCTTCTGCCGAATGCCCAGCTTCGCAATCCAGTTTCTGATCTTTTCCATAGCACTCCCGCCCCTTACACATTAAAATCTGCTTTATTTTATCCTTTTACAGCTCCCATTGCAACACCCTTCGTAATGTGCTTGTTTAAGATCACGTACACGATAACCGCCGGCGCGGCCGTCAAAGCCATCACCGCAAACTGCACCGCGTAGTTGGAGGAATACTCGCCGGTAAACTCCAGCACGGAGAAGGGCAGGGTCTTCCACCTGGGTGTGCTCAGATAGGTACTCGCCATCATAAATTCATTCCAGTTGTTCAAAAACGTCATGATTGCCACCGTCGCTATGGATGGTTTTAAAAGCGGCGTCACAATCTGGAACACAATCCTGTATATCCCGCACCCATCCATCACTGCCGCCTCCTCCAGCTCTTTTGGCAGGGACTGGATAAATCCCGTCATCAGAAAGATGCCCTGCGGCATGGAAAAGGCCACATACGGAATCAGCAGCGCCCAGATGGTATCCGTCAGATGTAAATTACTGTATATTTTGTAGTTCGGAAGCAGCGTTGCATGAATCGGGATCATCATCCCCATGACAAGCAGCGTACTCACAAAAGCGCTCAGTTTCCACTGCATACGCTGGCAGGCGAAAGCCGCCATAATGGAGATAATAATAACACAGACGACCGCAAGCGTATTAATCAGGACACTGTTTCTCAGATAATGAAGGAAATTTCCGTCCACAAACGCTTTCACATAATTGTCCCAGCGGATTTTCTCCGGGATGATAAGCAGTCCGTTTGTAAACATCTCATTGCTGCTGCCGAGTGAAAAATCGACAAGCCAGATCAGCGGAAACAACTGGATCACCGCGACCATAACCAGCACAATCCACAAAATGATCTTACCGATTTTCTTATGATTCTCTTTCACGTCTCCACCTCCTATGCGTCCTGCTTATCCTTAAATATCGTGTTAAGCGCAACCGTTACCAGAATACAGATAACAATAAATATGACGCCGATCGCGTTTCCGTATCCGTATTTAAATGCCTTAAATGCCTGCTGGTACAGATAATTGGCCGCAAACTGCGTGCTGTTGTTCGGCCCTCCGTTTGTCAGAAGATAAACAGTTTCCATCTGCTTCAGGGCTGAGATAATCGCCATCGTCACATTGATCTGAATCACTGGCTTCATAAGAGGAAGCGTAATCCTGAAAAAAGTCGTCCACCAGTTAGCACCATCAATGGAAGCCGCCTCGTACAGTACCGGGTCAATGTTTTTAATCCCCGTATAATAAATCAGCATTCCCCAGCCGAAGCCATGCCAGATCAGAACGATTAAGACAGACCAGATCGCGTTCTGCTGCGACAGCCAGTTAACCTTTTCCGTATAGCCGAATGCTCTTAAAATATTATTCAGAAGGCCAAAATCCGGATTGTAGATAAATTTCCAGAGATAGGCGATGACCGCAACGGAAATTACGTTGGGTATAAAATAAATACATCGGAATATTCCCTCCGCCTTCCCCTGCAGTTTATCAAGCACTGCCGCCACAATAATGGCAATGGGATGCTGTATACATATAAATCCGATGGCAAGCAGCAGCGAATTTCTAAGTGATCTGCCGAACGCGCTGTCGTGGAATAAATTAGTATAATTTTCAAAACCGACCAGATGGGCCTCCCCCATACCTGAATAATCCGTAAATCCATAGTAGATACTCAGACAGATCGGAGCCAGCACCGCAAACAGAAAAACCAGTATGCCCGGCAGAATCAGACTGAAAATAACGGGCTTATTACTATACAGTTTTTTCATAGAAATCTCCTTTCCCGAAGATAACAGAAGAGGATGTCCTAAAAGTTATCTTCTTTTCGGACATCCTCTCACCTGTCATTCAATAAGTCTGCATTTATTTACATGCCGCACCGATTGCCGCGAGGAAGTCATCTACGCTTGTAGAACCGTTTGACACGCCCTGAATTTCACTCTCAATTGCTGTCTTGAATGCAGAAGGACCGCAGTCATTGATCGGCGTACCCGATATGCTGGTCGCATTTTTCAAAATATCCATCACCTGCTTCTGCAGCTCAGTCTCGTTACCTGTCAGATACGCTGTCTGATCCTGTGCGGAGAGTCCCACACCGTTCTCCCAGCCGTACTTGGACAATTTGTCTGGCTGATACATATAGTTCAGGAATTTGATCGCCTCATCCTTCACCGCAGAGTTTGCAGATACCGCGTAGCCGCCGCCGTTCCATGCCGCAATATCGTTCGCGCCGCCCTTGCCGCCATCTACAGTCGGCATCGTAAACGCCCTGATGTTATCGCGGATCTCAGGAGCGATATCCTCATTTAACGCCATAGAGCAGTCCCAGCTTCCCATGCAGTACATCGCCGCCTGACCGTTGGTAAACAGGTTCATCGTTGTCCCATAATCCTGGGAATCATATCCTACCTGAAACATACCCGCATTCGCGGAATCTACAAGGATCTGCGTGGCCTGCCGAATCTCCGGCGCACCGAAATCGCCTGTGGCGACAGCGTTGCTGACAATATCTGCGTAGTCTACTCCTGCAACCTGCACCAGAATGTCTGTGAGAAAACAAGCCATTGGCCAGCCATCCCCTCCGTCCATCGCCACCGGGGTAAAGCCTGCATCCTTGATATCCGCGCAGAGCGCCATCAGATCATCATAGGTAGCGGGAACCTCCCAGCCGTTGTCCTCAAACATTTTCTGATTGTAATAAAACAGCATAATGTCCGTATTCCTCGGCAAGCCGTACAGCTTATCATCCTTTTTAAAACCATCCAGTGACCCGGCGATGAAACTATAATCTATGTAGTCTTCCTCGTTCAGTTCTGCCAGAACACCTGCATCCAGAACCTCGTCAAGGAAAGAGGGCTGTCCCCAGATGCTGACAACATCCGGCATACCGTCCATCGCATAGGCCTTAAATTTCGTCTTGTATGCCTCCTCGTCAAGCGCCTCCACCTCGATGCTGACATTGGGGTTAGCAGCCATATACTCGTCAATAATCGTCTGCTCCACCAGACCCTGCCCGTTCTTTCTGTCAGGCAGATTGGAAAACAGCTTGATGGTTACCTCACCGCCGGAAGCCTCGCCCGCGGCATCCGCCGAGTCGCCTGCCGGCTCCGCGGCTTTTTCCCCTCCCGCAGCCTGCTCCTGCACATTCTGCGCATCTCCTGATGCCGGCGCGCTCCCTTTATCGCTGCCGCAGCCCGCAATCATTGTTGCCATCATTGCTGCTGTGAGCAACGTAGCAATTACTTTTTTCTTCATCTCTTATCCTCCCGTTCATTGAAGTATTGTTGTGATGGTTTCATCCTACCATCCCTGCAGACGGGATCACAGATACCTATTTTCTAAAATGGTGTAATATTTTCATGATTGCGCACCCCTGCGCAAAAAAAGGAGCCGCAAAAGCGACCCTTACAATCTGTCTGTCAATGATATAGTTATCCCTATCGCACTTCAATCACTTCCGACACCTCATCCCGCTTCGCCACATAAAGCGGAAAATCGCTGCCTTTGTACTCCGTGTCCGACATGGTCACCTCCACCCGCACTGACTCGTAGGCAAGCTCGGGAAGGTTGTTTTCCTTGCTCAGATGCCCCAGCACAATGGCCTGCATATGGTCATTCAGAAGACGGCTTAAAAGCTTGCCTGCCGACTCGTTGGACAGATGCCCCCGCTCCCCCAGAATCCGCTGTTTCAGATAATAGGGATAAGGCCCCACCTGCAGCATATGCACGTCGTGGTTTGCCTCCAGATACAAAAGATCCAGATTCCGCAGGCACTCCACCGTGTAGTCATTGTAGCACCCCAGATCCGTAATCAGCCCGATCCGCCGTCCGTCATAATCAATCCGATAGGCCACGGGATCCGCCGCGTCATGGGAAGTGCGCACCGGATAAAGCGAGATATCCTTGATGGTGCATCTCTCATCAGGCGTAACTACCCGAAAAAGCGACTCGTCGATCTGCCCCAGGGAAGAGGTATTCTTAATGGCCTCCAACGTCCCCCGCGTCGCGTAAACCGGCACCCCGTACTTTCTGGCAAGCACCCCCAGGCCGCTTATATGATCGGCGTGCTCATGGGTAATACAGATCGCATCAATATCTTTCATGGTCAGTCCCAGCTCGGCGAGTCCGCCTTCCGTCCGCTTACCGCTGATTCCCACATCCATCAGAAGATGGGTGGTATCGCTGCCCACGTAAACACAGTTTCCGCTGCTGCCGCTGGCAATACTGCACAGTCTCATAATTATGTAAACCTTTCGCGGCCATATCCTTTACAGCCGCCTCTCTCTTTCTTATTTTTTCCAGTAAATCTCGATCACATCGCCGCTTTTGATGCTCTCCATATACTGCGCGCCCCTGCCGTTTAAGTTGGTCACAATCCCGCTTCCCTCAGGCTTTGACAGGTCAAAGTCAATATACTCAAACACATCCACAAACACGTAGTTTTTCTTGCCATTCAGCTTAACCGGACTGCCGTTTACCATCACCGTGATCGGCATCGGCAGATTTTTATTCAGAAGCTCTTCCCTGCGCTTTTCCTCCTCCGCCTTCGCCCGGGCGGCTGCCTCCTCCCTGGCTCTCGCTTTGGCTTTCGCCTCCTCCTCGGCACGCTTCACGCCGGGGCCCATCACAATCCTGGCCCCCTTCGGCTTCTGTTCCCCTGCCGCCTGTGCATCCTCCGCGCCGTCAGATTCCGCTGCCTCTTCGGAAGCCGGACTCGCCGCGCCGGCTTCGGACGCATTTCCATCTCCCAAAGCGCCGGCCGTCTCTCCCAGCGGCGCATCTGCCGCTGTAGAGTCCTCTGCAGCCCCCGCCGCCTTTTCCGTCTGCGCAGTCTTTGCCGCGATAGAGAATCCCGCCGTCCCCGCCGGTCTGTCATCCTCCACGGGACGCTCTTCCTCTTTCTCCTGCTCGTAGAACTCCACATCGGAAAGCTGCAGTTCTTCCATCGTCCAGATCACCGAAAAATTCTCATACACCTTCGTGTCCATATCCGCAATCTTGTTATTGACATAGATATTCATATTCCAGTCGATGACCACATCCATAAACTCGGAAATCTGGCGCACTGTATAGTAACCCAGAATCTCGATCTCGTCGTTTTCCTGAATCTCGTAATACTCTGACTGAAGCTCGCCGTTTACACTGGCAAACTTGGGCAGGTCCACTTTTTTCTCATTGACCTCAACCCACATTTTGGAGCCAAATTCAGGAAGCTGCCCGAGAGTCATCCGTGCCGGCTCCCCGGCGGTGGATTCCTCCACACGGATCTGGTCATTGGCATGAATCTGCGTGTAAATATCCGCCTCGTTTCCGTTGACGGTAATCCGCGCCGCCTCACCCGGCTCTCCCCTGACAATGCGGGGCTTCCCGTTCACCGTAAAGTTCAGTTCCTTCCCCCGCTTCGGGAACAGGCCGTCACTGGCAAATTCCGCCTGCATCGCCGCGTCCACCACGGCCGCCTTGCTGTTATCGTAAATCTTCACCCGCTGGTCGTTGAAATAGACAAAGATAAAGTTGTTGCTCTGCTCATAAAAACTCAGGCAGATACCGATAGGTGTCACCATCAGGGAGTCCTTTCTGGCACCCTCTTCCAGAAATTCGATCCCCTGCATAACTTCCTCTCCCCTGACCGCCACGCGCTCACTCTGGATATCCAGCTTCGCCGCCAGAGCCTGCGTATAGCCCGGCAGCTTGCCGCCGCCGCCCACCACGAACACAGCGCTGACAGATTTATCACCGTTTAACTCCTTAATCTTACCGGCCACCTGACTGGTCATATTCTCAATCACGTCCGCCGCCACACGCTCCACCTCCTCGGTGGTGATCGTCTGCGTCAGCCCCATGATATCCTTATACTCAATCACATCTTTCACGCCGGTCTCCCGCTTAATCTGCTCCGCCGTGGCAAAGTCCACCAGACAATGCTTCGCCACCACCTCCGTGAGTGCATCGCCTGCAATGGGAATCATGCCGTAGGCGATAATGCTGCCGTCCTTTGTCACGGAGATATCGGAAGTGCCCGCACCCACATCCACCAGTGCGATATTTAACATGCGGTACATCTCCGGGATCGCCACCTGGATCGCCGCAATCGGCTCCAGTGTCAGGTTTACCACCTCAAGACCCGCAACTCCCACCGCCTTGTAGAGACCGTCCACCACGTCCTCGGGCAGAAAGGTGGCAATCAGGTCCGCACCGATAGTTTTCGCCTTATGCCCCTCCAGGTTTCCAATCGTGTAACCATTCATATAATAGCGTACAACCGAATATCCTACGCAGTAGAATTTCATGTCAAGATCGTTCTTTTCCAGAAATTCCTGATAGGCTCTCTCCACGCCCATAGAATCCAGCGCGTAAATATCCTCGCCCGTGATTTCCCGGTCATTCTCAAGCTCCTGCTCCACCCGGATCGTCACCGTCTGCAGCACACGGCCCGCCGCCGCGATACAGACATCCTTAAGCGGCCTGCCGATCCTCTCCTCCAGCTCCGCCTTGACCTCCTTGATGGTGCCGCCCACCTTATAAATATCGTGGATCTGCCCGTCCAGCATGGCCCTCGTCACATGCTCCCTGATGCTCTGCGTTACCACATGGAATTTGCCGCCTGTGCGGTATCCAACCGTGCCCACGATACTCCTTGTCCCGATATCCAGTCCAAACACTAACTGTCCCGGAAATTTCATTGCTTCTGCCACTGGTCTTCCCCCAATTCTTTCTCTATTTGTGTGTAAACACTTTCCAGTGTTCCATTGTTTTCTATCACTACGCCACAGCGCTTACGAAACGCCTGCGCCGAAAGCTGCTTTTGTAATATGGCGTCTATCTTCTCATCCGTATAGCCCCGCGTGTCCCGAAGTCTCTGCCGTCTGACCGTTTCCTCCGCGTGAATGTACCAGAGTTCGTCAAGAATCTCCGCGTAACCCTCCTCAATCAGAAGTGCCGCCTCTATGAAAAGCCATTTGAGCTGCCCTTTGGCCCGCTCCTTCTCTATCTGCTCCGTCAGATACGCTTTCACCGCCGGGTGCACGATGCCGTTCACCTTTAGCAGCAGCTCTCCATCCCCGAAAATCCGGGCCGCCATCTCCTTTTTGTCAATTTTGCCCGACGCATCCAGGATCTCCGTGCCCAAAAGCGCCTTTAACGGCTCATAGCAGGCTTCTCCCGGCTCTTCCAACTGGTGTGCCACCCGGTCCGCCATAATCACACGGCAGTCCTGCCTCTTTGCCAGATAGGAAAGCACTTCCGATTTTCCGGCGCCCACGCCGCCCGTAACTCCAATCACTTTCATTCACTTCGCCTCGTACCAGTCCGCTCCCGTATGCAGATCAATCTCCAGCCGCACGGACAACTTGGCCGCCTGCTGCATCTGCTCCGTGAGAATCCGCCGCACCTGTTCTTCCTCCCCGGCCTCCGTCTCAATCAGCAGCTCGTCGTGCACCTGTAAAATCAGGCGGGATTTCAAATTTTCACTGTGCAGCTTTTCCCATACGCGGATCATGGCAATTTTCATAATGTCCGCCGCCGTTCCCTGAATCGGAGAGTTCATGGCTACCCGCTCACCGAAAGAACGCTGCATAAAGTTGTTGGAGGACAGTTCCGGAATGGGACGTCTGCGCCCGTACATCGTCGTGACATATCCGCGCTCCTTCGCCTCCGCCACCATATGGTCCAGAAACCGCTTGACGCCCGGATAGGTCTCAAAATACTGCTCGATATATTCTGCCGCCTCTTTCTTGGAGATGCTCAAGTCCTGACTCAGCCCGAAAGAGCTGATGCCATAGACAATGCCGAAATTGACCGCCTTTGCATTGCGCCGCTGCAAGTCTGTCACCTCCTCGAAAGGAGTATGGAATACCTTGGAAGCGGTAATCCTGTGAATGTCCTCCTCCATCCGATATGCCTCGATTAGCTGTGCGTCCTCGGACATATGCGCCAGAATCCGCAGCTCGATCTGGGAGTAATCCGCATCCATGAAGAGATACCCTTCCCTCGGCACAAACACCTTGCGGATCCGCCGCCCCAAATCCATGCGCATGGGAATGTTCTGCAGATTCGGCTCCGTAGAACTGATCCGCCCGGTGGCGGTGATGGTCTGGTTAAAGGTGGAGTGAATCCTGCCGTCCGCGGCAATGCAGGCCGAAAGTCCCTCCGCATAAGTGGACTTTAACTTCATCAGTCCTCTGTATTCCAGTATATCAGATACAATCGGATAGTCCGGCGCCAGCTTCTCCAGTACGTCCGCCGCCGTGGAATACCCGGTCTTCGTCTTCTTCCCGCCCTTGATACCCATTTTATCAAAAAGGATCTCCGCAAGCTGCTTGGGCGAATTGATATTGAACGTACAATCCGCCTGCTTATAAATTGCCTGCTCCAGATCGGTGATTCTCCCGGTCAGTGCCTCGCCGTATGCCTTAAGCTCCGTCGGCTGCACCAGTACACCGTACTGTTCCATATCGTAAAGCACCCGGGAAAGAGGCATCTCTATCTCATAAAAAAGTTCTGCCATTCCCTGCTCAGACAGCCTTTCCCTTAAAACCTTCCCCGCCGCCAGACACACATACGCCTGATAACAGGCATACTGCGCAAAAGCCTCCGGCTCCTTCCCATAAGCCTGCGCGTAAGTGCCCTTCCCGCAGACCTGCGTCCTGTCCGGGATTGTCAGCGACAGATACTCGCCCGCGATATCCTCCGTCTGGTAATCGCTCTTTAAAGGGTTGATCAGATACGCCGCAATCAATATATCAAAGTATCTCCTGCCCCGGTAAGGTTTCAGCACGTCCTGTGCGCCGTTTTCACCGCGCCACATACTCTCCTCCCCCGGCTCCTCAATCATGTCATAAAACGATTTAATATCAAAAACGTTAAGTTTACATAACTCATCTCTGTTTAAGGCCGTCAGCCGTTCCCTCAGATAAGCCTCTGTCACCTCTCCCTGACAGGGCACAAAGACCACGTTGTTCTCCTCCAAAGCAAGTGCAATACCCATGCATCCGCCCTGCTCCTTCCCGTCCCGGAAAACCGCTAGCCCGATCTCACAACCGCCTGTCTCGCTTTCGCCCTTTTTCCTACAGGCGTCAAAAAGCGCCTCCACCTCCTCTGGATCCGTCACGGTATGAAAACATGTCTCCTGACTGTTTGGCACCGCCACATCTTTGGAAAAGCGGGACAATATATTTTTAAATTCAAGCTGTTTGCACAGCACATAGGCCTCTTCCGTGTAAAAATCGCCAATCTTTGCCTGCTCAAAATCAAAAGCAATCTCTGCGTCCACGTTGATGGTCGCCAGCACCTTGCTCAAATCCGCAAGCTCCCGGTTCGCCTGCAAAGATTCACGGATTGACTTCTTGGAGATTTCCTCCACATGCGCATAAATATTTTCAAGTGACCCGTAGGTGACCATCAGCTCCGTGGCCGTCTTCTCTCCCACCTTCGGCACACCCGGAATGTTGTCCGCCGTATCCCCCATCAGTGCCTTCAAGTCGATAAACTGGATCGGGTTGACCTGATAGGCCGCCTCCACGTCCTTCGCATAGTAATCCTCCACCTGCGTTCTGCCGCCCTTCGTCTTGGGGATTCTGATCCGTATATGATCCGTGGCCACCTGCAAAAGATCCCTGTCGCCCGAAACGAGAGAGACCTCCATCCCTTCCCGCTCCGCGCGCTTTGCAATAGTTCCCAGAATGTCGTCCGCCTCCAGCCCCGCCTGCTCTACCACACAGATCCCCATAGCCAAAAGCATCTGTTTCATCACCGGCACCTGTTCTCTCAGCTCCGTGGGCATGGGTTTCCTCGTGCCCTTGTACTCCTTGTAGATCTCGTGCCGGAAGGTGGGCGCGTGGACGTCAAAGGCCACCGCCAGATAGTCCGCCTGCTCCTCCTCCAGAATCTTGAACATAATATTTAAAAAGCCGTATATCGCGTTCGTGTGGAGTCCCTGCCCGTTGGTCAGCTCCGGCACCCCGTAAAATGCCCTGTGCAATATGCTGTGTCCGTCTATCAAAACCAATTTCAAAGCCATATATTTAAGCCTCTCTCATTTACACTGATACAATGATCAGCGCCGCAATAATCACCACCACAACGGCAGCTTCCAGCACCAAAAGCGTATGCCGCAGGATGCGGTTGACCCGAATCCGATAATCCGCATCTTCCAGTTTCCATGTAAGCGCCTTCTGCAGATTAAAATTATTGCCCTGCTCAAGCTGTTCCAAACCCTCGGCCACCAGAAACTGGATGGACAACTCCTCCATGCATTCCGGGCAGTCCTCGATATGCTCCACAAAATCAGCCAGGCCCCTTCCATCCAGTTCATCATTCAGGAAGAACGGTATTTCTTTCTCTGCCTCTTTACAGTTCATTATCCGCCCACGCCTTTCTGGCATCTGCTTCTTTTCACTCTGCCCATACAGATTTTATTATATACCATTGTCGGTATATTTTAAAGAGGTTTTTCGCCGCTGTGGTGACCCTGTTGGTGAGCCTTAACTTCTTTTCCCAAGGTAATTGCAGCATAAAAAAGACTATAACCGTTACGGTCATAGCCTTTTAAGGACTGGGGAAGTCTCTCTGTTCACTTGAACCTGTTTGCCATCCCTCCGCACTATTCACCATCCGCCGGAGCCGGTTCCGCAGGCGGCGTGGCTGCAGCCGCAATACCGTTTCCGTCCACCGTGTAGTCTGTGCCGTCCACATTTACAGTCACATTCCTCTGCAATGCGCCTGTGGCCGGATCGTAATAATAAACGTTGCCGTCGGGCCTGGTTACAAGCCCCCTCTGCATCACCGCATTCTCGTCAAAGTAATAGTCCTGTCCCTCGATCGTCACATCCTCACGCAAAGCGTGTCCGTCTTTCGTGGCGAGAAAATATCTGCCCGTCTCATCCTCAAACCAGCAGCCCTTCTGCACAAAGCCGTTCTCGTCCAGATGGTATTTTTTATCCTCCCAGTTCGCCCAGCAGTTTCTCTGCATCCGATATCCCGCATAAAATACCGTCTGGTCGCCCCGGGGTGCAAAACCGTCCGCCACAATCAGCGACGCATAGTCCTTAAACTGATAATTCATATCCACTCTGGTGGGGATCCCCGCCACACTGCCGTGGGAGGTGTTCTGCCAGAAAGCTGCGCCGCCGTCATACTCAAGGGAATCCGAGTACTGCGCCACCCATTTGTCGTAACCGATATTGCCGATCTTGTCCCGGAACATGTTCCGGCTGGAGTAAACCACCGGGTAGTAGCCGTTCGCCTCAATAATCGAGCAGAACGCATTAATCAACTCCTGAAGCTGCGCCTGTGACATATTTTTGTGACAGGGATCCTCCACGTCATAGACCACCGGGTAATTTACCGTATAATTGCCGATCCACTGTATGAGCTGATTCGCCTCGTTTCTTGCCTGCTCCGCGTTGGTCGCATAGGAGTACAGATACACGCCCGTCCTAAGACCAGCCGCGTTGGCTCCTTTCATATTCACATCAAAGTAAGGGTCAATTCCCGAGTTTGTGCTGCCCGCCTTCACAAAGACAAAGGACACCCCCGAGGAGGGCACCTGGCTCCAGTCAATCCCCAGATTGTGCTTCGACACGTCGATGCCTCTGGCAATAGAGCTTCCCGCTCCCACCGCCTCCACCCTAAGGCCCGGTCCAAGTACCATCGCACCCGCCAGACACAGGGCGGTAATCTGCCTGATCCCTCTGCTCAATCTATGTAATAATGCGCTATTTAATTTTATCATTTGTACCTTTTATCCGTCTGCTCCGATTCGGATATTTTCCTTTCGTATTCTCACATTTCCGTCTTCTTTTGTTCATTTCCTTTGGACTGCTCCTTCATGTGCACTCATTTTGTAACATTTATATTGCAAAATATTACGTTTTGTCACATTTTGTAACAATCCTTAACAACTATATCATGTTTTTGTGGGATTGTATAGGGATATTTGCGAAATTTTGGTGGAGGAAAATTAAAATTTTAAATTCC
>DKWV01000002.1:7468-8352 GCA_002491905.1 Lachnospiraceae bacterium UBA7143 | reverse complement strand
TTATAGGAGGTGCCGGTATGTCAATGTTTAAGATTAAGAAGGGCGATACTGTCAAGGTGATCGCCGGCAAGGATAAAGACAAAGAAGGCAAGGTAGTTTCCGTAGACAGAAAGAACAATAAGGTTGTCGTGGAGGGCATCAATAAGATTACGAAGCATGAGAAGCCTTCCGTAGCGAATCAGAGCGGCGGCATTGTTCAGAAGGAAGCTCCCATTGATGCTTCCAACGTGATGTACGTGCACAAGGGCAAGGCGACCAGAATCGGTTTTAAGATCGAGAACGGCAAGAAAGTACGTTACGCTAAGTCCACGGGCGATATCGTAGACTAAGTCTGAGAAAGGAGATCCAAAGCGTTGAGTAGTAGACTGAAAGAGATGTATAAAAACGAGATCGTAGATGCTATGGTCAAAAAGTTTGGATATAAAAATGTCATGGAAGTTCCGAAGCTCGATAAGATTGTAGTCAACATGGGCGTCGGTGAAGCGAAGGAAAACGCGAAAGTGTTGGAGTCGGCGGTGAGCGATATGGAAACCATTACCGGACAGAAAGCCATCATCACGAAGGCAAAGCATTCCATCGCGAACTTCAAGATCAGAGAGGGACAGTCCATTGGCTGTAAGACCACACTGCGCGGCGACAAGATGTACGAGTTTTTAGACAGGCTTGTAAACCTTGCACTTCCCCGCGTGCGTGACTTCCGGGGTGTAAGCGCAAATTCTTTCGACGGAAGAGGCAACTATGCGCTCGGTATCAAGGAGCAGATCATCTTCCCTGAGATCGAGTACGATAAGGTAGACAAGGTGAGAGGTATGGATGTCATCTTTGTTACCACAGCCAAGACAGATGAGGAAGCCCGTGAGTTGTTGAGATTATTTAATATGCCA
>DKWV01000002.1:0-7133 GCA_002491905.1 Lachnospiraceae bacterium UBA7143 | reverse complement strand
TTTAATATGCCATTCGCCAAATAGAAGGAGGTAAGTTCATGGCTAAGACAGCAATGAAGATCAAACAGCAGCGTAAACCGAAGTTCTCCAGCAGAGCGTACAACCGCTGCAAAATCTGTGGTCGTCCACATGCTTATTTGAGAAAATATGGAATCTGCAGAATCTGCTTCCGCGAATTAGCATACAAGGGACAGATTCCCGGCGTTAAGAAAGCAAGTTGGTAAAAAGGAGGAAAAATCATGACAATGAGCGATCCGATTGCAGATATGCTTACAAGAATCCGTAACGCAAACACTGCAAAGCATGATACAGTGGATGTGCCTTCATCCAAGATGAAGCTGGCTATAGCGCAGATTCTGTTAGATGAAGGATACATCAGAAAATTTGATGTGATTGAGAACGGCAGTTTCAAGACCATCCATATCACCTTAAAGTATGGAGAGGACAAGAACGACAAGATCATTTCCGGCATCAAGAGAATTTCCAAGCCCGGCCTTCGTGTGTATGCGGGCAAGGAAGAACTGCCCAGAGTACTTGGGGGCCTCGGTGTGGCGATCATCTCCACGAACCAGGGTGTTGTAACCGATAAGAAGGCCAGAGAGCTTCAGGTAGGCGGCGAAGTGTTAGCTTTCGTATGGTAGTGAGAAGAGGGAAATAACAACAAATAAAACAGGAGGTACGGGCATGTCACGTATAGGAAGAATGCCAATCGCGATCCCCGCAGGTGTGACTGTGGAGGTTGCAGAAAATAATAAAGTGACTGTAAAAGGTCCCAAGGGAACGCTTGAAAGAACGCTTCCCGCAGAGATGGAAATTAAGGTGGAAGGCGATCAGGTGCTGGTTTCCAGACCTAACGACTTAAAGAAGATGAAATCCTTCCACGGTCTGACAAGAACACTGATTCACAACATGGTGATCGGTGTGACAGAAGGCTTCGAGAAGAAGCTGGAAGTAAACGGCGTAGGTTACAGGGCCGCTAAGTCCGGCAAGAAGCTGACACTCAACTTAGGATACTCCCACCCCGTAGAGATGACAGACCCTGAGGGCATCGAGACAGTTGTGGATGGACAGAATCTGATCATCGTCAAGGGCATCGATAAAGAAAAAGTAGGTCAGTTTGCGGCTGAAATCAGAGATAAGAGACGTCCTGAGCCTTATAAGGGCAAGGGCATCAAGTATGCTGATGAGACAATCAGACGTAAAGTTGGTAAGACCGGTAAGAAATAACAGATAAGGAGAGTATGGAAATGGTTAAGAAAGAATCAAGACAAAAAATCCGCGTTAAGAAACACAACAGAATGCGTAACCGTTTCAGCGGTACCGCTGAGAGACCGCGTCTGGCCGTGTTCAGAAGCAATAATCATATGTATGCTCAAATTATTGACGATACAGTGGGAAATACCCTGGTTGCTGCGTCAACTCTTGAAAAGAGCGTTGGCAGCGAGCTGAAGAAGACCAATGACGTTGAGGCGGCAGCATATGTGGGAACAGTGATCGCTAAGAGAGCAATTGAGAAGGGCATCAAGGCCGTTGTCTTTGACAGGGGCGGTTTCATATACCAGGGTAAGATTGCAGCATTAGCGGACGCGGCCAGAGAAGCTGGCCTGGAATTCTAGGAAGGGAGAAAGAAGATCACATGAGACGTACAATTATTGACGTAAGTCAGTTAGAACTCACGGAGAAAGTTGTGACAATCAAGCGTGTAACCAAGGTTGTCAAGGGTGGTCGTAACATGCGTTTTACAGCGCTTGTGGTAGTTGGCGACAGCAACGGCCATGTCGGTGCAGGCCTGGGTAAAGCGACTGAAATCCCTGAAGCGATCCGTAAAGGCAAGGAAGATGCGATCAAGAATCTGGTTACGGTTGCATTGGATGAGAAGAGCAGTATCACACATGATTTTGTCGGGAAATTCGGCTCTGCATCTGTTTTGCTGAAACGAGCTCCGGAAGGTACCGGTATTATTGCCGGAGGCCCTGCCCGTGTGGTATGCGAGCTTGCAGGCATCAAGAATATCCGTACCAAATCTCTGGGGTCCAACAATAAGCAGAACGTAGTGTTAGCTACGATCATGGGCTTAAGCCAGTTAAAGACTCCTGAGGAAGTGGCTAAAAACCGCGGCAAATCCGTAGAGGAGATCCGCGCATAACAATGCGAGAAGATGTTCTAATGCTCGCAGCAGAGGCTGCATCGCAAAGAACATCTATGTCTCGCATGAGAGAATGCCCAAGAGCAGGCATTCTCTGTACAGATTTGAGATCAGGAGGGAATAAAATGGCAGACAAAAAGTTAAAGATCACTTTAGTCAGATCTACGATCGGCCAGGTGCCCAAGGCCCGCGCTACTGTAGCGGCAATGGGACTTCGGAAGCTTCATCAGACAGTGGAACTGCCTGATAATGCGTCGACCAGGGGTCAGATTCAGAGAGTAAGACATATGGTCAAAGTGGAAGAAGCATAAAAGGAGGTGTGATATAGATGGAATTATCAAATTTAAGACCTGCGAAGGGCTCTGTGCACAGCGATAACTTCAGAAGAGGCCGTGGACATGGCTCCGGGAACGGCAAGACTGCCGGTAAAGGTCATAAAGGTCAGAAAGCGCGTTCCGGCGCACCCAGACCGGGCTTTGAGGGTGGCCAGATGCCCCTGTATAGACGTCTCCCCAAGAGAGGCTTTACCAACAGGAATACCAAGGAGATCGTTGCTCTTAACCTGAGCGCTCTCGAGGTGTTCGATAACGGCGCAACAGTTGATGTAGAGGCATTGATCGAAAAAGGGATCGTAAAGAATCCCCGTGACGGTGTGAAGATCCTTGGAAACGGAGAACTTACTAAGAAGCTCGACGTGAAGGTAAATGCCTTCAGCGCATCCGCGAAGGAAAAAATCGAGGCACTTGGTGGAACAGCAGAGGTGATCTAATGTTTACAACCTTAAAAAATGCATTTAAGATCAAAGAGATCAGAAATAAAATTTTCTTTACATTTCTCATGCTGGTTGTGATCCGGCTCGGATCGCAGCTCCCTGTGCCGGGTGTGGACAGGACCTATTTTGCAAGATGGTTCGAGAGCCAGACTGGCGACGCGTTTAATTTTTTTGATGCTTTTACAGGTGGTTCTTTCCTGAATATGTCCGTTCTGGCGCTTAATATTACGCCGTACATCACATCCTCCATCATCATGCAGCTGATGACGATAGCAATTCCGAAGCTGGAGGAGATGCAGAGGGACGGTGCGGACGGACGAAAGAAGATCGCATCTATTACGAGATATGTGACGGTTGCACTCGCGTTGATCGAGGCCGGCGTTATGGCGATCGGTTTTGGACGGCAGGGCCTGCTTGAGACCTATAATGTGATGAATGTCATTACGGTTATAGCAGCGCTTACGGCCGGCAGTGCATTTCTGATGTGGATTGGTGAGCGGATTACGGAGAACGGCGTCGGCAACGGTATTTCCATCGTGCTGACAATCAATATTCTCTCCCGTATGCCGCAGGATATCGCACAGCTCTTTGAGCAGTTTGTGATCGGCAGATCCATCGCTAAAGGCGCGGTGGCAGCGATTATTATCGTTGCGATCATTATACTGATGGTGGTGTTGGTTATCATCCTAAACGATGGTGTGCGCAAAATTCCGGTGCAGTATGCGAAAAAAGTACAGGGCAGAAAGATGGTGGGCGGACAGACAACAAATATTCCGCTGAAGGTGAATACTTCAGGTGTTATTCCTGTCATCTTTGCATCGTCCCTGATGCAGCTTCCGGTGGTAATCTGTTCCCTGTTTAACGTGAACGGCACCGGTGTCTGGGGAGAAATCCTTAGGGGTCTTAACTCCAACTACTGGTGCAATCCGGAGCATCTGGTTTATTCTATCGGTCTGGTGGTGTATGTTGTGTTGGTTATATTCTTTGCCTACTTTTATACATCCATCACTTTCAATCCGATGGAGATTGCAGATAACATGAAGAGACAGGGCGGATTTATTCCGGGCATCAGACCCGGCAAGCCTACCAGCGATTATCTGGCAAAGCTCCTGAACTATATCGTATTTATCGGAGCGATTGGTCTTACCATTGTGTGCGTGGTGCCTTATTTCTTTAACGGTGTGTTTGGCGCACAGGTATCCTTTGGCGGGACCAGCCTGATTATTATTGTCAGCGTGGTGCTTGAGACGGTTAAGCAGATTGAGTCACAGATGCTTGTCCGCAATTATAAAGGATTTTTGAATGACTAATGAGTAACAGGACAGGTAGGGACGGCAGTCAATCGGCGCGTCCCTAACCTTGCGTCTGTATATTCAAAGAGAGGGAAGAGAACCGAGATGAAAATTATAATGCTGGGCGCACCTGGCGCCGGTAAAGGCACACAGGCAAAAATGATTGCCGAAACCTATAAAATTCCTCATGTTTCCACGGGTGATATGTTCCGCATGAACATTAAAAACGGGACAGAGCTGGGGATGGAAGCAAAGAAATATATGGATCAGGGACTTCTGGTGCCTGATGAACTGACAGTGCGCATCCTGCTCGACAGGGTGGCGCAGGATGACTGTAAGAACGGTTATGTGCTGGACGGATTTCCCAGGACGATTCCTCAGGCCAAAGTGTTGGAGGATGCGCTTAACGAGCTGGGTGATCAGATAGATTACGCGATTGACGTGGAGGTGCCGGATGAGAATATCATCCGAAGAATGGGCGGCAGGCGCGCATGCACATCCTGCGGTGCGACTTATCATATTGAGCATGTTCCCCCCAAAAAGGAGGGAATCTGTGACAAGTGTGGTGAGAAGCTTGTGCTGCGCGATGATGACAAGCCGGAGACGGTAAAGAACCGCCTGCGGGTATATCAGGAGCAGACACAGCCATTGATTGACTTTTATTCGGCAAAGGGCGTACTGAGAAGCGTGGACGGTACGCAGGATATGCAGGATGTGTTCAGAGCGATTGTTGAAATTTTAAAGTAGGAGCGGATATGGCTGTCACGATCAAATCGGCGGGAGAAATACAAAAAATGCGGGAGGCGGGCAGACGGCTTGCCCGCGTGCATGAGGAGCTTGCAAAGGTGATACGTCCCGGTGTTTCCACAAAGGAGATTGACACGGTCTGCGAGGAACTGATCCGGGGATGCGGCGGCACGCCGAACTTTTTACATTATCAGGACTATCCGGCAAGCGTCTGCGTCTCCGTGAATGAGGAGGTCGTGCACGGGATCCCCCGGGCGGATCGTATTTTGCAGGAAGGGGATATCGTCAGTCTGGACACGGGTCTGATCTATGAGGGATATCATTCGGATGCGGCTAGGACCTACGGCGTCGGCCGGATCAGCCCGGAGGCGGAAAAGCTGATCGAGGTGACGAGGGAGAGTTTCTTTCAGGGAATTGCAATGGCCAGGGCCGGAAAACATCTGCATGATGTCTCCAATGCCATCGCGGATTATGTGATACCTTACGGCTATGGGATCGTGCATGACCTGGTGGGGCACGGCATCGGGACAAAACTCCACGAACCGCCCAATATACCGAATTTTCCCCAGAGGAGAAGAGGAATACGGTTAAAAACGGGCATGACTCTGGCGATCGAACCGATGATCAATATCGGCACCGGCGAGGTGGAATGGCTGGATGATGACTGGACGGTGGTGTCGGCGGATCATTCGCTTTCCGCGCACTATGAGAACACCGTGCTGGTTACGGATGGGGAGCCGGAGATATTGACGTTGCTTTAAACTTGGAGATTAAAAACTCAAGAATCCAGCCGCTTACGCGTCTGCCGCGCTTCGCGCTTTAAGATTCTTTCGTTGATAAGTCAGGTGAAAACAAATGCTCGCTGCGCTCGCGCTTGTTTTCCTGCTGACTTATCACATTATAATAGTAGAAACGGGATAGGATATGGAAGAAAATATCGTGGGAATGCTCGCCACATCGAAGGCAGGGCATGACAAGGACTCCGTGTACGTCATCATACGGGAGGACGGCGAATATATATATGTAGCTGACGGCCAAAACAGAACCGTGGAACGCCCGAAGCGGAAAAATAAAAAGCATATACAGCTTATTAAAAAGAAAAGAATGCCGGAACCGCGGAACGGGTTCGACGATTTGGAAATAAAGAGAAGCATAAAAGAATATCTGAAAGAAAGAGAGGAACGAAATGTCCAAGGCTGATGTAATTGAGATTGAAGGAACTGTAATTGAGAAGCTGCCCAATACCATGTTTCAGGTAGAACTGGAAAACGGTCATGTGGTGCTGGCACATATCAGCGGTAAGCTGCGCCAGAATTTTATCCGTATTCTGCCCGGTGACAAGGTGACGTTGGAGCTTTCCCCTTACGACCTGTCCAAGGGGAGAATTATTTGGAGAGATAAATGACAAAAAGTCTTGCCAATGGCAGGATTTGGTGTTATAATGTAAAACGGTCTTTTTTGAAAGGAGGGTTTGAGATGAAGGTCAGATCATCAGTAAAACCGATTTGTGAAAAGTGCAAGATCATCAAGAGAAAAGGAAAGATCAGAGTTATTTGTGAAAATCCGAAACATAAGCAGGTACAGGGTTAATAGATAGAGAGCCCACTTTTTGATACCAACTGTGTTTGGAAAGATCGGATACCTGATCCGATTGGGCAAAGCATCTTGCCTCAATCAATTAGTGTCACGCGTGCCGCGCGCACGCGAAGCGCATGAAAATGCAAAGGAAATGGAGGAAATGTAAATGGCTCGTATTGCAGGTGTTGACTTACCGAGAGAAAAGCGCGTGGAGATCGGACTGACCTATATTTATGGGATCGGCAGATCCAGCGCAAACAAGATTCTGGCGGCAGCAAACGTAAATCCTGATACCCGTGTCAGAGAACTGACCGATGATGAGGTCAAGAGACTGGCAGAGGTGATCGAGAAGGATTACATGGTGGAAGGTGACTTGAGAAGAGAGGTTGCTCTCAATATCAAGAGACTTCAGGAGATCGGCTGCTACAGAGGAATCCGTCACAGGAAGGGACTTCCTGTCCGTGGACAGAAGACGAAGACCAACGCCAGGACAAGAAAAGGTCCTAAGAGAACTGTTGCTAATAAGAAAAAGTAAAGACGTTAACAGAAAATGAGTGAAAACATAGGTAAATAGTTGAGAAAGTAGGTTAGTTTATTA
>DKWV01000015.1 GCA_002491905.1 Lachnospiraceae bacterium UBA7143 | reverse complement strand
ATAGGCGAAGCCTATTTTTTACTTGACAAACCCGCACCGCATAGCGCATAATAATCCTACCGGGATTTCCCGGCAATTCTTATTTCTGACTTTCAGGCGTTTCGCCGCAGAAATTCAACAAACAGGGCAGTAAATGGGGTAAGTGGAAAAGAAAATGTGAAAGCTTGTTTCCAATAGCGTTTTACAGCAAAATGTGATAAAATTTAAAAGAAAGAAGGAACTGTACATAAGATGGAGGTTGATATTTTAATCGATGGAATTACAGACTGCCTGATAGATACAAGAACCGGAGAAGAAGTGGAAACGGAATACCGAATGCGCGAAACGCCGATAAGACCGAAGGACTACAGGGGGTGGAAATTTAACTGGAGTATCACAGAGAAAAGCGGGTATGATATATACGAGCTGTTCCTAAAAGATGATGATGCCGTGCAGGGGCGGATTTCAGTCAAGATTGACGGTGGGGTTGCAGATGTGGACATTGTTGAAACGGCACCGCATAATTACGGTCATAGAGGTATTTTTACAGGTGTTGGGGCGCATTTATTTGCAATTGCCTGTCAGGTGAGCCTTGATGCAGGTTATGATGGGTTTGTAACGTTTACTTCAAAAAGCAGCTTGGTGGAATACTACAAGGAAAAGTTGAATGCAGGCGTATTCCGTGACAGACGGATGTACATTGATGAAGAGGCGGCACAAATATTGTTAGACAAATATATGAGAAAGTAGGTGATGATTATGTTGGCGACGCAGCGGAAACCGGTGGATGTTACACATGACATTGCATATTATGCAAAGGACAGCAGATTAACGGAACCATCTGACGGTAAAAGGTATGAGTGGAGGAAAATGATCGAACGGTCAAAAGAATTGGGCAGACCTCTTACAGAGGAGGAGGCGGAGAAATTTAGAGTAGAATAACGGAGTAAAAAGTAGTTATAGCGGTAAGGGAAAGACCCTCACGGTTTTTCCCGGCAATTCTTATTTCTGACTTTCAGGCGTTTCGCCGCAGAAATTCAACGAACAGGGCAGTAAATGGGGTAAGTGGAAAAGAGAAAAGGAGGATACATATTTGTTAAGTACAATAACATCGGGGGCAGTTTATGGGGTGCACAGCCATCTGATTCAGGTGGAAGTGGACATTTCCCAGGGACTGCCATGTTTTCAGATCGTTGGGCTGCCCGGTTGTGAGGTGCGGGAGGCGAGAGAGCGGGTGAAAGTGGCGCTTAAGAATGTGGGCGTTAAGCTGCCGCCCATGTGTATCAACGTCAATCTCTCCCCGGCCGATCTGCCGAAAAACGGCACGATGTTTGACCTGCCTGTGGCGGTGGGCATTATGATTGCGCTTGGAAAGCTGAAACAGGAAGCCGCGGCGGGGACAATTCTTTTGGGGGAGCTGGGACTGTCGGGAGAATTAAAGCCCGTCCGGGGCGTGCTGCCCATCGCAAGGGAGGGAGCTTTGCGGGGTGTCAGAAGATGCATCCTGCCTGCGGCAAATGCGTGGGAGGCTGCACTGGTCGGGGAGATGGAGAGCATCGGTGTGAGGGATGTGAAGGAGGCGGTGGCCGTGCTTTTGGGGGAGGATGTTCCCCCGGCTGCGGGAGCGGCGGTTTCCGCCACAGTTTCGATTGAGGAGGCTGCGAAAGAGGAGCAGCTTGATTTTGCCCAGATAAACGGTCAGCAGGGACTGAAGCGTGCGGCGGAAGTGGCTGCCGCCGGATTCCACAATCTGCTCATTATAGGTGCGCCGGGCTCAGGAAAGACTATGCTGGCCAGAAGGATACCTTCGATCCTGCCGCCGCTAACCAGGGAGGAGAGTCTGGAGGTGTCTACGATCTACAGTATCTGCGGTCTGCTGCAGTCCGCCGGTTCCCTGCGGACCACAAGACCTTTTTTGAATCCCCACCACACCATAACGGGACGGGCGCTGGCGGGCGGCGGGCGGATCCCCATGCCGGGTATCATCAGCCTCGCCCACCGCGGCGTGCTTTTTTTAGACGAGCTCCCGGAGTTTAAGAGGGAGACGCTGGATATTTTAAGGCAGCCTCTGGAGGATAAGCGGGTACAGATAGCCAGGAGCAGTGGCTCCTATGTCTATCCTGCGGACTTTATGCTTGTGGGGGCGATGAATCCCTGTCCCTGTGGTTTTTATCCCGACAGGGAGAGATGCCGCTGCACGCCCTTTGAGGTGAAGCGGTATTTAAACCGGGTGTCCGGGCCGATTCTGGACCGCATGGATATCTGTGTGGAGGCAATGCCTATGGCCTTTGCGGATATGACTTCCGGCACGGCCGGGGAGAGCAGCGCGCAGATCAGAGAGCGGGTGATGACGGCAAGAAAAAGACAGGAGAGCAGATTCGCGGGGACAGGGCTTTGCTTTAACGCGGATATGGGAGCCGGGGACGTGAAGCGCTACTGTGAATTGGGGAAGGCAGAATTTCGCTATATGGAGCGGATGTTTGCCGCACTGCAGCTTTCCGCCAGAGCCTACCACCGGATTTTGAAGGTGGCCAGGACCATCGCGGATCTGGACGGCAGCGAAAGGATCGGGGAAATGCATCTGGCGGAGGCAATCTGTTACCGGCAGTCCGACTACAAATACTGGAATGGGGGAGATGCAGCATGACGGGAACGGAGGCGGAGAAAGTGGGAGTGACAGAAGCGGGAGATGACGGGAAAGGAAAAGAGAGGATAACAGAGGCGGAAAAGGCGTACATACATTGGCTGTATCAGGCTGTGGGCATGGGAAACAGGGGTTTTCTGCGCTCGCTGTCGTCTCTGGGGAAGCCGGAGGAGCTTTATCGGTTGACGGTTTCGGGTGCACTTTCGGAGAAATTATCGGAGCGGTTTCAGAAAAAGGCGGCACAGATGTCGGAATTCAGCCGGGGGTACGATGTGGCGGGTGAGTATGGGTGGATGAAGGAGCGGGGGATCTTTCTGGTGACAGAGGGGGAGCCGGACTTCCCGGAACGCATGCGGAAAATTCCTGACAGGCCTTACGCCATCTATTTTGCCGGACAGCTTCCGCCCGAGGGCCAAAAGGCGGTGGCTCTGATCGGGGCAAGGGACTGCACGGAGTACGGCGCGTATATGGCAGCACAGTTTGGGGCGGCTTTTGCGAAGGCGGGCGTACAGGTGATAAGCGGTATGGCGAGGGGGATAGACGGCGTCGGTCAGACCGCCGCGCTGAAAGCGGGCGGGTATTCGCTGGGGGTTATGGGGTGCGGTGTGGATATCTGCTATCCCCGGGAGAACAGAAAGCTGTATGAAACCCTGCTTGCGGATGGAGGCGTCTGTTCCGAATATCCGCCGGGAACAGAGCCGAGAGGGATTCTCTTCCCGCCCAGGAACCGAATTATCAGCGGTCTTTGTGACGCGGTGCTCGTGGTGGAGGCCAGGGAGAAGAGCGGCACGCTGATCACGGTGGATATGGCGCTTGAGCAGGGGCGGGAGGTTTACGCGCTGCCGGGCCGCGCCACTGATCCTTTGAGCGGCGGCTGCAATCGGCTGATCCGGCAGGGCGCCGGGCTTGTGTCCGCGCCGGAGGAACTTTTGGAAGAGCTTTTCGGGAAAAGCGGCGCGCCAAAGGGGGATGGACGGGCAGAACCGGTACAGGGCACGCTGTTTTTTCCGGAGGGCGTGCAGGGGGAACTTTGGGAGATCCTGGATTTCAATCCGCTTCCGGCGCAGGAACTGCGGCGCAGATATGAGGAAAAGTACAGAAAAACAATCGCTTTGCCGGTTCTGTTTAAGGAGCTTCTGGAACTGTGCGCAGACGGCCATGCGGGACAGGTTGGCGGCGGGTATTTTATGCGTGCTTTGAAAACGTAAAAAAGTATTTTCATAAACAAGAAAAAAACAGGCGAACCTCTTGACCGGGTATCAGGCTTTGCATATAATCATCTTAAGAGCCGGATATCTGAAAGGAGGGAAACAGAATGGAGGAAATCATGGGAATGACTGACAGTCAATATAAGGATTTTGTGGAAGCGGTGAAAGAGGATCTGGAGGAGCTGAACGAGTATAAAGAAGCCGGGGATGATGTAGGATATGAAAAAAAGTATGAAAGGATCATGAAAAGATTTGAAAAATCGTTGAACCGGTAAGAAAAAAATTTTCCCCTTGCAACCGTTTGCGATTTGGTGTATAGTGTTGCACGTTGGACGGGTTTAACCGTAGTATGACACAGACAGGGGAATGACTATGGCGAAATATCTGGTAATTGTGGAGTCACCGGCAAAGGTGAAGACCATTAAAAAATTTCTCGGCGCAAACTATGAGGTGGCGGCCAGTCAGGGACATGTGCGGGATCTTCCCAGAAGTGTCCTGGGGATTGACGTGGAGCATGATTTTGAGCCGAAGTATATCACGATCCGGGGCAAAGGTGACATACTGGCGAACCTGCGCAAGGAAGTGAAGAAGGCCGAGAAGGTCTATCTGGCAACCGACCCGGACCGCGAGGGAGAGGCAATCTCGTGGCATCTGTTTTACGCGCTGAAGCTGGAAAACAAGAAGGTGTACCGCATCACTTTCAACGAGATTACCAAGACGGCGGTGAAGGAGTCCTTAAAGAACGCCCGGGAGATCAATATGGATCTGGTGGACGCACAGCAGGCCAGAAGGTGCTTGGACCGTATGGTAGGGTACAAAATATCGCCCGTGCTGTGGGCGAAGGTGAAGCGGGGACTGTCCGCGGGCCGCGTGCAGTCAGTGGCGCTCCGGATTATCTGCGACAGGGAGGACGAGATAGGCGCCTTTATCCCGGAGGAATACTGGACACTGGACGCTAAGCTAAAGGTGGAGGGGGAGAAAAACCCTCTGACTGCGAAGTATTACGGCACGAAGACAGAGAAACGCACCATCGCCTCCGCGCAGGAAATGGAGCAGGTTAAGAAGGAGCTGGCCGGTGCGGTCTATAAGGTAAGTTCTGTAAAGACCGGCGAGCGGATTAAGAAGGCACCTCTGCCCTTTACGACTTCCACGCTCCAGCAGGAGGCCAGCAAAGTGTTGAATTTTTCCACCCAGAAGACGATGCGCCTGGCGCAGCAGCTCTACGAGGGTGTGGAGATTAAAGGAAACGGCACTATGGGTATCATCACCTACCTCCGTACCGATTCTACCAGAATATCCGAGGAGGCCGAAGTGGCGGCCAGAGCCTATATTACGGAAAAGTACGGTGGAGAGTACGCGGCGGCCGTAGAGCAGGAGAGAAAGTCGGACAGGAAGATCCAGGATGCCCATGAGGCGATCCGTCCCACGGACATTTCGAGGCTTCCGCTGGATATCAAGGAGTCCCTCTCCCGGGATCAGTTTAAGCTCTACCAGCTGATATGGAAACGTTTTACGGCCAGCCGTATGGCGGCGGCACAGTATGAGACGACTTCCGTGAAGATAGATGCCGGGGAGCACCGTTTCACCGTGGCGGCATCGAAGGTGAAGTTCGACGGCTTTATGAGCGTCTATACCCAGGATGAGGATAAAGAGGAGAGCAATACGCTGATCCGGGGGATCTCGGAGGATACCGGCTTAACGCTGCTTGATCTGGAAGGAAAACAGCATTTCACCCAGCCGGCGCCTCATTATACGGAAGCTTCCCTGGTGCGCGCTATGGAGGAACTGGGAATCGGAAGGCCGAGTACCTATGCGCCCACCATCACGACGATACTGGCGAGAAGATATATTGTGAAGGAGAATAAGAACCTCTATGTGACAGAGTTGGGCGAGGTGGTCAACAACATGATGAAGGACGCATTTCCTTCTATTGTGGACGTGAATTTCACCGCGACTATGGAGGCGCTTTTGGACGGCGTGGAGGAAGGCACTGTAAAATGGAAGACGGTGGTGAAGAACTTCTATCCCGATCTGGAGGAGGCAGTGGAGAAGGCGGAGAAGGAGCTTGAAGAAGTGGAGATTGCCGACGAACTGTCCGACGAGTACTGTGAGCTGTGCGGCAGGCAGATGGTGATCAAGTATGGGCCACACGGAAGGTTCCTTGCCTGTCCCGGATTTCCGGACTGCAGAAATACCAAGCCCTATTTTGAGAAGATTGGTGTGGCATGTCCTAAGTGCGGCAAAGATATTGTGCTGAAAAAGACCAAGAAGGGCCGGAAGTATTATGGCTGTATTGACAACCCGGACTGCGACTTTATGGTATGGCAGAGACCGGTGGATGAGAAATGTGACCGCTGCGGTTCGATTATGCTGCAGAAGGGGAACAAACTGGTGTGCGCTGATGAATCCTGCGGCTTTGTCAAGGATATGCCGAAAGAAAAGTTAGAGGCCGGTGTCTGAGTAGTAAAAGGATAAAATTTTGGAATATTTGTAAATTTAATATAATTTGTGCGAATTGCAGGTGAATTGTACCGAAAACGCATTGAAATCACCTGAATAGTGTGATAAAATCAGTGTATTACAGGTGATTGGTCACAGGGAGCGTGAGGTATACACATGAGCAGCGTGCAATTATTAGATAAGACCAGAAAGATCGGGAAACTTTTACACAATAACAATTCGGGCAAGGTGGTGTTTAACGACATCTGCGATGTGCTGAAGGAAATTCTGGTCTCCAATGTGCTTGTTGTAAGCAGGAAGGGAAAGGTTTTAGGGCTTGGGGATATGCCGACGGTGGAATCCATCACGGAACTGATTGTGGACCATGTGGGCGGGTTCATTGATCCCATGTTAAACGAACGGCTTCTGGGAGTGCTCTCCACCAAGGAGAATGTCAACTTAGAGACACTCGGATTTGAAAGTCCGGGAATCCGGCGTTTTCAGGCGGTGATTGCGCCGATTGAGATCTCCGGCGAACGGCTTGGGACTCTCTTCCTTTATAAATGCGATGACCAGTACGATATCGACGACATTATCCTGTGCGAGTACGGCACCACGGTGGTGGGACTTGAGATGCTGCGGGCGGTCAGTGAGGAGAATGCGGAAGAAAACCGTAAGGTGGCGGTGGTGAAGTCGGCGATCTCCACGCTTTCGTTCTCGGAGATGGAGGCCATCACCCATATTTTCGACGAGCTGGGAGGCATGGAGGGCATTCTGGTGGCCAGCAAGATCGCGGATAAGGTAGGAATCACCCGCTCGGTGATTGTCAACGCCCTTCGGAAGTTCGAGAGCGCGGGCGTCATAGAATCCCGGTCTTCGGGAATGAAAGGCACCTATATCAAAGTGCTGAATGATGTGGTATTTGATGAGGTGGAAAAATTAAAAGAACAGGGAAGGTTTTAACAGTTTGGGCTTTAGAAATAACTGGCAGAAGGATCTGCGGAAAGTGCCGATTTTACGCACTGCGGATCCTTTTTTTCTATTCTGCGGTGACACTAATTTGTGAAAATCAATCGAAAAACCTTGTATTTTTTTATAATTTATTTATAATGAAGTATGGATTGTATTAATGTGGAAGGAGTGTGACTATGAGCTCGTTGATTGATACGAATGCTTTTGATTATGTGAATGTTCTTGACAAGGCGATGGATGCATCCGCGCTCAGGCATGAGGCGCTTTCCAACAACCTCGCGAACGTGGATACGCCGGGTTACAAGAGGCAGGACGTGAATTTTGAGACGCAGCTTGCCAAGGCACTGCGCCATTCCAGATATCAGACGATGGATGCGAAGGTGGCGAATGTGAAGATGAACCGCTTAAATCCTGTTCCGTATACAGATTACTCGGGTTTTTCCTACCGCATAGACGGCAATAACGTGGATCCGGATACCGAAGGCGTATATCTGGCGAAGAACCAGGTGGTGTATCAGGGGCTTTATCAGAGTGTGCATCAGGAGTTTAAGAATCTGCAGGCAGTGATGAAGTGATTGCATAATAGATCAGGAGGAAGATAGTATGGCTTTGTTTAGCTCATTTGATATTAACGCCACAGGTATGACCGCGGAGCGTTTCCGCATGGATACGATCTCCCAGAACGTGGCGAACGCGAATACAACGAGGACGGAGGACGGTACGCCCTACCGCAGAAAAATTGTTGTGTTTGAGGAGAAAAATTCCCAGACGCCGTTCCATCAGGTGCTTGTGAAGGCGAGGGACCGTTATTCGGGGTCGGGCGTGAAGGTGACTGGCGTTTACGAGGATACGAAGACAGAGGGAAACATGGTTTACGATCCCTCCCATCCGGATGCGGACGAAAACGGCTATGTGATGTACCCGAATGTGAATATCATCACGGAGTTTACGAACCTGATTGACGCGTCCCGCGCTTATCAGGCGAATGGTACTGCCTTTTCGGCCAGCAAAAATATTGCGACTATGGGACTTAACATATTAAATAACTGATGAAACGGTACGGGATGTAAAATAGCGCATGCTATTATTGCGCGGCAAGAAGATACTACGGGGAATGTTGGAGGATACAGAAATGGCTTTGGATATTACGGAATTATACAATGTCTCTTCGGGGGCGGTCCGGGAGGCGGCTAAGGCGGCGCCCACGACCCGTATCGAGGATTATAAGGATAACGGTTTCGACGCAATGCTACATACCGCAATTGACAATCTGAATACCACGAACAGCTATCTGTCGGATGCGGAAAACGAGGAAATCAAATGGGCGCTGGGTGAGACGGAGAACACCCATGACCTTTCGATTGCCCTGCAGAAGGCTTCTACGGCATTACAGTACACGGTAGCTATCAGGGATAAGCTTTTGGAAGCTTACAAAGAGCTGATCCAGATGCAGGTTTAATTCCGCTTAGCGTGTAAAAGGGAAATGCCGAAGGAGAGCGAGTTGCTGTGGAAAAAATAGTAGAGAAACTGAAGGAACTGGGAAATAGAATCATGGAGTGGTGGAACCGTTTCACGGCGAAGCAGAAGACGCTGATTGTGGCCGTGGTGGCGCTGCTGATCATTGCGCTTGTGTTTATTGTCTCGTGGCTCACCAAGCCCCAGTATGTACTGCTCAGGGAGTGCGAGAGCACGAAGGAGGCCGCTGAAGTGCGCGATCTTCTGGAGGCTGACGGATATCATTACGAGATCACGGACGACGGATTGACAATCTCCATTCTGGCCGGGGAGCTTGGCCGGGCGAATCTTTTGCTTGGCGCCAACAATATCCAGGCTGCCAGTTACGGGATTGACAATGTGACAGACGGCAGTTTTTCCACCACGGAATCCGACAAACAGAAAAAATACGTGTATTATCTGCAGAGACAGTTGGAAGACGATGTTCTCTCCATGTTCCCTGCGATTAAAAATGCGAGAGTGACGCTGAATATTCCCGAGAATGACGGCACTTTGATCGCGCAGGAAGAGGAGGCCAGCGCCTCGATCTATCTGGAACTGAAGGACGAGTTCTCTGAGGAGAGCGCGGCCTATTTGGCACGCGCGATAGCGACGGGACTGGGAAATGAGACGACCAATAACATTGTCATTCTGGATTCGGAAGGCAATATGCTTTTTACGGGGGATGAGAATTACTCTGCTTCCGGTATGGCAAACGCCCAGCTTTCCGTGAAGAGTGAGGCGGAGAAAAATATGATTAACAGCGTGCGGAGGGTGATCCTTGGCACGAATGAGTTTGATAATGTGGAGGTATCCCCAAATCTGGTGCTGGATTTCTCCAACCAGAAGCGGACGGAGCATACTTACACCCCGGCGGACGGACAGACCCAGGGTGTCTTAAGCCACGAGGACATTTTTAATTCTGAAAATACCAGCGGTGTGGGCGGCGTGCCCGGGACGGATTCAAACGACGAAGACACCACCTATGTGCTGGAGGATAACAGCCAGTCCTCCTCGACCCAGAGCGAGGAGTCCAGAGACTATCTGCCAAATGAGACGATCACCACCACGGAGACGCCCTCCGGCGTGATCAATTACGGCAATTCCTCGCTGGCGGCTTCCCTGATCCGCTACAATGTGATCCGTGAGGAGGATGCAGATGCACAGGGGTTCCTTGACGGTGTGAGCTGGGAGGAATACAAGCTTGCAAATACGGCACGGACGCCGATTCAGCTGGACGACAGCTTTTATGCGGCGGTGTCCAATGCCACCGGCATTTCGACAGACAATATTACACTGATTGCATACAGCGAAAATCTTTTCTTTGACGCGGAGGGCTCTGCGATCACAGCGACAGATGTCCTTCAGATTATCCTGATTATTGTGATTCTGGCGCTCTTAGCCTTTGTGGTGCTCCGCAGCATGCGCAGCGAGAAGCACGAGGAGGAAGAGGAGGAGCTGTCCGTGGAGACCCTGTTACAGTCCGACGTAGCGCTTGAGGAGATATCTTCCGAGAACGAGACAGAGGAGAAGCGTCTTGTCAGCAAATTTGTGGAAGAGAATCCGGAGGCGGCGGCGAATCTGCTGCGCAACTGGTTAAACGAAGACTGGGGGTAGGATAAATGTCAGCGAAAGCGGAAGAGAAGATCAACGGAATCCAGAAGGCGGCCATCCTAATGATTGCTCTTGGACCGGAAAAGTCATCGGCGATATTTAAGCACCTCAAGGAAGACGAGGTGGAGGAGCTCACATTAGAGATTGCAAATACGAGGAGTATCACACCGCAGCTCAAGGAGAGCGTGATCAACGAGTTTTATCAGGTGTGTCTTGCCCAGCAGTATATTGCGGAGGGCGGTATCAACTACGCGAAGGAGCTGCTTGAGAAGTCCTTCGGCGCAGAGAAGGCGATGGATGTGATCGGTAAGCTGACGGCGTCCCTGCAGGTAAAGCCTTTCGAGTTCGTGAGAAAGGCCGACGCGGCGCAGCTTTTGAACTTTATCCAGGACGAACACCCGCAGACCATCGCTTTGATTTTGTCCTATCTGGCTCCCGCGCAGGCGGCGGTCATTGTTTCGGCTCTTCCGCCGGACAGACAGGCCGATGTGACGAAGCGTATTGCGGTGATGGATCGGACGAGTCCGGATGTCATAAAGGAAGTGGAGAAGGTTTTGGAATCCAAGCTCTCATCTCTGGTGAACCAGGACTACACGATTATCGGCGGCGTGGACGCTGTCGTGGAAATTTTGAATACGGTGGACCGTGGTACAGAGAAACATATCATGGAGACATTGGAGATCGAGGAGCCGGAGCTTGCGGACGAGATCAGGAAAAAGATGTTTGTATTCGAGGATATTCTGCTTCTGGACGACCGCGCAATCCAGCGTGTGCTGCGTGATGTGGATAACTCTGATCTGGCTATCGCCCTGAAGGGATCCAATGAAGAGGTGCAGAATGCCATATTTAATAACATGTCCAAACGTCTGGCGGTTATGATCAAGGAGGATATGGAGTTCATGGGTCCTGTCCGTATGAAGGACGTGGAAGAGGCGCAGCAGAAGATTGTAAACATCATCAGGAAACTGGAAGACGCTGCGGAAATTGTTATCTCCAGAGGCGGAGGTGACGAGATCATTGTTTAAGACAGGACAGAGAAATTTATATAAAGCCGGCTGGGTCAGGGTGGACGGCGAAGAGAAATGTGTGATAGACAGCAATAATCTTGTGGCGGAGCGCATTGAGGAGTGGGAGAATATCCGCCGCGCCAATGCGGCTGCGCTGCCTGCCTTTGACGAGGAGGGCGGGGAAGACGAGCCGGAGTTTGTGAGCGGCATCGAGGGCGAGGAGTTGGACGCCCTCTTTGCGGACGGCGGAAGCGGCGGCAATGTCATCAAGGCAGGCGAGACGGCGGGTCCCGATCTGGCGGAAGCCGAGGCCGAAGCGCAGCGTATTGTGGCCGAAGCGCAGTTTAAGGCGAACAGTATGCTGGACGATGCCCGCCGGGAGAGTGATATCATCCGCACCAACGCAGTTGAGGAGGGCACAAGACAGGGCTATGACGAGGGCTATGCCAGAGGCATGTCTGAAGTGGATGGCATGAAGCAGGAGCTGGCTGAACGGAAAAGGCAGCTTGAGGCGGAGTTTGATGAGTTGTTAGAGAATCTGGAGCCGCGGTTTATAGAGACCATCACTGATATATACAGCCATATTTTTGGCGTGGATCTGATGGATAACAGGGATATTCTGGTACATCTGATTGATTCTACCCTGCGGAAGGTGGAGAGCAGCCGTACTTTTATCGTACATGTGTCGGCGGAGGACTACCCTTACGTCAATATGCAGAAGCAGACCCTTGTGGAGGGCGCCGTGGCGGGCAGGGGACTGATTGAGATTATCGAGGATATTGCCCTGAGTAAGGGGGACTGCCTGATCGAGACGGACGGCGGTATCTTCGACTGCGGCGTGGGTACGCAGCTGGAGGAACTCACAAAGAAATTACGGATGTTATCCTATGAAAAGGTTTAACTGTCCGGGACATGACGAAGGACAGAAGGAAGCGTCGGATGAATACAGCGATTAATTTCTTTAAATACAGCAGCATAAAGGACGATACCTTCTTTAAGAAAAAGGGCAGAGTGGAGAACGTGGTGGGACTTACCATAGAGTCGGCAGGACCCGAGGCAAAGCTTGGCGATCTGTGCGTGATTTATCCCGTGGGGGACGAGTATCCGCCCATCACGGCGGAGGTGGTAGGCTTTAAGGACAGGCGCACGCTGCTGATGCCCTGTGACAACACCGAGGGAATCGGTCTGGGCTGTATTGTGGAGAACACGGGTAATCCCCTGACGGTGCCGGTGAGCGACGATCTTCTGGGGAAGGTCCTGGACGGTCTTGGCAGAATTGACGGCGAGTATCTGCCGGGTGTGCCCTACAGTGTGGAGGCGCAGCCGCCGGACGCCATGAGCCGGAAGATTATCTCGGAGGTGCTGCCGCTTGGCGTGAAGGCCATAGACGGTCTGATGACGGTTGGCAAGGGACAGCGTATCGGCATTTTCGCGGGCTCCGGCGTGGGAAAATCCACGCTGATGGGCATGTTTGCGCGCAATACCAAAGCGGATATCAATGTGATCGCCCTGATTGGCGAGCGCGGCAGGGAAGTGCGGGAGTTCGTGGAGAGGGATTTGGGCGAGGAGGGCATGCGCCGTTCCGTGGTGGTGGTGGCTACCTCGGACAAATCGGCTCTTGAGAGAAACAAGGCGGCCAAAACCGCCTGCGCGATAGCGGAATATTTCAGGGATCAGGGCAAGGACGTACTGTTGATGATGGACTCCCTGACCCGATTTTCTATGGCACAGAGAGAAATCGGGCTGGCCAGCGGGGAACCGCCGGTGTCAAGGGGGTATCCCCCTAGCGTCTACTCGGAGATGCCCAGGCTTTTAGAGAGGGCCGGCTGTGCAGCAACAGGCTCCATCACCGGGCTGTATACGGTGTTGGTGGACGGCGACGATATGAACGAGCCGATCACGGACACGGCGAGGAGTATTTTGGACGGCCATATTATGCTGAACAGAAAACTGGCGCATTTAAACCACTATCCGGCGATCGACGTGCTGCAGAGCATTTCCAGGTGTATGAGCCAGATTGTGGATAAGGAACACAAGGCGCTTGCGGGCAGGTTGAAAAATGTGCTTGCGACTTACAATGAGGCGGAGGACCTGATTAACATCGGCGCCTATAAGAGCGGCAGCAACAAAAACATCGACTACGCCATCGAGAAGATCGATGCGGTGAACGAGTTTCTGATGCAGGATGTGGATTCAAAGTATGAATACGAGGAGGCCGTGGGTATGATGCGGGAGCTTTTTGAGGACGCGGAAGCGGAGTAAGGGGTGACCTGCCGTGGCAAAATTCAGATATAGGATGCAGAGCATCCTGAATATCAAATACCAGCTTGAGACCCAGGCGAAGATAGAGGTTGGCCGGGCGCAGATGCGGCTGAATGAAGAGCAGGAAAAGCTGCAGATGCTGATCGACCGAAAGGAGGCCTATATCGAGGAAGGCCGGCGGATGCGGGAAGAGGCGCTCCATGTGAACGATCTGCGGGATAACCGCAATGCCGTACTTATCATGGACGAACTGATTGCGGTGCAGGAATTCGAGGTGCGAAAGGCCGAGGAGGCTGTGGAGAAGGCGCGGGCGAAGCTGACGGAGATTATGCAGGAGCGAAAGATGCACGAAAAGCTCAAGGAAAAAGCCCTGCTTCAATTTTTGGATGAGGAGAAAGCGGCCGAGGCCAAGGTGGTAGATGAGTTGACGAGCTACACCTACGGGCAGCGTGGAAAGGAAAACGGGAATGGCAGCTGAAGCGATGAATGCGGGTATGGAACCCCCCATTGATAAAAAAGCGGAAAAAAAGAGGTTAAAGGACGAGCGGGATAAGATCAAAGCCGATCGGAAGGCGCAGAAAAAGGAAGCGAAACAGCGCGCCAAGGAGATTTCAGAACAGGAGGCGAAGCTTTCCGAGGACGAGGAGGCGGGCGGCGTTTCCGTGTTTTTAGTAACGGTTGTTATTGTTGCTATCTGGGTGGCGATTCTCTGCCTGCTTATCAAACTGGACGTGGGCGGTTTCGGCTCTGGCGTGCTTGCGCCGGTGCTGAAGGATGTGCCTGTGATCAATAAAATTTTACCGGCGGATTCGACGGTAACCACCGATGACGAGGAATCTTACGGCGGTTACACCAGTCTGCGCGAGGCGGTTGATTATATCAAGGAACTGGAGCTGCAGCTTGAGGATGCCCAGGCGGCCAGTACCGTGGACTCCGAGGAGCTGGCAAAGCTTCAGGCGGAGAATGAGAGACTGCAGACTTTCGAGGATGCGCAGGTGGAGTTTGAGCGCATCAAGACAGAGTTTTACGAGGAAGTGATCTATGCCGAGAACGGGCCGGGGGCAGAGGAATACCAGAAATATTACGAGACCATAGACCCGACTACAGCGGAATATCTGTATAAACAGGTGGTGCAGCAGGTGGAGGCCGACAAGGAGATTCAGGATTATGCGCAGGCCTACGCGGAGATGAAACCTGCACAGGCAGCCTCTATTTTTGAAGCCATGACGGACGATCTGGATCTGGCGGCCAAGATACTTGACCAGATGAGCGCGGAGGACCGCGGCAACATTCTGGGGGCAATGGATCCGGAGACGGCAGCCAGACTGACCCGGATCATGGATCCCGACGACTGATTTTATTATAATATTCTTTTGAAAACCGCTTTACTGACAGCGGGAGAATGCCGATATATACCATGTAACGGGTTATCTTATCCGTTACATGTGATATATATGCGCAGGAATGCGCGGGAACCTTGAAAATTTAAGAAAGGAGGAAAGAGCAAGGAATGACGGTAAACAATGTAAAAGCCCTGTCGCCCTTCGGGACGGTGAAGGGAAGTCAGACATCTGTGAAACCGGAGGAAGTCGTGCAGGAACGCTTTGACAAGCTGATGAATAAGATGAGTGATCAGCTTGCCGGGATGCAGAAGGCACAGGCGGGAAATGTGGCGGCGGCAGCGGCACCGAAGCAGACGCTGGTGGAGAACGCGCAGGAGACGGCACAGCCGAAAGACGCATCCGGACAGGAAAGTACAGACCGGACGGCCAACACATCAAAACCGGAAGAGACGGATGCGCCCACGGATGATGCGAAAGGCGCCGTGGAGCAGGATGGCGAGGGCAAGACGACCGAGGAAGCGAAGGATGTCCAGACACAGGATGCTGAAACACAGGAGACTGTGGAGAAGGCGGCCGAAGAGATTGTCTCTGAGATTGTCAACGTGATGGATATTCCACTGGAAAAGGTGGAAGAGGTCATGGAAAATTTAGGACTTACGGCGGTAGATCTCTTTGACCCGGTGAATCTGAAACAACTGTTACTTACTTTGACAGGAAATACGGATGAGCTGGCTCTGGTGACAGACGAGACGCTTTACGGCAATCTGCAGGAACTTTTCCAGACGGTGGATGAGACTCTTGTGACGCTGCAGGAGGAGCTGGGACTGAATCCCGAGGAGCTGGATGCTCTGGTGGAGCAGATCAGTGCTGAGGAGAAAGCACCGGTAGAGGAGGAGCCTGTACTTACCATCCCGGAGACAGAGGAGCCGGAGGTGAGTGTGGAGGGCATGAAGGACTATGCGGTATCCGTACAGAAAGACGGCGGCACCGTACAGATTAAGGTGACTGTCGACGATGTAAACGGTGAAAAACATGTCAGCGAGCAGGTCACAGATACGGCAAAGCCCGAGACAACGCCTGTTTTAAAGAAGGAAAATATGGCCGACACAGGACATAAGGGAGAGGATCACGCAGCGGGAGAACACACCGCAGGAGGCGCTTTCTTACAGGAACTGACAGGACATATCGAAGAGGCGGAAGCGCCGGTGGAGCGGCCGGTATACGTACAGCCTGAGACGAATCAGATCATGGATCAGATCGTTGAGTACATGAAGATCAATATCAAACCTGAGACACAGGAGATGGAGATGCAGCTGCATCCCGCAAGTCTGGGTACGGTGCATGTACAGATCGCGGCGAAGGACGGTGTTATCACGGCACAGTTTGCAGCACAGAATGAGACGGTGAAGGCGGTTCTGGAGACCCAGATGATCCAGCTCAAGGAGCAGTTTGAGGAGCAGGGCATCAAGGTGGAGGCTGTGGAGGTCACAGTTGCCAACCACGCTTACGGCGAGCAGTTTGGCGGCGGACAGGAAGCGGCGGACCGAAACGGCGGGAACGCGAAAAAGAGCGCGAGAAGGATCAACTTAAACCTCGATGAGATGGAGGAGGATGGTCTTGACGAGCTTGATGATTCGGAGCGGATCACGGTGGAGATGATGCAGGCAAACGGCAATACGGTAGATTATACCGCATAACGTGTGTTACAGGTAGAAGCATTTACTGCTGAGACCGTAAGAACATGATTCAGTAATGCAAAATCCCATTGCTGAAAGCAATTTAGGATGGATTTTGCATCATAACTGCGAGAGAATTGAGCAGTTTATGAAAGGAGTGAAAGTATGGGCGTAGTACAGAAAGTAGAAGACGGCAAATTCGTGGATTCCAATTCCGCGGCATCCCTGGCGGAGGCAAAGAAGAAAGCGCAGGCAAGCAACACGCTGGATAAGGACGCTTTTTTACAGCTCCTGGTGGCGCAGATGAAATATCAGGATCCGCTGGAGCCTACCTCCAACACAGAGTATATTTCCCAGTACGCGACTTTCTCGGAGCTTGAGCAGATGCAGAACATGAGTGCATCTATGGATCTTTTCCGGGCATCGAGCTTAGTGGGCGAGACCGTACTCTTAAAGGTGAAGGACTCTCAGGGCAGAGAGACAACCGTGCAGGGCAATGTGGATTATGTGGTCTACGAGAAGAATAAGGCATATCTGTCGGTGAACGGCGAGCTCTATTCTATGGACGATCTCGACACCGTAGCAGATCCCACCTATCTGGAGGCCTACAAGATGGGAGCGGACTGGCTGAATATCTTCAACAAGCTTCCGGCAATTGAGAACCTGACGCTTGCAGACCGCGAGAATGTGGAGAAGCTGGAAGAGATGTACGAGGGCATGAACGATTACCAGAAATCTTTCTTAACGGATGAGCAGGTAACGACCATGCAGAAGTATGCGAAGAAGATGAAGGATATGGTGGCGTCTGCCCAGGGTGACGACGACGGCGATGATGACGGCGGCGACGATAAGTAAGACGTGGAGAGGTGGTTATCTCAGGGAGGAGAGCGTATGAAGATTCAAGGCAGTTCTTTTCCTTCTATAGGGCAGCTGCAGGATCAATATTTAAAGACAGGCAGATCCAGGGACGGAGCGCCTGCAACGGGAGGCATAAGCTTTCAGGATATCCTGTCGAAGAAGACGGACGGGATGGGGGAGCCCTTAGAAGTCAGATTCTCCAAGCATGCGGCAAACCGGCTGACGGACAGAAATATTGAACTGACCGAGGAACAGGTAGAACGCCTGAACTTGGGGGCAGCCAAAGCTTCAGCGAAGGGGATAAAGGAATCGTTGGTCATGGTAGATTCTCTCGCATTTATCGTGAGCGTGCCGAATCAGACGGTCATCACGGCGATGGACCAGACGGAGGCCAATGAGAATGTATTCACAAACATAGACGGAGCGGTCATTATATAAGCCGGACCTTACAAGGAGGCTTAACGTCCTCGAATGACAGAGAGGACAGACGGTTCCACACAAGTTTAAGGAGGTCATTTCACTATGATGAGATCACTTTTTTCTGGCGTGGCGGGTCTTAAGACCCATCAGACCAGAATGGATGTTATCGGTAACAACATTGCAAACGTAAACACAACCGCATACAAGTCCATGAACATGGTGTTCAGCGATCTGCTCTACCAGCAGACGCAGGCGGCGTCCGGCGCGAACGCGGACACGGGACGCGGCGGTATCAACCCAAGGCAGATCGGTCTGGGTTCCAAGACGGCGGCCATCAACACCGCCATCACGAGACAGGGTTCCGCCCAGTCCACGAATAACCCCTGGGACGTGATGATTTCTGGCGAGTCCTTCTTCATCGTGAGCAGCGGCTCCCAGAACTTCTTTACCAGGGACGGCTCCTTCACGATCGACGGCGCGGGCAACCTCGTTATGGCAAGCACCGGCTACAAGGTGATGGGCTGGCAGGTGGACCCGGATACCGGCGAGATCCAGTCCGGCCCGGTGGCGGCGCTCCAGGTAATGAATACAGAGAACCTGACTGCTCCGGCGGAGGCTACTAGCCTGGCGGTGGCATCAGGCATTCTGGATAAGAACGATACCAATGTCCACAGTCCGTCGGGACTGGTCAGGACGCTGCAGTTCTATGACTCAAGGGGATATCTCTACACGGCGAAGTTCAGCATGCACGCGCTGAGCAAGGACGGACAGTACTATGTGGAGCTCGAGGATATCACGGACAGCAACAGCGTGTCCCTGGTGGATTACTACAAGCTTGAGAATATCGGCCAGATTGCAAGCTTCGGCACGGGCGGCAACATCACGGAGACCAAGGTTTACCAGACGCCCGACAATGTGACGTATACGGATGGAACCCCGGCCACCTTTAAGGTGGATTACGATTTCGGCGAGATCCTTGCCGGTTTCAAAGACAGCCCGATGATGGGTATCGCGGGCGACAGCGCGGTGGTAAAGACCATTAACAACGCAGCGCCTACAGACGGGACGAAGCTTACCGCCGGTCAGGCGGTGGTGATGGCAGGCACGGTGACGCTGGATCGGGATATCCTCGAGTCGGAGTACGGACTGGTTTTTGACAAGGGAGTTTATTACTACCAGCCCAAGCCTGCGGCAGGCGCAACCACGACTCCGGCGAGAGTAGCGCTTGGCGGTGCGAATGATGCCAACTGGGGAACGGTTCTGAGCCAGCTGACCGGCAATGGGGGCGCGACGGCTGCGGTGACGATTGATGCGACGGCACCTTTTACTGTTGATGACAAGGGAAGCGTGACGTTTACTTTCAACGCAAGTTTTAACGCGGCGGCGGATATCCCGGCGAATACGGTGTACAACGGAACGACAAAGAAGTTTGCGGCGACCCTCACCTATCCGGACGCAACGAACGACCCGGACGGCGCAATGGTTCTGGAGAAGGCTTACGGCCTGAAGAACACGGATAACACGACTTACACGATCAACTTCATTTCACCGAACGGTAATGCGAGCATCACCAGGAACGAAACCTACGGCGGCAATATGCTGGTGTTCGACACCCAGACTGGCAAGTTCTCCTATGTGGGAAATCCGGACCAGAACGCGGTGACGCTGGATTTCGCGGGCACGGCGACGGATATGACGGGCGAGACGGTGGATCTGGGTCATTTTACGGATATTTCCATCGATTTCTCGACGATGACCAGCGTCAACAACGGCAAGGTTTCCACAGCTACGTTTGACAACGGTGACGGCAGTTCGAACAACCTCGGCAGCGGCCGCAAGCCCGGTGCGCTGATCGGCGTGGAGATTGGACAGGACGGCAAGATCAGGGCTTCCTATGACAACGGCCTCTCCAAACTGCTGGGACAGATCGCGGTGACGAAGTTTGCCAACGCGTCGGGTCTTGCAAAAGCCGGAAACAACCTCTACAGTACGACTTTAAACTCCGGCGAGTTCGACGGCGTCGGCATGGACATTACGTCTGACGGCGAGGGCTCTATGGAATCCGGCGTGCTGGAGATGAGTAACGTGGATCTGGCCGGCGAGTTCACCGAGATGATCACGACACAGCGTGGTTTCCAGGCGAACAGCCGTATCATCACCACCTCCGACTCCATGCTGGAGGAGCTGGTAAATCTTAAGAGGTAACAAGTTGAGGAGCTGAAGCTCCTCAATTGCGAGGCTGTAAGGAGCACAGCCTCGGCATATGAAAAATCAGAAAGGGGACTTTTGCGCGGAATACCGCACAAAAGCCCCTTTTTTTGCACGCGGGACAAGCGGGCTGGTAAAATTTCTTTTTGCAGTTTTTGTAGATGTGTGATAAAATAAATAAGTTGTATTGGATAGAAAGCAGTAAGGGGGCTTGTGTATGGTAGAGGTCACAAAGATTAACGGTGTGAAAGTGCTGATCAATCCCGATTTGCTGGAGTTGGTGGAGGAAACCCCTGATACGGTGCTGTCTTTTACCACCGGCCGGAAAATAATTGTAAAAGAAAGTAGACAAGAAGTGAAAAATTTAGTAAAATCGTATAGAAAGGATATTTTTGCAGACTAGTGTAAAAGTGGGTGCGTACATATGGATATAGCTTCGATTATTGGCCTGGTAGCATGCTTTTGCCTGATGATATTTGGCATGGTGTGGGGTAAGGATTTCTCTGTTGTCAAAGGTTTTGCAGATATGCCGTCGGCGCTGGTTACCTTCGGCGGTTCTTTCATGTGTATTCTTGCGAGTTATACGGTGCCTGATTTTTTGGCAGGTTTTAAGAGTTTTGCCCTGATATTTAAGACTTCCACGATGAATGTTCCGGCGATCATTCAGAAGATTATAGAACTTTCCAATGTTGCCCGTAAGGAAGGCCTTCTCTCCCTGGAGGAAGCGGCCGGTGATATTGAGGATGAATTCCTGAAAAAGGGCATCCTTCTGATCGTCGATGGTACAGATCCCGAGCTTGTGCGCGCCATTATGGAGACAGAGCTTGTGAGTGTGGAAGGCAGACATAAGGATAAGATCGGTTTTTGGGAAAACGTTGCAGCTATGGGTCCGGCCTGGGGTATGATCGGTACCCTGATCGGACTGATTAACATGCTCAGGGACCTGTCGGATTTCGCATCCATCGGTCCTAATATGGCTGTTGCGCTGGTAACCACATTCTACGGTTCCGTGCTGGCGAACTGGATCTGTAACCCGGTAGCCACGAAACTGAAGAGCAAGAACGCGGAAGAGATGATGGTGAAGGAGATTGAGATCGAAGGCCTTCTCTCCATTCAGGCGGGCGAGAACCCCCGTGTTATTGAGGAGAAGCTGAAATCCTTCCTTGCACCTGCTGACAGAGGCTCCTCCGGGGATGAAGAAGCCGGAGGTGAGGAGAATGGCTAACAGGAAGCCGGATGAACCACCGAAAGGCGCCCCGGCGTGGCAGACTACGTTTTCCGACCTGATGAATCTGCTTCTATGCTTCTTCGTGCTGCTTTTTTCGATGTCCACGATTGATGAGGTGAAGCAGGAAAAGATTGTAGCCTCCTTTAACCAGATGTTTTCCGTTTTTGACGCGGGGGCATCGGCGATCGGCGATGGTATTCTGATCAGTAACGGCGTCAGCCAGCTGAATGAGCTGGATGAGTTTATAAACAGTACAGGAAAGATGGATGACGGGGAGATTGTCGCTGAGGATGTGGCACAGCAGAGCGCCGCAGCTGCGAAAGAGCAGCTGGAGGAGGCGCAGATGGAGGAATCCGAGGCGCTTGCCGAGAAAATTCAGGAGGCGGTCGATGAGAGGGATATGGCGGATGAAGTGGATGTGCAGTTTACCGCGCAGTTTGTCCAGCTTACCCTGAAGGGATCGCTGCTCTTTGACTCGGGCAGCACGCTCTTAAAAGAAGAGGCCAAACCGGTTCTGGATCAGGTGGGGCTGATTCTGGAACGCTATGCGGAAGGAACGATTGAGATTGAGGGACACACGGATAATGTTCCCATGTCCGGAGCAAAGTATTCTAATAATAATGAACTGAGCTCAGGACGTGCGCTGTCTGTGTTCGATTACATTCTTTCGATCACAAACCTGAATCCGGCCAACATCAAGCACTCGGGCCGGGGGGAATATCTTCCGGTAGCGGACAATTCCACGCCTGAAGGAAGAGCGAAGAACAGAAGGGTTGAGATTAAGATATACAATTCTCTCAGTTCTTATTAAGATATGTGCAGAAGGAGAAAACGAAGGCTATGAAGAAGAATCTGATTTCCGTTATTATTCTGGCGCTGTTGATTGTTAATATTGTATTGACCGCCATAATGATGTTCAGCGTGACAGGCGCTTCCAAAAAGACCGCCGCACTGGTTGACAATATCGCCACGGCCCTGGATCTGGAGCTGGCGGCGAGCGGAGACGCTGCGGAGGCTGAGGAGGCTGTCTCGATGGCGGACACCGAGACCTATTCTTTTGAGGAGGATATGACGATTCCGCTTAAGAAGAGCGAGGGGGATGACAAGGATCATTACTGTATCGTCTCCATAACGCTCTCAATTAACACCAAGGCGGACGGGTATAAGGAATACGGCTCCGCCGAGAGCCTGGCATCCAGGGAAGGGTTGATTAAGGATGAGATTAACGGCGTGTTTGCCCAGTATACGATGGAGGAAGCACGCGACAATCAGGAGACGATCAAAAAGGAGATCGTAGAAAGAATACAGCAGTTGTTTGATTCCAAGTTTATCTATAACGTGTCCTTCGGCGACATCATGTTTGGATAGTACTTAGACAAAAAGACTACCACAGGAGGTGAACTTTCTTGGGTGAAGTACTATCGCAAAGTGAGATAGATAATCTGCTCGCCGCCTTAAGCAGCGGTGAGCTGGATACGGAAGAACTGAATGGTGCGGATGACAAACAGATTAAGGATTACGACTTTAAGAGGCCGACCAAGTTCTCAAAAGAGCATCTGCGCACTTTGGAAATTATATACGAGCATTACGGACGGCTGCTCTCCACAAGCATGCCGGTGTACCTGAGAAAGAATATACAGGTATCGGTAACCAGTTCCGAGACGGTTATCTTTTCGGAGTTTTCCAACTCTCTTTCCAATCCTGTTATTCTGGGTGTTGTGAATTTTCATCCGCTGGGTGGAATGATCCTGATAGAGCTGGCATCACAGCTGGGATTCGCAATGATAGACAGGATGCTGGGCGGAGCGGGCGATCCGCTGGAAAAGAGCAGGGAGTTTACCGAAATCGAAATGACGATCATAGAAAAGATGATGGTTGTCTGTATGCAGCTGATGCGGGAACCGTGGAAGAATGTGGTTGATATCAATCCCATGATGGAGAGGATTGAGACGAATTCCCAGTTTGCACAGATCATCGCGCCGAACGATATGATTGCCATTGTCACCTTGAATATGAAGATAGGTGAAGTGGAAGGATTTATGAATGTATGTCTCCCCTTCTTCACGTTGGAGAGCGTCATGGATAAGCTCAATACGAAGTACTGGTATGCAAACCTGCAGGAACAGGATGACGAGAATTTTGAGGAGTACATCGAGGCCCTCATCAAGAGAGTGGATGTCCCTGTCAAGGCTGTACTGGGAAAGACGAGCATATCGGTCACCGATTTTGTAAATCTGCAGGTCGGCGACATCATACGACTAGATACCGAGGTAGAGCAGGATCTTACGGTGTATGTGGGTAATATCAAGAAATTTACCGCACTCCCAGGTACCAGCAGGGATAAGAATGCCGTGCGGGTTACTTCGGTGATCAGAGAGGGGGAGGAATAGAAGCATGGACGGAATGTTATCACAGGACGAAATAAATGCGCTTCTGAATGGCACAGATGAGTCGGCTGGCGATACTGCAGGAGAGAGCGCTGCAGCCGCTGATGTGTCGGAAGCGGATGATTCGCTTCTGTCGGATATTGAGAAAGATGCTGTCGGCGAGGTGGCCAATATCAGTATGGGCGCATCCGCGACCACCTTGTTCTCCATTGTAAACCGCAAGGTTAACATCACGACGCCTGTGGTTAAGATGGCGACATGGAAGAATGTACTGGAAGATTATGAGAAGCCCTGCGTTTTTATTCTGATTAAGTATACACAGGGATTGGATGGATCGAATATCCTGATTTTAAAGGAGCATGATGTAAAGATCATCACCGATCTGATGATGGGCGGTGACGGTAGCAATACGGACGGGGAGCTGGGAGAGTTGCACCTTTCTGCGATCTCTGAAGCCATGAACCAAATGATGGGCTCTTCCGCCACATCGCTTTCCACCATGCTCGGCAAGATGATCGATATCAGTCCGCCGGAGGCAAGTCTGGTGGATCTGACTGCTTTCAAATCGGGTGGAGATATTGCAGAATTTCTGGAGGGCACTTTTGTTAAGATATCTTTCAGAATGCAGATTGATGATCTGGTAGATTCCACCATCATGCAGCTGTACCCGGTGGATTTCGCGAAGGATATTTACAATACCTTCATTGCCAGTCAGGGCGTGGATGAATCGCCCGGACCTGCACAGGCGGTTGCTCCTGCTCCCGCACCGGCTCCTGCGCCTGCGGCGGCTCCACAGCCTGCTCCTGCACCGGCTCCGCAGATGGATATGAGCCAGATGCAGACGGGAATGCCTCAGATGGACATGAGTCAGATGCAGATGATGCCTCAGATGGGAATGCCCCAGATGATGCCACAGATGCAGATGATGCCACAAATGATGCCGCAGCCTAATATGAACGTACAGCCTGTCCAGTTCCAGAATTTTTCCGGCAGCTTCAATCCGCTGCAGAGTCAGGAGAATATAGAGCTGATTAAGGATGTGCCGTTGGAGGTAACGGTGGAGCTTGGCAGAACCAGCAAATCCATTTCGGAGATTTTGGATTTCGCGCCGGGCACGATCATTGAGCTGGATAAAATTGCCGGTGAGCCGATTGACATTCTGGTTAACGGTAAATTTGTAGCAAAAGGTGAAGTAGTGGTAATCGAGGAAAGCTTTGGTATTCGGGTAACCGAAATTATCAAATAATATGTGATAGGAGAAGAGAGATGGCAAAAAATATTTTAGTATGTGATGATGCAGCGTTTATGCGAATGATGATCAAGGACATCCTGACGAAGAACGGCTATAACGTGGCAGGAGAGGCAGAGAACGGTGCGAAAGCGGTTGAGAAGTACAATGAACTCAAGCCCGATCTTGTGCTGATGGACATCACGATGCCGGAGATGGATGGTATTCAGGCTCTCAAGAAGATCAAAGAAGGCGATCCCGGGGCAATGGTTATTATGTGTTCCGCTATGGGTCAGCAGGCTATGGTTATCGAGTCCATTCAGTCCGGGGCCAAGGATTTCATCGTAAAACCGTTCCAGGCTGACCGTGTCTTAGAGGCTGTGAAGAAGGTTGTGGGATAATGCTTCTTACCACTGCATTATCGGACAGGACTGACTCTTATGTGCAGTTTATGACAGTATTGCTTCTGTTCGTGTTTGTGCTGGCGATCACGGCTTTTGTGACCAGGTGGATCGGCGGCTACCAGAAGAGCAGGTCTGTGGGTGCGAACATGGAGCTGGTTGAGTCACTCAGACTGTCCAATAATAAATATGTGCAGATCGTCAGGATCGGACGGAAGTATTTGGCAGTTGCAGTCTGTAAAGATACTGTTACAATGTTATCAGAGATTCCCGAGGAGGATTTAAGCTTTCCCGAGGGGTCTTTTGGAAGTGCGTCCACTTTCAGGGATGTGCTTAAAAGAATACAGAGAGAAAAAATCCTGGAAAAAGAAGACGGGCGAGACGAATGAAGAAATATTTTTCCGGATATCATTTGGCAAAATTAATATGCCTGCTGATGGTGGCAGGCATATTGTATCTTAGTTGGGGGCAGACCGCTTATGCGGCGGAAGATAACAGACCGGCAGCGGTGACGGATACGACAGCGGTGACGGATACCCCCTACCGGGACTCCAATCTCACTGGCACGGAAAGTGAGAGAACCAATCTGGATCCGCCCGGTGCCTCGGAGGACGCCGAAGATCTGGCTGAAATGAATATCGCCAATACGGTGACGGTTACGTACAACAACGGTAATGGAAGTGTGAATGGCGCCCTGCGTATTCTGTTGATCCTTACCTTGATTGCTATTGCACCGTCATTGATTCTTATGTTAACCTCGTTTACGAGGATTATTATTGTACTCCATTTTACGAGACAGGCCTTAAATACGCAGACGGCTCCGCCGAATACGGTGCTGATCGGTATCGCCCTGTTCCTGACCTTCTACGTGATGCAGCCGACGATGGCGGCGGTTTATACAGATGCGATCGTACCCTTCGAGGCGGGCGAACTGACGCAGGAGGAGGCGTTTACGGCGGCAGCGGCACCGATTCGGCAGTTTATGTACGGGCAGACCCAGAAGAGCGACGTCAACTTTTTTATGGATCTTTCCCGGACCGAGTGGAGCGGTGAATTGGATGACATACCGATCAGCGTGCTGGTGCCCGCATTTATTATCAACGAGCTGAGGCAGGCGTTTATTATCGGTTTCCTGATATATATTCCTTTTATTGTGATTGATATGGTGGTGGCTTCCACGCTTATGAGTATGGGTATGATGATGCTGCCGCCGACCACGATTTCCATGCCGTTCAAAATCCTCCTGTTTGTGCTGGCGGATGGCTGGTATCTGGTGATTAAGGGAGTCGTGGAGACATTTTATTACTGAGCTGCCGCTCAATGATTAGGGGTGTGGGTAGATGACAGTCAATGACGTCACAGCCATTGCCGAACAGGCAATTTATACAATTATCAAGTGCAGCGCGCCGATGCTTCTGGTATCCCTGTGTGTGGGTCTGATTGTGAGTATTTTCCAGACGGTTACGTCTATTCAGGAGCAGACGCTTACCTTCGTGCCGAAGGTGCTGGCGATTTTTCTGTCACTGATCGTTATGGGACACTGGGTTATGAACAACATGGTGGAATTTATGACGGGGCTGTGGACAGATTTTAACCTCTATCTCAGATAAAGGGTCTTTGGCAGCGGGAAAGTGACAATATGTTAGACATCAGCTTTACTTATGCGGATTTGGAATATTTTCTGTTGATACTGGTGCGGGTCAGCTGCTTTGTGTATGTTGCTCCGTTTTTCAGCATGTCAAATGTGCCCCGCAGGGTGAAGATCGGACTCAGCATCTTCTTTTCCTATCTGCTCTATCAGGCGGTGGACCGCAACGAGGTGGTGTACAACACCCTTTTGGGATTTGCGGTGATTGTGATGAAGGAGGCGCTGACGGGTTTCCTTGTCGGCTGGGGCGCGCAGATATGCACTACGGTGACTTCCTTTGCGGGAAGCATCGCGGATATGGAGATCGGTTTGTCGATGGTTTCCCTGCTTGACCCGACTACCAGGGAGCAGGCCACCTTTACGGGTGTGTTCTATCAGTACATTTTTACGCTTTTTATGATTATTTCGGGTTTATACCAGTATCTTCTGAGAGCGCTGGCGGATACCTTTACCTTAATTCCGATAAACGGCGCAGTGTTTAAAAGTGAGGCACTGCTGGAGTCTATTCTCATGTTCCTGGGAGACTATATCGTTATTGGATTCCGCATCATACTGCCGATCTTCTGTGCCATGATCTTTTTAAACTGTGTGCTCGGTGTGCTTGCCAAGGTGTCTCCGCAGCTTAATATGTTTGCCGTCGGCATGCAGCTTAAAGTGCTTGTGGGACTGGTGATCCTTTTCCTGTCGGTGCGGATGCTGCCTGCGCTGTCAGACAATGTGTTCACACAGATGAAGCGGATGATCGTATCCTTTGTGGAGGGGATGGTTTGATCTTACAGTATAATCTCCAGTTCTTCGCCAAGGACGGCCCGGGCGGGGAAAAAACGGAAGAGCCTACCAGCAAAAAGCTGGAGGACGCGCGAAATGAAGGACAGGTGGCCAAGAGCAAAGAGGTGACAAGCGCCTTTGAGATGCTGGCAGCCTTTCTGATGATGCGTTTCCTTGTGGAGTACATGGGAACGGTTTTTGTGGGGAATATGCGCAGCATTTATTCCCAGATCCCGGAGTATGTGAAGCTCTACGACGGGCACATCCAGACCGAGACCTTCCGGATGCTTTTTGTGAGCTCCCTGCTGCGGATCCTGCAGATCATAGCGCCTTTTCTGCTGGCGGGGTTTCTGGTGGCTTTTATCACCAACATTTTACAGGTGAAATGGAAGATCACAACGAAGCCGCTCCAGCCGAAATTCAATAAGCTGAACCCGGTGAGCGGATTTAAGCGGATTTTTTCACCGAATTCTCTGGTGGAGTTTCTAAAATCCGTTTTGAAGCTGACGCTGATCGGGTATGTGGTGTATAATTATCTGAAGAAAAACATGCCGCCGATCTACCAGCTCTATGACGTGTCCCTGAATCAGGGAATCGCCCAGGTAGGGACGCTGGTCATCAATCTGGGAATTCGGATTGCCCTGTTTTATATGCTGATTGCCGCTGCTGACTTTGCCTATCAGAAAATCAAGTTCAAGAAGGACATGAAGATGACAAAGCAGGAGGTCAAGGACGAGTACAAAAACCAGGAAGGTGACCCCCAGATCAAGAGCAAGCAGAGGCAGAGAATGTTGGAGGCCTCCAGACGCCGAATGATGCAGCAGCTTCCCGAGGCGGACGTGGTTATCACGAACCCGACTCATTTTGCGGTGGCGATCAAGTACGAGCCTGAGCTTTACGACGCCCCCTATGTGGTGGCGAAGGGCGCCGATTATCTGGCGCAGAAGATTAAGGATGTGGCAAAAGAAAACCATATCGAGATTGTGGAAAACAAACCCCTTGCCCGTATGCTCTACGCAAACGTGGATGTGGGCAGTGTGGTACCGCCGGAGCTGTATCAGGCGGTGGCGGAGGTGCTGGCTTTCGTCTACCACCTGAAGGGGAAGGTATAGGAAGGAGGTGATTCGCGGTGCAGAAGCTGAAGATTGGAGACGTTGGCGTTACACTATATCTGCTGGCGGCGTTTATCATGCTGATTGTCCCGATTAAGTCGGGACTTCTGGACGTGCTTCTGGCCTGTAATATCGCGGTCGCCTTTACGGTTATGTTTGGCTGTATGTTTGCCAACGAAGTATTGAATATGTCTTTTTATCCCACGATCCTGCTCTTTACGACCGTGTTCAGGATTGCCTTAAACGTCTCTTCGACCAGACTGATCCTGTCCCAGGGCGACGCCGGAAATGTGGTGCAGACATTCGGCGAGTATGTGGGCGGCGGCGATCTTCTGATCGGTGTCCTCGTGTTCCTGATCCTGATTATCGTGCAGTTCATGATTATCAACAAAGGTTCCGAGCGTGTGGCTGAGGTAACGGCAAGATTTACGCTGGACGCGATGCCCGGTAAACAGATGGCCATCGACGCGGACTTAAACACCGGGGCCATCACGGACGAGGAGGCCAAGAGACGCCGGGAAAAAATTCAGGAGGAATCCACTTTCTTCGGCTCTATGGATGGTGCCGTGAAGTACGTGAAGGGAGACGCGACCGCGGGTCTGGTGATCACCTTCATCAATATCGTGGGCGGTATCGGCTTCGGTGTGTTCCGCCAGGGAATGGAAATTACGGAAGCCCTTAACAAATACACGATCCTGACCATCGGCGACGGCCTGGTAAGCCAGATCCCCTCCCTGCTGATCTCCCTTGCCACAGGTATTCTTGTGACGAAGGGATCCAAGGAGGCGGATTTCGGCACGGTGCTGATCAGCCAGCTTTTCGGCGTGCCCAAGGTTCTGTATCTGGTGGGTGCGGTACTGGCATTCCTGGGAATCGTCACACCTTTAAATCCGATCGTATTTGTGGGCCTCGGCCTTGTTTTTGTGGTGGTTGGCAGAGTGATGGCGGGCACCATTGAGACGGCGGAGATCGAACATGAGGCGGACGAGGAGGAAGCGGCGGCGGAGGAGATCAGGCAGCCGGAGAACGTGACTTCGCTCCTTCAGGTTGACCCCATCGAGCTGGAGTTCGGCTACGGTATCATTCCGCTGGCGGACGTCAACCAGGGCGGCGATCTTCTGGACCGTGTGGTTATGATCAGAAGACAGATCGCGTTGGAGCTTGGTACGGTTGTGCCGATTATCCGTCTGCGTGATAACATACAGTTGAATCCGAACCAATATATTATTAAAATAAAGGGTGTACAGGTCAGCGAAGGTGAGATCCTTTTCGACCACTATATGGCCATGAATCCCGGTTACGTGGAGGAGGAGATCACAGGTATTCCCACCTTTGAGCCTTCGTTCCATCTGCCCGCCATCTGGATCACGGAAGGTCAGAGGGAGCGCGCAGAGAGCATGGGCTATACCGTGGTAGACCCGCCGTCCATCATTGCGACGCATCTGACGGAGATTATCAGGCAGTACATAGCGGAGCTTCTGACGAGACAGGATGTACAGAGTCTGGTGGACAACTTAAAAGAGTCGAACCCCTCCCTTGTGGAGGAGCTGGTGCCCAAGCTTCTGGGACTCGGTGAAATACAGAAGGTGCTGCAGAACCTCTTAAGGGAAGGTATTTCCATAAGGGATCTGCTCACAATCTTCGAGACGCTGGCGGATTACGCGCCAACGACCAGAGATACCGATATCCTGACGGAATATGTCAGACAGAGTCTGAAGCGCGCGATTTCCAACAAGTTCTTCCCAGCCAACGAAACGACCAGCGTGGTGACGCTGGATCCGAAGCTGGAGCAGGAGATTATGGCCAGCGTCAAGCAGACGGAACAGGGGGCATACCTGACCCTCGACCCTGCAAAGACCAAAGGCATTATGGAATCTCTGGGAGTGGAAATCAAGAAACTGGAGGATCTGGGCAAGATCCCGCTTGTGATCACTTCCCCTATTGTGCGTGCTTACTTTAAGAAGCTGACGGAGGACTACTATAAGGATCTGGTCGTGGTCTCCTACAACGAGGTGGAATCCAGCGTTGAATTACAGTCTGTTGGGATGGTGACAGCATAATGATAATTAAGAAATTTACTGCGAAAACCGAAAAGGAAGCGATCGAAAACGCCCGAAGGGAACTGGGGGAAGGTGTGGTCGTGATGAACGTGAAGCCCGTGAAAAACAAGGGCCTTTTCGCGTTTTTAAAGTCGCCCTCGGTCGAGGTCACGGTGGCGCTTGAGGAGGAGAGCGAGAGATATACGGCGGCGGTGTCCGCCATCAACAGTGTGATCGCGTCCAGCCAGAATAAGGAAGAGGAACCGACAAAGAATACACCTGTTATTGAAAAACAGGAGAAGCGTGACAGCGACAGCGACATAAGAGAGAAACGGGAAAATAACAGCGCCATAGAAGAGAAGCTGGACAGCCTGCAGTCGCTTCTGGAGCAGCAGCTCCAAAAACCCGAGGAGGAAAAAGAAGAGCAGAAAGAGGAACAGAAAGAGGAGACAGAGACAGACAAATTCATGCACCTTCTGCACGATACCATGCTGGAGAACGAGGTGGATGAAAAGTATGCCAGGGAGATCATGGATGAGATCGAACTGATCAATAAGCCGAATATTCCTTTTGACTATGCACTGGCGAACATTTACCAGAAGATGATTCTCAAGTTTGGCAAGCCAAGCGGCATTGAACCTGCGTCAAATGGCATTAAGCTGGTGTTTTTCATCGGGCCCACAGGTGTCGGAAAGACGACCACGATCGCCAAGATCGCTTCGAAGTTCCGGGTGGACGAGAAGAAGAAGGTGGCGCTTCTGACGGCGGACACCTACCGTATCGCTGCCGCGGAGCAGCTGCGCACCTACGCGAATATTCTGGAGGTGCCGTTCCGCGTGATCTACACGGTGGAGGAAATCAACAAGGCGCTGGAGGATTTCAGGGATTACGATTATATTTTAATTGACACGGCGGGACATTCCCACCAGAATACGACACAGAAAGATAACATGCGTAATATTATACATTCTGTGGATGATAAGGTGGAGAGCGAGGTTCATCTGGTCTTGAGCGCCACAACAAAGTACAAGGATTTGATCAGCATAGCGGATTCTTATAAGGAGATGGCGGACTACAAGTTGATCTTCACGAAACTGGATGAGACAACGACGCTGGGCAATCTTCTGAATCTGCGCCTCTATACGGGAGCGTCGCTGTCCTATGTGACTTACGGGCAGAATGTGCCGGACGATATCGAGGACTTTAATCCGCAAAAGACGGTCAAGAGACTGCTCGGGGGGAAGAACTGAGGAGGAGATACAGAAGAAGGAGGCCTAACGATGGATCAGGCTGAACAACTGAGAAAGATCATAAAAGGAAGCGCCCCACCGAAGCGTCCCCTGGCCAGAGTCATTACCGTTACCAGCGGCAAGGGAGGCGTGGGAAAATCGAATACGGCCATCAACCTTGCCATACAGTTTCGGAGGATGGGGCAGAAGGTTATTATTTTGGATGCGGATTTCGGGCTTGCCAATATAGAGATCATGTTTGGGGCGGTGCCGAAACATAACTTGTGTGATTTAATATACCAGGGCAAAAGCATTAAGGATATCATCACCTGGGGGCCTATGGAAGTAGGGTTTATATCGGGTGGTTCCGGGATCACGGGGATGTCGAATCTGGATAAGGATAATCTGGGTACCATTATTGACAATCTTGCGGAGCTGGACGAGATGGCGGAAACCATTATCGTGGATACCGGAGCAGGCATTTCGGATTCGGTGCTGGAATTTCTTGTGGCCAGCGGGGAAATCCTTCTGGTGACCACGCCGGAACCGACCTCGATTACCGACTCTTACTCGCTTCTTAAAGCTTTAAGCCGTCATCCGCGCTACCGGGCGGAGGCGACGCAGATTAAAGTGCTGGCGAACAAGGTGACGGGAGAGCAGGAGGCGCTGGCGCTGTACGCGAAACTGCAAACGGTCGTGGAGCGTTATCTGAAGGTGCCGATTTCCTATCTGGGGATGATTCCCCAGGACCAGCAGCTGGCGAAGGCGGTTATGCAGCAGATGCCGGTGTCACTTGATAATCCGAAAGCCAGGTCGGCCATTGCCTACGAAATCATCGCGGCGAAGCTGACGAATAAGGAGTTTAACAAGAGTATCCCAAGACGTGGTATGGCGGCATTTTTTTCCCATATCATATCGGGAAGGTAAAACGGCCACAGCGCAGGCCGGGAGGTAAGATATGTCAGGACTTTTATCAAAGTACGTGGCGCCGGGAGGAGAGGTGGAGCTCAAGGCCATAGACAGGGAGCAGGACCAGGCGGATGGCAGAGAGCGTAAATCCCATCGCAGCCGGGTGCTTAAAGTACTTACGGAGAACCGTGTGGAGGTTGCCATGCCGATTGAGGACGGCAAGCTGATCCTCCTGCCGGTGGACGGCGAATACGATATGTACTTTTACGGAGATAACGTGGTTTACCAGTGCAATGCGCGTGTGGCTGACCGCTATCGGTATAACGGACAGTATGTGCTGGTGATGGATCTGACCAGTAATCTGCGGAACTACCAGAGAAGAGAGTATTACCGTTTCAGCTGCGCCCTGGAGATGGATTCCAGGCAGCTCGGCGAGGAGGAGGAGATCGCCGCCTCGACGCAGGAGGAACTTTTGCCAGCGCTCCCTTTAAAGAGCAGTGTGATTGTGGATATCAGCGGTGGCGGGCTACGGTTTGTGGCATATTATGCCTATGAGGTCAACAGCCTGATTCTGTGTAAGTACCGTCTGCAGATTGAGGGCAGGGAGAAGGAGTACCGGCTGGTGGGGAAGGTCCTGGCGGTGAACGAGCTGGAGAAGGAGCCGGGTGTGTTTGACCACCGTGTACAGTTTGTTAATGTAGATCCTCAGGACAGAGAGGAAATCATTCAGTATATTTTTGACGAGGCAAGAAAGACCCACAGAAAGCCGGAGGGCTGATCTGCCGGAGGTATAAAATGAAAAATATATTGTTAGTTGACGATTCTGCACTCATGAGAAGGGTGCTGTGTGATATAATTGAATCGGATAAACGATTCCGTGTACAGGACCGGGCGGTGAACGGCCTGGACGCGCTGAGTCTGCTCAGCAGGAAAACCTATGACGCGGTAGTGCTGGACGTGAATATGCCGCAGATGAATGGCCTGGAGCTTTTAAAGGAGCTGCAGAAGCGTAAGATTTCGGCTAAGATCATCATGGCCAGCACGGACACGGCGGACGGCGCGAAGGTTACGCTCGACGCGCTGGAGCTGGGGGCGCTTGACTTTATTCACAAGCCCACCAGCGCACTGGACTGCCGTAACGGAACTTTCAGCCACGGGCTGCTGGATATACTGGCGGCGGTGACGGATCTGGAGCCGATAGCGCAGACACCGTCCCAGCCGGTGGCTTCGGCGGGACCGGCTGCGATCCCCAGAATGGGCGCCGCAAGGAGCGAAGCGGGCAGGACGGGCGCCGCCCTGACGCCGGGGAGACCGGAGAAGAGGATACCGTCGGGACCTTCGGGAAAGGCGGTTTACAATCCGGGAACCCAGATTGTGGCGCTGGCCAGCTCTACGGGCGGACCCAAGGCCTTGCAGGCGGTTATTCCGAAGCTCCCTGCAAACCTGAAGGTGCCGGTGGTGGTGGTGCAGCATATGCCGGCTGGTTTTACGGCGTCTCTGGCAGAAAGGCTTAATTCCCTGAGCGAGGTTTCCGTGAAGGAGGCGGCGGAGGGCGATGTGCTGATGCCCGGCAGCGTGTATGTGGCTATGGGCGGCAAGCATCTGAATGTCCTGAATACGGGTGGTAAATATACCATCCATTATTCGGACGAACCGGCCAGAGAAGGCGTGAAGCCCTGTGCGAACTACATGTATGAATCCCTGATAGACAGCAAATTCGACAGGATTGTATGTGTGGTGATGACGGGGATGGGCGCGGATGGTACAGAGGGAATTGGGCATCTGAAAGAAAAAAAGAAAATACATGTGATTGTCCAGGAGGCGAGCACATGCGCCGTGTATGGGATGCCAAAGAGCGCCGTGAACGCGGGGCTGGCGGACCAGATCGTACCGCTGGAGCAGATCGCGCAGGAAATCACAGCAAACGTGGGGGTAAAATAATATGGATGTAAGCCAGTATCTTGAGATTTTCCTTGATGAAACAAATGAACATCTGCAGAATCTGAATACGCAGATACTCTCGTTGGAGCAGGATCCGGAGAACATGGACACGATCAACGAGATCTTCCGTGCGGCCCATTCCTTAAAGGGAATGGCGGGAACTATGGGCTATAAGAGGATGCAGACGCTGACCCATGATATGGAGAATGTTTTCTCGGAGGTGAGAAACGGCAATATCAAGGTGAAAGCAGACATGATCGACGTGCTGTTCCAGTGTCTTGACGCGCTGGAAGAGTACAACACCAACATCAGGGAAAGTTCTGATGAGGGCACCAATGACAACGGTGCTCTGATTAAGCGGTTGAATGATATTATGAGCGGCGGCTCTGACGACAGCGCGGCTTCTGCGGCACAGGAACAGACGCCTCAGGCGCAGAAGGCTGAGACGGCTGCGGGTGGTTTTGAGAGGATCAAACTGAACGAGAGCCAGCAGAGCGTACTGAGCGAGGCCATCCGGCAGGGCAAGAATGTTTACGGTCTGACCGTGAAGGTACAGGAGTCCTGTATATTGAAAGCGGCCAGGGCTTTTCTGGTGTTCAAAGCCGTTGAGGAGACCAGCGAAATTATTGTTTCCGACCCGTCTTCCCAGGATATTGAGGATGAGAAGTTCGATCTGCAGTTCAGTCTGATCATTGTCTCCGAGGCGGAGCTTAATGAGGTTGTGGCAGCGGCTAAGGGCGTGTCGGAGATAGAGGATGTTTCCGGAAGCGTACTGAATCTGGATGATGTGAGCACGGGAGAGGAGAAGGAAGAGAGTGCTGCCAGGGCACAGGAGGAGAGCGCAGAAGCGGCTCCGGCCCAGACGGCGCAGACATCTGCGGGGACTCCGACGCCGCCTGCAGAGGCAGCGCAGACTCCCGCGCCGGCAAATGCGCCTGCGGCGAAAAAAGCGCCTGTGAACAAGCCGGTGGTAAACAGGACCGTCAGGGTGGATATAGAAAAACTGGATACGCTGATGAATCTGGTCAGCGAGTTGATTATCGCAAAGAATTCCCTGGTATCGGCGTCTGCTATGTCGGGTAATTCCAGCCAGGCTGTGAATGAGCAGATTGAGTATCTGGAGAGTGTGACTACATCCCTCCACGAGTCGGTTATGAAGGTGAGGATGGTGCCTATCGAGAGTACGGTGAATAAATTTCCCCGTATGGTTCGCGACCTGCAGAAGAAGCTTGGCAAGAAGATGGAGCTGTACATGAGCGGTGAGGAGACAGAGCTTGACCGCACTGTGGTGGATCAGATCGGCGATCCGCTGATGCATCTGCTCCGTAACTCCGCAGACCACGGTCTGGAGTCTGCTGAGGTGCGTAAGGAGAGAGGCAAGCCGGAAGTCGGGTCCATTTTCCTTGACGCTTATCAGGACGGAAATAACGTTGTCATCGAGGTGAGGGATGACGGTAACGGTATTGATACAAAGGCAGTTAAGAATAAGGCTATAGAGAAGGGGGTTATCACTCCGGAGCAGGGTGAGGCAATGAGCGAAAAGGAGATCATTGATCTGCTGTTTAACGCGGGCTTCTCCACAGCGAAAGTGGTATCGGATGTGTCCGGCCGCGGCGTGGGTCTGGACGTGGTAAAATCCATGATTGAGTCCCTGAGCGGTGAGGTTGAGGTGAAGTCCAAGCTCGGAGAGGGCAGCACATGGACGATCAGACTGCCGCTCACCCTGGCTATCATTCAGGCTCTCATGGTGGAGATCGGCGACGAAAAATATGCCATTGCGCTCGGCTCCATCCAGACCATCGAGGATATCCTTCCCAGCGACGTCAAGCTTGTACAGGCGAAGGAAGTGATCCAGCTGCGTGATCTGGTAATTCCACTGGTACGCTTAAACGAGATTCTGGATATCCCGAGCAAGAAGGATCCGGAGGAGAATCTGGTTGTGGTGGTTGTCAAGAAGGGTGACAAGCTGGCTGGTCTTGTGGTGGATGAGCTGATCGGACAGCAGGAGATTGTTATAAAGTCGCTTGGAAAGTATATCAGCAAATGCAAGATTATCAGCGGCGCGACGGTTCTCGGCGACGGTGAGGTAGCGCTGATTCTGGATGCTAATGCGTTGATCTGACAGGGAGGAGGAAGAGAACATGAATGAAGTAGAAGAATTAAGACCGGTGGGAGAAACCACACAGTTTATCGTGATAAAGCTTGGCGACGAGCAGTACGGCATCGACATCAAATACATAGACAATATTGTCAGGATGCAGCACATTACCAGAGTGCCGAAGGTGGATGAATATTTAAAGGGCGTAATCAATCTGCGGGGCGAGGTCATTCCCGTTATGAGCATCCGTATCAAAATGGGATTAGAGAAGGACGTGGAGACGAAGTCCAGTAGAATTATCATTTTGAAACTGGAGCAGCAGGGGACGATCGGTGTGATTGTCGATGAAGTCAGAGAAGTCGTAACTCTGGAAAACGAAAGGATTGAGAAGGTGGCTTACGATTCCAAGGATGAGAAGGCAAACTTCCTCTGCGGGGTCGGCAAGAGCGACGGGGGACTGATCTCCCTGCTCGATTTGAATGCGGTTGTGCTGGAAAGCGTATAGGAGGAGCGATAGTGGGCGAAATCAACTTAGACGAAATGTCAAATGAATATTTCGACGTTCTGAGAGAGTTGGGTAATATCGGTGCCGGAAATGCGACCACGGCTTTGGCACAGATGATGCAGTGTAAGGTGGATATGTCGGTGCCAAAGGTACAGCTCCTTGAGTTCAAGGAGCTGGGCGAGGCTATGGTCGGTGAGGAGACAGTCATGGCGGGTATCTACCTCGGTATTGAGGGCGATATCAAGGGCAGCATCATGTTTCTGCTGGAAAAGGCTGCGGCAAAGCATCTGGTGGGTAAGTTGATGGGCATGGAATCGGAGGGCGAAGAGTTTTCCGAAATGGAGTTTTCCGCATTGAAAGAGGTAGGAAACATTATTACGGGTTCTTACCTGAATTCCCTTTCCAGCATTACGAATCTGGCGATCTATCCTTCCGTGCCGGATTTGACGGTGGATATGGCGGGAGCGATCTTAAGCGTGCCTGCGATTGAGTTTGCTGCTCTCGGAGACAGAATGCTGATGATTCAAACGCAGTTTTTTGACGAGATGGTGTTAGACGGTTATTTTATCCTGATTCCTGATCTGGATTCATATGGCAGGATGTTAGCGGCACTGGGGATCAATGTCTGATCGGACGGCGGTCAATGAGTATGGATTAAGAAAGTGTAAACGGGAGAACGCGGTGTTATGAGTGTAGAGATAAAGGTCGGAATGGCCGACTTAAATGTGTGCGTCAGTCCAGATAGGATTTGTACTCTGGGGCTGGGGTCTTGTGTAGGTATTGCGCTCCGCGATCCGGTCACAAAGATCGGTGGGCTGGCACATATTATGCTGCCGGACTCTACGACGATTCGTAATAACTCCAATATACCGAAGTTTGCTGACACGGGGATAGAGGAGTTGGTGAAACAGGTGACAAGAAGAGGGGCAAACAGAAGCCGTCTGGTGGCTAAGATTGCAGGCGGTGCGCAGATGTTCGGCTTTAACAGCAACAGCGAGATGGTCCGCGTAGGGGAGAGAAACGTGCAGGCGACCAAGAAAAAGCTGGCGGAGCTGAAGATTCCGATTCTGGCGGAGGATACCGGCAAGAATTTCGGAAGAACGGTTATTTTTTATCCTGAGACCGGGGATTTTGTAATCAGGGCAGTAGGTAAGCAGGAATACAAGATCTGATCCTGGGGGAGATCTGATTCTGAAGAGGGAAGAAGACAGAAAATAGAGGATAGAAGATAGGAAGATAATGGAAGGGTAATAAAGTGGACTGGGAAGAGAAGAACAGCGAAGAAGCGGCGGACGCTCCGAAGACGGAAGAAGAAACGGAAGACGGGCTGGAGCCGGAAGAGATTGAAACTGCGGCCCAGCGCGAGGCACGGGAAAAGAGAGAGGAAGAGGAGAGACAAGCGAAGGCGAAAAAGCGCAGATTGATCCCTCCTTTTGTCATGTTACTTGCTGGGGCAGTCGTCAGCATTACCATGCGTATTCTGCACTATGAGCTTCAGACGATGCTGGTTGTTCTGCTGTGCGTGCTGTTGGGATTTTACTTTGTGGGACGGATCCTGCAAATCATGCTGGACAGATTTGAAATTCAGATACAGGAGGCCCACATGGAGGAGGGCGAGGTCATAGAAAAGGAACCTTCGGAGTAGGAATGAAAAAAAGGTAACTGCGGGGGCACTGAGCGGTTACAAAAAGGTGAATAGGGGCTCAGAATGGACGATACAGGCAAAAAGAAACTCTGGGAGGACTATGCGAATACAAAGTCTCCCGAGATACGGGAAAAGATCATATTGGAATATGCACCCCTGGTAAAGGTGGTGGCCGGACGGCTCAGCATGTACCTAGGATATAATGTGGAATATGAAGACCTGGTGAGCTATGGGATATTTGGACTGATTGATGCCATTGATAAGTTTGACTGCCTGAAGGATGTCAAGTTTGAAACCTATGCCAGCCTGAGAATACGGGGCGCTATTCTGGATCAGATCCGCAAGATGGACTGGATTCCGCGTACTATCAGGCAGAAGCAGAAGAGGATTGACGCGGCCATCAAGGAGATAGAGACGCAGTATGGCAGAAGCGCCACGGACGAGGAAATTGCAAAGATTCTGGGTATTACGGACGAGGAGTATCTTGAGTGGCAGTCCCAGATGAAGATCACCAATGTGGTGTCACTGAACGAATTTTTAGAACAGGGGAGCGAGGTTTCCAACGAAGCCGGGAGCACGAAGAGCGCAGCCTTTGATTCTCCGGAGGAGATTCTGGAGAGGGATGAGCTGAAGAAGACGCTGGTGCAGGCGCTTGAGCTTTTGACGGAAAAGGAGCGCAAGGTAATCGTTCTCTATTATTACGAAGATCTGACCCTGAAGGAAATCAGCAATATATTGGAGGTGTCCGAGTCGAGAATTTCTCAGCTCCACACCAGGGCCCTGCAGAAGATGAGAGGAAGGCTGGGTGATTATATCGGCATCCTCACGGACACTGACAGAAGAAAATAGGAATAGGGGGATATATGAACGGATATTTCAGATTGGCAAACCGGGAGGGTGCGACGCTGCTCAAGCTGTTTCCTCCGACAGGGGAGGGAAAACCCGTCGACATAGGCGATGTGGTCGAGTACCTGACGATGAAGGCTTATGTCTGCGATCCACAGATGCTCAGGCGGGCAGTGGAGAATGCGGTGGAGGCGGAGCAGGAGGTTCGTCTTGGAAACGAGATGAAGTTTCCGGAGAGAGAATGCTATAAGCTGAGAGTGGGGCCTGACAAGATGCAGGCCTTTGTGAAGTTTTATGCGGCTTCCGAGGGCGGCGAGGACATGACGTCCGAAGAGTTCATAAAGGATCTCCGGCACCGTGGGATCAAGGCCGGCATCCGCACGGAGGTCATTGAGGGATATTTTGCTAAGAGGGAGTACCTGGAGGAATTTCTCATAGCCGAAGGACGTGACCCCGTTCAGGGTAAGAATGCCTGGATTGAATATAAATTTAATACGGATAAAAAGGCAAAGCCTACTTTGAATGAGGACGGAAGCGTAGATTTCTTCCATCTGAATATACTAAACCATTGCAATAAGGGAGATGTGCTGGCGGTTCTGCATCCTGAGCAGCCGGGCGAGCCGGGCGAGGATCTGTCAGGCAACCGGATCCTTCCTGCGGAAGTTCGCAAGGAGACCCTGAAATTCGGGCATAATATCGAGCTGTCCGAGGACCGCACCGTGCTCACCGCACAGGTGGACGGACATGTGGAGCTGGTGGAGGGATCGGTCTTTGTCTCCGACGAGCTGGTGGTGGAGAATGTGGATAATTCCACGGGAAATATTGATTACGAGGGAAACGTACAGATCAACGGCAACGTGGCGACGAACTTCCAGGTGACGGCCAAAGGGGACATCATGGTGAAGGGCGTTGTGGAGGGCGCGCAGCTTACAGCCGGCGGCAATATTATTATCGCCAGGGGCATGAACGGTATGGGGCGCGGCGTCCTGAAGGCCGGCGGCAATATCGTGGCGAAATTTTTGGAAAATGCCACCGCCGAGGCGGACGGGTATGTGACTTCCGAATCTATCCTGCACAGCAGGGTGACCGCGGGCGGAGAGGTGAACGTGGACGGCAGACGCGGATTTATCACAGGCGGAAAGGTCTGCGCCACGGGCAGCATCAATGTGAAAACCCTCGGCTCGGAGATGGGTGCTGACACCATTGTGGAAGTGGGAACTGATCCCAAGCTTAAGGAGCGGTTAAATCAGCTGCAGAAGCAGATCGGGGAGGACACCAGGATTCTTCAGACGGTGCAGCCCACACTGATTACAGCGAAGCAAAAGCTTGCCAAGGGAGCGAAGCTGAGTCCGGAACAGATTCAGCAGATACAGTCTATGGCGGCGTTAAATAAACAGAAGACTGACGCGATAGAGGCGGCAAATAAGGAGATTGAGGATCTGCAGAAATTGATGATGAGCCCCTCGGAAACAGTGGTCCGCGTAAAGGGGGAGGTATATCCTGGCACGCGTATCTGTATCGGGGATGTCTCTATGGTAGTGCAGAAAACCACGCACTACTGTCGGTTCATCAGGCAGCGTGGAGACGTTAAGATGGCGCCGTTCTAGCGTGCGAGAGAGGTGTAGCTATGGCGATAGGTTTTGTGGAAATGCAGGGGCAGATCACGAGGGCCCAGGATTTTACTACCGTTAAGCATAACGAAGACACGAAGGGCCTGGTGGACCAGTCTAACTTCGGGCAGCAGATGACCAAACAGGTAGAGAGGCAGACACAGAGGGTCAACCAGAGGGATAAGGCGGAAAACCGCCAGAAAAAGTTCGACGCAAAGGAAAAGGGGAGTAACGAATACCACGGGGACGGCGGTCGGAGCAGGAAGCAGCAGAAGCAGGAAAACGACGGCAAGGTGCTGCTTAAAGGTGTGAGTACCTTTGACGTTCTGGGATAGATTCCGGAAGCGTAGAGCCGGATTACGAAAGGGAGAAGCATGAGCGTAATAGAGATCGTTCTGATTATCATCGGGGCAGGGGTATTTCTTCTGGGATATTTTCTGCCGGCAGGGAAGAAGGACGTGGATGAGGAAGTACAGCTGATCAGCGAGGCCGAGATCAGGAAACTGGTGGAGGGGGAGGCCGAGAGCGTCAGGGAAAAAATTTCCGATATTGTGGACGAGACCATAGGTTACTCAATCGAAAAGACGGAGCGCGCTATGGAGCGCGTGGCCAATGAAAAGATTATGGCGGTGAACGAATATTCGGATACCGTTTTGGAAGAAATCAACAAAAACCATAAGGAAGTGACCTTCCTTTACGATATGCTCAATGATAAGCACGATACACTGATGACGGATATCGGACAGGCGACTCAGGTTGCGGAAGAGATCAGGCAGACTGTGCGCGATGCGGAGATTACGGCCGGGGAGACGGCTAAAAAGGCAAAAGCGGCAGAGGAGGCTGCGGAAGGCGCCCTGACGAGGATTCATCATGCGGAGGTCTCCGCCAAAGAGGCGCAGGAAGCGGTGCAGGAGGCAGTACAGTCCGTGATGGGCGCAGTGGAGGACACCCGCACCGATCTCTGGTCGATTCACAGCGCAGGGACGTACCCGCAGGAGGTGGTAGAGGAAGTGCAGGCGTCCCGGGTATTCCCGGTGGCGGAGGAAGAAGAGATATATGAGCCTTCTTCGGTGGTGACGGAGCCAGTTCCGGGGGAGACGACGGAGGCAGAGGAAGAGCCTTACGAGGAGGTCGATTTTCAGCCGATCAGGCCTAAACGGGTGGAGATTATCCATGAACCCGAGGCGGATTATGTGGCGGAGGAGCCGGATATTTCGACAAGCGCGGCATTTGCGGAGATGGGCATTTTCGGGAACCGGGAACCGGCGGACAGCAGGGGAGCTGGTGACAGAGGATTCGGAAGCAGCAGGGAGTTTGTCGGCAGGAAGGAGTCTGTGTCCGTTCCCATGCCGGAGGAGCCCCGTGGGGTGGACATCCGTTTCGCCCAGGGAAAGGATAACGGGCGTAATAGTAATGAGAGGATCTTGGAGCTTCACAAGGCGGGCAAGTCCAATATGGCGATAGCCAAGGAGCTTGGGCTCGGTCTTGGTGAGGTGAAACTGGTGATAGACCTGTTTGAGGGTATGTAGGATGGAGAAAAAATATTATTTCCGCGGACTCGGCCTGGGAATTATAGTAACGGCTGTTATTATGGGAATTGCGCTGTCGGGCGGTGGGAAAAAAGTGAAAATGACGGATGACGAAGTAATTGCCCGGGCGAAGGAACTGGGGATGATCGAGGATTCCACCCTGCTGGAGTCTTCCAAAGAGGAAGATGCGCAGGCCGGACAGGACGGGGCCGCCGCAGCGCCCGCACAGAAGGAAGATATTAAAGAAGAAACTGTGAAGAAGGATATCGCAGTGGCGAAGGAAAAGGAGGAGGCGGAGCAAAAACCGGAACCTGTGCCGGATGTGGAAGAACCAGTGGCAGGCACGCCGGAATCTCTGCAGGAGAAAGAGGACAAAGCGGAGGCTGCCGGTTCAGGGCCTGCCAAAAAGAAGCCGTCCTCTGATACCAACGAGATGACGAAGCAGGACGAGGACATCCCGAAACCGGAAACAGAGAGGGCGAAGAGTGTGACCATATCAAGCGGTGACGGTTCCTACACGGTGGCAAAGAAGCTTGCGGAGGCGGGCGTTGTGAGTTCTGCGGACTCCTATGATGACTTTTTGTGTGCGAACGGCTATGATAAGAGACTTAGACCCGGAACGTTTGAAATCCCGGCTCATGCAAATGATGAGCAGATTGCAAAAATTGTGACGGGCCAGGAATAGAGTTGGGTAACAGAGTGAAAAGGAGAGGAATTATGAGATCGATTAAAGCAAGAATTTTGGCCGCGGTGATTGTATGCACCCTTCTGACATCCCTCATCTGCGGCGGAGTCAGCATTATCAATTCCAGAAAAACCGTGTATCAGGATTCCCAGAAGGAAATGATGTATGCCTGTGCGAATCAGGCGGAAGAGCTCAACGCGCAGATGGGCAGGGTGGAGCAGTCTGTCAACACGGCGTACCATGTAGTGCTGCAGCAGCTTACGGATGTGCAGGCGTTTAAAACAGATAAAGCATATGTCGATGCCTTTACGGAGATTATGGCGCAGATGCTTTATGAGATCGGCGGCAATACGGAGGGTGCACTGACAGCGTATATCCGTTATAATCCGGAGTTTACGGAGCCGGACAGCGGCGTATTCTGGAGCAGAAGCAGTGATGCGGAAAAGTTTGAAGCGCTTGTTCCCACGGATTTTTCCATGTACTCGCCGGATGATCTGGAGCATGTGGGCTGGTATTACATACCTGTAAAGAATGGGAAGCCGACATGGATGGATCCTTATTTAAATTCCAATATCAACGTCTATATGGTATCCTACGTTATTCCGATTGTCATAGACGGAGAGTCTATCGGTATCATCGGTATGGATATCGACTTTGCCAAATTTACGGCGACTGTGGACAACGCGACGGTGTTTGAGACAGGTTCCGCTTTCCTGGTAAACCCCAACGGTAATGTTGCTTACCATAAAGCGATAGAAGCGGGCACCGCGGTTTCACAGGCGGATGCGTCCGGCGTGATCGGCGGGGCACTGTCTGATCCGGCTTCGGAGGGAAAACCGCTCAATTACACCTATCAGGGTGAATTAAGGAACATGTGTTATCAGACACTTACCAATGGCATGAAGTATGTGCTGACTGCGCCGGAATCGGAGATGAAGAGCGCGGCAAGCCGCATTACGACACTGATTGTGGTCGGTATGCTGATTGCGGTGGCCATCTCCGTGGTGATCGGTGTGCTGATGGGACTGGCGATTACCAGACCGATCACTCAGATTAGTGATATTGTATCCAATACGGCCAAGTTTAACTTTGCGAAGAATGCAAACAGCGATAAACTCTGTAAACGGCAGGATGAGAGCGGCAATATGGCCAATTCCCTCAGAGAGATGAGGGGGAGCCTGCGTTCGATGGTGGCGGATATTCAGAGGACCTATTCCGATCTGGACGACACGCTGGTGAAACTGTCCGATACCACCGAGCGGGTGAAAGGCATGAGCGGGGAGAATACGGAGACGACACAGGGACTTGCGGCGGCGATGCAGGAGACTGCAGCGGCTATGGAGACCGTCAACAATACGGTAAGCCAGATCAGGGAGCGGGCACAGGTCATCCGCGACAATTCCAGGGACGGCGAGAAAGCTTCTCTGGAGAGCAAGCGGCGCGCTGACGATCTGAAGAACACAACCGGCGAGGCCCAGAGCAAGACGACCCAGATGTACCGGGGCGTGCAGGAGAGGAGCGCGGCGGCTATGGAGCAGGCGCGTGCGGTGGAGAAGATCAACCAGCTCACCCAGTCCATCCTTGATATTTCCGGACAGACAAATCTCCTTGCCTTAAACGCGTCCATCGAGGCGGCGAGGGCGGGTGAGGCCGGCAGAGGCTTTGCGGTGGTTGCCGACGAGATTGGCGGGTTGGCATCCCAGACTTCCTCCACGGTGAGCAATATCAATGGCATCACCACAGAGGTCAATCAGGCGGTGGAGAATATGGAGTCCTGCCTGCAGGAGATCCTCACCTTCCTCGAGGAGACGGTGCTCAAAGATTACAGCGACTTTATGGGTGTCGCGGAGAAGTATACGCAGGATGCCTCCGATTTTGAGGAAAATATGAAAGCTATCGGCGTCGAGGTGGAAACGCTGCTTTCGGCCATTGTGGAGATCGCGGATTCGGTCAACAACATTACGATGACGGTGGGCGAGGCGGCCGACAATATCAGCAGCATAGCCCAGAAGACGCAGGATGTATCCCAGCTGGTGGAGGGCAACGCGGAACTGATGGAGACTAATTCGGAGAATGTGGTGAAACTGAAAAATATTGTGGATATGTTCCAGAATTAATACGCAAAATTTAGTGCTTCTTTGCAAAATGTCCACTGGCATGAGCATTAGAAGCACTTTTTGCGTTCACCTTCTTGCAAGGGGGATTCTTTTATGCTATAGTATCTAAGTGTGCGCAGTGCACATGAATCTTATTAATCACATATATCCAGCCTATGCCGGTGCCGTGGCGGGCAGAGAGAAAGTTTTCTCTGGTCGGCTGTGGTGGCAGGGAGGCGCAAGGTATATGGCAGACAACCAAACGGAGGTAGAATCATGAGCGTTATTTCAATGAAGCAGTTACTTGAGGCGGGTGTTCATTTCGGCCATCAGACGAGAAGATGGAACCCTAAGATGGCTCCCTATATCTTTACGGAGAGAAACGGCATCCATATCATTGACCTGCAGAAGTCCGTGGGTAAGGTGGACGAGGCCTACAGGGCAGTGTTTGACGTGGTTGCACAGGGTGGCACGATTCTTTTTGTGGGAACGAAGAAGCAGGCGCAGGATGCGGTTAAGACCGAGGCTGAGCGCTGCGGCATGTACTATGTAAATGAGAGATGGTTGGGCGGTATGCTTACAAACTTTAAGACAATCCAGTCCAGAATTGAGAGATTAAAGGCCATCGAGAGAATGGCTGAGGACGGCACCTTTGAGGTACTGCCTAAGAAGGAAGTTATCAAGATCAGGAAAGAGTGGGAGAAGTTAGAGAAGAACCTGGGCGGCATCAAGGAGATGACCAGAATTCCTGACTGTATCTTTGTGGTAGATCCCAAGAAGGAGAGAATCTGCGTGCAGGAGGCTCACACGCTGGGCATCACCCTGATCGGTATCGGCGATACGAACTGCGATCCCGAGGAACTTGACTATATCATTCCCGGCAACGACGATGCGATCCGTGCGGTGAAGCTGATCGTGTCCAAGATGGCTGATGCTGTCGTTGAGGCAAATCAGGGCGCGGAGGCTGACAGCTATGCTGAGGAAGCTGAGGCGGAGAAGGTTGAGGAGACCGACGAGGAGGCGTAAGCATCGAAGACGCGATTTTGCGAAGGTGCTGGCTGAAATTTATAATTGGAGATCATTCAGGAGGGAAAATAGATGGCTATTACAGCAGCAATGGTAAAAGAGTTGAGAGAGATGACCGGTGCGGGTATGATGGAATGTAAAAAAGCGCTTACCGAAACCGACGGCAATATTGATGAAGCAGTAGAAGTATTAAGAAAAAGCGGTGCAGCAAAGGCTGAGAAGAAAGCAAGCCGTATTGCGGCTGAAGGTATCTGCCGGGTTGCTATTAATGGAAATAAGGCTGCAGTTGTAGAGGTCAATTCCGAAACAGACTTCGTTGCAAAGAACGAAGTGTTCCAGGCATTTGTACAGGCAGTTGCCGATAAGGCACTTGCATCAGGCATTGAAAAGGCCGGTGACGGTGAAGATGTCTCTGAAATCCTTGGAATGAAGGAAGAATTAAATGAAAAAACTTTGACAATTGGTGAAAAGCTTTCTATCAGAAGATTTGAAAGCGTTTCTGCAGATTGCGTTGCTTCTTATATCCATGCCGGCGGAAAGATCGGTGTCCTTGTAGCTGCTAATGGTGATGCATCTGATGAAACAAAGACAGCTCTTACCAATGTGGCAATGCAGATTGCAGCTATGAGTCCCAAGTATATCTCAAGAAATGATATTTCTGCAGAGGAACTTGCCAAGTTAAGAGAAATTACGCTTGAAAGTTCATTAAATGACCCGTTCTCACTTCCTAAGCCTATTTTACAGGGTCTTCTTGATAAGGCTGTTTCGGGTGTATGGAGTGAGGAAGATGTTGCAATTTATAACGAGAAAAAGAGCAACATGAACTATTTACCTAATTTCCTCTCTAAGGAAGCAGCAACGCAGCTTGCAGGTCTTGCGCTTGAGGATAAGGAAGCTATTTCCGAAAATAAGATTTTTACCGGATTGGTAGAGGGACGTGTTTCAAAGCACTTAAAAGAAATCTGCTTACTTGACCAGACTTATGTGAGGGCTGAGGATGGAAAGCAGACTGTTGCGGCATACCTTGCTTCTGTAAATAAAGCAATCGTTATTGAAAAGATTGTTCGTTTTGAAGTTGGTGAGGGTATGGTGAAGAAGTCAGAGAACTTTGCGGAAGAAGTGGCAAAGCAGATGGGAATGTAAGCTTTATTTCAGACCGATTTGAGCCAGAACGGGAAAGCCCTTGTAAATGCTGAGAAATAGGCATTTGCAAGGGCTTTTTTTATTGGCTGTCCGCAACCGGCAGCATCAGCTGCGTACAATACCTGTCCGGATCGATCTCCTTCCCAACATAAGGAGCGACCAGAGCGATCAGCCGGATATATCCGACAGGGGTCAATCCCCGTTTACGCACCTGTTCACCCAGATAGAGATAAGCCTCATTGATGTTGCCGTAACTGCCATAAACCAGCAGGGAAAGGGCAGTGCAGGAGGGAAAGGTGACAGCATCCTTCGGCGCATGTTCTGGCAGAACGGGCATACAGACATAGGAATCATAGGGTGTGGAAGAAAGGGTTCCCTCCAGATAGTCCGTGCGCTCATCGATGATGAAAAACGGTTCCGGCGCAAGGACGATTCCTTTTTCTACACATTCATGGAAAAAATCATATGAGGCATGGTATTTATCCTGAATCAGCGCGCCCTGATACCTGCGGACGCAGCATATGGCTTCGGGAATCTCTATGATGGACAGGGACATATCCGGCACATCATGGGAACGCAGCCGCATTTCTACAACCTGCTGCTGCAGTACGGACAGCCTCTGCTCCAAAATGGTAAGAAGTTCATCCGCTTTTCCGCCGCCCTCATAGTAGGAGATGATCTCTTCCGGGCTAAATCCCATTCGCTGGAATTTCTGGATTTGCAGAATGCGGGCGATGTTGTTGTTATCATAGTAACGGTATTTGCTGTCTGCATCGGTGTAGACTGGTGTGAGAAGCCCCTTTTCTTCCAGACGGATCAGGCTGGAACGGGAAAGGCTGCAGGCGTGCGCCGCCTGCCGGATAGAAAATAAGCTGTAATCGCTCTCGTTAGTCGTACTGTCGATTGGGTTTTCCATAGTAAACGCTCCTTCTTTTATTGGAAGTAATCCCTATTTTCCCTAAAAAATTTTCCACCCCCACTTGAGTTGTTCATGGGTGGTTATGTTAGTATATCCATGATAATAGTATTATAAATCGCAGCCAGAGGGGACAGGGTGACAATCTATACCTCAAAATATGCGATCTATACCATAACATTAATTATTTTATTCTGGCATGCTATAGTTAGGTTGAAAACGGCACAGACAGATGTATCATGGAGGGATAGAAGATGTACAGACGAAGAGAAGAAAGAGCGTGGATAAGGTTGGGCAAAAGGAAACATCTGCGCATACTGGCGTCTGGACTTGCTTTGTCCATGCTGTTTACGGGCTGTGGACCGGCGTCCGTAGCGCCCCTTACGATCCCGAATGGCGTGGAACAGGTGGAAGCCGCCTTACAGCAGGGAAACGGAGACAATGGGACGGCTGGAAACACGGATACCGTGATCACGGGCTTCACTAGCCTGCCGGACGAGGTGCGGGAGCAGACCGTCCCTCTTGGCACGAATATAGAAGAACTGAATCTGCCCGACACGCTGGAGGCGTATGTGGCGGACGGTGGCGCCAAAAACGAGGGGGGGGGGTAAAACCGCCCGAAGATTCTGAGGGTGACAAGGATGGTCAGGATAAGACCCCCGGTGAAGAAGACGGCAATAACGGCGGCGGAACCCCTGGCGACGGCGATAACAACGGCGGCGATATCCCCGGCGACGGCAAAGGCGATAACAGTAACGACGGCGGAAACGACGAGGGAAATGGCGGCACGGGCGACAGCAGTAACGGCGGCGGAAACGACGAGGGAAATGGCGGCACGGGCGGCGACAGTAACGGCAACGAAAATAGCGGCACGGACGACAGCAGTAACGACGACGGAAATGGCGGCACGGGCGGCGACAGTAACGCTGGCGGAAATGATGACGGCACGGGCGACAGCAGTAACGACAGCGAGGGGAATCCCGGCAGTGCAGAGACTTCCGGCGGCAGCGAAAACAGTAACGGCGCGGGCGGCGTGAATGGCGACGAATCCCCTGCCGTAGAAAACAGCGAAGATACCCGGAGCGCGGACGACGGAACAGACAATGGTACGGGCGCAGACGACGGCACAGGCGCGGACGCCCCGGAAACATTAGGTAGCGCGGACAACAGGACGACAGCTGGTTTCAGCATAGAGACCGGCTCTTTTGTCATGCCCGTATACGCGTCGGAGAACCCGCAGGACGATCTGACGGCGGGCACGCTGACGAATGGGCAGGCTGATACGCGGGAAAAGGCCGTCACCATCGGGAACGTCACATGGGAGTCCGACCCGGCGTACGACCGAAGCGTGGAGGGAACCTATACCTTTACCGCAGTTTTGCCGGAGGGCTATGTGCTCTCGGAGGGCGTGAGCCTGCCGCAGATCACGGTGACGGTAGGAGACGACATAGCTGCCGTTATACAGGCGCTGCTTGATCGGATTGCGGCGCTGCCGGACGCGTAGGAATACATGGAAAAAGAGCCGGATATCGACAGCTGGGAGGGCGATGAGGAGGACTATGAGGAGGCATATGCGGAGTGGATGGAGGGGCTGCAGGACTATGCCAAGGAAGCTCTCGCCATTCAGGAGGAGATAGAGGCGCTGACGGAGGAAGAACAGGCGCTGCTGCCGCAGGAGGCGCTGGAGAAACTGGCGGCGTGGGCGGAGATTGCGGAGACCCTTTCAGAAGACATGATGGTCATGGCGGCGGCTGGCAGCGATCACGGAGATCATTCGAGCTGGAGCAATACCCTCTATGCTGGCAGTTCGCTGAAGAATGGCCAAAAATATTATATGGAAAAAAACCTGTCAACATTTGGGACATGGCAAGTCGAGGAGGGAGCAGAGGCCACGCTCTGCCTGAACGGGAATGATCTGCTAATGAGGGAAAACTGGGCGATTACGGTGCCAGACGGGGCAACGCTGAACGTGTACGACTGTTCTTCAGCGGGTACGGGCAGGATAAGACCAAAAGTAAACGACGGAATCGGTGGAATCAGCGTAGCGGGGACGCTGAAGGTATACGGCGGCGCCATCAGCGGCGTTTCTCTTTTCGGGGGCGTTCTGGAGATGTCCGGCAATCAGAAGATTCTGGCACATCAGGGCAGTAACTATGGCGGAGCGGACATCAACATTTCAATCAACAATAATAACAATGCGACGGGAAAGGTCAGACTGACAGGCGCGCTGACCAATACGGAACCGTATACGGTGTATGTGGATCACGTGGATCAGTTAAAGCCCTCTTCCGCCAACCCGCTTACCATTATCGAGAACTTTGACACCTATATGTCAGGCAAGGACCCTGCCAAGTATTTCAAAAACACGCAGGGCTATCATGTGGCCCTGAAAGGCGGAGAGGCGGTTCTCCGTCCTTATATCATAACCTTTGACGCAAACGGCGGCGCCGGCGGGACAACGACAAAGGATTTCATGAGCGGCGATTCCCTGGATGCGCTTCCTGTGCTGACGAGGGAACATTATACGTTTGGCGGCTGGTATACAGCCCAAACAGGCGGGGCGCAGATTACTGCCGGCTACAAACTTCCCGATGAGGATATGACCGTCTATGCGCGCTGGACGCCTGTGAACTATAACATCACCTACGATCTGGCGGGCGGCAAGCTGGAAGGCGGCGACAATCCGGGGACCTACCATATAGAGACGCCTGCCTTTACCTTAAAGAATCCCGTCCGCGCAGGCTATGTCTTCACGGGCTGGAGCGGCACGGGGCTGACGGGCAGCAGCACAAGCGTCACCATTGCGAAAGGGAGTACGGGAAACCGCAGCTATACCGCCAACTGGACGGCGAATACCTATACAATCAGCTATAACTTAAACGGAGGCGCACTGCAAAGTGGTCAGAAAAATCCCATAGAGTACACCGTTGAAAGCAATGCCATTACTTTGCATAATCCGACACAGACAGGTTACACGTTTGCGGGCTGGAGCGGCACGGGAATAACGGGCAACAGCACAAAAGTTACCATAGCGAAAGGGAGTACGGGAGACCGCAGCTATACTGCCAACTGGACGGCGAACAAGTATGACATAACATACAGCGGTCTTGAAGGCGCGACGCTTGCGAGCGCGAACAAACCGACAAAGCACACCTACGGAAGCAGTACAGCAGTTGGCAATCCGACCAAAACGGGCTATACCTTTGCGGGGTGGAAAGTAAATAACGGCAGTACGGCGAAGAAAAACCTTACATTAGGCGCAACAAATTATACGGAGGCGATCACCCTGACGGCGACATGGACGGCGAATACCTATAAAGTGACCTTCAATTATCAGGGTGCCACAGGCAGTACCGGCACTACGGAAAAGAGCGTAACTTATAACGGTACCTATGGCACACTGCCAGCGCCTGTAAAAACAGGTTATACCTTCAAGGGCTGGTTCACACAGGCGGACGGAACAGGGAGTCAGGTCAAGGATACGACTCCCGTGAAGATCACAGCGGCCCAGACGCTGTACGCTTACTGGGTAGATGCGGTACTGCCTGATAAGCCGGTCCTGAAAAGCGGCGTGACCCTGCCCGAAGACTGGACGAATGCACAGACAACGATTCCGCTGACGCTTTCAGACAACGTGGGTGTGACGAAGCTTCTGGTGAGCATTGACGGTGGCGGTTACAAAGAAGTGAGTGACTTTAAAGGCAACGGAACGACTGCATACGACTATAGCTATACCGTATTGGAAGGGAATCATACCTACCGCTTCAAGGCAAAGGACGCGGCGGGAAATGAATCGCCGGAGAGCGAGGCGTTCAGGGTCATGCTGGACACGGGAGACCCCGCTTTCAGCGAAGGACCCACAGTAAAGAATGTCAAAGCAGACAGCGCGGCCATCACCTTTACCCCCTCCGAGGGCGGGAAGGTCTACTGGATCGTTGACCCGGCGGAGACGCCCGCAGACGCACAGGCGGTCGTTTCAGGCGCGCAGGGCGATGAACAGAAAGGCGGCACACAGGAGATCACCGGCGGCACATCTGCCGATCTCGCCGTCACGGGCCTTACGCCGGGAGCGGTACATAAGGTCTATGTGGTGCTGGAGGACGCCGCGGGCAACCTTTCAGAGATAAAGGGGGTATCTTTTGCTACGCTGCCGGAAGCGCCCGCGATCACGCTGGATGATCTCATCAACCCTGCAAAAATTCCGCCTGTAGAGCCACCGAACATTCCATATCCCCAAACGCCGCCTAATATACAGATAATAACGACAAAGATATTAAGGAGAAGCGAATAGAGGCCAGTATTAGAGCCAATCCCCGGTTCTAACTTTCCAGGGGTTGGTTCCTGATTCATATTTGACATGAGGGCATCTTCATCATCTGCGTTTTCGACAGCGGTTTCCATTAAGCGTAGTCCGCAAAAAGGGCACCATGATTCGCCAAGCGGATAAATTTTTCCACATTTATTGCATTTCATAACGGTTATCATTCTTTATCACCCTCATATTTGTCCGCCAAATTTTCCGGTTTAGGGGTTTCCTGCCTCTTTTTATCTTTTATGGCATCAGAAACCACATCGGCTCCTTTATATACGATAAGCCTGATGACATACTTTACCACATAAATCGCCAATACCGCACCTATTATTATCACCCAAACTAATGCTGTACTCATCTTTCTCCTCCTTAAAAAAATTTAGGTCTGTGTTTTACCTTGATGTCTTCCGTAGAAACTTGTGTCTGCGGGTCAATTTTTAGAAAAACTTTTTCAATAGTGGTAAGCAGGGTGTTCATCTTCTCTGATTGAGGGTTTACCCCGTTCATGGTATCCCAATTTGTAAAATGGAAATAATAGGAATCTTTTTCTCCCGCATCGGTTTCCATTTTATACAGTTCGGCTCCCCACCCAGCACCTTTATAAACCATCAGCGGATGCTGTGCATCTGCGCTCCCACTGGCCGCGCGGTGATAATCAGCAGTACGTAATTCCTCCAAAACCCGCTCCCAGCTGGCATTGCAAAGAGTAAATATCTCAGCCTTTTCTTCAAAATTTGCCGGCCTCTTAATAATCTGGCCTTTGTCAATCAGTCTATAATATCTGGAAAAATTGACATAGGCAACAACCGTAACAAACAAGACAATCAAAATAATAGTCCAAGTCATTTTGTTCCCTCCTCATCTTTCAGCTTTTGGTGTTCCCGCAGGCACAGGTGCCGACATAATCTGCATTTGCCCTTCCGCATTTCTGGCAGCGCCATTGATTAGGCGCGAGCTTTTGGTCATAGCCGTATTTGTATTGCCTGCTTATGCTGCTCAACTTATCTGAATAAGTATATGATGAGGCGGCAGAATCCGCATCATCATATGTGTGTTGGGAATGACTGACCGGTTTTGACAGGGCTACGATCATTGCAATAAAGCCAAAGAAAAAGCCCCACCAGAACCAATTTTCCGAATACCCCCGGTTTTTGATTATGGCGTTAGTCGCCACTCCGAAAATGCTCCCGATAATTGCCCACATGATTAAATATACCGCTAAATACAACATTTCTTTTTCCTCCTATTCTGTCCTCTGTAATTCCGTGATATTGTCGCCATAATAAACATCAATATGATTGGCATCTAAGATTTTTACTGTAAAGGCAGCAGTGCTGGTGGTCGAGTTATAATTTCATGAAAAGTTAAGGATTAATCCATTCAGTCAGAAATGCAATACTATTGCCCGCTGAACTATAAGTGTAATTAGCTGGTCTGCTTGAGACATTGTTAACGCTAGTACGGTTGACAGAAATATCATCGCATATCCTTACAGGTTCTCCGCCGTCTATCGGAACAGAATAGAGTGATGCGTTGCCGGTTCCTTGTTTTGGCGCTGACAAAAAAGCTACATTCCTACCATCAGGACTTATAACCCCGCTCCAATTTGTTCTCGTTTCACCCGATATCAAAGATGAATATTCCTGCGTTTGCGTATCGAAAACACGTACATTCCATCGATCAATCCTTAATTCGCCATACAGCAACCTTGCCGTTTCCTCTGGATAATTAAGAAGACAACGTGTTTCGTCCATCCAATCTGTCACTTCACAGCCTTCTTCAAGCCATTCCCAGTTGTCGCCCTGCAATCTGTTCAAATCGTCATATGGTTTCATCGAACTTTCAATTACCTCTCCATTTTCTCCCAAATTAACCTGATAAACTTTCCAGTCTGAATTATATGCATGATATCCGCCAACAAACAAGGTGTCTAAAGATTTCGGTGGTAACTCAGCAAACACAAAGTACCCATCTTCGGTGAAGCCTATAGAAATCTGCTTAATCGGTTCGTCAAAATCTCCACCTACTGCATCAACAGCCACCGTTACGTCATGAAATCTTTTCTCTTCATCATAATATCCTGCATGATATTCTCCTGTATCTTCTGCAAATCTTGTTATGGCAATATACTTGTAATCTTCTGAGAACATCCGCTTCAAGGGTGCTCTTGTTGAACAGCCCGTATTTGAAAGTAAATTTATCCATTTTCTTCCGTCAGACTTTGAAGTTGCTCGTTGATAAACTGTAAATGATGAAATTATATTTTTTTCTCCATTTTCCGAATTGACAGATTGAACTGATATCTCTGCAGTATCATAATTGTAAAGAACCATAATTATCTCGGTATCTGATTGATCGATAGCAAATTCTTGGTCATTCTCCACAAGGTCTAAAAACTCCTCGTAAGCCTCATAACTTATCTCACCAGTGGCAACCTTATATTCAATATCCTCTTTAGTAAGACTTCCTGAAGACCACATGTCCACCAGGTCATCGGCGGAGTATTCCTCATCATAGACATCTTCTGCCGATGCTGCCTCGTCACTTGTTTTTTCCGTTGATATTTCTTCTGCTGGTGCGTCCATAGCGGGAGCTGGAGCCGGAGTTGACTCGTTGTCGCCACAGGCACATAGATTTACTGCCGCAATGATAGCTAGAAATACCGTCAAAATCCTTTTTCTCATTACCCTTTTTCCTCCCTTGATATTTGTTTTGCTCGTCAAAAAACCGCCCAAGCGGGTCGGATGTAACATTTTTTCGATATTATTACATTTTTTAGAGGATATTTATGAAAATAGAGGGAAAAGACGGCAGACTATTACATTTGAGAATATAAAACCGTGCAAATATCTCTGAAATTTGCCCATAGGCGCCGCAAAATGCTGTCTGCGAACCTTGAACACATGGGCAAAATATGCTAAAATAAAACAAACTCGAAAGTTTGTTACATCCTAATCTATGAGCTTTATACTTATTGCAAAAACAGATTAGGAGGGAATCTATTATGGCAACAACTGAACCAATCCGAGACCAGTCCCAGCTCCACGCTTTAGCGGATTATTTTTTGCAGAAGGGGGAATTTAGGAACTATACGTTGGTGGTGCTCGGCACCTGTACAGCATTACGGATCAGCGACTTATTAGGAATCTGTTGGTCAGAGATTTATGACGCGGAACAGGATCGTTTCAAGGTACACGTCAAAATTACAGAACAAAAAACCGGCAAAGCAAAATTGATTGCCCTAAACGAACAGGCCATTGATGCGCTGCGGCTGTATTACCCACACAGCCACAGCGATTTTGTTTTTGTAAACAACCGTAAAAATGCGCGTCCAATCAGCCGGGTGCAGGCTTGGCGGATTATACAGGACGCAGCTACAGAATTAGGCTTGGATGGCAACCTCGGTTGTCATAGTCTCAGAAAGACCTGGGGATACCATGCGTGGAGAAGCGGCAATGTGTTACCTATAATAATTACGGAAATCTACAACCATAGCAGTTATGAGGTCACGAAACGCTACCTCGGTGTGGCGCAGGACGATCTGGATAAAGCATATCTGGAGATGCGGCTGTTCTAATCTGTCACCTCGACTTGAGAATTATTTATCTTTCAGATTCAGCTGCTTAATTTACAAAACAAGTGGTTTCTATTCTTCAAATAAAATGCTATAATATGGGCATGGATAAATACAAATGTATGATAGCACTAATCAGTCAGAAAGGGGCAATACAATGACTACATTGGAAAATACAATCTCCATTCTGGAAGGTCTGCCGGAAACAGACTTGATCAAAATACAGGCTTTGGCTAAGAAACTGTTCCAGCGCCATGAAGACAAGGTGGCTGATGAGGCAGTTGGCCGGTTCCTCAAACCCATGTCACGGGAAGATTTCATGAGGGATATAGAGAATGCCGAAGATGAGTTTGCCCGGGGAGAATACCAGGAGATGGGAGAAGCACTTGATGAAATTTACCGAGAACTCAAAATATAAAGTCATTATTATGCGGACGGCCAAGGCTCAGGTTGCCCGTATTTTGCGTTATCTTCGACAGGATTTAGGAAACGAACAGGCCGCCAGGAATGTCAAAGAAGACTTAGAAGAGACCAAACACAGGCTTTCTTACACAGCTGGGAGTCTTAAGCTGTGTGACAACCCTGAGCTGCGGGCTTTGGGTTATCGGACAATCCATCTTAAACGTCACAGTTATCTTTTGCTTTATAAAATCATAGACGATACAGTGCGTGTTGATGGCGTCTATCACGATCTGCAGGATTATGAGAATATTTTGTAGCAGTATCCCCAATCTATCACATAAACTCCAGTTCTTCATCCACCTCCGTATAGGCGGCAAAGGGTGGCATTGTCTGCCTTGGCTGCGGGTCGCTGTTCTTTGCTGTCTGCCAGGGCAAACGCCACCATTTCTTGCTATCTGCTCCGCTAAAGTAATGTCTTCAATATCGATTGGTTCAGGAATGACCTGTGACGACAGCCCTGCCGGGGGAATCATTCGTTCCCTACCACCACCGCTCTTGAAGCTCCCATCGCTGGAAAGGTTTTGTAAAAGGATGCGTCGGTCTGCCTTATATTCAGGTTGTCTAGGTTTACCTTATCTTTTGGTATTTCGATTGTGAGGCCGGTCTGTTTATTTATGGCGCTTATCTCAGTGATTCTCATGATCTTTTCCTCCTTGCCCTTTTTGGTGCCAGTGATGATAGCTCTAAAAGCGTAATTTTGCAAGGCGGTAAAACCACCAAAGATATAGGGCATGGATTGTGTAGAACCCACAAGCCGTATAGTAACCACAGACTTTATCCTATATAATAAGGTTTATGACTAAGGCGGATATGCGGGTAAAGAAATCACTTACTAAGATTCGCCATGCCCTCTGCAAAATCCTCAGTTCCACGCCGGAGCTGACAGATTATAACTTCACTGTAAGAATTATCGCTAAAACAGCGCCGTTCCCTATAAACGGGGGTTTACTCAGGCTTATCATAAATACTGCCATGAGCAGCTGCCCCGGATTGTGGTCAGGTGGGTTCTTTCTTACCACTGTGACGAATCCTACTATTATGCCTATATGATGAACCTAAAGCATTTGGCAGAGCTCTTTACTTTTGGAGAAGATAGCGCAGAGAAGTTCCGGGAAATTTTGGAGCGAAAGCCTGCTGCAATTCTCTTTTCTTCTGTTCCATCTGCGAAAACTCTGCGCGTATTTTATGATCTCCGCCATGCTTTTCATCTTACGTTCAAGGATAGTGAGTTTCTCACGGTTCCTTTTTGCCATTGGATTGGATGAAGATGAATTACTTGCTGAATTAGGTGTCCGAATTTGTACCCAAATCAGAGAAGGCATCATCCCTCGCATTCAACAGCACGCGGCAGATAAAGAGGCCGCTTTTTTCATAGAATTCGGCGCTGCCGTCATATTTTGCCGCAGTGCTCCGTATGCTTTTCACACCGATTCCTTCATGGTCCTTTGCGAAGGGCAGTCCGTCGCGGAACAGGACCTGGCCGTTATATGTGTTCCGGCAGTCCAGAATGACCACACTGTTCTTTTTCTGCGCACGGATTTCCGTCCGGTGTTCCTTTGCCTTCAGGCAGCCCTTAAAAGCGTTTTCCAGCATATTCGCGAGTACGGATACCAGATCCACGGATGAGATACCGGCAGCTTCCTGTAGACATACGAGGATCTTAAAGTCGATGCCTTCCTCTTCCGCCTTTTTCTGATAGGCAAGAAACAGACTGTTGATGGCGGGATCAGCGCTGTACTGCGGGAATGCCTTTTCCTCCTCGATCCGCTCGTACTCCTCCAGATAAGCGAGGATGCCCGCGTAGTTCTTCTGTTTGGCAAGATTCGCAATCACAGTGTTGTGATGACGAAGATCGTGCCGCGTCTGCTTCGCGTCCCGTTCAATCTGCTCGTAGCCGGACAACTGTGCCGTTAAAAGCTCCTCATGCAGCTTGAGCTGACGGAGCTGGTACATGTGATTCGTCTGTGCCAGAAAATAGAACAGCAGAATGTAGATCATTAGGGTAAACAGATAGGAGAAGATGATGATAAGGACATTCTGCGCTCCGATTGTGGTCAGATGTTCGTGGTAGAGCGTGATCGCGGACATGAGTACAAAAGTCATGATAGAGATGACGGCGTACAACCCGTAGCTGCCCTGCATTTCCAGGTAGCTCTGTCTGATGCGGTTGCGGAAAAAGAAGAGGTAAACGAACAGGAAAAAGAGGTTCAGCCCGATGCGAAGTCCCCAGATTACCCCGCTTCCCGCGCCAGCGCCGCTGTGCGTGACAAGGGAGATGAAGCAGTAGATAAAAGTCCACAGGCATAAGTAGCTGCACAGCAGGAACGAGGATTTGGCTGGATGGGAGGCGGAGAGTGTGCACAAAAACATCAGGGTAAGGATCGCGGCGAAAAACATAAATCCGAGAATATACTTTAGACTGGCGGGAATGGGCAGCATCGCAACCGCCAGTGCCGTCATTTCTTCAAACACGGTGAAGAGCACGCAAAAGACAATCTGCCCCCGTCTGCCGTGTTTGGGTTCCAGCGCGAGATGATAGAGCCAGACGCTGTGAAAGATGTTGTTGATCAGATTGGTGATAATCGCTTCCACCATGTCAGTCGCCTCCCATTTCTGGCCCAAAATAGTGATTGAAGTACTGGTCGGACAGAGACTTGTAGGAGCCCCGCGGCAGATAGATTTCCTTGCCGTTGTCGAACTGTAGCGTCTGAGAGCCCAACCGGCCGATATGTTTCAGGTTTATGATATAAGACATGCCAGCCTTCGCAAATTCCCGATGCGCGGCAAGCATTTCATAAAGGCGGCTCATCGTTGTATGCAGGGTAAGTTGTTCCCCGGTTTTCAGATAGATGCACTGCGTCTTGCGCTGCGCTTCACAGTAGACGATATCGTCAGCCGCAATTCTGCGGAGCCGGTTCCCCGTCTGGAAGAACAGATAGCGGGACGGATCCTTTTCAAATTGCGCAAACGCCCTGTCCAGGGCGGCAAAGAGTGACTCCTCGGAAACCGGCTTGACCAGATAGTGCAGGACGTTGAGCTCAAAGGCTTCCAGCGCGTGGTCCCTGGAGGAGGTCAAAAAAACGATCTGGCACGGCAGGTTCATCTCACTCAGCTTCTTTGCTGCCTCAAGTCCTGACAGCGTCGGCATGTAGATGTCCAGAAAAATAAGATCCGGCGCATAGGACTCCTGCTCGACCGCAAGTAACAGCCGGTCAGCGCCCTCAAACTGTCTGACAGAAAGCGTATTCTTTATGGAATGTCTGGGATAGGAGCGCAGCATCTGCTCCATCGTATGAAGTTCTGTTGTCTCGTCGTCACAGAGTGCAATCTGATACATGGCGTCTTCTCCTGATCTCTTTCTATTATCGCACATCATCTGGGTATCGCCTAGCATAAAAAATGCAAATGGTACCCTTAAAACGGCAATCTGTACCCAAACGGTAGAAAAATAACCTTCCGTATACTATATTTTTTTTACTGACGGAACAGTTCAAAGTGGCAGATGATTCCATTCAGGAGTCAGTAACCAGGATAGAAATAAGCCTCTTGAGGTGTTCATGGGTGGTTATGTTAGAATGTAAGTGATAATAGTATTATAAACCGCGAAGAGAAATGTTGAGGGTACAGGCTATAGCCTATGCGTAAAAAAAGCGGCGCGGGAATGGAGGAAATGATGAAGGAACGGAGAATATGGTTAAAGGTAAGGAGAAAGAACGGCTTGCGTATACTGTCGGCGGGACTTTCCCTGTCCATGCTGCTCACGGGCTGCGGACCGTTGTCCATAACGTCCTTTATAACGATTCCGGACGGCGTGGAACAGGTGGGAGCAGCCTTACAGGAAGGCAGTGAGGGGACAGGAAGCAAGGATGCCGTGATTACGGGCTTTGGCAGCCTGCCGGATGAGGTGCGGGAGCAGACTGTCCCCCTCGGCACGACAATAGAAGAACTGAATCTGCCCGGCGCGCTGGAGGCATATGTGGCTGGCGGTGACGCCGAAAACGAAGAGGAGGGGGTAAAACCGCCTGAAGATTCCGATGAGACCCCCGATGAGGGAGATGACAAGGGAGATGAGACTCCCAGCGGAGGAGATGACAATAACGGCGGCGGAATCCCTGATGACGGCGACGACAACGGCGGTGACATCCCCGGCGAGGGCGATAACAGCGATGACGGAAATGACGGTGGCACGGGCGACGACAGTAACGGCGGCGGAAATGACAACGGTTCGGATGATGTCCAAAACGGCGGCGAGGGGATTCCCGACGGGGACAACGGCGGCGAAAGCAACAGCGGCGCAAATGAGGATATCTCCGGCGGAGACACCAACGGCGACGACAGTAACAGCGAAAAGAATGAGGGCGAAGACAACACAACCACGGCTGGTTTGCATGTGCGGACCGGCTCCTTTGTCATACCCGAATATCAGTCGGACAATGTCATAACTGTGAACGAATTGGAAGATAAAGAAGAGAGCGCGATAATAGAGGGCGTGACCTGGGAGAGCGTTCCTGCTTATGATGGGGACACCGTGGGCGTCTATGTTTTTGCGCCTGTTCTGTCGGAAGGTTATGTGTTGGCGGACGATATCAGTCTGCCGGAAATAACCGTAACGGTCGTAGAGGATTCTGCACAGGCGGAGGAACTGTACGCATTGATGGAACTGCTGCGCTCTCTTCCAGACCCGGAAGAATATCTCTCCTATGATGAGGATGAGGATTTCATTACAAAAAATCAGGATATGATCGACGAAGGGCAGCTTTCCGATGCGCGTCAGGCGGTGGATGATTATCTGGAGAAATATCCGGATACAGAAGCAGATTCTGATACGGGCACGGACGGCAGGGAGGCTGGAACCGCTGCTCTTGCGGATCTGATTCTGCGTCTGGAAGGTCTGGAACACATTCGTGACACGAAGAAGGACTGTATGGATTTGGACTGCCCTTACCATTATCCGTGGTTCGTGCGGGAACGCATGGAACAGGACGAGGTTCCGGAGCTTCTTACACTGGAAGACCTGATAGAGGACTATGGTGTGGAGGAGCCGCAGGCTCCCGCAGCACAGACATACGGCGGCAGGGCGCGCGCAGCCGCATACGCCGCACCGGCGCTTCACCCCCAGACACTGCTGGTAACGAAGGACAATGAGGACAACGCCCACACAGGGACGATAGATGGGGATATCGATATAATGATGGGGAGCAGCAATCTGTTTGGACAAGTATGGGCGGCTCACCCGATAGAAATTTCTTTTACGTTGGATGCCTTGCCTGCACAGAGCGCGTATCTGGCAATCAAGGCATATGATGTGGATGAGGAAAGCGGCGAGATAGACCGGGTGTATCTCAATGACGATATTTATACGCTTACTAACTCCATCGGAAAACTTTCCGGCACGGACAGCACATGGAATACAACCGTATTAGAGATCCCGATACACAGGCTGCAGAAGGGGAAAAATGTGATTTCCGTGACGGTTCCATTCAATTGGTTGGTGACGGTAGACTGGATGCAGCTTGTGCTGGACGGCGGCGCTGCGGATTCCAATCTTGAAGAATTTTCGCTGGAAATAAAAGATACCGCCACGAACGGCGGGAATGTGACGGTATATTCCGATGTGACGGTCAAACAGAAGGGAAATACAAAGTATGCAACGGAATATACGTTGACGCAGGAATCTACGGGAAATGCGCTGGACGCATGTTTTGGCAGCGCTGCCGCCAAAGAGACGGTAGGGCTTACCATGCCGCTTACTTCTTCCAGCGGTTTGTACAGGATCACCGGAATCCTGAAAAATCCTTCCACGGAGGAGATTAAGGCGATCGACAGAACTGCGTTCTATTTTGAAAAAGGCGTGGGAGTCGGGCCGGGCGTCAGCCATACGCTGACGCCGGTTACGCTTACGAACCAGAATGTGGTGATCCGGGTGACTGCGGAGAATACGGCGGCTTTCGGCAATGTGACGGTCTCTCCGGCGAGTCGGACCGTCACGGCAAACGGTACCTATAGCTTTACAGTGAACTATCAGATGGGAGGCAGTAAACGGTCCTATATTTATTATGTAGAGGTGAATAATATCGATAAAAAGGCGCCGACCATTACTTATACGCCCATCACCGTTGAAGAGGAGCGGGCGTATGCAGAGGTGAAGACGTTGTTTGACAAGGCGCTTCTGGCCACTGATGACAGAAGGCTTGCAGAGCAGCCCTTTACCTATACGCTCCCCACAACGGTCAGCAATATTCCCGGAACGAAGACGGTTACTGTAACGGCGTCGGATTATGTTGGAAATAAGGCGACGAAGGCTTGTAAAATCATTGTGACGGCGAAGCCAATCAGCCTGTCGATGGGAGAACTTAAGGCGGTCACGGGGAGTAAAGACAGCTATGCCCTAAAGGCGGTTCTTGACCATACCGGCGCGGATACGATCACAGAAACCGGCTTCGTGTGGGGCGTTATGCCAACCCCGACCTTGGATCTAAAGAACGGAACCGTCAAGACCTCCACCATCATCAAGACCAAGGGAGGGACGTTGTCTGCTAACGCCACGGGGCTTTCCTTTGGCGTGGAATACTATGCCCGCGCGTATGCGAAGGTGAGGGATGCCGCGGGAAAGGAAAGCGTCGTGTACAGTGACGTAAGGAAGTTCGGCCTCGGCATACCGGCATACGGTATCTTTTCGGTGAGCGGTGTCTCCGGCAGTACCTTTACCATCACCCGCACCGGCGGTACCGATAAGAATCAGACCGTATACTACCGCACAGTCAACGGCTCCGCCATCGGCGGCACCCACTTTACCCATAAAGCCGGTACGGTCACCTTTGCGGACGGGGAGAAGAGCAAGACAGTGACGGTAACGGAAAAAAGTGTGACCACTGCCTATGGCGGTAAGACGGCTACCGCTTATTCCAATGCGGACCGGCAGTATTCCCTGGAAATCTACCGTGTGGATGGCGGCGGGACCATCAACCAGGGCGGGCGTTCCAGGACCCGCACCATGACGAAGAACAGCAGTTATACGGTAGACAGGACTGTTTATACGACCGAGAAATCGAAGAGAAATGTGAATGATACTACCGGAACGAATGGGAAGAGGATTGCGGACACGAAAGGCACTCAGGGCGGAAAGAGAGACAATGTGAGGTTTCTGACCAACCGCTACAAGGAGACAAACTACAATACCAGCAGCAGTTTTTTAACTTATTATACGGATACGAGGCAGAATGATTATCTTAAGAATACAGCCGATGGGTGGTATTACCGCTATGACCTGAAGATGTATGAGCAGGAAGACGGCTATGAACATGCCTATTTCGGAAAGAAAGCGCTGCCGGACGTCCATTATGGTCTTAGCAGTATGGACGCCGCGGTGTCAGGCGTGGACGGACAGCTTTGGGCATGCAGTTTTCTGCAGGGAGCGAGAACTGGCGTGAGGAACTATTATTTTCCGGATACCCGGACAGGCGGCGGGGAAAACAGCGGCTATCCCAAAAGCAGTTCCGGAACAGCTTTCTCTTATAACGGTAAGACCTATGTTGGTCTGGGATGGAATGACACGTGTTATATTTATTTCGGTTCCAGCGGAAAAGACTCAGATATCTGGTATGTGGACGGACTGGTCAGCTATGCCATCGTGCCCGATACGGTGGAACCAAAAGTCATAGCCGTTGCGCCGATGGCGGGCGGCACTTATCTGCCGGGCGATCCCATCACTGTGGCGCTGGTCTTTGACGAAATCGTGGACAAGGCGAACAGCGGCGATCTTGGAAAGGTTGCGATCAGCACGAATGTGGGCACATTGACCTATGCGGGAGGCGCGGACACCAATGTACTGTATTTTACGGGAAAAGTGTCATCTGCGGCAAGCTTAAGCGGCAGCAGTGCCTTGAAGGTTACCGGAATTACGAATAACGGTTCTATTAAGGATATGTGTAATCTGGCAGGCACAACGGCTTCGTTTGTAAACCAAAATACCAATGTCACTGTGGACGCCACGAAACCCACCGTGACCATCACAGCCCAGACAAGCGGTTCCCGGCCCAGACATCAGGCGAAAGTTACGGCGACGGGGGCGGTGTCTGTTCAGTATGCGTGGACGAAGGACACGAACTTGCCCTCCTATGGCTGGCAGACCACGGCAAGCGGCGCTGTCCTGACGGAGAGCTGTGGTACGGCGGGAACGACGGAAACGTGGTATCTGCACGTGCTTGCTGCCGCTTCGTCGGGGGCTTTCACACACGAGTATAAGGCTTTTACTTTTATGCAGCCGACAGTCAAGGGGGTATCCGTGCGGTCAGGGAGTACTGTGTCCTATTCGGATGTGGCGGATGTGTGGAAGCCTTCTAAATACATCGTGGTGCAGTATGCGGGTACGCAGACGGGAGGCACCACGCTCACCATCAATGGACCGAAGACTTCTTCCCAGAGTATTACCGATTCGTCCGGCTCGAAATATCTGTATGTGACACAGAACGGAAGCTATACCGTTACATTGAAAGACAGTTACGGCAACGTGGTATCCCAGGTCATAGAGGTGAAGAAAATAGACGGGATAAAACCTACCGTCACTTTGCGAAGCGGCAACAGTACAGGGACGGGCGCCACATACAATACCCTGTCTGTAGCCGTGCTGCCCGAAGATACCGGGGGAAGCGGTGTGGCTAAGGTGGAGTATGCGTGGACAGACACGACTGCCGCGCCGACGTCATGGCGTGCACTGGCTGCCGCGGCTGACGGCAGCTACCAGGCGGCATATACCGCCACGGAGACCACGAAGACGGCGAAATATCTCCATGTGCGGGTGACAGATGGCGCAGGGAACATATCAACTGTGGGGCGTTCCGGGCCTTATCAGGTGCTCAGGAAAGCTACGGCGGCAGAACTGCCAACCATTACCGTTACAGGCAATCCGACCTCATGGAAGAAGAGCGCCACGCTTACATGGACGGCGAAAGCGGGAACGGGAGCCGGCGCGGGCACGATAGAAGGCGTATATACGCCGGATTCCAATACCATGAAGACGGGAACTACAGGTACCTGTACCGTGACGAAGAACGGAATCTATATGTTTACGGTGACGGACAGCAACGGAAACACTGTCACGAAAGAGGTTCTTGTGACGAAGCTGGATAACGAAGCGCCTAAGGTGGATGATATCGAAGCGGCGGGAGGTAAGACAGGAACCATAACATTAAGGGGAATTACGGATGACTGTACTGTGATATTGGATGCAAAAGGAAATTGCAGCAGCGTCGGAGGCAGCGGGATCAAGACGAGGCAGTATCGGATGACTGACGATAACAGCTGGAAAATTTTTTCAGGCAGCAGCATTACAGTCAGCAAAAATGGAGCCTACGAGGTCAGACTTACGGACAATATGGGCAATCTGAGTGAGTACAGCGTGGATATGACGGACATAGACGCGACTGCGCCGAAAGTGACCTGCACGGTCAACGCGACGCCTAATGCGAAGAGTGGGTGGTATACCGTGTCACCCGTTCCGATTATTCTTACTTTTGCAGATGAGGCAGGAGCGGAGGGCGGAACGCCCAGTGGTATCCAGACGGTGCAGTATAAGCTGGTGGCGGATAATACAACGAAGCCTGCCAGTGGATGCAGTTCCCTGAGCGCGGCTGTAATCAGCAGCGGCACTTATACATATAATATGACCAGTCACGGCAAGTATTATCTGTATTATAAAGTGACAGACAAGAAAGGCAATGTGACAGAAGGGTTTTCCGACCTCATACAGAAAGACTCTTATTCGGGGGGGGGGCTCAGGAGGAATTAACGGTCCGGCCACAGGACAGCCGGTATCTGCGGGGCTGGCAATGAATATCAGGTTTGTCTATGGTCCGGCGGGCGGTTATCTGACCGGCGGGACAGCAGCATCTGCGCAGCGGATTGCGACAATGGAGCAGCACGCTGCGGGGACGAAAACGATTGACGCAGCTTATACGGCGAAAGTCTCCGGCACTAATTATTTTCGGTACTACCGATATGCGTTAAATGGTGAAACGGGCACTAAATATAGTTACTGGTCATTTTATGTGCGTCGGATTACCTTTGACAGCCAGGGAGGCAGCGCCATAGAATCCCAGCTTGTATGGGATAGAAACGATGCAACCGTATATTGCACGGCCGTAAAACCGACAGATCCCACCCGTACCGGCTACACTTTCGGCGGCTGGTATACGGATGCGGCATGCACTGACGGAAACAAATTTGATTTCACCGCGCAGATCAGGGAGAATACTACGCTCTATGCAAAGTGGACAGCAAATACCTACAACGTGGCATATCATTTAACCAACCCGGACGGCAGCGCCTATGCGCCTGCGGAGGCAGTTACGAAGTATACCTACGGGCAGGGACTGACTCTGCCCGCACCGGCGCAGGAAGGTTATACTTTCTATGGATGGTATGGAAATAGTTCTTATACGGGGATGACATACACGTCAGTTGCAAAGACAGCTACGGGTGATAAGGAATACTATGGATATTTGAAGGATACGCAGAAGCCGGATATCAGCATTGTTGGATATCAGAACACCGATGGGTCCGATGCGTCGGACAGCTGGCTTAGGGCTTCCGGTGTGTCTGCACCCATTATCGTGGCGAAGGCGGAAGATAATGCGGGCGTGACGGGACTGTTTATTTCCGTGGATGGCGCTGCCTACAGCAGTACGGGAGTATCTTCCCAAACCGGCAGCAGCTATAGCTATGAACTGCTGGAAGGAGAGCATACCTATACCTTTAAGGCTGTGGATGCTGCGGGTAATGAGGCAGTGTCTGAGACAAGGAATGTGAAGCTGGACAAGACAAAACCGGAGATTGGGGAGATCGTCTGTGAAAAGAAGGTAGACGGTTTCTTAGACTGGATCATCGGGCAGGAAAGCCTGATTGTACATATCCCGGTGACAGATAACGTCAGCGGTGTAAAGAGCCTGACTTATACGGAGACGACCATTACTGCGGCGGGGGAGGAGACGGAAGAAAAGACGGTTTCCCTAAACGGCAGAACCGGGCAGCAGTCAGTTGACCTGAAACTGGACGCCGACTGGAAGGGAAAAATCAGTAACATTACATGCGCCGATGTGGCAGGAAATGCCTCTGACAGCAAATCTGTCGGCGGTACGTCCGGCGGCGTTATCGTGGAGGATAATCCGCCTGCGGTTACGGTTCTGGAAGCAGATATGACAGATGCGTCAGATCCTCAACCGGGAAATGCGGTATCCGAGGACTATTATGAAGCGGACGCTGCGCCTACGCTCTATGTGTCAGTGCAGGACGAGAATGCGGACAGTGACGGGATCAGTGCGGGAATTAAAAGCATTACCTATAGGGTCGGCGGCGGAGAGGAACAGACGGTGCAGGGAGAGTTTGCGGCACAGCTCTCCGGCAGCTGCCATTTTATCATACCGCTTAGCGGCTATGCAGGCGTGGTCAATGTCACGGTGAAAGCCGTAGACTATGCCGGCAATACCGCTGCGACGGGCATTAACGTGAAGATCAAAGGGCAGGAGACGGCGCCGAATGCGAAGCCGGCTTATCTGAGGGATACGCTGGTGAATCTGACGCCCGGCAGTACCTATGAAATTCAGGTTTCCGACGGAGAAGGCAATACAGAGACCTATATCTATACGGTAGGCGAACAGGGCGAAATTCCTTTTCTTTTGCCGGTTACCGATGGAGGTACGATTGACCTTTGCGGTAAGGAAATTGTCCTTGTAAAGAAGGGGGATGGGTCCAATACGACAGATTCCGGTGAGCAGAGTCTTACGATTGTGGCCCGGCCGTCTGCTCCCCAGGGAACGGTGACGCCGGAACTGGCGGCGGATATGGATGACGCTGTGATCAACATCACCGTCGATGGCGGTGGACAACATGAGGGAAAGAAAGAATATAGTACCGATGGCCAAACGACGTGGACGGATGTGCCGGACGACGATATCATTAAAGATTTAGCGCCGGGGGATGTCTGCATCCGGATGAAAGCGACAGAGGATGCGCCGCGCGGGGAGACAGGGACCATTACGGTCACTCCCAGCTCTAATAAGATTAAGGTGGAGTTCGCGTTGAATTATGCGGGCGCTTCCGCACCGTCTGCGCAGGAAGGACTAACCTGTAAGGAATATCTGAATAAACCGCAGGATCCGTCAAGGGACGGCTATGACTTTACGGGCTGGTACAAGTCGTCGGCATGTGAGGAGAATGGGAGATGGCGTTTTGAGGAGAGTGAAGCCGGAGCGCCGAATGTCGTAGGGGATATCATTGATAAAACACAGGAAAATTATAAAGACAAATATACTGTGGAAGAAGGCGTGATCACCGTTACCCTCTATGCGGGCTGGCGTGAAAATGTGAAGCCGCAATTAAATGCCGTGCTGATGAAAGATGATGAAGAAAAGGATGAGAATGACTGGCATCGGGAACTCTTTATTGCTGTGACTTACTCGGACAACGTGGGTGTGGCAAAGCTTTATGCAAAAACGGATGATGGGGCATACACGGAGCTGGAAATCAGCGGGGCTGTACAGAACGGTACAGATATAGAGGGAAATACGCAGTACCGCTATCCGTATGACAGTTTACTGGAAGGAGAGCATATTTATACATTTAAAGCAGTGGACGAAGCGGGCAATGAGACAGAAACAGAAGTGACGGCAAAGTTGGATAAGACTAAGCCTATACTCGGCGAAGCGGATTTTAACGAGGGCTATAAGAACCTTTGGGACTGGATAATCCGTAAGGATAGTCTGACTGTCACCATCCCCGTGACTGAAACTGGAAGCGGTATCGCTGATGTAGAGTATATCCTGACGCCGGATGGACAGAGCGCGGGCGGTGATACGGGAAAGGCAGAGGTGAGGAAGTCTTCTGATGGCAGTGCCGGTTATACGGCGACATTTGGCATTGCGCCGGATTATAAAGGCAGGGTCGTGATCACTGCCATAGACAAAGCAGGAAATCGTTCAGATGAAAAGACCATCGGCGCGGATGGCAGCGGCATGAACGGAGTCATTGTGGAAGACAATGCGCCTGTCATTACGATTCTGGCAGATCGTAATACAACAGATGGTGTTGGCACGCAGCCAGACGGAACAGCTCTTTCCGAAGCGTATTATAATACAGCACCGGTTCTTCTGGTGAAGGTGCAGGATAATGATGCCGCCGGCAGCGAAGTGGTTACAGCCGGACTGGCAGCGGTTTCGTGGAAGATCGACGATGGCAGAGACAATCCGGTGAATGCGGATTTTATGGCAGCAATTAAGACTTCGCACAGTTTTACGATCAGCGAGTTGGAAAACAAAGAGGGAAGTCTGACAGTGACTGTAAGCGCTGTCGACCAGGCCGGCAATGAAGCCTATAAGACAGTGACAGTCCACATCAAGGAAAGGGAAGCAGTGCCGCGGCCCGGCATCGACTATATACAGGAAAAGCTTACCGGGCTTGAGCCGAATGCACCGTATGGAATTGGAGCGGATGTTATCACTGCAGATGCGCAGGGCCGTATTGAAATCAAGGAAGAATGGTTCGACAGTGAGATACAGATTTACAGGAAGGGAGGAGAAAGTACATTAGACAGTGAGAGCGCGGGAGTAAGTATCGCGGCGCGTCCGGCAGCTCCTTCTGTAACCAAAAAGAATGATGAGACCATAAAAGGGAAAAAGGACGGGGCAGTATCCGGAGTGGATGCGGCTATGGAGTACAGTACCGATAGCGGTAGGACATGGACAGCGGTAAAAGACAGCGATATCACACAGGACGGTGCGGCAGATTTTGCGTCCGGCGAGATCTGGATTCGCGTTAAGGCGACAGAGACTGCGCCCCACGGATATGCGGAAACAGTTGAAATCGGGGCAGGCAGGACGTTGACAGTCACTTTTGTAAGCAATGGCGGAAGCAGCGTCAGCGCGATCACGGGAAAATCGTGGAATGACACTGTTACGAGTCCACAGCCGCCGACGAGAGAAGGATATGCTTTTGAGGGCTGGTATCGGGAGGAAGGCTGTACAACAATCTGGCATTTTGCACCGGAGCAGGAAGGTTCAGACATAGACAGGCTTGTTGATGATGTGACCCTTTATGCGAAGTGGAAGGATAGTGCAAAACCAAGTATTAGTGCGGCGTTATCAGATAATAAGAACGGAGAGAATTGGTATCAGACACTTTCCTTTGCATTGACTTATTCGGACAATGAAGACGGAACGAAGCTGTATGTCAAAAGAGATAATGGAGAATATATAGAACTGGAGACGGGCGGCAGTACGGAGAGTGGCCAGGATGCAGATGGTAACACGAGATATCAGCTTATTTATGAAAATTTACAGGAAGGAGAACACACCTATACATTCAAAGCAGTGGATATGGCTGGCAATGAAGCGGAGACAGATGCATTGACTGCGAGACTGGATACGACGAAACCGGCGCTCGGTGAGGCATCCTTCAATGAGGGATATACAAATATCTGGCACTGGATCATACGCAAAGACAGTCTGATCATCACTATTCCTGTGGAGGAAGCGGGCAGTGGTATAGATACTGTGGAATATACCCTGACACCGGAGGACGGTAGTATAGGCAATGGGACAGACGGCATGGACAGCCCTGCGGGGCACGCGTCAGTGAAAACGACTTCCGGAGGCGGCAGCGGTTATTTGGCAACGATCAGCATTTCACCAGACTTTAAGGGTAAGGTCAGGATCATGGCCAGGGACAAAGCGGGAAATCATTCCGATACGAAGAGCATCGGTACAGATGGCGGCGGCATAGCTGGAGTCCTTATAGAAAATAACGCGCCCGTCATCACGATTCTGGCAGATCGTTTTGCGACAGACGATACGGCTACACAGGCGGGCGGTACACAAATTTCCGAGGATTATTATAATACGGTACCGGAGCTTCTGATAAAAGTAGCGGACGATGTGTCTGCGGACGGCAATGTGATCGCTTCAGGGTTAAAGGCTGTTTCGTGGAGAATCGACGGAGAAGAGGAACAGGCAGTTACTGAGAATTTTGATACTGTAATGAAGTCGGATTATAGCTTTAAGATTGCTGATCTGGCAGGAAAGAGCGGTCAGCATACAGTGACTGTAACGGCCGTTGACCAGGCAGGGAATACTGCGGTAGAAACTGTGACCGTCGGAATCAAAGGCAGGGAAACAAAACCGGATCCGAAGATTGATTATGAGAATGAGAAGCTCACCGGCCTGAAACCTGAGACTGATTATGTCATTGACGGGAGGTACATAGCCACAGATGACAAAGGGCAGATTCAGATTGAGGAATATTGGCTTGAGAGTACAATCCATATTTATCAGCCGGGAGACATTGTCAGAACGATGGATAGCGAAGAAGTGGAGATAACGATTCCGGGACGTATGGAAAAGCCGGATGTGAAGATCGATTACCGGCAGGAGAAGCTGACTGGTTTAGAAGCAGGGAAAGAATATGTGATGGACGGTGAGATAGAGACCGCAGACGCATCAGGCTGTCTGAGCATAGAAGAAAGTCAGATGAACGGAGCGGAGCATATGATTGCCAGAGAGAGAACCGAAGGCAGGTTCAGAGGGTTACCTCAGATATTAGAGATTCCGACCCGTCCTGCACAGCCGGAAGGTATAACAGCTGTAAACGTCAGTGCGCATGGAACTTCTGACGGCAGGCTGCTTGGCTTAGACGACACGATGGAATACAAAGAGGAGAACAGCAGTCAATGGATCCAGATTACGGAAACCGGGGAAGAACCCGGGCCGGATACTGGCGCCGACGATTCCGGAGGAGAACAGGAAGATGATGAGGAGGAAGATGCCAACGGACAGGCAGTAAAAGGACTTTCAGTCGGAGGGTATCTGATACGGCAACAGGCGACCGATTATTCTTTTGCAGGAGAGATATTGAGAATAAAGCTGGGAAAGAATAAGGAAAAGCCGCATAAACCTGCGGGAGAATTGGGCGACGGACAGGATATTCCGACGGACGGGGAGCCAAAAGAAGAAAGCGGCGGACAGCCGGGAGTGCCACAGATACCACCGAAGAAATCAGAGGAATCATCTGTGGAAGATGCGACGGCGGAAACAGAGGAAACGGAAATACAGGATACCGCTGTGAAACCGGAGAAAGACACATCGGATTCAACACCGTTGCCGGAAGATGCCGGTAAGACGCCGCCTACAGATGATATTGGTAAAGGAGAGGTAACAATACTTTGTACGGTAGAGGACGGCAGGATTGTTATTGTGCAGCAGACTGGCGAAGGGCAGACATGGAAGGGGAGTGCAGGCAGAGAAAATAAAACGGTTACGCTGAATGTAGACCGTGGTGAAGTTGTGGTTACAGTAAACAACATGGACGAAACTTTATGCACAGCTGAAGTGACAGACGTTACTGCAGTGGCAAATGCTGTCCTGTCCAGGCAGGAAATTGAGCGGGTATCTAAAGGAGAATCGGTTGAAATCCGTATTGATGTGGAACAGGTCGATGAAATAGTGTCACAGAGGGATAAGCAGCTCGCCGAAGAGGGCGTGGAAAAGTTCCAAAATGAGTTGCCAGATCTGACGATAGGCATGTACATTGATATTTCTCTGTTTATGCGTATTGGTGAAGGCGAATGGAATGCTGTCAATAAGACGAACGAACCGATAGAGATTATGATTGATATACCGGAGCAGCTGCAGGCGCGTTCCTCAGAATTTTATATCGTGCGCGTACATGAAGGAGAATATGCGCTGCTTCATGATCTGGATGATGCTGTCGGGACGATTACGATACAGACAGAACTGTTCTCGACTTATGCGATTGCGTATAGGCAGGCAGGAGCAGACAACGGAGCGAAATGCGGACTTTGCCATATCTGCCCGACCTTCTTAGGGATATGTTGCTTTATCTGGCTGGCGGTAATCGTGGCAGTCGTAGTTATTGTGATAATTTTGGTACTGCGCAGGAAGAAAGAGGAGGAGCCGGAAGAAAAAAGATAAGAACTAAGAGTTTTATGATATGAGAGACGGCAGGGCAGCGATAAGAAAATTTATCGCTGCCCTGCCAAAATTTGTGTCAGTTTTTAAATGAAATAATCAATCGTGCGTTCCGGTGAGAGCCGGGTATCCCGATTATACAGGATGACGGCTTCCCGGATGTCATAGGGCCCCATCTCATAATAGCCTTCGGTCAGTCGGTTTAAGCGCTGTATGGAGACGGCGCGGTTGGCGTATTTGGGCTGGTCGGTAATGAATGTGATGTCCCCGCTCAGATATTCTTTATCCAGATTCGGATCATCAGGTTCTTCGTAATAGGGGTCAAAGAGATAAACCTTTTCCTCTTTCACACCGGTGAGGAGTACATAATGACCTACATCCAGAAAGAGCCGCAGTACCACGGCGCCGCCCTGCTGCAGTGCACCGATAATTTTGCTGTTCTGTGCCAGATACACTTCCTCGCCGGAGAGAAACTCGCAGGAAATCGGGAAATTTTTCATCTGTCCGAACTGATTCAGCCAATTGCTCAAAAACATCATGGCTGACGCGGAAGTGCCGCGCTTGCCCACCTCTCCCTCTTCATTATAGGAATCCAGACAGTAAAGCATAATATATTTGATGATATCGGGATAGATCATTTCCCGCTCAAACAGATATCGGATTGCGTTGGTCAGGGATACCGGTCCGCAGTCATATTCGCTGGACTGGTAATTCAGCAGATTCTTCATGTGTCTGTCCTCTTAGTAACTATATGTAAAGTAGAATAACGCGATGGCCGGGTTATGCAGTTTGCATAATTTTATAAAGTCAGATATTCCTACCTTTGGAATAACTACAGAAAATATACATCGCATTGTTTTTTTTGTCAAGGATATGCTATACTAAGTCGATTAGAAGTGGATTGTATATAATTTAGAAAATGCTTGACAGGTCGATAGGGGGGCAGTATAATTCATTCCATATTAATCCTATTGAGTAAGTAGGAAAGAGAAGTGGAGGAGGAAGTTATGAAAAAAATATCGAGAAGATGGCTCTGCCTGTTTCTGACGCTCATTATGCTTGCTTCAGTTACGGCATGCGGCGGCAGTGAGAATGCGGGAACGGTTGACAATGGTGCGGCGGAGAATGGGGCAGACCAGGACGAGCAGTCAGCGGTACCGGCGGCTGAAGCGGGAGAAAAGATTATAAACGTAGGCGTTACCGACAGCCTTGGCGGTGTAAATCCCTTTGCCATCGATCAGACTGAGATCAACAAGTACGCATTGGACCTGATGTTTTTACCTTTGATGGAGCTTGACAGGAACCTGAATTTTCAGGGAATGCTTGCGGATTCCATTACAACGGAGGATAACATTCACTTTACGGTGCATGTGGATGACAGGGCAGTCTGGTCAGACGGTACGCCGGTTACGGCATACGATGTGGAGTATTCGGTGCTGCGCTATGCCAGCCCGCTTGTGGGAAACACGACGCTGCTTTTGTATGCCTTTGAGGGAACGGACGACGAGACGGGCTTTGTGGAGGAGGGTGCTTCTTCCATGAAGGGTCTGAAGGTGATAGATGATAAGACCATTGAGTTTACGGCTAAGAATCCTATGGCTTTAACCACTTTCCAGAACAGCTATGGCAGGTATCTGCATATTCTGCCGAAGCATGTGATTGAAAACTTTGCGGAGAGCGAACTTACCTCCAATGACTGGTTCAACAAGCCGGATGTCATAAGCGGTCCTTATTTTCTTACAGCCTATGACCCGGACCATTACATTTCTTATGAGGCGAACCGGGAATACTGGAAGGGAGCGCCCAAGATTGACAGGCTGAATATCCGGATTGTGGACGGCAGCCAGCTTTATGCGGGTCTGCAGTCGGGTGAAATTGACATCACGCAGCATACCATGTCGGTAATTCCCCAGGAGGATTATGAAAGTGTGGAGGCGCTTGACAGCGTGAACGTGGTTTACGGTTCCCCGGTGATTAACCAGTCGGCCTTTATCCAGACGGCGAATGTGCCTGACCCCAGGGTGCGTCAGGCAATGGTTTATGCGATAGACAGGAACCAGCTTGTCGGGCAGCTTTTAAAAGGGCATGGCGAGGTGGTGGATGGATTCCTTTCCTCGGCCAGTCCCTTCTATGATGAGAAGGTTGTGCCGTTAGAATACAATCCCGAGAAAGCGAAGGAGCTTTTGGCGGAAGCGGGATGGGACGGCAGCAGGACGCTTCGGTTTTATGTAAATTCAGGTGACAGTACTTTTGTCAACGGTGCACAGGTTATTGTCGCCCAGTGGGCGGCAGTGGGAATCAAAGCGGAGATCACCACGGTTGATCTGGCTACGCTGATGTCAGTGGCCCAGACCACGGATTATGATGTGATGGCCGTACAGTATACTTATGCGCCGGTTGACCCGTATCCTGATGTTTCATGGCTGTTGGGCGGTGAGGGAAGCTGGACCGGCTACTATGACGATGAGGTCGCTGCAGCGTTGGAAGGAACCCAGAATACCAGCGATATCGGTCAGATCAAAGATTTCTATTCTGTGGTTGACAGGAAGATGCAGGAAGATGCTGCTATGTTCTCCGTTTATGTAATAAGCCCGCAGGGCGCTGTGAGCAAGCGCGTCCAGGGAGCGGAGCCCAGTGTGTACGGCTTCTTCAACGACGTGCAGAACTGGGATGTCACGGAGTAGAATGAAGTTTGACAGGGAGGTTGTTTCATGTCACATCTGTTGGAAATTAAAAACCTGACAACGGTCTTTTCGGGAGATTATGGAAAGAATACCAGTGTGGATCATATCAGCTTTCATGTAGATCAGGGTGAAGTGGTCTGCATTGTGGGTGAGTCAGGCTGCGGAAAGAGCGTTACCTCGCTGTCTATTATGGGACTATTAGGGAAGGGCGGAGCGGTCACTGACGGCTCTGTCCTCTTTGACGGTAAGAATCTGCTTATGATGACGGAGAGGGAACTGGATCAGATCCGGGGCGATGAGATGACCATGATTTTTCAGGATCCCCTGACCTCGCTGAATCCGGTCTTCACTGTGGGAAGCCAGATTACGGAGAGTATCAGGATCCACATGCACCTGAAAAAGAAGGAGGCGCGCATGCGCGCCGTCGCGCTTCTGACACAGGTGGGTATGCCGGAGCCGGAGAAAGTGATGAAGAAGTATCCGCATATGCTTTCTGGCGGTATGAGGCAGAGAGTGATGATTGCTATGGCCCTTTCCTGTAATCCGAGGCTTTTGATTGCTGACGAACCTACCACGGCTTTGGACGTGACAATACAGGCCCAGATCATGAAGCTTCTGGAACGGCTGCGGAGAGAGAAAGAGATGTCGGTGATTCTGATCACGCATGATATCGGGCTGGTGGCCAATGCAGCAGACTGGGTGATTGTAATGTACGCGGGACAAATCGTAGAGGAAGCGCCGGTGGAAGAACTGTTCCGCCACCCGCAGCACCCTTATACGCAGGCTCTTCTGGGAACGGTGCCGACAATCCGGGATGCGGAGGACCGCTGTCTGCGGGCGATACCGGGAATTGTACCTGATAATTATGACGGTATCGCCGGATGCCGGTTTGCGGACCGCTGTCCCTACCGCAGGGAGGCGTGCAGGGAACCGCAGGCAGTCTGTTCCTTAGGAGAAAGGCACAAGGTCAGATGCATCGTGGCGGCGGAGAAGTGCGGTGAACAGGAGCAGCACTTGGGAGGAAGGCAGGTTGGATGAAAAGAAAATGCCGCTGATCCGGGTGGAGGATATGAAGAAATATTATCCATCCAGGGGCGGGATTATTATGCACACCACCGGATATGTCAAGGCGGTGGACGGTGTAAGTTTTGAAATTTATGAGGGAGAAACGCTGGGGCTGGTGGGAGAGTCCGGCTGTGGAAAATCGACGATTGGAAGACAACTCGTAGGATTGGAACGGCCAACGGCAGGGAACATATGGTACCGCAAAGACAATCTGGATGCTTTGTACCGAAATAGAAAGGAAATGCGGCGCGTCCGCACCAAACTGCAGATGGTTTTTCAGGATCCCTATTCTTCCCTGAATCCGAGAAAACATATTTATGACATACTGGCGCAGCCTATGCTGTACCATCATATTTCAGACAAGGCTTACGTGGAGCGTGACATATTGAAAATTCTGGATATGGTGGGTTTGCCGAAAACGACCCTGGGACGGTATCCCCATGAATTTTCCGGCGGGCAGAGGCAGAGAATCGGCATAGCAAAGGCGCTGTCCCTCAATCCTGAGTTTATTGTGTGCGATGAGCCGGTCAGCGCACTGGATGTCTCCATTCAGGCGCAGATACTGAATCTGTTAAAAGAGCTGCAAAAGGAGCTGGGGCTGACACTGCTCTTTGTGGGACATGGGCTGGGAGCGGTTCACTATGTAAGCAGCCGCATTGCGGTGATGTATCTCGGTAAGATTGTGGAATACGGACCGGCGGCAGAGGTATTCAGGAATCCGGTTCATCCTTATACCCGGGCGCTTCTGGAGGCGGTGCCGGTTCCTGATCCGGGAGAGCGTAAAACGGAGCACAGACTGCTGCAGGGGGAGATCGGAAACAGTACCAACCCGCCTGCAGGGTGCAGGTTTCATCCGAGATGTCCTTACGCGGTGGAACAGTGCAGAAAAGAGACCCCTATGCTGTGTGGCATAGCGCCGCAGAAGAAGGAGGGGACTGGCGGTCAGGATCGGGAAACGGCGCCGGCACATATGGCGGCATGCCCGGTGGCGCTGTCGGGACTGGAGGAAGGGAAGCATGGGTAAATATATCTTGAAACGCATTCTGGTAGCCATTCCTGTACTGATCGGCATCACGATCATAGATTACGCGATCATGTGTCTTGCGGGCAGTCCGCTGCAGATGCTCCAGGGTCCCCGCGTGTCGGAGGCGGCAGTGGAGGCTAAAAAGATAGCGCTGGGGCTGGATCAGCCTGCCTATATACAGTATTTTGTCTGGCTGGGACAGCTTCTGCATGGAAATCTGGGCTACTCCATGAAATCGTATCAGTCGGTCAGTTCCATGATTGGAAGTCATATAGGACCGACTCTTCTTTTGATGGGGGTATCTCTTATCGTCAGTCTCCTGATGGCGGTGCCGGCGGGCATATACAGCGCGATCCACCAGTATTCCAAGGGGGATTACGCGGTGGTGACGCTATCGTTTCTCGGAAGCAGCGTTCCGGGCTTTTTTCTGTCGCTTCTGCTGATCTATCTCTTTACGGTGCGTCTTGGCTGGCTTCCTTCCAGCGGAATGACGACGCTCGGTACACAGAGCGGCGCGGGGGATGTGGCAAAGCATATGGTGATGCCGGTGTTGGTGCTGTCCTTTTCTATGGCGGGAAGCAATATCCGCTATATCAGAAGCGCCATGCTGGAAATCCTGCAGCAGGATTATCTGCGGACGGCGAAGGCAAAGGGAATCGGCCGTTTCCTGGTAATCAATAAGCATGCGCTCCGCAATGCGCTGGTGCCGATTATCACGGTGATCGGTATGGAGATACCGGTCCTGTTTGGCGGGGCAGTCATTATTGAGCAGATTTTTTCCTGGCCGGGTCTGGGACTGATGACGATGAGCGCTATCAGCAACAGGGATTACCCGGTGATTATGGGCGTGTGTCTTTTGTCGGCGGTTGTAGTGCTTGCGGCCAATCTGGTGACGGACATTCTTTATGCGCTGGTGGATCCCACCATCCAGCTGGATTAGGAGGAAGCAACATGAACAGCGAGAGCTATATGCAGACGGTTATCAGACGTTTCAGACGGCATCATCTGGCGGCGGTCAGTCTTTTAGTGCTGTTCGTTATCGTAGCGGCAGCTCTGCTTGCCCCGGTGATTGCGCCCTACGATCCGGATGAGCTGGCAGGACCTTTTTCGGGCGCGCCGTCCAGGGAATTCTGGCTTGGAACGGATCAGATCGGCAGGGATGTTTTAAGCAGACTTTTGTATGCCACGCGCATCTCTTTGCTGGTGGGTGTGATGGCGACGGTTATATCCACGGTGATCGGCGTGATTCTCGGGTTGATTGCCGGGTATTTCGGCGGCGTGGCGGATATGGTTATCATGCGCTTTACCGATATGGTCATGTCCTTTCCGTATATTCTGCTCGTGCTGGTGGCGGCGGCTATTTTCAAACCGGGACTGTGGAATATTATTTTGATTCTGGGATTTGTGGACTGGCCCGGCATAGCACGGCTGGTACGGGGTAATGTGCTCAATCTGCGGGAGACGAATTTTGTAAAGGGAAATATCGTGGCCGGGATGCCGCTGCGGCATATTCTCTTTTCCGAGATACTGCCGAATACGGTTGCACCGATTCTAATTTATGCCACTTCCGTTCTGGCTTTGTCCATTCTGGACGAGGCGGCATTAAGTTTTTTAGGACAGGGAGTACAGCCGCCGACGGCAAGCCTCGGCAATATGCTAAACGGGGCGCAGTCGCTGACGGTGCTTACCACGCAGCCGTGGCTGTGGATTCCGCCAGGGCTTGTGATCATAACAGTGGTTATGGCAATTAATTTTATCGGTGACGCCCTGCGGGATGCGCTGGATCCGAACGGGTGCTAAATCCTGCCTTTGGATTGGAGATTCCGAAAAGCGGATGGAGGAAGGAAAAATGAAGGCTGCAGGCGAGGAGCAACTGGAGCAATACCTGAAAGAGAACTTTGAATGGTTTCACAGACACCCGGAGCTGTCGTATGAGGAGTGGGGGACCACGGCAAAAATTCGGACACTTTTGACGGAAGCGGGGATAGAAATCCTTCCCTGTCCGCTGGACACAGGACTGGTGGCGGTCGTGCATGGCTCAAAAGGGATACAAAGCGGCCGGGAGGGGACGATTGCGCTGCGCTGTGATATAGATGCGCTTCCTGTTGTGGAGGAGACGGCGCTTCCGTATCGGTCGGAAACGGTGGGGAAAATGCATGCCTGCGGGCATGACTTTCATATCATGGCCGGAATCGGAGCGGCGGTTTTGCTGGGAAAAAGGAGAGGGATGTTCGCCGGAACGGTAAAGTTTATCTTCCAGCCCGGAGAGGAGGAATCCCACGGGGCGCTGAAGATTCTGGAGACGGATGTGATGGATGACGTCGGGCAGATATGGGGCTTTCACGCTGACCCAACCAATGAGGTGGGCGTAGTCGGCATCAGGGAGGGATATGTGGCGGCTGCGGTGGACCGCTTTGTCATCCGTGTGCGGGGAGTCGGCTGCCACGGGGCGCATCCCGATGACGGTGTGGACCCGATTCTGGTCTCGGCGGCGGTCATACAGGCGCTGCAGTCCATCGTCAGCCGCAATGTGAACGCTTTTCACCCGGCGCTTGTAAGCGTGACCAGACTTCAGGCGGGCACGACCTGGAATGTAATCCCGCCGGAGGCAGAGATGGAGGGGACGGTGCGCACCATGAACAGGGAGGACCGCGTGCTGTTTGAACGGCGGATAAGAGAGATTGCGGAGAGAACCGCGGCAGCATACGGAGCGGAGGCTGAAACCGTGTGGACGCCGGGACCGCCGGCTGTTTATAATGATGGCAGGATGGCGGGACTCTGTGGGGAAGTGGCGGAAGAATGCGGCATGATAACCGTGCCGGAGGAAAGCTCCCTGGGCGGGGATGATTTTTCGTATTATGAGGATCGTGATACTGTGGGAAGGGAACTGCCCGGCTGCTACGTGAAGATAGGGGTCGGGGTGGGAAAACAGATCCACCATCCGGCGTTCTGTGTGGAAGAAAGTGCAATTCTGCCTGCCGCACAGTATCTTGCGGCGCTGCTTGAGAGGGCGCTGCTTTAAAAGTAATCGGAGAAATAGGGCTTTTCGACCGGGATCAGGCGTTCCAGCCATGTCAGCATATAGTATTCTGTCCGGATCCGCTCATGTTCGTACAGATAGGAGGGACGCTTGTAACCCATCAGCATGGCAGTCAGCGTATTGACGGACAGTTCTACCACGTTGATGGACTGATTGTTTTCCACCTGCTCGCAGATGGTTTTCCCATCATGCCATGACACCATGTAATCGCCGTTGTTCCAGGGTGCCATCGTGTCGTGCACCCGAAAATGCAGTTTAAAATCTTCGGGCTGTATCTGAAACGGATATTCCGATATAAATTCCCTGACGTCAATAATGCGCGCCATAATATAGGGTGAGATCGTTTCGGTAATTTCGCTGTCCTCAAACAGATAGGCCATCGGTTCTCCGGAATAGTTGTCTCCCTGCACCTGGGTGATCATTGAGAAATGGGCGCTGATATAATTCCAGAGTCCATAGTTGGCCTCGATGTTAAGGTAGACCATTTCTTTGATGTGAAAGATTTCGTTTGCGATATAATAAACCACGTATCCCAATGGCTTGTGCTCTTTGCTGTAATAGACTGCGGCGATGATATCTTCATTGTCCCAGCGCCAGTATTCTTCCCACGCAAGGGTGTCGCGGATCAGGGCGCCGTGCCTTTGCAGGGCAAAATAGGAATGCACATTGTGGTAATCTTCGGAATCCAGATCGACACGCTCCACCATGCCGCTGACGGGCCGTACCTTCGGCAGCTGTGTATCCCTGACGGTAAAAGAGAGCTTGTCCGACACGATTTCCCAGCCCATTTTGCGGTAGAAGGGAATTGAGTAGGGATAAAGAAAAGAAATGCGCATTTTTTGATTGTGCATGTAGTTTAGGGCGCGGCGCATAAGCGAGTGTATTAATCCCCGTCCGGTGTATTCTGGATAGGTGGCAACACCGGTAATGCCACCCATGTCCATAATGATATCATGCACATTTACTTTCATTGAATAGACTACGATCATGGATGCCAGCTTGTCGTGATAAAACCATCCGATGACGTAGGCCTCTTCCAGTATCGGCCGTTTTGCGCACTTGATTTCGTCCTGCTTCCAGCCGGTCTGGAACAGGTCATAGGAAGTGACCTGAAAGGCGTACTGCAGTAGGGAATTGAACTGTTCCAGGTCACCTTTGTCCAATTCGCGCATCTTAAATTCCCCGTCTGTTTCAAGATATGTATGAGTCTGATGCTGTTCTTTCATATGATGCCTCGTTCTGCACTGTATTTCTGTTACTTAAATCATACTGGAATATTGTTCGCTTTGCAAGCCATAAAAGGCAGCGCTTCTGTTGATAATAGGAATAACAAATTTTTCTTGTGCTTTTTTTGCAAAATTTCTTTTCGTTATCTCTCAAATGTGATATAGTATAAAGGAATGTGGGGTAAGAGAGTTACAAAGGAGCCGATGAAGATGGATGCGGGACAGGATGCACATTTTCAACTGATGAAACGGCTGCTCGTTATTATTCCGCTTTCCACGATACTGATTCTGCTGGTTCTCTGTGTGGTTCTGGGTGTGAATCTCTACGAGGCCAAACGGGAATTGCGCGCGCTGCGCGAGCAGGCGGCTCCCGCGATGGCGGTGGGACAGGCATCCGGTGCAGAGGAGCAGAGCGGAGAACTGTATACAGCCTCCGGCGTGAATGAGTTCAGAAGGGACGTGTCCGATGAGGACGGCGCGGTTCCCGATGCGGAGGATGGAATCAGAAAGGTGTACCTTACTTTTGACGACGGACCAAGCGGCAATACCGGAGAAATACTGGATATTCTGGCAGAGTATGATGTGAAGGCGACTTTTTTTGTGGTCGGGAAAGAGGAAGAAAAATATCAGCCGTTATACAAAAGAATTGTGGAGGAAGGGCACACGCTGGCGATGCATTCCTACAGCCACAAATACAACGAGATTTACCAGTCCAGGGAAAGCTACGTGGAGGATCTTACGAAGCTGCAGGAATTTCTTTATAATACTACGGGAGTGTGGTGCCGGTACTGCAGATTCCCAGGCGGCAGCAGCAACACGGTGAGCAGGGTAGACATGCATGAGCTGATCGATTATCTGGAAGAGCAGGACATGAGTTATTTCGACTGGAATGTGTCCTCAGGAGATGCTTCGTCGGCTTACATCAGCCCGGATGCGATTGTGAGAAATTCCACAGCCAGGCTGCAGGAGTTTCAGGAGGCCATTATTCTGTTACATGACGCTTCCGATAAGGACTCGACGGTAGAGGCGCTGCCGAAACTGATCGAGCAGATCCAGGCGATGGAAGATACGAAAATCCTTCCGATCACAGATGATACGGAGGCGATTCATCATATAAGCAACGATTAAAGAATGGAGGATTAAGGAATGGGATTTTTTTCGGATTTGAAGGACGACTTGTCCCAGGCGGTCAATGAACTGATGCCGGAAGAAGAGCTGGAAGCGGCTCTGGCGGCGGAGGGACAGGCCGTGGAGAAGGTATCTGCGGATAACGCGGCACCCGAGACGCCCTCTACAGATGAAACGCTCGAGTCCCTAGATTTGAGCGGTATGCTGGATAAAATCGAGGAGATGGGAGCGCCTGAGCTTGAAGCATTATCAGAAGCAGAGCCGGCGCCTGTTGAGGAACTTTTAGAAGAAGCGGTTCTGGAGCCGGAACCGATTGTGGAAGAAGTAGCAGCGGAAGAACCGATAGCGGCGGCAGAAGTTGTAGTAGAAGAGCCGGTTGCTGCGGAAACCGTAATAGAAGAAGAGGAGGCAGAACCTGTAATGGCAGAAGAAGTTTTAACAGAGGCGGAAGCGCCCGTGGAAAAGAAAGATCAGAACAGTGGAGGAAAAGGAAAGACTATGGAAGTGCAGGCAAATCGTGTGGCAGTAGACGAGACGGCAGTCGTGACGGAGGGCATGACAATAACGGGTGATATCGTATCGGAAGGCTCTATGGAACTGATCGGTACCGTAAACGGCAATCTTGACATTCTTGGCAAGCTGAATATCACGGGTACGATTCAGGGTAATTCCAAGGCGGCTGAGATTTTTGCCGAGGGCGCGAAGATCACCGGCGAGGTGAACAGCCAGGGCAGTGTGAAGATCGGTCAGAGTTCCGTGGTGATCGGCAATATCACGGCGACCAGCGCAGTGGTGGCAGGAGCTGTCAAAGGTGATATCGATGTGCATGGTCCGGTTATTCTGGATACCACGGCTATCGTGATGGGCAACATTAAGTCCAAATCCGTGCAGATCAACAACGGTGCGGTTATCGAGGGTATGTGTTCCCAGTGCTATGCGGATGTGAATCCTACATCCTTCTTCGAGGAGTTCAAGAAGAAAAAATAAATCCGGGCATACAGGGGAGAGCGGTATAATATGAAGCGTATACTCTTGAAGTTAAGCGGAGAGGCCCTTGCGGGCGAAAAAAAGACGGGTTTTGACGAGGACACGGTGCGGGGCGTGGCCATGCAGGTGAAACAGCTTGTGGACGACGGTATTCAGGTGGGTATCGTCATTGGCGGCGGCAATTTCTGGCGCGGCCGTTCCAGCGAGAACATCGACAGGACAAAGGCGGATCAGATCGGTATGCTGGCCACGATTATGAATTGTATCTATGTTTCGGAGATTTTCCGCTCGGTAGGTATGATGACATCGATTCTGACCCCGTTTGAATGCGGCTCCTTTACGAAGCTTTTCTCCAAGGACAGGGCCAATAAATATTTTTCGAGAAATATGGTAGTCTTTTTTGCAGGCGGTACGGGACATCCCTATTTTTCCACGGATACGGGGGTAGTGCTCCGGGCTGTAGAGGTAGATGCGGATGTGATCCTTTTAGCGAAGGCGGTGGACGGCGTCTATGACGATGATCCGCGGAGTAACCCGGATGCCAGGAAATATGAGGAGGTTTCGATAGACGAGGTGATCGCCAAAAACCTTCAGGTGGTGGACATGACGGCTTCTATTCTGGCCCGTGATAACAGAATGCCCATGTGGGTATTCGGGCTGAATGAGGAGAACAGCATTGTCAACACTGTCAGGGGTAAATTTAACGGCACAAAGGTGACTGTATAGGGAGGATTACAGTATGGATGACAGACTGAAGCCTTATGAGGAAAAGATGCAGAAGTCGTATGATTTTCTGGTAAACGATCTGGGTACGATCCGCGCCGGACGCGCGAATCCCCATGTCCTCGATAAGATTAAGGTGGATTATTACGGGACGCCCACACCGATTCAGCAGGTGGGAAATATCACGGTTCCCGAGGCGAGGATTCTGCAGATCGCGCCGTGGGAAAAGAGCCTGATCAAAGAGATCGAGAAGGCGATCATGGCATCGGATGTAGGAATTACACCGAGTAACGACGGTTCCCTGATACGTCTGGTCTTTCCGGAGCTTACCGAGGAGCGCCGTAAGGAGCTGGTGAAGGACATCAAGAAGCGGGGCGAGGAGAATAAGGTCGCGATCCGCAATACCAGACGCGATGGCAACGATGCGCTGAAAAAGCTGGCGAAATCTGAGGTTTCCGAGGATGAGATCAAGGAGCTTGAGGAGAAGCTGCAGAAGCTGACAGACAAGTTTATCAAGGAAGTGGATAAGCTGGTGGAGGAGAAGTCAAAAGAAATTCTGACGGTATGATGTTGGGAGGGGGTTACAGAATGAACGGTTCTGTTGCCCCTCTTTTCATTTAATGGTTTACATAATATTGCTCTGAACGAATGGAAACAGGAAGGGCGGAGAATAGAATGGGGGCTGCGATGGCGGAGGAAAACAAGATTCCACAGCATGTGGCGATTATATTGGACGGCAACGGAAGATGGGCGAAAAGCAAGGGTATGCCCCGCAATTACGGGCATGTGCAGGGAGCTAAAACTGTGGAGGTGATCTGCGAGGAGGCTTACCGCATGGGGATCCAGTATCTGACGGTATACGCTTTCAGCACGGAGAACTGGGACAGGCCGGCGGACGAGGTGGACGCGCTTATGGGGCTTCTTCGGAACTATATGAAGACCTGTCTGAAGACGGCGGCCAAAAATAACATGTGTGTGCGCGTGATCGGGGAAAAGTCCCGGCTGGACGAGGATATCAGAGAGCGGATCGGGGAGCTGGAGGAGGCTACAAAGAACAATACGGGCCTGCATTTTCAGATCGCCATCAATTACGGCGGCAGGGATGAGATTGTCCGCGCCGTGAGAAAGCTGGCTGCACAGGTGAAGGAAGGGGCTCTTGCGCCGGATGAGATCACACAGGAGCAGTTGGGGAATGCGCTTGACACGGCGGGTATTCCCGATCCGGATCTTTTGATCCGCACCTGCGGGGAGCAGCGGATTTCCAATTTCCTGCTCTGGCAGCTCGCTTACACAGAATTTTATTTTACGCCCATAGCATGGCCTGATTTTTCAAAAGAAGAATTGGAAAAGGCAGTGGAGGCATATAATAAGAGAGACAGACGCTATGGTCTGGTGAAAGAATAGGAGGGCGTCTGTATGTTTCGTACAAGATTACTGAGCGGTATTCTGCTGGTGGCGGCCGCGCTGGGCGTGTTTCTGGCGGGAGGCGCGCTTTTGGCAGTTGTGATATTCGGGGTTTCCGTGATCGCGTATCAGGAACTGACGGCAGCCTGCAAGGCGCGCGGGGAAGGAGCACAGCCGGGCGCTCCTGTCATAGTGGGTCTGGTGATGACGCTTGTGTACTATGCGTTGATCTGCCTTGCGTTGGCAAGGGATCTGGCGCAGGTGTTTCCGGCCATGATGATTGCGATTGTTGCGGCGTTTCTCGCCTTTTTATTCGTCTATGTGTTTACTTTTCCGAAGTACCATGCGAACCAGATCATGTCGGCCATGTTTTCGTTTCTCTACGGGCCGGTGATGCTCTCTTTTCTCTATCTGCTGCGGGAAGGGTTTGAGGATGGGATCTATCTGGTATGGTTTGTGTTTCTGGCTTCATGGGGGAGTGACACCTGCGCTTACTGTGTGGGTGTCCTGATCGGGAAACACAAGATGACGCCGAAGCTTAGTCCGAAAAAGTCCGTGGAGGGCGCGGTGGGAGGTATTCTGGGCGCGGCGCTTCTGTTTGTCCTCTACACGCATTTTGTGATCAGCCAATATACCATGACGACGCTTTCCCTGCCGCTTGCGGCGGTCCTGGGCGCAGTGGGAGCGCTTATCTCTATGGTGGGGGATCTGGCGGCCTCCGCAGTGAAGAGGGATCACGGGATTAAGGACTATGGCAAGCTGATTCCGGGACACGGCGGGATCATGGACCGCTTTGACAGTGTGATTGTGGCGGCGCCGATTGTATTTCTGGGGATTGTGCTGATGCAAGGTTAGCATTGGTTTGAGATTTTGCAAAGCGCAGTTATGAAGGTTAGAGTAAAAAAGAGGAATGACGTAAGATGAAAAAGATAGGTATACTGGGTTCCACAGGTTCCATCGGAACACAGACGCTTGATATTGTCAGAAAAGAAAAAGATTTGGAGGTAGTGTCCCTGGCGGCAGGCTCTAATGTGTCGCTCATGGAGGCGCAGATCAGGGAATTTCGTCCGAAGATTGCCGCGCTCTGGGAGGAAAAAGCGGCGGCTGACCTGCGGACGCGGGTACAGGATCTGCCTGTCCGTATCGTGAGCGGTATGGACGGCCTTCTGGAAGTTTCCACGGCGGAGGGCATGGAGGTACTGGTCACCGGCATTGTGGGAATGATTGGCATCAGACCGACTATTGCGGCCATTGAGGCGGGGAAGGATATCGCGTTGGCCAACAAGGAGACGCTGGTGACGGCAGGACATATCATTATGCCGCTGGCGAAGGACAAAGGGGTTTCGATCCTGCCGGTGGACAGCGAACACAGCGCGATTTTCCAGTCGATGCACGGGGAAAACCGCGCTCGGGTGGAGAAGATTCTGCTGACGGCGTCAGGCGGCCCATTTCGGGGGAAATCCCGGGCGGAGCTTGCCGATATGACGGTGGAGGACGCCTTAAAGCATCCCAACTGGTCTATGGGGAAGAAAGTCACCATCGACTCCGCGTCCCTGTGCAATAAGGGGCTTGAGGTGATGGAGGCGAAATGGCTTTTCGACGTGGCGCTTTCCCAGATTGAGGTGGTGGTGCATCCACAGAGCATACTGCATTCGGCGGTGCAGTACGCGGACGGCGGCATTATGGGACAGATGGGCGTGCCAGATATGAAGCTGCCTATCCAGTATGCATTGTTTTACCCGGACAGACGGCCTATGGGGATTGGAAGGGTAGACTTATGTAAACTAGGAAGCCTGACCTTTGAGAAGCCGGACACAGATACGTTCCGGGGGCTTGCGTTAGCCTACCGGGCGGCTGAGGAGGGCGGCTCCCTGCCAACTGTATTCAATGCGGCGAACGAGAAAGCGGTTGCGTTATTTTTGGATAAGAAGATTCGGTTTTTGGAGATCCCGGAGCTGATTGAGGCGGCTATGGGGGCGCACCGCGTGACGGAGAATCCGTCCGTGGAGGAAATACTGGCGGCGGAGAAAGAAACCTACGAATATATCAGTTTTAAGTATGGAGAGTAACGATTTGATCAGAACAATTATTTTATTTATCATTGTATTTGGATTGGTAGTGATTTCCCATGAATTGGGACACTTCCTGATCGGCAGACGGAATGGCATCCGCGTGGTGGAGTTTTCTGTGGGAATGGGGCCTTCCCTGTTTTCCTTTGTCAAGCATGGCACGAAATATTCCTTAAAGCTTTTTCCCATAGGCGGTGCCTGTATGTTTGAGGGAGATGACGGCGTGGCACGGGAGCGTGATCCCGGGGAGATATGTGATGCTGAGGGGATTTCCTTTCTGGAGGCGGGCGTGTGGGCGCGCATTGCCACAGTTTTTGCCGGGCCTTTCTTTAATTTCATCCTGGCCTTTGTGATCGCAGTGATTCTGAGCGCGTTTTCGGGGGCGGATCTTCCCACGGTAGGAACTGTCACGGAAGGTTCTGCGGCTGCGGAGGCCGGTCTGCAGACAGGGGATGTGATTAAGAAGATCGGACATGAGCCGATTCACTTTTACCGGGAGGTTTCCATGATTTCCGCCTTAAATCAGGGGGAGAAGATGGAAATCACCTACTTAAGAAACGGGGAGAAGGCCGTGACCACTCTTTTCCCAAAGTATGATGAAAATGACAAGCGTTATTATATGGGAATTACCAACGGAGGGGAGTATCTGAAATGCAATCCCCTGCAGGTGTTCCAATATGGTTTCTACGAGGTGGAATATTGGGTGAAGATCACCTACAAGAGTCTGAGGATGCTTGTGAAGGGACAGGTGTCGAAGGATGATGTGTCGGGGCCTGTGGGCATCGCGCAGCTCGTGGGGGAGAGTTATGACGCGGCGGAGGAAAACTACGGCACGCCCTACGCTATTCTGACCATGTTGGAGATCGTGGTGCTTCTATCCGTCAATCTCGGGATCATGAATCTTCTGCCGCTTCCCGCGCTGGACGGCGGACGACTGGCGTTCATGCTGGTGGAGGTGGTACGTGGGAAACCCGTGCCGCCGGAGAAGGAGGGCATGGTGCATTTCGCCGGGCTGGTGGTGTTGATGGTTCTGATGGTGTTTATTATGTACAATGATATTATGAGGCTGGTGCGCTGAGCACCGGCCTTTGCTTATTGCGCATGTATCGGCTGGGTGGAAGAAGTCTGAGACAGGATATATGCTTGCGGTTTCTGGAAATCTGTAGTATGATAGCTGCATCGGGTTCTGTTCTTGAACCCGTAACGAGTGACAGGGCGGGGGTCCCGCGTTTTTCCGGATTAATTATTGAAAACGTGTGTTATTAAAATGCTGTTTGAAAGTAACGGTACTGTGTAAAGTGACATTAACAGGGAGGTGTATTTGGGGCGTGCGGTATTTGACGGATGTATATTGGTACCGGGGCAGGACGGCGGACAGGAATCAGGATTCTGTTCTGCTGCAGCAGGTGTTGACGCGCAGGGGCCGTGTGCTTCTGGCGGTAGTGTGCGACGGTATGGGCGGTATATCCTGCGGTGGGGAGGCAAGCGGCTATGCGGCGGAACAGTTCAGGAAATGGTTTTATACGGAACTGTTTGCCATGATACGAAAGAATAAGCGCTATTGGGTGATGCGCAGGTCTTTGGACAGACTGGTCTATCATATGCAGGGGCAGCTGAAACGGTATGCCGCGCAGGAAAATATTTCGATGGGAACGACCATGACGGTACTCGTTGTATGGGAAAAAACATGGCTGTTATGGCATCTGGGAGACAGCAGGGCGTATCGGCTGCGGGGACGGCGTATGGAGCAGCTCACGACAGATCACGCCCATGATGTGGGAAAGCTGACGAAATGTCTCGGAAGCTTTGGGTATTTTGTGCCCCAGCACAGAATGGGCGTGTTGAGGCCGGGGGATGGGATTCTCCTCTGCACGGACGGTTTCAGACGGTGTGTCAGCGGGCAGGAGCTGCAGGAGGTTATGAATCCCCGGGAGATTGCCGGGGAGGAGCAGATCGGACGGCGGCTTAGGGAGATCGGGGAAACGTGCATGAAAAGAGGGGAGAGGGATAATCTTTCCGCTGTATATGTGAAGGCGGTGAGATAATATGGAGGAACTGTATATGGAAGCGGGAAAACGATTGGGCAAGTACAGAATCATCAAATCTTTGGGGCAGGGCGGCGAGGGCAGCGTGTATCTGGCGGAGGATGAGAGTCTTTGCAGGCGCGTGGCGGTGAAGCGTCTGTGGGAGCAGGAGAATGGGAGCGGGGAGAGGATCAGGGAGGAGGCCGCGTTTCTGCGGGATCTGCGTCATCCGATGCTGCCTGTGGTGTATGATCTGCTTTACGAGGGAGGGTGGTATCTGGTAATGGAATACGTGGAAGGGATAAGTTTACATAACTATATAGAAAAACAGGGCAAAGTGGGAGAGGAACAGGCACGGATGTGGGCGGCGGCTCTGTTAGATGTTCTGGATTATCTGCACACGAGGGAAACACCTGTTACTTATCGGGATTTAAAGCCGGATAATATTATGGTATGCCAGGACGGCAGTCTGAAACTGGTGGATTTCGGTGCGGCGGGACTCCGCAGTTTTGGGGAAGAAGGAGGGGGACGGATGGCGTTCTCCGCCGGGTTTGCGGCGCCGGAGCAGCGGGGAGAGGACGGGCAGGGAGTCCGCGCGGATGAGAGGAGCGATCTGTATGCTTTTGGGAGGACGTTATATTATATGATAACGGGTGTTATACCAGAAAACGCGCCAGGCATGGCGCTTTCCGCATCCTGTTATAACCCGCTTTTGTCGGAGGAGTTGGAGGAGATCATCCGCCGCTGTACGAAAGAGAAGCCGGAGGCGCGCTATCAGGTGGCTGGGGAGGTTATGCGGGATTTAAGGCGGACAGGAGCCCGGAGAAAAGGCAGACGAGGGAGGGAATTTGTGCGGCATGTGGAAAAACAGATTTGTCTTACAGACTTTTATCGTTTATAATGTAGGTGAATATAAAACTCATTTAGAATTATTGAAATTGCACAAATAACATAATCAACGCAGACGCGCTTTCGCTCCGCTCCAAGCGTAACAGTGCTAAATTCGTGGAAAACCTCATTAAGCACTGACGGTTTTAATCCGAAGGATTTAAACACTTTCAAGGGTCTGCTTATAATTATGTTATTTGCACAATTGCTATAGCGTTGAGATGAGTTTCGTAATTATTCAGCGTTTAAATAATATGAGAATAACGAGAACAGTATGGAGGCAGCCTTGAAAACACATAGAGAGCAGACGAAAGTTATTACAATTGGGGACAGGAAGATCGGCGGGGGAAACCCGGTTCTGATACAGTCCATGACGAACACACCCACGGAGGATGTGGAGGCGACAGTGGCGCAGATTCTACGCCTCGAAAAGGCGGGGTGCGAGATTATCAGGTGTACGGTGCCCACTGTGGAGGCGGCGCAGGCGCTTGGGAAAATTAAGGAACGGATACATATTCCACTGGTGGCGGATATTCATTTCGACTATCGGATGGCCATTGCGGCGATGGAAAACGGCGCGGACAAAATCCGTATCAATCCGGGCAACATCGGCGGGAGAGAGAAGGTGGCGGCAGTTGTCAAGACGGCAAAGGAGCGGAATATTCCGATCCGCGTAGGGGTAAACAGCGGTTCTCTGGAGCGTGAGCTGGTGGAGAAATATCACGGTGTGACGGCGGAGGGAATCGTGGTGAGCGCACTGGATAAGGTAGGTATGATAGAGGACTGTGGATATGACAATCTTGTCATAAGTATAAAGTCGTCGGATGTGATGATGTGCGTCAAGGCGCATGAGCTTCTGGCGGTAAAGACGAATTACCCTCTGCATGTGGGGATTACGGAGTCGGGGACGGTGACAAGCGGCAACATTAAATCCGCTGTGGGCCTTGGCATTATTCTAAATCAGGGTATCGGTGACACGATCCGCGTGTCCCTGACGGGGGATCCCGTGGAGGAGATTAAGTCGGCGAAGCTGATCCTTAAGACGCTCGGTCTCAGAAAGGGCGGTATCGAGGTGGTGTCCTGTCCCACCTGCGGCAGAACGAAGATTGATCTGATCGGTCTGGCAAATCAGGTGGAAACGATGGTGCAGGACATTCCGCTGGATATCAAGGTGGCTGTTATGGGGTGTGCGGTGAACGGCCCCGGGGAGGCAAAGGAGGCCGATATCGGCATCGCCGGTGGTATCGGGGAAGGCCTACTGATCAAGCGGGGAGAGATTGTGAGGAAGGTGCCCGAGCAGGAACTTTTGGACACGCTCAGGGAGGAGCTTTTGCACTGGAATGAGTAAAGCTTTTTTTGATGTATTTCCTACGTTAAAACTGGATACGGGACTGCGGGATCTGTTTGAGAATGTCACGGTGGAGAAGGTGACCAGTACCAAACGGAAGGATTTCCTGCGCGTCTATATTGCCTCGGAACATCTGATCCAAAAGGAGGATGTGTTCCGGGTGGAGCGGGAGATCGGGAAACAGTTTTTCCCCAATATGCCGATTGTCGTTAAGTTTTATGAGCAGTTTACGCTCTCCTCCCAGTATAACCCCGAGAAGCTGATGGACGTTTACCGGGATAGTATTCTCTTAGAGCTGAAGGAATCTTCCCCGGTGGAGTACAGCCTGTTTAAGAGGGCGGACACGGTCTTTTCGCAGGATAAGCTGCTGCTGACCTTGGAGGACACGGTGTTTGGCCGGGAAAAGGGCGGGGAGCTCGCGCGGATTCTGGAAAAAATATATAACGAGCGCTGTTCTATTCCGGTACAGGTGGAACTGGCCTATAAGGAAAAGGCGGCGGGAAAGAACCGCGAGGAGGACGAGCGCCGTCTGGCCATACAGGTGGCGGAGATTTCGGCGAGGGCGGGCTTTGCCGTGCAGATGAAGGGTGCGGCGCTGGCAGTGGAAAAGGGAGTGGAAGACGGCGGTGTTTTGCGGGGCGGAGACCAGGAAGCGCCCAAAGATGCAGGGCAGTCAGCACAGCGCGGACCATCGGATGCGTCCAAATCTTTTGCGCAGCCGTCTCAGCAGGACAGTCATGGATTTCCTTCCCCGTCCAAAAAATTTGCAGGCGGCAGGGACAGGGATAAGGGCGATTTTAAACGTCCCCTGAAACGCTCTGACAACCCGGATGTGATTTACGGCAGGGACTTCGAGGAGGAGGCCATGCCCATCGAGGATATTATCGGCGAGATGGGTGAAGTGGTAATCCGCGGAAAGGTGATTCGGAAGGACCAGCGGGAGATCAAGAATGAGCGTACCATTCTGATTTATGACATCACGGATTATACGGACACCATGACGGTGAAATTCTTTGTGCGGAATGAACAGGTCAAAGAAATAACAGATGTTATGAAAGAGGGCGTCTATGTCAAGCTGAAAGGCATGACTGCGGTCGATAAGTTTGACCACGAGCTGACCATCGGTTCCCTTGCAGGCATTAAGAAAATCCCGGATTTTACGGTTTTACGTGAGGACAGGAGCGTCAGGAAGCGGGTGGAGCTTCACTGTCATACGAAGATGAGCGATATGGACGGCGTTTCCGAGGCGAAAGATATCGTGAAACGCGCCTATAAATGGGGGCATCCGGCCATTGCTATCACCGACCACGGGGTGGTGCAGTCCTTTCCCGACGCGAACCATGTGTGGGAGGATCTGTGGAAGGCGGAGAAGAGCCGCGCCAAGGAGGCGGGAGAGCCGGAGCCGGACAAGCAGGGATTTTTCAAGGTCATTTACGGTGTGGAGGCCTATCTGGTGGACGATCTGAACGAGATTGCCACCAATGAGAAGGGTCAGGATTTCGGGGCGGATTTTGTGGTTTTCGACATTGAGACGACCGGCTTTTCCCCCGTGAAGAACCGCATCATTGAGATCGGCGCGGTGAAGGTCAGCGGCGGAAAGATTGTGGACCGTTTTTCCACGTTTGTGGATCCGCTGGTGCCCATTCCGTTCGAGATCGAAAAGCTGACGGGAATAACAGATGATATGGTAATGGGGGCGGAGCAGATTGATGTGGTGCTGCCGCAGTTTCTGGCGTTTTGTGGGGACTGCATTCTGGTGGCGCACAACGCCCAGTTCGATATGGGTTTTATTATGGAAAACTGCGACAGGCAGGGGATTCCCCACGATTTTACCTATGTGGACACGGTGGGGATTGCAAGGATTCTTCTGCCCGGACAGAAAAAGCATACGCTGGACGCGGTGGCGAAAACCCTCGGCGTGTCTCTGGAGAACCACCACAGGGCGGTGGACGACGCGGAGGCCACCGCGGAAATCTTTGTGAAGCTGATTCCCATGATGGCGAAGGAGGGGATCACAACGCTTTCGCAGATGAATGCGAGAGGGAAGGCAAGTCCCGATATCATCAAAAAGCTGCCGACCTACCACGCGATTATTCTGGCGAAGAACAATGTGGGACGCATGAACCTGTACCGTCTGGTGTCCGAGTCCCATCTGACTTATTTTTCCAGAAGACCCAGGATTCCCAAGAGCCTGCTCACACAGTACCGGGAGGGATTGATTTTAGGGAGCGCCTGTGAGGCGGGGGAGCTTTACCGGGCGCTGCTTGAAAGAAAATCCGACGCGGAGATTGCGAGGCTTGTGAATTTTTATGATTATCTGGAAATACAGCCTCTGGGCAACAACCGCTTTATGATCGAGTCGGAGCGGACGCCGGATATCACGTCTATGGAGGACATCAGGGAGATCAACAGGCAGATTGTCCGGCTGGGGGAGCAGTTCCGCAAGCCGGTAGTGGCTACCTGCGACGTGCATTTCCTAAATCCGGAGGATGAGATTTACCGCCGCATCATTATGGCGGGGCAGGGTTTCCCGGATGCCGACAATCAGGCGCCCCTGTATCTTCGCACGACGGAGGAGATGCTTAATGAGTTTGATTATCTCGGCAGTGACAAGGCTGAGGAGGTAGTGATCACCAATACGAACCTGATTGCGGATATGATTGAAGTCATGTCCCCTGTGCGGCCGGACAAGTGCCCGCCGGTCATAGAGGACAGCGACAGGCAGCTGACGGACATCTGTTACAACAGGGCCCATGAGCTGTACGGCGAGACGCTGCCGAAGATTGTGGAGGACAGGCTGGAGAAGGAGCTGCACTCCATTATCTCCAACGGCTTTGCGGTGATGTACATCATTGCCCAGAAGCTGGTGTGGAAATCCGTGGAGGACGGCTATCTGGTGGGTTCCCGTGGTTCTGTGGGGAGCTCCTTTGTGGCGAACATGGCGGGAATCACGGAAGTAAATTCCTTAAGCCCCCACTATCTTTGCCCGAAATGCCACTATTATGATTTTGATTCCGAGGAAGTTAAGGCTTATGGCGGCGGCGCGGGCTGCGACATGCCGGACAAGGACTGCCCGGTCTGCGGGACGCCGCTGCGCAAGGAAGGGTTTGACATTCCCTTCGAGACATTCCTCGGCTTTAAGGGAGACAAGGAGCCGGATATCGACCTGAATTTTTCAGGCGAGTACCAGAGTAAGGCACATAAATACACGGAAGTGATTTTCGGCAGCGGGCAGACTTACCGGGCGGGCACGATTGGCACACTGGCTGACAAGACGGCCTACGGTTATGTGAAAAATTATTACGAGGAGCGGGGCAGGCACAAGCGGGTCTGTGAGATCAACCGCATCGTGTCGGGATGCACCGGCATCCGCAGAAGTACCGGGCAGCACCCCGGCGGTATCGTGGTTCTGCCTGTGGGGGAGGACATCAACTCCTTTACCCCGGTGCAGCACCCCGCCAACGATATGACGACGGATATCGTCACCACGCATTTTGATTATCATTCGATCGACCACAACCTGTTAAAACTCGACATTCTGGGGCATGATGATCCCACTATGATCCGTATGCTGCAGGATTTGACAGGAATAGACCCGACCAAGATTCCGCTGGACGACAAAGGCGTGATGTCGCTTTTCCAGTCGACGGAGGCGCTGGGAATCACGCCGGAGCAGATCGGCGGCTGTAAGCTGGGGTGTCTTGGGATCCCGGAGTTTGGCACGGAGTTTGTCATACAGATGGTGATAGATGCCAAGCCTAAATGCTTCACGGATCTGGTGCGTATTTCCGGGCTTTCGCACGGCACGGACGTGTGGCTGGGCAATGCCCAGACGCTGATTGAGGAGGGCAAAGCGACTATTTCCACTGCCATCTGCTGTCGTGATGACATTATGATTTATCTGATGCAGCAGGGGGTGGAGCCGTCCTTATCCTTCACCATCATGGAGAGCGTGCGCAAGGGCAAAGGACTGAAGGACGAATGGATTGAGGCGATGAAGGCGCAGGGGGTGCCGGACTGGTACATCGGTTCCTGCAAGAAGATCAAGTATATGTTTCCCAAGGCGCATGCGGCGGCCTACGTCATGATGGCATGGCGTATCGCCTACTGCAAGATCAATTATCCGCTGGCTTACTACGCGGCCTATTTCAGCATCCGCGCGTCGGCGTTTTCCTATGAGATCATGTGTCAGGGGCAGGCTCATCTGGAGAGCGTGATGGCTGATTATAAGCGCAGGAGCGACGAGCTTTCCAAGAAGGAACAGGATACCCAGAAGGATATGAAGATCGTGCAGGAAATGTACGCGAGAGGTTTTGATTTCGTGCCGATTGATATTTTCACGGCGCAGTCAAGACTGTTCCAGATCGTGGACGGAAAGCTGATGCCGTCCTTAAACAGCATTGACGGTCTGGGGGAGAGGGCGGCGGACGCCATCGTGGAGGCCGCCAAGGATGGGCCGTTTTTGAGTAAGGATGATTTCCGGGAGCGGACGAAGGTTTCCAAATCGGTGATGGACCTGATGAGTCAGCTTGGGCTTCTCGGAAATATACCAGAGTCCAACCAGATCAGTATATTTGATTTAGTATAACAGTTCAGCCAGAGCGAATCTGCCGGGCAAACCGTGCTTGCACGAGTTTGACAGACAGATGAAGCTCTGAGGGAGCGCCCGCATATGAGCAAAAGTAGCCGCGAAGAGGCGGAGAGCGCCGAAGGCGCGATTTTGCGAATGGGCGTGTGCTGAACGAAAGAAAATGGGAGGGAAAACTATGAGAAAAATTGTCACAATTGGAAGAGAGTTTGGCGCGGGCGGGGGAGAGATCGGCAGGCGCGTGGCAAAGGAGCTGGGGATCGAGTATTATGACAAGGATATTATTTTGAAGACCGCCGTTTCAGGGAAAAGTCTGACGCCTGAGCAGGTGCGCAGGTGGGATGAACGGGTGCCGAAGAACTTCGGCTTTGCCCAGAGCCTGTTTGATTTCTATAACAAGCCGCTGGAGGAGGAGCTGTGGCAGGCCCAGAGGGACGCCATAAGGGAGCTGGCAAACAGGGAAAGCTGTGTGATTGTGGGACGCAACGGCGATTACATTTTAAGAGAGTTTGACCATTGCCTGAATGTGTTTGTCCATGCAGGGTTTGACTGGCGGGTGAAGCGTATGACGAAGATGATGGATCAGGTGCCGGCGGATCAGGTGGCTAACGACGTGCGCGCAGTGGACAAGGCGAGGAAACGGTACTGTGAGTATTATACGAAGCAGGTATACGGCGACGCGAGGAACTTTGACCTGACAGTCAACACGGAGAAGCTGGGCATTGATAAGGCGGTGGAGATGATTCTTGCCGCGGCTGCGGATTTATAGCCTCTGCACTTACTGTTACCATTTGGCTATACTTATTCATAAACCGACGGAATATACCTTGTGCCAACATTATGATACTTGTATATTTGTATACAAAGTTCTTGACAAGGGAACGAAAACTCCATATACTTAAGAAAGCGGAAAAGACGGTGTCGATGCCAGAACAGTACACCGCTTTTCTTGTTAATAAAACGGTTTTGGCAGAAAAGGAGAGGATAGTTTATGAAAAAATTATTGGCAATGGTTTTGATCGGATGCATGGCTCTCGGTACGGCGGCATGCGGAGGCGGCAGCGGTAACGCGAAAAGTGACAAAGTATGGGTGGTGGCCACGGACACTGTGTTCCGCCCGTTTGAGTTCACTAATGAAAAGGGTGAGTTTGTGGGCATAGACGTGGACGTTCTGGCAGCCATTGCGGAAGATCAGGGATTTAAATATGAACTGAAAAGCCTCGGCTGGGATGCGGGCGTAGCGGCAGTGCAGGCTGGACAGGCGGATGCGCTGATTGCGGGCGCAACCATCAAGCAGGAGCGTATCGATTCCGGCTGGATTTTCTCTGACGGTTACTATGACGCGACACAGACCTTTGTTGTCGCGGAAGGCAGCGCGATCGCGAGCTTTGAAGACCTTGCAGGCAAGAACGTAGCGGTAAAGAACGGTACGGCGGGCATGGATTTTGCCGAGAGCATAAAGGATCAGTATGGTTTTACCACCACGGTATTTGAAGATTCACCGACCATGTATCAGGACGTGATCATGGGCAACTCCGCGGCGTGCGTGGAGGATACGCCGATCATGGCTGATTCCATCAAGACCGGCGGTCTTGCACTTTCCATTCCAGAGGGCATGGAGAGCGAGGGCGCACCTTACGGTTTTGCTATTATGAACGCGGAGAATCAGGAACTTCTGGATATGTTTAATGCGGGTCTTAAGAACATCAAGGCGAACGGCAAGTACGACGAGATCATTGCGAAGTACCTGGAAAAATAACCGTGTGAGGAGAAGTGTTTTATGGTAATGATAATTCAGAAATATGGGACGATGCTTATTCAGGCGATGGGACAGACGCTTTTGCTCTGTCTCCTCTCGCTGGTCTTCGCTTCGGTCATCGGATTGATTTTTGGCCTGATGAATGTGGGGCGTAACAGGGCGCTCAATTTTATCGGCACGGTCTATGTGGATGCGGTGCGCGGCGTGCCGCTCATTGTGCTGGCTTATTTTATTTACTTTGGCATTCCAACGGCCATTCAGCAGGGACTCGGTTTTACGAGTTTCAGGCTGGGACCCCTGCAGGCGGGAACCATTGCGCTTTCCATGAACTGCGGCGCATATATGGCCGAGATTGTCAGGGCGGGTATTCAGAGCGTGGACAGGGGGCAGATGGAGGCAGGCAGAAGTCTTGGGCTTTCTTACAGCGCAGGGATGGCGCTGATTGTGATACCTCAGGCAATCCGCACGATGATTCCGTCAATCATCAACCAGTTTATCATTACCTTAAAAGATACGTCGATCCTCTCCGTGATCGGGTTCCCGGAACTCACCAACGTGGGTAAGACAGTCATGGGCAACACTTTCAAGCCCTTGCAGGCATGGGCCGTTGTCGGGATCATGTACCTGATCGTCATTACCATACTGAGTAAGGTTTCCAAGCAGATTGAGAGGAGGATCAACCGTGGCAGATAAGACGGATGTCAAGATCTCTGTGAAGAATTTAAAGAAGAACTTTGGCTCTCTGGAAGTGCTCAAGGACATCAGTCTGGAGGTGACCGAGGGCGAAGTGGTTGTGCTGATCGGACCCTCCGGCAGCGGGAAATCCACACTTTTGCGGTGTCTCAACCAGTTGGAGAAGGCGACGTCAGGACAGATCGTGATCGACGGCTATGACGTGACCGACAAGCATACAGATATCAATAAGGTGCGGAAGAATATCGGCATGGTGTTCCAGCATTTTAATCTGTTTAACCATCTGAACGTCTTAAAGAATATGACGCTGGCGCCGGTTCATTTAAAGACGCTCTCCAAAGAAGAGGCGAAAGACAAGGCGATGCAGCTGTTAGAGCGGGTGGGGCTTTCCGATAAGGCGCAGGCCTATCCCAGCCAGCTTTCCGGCGGGCAGAAGCAGCGTGTGGCGATTGCTAGGGCGCTTGAGATGAATCCCGATATCATGCTCTTTGACGAGCCGACCAGTGCGCTGGACCCTGAGATGGTGGGCGAGGTGCTTGCGGTGATGAAGGAGCTGGCGAGGGATGGTATGACGATGATCGTGGTCACCCACGAGATCGGATTTGCAAGGGAAGTGGCCAGCCGCGTGATTTTTATGGAGGGCGGCTATATCATTGAGGAGGGAACGCCGGAGGAGGTGCTTGACCATCCGAAGGAGCCGAGAACCATTGATTTCTTAAGTAAAGTGTTATAAAAGAATTGCGATAGTGTAGGGCAGCGGTTTGTAACTGCTGCTCTTTCTGTGCGCCCAGAATGGGACTTGACAGGGGGAAGCCCGTTTCGCGAAGATGATCTGGCAGGGGATCGGAAAGGGTAAGGCGGATGTATGGATATGACAGCGGTTTTTGCTGCGCAGAAAAAGCGCATCCAAAATATTTTTTCATGGAAGAGAGGCAGGATTGTGACGGCGGCGGTATTGGTTGTGCTTTTGTGCGCCCTGACGGTCGGACTTATGCTGAATCCGGTGGGGGAAAAACAGGAGGAACAGACGGAGGAGAAACTGCGTTTTCTGAATACTTACGCCAATGCCTACTGCGACAGGAACGGCGACGTGGTAGCCGGGCTGTATATTGACGAAAAGACAGCCTTGGAGAGCGTGCTTTTGATGGAAAAAGTAGGAGGGACATACACCTTTGGCTTGTCCAGTCCGTGGCCGGACGAGTTTCATTATGTGCTGACCGAGGAACCCGGAGAGGGCGGGACAGACGGAGACCGAGCGGAAATCTGGTACTATGTGTGGATGTCCGATCCCCATGTGACGGTCTGGAAGGAGAAACTGCGGTTTACAGAGACGGCAGACGGTTATCGGGTGACGGACAGCGACATTCGTTTTCTGGACAGCATCGCTTCACGGACGGACTTTGACGAGGCTTACCTGATTGCTGGGGAATATCGGTTTACGGATTATGAGGAGCGGGGGTTTCTGGAGGACATTCAGGTTCAGACCGAATATGACAGGGAAAACGGCGGAGTGGACCGAAATGCCGCCTACAGAAGCCCTGACACGGCGGCCGTCTGGATCTTCAACCTGACGGGCGGTAATGCCGAGACTATCTCTACGGACGCGGACGGCCATGCGACGGTGCGCTATATCTTTGGCGACGGGAGCAGCGTGGTGATTCCCCTGTATAACGCCACTTGTCATAACACCGCGGAGATTTCCAAGGATGCGGACGGTGGGACGGGGACGGCGGAGGATGTATGGTTTCCTGATTTGGAGGCGTGGAAGGATTACAATTACTATATTATGTAAACCTAATGAAAAATGGCAGGAAAAACGGATACCGGCGGGCAAAATGAATATGGTGTGGCTGTTTTGAGCAGCAGGTTCAAAAAATAGATAAAAAAATAGAAAAAAGACTTGCATTCTCTCCAAAAATATAATAAAATAAGCAAGTGTCAATCAGATGGCTCGTTGGTCAAGCGGTTAAGACGCCGCCCTCTCACGGCGGAAACAGGGGTTCGATTCCCCTACGAGCTGTTGACTGTTTTAGAACAGCCCAACCCTAAAGGATGCCGGAAACCTCATTTTATGCGGTTTGCGGTATTTTTTATTTGCTGAAAAAGGGTGGCTGTCAGGACATGTAAATAAGTCCTCTGTCAGTTGTGAAATATGATTGCCAGAGGGCTTATTTATGTGGTTTAGCAATAAATCACGGGAATCTCCACAAACTGGTGGAAATTTTCTGCCGGTGCTGATTGCATTTAGTATCCGAAAATGTTTACACTATAGAGCGATAATAGAAGAAATATATTGACGTACGCAAAAACGTACGGTATAATATAACGGAAGGGAGATGATGATATGACCGCGATCAGCGTAACGAAAGCAAGAGAAAATATATATCAAATATTATCGGATGTTAATAACAGTAGTCAGCCGATTACAATCACAAACAATCGTGGAAAGAATGGCGTTCTTATTTCAGAAGAAGATTGGAATGCTATTCAGGAAACATTATATTTGAATTCTATACCAGGCATGACGGAAAGCATTGTTGAAGCGGGAAAAGAGCCAATAGAAGAGTGTTCGGTATATGATCCGAATGAGGAGTGGTAAATGTATATCATAAGATTCAGTAAGCAGGCTGACAAGGATAAAAAATTGTTAAAAGGGGCGGGACTTGATGGGAAAGCAAAAGTACTATTAAATATTATAGTCGAAAATCCTTTTCAAAATCAGCCTCCGTATGAAGGACTGGTAGGAAATTTGAGCGGATATTATTCCAGAAGAATTAATCTGCAGCATAGATTGGTCTACCAAGTATATAATGAGTCGGTAGTCGTTGATGGAAAAGAATACGATGGAACAATAAAGGTTGTTCGTATGTGGTCACATTATGGTGAAGTAAGATAAAAGAGAGGCACCAACGGAAGAAATCAATCTTCTGAAGGTGCTTCTTTTGTGTTCTGCTGGGTAAGATGCCAATAAAGTGTTGACACAAACTGTTGCAAAAATCATATTGAAGATATATGTATATAATGATATAATATGACTATATTATTGAATTAACAATCTTTTATTTGCAGAAGGGAAAAACATATGGAAGCTATCAGGCCATCTTCAGATCTAAGAAATCATTATAGTGAAATATCAAGACAATGCCACGAGGAGCGAAATCCGGTCATTATTACAGTAAATGGTCGAGGGGATACGGTAATTTTAGGCTTACAGGATTATTATCAGATGAAATCAGAACTGGAATTATTGCGGACACTGGCTGAAGCTGAAAATGATGTTGTGAATGGAAGGGTTGCTTCAATGCAGGATACATTTGACGATATAAGGAGTTCTTTGTTGGAGAGAAAATCAAATGAAGTATAATATAATTAGAACCGACAAAGCGGATGAACAGTTAAGAGAAATTATATTTTATATCGCAGATGATTCTGGCAGTATAGATATAGCATCAAACTATCTTGATAAAATTGAAAAAGCAATAAACAGGTTAGAAGACTTTCCTATGTCTGGAAGCATACCAAGATATTCCATATTGAGAAAGCAGGGGTTCCGAATTCTTATTGTGGAAAGGCATTTAGTATTTTATAAAATTAGTGAAGATAGAAAAGAAGTTATTGTATATGCGGTTGTAGATGGTAGACGTGAATACCGAAATTTGATTTGATAGGTCAGGTATGAAAAATCCAGTTCTGATCAGCTGGCTGCATAACTGTAGTATATTATAAAGAAAACAACAGGAGATACATTAGATACTAAGATGCATATGACATTATGGGAAGATGCGGAACAGATCATCAGAAAGTCCATTCACGCTGTACTGCCGGACGAGGCGGTGCGGGAAGCCCTGGCGGGAAGGGAATTCGGACAGGGGAAGCTCTATATGGTGGCTGCCGGGAAGGCCGGCTGGCAGATGGCCAAGGCCGCTGCAGACATTCTGGGTGACAGGCTGGAAGCCGGGGTGGTGGTGACAAAATATGGGCACGCGAAGGGAGAAATCCCTCGGACAGAGTGTTTTGAAGCAGGACACCCGGTGCCGGATGAAAATTCCTTTTTGGCGACGCAGGCGGCGCTTGATCTGGCGGCACGGGCCGGAGCAGGGGATGAGATTATTTTTCTTCTGTCCGGCGGCGGTTCAGCTCTCTTTGAAAAACCTCTGGTGACCGGGGAGGAGCTTAAGGATATCACGGAGCAGCTTCTGGCATGCGGAGCGGATATTGTGGAGATGAACACAATCCGCAAGCGGCTTTCGGCGGTGAAGGGCGGGCGGTTTGCCCTTGCATGTGAACCGGCCCATGTGTTCAACATTGTGCTCAGTGATATTTTGGGAGATCCTCTGGACATGATCGCGTCAGGTCCTGCCTGTCCGGATTCCTCCACCTGCGGGGAGGCGCTGTCCATAGCAAAAAAATACGGATTACGGTTAAGCGAAAGGGCGATGTCGCTTCTGGCTATAGAAACACCGAAAACGCTCAACAATGTGGAAACGCAGATTACAGGAAGCGTGTCGCGCCTGTGCCGTGCGGCGGCATCGGCCTGCGAGGAGCTTGGCTACGAGGCTGTGGTTTTGACGGATCAGCTCTCCTGTGAGGCCAGGGAGGCAGGACGGTTTCTCTCAGCCATCGCGAAGACACACCAGAATACGGGAAAAAGTCTGGCATTTCTGGCGGGTGGGGAGACGGTGGTGCATCTGACAGGAAAGGGAAAGGGCGGCAGGAACCAGGAGCTGGCGCTGGCGGCGGCGGAGGGTATCGCCGGACTGAAAGGCACGGCTGTATTCAGTCTGGGCAGCGACGGCACGGACGGCCCGACCGATGCGGCGGGCGGGTATTGTGATACGGATACGGCAGGAAAGCTTGCGGCAGAAGGAATATCCATTTTTGACGTGCTGCGGGACAACGATGCTTACCATGCGCTGAAAAAGACAGGCGGACTGCTTGTCACGGGAGCGACGGGCACCAACGTGAATGACGTGGCGGTGCTGCTTATAAAACGGAAAAGGGAGGAACTGTCATGACCATTCTGCGTACCTTATTGGAAAATAATCTTTCACGCAACAGGGCGCTTACTGCGGAGCACGGACTTTCCTTTCTGGTGGAGACGGGGGGAAAAAGGATTTTGTTTGACTGCGGCGCGGGGAAGGCGGCGCGCAAAAACGCGGAGAAGATGCATGTGTCCTTAAAGGACGTGGATTATGTAGTTTTGAGCCATAGTCACTACGACCATGCGGCAGGTTATCCCGATATGGTCTCCCACGGCGTACATGCGCCGCTTGTGACAGGACCGCATTTTTTTGAGGAAAAATACGCCCGTGAGGGGGAAAAATATGCGTATCTGGGATGCGGATTCGGCCCGGAATTTCTGGATAAGAAAGGGATTGCGCGTCAGGTCTGTGAGGGGAGCCTTACGCTGTTTGATGGCTGTCATGTGGTGGGTGGATTTGAGAGAACATATGCTTTTGAGAAAGCGCCCGCCCGCTTTGTGCGGCAGACGGCGGCAGGTATGGCGGAGGATGATTTCCCGGACGAAGTCTGCCTGGCGGTGGAGACGGTCAAAGGACTTGTGGTCATTGCGGGCTGCAGCCATCCGGGTATCTTAAATATGTTGGAGACGGTGAAAAAGCGCCTTGACATGCCGGTTTACGCGGTGTTTGGCGGTTCCCACCTGGTGGAGGCGGATGAGGAACGGGTGAAGGCTACGATGGACAGGCTGCGGGATATGGGGATCGGTATTGTCGGCTTTAACCACTGCACAGGGGATGCGGCGCAGGAGAGGATATGCGGGGACGGAGATCAAGTGGCCTATTTTCATCCGAAGACGGGAGACTGCATTTTTTTACCGTAATGGTCTGGAATGGTCCGGGAACGCAGGGGCTCACAATTCAGCCGGCGTTTCCTGCCCCGTCTGATGCGGGCGCGTCGCCGTCTTCCGGCAGGATTGCCGTGATCAGATAGAAGGGAAGACACAGCATCAGAAAATAGACATAGCGGAACTCCGTGGCCACGGGTGTGGCGGCAAGTACGGAGAGAAGCAGGGCGAACCCGGGCAGATAGCAGATCAGCTTATGATAATCCCGCCGGATGACGGAGACGCTGATGCTGAAGATCAGGATCCAGCAGGCGACGCCCATGCTCCAGAGGGTGCCGTAGACAGGCACCATGCCGCCCAGCTTGATGGCGATTTCCTTGGCTTTAATGACCAGGGGGCCGCCGATCAGAGGAGTGTGCGAAACGCCAAGGTCTGTGGCGCTGACGCCCTCGGCTTCCGCCACAAGATAGAAGGAGTCGGGGTACCAGTAGCCGTAGGTCTGATTCACATAGGCGGTCAGGTAATCTCCGGGGTAGCGCAGGCCTAAACGGATCCAGAGTTTCAGGAACTCGTTTTTGTGGGCAGTCAGATAGTCCTGGTTGCCCGCCCTGACGAGTTCTTTGATGTTATCTGCGAAGGTGGGGTTGTAAAGTTCATGGATATAGGTCAGGTCCACCACTTTTTCGATCAGGGCAAGCTCTTCCCCGGAAAGATACCTGTCGTTACAAATAACGGCTGTAATCTGCTGCATGGGAATGCTGACGGATTCGATGAAATCAGGCTGCTGTACCTTGCAGGCGCTCATGACCGGATATCTGACGACTGCGGACAGCAGGAGTGCGGCAAGAAGCGGCGGGTAGACGGCCTTTGCCTTGTGGCGGAAACCGAACAGAAGAAAGGGAAGGGCCAAAAGGAAGGCGTACCAGCCGTTTGAGCGGAAAAGACATATCATAACACCTGATACCATAAATACGGACAGATTTCCCGCACTGACTTTATTCTGCACTGACAGACGCAGGATGGCGCAGCTGAAAAGGAGTACCGCAGCCGCGAAGGGGATATCTTTCCACACCGTGACGGAAAAGACGGCATGATAGGGAATCAGAGCATAGAAAGCCGTGATCAGAAGCAGCACAAAAGGCCGGATCCTGTGGGAGCGCAGCGTGGAAATAAAGTAGGCCACACTGCCCGCAAGCAGGCACATCTGGAAAAAGGTGTACACCGATACGGCGGTCACCATATTTCCTGTCAGCCCATAGCCGATGTGGTAAAAAAGGCCGAAAACCAGTGTGTGAGCCCAGGGATGATGGTTGGACCAGGGAATCAGCCCCAGAATCTGTTCCAGCTGGTTGATGCTGTCAGGGGTCATGATCCCCGGGTACTGATAGAGATAGTAGGGGAGCCAGCACAGCAGGCAGCACAGGAAAGCGCACAGGGCCGTGTGACGGCGGAAAAAGTTCGCAAGCGCCGAAAAGCAGGCGGAGGCACGGGGACGGCGGCCCTCATAGACGTAGGACATGTCCTGATAGCGGGTGAGCAGGGCGCGGTACAGTCTCTGTCTGTTGCAGGTATAGGAATATAGAAAGTGCAGCAGATAGTAAAACAGGCAGACAAAACCGGCAAAGATAACGGACAGAACGATGAAGCGGTAGAGCCGGCTCGTGAGAAGTTCTATGTAATGGGGATAATCCACAAGCATATACAGGGAAGTAAAGATGACTGCGGTAACCAGAGCCACCCGGTTGGAAACCTGTAAGAGATCCATCCGGCGGTTCACGTGCCGGTAAAAGAAAAATACCAGCAGATAGAAGACGACGGTAAGAATATTGCCCGGTTCCATGCGCGCGGCCTTCATCAAAGCCCAGGTGCTGATAAAGCTCTGGAACAGGTGCAGCAGTAAAAGGCGGTCCGGTTTGTTGGTCATGGCTTTTCTCCCCCATTATTGAAAACTATTTATAGAGTAAAGGATAACCGCCGCGCTGTCAAATATGTAACAGAAAGGCCACAGGCGCATGATGGGGTGGCGATGAGGTGAGATGGGTGAGATGTGAAAAAACACTTGCAAGGGAAGAAAAGGGGTGGTATAATACATAAGTATCAAGAATAGTTACTGAGATAAAGAGTGGACTTGCGAGTCCGCTTTTTTCATATGTACAATGTACAGGGGCGGATGCTTCGGAACGGAGAGTATGATGTCAAAGAAGGAGACATATGAGGGGAGGACAGAGGCCCTGCTTTTACCTATTGTGGAACAGTATGGAGTGGAAATTTATGATGTGGAGTATGTGAAGGAGGGCAGGGATTATTATCTGCGGGTTTATATCGACAAGCCGGAGGGCGTAAACATTCAGGACTGTGAAAATGTGAGCCGCGCCTTATCCGATGCACTCGATACGGAGGACTTTATTCCGGATGCCTACATTCTGGAGGTCAGCAGCCCGGGGCTTGGCCGGGTCCTGAAGAAAGACAGACATCTGGAAAAGAGCCTGGGAGAAACGGTGGAGCTTAAGGCCTATAAGCCCATAGAGGGACACAAGGAATTTTCCGGGATTCTAAAGGCATTTGACGCCGGGACCGTCACAGTTGAGACGGATGGCGTTTCGCGTACATTTGAAAGAGCTGATATCGCGACGGTCAGACTGGCGCTTGACATATAAAGCGGAAATTGCGACAGCGACGACTTTTCATTAAGGAATGAAACATAGGAGGACAATGAAAAATGAATAAGGAATTAATGGAGGCGCTGGATATTCTGGAAAGGGAGAAGGAGATCAGCAAGGATACGCTCTTCGAGGCGATAGAGAATTCGCTGATTACCGCCTATAAGAATCATTTCGGCAAGGCTGACAACGTGAAAGTGGAGATTGACAGGGAAACCTGCGATTACCACTGTTATGCTGAGAAGGAGGTCACGGAGGAAGTAGAGGATTCGGTGATGCAGATTTCCCCGGAGGATGCAAAGGAAATTGATCCTGACGCAAAAGAGGGAGACATTGTCCGCGTGGAGGTCCGCTCGAAGGAGTTTGGACGTATTGCGACCCAGAATGCGAAGAGCGTGATTTTACAGAAAATCCGCGAGGAGGAGAGAAGCGTCATCTACAACCAGTACTTTGAGAAGGAGAAGGATGTGGTGACGGGCATTGTCCAGCGTTACATGGGCAAGAACATTTCCATCAATCTGGGTAAGGCGGATGCTATCTTAAATGAGAACGAGCAGGTGCGAACCGAGCATTTCCGGCCAACGGAGAGAATAAAGGTCTATATCCTGGAGGTGAGGAACACCCCCAAAGGACCGAGGATTTTAGTGAGCCGCACACATCCAGAGCTGGTGAAGCGTCTTTTTGAATCCGAGGTGACGGAGATCAAGGACGGTACGGTGGAGATTATGAGTATTGCCAGGGAGGCTGGCAGCAGGACCAAGATTGCGGTGCGGTCCAACAATCCAAACGTGGATGCCGTGGGCGCCTGTGTAGGGTTAAACGGGGCGAGGGTCAATTCCATTGTGGATGAGCTTTGCGGGGAGAAGATTGATATCATAAACTGGGATGAGAATCCGGGTAACCTGATCCAAAACGCCCTGTCCCCGGCAAAGATTGTTGCGGTGTTTGCCGATCCCGATGAGAAGACGGCCAAAGTCGTGGTGCCGGACTACCAGCTTTCCCTTGCCATCGGTAAGGAGGGGCAGAACGCGAGACTGGCAGCCAGGCTGACCGGATATAAGATAGATATTAAGAGCGAGACGCAGGCCAAGGATGCGCCCGGCTTCCGTTATGAGGATTACGTTTACGATGACGAAGAGTATGACGAGGAAGGCTACAGCGAGGAGGATTATGACGGGGAGTACGGGGAAGAAACGTACACGGAAGAAAGCGGCGCTGAGGAATATGGGCAGGAGGATATGGAGAAAGACGGCAGCGGAGAATCGTAAGCGCGGATTTCTCATCGCGTGTCATCACAGTAAACTGTTCTGACATGGAGGTTAAGATGGCAAAAAAAGTATCCCTGCGCCAGTGCGTGGGCTGTAGCGAAATGAAGGATAAGAAAGAGATGATGCGTGTGCTGAAGAGCGCGGAAGGGCTTGTATCCCTGGATATGACCGGGAGAAAGAACGGTCGGGGCGCTTACCTTTGTAAGAATGGGGAGTGCCTGTCGAAGGCCAGGAAGAACAAGGGGTTGGATCGGTCGTTTAAGATGCGCATACCGAATGAAATATACGAGAATCTGGAGAAGGAGTTTGAGGAGGGCAGGCATGAAGCAGATACCGGGGAAGGATAAGGTATTATCCATGCTGGGACTCGCCGCACGCTCCAGAAATGTTGTCAGTGGCGGATTTGCAACGGAAGCAGCTGTCAAGGAAGGCAAGGCAGCTCTGGTCATCATCGCTGAGGATGCGTCGGGTAATACCAGAAAAAAGTATAGTAACATGTGTGATTTTTATGAGGTTCCCTGCGTGCTGCATGGGACGAAGGACGTTCTCGGACATTCTATGGGTAAGGAGGAGAGGTCGGTTCTTGCGGTGACAGATGAGGGATTTGCGAATTCGATACGGAAGCATTTGGAAGATTCGGAATAGTTGGAGGTAGTAAGTATGGCGAAGATGAAAGTACATGAGCTTGCAAAGGAATTAGACAGGAAGAGTAAGGAACTGATCGAATTTCTGCAGGCTAAGGGATATGAGGTGAAGGTGGCGCAAAGTTCCATTGAGGAGGATGCGATTGCGCTGGTGAGAAAGGAATTCGGCTCTTCGGGGGAAGGCAGCGCCCAGAAAGCGGCAGGGGAGGAAAAGCCCCAGAGTAAGGAATCTTCTGTGAATGCGGGTGCGGCGGTGTCAGCCGGGGGAGAGAAGGCTGCGGCAGTGAAGGAGGCATCCGAAAGGCCTGTGGCATCAGGCGGGAAGAAGGAAGGAAAAGGCGAAGCACCCAAGAAGAAACGGATCATCTTCGTGAGTAATCCCCACAATTCCAAGATGGGAGGAAGAACTGCCCAGGGCGGAGGAAACGGAGGAAACGGGCAGAACCGCGGCGGCGGCAGGCCTATGCCAAATGGTGCACGCCCGGTACAGCAGCAGAATGTGCCCCACAAGATCGTGCGGCCGACGCAGAAGCCAATCCCGGTAACGGCGGAGCCTTATGATGTGAGGCAGAAACAGCAGCAGGAGAGGCGGCTGGAGCAGAGACAGCAGGAAAAGCAGCGGGAAAACAGTAAAAACGCGGCAGCCGCGAATAAACCGGCGCCCGTACAGGGGAGAGTGGAAAGTGCAGGAGAAAATCGCAGGCCTGAGGGCCAGGGCAGGCCGAATTATAACGGTGGTCAGGGTGATCGTAAGAGCGGCGGCGCTCCCTTCGCTGGCAGCCGGAACAGTGGCGGTGGTGACCGCCCTCAGAGAGGAAATGGCGGGCAGGACAATAGATTTAGGAAAAATAACGGTCCGAAGGACTTTATCGCTGAGGCGCCCGGCAAGGATGCGGAAAAGCACAGGGATGACGAAAAACGCAGGGTAAACCAGGAGAGGGATAAACGGTCGAAGAAAGATCATATCTATGAGGAGGACGATGCTGCGGTAAAGAACCGCAACAGGGCGGGCCGCTTCATTAAGCCGGAGAAAAAGCCTGAGGAGTCCAAGGAGGAGCAGATCAAGGTTATTACGATTCCGGATAGCCTGACCATCAAGGAGCTGGCGGATAAGATGAAGATTCAGCCCTCCGCGATTATTAAAAAGCTCTTTTTACAGGGGCAGGTCGTGACCTTAAATTCGGATATCAGCTTCGAGGAGGCGGAGAATATCGCCATCGAGTATGAGATCATCTGCGAGAAGGAAGTTAAGGTTGACGTGATTGAAGAGCTTCTGCGCGAGGAGGAGGAGGACGCCTCCACGATGGTGGCCCGTCCCCCGGTTATCTGCGTTATGGGGCATGTAGACCACGGCAAAACTTCCCTGCTTGACGCGATCCGTAAGACGAACGTGACGGACAAGGAGGCAGGCGGCATCACGCAGGCTATCGGCGCGTACACGGTAAGCGTGAAAGGGCAGAGCATTACTTTCTTAGATACGCCAGGCCACGAGGCGTTCACGGCCATGCGTATGCGCGGCGCCAATTCCACGGATATTGCAGTGCTGGTGGTGGCTGCCGACGACGGCGTGATGCCCCAGACGGTGGAGGCCATCAACCATGCGAAGGCGGCGGGAATCGAGATCATCGTTGCCGTCAATAAGATTGATAAGCCCAACGCGAACATTGACCGCGTGAAACAGGAGATGACAGAGTACGAGCTGATCCCGGTGGATTGGGGCGGAGCGACGGAGTTTGTGCCGGTTTCCGCGAAGTCGGGGGAAGGCATTGAAACCCTTCTGGAGACGATTCTGCTCACGGCCGAGATTCTTGAGCTGAAGGCGAACCCGGACAGAAATGCCAGAGGTCTGGTGATCGAGGCGGAGCTTGACAAGGGAAGAGGACCCGTGGCGACCGTGCTGGTGCAGAAGGGCACACTCCACGTGGGAGACTTTATCTCCGCAGGCGCAAGCCACGGCAAGGTGAGGGCCATGATCGACGACAAGGGCAGACGCGTGAAGGAGGCGAAACCTTCCACTCCTGTGGAAATTCTCGGCTTGTCCGACGTGCCCAGCGCCGGCGAGGTGTTTATAGTCCATGAAAATGATAAGAGCGCGAAATCTTATGCGGAAACCTACATGGCGCAGCATAAAGAGGAGATGCTTGCAGATACTAAGACGAAGATGTCCCTGGATGATCTCTTCAGCCAGATCCAGGAGGGCAATTTAAAGGAGCTGAACCTGATTGTCAAGGCGGATGTGCAGGGCAGCGTGGAGGCTTTGAAGCAGAGCCTGATGAAGCTGTCCAACGAGGAAGTGGTTGTGAAGTGCATCCACGGCGGCGTGGGCGCCATCAACGAATCGGACGTGTCGCTGGCTTCAGCTTCTTCCGCAATTATTATCGGCTTTAACGTGAGGCCGGACGCGCAGGCGAAAACCGTGGCGGAGCGCGAGGGTGTGGATGTGCGGCTCTATAAGGTCATCTATCAGGCGATAGAGGACATTGAGGCAGCCATGAAGGGGATGTTAGACCCGATCTTCGAGGAAAAGATCATCGGTCACGCGGAGGTTCGTCAGATTTTCAAAGCGTCCGCAATCGGCAATATCGCAGGCTCCTATGTGCTTGACGGTGAGTTCCAGAGAGGCTGTAAGATCCGCATCCGCAGGGGCGACGAGCAGATTTATGAGGGTGAGCTTGCATCCCTGAAGCGTTTCAAGGATGATGTGAAGGAAGTGAAGGCTGGTTTTGAGTGCGGTCTTGTGTTCGAAGGTTTTGATAAGATGGAAGAGCTGGATATCGTGGAGGCTTACATCATGGTGGAAGTGCCGCGCTAGTCATAGAATAACGAGTGTTCTATGCACAGGATTAAAACTTAAACGCAGAGGAAGGGATTTGCTAAAATGCGTAAAAATAGTGTCAAAAATACCCGTATCAACGGGGAGGTGCAGCGCGTGCTGGCCCAGATTATCAGGGGAGAGATCAAAGACCCCAGGATTGCGCCGATGACTTCGGTGGTGGCGGTGGAGGTTGCGCCGGATTTAAAGACCTGCAAGGCGTGGATCAGTGTGCTGGGAGATGAAAAGGCGCAGGCAGATACGCTGGCGGGACTTAAGAGCGCGGAAGGGTATATACGCGGGCAGCTTGCGAGGACGGTCAATCTCCGCAATACGCCCCAGATTCATTTTATTATGGATCAGTCAATTGCCTATGGGGTGAACATGTCGAAGCGGATTGAGGAAGTGGTGGCCTCGGACCGAAAGGCCGCAGCGTCTGATAAGGGGAGTGAAAATGAAGAGAATTGACGAGTTAAAGGATGCGAAGACGGTGGCAATCGGCGGGCACATGAGACCGGACGGGGACTGTGTCTGCTCATGTCTGGCTTTGTACCATTATCTGAAAAAGGAATTGCCGGAGGCACGGGTCGACATTTATCTGGAGGAACCGCCGGCGCCGTTCCATGTTTTAGAGGGAATAGAGGATATTAAATCTGAATTTAACAATGGAGAAATCTATGACGTTTTCTTTGCTATGGACTGTAATGACGAGCGGCTGGGAGACGTGCTGCCCATTTTCAGGCGGGCCAAAAAACGTGTCAATATTGACCATCATATCAGCAATACAGGCTGTGGGGACGTGAATATCGTGGAGCCGGACAAAAGCTCTACGTCGGAACTGCTCTATGAACTGATGGAGCCGGCGCTCGTGGACGAAGAGATTGCAAAGGCCATTTACATTGGCATCGCCCACGATACGGGTGTGTTCCGCTACTCCAACACTTCTTCCCGCACGATGCAGATAGCGGCTGAATTACTTAAATTCGGATTTGATTTTTCGGCATTGATTGAAGAAACCTTTTATGAGAAGACTTATTTTCAGACACAGATCATGGGCAGGGCGATTCTGGGGAGCGTGCGCTTTATGGATGACAGATGCATTGTCAGCATGGTGAGCCGCCGCATGATGGAATTTTACTGTGTCGGCCCGAAGGATCTGGACGGTATTGTCAACTATCTGCAGGGGGTAAAGGGCGTGGACTGCGCCATCTTTATGTATGAGACCGGTACTTTGGAGTACAAGGTGAGCATGCGCTCAAACGGTCTTGTCAATGTGGCGGAGGTGGCCGTAAAATTCGGCGGTGGCGGTCACGTGCGTGCCGCGGGATGTACGATGAACGGTACATATCATGACAATATCAACAACCTGTCGCGGGAGATTGCGGCTCAGTTGAATTGGAAGGCCTCAAATGTATAACGGGATCATGAATGTTTATAAGGAGGCGGGGTTTACGTCGCACGATGTGGTGGCGAAGCTTCGCGGTATCTGTAAACAGAAAAAAATAGGGCATACAGGGACACTCGACCCGGATGCGGTCGGCGTGCTTCCTGTATGTTTTGGTTCGGGCACGAAACTGTGCGATATGCTTACGGACTGGGACAAAGAGTATATTGCCGAGCTGCGGCTGGGGGTTGCGACGGACACGCAGGATTTATCGGGACAGGTGTTATTTCATGCAAAGGAAGAGACGGTTGCGGCTCTCACGGAAGACCAGGTGGAGGAGTGCATTTTCGGTTTTCGAGGTGCATATGGACAGATTCCGCCTATGTACTCGGCGCTCAAGGTGAACGGGAAAAAGCTTTATGAGCTGGCAAGGGCAGGGAAAGAGGTGGAGCGCAGGCCGCGCATGGTGCAGATCCGGGAACTGGAGATCCTGGAAATGCGTCTTCCCACGGTACGTTTCAGGGTGGTCTGCTCGAAGGGTACCTATATACGGACGCTCTGCCATGATATCGGAGAAAGGCTGGGATGCGGCGGCGCAATGGCATCCCTGACGCGGAGCCGGGTAGGTATTTTCGGGATAGAAGAAGCGCTGCGGCTTTCGGAGATCGAAAAGCTGCGGGACGAAGATAAAATATCGGACGTTATAATTCCGCCGGATGCCGTGTTTGGCGAGTGCCGGGCTGCGGAAGCGACTTCGGCGGGCCAGAGGCTTCTGGAAAACGGGAACAGGATTCCCAGAGAGCTGTTTTGCTGCGGCGGCGAGCTGCGGGAGGAAGAGCGGCTGCGCATGTACGATGAGGTGGGAAGGTTTTACGGCATTTATCAGTATTATGCGGAGACGGAAGAGGCGAGGCCCGTGAAAATGTTTCTTTGAATTTATAAAAACATGCGTTATAAAAGCAACGACAGGATAACACATCTGAGATTGGGACGGCGGTATGCAGATTATAGAAAACACGACGGAATTTCATCTGGAAAACAGAAGCGCCGTTGCGCTGGGGAAGTTTGACGGGATTCATCTGGGGCATCGTCTGCTTCTGGAACGGGTGCTCGGACAGAAACAGCGGGGACTGCAGACCGTAGTTTTTACCTTTGATACCCCGGCGGCGTCCTTCTTCGGCGGAGAGACGAAGGAACTGTCCACCAGAGAGGAGAAGCGGGCCGTCTTTTCGCGGCTGGGGATAGATGTGCTGATTGAATTTCCCCTAAACCGGGATACGGCGGCGACGGAACCTGCGGACTTTGTGGCCCGCTACCTGGCGGGACAGATGCGGACGGCCTATCTTTGCGCCGGGCCGGATATCTCCTTCGGAAAGGGAGGCGCGGGGGATTATGCGCTTTTGGAGGAATATGCGGGAACTTACGGATATCAGGTGGAGCTGATTGAGAAAGTCCGTGTGGACGGTGAGGAGGTCAGCTCCACCAGAGTGCGTCAGGCGGTCCGGGCTGGAGAGATGGAGAAGGTTACCGCCATGCTGGGCGCGCCCTACCGCGTGAGCGGAAAAGTGGTGCATGGCAGGCAGCTTGGCCGAAAACTCGGTATGCCGACGGCGAATCTTCTACCGGACGAGAGGAAGCTTCTGCCGCCCAACGGGGTTTACTATTCCAGGGCGGAAATTGGCGAAAAGACTTACCGGGGTATCTCTAATGTGGGTTACAAACCTACTGTCTCAGAGGAGAAGATTATGGGCGTGGAAACCTATCTCTATGACTTTGGGGGAGAGGTATACGACAGGGATATGACGGTGGAACTTCTGGCGTTCCGCAGGGCGGAGCGGGCTTTTGCGAGTGTGGAGGCGCTGCAAAGGCAGATTGAGACTGATGTGGAGGCTGGGAGAAATTTTCAATAGGTCTTTTTTTGTCGTAAGGGGTTGTAAGAGTTTTTCTTTTTCGATACAATAGAACCGTATAGCTTTTCAATGGGAAATGAACAAAGGAAGGGTATCTGAAGCGAGATGAATCTATCTATCATTCTTTCCATGACGGGCGGCCTTGGGCTGTTTCTGTATGGTATGCGCATTATGAGTGACAGCATTGAGAAGGTTGCCGGCGCCAAGCTGAGGGGAATACTGGAACGTTTGACGACCAACCGTTTCACGGCGATTTTAGTAGGCGTGTTCTTTACGGCAGTGATCCAGTCCTCATCGGCCTGCACGGTTATGGTAGTCAGTTTTGTCAACTCTGGTCTGATGACACTTACGCAGGCGGCGGGCGTGATCTTCGGCGCGAATATCGGTACCACGGTAACGGCGCTCCTCGTTTCCTTTAAGTTAGAGAAAGCGGCTCCCGTGATTCTGCTTGCGGGCGTACTGATCATTATGTTCGTCAAGAAACAGAAGGTTTCCAGGTGGGGGGAAGTTATCATCGGCTTTGGCGTTCTCTTTATGGGACTGAGCACGATGTCGGGTGCCATGTCGGGCATGAAGGATTCGCCGATGGTGTTACATATGTTTGCCTCCCTGCGCTCACCTTTTCTGGCGGTTCTTCTGGGAACGGTATTGACTGCGGTGATCCAGAGCTCTTCAGTGACGGTCAGTATCATGGTGCTTCTGGCGAACCAGGGGCTGATGAGCATGGATATCGGTATGTTCATTATTCTCGGCTGTAATATCGGCGCCTGTACTTCCGCGCTGCTGGCCTCACTGAGCGGTAAGAAGGACGCGAAAAGAGCGGCGGCGATCCATCTGATTTTCAATGTGATTGGTACAATTATAGTTTACATAATATTTTCGCTGGCGGTGGAGCAGATTGTCGGCGGTCTTTCGGTTCTTGCCCACGACGATCCGGGCAGGATGGTTGCGTATGCCCATATACTGATTAAGGTATTTCAGGTTATCATTATGATGCCTTTTATCAAACAGATTGTAAAGCTGACTTATGTGGTTGTGCCTGGTGACGACAAGAAGATCGGTTACCGCGACAGCTACCAGCTCAAGTATATCGGCGAGAAGGTGGTCTTAAACCCTGCGACGGCGGTGGTGGAGGTTATCAAGGAGCTTGACCGTATGGGCTCCCTTGCGGACGAAAACTTAAACCGTGCCATGAACGCGCTGGTTACGCTTGACCGGGAGGAGATCAACGAGGTTTACGAGGTGGAGAAGAATATCGACTTCTTAAGCCATGCCATCACTAACTATCTGGTGAAGATTAACCAGACAACACTGCCGATCGAGGACTTGAAGAGCATCGGAGCCCTTTTCCATGTAGTCAACGACATTGAGCGCATCGGCGACCATGCGGAAAACATCGCGGATGCGGCGGTGCAGAGGGAAAAGACCGGCGTGGGCTTTTCCAAGGCGGCGCAGCGGGAACTGGGCGAGATGATGGATATGGTCAATACGCTTTTGCGCTTCTCCTTTGAAATGTTTGTCAAGAGTAAGGAGGAGCATATGGAGGACATCAGAAACCTGGAGGAGGCCATAGACGAGAAGGAGAAGGAGCTGCAGCAGCGTCACATTGAGCGGCTTTCCAACAACGAGTGTACGCCGGAGGCGGGCGCGATGTTTTCGGATATCGTGTCGGGGCTTGAGCGGGTGGCGGACCATGCCACGAATATTGCTTTTGCAAACAGCTATTATGAGCCGAACTAGTACATATGGCAGAGAACAGGGAGAGGATTTGGTTCCGGATGAAGAGACGGGAAGCGGTATTTATAATAACAGCAGTTATTCTTATGAATACACCAATGCTGGTACAGGCATCCATGCCTGTGCCGGATCTTTTGCCGATCGGGCAGCTAAAGTTGGACAAGGACTCCCCGGAGGATGCCAGGCAGGAGGCAGGGCAGGTCAGCGGCAACAGCGCGGAAGAGGGCGCGGCGGAGGACGGCGCGGAGACGGTGCAGGATGTGCTGGACGAGGACGCAGTCGGGTCGGGCGCAATCCTGATTTCCGATAAGACGGCGGAAGATTATGAGCTTGCCTATGAGAGGGCGAAGAACGCAAACTGGGGTTATACGAATCTGGGGATCGCGGATGTGAGCGATAACCTGAATATTCGCGCTATCGCCGCGGAGGATGGCAGGCTTGTGGGAAAACTGCCCAGGAATGCCGCATGCGAGGTGCTCGATACGGACGGTATCTGGGCGCATATCAAGTCTGGCAGTGTGGAGGGATATGTGAGTCTGGAGTATCTTCTGACAGGTGTCCCCGCGAAGTTCAAGGCGGAAGAACTGGCGACTACCGTTGCGAAGGTGACGACTGACAGTTTAAAGGTCAGGGCGGAGGCGAATACGGAGTCGGAGGTGATTACGCTTGTAGCGCAGGGCGAGGAACTGGAAGTGGCGGCTGTGGAAGGTGACTGGGTTAAGGTTCTTCTTGATGACGACGAGGTCTTTGTGTCTGCGGAGTATGTGGAGGTCAGCGCGGAGCTCGGCACGGCGGTCACCATGTCGGAACTGCTTTATGGGCAGGGAGTTTCCGATGTGCGGGTGGATCTCTGTCAGTATGCGAAGGAGTTTATCGGGAATCCCTATGTATGGGGTGGCACCAGTCTGACGAAGGGTACGGACTGCTCCGGGTTTGTGATGAGAGTTTTTCAGAAGTACGGCGTGAAACTTCCCAGGAATTCCAGAGCACAGGCAAACTGCGGTACCACTATCAAAGTGTCGGAGGCGAAGCCGGGCGACCTGATCTTCTACGGAAAAGGAAAAACCATCAACCATGTGGCAATCTATATCGGAAACGGGCAGGTGGTCCATGCCAGCAGTCCCAAGACGGGGATCAAGATTTCCAATGTATCTTACCGCACACCGTTCAAGGCGGTGAGGATCCTGTATGATTGAGACAGCGCGGGTAGGCGTGTCGGAACGGATGGAAAAATGGAAAAACGTATTTTGACCTATCGAAAGTATATGGATGATCTGCTTTTGCGGGAGGATGCCGACTGGGAACGGATCCGCAGGGAACATCTTGTGCAGGTGGGATTTTTTCAGCATGAGAGGCTGATCCATCTGATTGTCACGGTGATTTTTGCCCTGTTTGCGGTGATGTCCGTGGGCATGGCGTTTCTGATGATGGCGCTTGGAACGGAGGGCGCGGGGAGCTGGCTTTTCGTGGTGGCTGCGTTTCTTGTGCTACTCATCCCCTATGTGCGCCATTATTATATTTTGGAGAATGAGGTGCAGAAAATGTACAGGCAGTATGATGAAATCACCGCAAAGATGGGAGAGGGGTATCGGCAGAGCGATCAGTGAGGGACGTCCTGCCGGACTTGCGGAGGTGCCTGAAAGTTTCGTAAAAACTGCTTTACAAGAAAGTACTGCTGTGTTAAAATATGAAAGTATGAATTTCAGCCGACACGCAGAGGTGGGACACTCCGACCCCTTCTTGGTGTCAGGCGGTTATCAGGGCAGCCCCCTGAGGGAAAGGAGAAACTATGATTTCTAAGGAAAAAAAGACAGCGATTATTAAAGAGTATGCCAGATCTGAGGGCGATACCGGTTCGCCGGAGGTACAGGTAGCGGTCCTGACGGCGAGAATTCAGGAGCTGACCGAGCATCTGAAAGAGAATCCGAAGGACCACCACTCCAGAAGAGGACTTCTGAAAATGGTAGGTCAGAGACGCGGCCTGCTCGGCTATCTGAAAGACAAGGATATCGAGAGATATCGTGCACTGATCGAGAAGCTTGGACTTCGTAAATAGTAAGGGATGATGAGCGGAGATAGGGTTGGCAGGTCCGACCCTAAATCCGCTTTTCTAATATAACAGTTTATCTTCTTTTACGAATGGGCGTGAGATGAACTGGAGCAAAGAGTAGAAGAGAAGAAGGAGAGAAGATTATGTACAAGAGTTACACTTTGGAACTCGCCGGACGTACCCTTCGTGTGGACATCGGCAGAGTCGGCAAACAGGCAAACGGCTGCGCTTTTATGCAGTATGGTGAGACCACCGTTTTATCCACGGCAACGGCCTCCGATAAACCCAGGGACGGCATTGATTTCTTTCCCTGCAGCGTGGAGTATGAGGAGAAGTTCTACTCGGTAGGTAAAATTCCCGGCGGCTTTAACAAGAGAGAGGGCAAACCCTCCGAGAATGCGATTCTGACAAGCCGCGTGATTGACCGCCCCATGAGACCGCTTTTCCCGAAGGACTACCGCAATGACGTGACCTTAAACAATTTGGTAATGAGCGTGGATCCCGCGTGCCGCCCGGAGCTGGTGGCGATGATCGGTACGGCCATTGCCACATGCATTTCGGATATTCCCTTTGCGGGTCCCTGTGCGATGACGCAGATGGGTATGGTGGACGGCGAACTGATTGTCAATCCCTCCCAGGAACAGTGGGATAAGGGTGACCTGAAAATGACGGTGGCTTCCACCGCGGAGAAGGTGATGATGATTGAGGCGGGCGCCAACGAGGTGCCGGAGGCAAAGGTGCTGGAGGCGATCTACAAGGCCCATGAGGTAAACCAGACACTGATTACCTTCATCAATCAGATTGTGGCGGAAGTTGGCAAGCCCAAGCACACTTACGAGAGCTGTGCGGTTCCCGGGCAGATGTTTGAGGATATGAAGAAAATCGTGACGCCCGAGGAGATGGAGAAGGCTGTCTTCACCGACGAGAAGCAGGTGCGCGAGGAGAATATCAGAGATATCACGGCGAGACTGGAGGAGGCTTTCGCGGACAACGAAGAGTATCTGGCGGTGCTCGGCGAGGCGGTATACCAGTACCAGAAGAAGACCGTGCGCAAGATGATCCTAAAGGATCACAAGCGTCCTGACGGAAGGGCGTTAGACCAGATCCGCCCGCTTGCCGCAGAGGTGGATATCATTCCCAGGGTGCACGGTTCCGCCATGTTTACGAGAGGGCAGACGCAGATCTGTAACGTGTGTACGCTGGCGCCGCTCTCAGAGATACAGAAGGTGGACGGTTTGGATCCGTATGTCACGGGCAAGAGATACATGCACCACTATAATTTCCCTTCCTACTCCGTAGGCGAGACGAAGGTGAGCAGAGGCCCGGGCAGAAGAGAGATCGGCCACGGCGCGCTGGCGGAGAGAGCGCTCCTCCCGGTGCTTCCTTCTGAGGAGGAATTCCCTTACGCAATCCGCACTGTGTCGGAGACCTTTGAGTCCAACGGCTCTACATCTATGGCGTCCACCTGTGCCTCCTGCATGTCCCTGATGGCGGCGGGCGTGCCGATCAAGAAAATGGTTGCCGGTATCTCCTGCGGCCTGGTGACGGGTGAAACGGATGATGATTTCGTGCTTTTGACGGATATTCAGGGCCTTGAGGACTTTTTCGGCGATATGGACTTTAAGGTGACCGGCACTCACGAGGGTATCACGGCGATCCAGATGGATATTAAGATTCATGGTCTGACAAAGCCTATCGTTGAGGGTGCGATCGGCAGATGCCGTGAGGCGAGAGAGTATATTATGGAAAACTGCATGAAGCCTGCGATTGCAGCGCCCCGCAAGGAGGTCGGCCCCTATGCGCCCAAGATTATTTCCATCCAGATTGATCCCGACAAGATCGGTGATGTGGTGGGTCAGCGCGGCAAGACCATCAATGAGATTATCGCGCGCACAGGCGTGAAGATTGACATCAACGACGAAGGTCAGGTTTCCGTATGCGGTACGGATCACGAGATGATGGACAAGGCTGTGGATATGATTAAGATGATTACCACGGACTTCGAGGAAGGTCAGATCTTCCAGGGTACCGTAGTCAGCATTAAGGAGTTCGGTGCGTTTATTGAGTTCGCGCCGGGCAAGGAGGGCATGGTTCACATCTCCAAGATCGCGAAGGAGAGAATCAACCGTGTGGAGGATGTGCTTACTCTTGGGGACAAGGTAACCGTGGTATGCCTTGGCAAGGATAAGATGGGCAGAATCAGTTTCTCCATGAAAGATGTGGCACAGGTGTGAGAATGCGCCGCATTCTTCGAATAAAATAAAGGCAGGATAACAATGAAAAATTCGGGCGTAGATTCACGCACGAATGATAAGGATGGCGGGACATATTACACAAAACGCCATTTGGAAGAACTGGTGAAGCTGCAGACCAGCGTGCTTGAGAAACAGGCGTCTGAGCTTAGGCGCATGAATGAGCGCATCATAGAGACCATGAGTAATGTGGTGGAGTTTCGGAATCTGGAGTCGGGTGACCATGTGAAGCGTGTAAAGGATTTCACGAGAATTCTGGCAGAACATCTGGCAAAAGCCTGTCCGGAATATGAACTTGATAAAGCAGCCGTCGATGTGATCACAGCGGCGGCTGCTTTGCATGATGTGGGAAAAATCGCAGTCCCGGACGCGGTGCTTTTGAAGCCGGGTAAGCTTACCGAACAGGAATTTGAAACGATGAAGACGCACACCACGAAGGGATGCGAGATCATAGCGATGCTGGGAGATATTCAGGAGGGGGAGTACGGCCGGGTAAGCTATGAGATCTGCAGATATCATCACGAACGGTATGACGGGAGGGGCTATCCCGAAGGACTGAAAGGGGAAGAAATTCCGATAGCCGCGCAGATTGTCTCCCTGGCGGACGTCTATGATGCGCTTGTCAGCGAACGCTGCTATAAGAGTGCGTACACGCCTGCAGAGGCATACGATATGATTATGCGCGGGGACTGCGGTCAGTTTTCCCCCAAGCTCCTGTCGTGCCTGACTGAGGCAAGAGGAGAGCTTGAGGAGAAAGCAGAGAGTGGCAGGGCGCTTACCACGTAGAGGAATTTCCGGCCTTTTCTTCACAGTATTTACAGCGGTAGATTTCCTTTTCCTCATCGGCCAGCACGAAAATGTGCGGAAGTTCCTGTTCGATGGAAGTGATACAGCGCGGATTTTTGCATCTGATTACATTGTGAATTTCGCGGGGGAGCACCAGTTCCTTTTTATCTACAATTTCTCCGTCCTTAATTACGTTGACGGTGATGTTATGGTCGATAAAAGCCAGGATATCCAGGTTCAGTGTGTTGATATCGCACTCCACCTTCAGGATATCCTTTTTTCCTATCTTATTGCTGCGGGCGTTCTTGATGATCGCCACCGTACAGTCCAGCTTGTCCAGCTTCAGGTGATGGTAGATTTCGAGGCTTTTGCCTGCTTTTATGTGGTCTAGTACGAAACCTTCCTCAATTTTTCCTACGTTTAGCATAACAGCATAATCTCCTTTTTAAATTTTATTCCTCGATGCCCAGAAGCGTCAGGATCAGCGCCATGCGGACATAGACGCCGTATTGTGCCTGTTTAAAATAGACGGCGCGGGGGTCGTCATCCACCTCCACGGAAATTTCATTGACCCGGGGCAGGGGGTGGAGAATGAGCATGTCCTCCCTGGCGGCAGACAGCTTTGCCTTGTCCAGAATATAGAAATCTTTCAGCCTTACATAGTCTTCTTCGTTAAAGAACCGCTCTCTCTGCACTCTGGTCATGTACAGGAGATCAAGTTCCGGCATACAGTCTTCCAGACGGATGACCTCCTCGTAGGGAATATTTTTTTCCGTCAGCATGTCCGTGATATAGTCGGGCACCTTTAACTCAGGAGGGGAGATAAAGATAAAGCGGATATCGGGATAACGGATCAGCGCGTTAATCAGGGAATGCACGGTGCGTCCGAATTTCAGGTCTCCGCACAGGCCGATCGTAAAACCGCCGAGTTTTCCCTTAAGGGAGCGGATGGTGAGCAGGTCCGTGAGCGTCTGCGTAGGATGCTGGTGGCCGCCGTCCCCCGCGTTGATTACGGGGATGCCGGAACGTTCCGCTGCGACCATAGGAGCGCCTTCCTTGGGATGGCGCATGGCGCAGATATCCGCATAGCAGGACACGATGCGGATGGTGTCGGAGACGCTCTCGCCCTTTGAAGCGGAGGACGAGGCGGCGTCAGAAAAGCCAAGCACCTGTCCGCCCAGATTTAACATGGCGGCCTCAAAGCTTAAGCGCGTGCGTGTGCTCGGCTCGTAAAAGCAGGTGGCCAGCTTTTTGCCCTCGCAGGCGTGGGCGTACTTTGCGGGATCGGCCTCGATTCTGCCTGCCAGGTCAAAGAGCCGGTCCAGCTCCTCCACGGAAAAGTCAAGCGGGTTCATTAAGTGTCTCATAGAAATACATCACTCCTTTGCAAGATAGTCGAAAAAAATAGAAGAGAAAATTCTCTTCTATTTTTTGATTTATGATAAATAAGATAATAGTTCTTCCACGGGTTTTCTTTTGGGAGCGACAGGTGTCTCGTCGGGGTAGCCAATCGGAATGAGGGCAACCAGCTCTCTGTCTTCGGGGAGCTGTAACAGAGATTCCGCAGCGCTCTGGTCAAAAAGACCAAGGATCACGGAACCAAGCCCTTTTTCATAGGCTGCGAGACAGAGACTCTGGGATGCGATACCGGCGTCATACATCTGCCAGCCGTCGCCGCGGGGGGTGCTGAACGACCCGTCACGCTCATAACCGCTGCGGTTTTTGATAATGGTAACAGCCATCAGTACGGGAGCCGACGCGATGATATCACCGTTAGGGGGGTACATGGTGGTGCACTCTCTGGCTATTCTTTCCTTTAATGCGCCCTCTACGGCAATGTAGCGGGTAATCTGCGTATGTTTCCAGCTCGGCGAATAGGAAGCGGTCTCGACGAGTTCAGAAAGCAGCTCGTGGGAAACGGCGTCAGCCTTGAATCTGCGTATGCTTCTGCGTCCTACGATACAGTCTTTAGCGGTCATATGGCGTCCTCCTTATGATGTGGTGTGGTTGATGGCTTCTTACTATATTTTGTATATCATAGCACAAAGAAAGGGGGTGCGCAAGTGGGAGAAAAGGACGAGGCCGGGCGTGTATTGTTCCAAAAAATGATTGTATTATTTCGAAAACGGTATGTATTGTTTCGAAAAAACATCATATTGTTTCGAAAATGAATCGTATTATTTCGAAAGCAGTTGATATTGTTTCGAAAGAGGGATATACTATAAATTACGGGGGTGATACGATGCGCGATGTAAAGGCTACAGCTGAATTGTGGGGGATTTCCACAACACGGGTTGCCAGGTTGTGCCGGGATGGAAAAATCGCGGGTGCGGTCAAGGAGGGGAAATCGTGGCTGATTCCCGAGGGTGCGGTTAAACCTGCGGACGGCAGGATGAGGGGCGCACGGGAGGCCGGTCTTTCAGACGATGAAAAAAGACTGCCTCTGCCGATCGGCATTTCGGAATACCGGCTGGCTTCGACGCAGTATTACTATATCGATAAGACGATGCTGATTAAGGAATTTCTGGACGAACGCCCAATGGTTTCCCTCTATACCAGACCCCGCCGTTTTGGGAAGACGTTGAATATGGATATGATTCGGACATTTTTTGAAAAAACGGAAGAGGATACTTCTGTTCTTTTTCAGGATAAGCTGATCTGGGGCTGTGGGGAAGAGTATCAGGCATATCAGGGAAAATATCCGGTGATTTTTGTCTCTTTTAAGGATATTAAATTCAATACGTGGGATCAGACCTTTGAGATGCTTAAGGCCGTCATCGGCAACGAGTTTGTCCGTCATGGGGAATTGGAGACGTCGGAACACTGCAGTGATGCGGACAGGGAGTATTACAGGGAGGTGGCCGGGGGAAAAGCGGACGCCGTCGCGCTGTCAAGAGCTTTCGACGTTCTGTCGAGGATGCTCTGCAAACATCACGGCGTGGAGGCAATTATCATTATCGACGAGTATGATATTCCGATCCAACAGGGGCATACCCATGAGTTTTACGACGAGGTGATAGATTTTATGAGAAATCTGTTCTCGGGCGGCCTGAAGGACAACAAATATCTGGCTTATGGGTTTTTGACGGGCATCCTGCGCGTCGCCAAGGAGAGCATTTTCAGCGGCCTTAACAATCTGGTCATCCATTCCGTCATAGACGATAAGTACAGCCGGTATTTCGGTTTTACAAGGGATGAAGTGGAGCGGATGGCGGCATATTACCGCGCGGAAGATAAACTGGACGAGCTGGCCGAGTGGTATGACGGCTACCGTTTCGGGGAAACTGAGATTTTTAATCCGTGGTCCGTGATTAACTATTTCAGCATAGGGTGTAAGCCCAGGGCGTTCTGGCAGGCGACGGGCAGCAATGAGATTATCTCGGAAGTGATTGCGGGTGCGGATGAGGATATCTACGAACGGCTGGAAAGGCTGCTGCAGGGAGAAAAATTTACGACATTAATAGATACGGGTGTTATTTATCCACAGATACAGAACAATCCTTCCACGATATACAGCTTTCTACTGGTGGCCGGTTATCTGAAGGCGGAGAATGTGGACATCTCCTCCAGCGGGGATTTTATGGGTGAGGTGTCGCTGCCCAACAGGGAAATTAAAGCCGTGTATAACAAAGAGATTCTGCAGAAACTGGACGGCATTGTCTCCCAGTCGTCGGCGGTTTCCATCCAGGAGGCTGTCTATGCCAACGACGTTCCTCGTCTGCAGAAGAGTCTGGAGAAGCTGCTTCTGCAGTCGGCCAGCAGCTTTGATACAGCCGGGGAGATGTTTTTCCACGGTCTGTTTCTCGGAATCTGCGCCCTGTTTGACGACAGATATTATCTGACTTCGAACAGGGAATCCGGGGAGGGCCGGTTTGACATCCAGCTTATGCCCAAAGATGACAGCAGGCCGGGGATCCTGATTGAACTGAAAGCGGAAAAGTACCTTTCGGATGCGCAGATGGAGGGTCTGGCAGAGTCGGCGCTTAAGCAGATCAATGATCGGAAATATGATACGGAGATGAAGACGAGGGGCATCAAAACCATCATTAAGTACGGGGTGGCTTTCAGCGGCAGGAAGGTGAAGATTGTGCAATAGGGGTGAATGTGATACACTAAGCGTAGATGCTGCAAACAGACAAAGGAGCGGAAAATCATGGAAGAAATCAGAGAAGAGATGCTGGATACGGAGGAAAAGGAAGAAGCGCGGGAGTATGTGGAGCGCAGGCGTTTACTGTTTTTCGGACTGCCATTTACTTTTACAAAGTATACGGTGAACGAGAGGGTGATCACCATCAACGCGGGACTGCTTAACACGACGGAAAACGACTGTTATTTATATAAGGTACAGGATGTGGAGCTAAAGACCAGTCTGTGGGAGCGTATTTTCGGGCTTGGCACGGTGGCCTGCTACACGGGGGACAATACGCATCCCCAGCTATATCTTTCGCATATCAGGAATGCGAAAGAAATTAAGGACTATATCTTACAGGCCTCAGAGGTGGCCCGCAGAAAGCGGCGCACCCTGAATACCCTGAATATTGACGCCGATGACATTGATATCGACGCGGATTAAAGGGAATCGTTTTCGCGGAGAAGCCGTTCGAACAGAAGTCCCGTGATAAACCAGAAGGGCGCGTAGTCGAGGCGGATCACCTTAGCCAGATTCCAGCGGGAGCGCTCATAGTTCCACGGGCACAGTTCCCGCCGGTTCAGCCACATGCCGGTGATAAATTCTCCGGTGAAGATAAGTCCCGTATAGGTCAGCCCCCGGAACAGCACGGAGCGGTTTTTTATCAGACGGCATACCGGCGCAAGAAAAGCGGCCATGCCATAGATGGGGAACATCCAGGCGGAAGTCGCGCCGGGAAGTTTCCAGTCCCTTTTGCGGAAAGCGTGAAAGGCCGTGAAGGTGATTTCCAGAAACCACCCCAGCAGGCCGCAGTGAATAAAGTTGTGCAAAAATTTTTTCATAGAGACAGTGTTGCCTTATTTTGAGATGATTATACATGTCGCAGACGCAGAGTGAAGGTATACCACTGGTTCATTTTTTGGGCGTAGGATTCGGGAAACAGAGGAAAGAGAGGGAGGAGCCATGAACTACCGTGAAGCCATGCAGTATGTAGATGAATTGCGGCCTCTTGGCAGCGTCATGGGGCTGGAAACCATGCACTGTCTGTGCGCCAGGCTGGGCAATCCGCAGGACCGGTTAAAGTTTGTACATATCGCGGGTACTAACGGAAAGGGGTCCGCGCTTGCCTATATTTCCACGATCATGCAGGAGGCGGGATACCGGGTCGGCAGATATATTTCTCCCACGGTGAAGGATTACAGGGAGCGGTTTCAGGTGAATGGCCGTGAGATTACGCAGTCGGGGCTTTGCAAGTATCTGGAGCCGGTCAAAGAGGCGGCGGAACGGATGGTGGCGGAGGGAATGGCGCATCCCACCCTTTTTGAGGTAGAGACGGCGGTTGCCTTTTTATATTTCCTGGATAAAGAATGCGACCTTGTGGTGTTGGAAACCGGCCTTGGCGGTGCGTTGGACGCGACAAACGTGGTGAACACGACACTGGCGGCTGTTTTTGCCTCCATCAGTATGGATCATATGGAGATTTTGGGGGAGAGTCTGGAGGAGATTGCGCTTGCGAAAGCCGGAATCATAAAAAACAGATGTTATGTTATATCGGTAAAGCAGGAACCGGAAGTGATGAAAATCCTGCGCCAGTCTGCCCTTATAAAAAAAGGGAAGTTTTTTACGGCGGACATATCACGGGCGAAGCGGATCAGATACGGCGTGACGAAGCAGAGCTTTGATTACGACAGGTATAAGGATCTGGAAATTTCCATGCCAGGACAGTTTCAGATAGAGAATGCGGTGCTGGCGGTGGAGACGGTTCTGGCGCTCGTCAGGTGCGGGTTTAAAGTGCCAGAGGGGAAATTGAGGCAGGGGCTTTATGAGACGCGGTGGCCGGGGCGGTTTGATATTATTGCGAAGAGGCCGCTCTTTATAGCGGACGGTGCGCACAATGAGGATGCCGCGAAAAAATTGGCGGAAAGTATTCGTTTTTATTTTACAAACAGGAAAATTATTTATATAATGGGAATGTTAAAGGACAAAGAATATGACAAGGTGATTCGGCATACCTTTGAACTGGCATCCCACATCATCACCGTAACGCCCCCCATCAGGGAACGCGCTCTGCCAGCGCTTGAGCTGGCGCAGGCGGTCAGGGAGTACCACGGGGCCGTGACTGCCGCGGACAGTGTGCAGGAGGCGGTGGAAATAGCCTACCTTTTGGCGGGAAAGGATAAGGATGTCGTCATTATCGCTTTCGGCTCTCTCTCCTATCTGGGAGAACTGATGGATATAGTCGGGCACAGAGATACGATCAGGAGAGACACTCATGGTAGATCAGACAAAAATTGAAGAGGCGGTCAGGATGCTTTTGGAAGGAATCGGTGAAGACGTGGCCAGAGAGGGGCTGCGGGAGACACCGGACAGAATCGCCCGCATGTACGGAGAAATTTTTGCGGGGATGGACGAGGATGCGGGAGAGCATCTGTCGAAGACATTTGCCGTCGCAAGCAATGAGATTGTTGTTGTAAAAGATATCACCTTTTATTCTATTTGTGAGCACCATCTGATGCCTTTTTACGGGAAGGCGCATATTGCCTATCTTCCGGACGGAAAGGTGGTGGGCCTTAGCAAACTGGCAAGGACGGTGGAGGTATACGCCAGAAGGCCCCAGATTCAGGAGCAGATGACCATTCAGATCGTGGAGGCCATTATGGAGCACTTAAAGCCGCAGGGGGCGATGGTAATGCTGGAGGCGGAGCATCTGTGTATGACAATGCGTGGGGTGGAGAAGCCGGGAAGCAGGACGGTGACGATGGCATCCAGAGGCTGCTTTCAGGAGGAGACAAAGTGGCAGGAGTTATTTTTTCAAATGATTGGAAACCAGAAAGTGCTAAATCAGGATTTAGTAAATTAAAATCCTGTGGATAAGTAGTCATACAATAAAAATTATGGAGGGTAGGAAAATGAGGATAGGACAGAGGGATTTCAGAACAAAAGGACATGCTTATGTGATGGGAATACTCAACATAACACCCGATTCTTTTTCCGACGGAGGAAAATATAACGAGCTGGATCAGGCATTGTATCACGTAGAACAAATGATAACGGATGGTATGGATATTGTGGATGTGGGCGGAGAGTCTACACGGCCCGGTTACACGCAGATTTCTGTGCAGGAGGAGATAGACAGGGTGGCACCGGTGGTCGAATCGATTAAATCAAGATTTAATGTCCCTATTTCTCTGGATACTTATAAGTCTGAGGTGGCGAAAGCAGGCATTGCGGCGGGCGTAGATATGATTAACGACATCTGGGGCCTGAAATATGACGAGAACATGGCGCAGGTGATTGCCGAGTCCGGGCTGCCCTGCTGTCTGGCTCATAACCGTAAGGAAGCGAAGTACACGAACCTGATTGAGGAGATGCTCTGGGACATGGAATCTTCGCTGGAGCTGGCGAACCAGAAGGGGATTGCCTTTGACAAGATTATTCTGGATCCCGGCATCGGCTACGGCAAGAGCTATGAGAACAATCTGGAGATCATAGACAATCTGCAGAAATTCCATTCCCTCGGTTACCCGCTGCTCCTCGGCGCAAGCCGGAAGTCCGTGGTGGGTATGGGTCTGGATCTGCCTGTAAACGAGCGTGTGGAAGGGACGTTAGTGACGACCGTCTACGGCGTGCAGCAGGGTGTTATGTTTGTGCGGGTGCATGATGTGAAGGAGAATGCCCGCGCTGTCAAGATGACAGAGGCGATCCGTGACGGCTATAAAAATAAGTAGAAGAGGGCAGGTTTAAATAGCAGGCGATATTAATTGGTGGATTTTTGCTGGTCGACGTGAAAGGAGCCGATAGACATAATGGATCAGATTATTGTGGAGGATCTGCAGATATATGCCCATCACGGGGTGTATCAGCAGGAGAACGAGAAGGGGCAGAATTTTTATGTCAGCGTGGTTCTGGATACGGACACCAGAGCGGCAGGGGTGGCCGATGATCTGGGATTATCCACAAATTACGGTGTGGTATGCCGTTTCCTGCACACTTTTTTCACGGAACATACTTACAAGCTGATTGAGACGGCGGCGGAGAAGTCTTCGGAGGCGCTGCTTCTGCAGTTTCCCCATGTGAGACAGGTTACGATGGAAGTGAAGAAGCCGGAGGCACCGATCACGGTTCCCTTTGGCTCGGTTTCCGTAAAGATTACCAGAGGCTGGCGGCGGGTCTACATCGCCTGCGGCTCCAACATCGGGGATAAAAGGGCGCATCTGAATGCGGCTGTGGATGCCCTGCTTGGAGACAGGAAATGCCGGGTGCTGCGTGTTTCGGAATGGGTGGAGACTACGCCTTACGGCGGCGTGGAGCAGGCGGATTTTTTAAACGGTGCGCTGTCCATAGAAACGCTCTATACGCCTGAGGAACTCTTGGGGGCGCTGCAGGAGATTGAGAAAAAGGAGGCCAGGGACCGAAAGGAACGCTGGGGACCCAGAACGCTTGATCTGGACATTCTTCTCTATGAGGGAGTGGTGACGGATACGGAGAAGTTGACAATTCCCCATAAGGATATGCAAAACCGTGACTTTGTGTTGAAGCCGCTTGCGCAGATTGCTCCTTATGAGCGGCATCCGGTTATAGGAAAATCGGTGATGGAGCTTTTGGCGGATGTGGAGCGGAACGGAGAAAAACATGTGTTATTGGATTGAGTGATATACGGAAGCGAGGAGACAGGCAAAGGGACTGCGCAGGCAGTCCCTTTTTTCATATAATAGGAAATTCCTCCTGCC
>DKWV01000031.1 GCA_002491905.1 Lachnospiraceae bacterium UBA7143 | reverse complement strand
TACCCGATCGTTACCGGTCAGGACTGTGATATCGCAAACGTAAAGAACATGATCGACGGCAAGCAGTCTATGTCCATCTTCAAGGATACCCGTACCCTGGCATCCCAGGTTGTTAAGATGGTTGGCCAGATCATGAGCGGTGAGACGGTAGATGTAAACGATACCGAGACCTATGACAATGGCACAGGCGTGATTCCTTCTTACCTTTGCGAGCCTGTATTCGCGGACGTGAACAACTACAAGGAGCTGCTGATCGACTCCGGTTACTATGCGGAGTCTGACCTCCAGTAACCGTGCGAACAAGTTCGCACTGGAGAACGCAAAAAGCGCGTTCTCCGTACATAAAAATGTGAGATGAATAAACCACATGGCAGGCGGGGGAATTTCCCGCCTGTTGGTTTATAAAGGTAGAAACAGATAGAAATATATGGTAAAATGGAAAGTGGGTAGGCTACAAGAAACTATGTTGGGAGGAATACACTTTGGCTAAAGTTTTACTGGAAATGAAAAATATTACCAAAACGTTCCCCGGTGTCAAGGCGCTCGACAACGTCAATCTGAAGGTGGAGGAAGGCGAAATCCACGCGCTGGTCGGTGAGAACGGCGCGGGCAAGTCCACGCTGATGAATGTCCTTAGCGGCATTTATCCCTATGGTACATACGAGGGCGACATCGTCTACAACGGTGAAGTGTGCAAGTTTGGTAAGATTAAGGACTCCGAGGAGAAAGGAATCGTCATCATCCATCAGGAGCTGGCGCTGATTCCTTACATGACCATCGGAGAGAACATGTTCCTTGGAAACGAGCGCGGAAAGAGCGCGGCGATCGACTGGAACGAAACTTACGGGGAAGCTGACAAATATCTGAAGATGGTAGGTCTTTCGGAATCTTCCAAGGTACTGGTCAAGGATATCGGTACCGGTAAACAGCAGCTTGTGGAGATCGCCAAGGCGATGGCCAAGCATGCGAAGCTTCTGATTCTGGATGAGCCGACATCCTCTTTGAATGAAAAGGATTCCCAGGCGCTGCTCGATCTTATGTTAAAGTTTAAGAAAGAGGGCATGACATCGATTATTATATCTCATAAGTTGAATGAGGTTGCTTATGTGGCGGATAAGATTACCGTTATCCGTGACGGTTCCACCATTGAGACGATGGATAAGCATACTACGGAGATTTCAGAAGATAGAATTATTCAGGGCATGGTTGGCCGTGAGCTGACCGACCGTTTCCCGAAGCGTCACGATGTAAAGATCGGAGACGTGAATATGGAAGTGAAAAACTGGACGGTGCATCATCCGCTCTATCCGGAGAGGAAGGTGTGCGACAATGTGTCCATCAAAGTGAGAAAGGGCGAAGTGGTAGGTATTTCCGGCCTGATGGGCGCGGGGCGCACCGAGCTTGCCATGAGTATTTTCGGACAGTCCTACGGTACGAACATCAGCGGCCAGCTCTATCTGGACGGCAAAGAGGTACAGTTAAAGACCGTCAAGCAGGCCATCAAAAATAAACTGGCATATGTGACGGAGGACCGGAAGGGCAACGGCCTTGTACTCTCCAATCCGATTAAGATTAACACGACACTTGCGAATCTGGACAGCATCAGTCCCCGCAAGATCATTGATAAGGATAAAGAGTATCAGGTGGCGGAGGAATACCGGGGGAAGCTTAAAACCAAGTGTCCTACCGTGGAGCAGAATGTTGGCAATCTTTCCGGCGGCAACCAGCAGAAGGTGCTGCTGGCAAAGTGGATGTTTGCGGATCCCGATGTACTGATTCTTGATGAGCCGACGAGAGGTATCGACGTGGGCGCCAAGTACGAGATCTACTGTATCATCAATGATCTGGTGGCGGCAGGCAAGTCCGTAGTGATGATTTCCTCGGAGCTGCCGGAGGTGCTTGGCATGAGTGACAGGATTTATATTATGAATGAAGGCAGGATTGCCGGAGAGCTTTCCGCTGAGGAGGCGACGCAGGAGAAGATCATGTCCATCATCGTAAGTTCAGGGAAGGGGGCGTAGAGATATGGAAAAGACAAATGTTTCAGCATTCTTAAGAAAATATACCATGATTATCGCCCTTGTTTTGGTGGTGATTTTCTTCAGCATCACGACAGAGGGAAAAATCCTGTTCCCGCAGAATATCAATAACCTGATCTCCCAGAACGCTTACGTGTTCGTGCTGGCGACAGGTATGCTGCTCTGTATTCTGACAGGTGGTAACATCGACCTTTCCGTTGGATCCGTGGTCTGCTTCGCGGGCGCGGTGGGCGCGATGATGATGGATAAAAACGTAAATGTCTGGGTAGCGGTTCTTGCCATGCTTGTAATCGGTATTCTGATTGGTATGTGGCAGGGGTTCTGGATCGCTTATGTGAAGGTGCCGCCTTTTATCGCGACGCTGGCTGGCATGTATGCGTTCCGCGGGCTCTCTAATGTGGTGCTGCAGGGACTTACAGTTTCCATCAAGAGTGAAACCTTTATCAGGGTGTTTGGCGGCGGTGCAGACTGTTATGTGCCGGATTTCTTCGGCGGCGAGGGCTTCAACATGACCTGTATGATCGCCGGATGTATCGCGGTCGCTATCCTGATTGCGATGCAGTTAAAGAACCGTATCAACAACAAGAGCAGAGGGTACGAGACGGCGCCTCTTGGCAGCACCATTGTCAAGCTGGCGGTGATCAGTGCCGTGATTTTATGGGTTGCCTATAAGCTGGCTTCCCACAAGGGTATTCCCACAGCGCTTGTCTGGATCCTTCTGGTACTTCTGGTTTATGGTTATCTGACCACGAAGACCAGAATCGGCCGTTATCTGTACGCGGTGGGCGGCAATGAAAAGGCGACCAGACTTTCCGGTATCAACACAAAGAAGGTATATTTTATTGCCTATGTGAATATGGGATTTTTAGCAGCTCTGGCAGGTATACTGACAATTGCCAGGCTGACCTCCTCACAGCCCACTTACGGGCAGGGGTATGAGATGGACGCCATCGGCGCATGCTTTATCGGCGGCGCATCCGCATACGGCGGTGTCGGTTCTGTGGCCGGCGTGGTGGTTGGCGCAACACTGATGGGTGTGATCAACCAGGGTATGAGTATCATGGGTATGGACGCCAACTACCAGAAGGTAGTTAAGGGTCTGGTGCTTTTAATCGCGGTTGCCTTTGACGTGCTGTCCAAGAGAGAGAAGAAATAAGGGAGGAGGATGAAAATGAACAAAGCATTGGAGATTTTTAGAAAACATACCATGAAAATAGTCCTTGTCCTGATCGTGATATTCTTCTCGGTGATGACGAAAGGACAGATGTTTGCGGCATCCAGTTTCCAGGCGCTGATTGCGCAGAATGCTTATGTATTTGTGCTGGCGACAGGTATGCTGATGTGTATGCTGACAGGCGGTAACATCGACCTTTCCGTTGGTTCCTTTGTATGCTTTATCGGTGCAATCGGCGGTATTATGATGGTGCGGGGCGGCATGTCGGTGCCTCTTGCGATGCTGCTTATGGTAGGTGCAGGCGTGATCTACGGCGTTGTGGAAGGTTTTCTCATCGCTTATCTCAATATCCCACCCTGGATTGCCACATTGGCAGGTTACCTTGCTTTCCGCGGCTGGGGCACGGCGCTCCTTAACGGTGCGACTATCGCGCCCATGCCGGAAGGATTTATCAAGATGTTTAACGGCAGTGTGCCCGATCTTTTCGGCGGTGCGGGATTGAATATCACTTGTATTCTGGTGGGTGTGATCGCCTGTGTACTATTTGTAATCTTACAGTTAAAGGGCAGAAACGATAAGGTGAAAAAGGGATATGAGGCAGAGAGCATGACAAGCGTGATTGTACGCTGCGTACTCGTCAGCGTGGTAATCCTGCTGTTTGCGTTCAAGCTGGCGCAGGCGGGCGGTATTCCGAATAACCTGATCTGGGTGGCAGTGATTGTTCTGATTTATAACTTCATTACCTCCAAGACCACTATCGGCCGTTACTTCTACACTATCGGCGGTAATGTGGAGGCGACCAGACTTTCCGGTATCGACACGAAGAAGATCTTCTTCTTAGCGTATCTGAATATGGCGGTGCTCACAGTTATCAGTGCGTGGATGACTATGGCGAGACTGTCCGCGGCAACGCCCACAGCCGGAACCAACTACGAGATGGATGCGATTTCCGCCTGCGTGGTGGGTGGCGTGTCCGCATACGGCGGCTCCGGTACGGTGTTCGGCATGGTAGTCGGCGCGACTCTGATTGGCGTTATCAACCTGGGCATGAGCCTTATGGGTATCGATGCGAACTGGCAGAAGGTGGTTAAGGGCGTTGTGCTTCTGGCGGCGGTTGTCTTCGAGATTATGAACAATAGGGATAAGACAAAAGAATAGGAAGAGTCGGAAACGGTTGAATTATGGGAGGGTTGTCCTGCGGGGCGGCCCTCCTTTTTCTGTGAAAATTTTATGAATTTTTATGAAAACTTCGAAAAGCCGTTGACATTAAATTTTTAATGTAGAAAAATAGAAACATGCGGATTTTCGAATGGCAAAGCAGGCATAATATGAGGGAGGAATGACGATGATTAAAACCCTTGCGGCACAAATTAAGGAATATAAAAAAGTATCAATTATGACGCCGGTCTTTATGATATTGGAGGTCGTTTTTGAGATGCTGATCCCGTTCCTGATGGCATCCATCATCGATGACGGCGTGGAGGCGGGCAACATGCAGCACATCTACGCGGTGGGCGCGGTGATGATTGCAGCGGCGCTCTGCGGGCTGTTCTGCGGGGTGATGGGCGGCAAATACGGTGCGAGGGCGTCCACAGGTTTTGCAAAGAATTTGAGGCAGGCCATGTTTGAGAACATCCAGACGTTCTCTTTTGCCAGTCTGGATAAATTCAGCACGGCGGGGCTGGTGACCAGGCTGACCACGGATGTGACGAATATGCAGAATGCTTATCAGATGATCCTGCGGATCTGCTTCCGCGCGCCGGTCAGTATGATCTGCGCTATGGCGATGGCGTTTTTTATCAATGCCAGACTGGCGTCGGTTTATCTGGTGGCGGTGCTTCTGCTCGCCGTAGTGCTGTTTTTCATTATCAGGGGAGCCATGAAGTACTTTAAACAGGCTTTCCCGAAGTACGATGAGCTGAACGCTTCCGTGCAGGAGAACGTGAGCGCCATCCGCGTGGTGAAGGCTTACGTGAGAGAGGAGCATGAGACGAAAAAGTTTAAGCGTGCCAGCCAGGGTATCTACGATATTTTCCAGAAGGCGGAGCAGCATGTGGTGCTGAATATGCCGGTTATGATGTTTACCGTCTACGGCTGTATTCTGCTGATCAGCTGGCTGGGCGCGAAACAGATCGTGCAGGACACGCTGACCACAGGCGAACTGATGAGCCTGCTGACCTACTGTATGAATATATTGATGAGCCTGATGATGGTGGCCATGATCTTTGTTATGATGAGCATGAGTATCGCCAGTGCGGAACGTATCTGTGAAGTGCTCAATGAAAAGAGCGATCTGACCAATCCGGTCGATCCTGTCTATGAAGTTCCAAGCGGGGACATCGAGTTCCGGCATGTGCGTTTCTCCTATAATAAGGAGAGCAGCGAGGCGGTTTTACATGATATTAACCTGAAAATACACGCCGGAGAGACGATCGGCATCATCGGCGGTACCGGCAGCGCAAAGACCAGTCTGGTCAATCTGATCAGCCGCCTTTACGACGTGACGGAGGGTGCTGTGCTGGTAGGTGACAGGGATGTCAGGGAATATGACATAGAAACTTTGAGAAATCAGGTGGCGGTGGTTTTGCAGAAAAACGTGCTTTTCTCGGGCACGATTCTGGATAACCTGCGCTGGGGAGACCCGGATGCCACGGAGGAGGAGTGCAGGAGGGTGTGCAGGCTTGCCTGCGCGGATGAATTTATTGAGAAGATGCCGGAAGGGTACCACACATACATAGAGCAGGGAGGAACCAACGTCTCCGGCGGCCAGAGACAGCGGCTTACCATTGCGAGGGCACTTTTAAAGAAGCCAAAGGTACTGATTCTGGACGATTCCACCAGCGCGGTGGATACGGCCACGGACGCGAAGATCAGAAAGGCCTTTGCGGAAGAGATTCCCGATACCACGAAGCTGATTATCGCCCAGCGCGTGGCCAGCGTGATGAATGCGGACCGCATTATCGTTATGGATGACGGGCGGGTGAACGGGTTTGGCACCCACGAGGAGCTGCTCCGCGACAATGAGATCTACAGGGAAGTTTACGAGTCGCAGACAAACGGCGGCGGAGATTTTGACGAAACGTGAGAAGAGATTCTAAAACTCAGCAGCAGAGGCTGCTTCGTTAAGAATCGCTATGTCTCACGTGGGAGTTCGCGTCTGCAAGGCAGCCGCAAACTCCGCATATAATGGAAAGAGAGGTAATATTATGCCGGGACCGGGAAGAAGAATGCAGGGTGGAAAGAGAATAGAGAATCCGGGGAAGGTGTTTAAGCGTCTGATGCGGTATGTGACGAAGAGCTACGGGCCGCATCTGGTGCTGGTGGCGGTGCTGATTTTTGTGAGTGTGCAGGCGAACGTGCAGGGGACGATGTTTATCCAGAGACTGATCGACGATTACATTACGCCCATGCTGACGCAGGATGTGCCGGACTTTACCCCGCTGGCGGGGGCGATTGCAAGAGTGGCGTGCCTGTATCTGATCGGCGTGTTTTCGTCCTACGCGTGGAACCGCATTATGATCAATGTGACGCAGGGAACGCTGCGGAATGTGAGGGATGACCTGTTTTCCCATATGGAGACGCTTCCGATTAAATATTTTGACACGCACGTCCACGGAGATATTATGTCAACCTATACAAATGATACGGAAACGCTGCGGCAGATGATCAGCCAGAGTATGCCGCAGGTATTTAACAGCGCGATTACGATTGTGAGCGTGCTGATCAGCATGATTGTCCTGAGTGTGCCGCTGACGGTGTTGACATTATTTATGGTAGCAGTTATGCTGGTAGTAACAAGAAAAGTGGCAGGCTTAAGCGGCCGGTATTTTCTGGAACAGCAGACCAATCTCGGTAAGGTAAACGGTTTTATCGAGGAGATGATGAACGGGCAGAAGGTTGTCAAGGTGTTCAATCACGAGGAAAAGAATATCGAGGACTTCCGAAACCTGAACGACGCGCTGTTTGAGAGTGCGGATAAGGCGAACTACCTGGTCAACGTGGTGGGTCCCGTGAACCAGCAGCTTGGCAATGTGAGCTATGTGGTCTGCGCCATTGTGGGCGGCGCGCTGGCACTCTCCGGCGCAACCGGCTTAACCCTTGGAAAACTGGCAAGTTTCCTGACCTTCAACAGAAGCTTTAATATGCCGATAAACCAAGTGAGTCAACAATTCAACTCGATCGTCATGGCGATGGCGGGCGCGGAGCGTATCTTCAAGATGCTGGATGAGACTGCCGAGGTGGATAACGGCTATGTGACGCTGGTCAACGTGAAGGAGGAAAACGGTACGCTTGTGGAGACGCCGGAACGCACGGGCCGCTGGGCGTGGCGGCATGAACATCAGGCGGACCATTCCGTGGATTATGTGGAACTTAAGGGAGATGTGGTTTTCGACGGGGTGGATTTCGGGTATAATGATGATAAGATAGTGCTCCACGATGTGAAGCTTTACGCCGAACCGGGGCAGAAGATCGCTTTCGTCGGCTCCACCGGCGCAGGCAAAACTACCATTACCAACCTGATTAACCGTTTCTATGACATACAGGACGGGAAGATCCGTTACGACGGCATCAATGTGAATAAGATAAAGAAAGCGGATCTGCGCCGCTCTCTGGGGATCGTGCTGCAGGATACCCACCTTTTCACGGGGACGGTCATGGAGAATATCCGTTACGGGAAACTGGATGCCACCGACGAGGAAGTGCGTGCGGCGGCGAAGCTGGCCAACGCGGACAGCTTTATCAGAAGGCTGCCGGAGGGCTATGACACCGTTCTTTCCGGGGACGGTGCGAATTTGAGCCAGGGACAGAGACAGCTTCTGGCGATTGCGAGGGCGGCGGTGGCCGACCCGCCGGTGTTGATTCTGGACGAGGCAACCAGCTCTATCGACACCCGTACCGAGCGCATTGTGCAGGACGGTATGGATAAGCTGATGAAGGGCAGGACCACCTTTGTGATTGCCCACAGGCTCTCCACGGTCAGAAATTCCGACTGCATTATGGTGCTGGAGCAGGGGCGCATCATTGAGAGGGGTACCCACAACCAGTTGATTGAAGAGCGCGGAAAATACTACCAGTTGTATACCGGAAACGCAATTATTGCATAAATTCAATTTATTTTGTAGTATGAAGTTGACATATGAGTCAAAAAATTATATATTAAAATTAGACTACAGGATTTAGTCTTGTGGTCGGAAAGATATGAGATGTAGAAGTATGAAAAAATTTTATAATATTTCCGAAGCGGAAATGGAGGTTATGGAAAAGCTGTGGGAGCAGGAAGGAGGCGTTAAGCAGTCAGAGCTGCTTGCCCTGTTTGAAGCGGAGGGGAAAACATGGAAGAGGCAGACCCTCAATACCTTTCTGGCCCGGTTAGAAGAAAAGGGACTGGTGAAACGGGAAAACAGAATAGTGAAAGTCGTGTACAGCCGGGAGGAGTATAACGGCATACAGATGAAAACAGTGATTGACCATATGTATGGCGGAAGGCTGAGCAATTTTGTCGCAGAATTTGTGAAGGAAAACGAGATTAACGAGAGCGATGCGAAGGAACTGATCGAAATTCTGGAAAACACCTAGGAGAAGAAGCGATGGAATATTTACTGGTCATGACTCTTTCGGGAAGTACAATGACAGGTATCTATCTGTTGCTGCGTTACCTGCTGAGGCATAAGGTCTGCGCACGGTTTTATGATCTGCTCGCCAGGGCGGCGATTCTGTATTATCTGGTTCCTTTACCTTATTTGAAAAAGTGTTATGTGGCAGCGCTCCGGCATCTCTGGCCGGAGAAGCCTCTGGCGATTGCAAGGGTACCTCTGACGTGGAGAAATCATATAGTCCACGCCGAGGGAAACCTGCACATAAATATTTACGCCGGTATCCAGACAGCGGTGGCCGTCATATGGATTGCAGGAATCTGTTTCCTGATGGCCGTACAGATAAGGGAGTATGTGGGAATGGCACGTCTGGCGGCCGGTTATGCGGATCAGACCATGACGCCGGAACAGAAGGAGTTCCTTGACGGCCTGAAAGGACAGTACGGAATCCGGCGGCGGGTGTTTCTGTATCAGGCGTCCGCAAGAGACCGTACTATGACTTTCGGATTCTTCAGTCCCGTGATTGTCTGCAACAGGGAAATGCCAGGCCGGGAAGCGGAGCTGCTGGTTAGACATGAACTCGTACATATCAGGCGCATGGATGCGCTGTGGAAGATGTTCATGCAGTTGGCAGTGATGATTCACTGGTGGAATCCGTTGGTATGGAAGCTGCGCAGCAGTTTTGAACAGGTCTGCGAATGCTCCTGTGATGAAACCGTGATGCAGGAAAAGCCGAAAGAGGAGGTGAAGGAGTATCTGCGCCTGATGATCGAGGAGGCGCGGGAGAAGAAAACAGGGAAAGTTTCCCCGCGGTGGAAATCCGGGTTCGGGGACAATGCACAAAAGATAAAAGAGAGGATGGATAATCTAATGAGAAGGAAAAAGTGGAATCGTGTTGCGGTAGTGACACTGGTAACAGCATTGGTTTTTGCAAATTCCATGACGGTGTTTGCGTATAGGGATACATTTGAAAGAGAGACATCTGAGAAAGTTTCATCGGAAGATGTAGAAATAGCTGTGGAAAGCGATGCGTTCCTGTTTGTTCCAGAGGAGATCGGTGAGGAAGTAGTTCAGGAGTTTGAGCAGTCGGAAATGCCAAAGATTGTACAAGAGATTAAATATGACATGCAGTTTGTGGATGAAGAGGGTAATGTTTATCCAATCATGGAGGACGATGGAATAGAGCCGCACTGTAACCATACATTTGTTTCTGGAACGGGATATGATCATGCAAAATATTCGGATGGCAGTTGTGTAGTTTTGGAATTTAAGGCGCAGAGGTGCAGTAAATGCGGTTATGTGATACAGGGTGAGACGATTAGTAAGACTACTTATACGAAATGCCCGCATTGACGATAGAAAGGCATAGACAGAGAGGCGTTTATGTTGGAGATGGTAGCATCTCGGTTTGTAACCCGACGTTTCCGGGCGGTCCCGGGACATCGGACATTAACATGGTAATGGCGCAGGAAAAACGGAAGACTGTTTCACCGTTGCGAGGTTTTTTCTGCGAACATTATAACACTGTCTTACAGTGTAAAAGGGGATGAGATACGGGCGGCTATGCAAATAGCCGCCCGGTCCGTGTCTTGGGGCGAAAATAAAAGGCGGGAGGAAATGCTTGATAGAAATGCGGCGAGAGGATATGATAGTGGTAGGGAGTGTCAGGAATGGGGTTGAGGAAAGGGACATATTTGAGAGTGCCTTTACACGAATAGCAAGGATACTATGAGGAGATTTTTCATGACAATAGAAAATTTAAAAAGTAACATACAGAAAATTGTGGAAGACTATCCGATTAAAAGAGTTTCCCTCTTTGGATCAAGAGCAGAAGGTACAAATCGTGAAGACAGTGATGTGGATTTAATTATGGAGTTTTTAATGCCGGTTTCCCTGCTTACATTGTCCATGATAAAAGTGAAACTTGAGGAAATGCTAAATGTAGGAGTGGATATTATACATGGTCCGCTCAAAGAAACGGATTTGATTGAAGTTGGAAAGGTAGTAGAACTGTATGCATCATAGGGATCAAATAATTGTTGAGAAAGTGATTTCAGAAATAAATATCGGATGTGAAATGTTAGGGGCAGCTACTTTGGAAGAATTTCTCGCTGACGAGAAATTGAAACGGGCGGTTAGTATGACTGTTATTAATATTGGTGAGCTTGTTAAGAATGTTACGGATGATACAAGAAAAGAGTATTCACAGATTCCGTGGAAAGCGATAGCAGGAATGCGCGACATCGCGGCACATAAGTATCAAACGTTGAGAATGGAAGATGTTTATCATACCGTTTATACAGATTTCCCAGAGTTGAAAAAGCAGTTGAAAACAATTATATGCGAATAGCGGTGAAACTTTTATTATGATGTTTTTGATGTAGTAAGGAAATTGGAAATGGCAAAAATGGGCTTGCAGTTTTCTGCAAGCCTGCTATAATAGCCTATAGAATAGTAAACCGATGGGGATTATATGAAAGCAAACGGTATTCTATATATGAATAACGTTTGACATTATGGTAAAGGAGTGTGTAAAAATACGGATATGAGTCAGAGAATATATTTGGACAACGCGGCAACCACCAGAGTGCACGAGGAGGTGCTGCAGGAGATGCTGCCCTACTTCCGGGAAACCTACGCGAATCCATCCGCTATTTACAGTTTCGCCGGGGAGGCGAAGAAGGCGGTGGGAACTGCCAGGGAGCGGGCGGCGGCGCTGATCGGCGCAAAGCCGAACGAAATCTATTTTACGGCGGGAGGCAGCGAGTCCGACAACTGGGCAATCCGGGCTGTGGCGGAAGGACTGCGGGATAAGGGCAGGCATATTATTACGAGCAAAATCGAGCATCACGCGGTACTGCACACCTGTGAGTATCTGGAAAAGCAGGGGTATGAGGTGACGTATCTGGATGTGGACGGCGAAGGGAAGATTTCGCCGGAGGCTTTGGAAAAGGCGATCCGGCCTGATACAATCCTGATTTCCGTGATGGCTGCGAACAATGAGATCGGCACGCTGGAGCCGATTGCAAAGATCGGGGAGATCGCAAAGGAGAGGGGCATCCTCTTTCATACGGATGCGGTGCAGTCCTATGGACATGTACCCCTTAACGTGGAGGAGATGCATATCGACCTGCTTTCAGCCAGCGGACATAAGCTGAACGGGCCGAAGGGCGTGGGAATCCTCTACTGTCGGGAGAATGTGCGTCTCCGTCCACTGATTCACGGTGGGGCACAGGAGAGGGGCCGCAGAGCAGGCACCTTAAATGTGCCGGGAATTGTGGGATTCGGGAAGGCGGCGGCCCTGGCGGAGGAAACCATGCAGGAACGGTGTGCCAAAGAAACCGCCCTGCGGGATTATCTAATTGACAGGGTGCTTGCGGAAATCCCTTACACGAGATTGAACGGCCACAGGCAGGAGCGGCTGCCGGGCAACGCCCATTTTTGTTTCCGCTTCATAGAAGGGGAATCGCTGTTGATCCTGTTAGACCAGCGGGGCATCTGCGGTTCCAGCGGATCGGCGTGCACTTCGGGCGCACTTGACCCGTCCCATGTGCTTCTGGCCATTGGCCTGCCCCATGAAATTGCCCACGGGTCGCTGCGGCTTACCCTGTCGGAGGAAACCACGAAGGAGGAGCTTGACGAGACGGTGGAGGCGCTCAAGGAGATTGTGGGGCGGCTGCGTGACATGTCGCCTTTATATGAGGACGCGATGAAAGGTGGTAAATATGTACAGTGAAAAAGTGATGGATCATTTTAATAATCCCCGCAACATGGGGGAAATCGAGAATCCCAGTGGCGTCGGCACCGTGGGAAACGCCAAGTGCGGAGACGTCATGCGCATGTATCTGGATGTGGATGAGTCGGGCGTGATACGGGATGTGAAATTCAAGACCTTCGGCTGCGGCGCGGCTGTGGCCACAAGCAGTATGGCCACCGAGCTGGTGAAAGGGAAGACCGTGCAGGAGGCTTTGCAGGTGACAAACAAGGCCGTGATGGAGGCGCTGGACGGCCTCCCGCCGGTGAAAGTACACTGTTCCCTTCTGGCGGAGGAGGCTATCCATGCGGCGCTCTGGGATTACGCAAAGAAGCAGGGAATTGTGATCGAGGGGCTGAAGGAGCCGGTGGGGGATATCACAGCGCTGGAAAATGCCTAAAAACGGCATTCTCCGCATTGATTACTCGGCACGGGAGGCTTGATCAGCCTCCGCCTCCCGCACCGTCGTGATTTTGCGCACGCCGGGCAGGCTGCCGATTTGCTCCCGGACAGCCTGCGTGTCGGCGTTCAGGCGGACGCTCACCCGGTAGTTGAAAGAGTCCGCCAGCGGATTTTCCTCAAAGGATGCGATTTCCACGCCGTTTTCGTCAGTGAGGTAAGCGGCTTTAAATTCTTCCCACGCCTCGTTGCCGTTGACATACTGGCAGGAAGAAATTTCGCGTATCCCGGCGATTTTCTGACCGATATAGTCAATTTCTGCCTGGGTTAATTCTGGCTCCATAAAGACGGCAAGCTGTTTTTCCTGATAGACATTGTAGGCAAGTGAAGTGGAACCGGCTGCGAGGATGCAGAAGAGTGCGGCCGCGGCGGCACAGAGCCTGCGGTATCTGCAGGAGTGGAGGCGGTGGTTGGCGGAGCGGGTGCGCGGGGAGAAACGGCGGCAGCCTTCTTGGCGATTCCCGGAAACAGTACAGCCTTCTGCCAGCGTATCTACCATCGCAGATGGCAAAATAAAGGATTCTTTTATCCTCATCAAATCTTTTTCATTCATAATGTGACCTCCTTGTATCATATGGTTATTTTGCGTGATAACTGCGAAACCCATTTCAGCGTAAATTAATTGTGCAATTCCAACAACTTGGAAAGAGTTTCGCAATTACCATGAATTTGCTTTATTTTTCCAGCTCCAGCCGCAGGGCTTCTCTTGCCCTCTGCAGTCGTTTTTTGACTGCATTTTCCGACAGGTTAAGGATTTCACCGATCTCTTTCAGTGAGTAGCCCTCAAAGTAATGCAGGACAAGCACGGTCTTCCACTTGGCAGGCAGGGCGTACAGCTCCTGCAGATGTTGATGTTCCTGTGCGGGGAGACACTCCCTGAGTGGTTCTAAATCGAGATAGGAATGCCGTTTGCGAAAGCGCAGACAATCCTTACAGCAGTTTGCGGTAACCCGCAGAAGCCATGCTTTTTCGTGATCCTGTGAGGCAAACGCGGGTGCCTTTTCCAGATAGCGAAGCAGTGTTTCCTGCAGGGCGTCCTGCACGTCATGGGGATTCCCAAGAAGCAGATAGGCGGTGCGGTAGAGCATGTCGCCGTGGGTCCGCAGGATGCGCTCCGCATCAGGTTCGCAGTTTTCGCTCAAGACACCTTCCTCCTTCCTTCGTATAATGAACAGAAATACACAGCGGCCGCAAATTCATCGCTGCCGTACTTCTGAGAGGCCTCTTACCCTATATACGGACATGTGTCCCAAAAGGTGACAAGTATTTGCTGTTCTTTCCTCTGAAAATATGCTATTGCCGAAAAAATCCAGGCAGATATATAATATAGAAAGTGCACAGGAAAAACAAGCGGCGTCCGTGGAACGGGCGGAGGAGCAGGAAGGAAAAGCAGAAAGGAAGGATAATCGAATGAATCTGCAGGAAATTATTGCGCTGGTGAAGGAAACCAAAGCTTTTGTGGGAAACCGGGAGAGAGCCGGACATATTAGGACCAAGGGGCGGGCCGACTATGTGACCCAGGTGGACACAGATATCCAGAACTTTCTGGCACGGGAACTGGGGAGCCGCTTTCCCGATATCCAGTTTCTGGGGGAGGAGGAGGGACTGCACGAGATGTCCGGCGACACCTACTGGATTCTGGACCCCATAGACGGCACCACCAATCTGATCCACGATTATCAGCACAGCGTGGTATCGCTGGCGTTGTATGAAAAAGGGGAGATTACGCTTGGCGTTGTTTACGATCCCTTCCGTGAGGATGTTTACCATGCGCAGAAAGGGAAGGGCAGCTTTTTAAATGGCAGTCCGATCCATGTATCGGGGGCCGCAGCTTTGAGCGAAACCATTATTTCGGTCGGCACATCTCCCTATGACAGAGATCTGGCGGACCAGAATTTTCAGCGTATGCGGCGTGTCTTTGACAGGGCGCAGGATATCCGCAGGACAGGCACGGCGGCCTTGGACTTGGCCTATGTGGCGTGTGGACGCACCGGCGGATTTTTCGAGCCGCGACTGAGTCCGTGGGATTTCGCGGCCGGGCTGCTTCTGGTCAAAGAGGCCGGAGGACAGGTGACGGATTTCGGGGGAGAGCCGCTGGGTTTTTCCGGAAGGACCAGCGTGGCGGCATCCAATGGGAAAATACATGGGGAGCTGCTGGGGCTGCTGTAGTTTTAGAAAAGGAGTTTATGAGGCGTTTTTGCTTCGGAAAGGATAAACTATGGATCAGAAAGTACAGAGAATTGAGTACCGTTTCGGAAAGGCGGGGAGCCTTGCGCCGCTTGCCGCGGCCGCGGCGATGATTTTGTGGGCGGCGGTCAGCCAGTCCAATGTGAACGGCTATGTGCTGGCATTTTTTACAGCATTAATAGTGGGTGTTATATTTGCAAAAGATGAAAAAGCATACGGGGAAGCGCTGGTATACGGTCTGAGCAAGCCGATGTTCGGCGTGATTGTGCTGGCGGTGATACTGGCGGCGGTTTCGGGCAAGCTGATCTCGGCCAGCGGTGCGGTGCAGACCATCGCAGCCTATGTGGTGGAGGCGGGATTTACGGGCCGGCTTTTTGTGGCAGCGAGCTTCCTCATCACCTGTCTGTTGGCATTTGCCACGGGAACCTCGGTGGGCACCTATTTTGTAGTGATTCCCATTCTGTTCCCGGTGGGCGTGATGGCTGGCGCGTCACCGGAGTTTATGATAGGCGCTATTGTGTCGGGCGCGGCGTTTGGCGATAACCTCGGCCCGATTTCGGATACCACGATTGCATCCTCCGCCACACAGCATGCGGATTTGGGGACCGTGGTGAGGACACGGATGCGTTACAGCCTGCCTGCGGCGGCGGGGGCACTGCTTCTGTTTCTGTTTTTCTCCAGGACGACACAGGGAAGTGCCGCTGCAGGGGCGGCGAATGTGCAGGCAAATCCGCTCAGCCTGATTATGCTGGTGGTGCCGCTCGTGATTATTGTGCTCTGTATGATGAGAAAGCACTTGATCACTGCCCTTTCCTGGGGGATTGTGGCAGGAATCGCGGCGGGACTTCTGTCCGGCATTTATACGGTGGGAGATCTCGTTGCCTTTCCTGGCGGATTTTCCGTATCGGGCGCTATTATAGAGGCTATCACGGGGACGGCGGGGACGATGGCAATGCTGATCGGTGTGTTTGCTCTTTTGGGGGTATTGGAATGCAGCGGCCTTTTTGAGGACGTGGGGGCGCTTCTGACCAGGCTGGCTAAAACGGAGCGCAGCACAGAAGCGACCATTGTGCTGTCCGTTGGCATTCTAAGCATGGTAACGGGTGTTATTTCTGTAGCGATTGTGGCGCTTGGCGATTTGATTCATGAGATTGGCGAAAAGGCGGGTGTGGACAGATACCGCCGCGCGAACCTGATGGACTGTACAGGGTGTGTTTTCTGTTTCCTCGCGCCGTGGACCGTGCACTGCGTCATTCCGGCGCAGCTGTCCGCCCAGTTCGGGGAGGGGGCTGCCGTTGCGCCGGGGGCGGTGCCTTTCGTGAATTATTATTCCCTGTGTATGCTTGTGATACTGGCGGTGGCCATTTTGACGGGGTATGGGAGGAAACATTAAAAACCTGAGATGGGGATAAGGATATCGCAGTTTTAACAATTCGTCTTGTGTCATCAAAAATTGTCATTTTTCAAAAAATGGTATACAAAATGGTGTACGGGATGGACGGTGAAATGTGTTTTGGCATAATTGATTTGTGCTTCCGATTCATGCCTTCCGGGGCTATGATTTCAGAAAAATCAGATTGTGAGTCCTTGCACGATAGGATATAATAATAGTAACTTAATGATGAGACGGCAAGAGAAAAGACAGTCAAAAAGGCGGTGATTAGTTGGCTGGAGAAGAAATACGGCAGGATACCAGAACCGTAGAGCAGATTGTCGATGGTATGAGTTTATTCGATGATGATCTGATGTCTATGGTATTTGATGGGAATATAGAGGCAACAGCACTTCTGTTAAAGATTATACTGAAAAAGGACGATATCCAGGTTATAAGCGTTGTGGGGCAGAGAGAATTGCAGAGCCCGATAGTTGGCGGGCGGGATATCCGTTTAGATATTCTGGCAAAGGACAGCACGGGAAAGCACTATAATGTGGAAGTGCAGAAAAAACCGGAGGGAGCGCATATACGCCGCGCCAGATTTAACAGCAGTATGATGGATTCACGGATGCTGAAAGCAGGGCAGGATTTTTCAGAACTTCAGGATTCGTATATGGTGTTTATTACCCAGACGGATATCTTTGGACATGGGATATCGATCTATACGATTAATCGGCATTTTGAGGAGATTGACGATATCTTTGATGATGGTTCTCATATTGTCTATGTGAATGGAAATTATAAGGGAGAAGACACGGTCGGGAAATTGATGCACGACTTTGGCTGTAAGGAAGCGAAGGATATGTATTATCCGGAATTGGCTAAAGGGGTAAAGCATTTTAAGGAAGAAGGAGGTCGGAAGAGAATGTGTGAAGCGGTTGAAAAGTATGCGGAAAATGTAAGACTGAATAGTTTGCTGGTGTCCATAAAGAATTTGATGGAGTCTATGCAGTTGTCCGCGGAACAGGCGATGACAGCTATGAAGGTATCAGAGGCAGATAAGGCTATGCTTTTGAAGAAGCTGTGATTTAGAGTGGATCAAAGTAGCACAGAGAATAAAAGATTATGAGTAAGGCAGTTGAGAAGTATGCGGAAGAATATGCAGAGCAAGTAAGATTGAACAGCCTGTTGGAGTCCACAAGAAATCTTATGACGAATATGAAGCTGGAAGCAAAGCATGCGATGAATCCGCTTGGAGTGAATGACAGCGATAGGGAGATATTACAGAAAAGGTTGTAAAGATTTAAAAATAAACAAAGTTTTGGCAGGAAGTTGCAGAGACTTCCTGTTTTCTGTTTTCGCGGATTCGTAAAATAAGAGTTTTATAAAATTTTCACACAATTTTAGCACTCAATGCTTGACAGTGCTAACAATACGTTGTATTGTGATAGTGTAGATAGAACAGATCGACATAATGCATCTGCGCAGCAGGGAGGTGTATGTTATGAACTTAACAAAATTTACGCAGAAATCCATACAGGCAGTAGAACAGTGTGAAAAGCTTGCTTACGAGTACGGCAATCAGGAAATTGAAGAAGAACACCTGTTATACAGCCTGCTTACCATTGACGACAGCCTGATTCTCAAGCTGATTGAGAAGATGGAGATACAGAAGGAATACTTTACGAACCGCGTGGAACAGGGGCTTTCCAAGCGCACGAAGGTACAGGGCGGCCAGATCTTTATTGGACAGGATCTGAACAAAGTGCTGATCGGTGCGGAGGATGAGGCGAAGGCACTGGGCGATGAGTACGTTTCGGTGGAGCATCTTTTCCTTGCCATGTTAAAACACCCCAATAAGGAGATCAAGGAGATTTTCCGGGAGTTCGGCATCACAAAGGAGCGGTTCCTGCAGGCGCTTTCCACCGTGCGGGGCAATCAGCGGGTGACCTCGGACAATCCCGAGGCGACTTATGATACGTTGGAGAAATATGGACAGGATCTGGTGGAGAGAGCCAGGAACCAGAAGCTTGATCCCGTGATCGGCAGGGATACCGAGATTCGCAATGTGATTCGAATACTGTCAAGAAAGACGAAAAACAATCCCGTATTGATCGGCGAACCCGGCGTGGGCAAGACGGCGGTGGCGGAAGGATTGGCGCAGCGGATTGTCAGGGGCGATGTGCCGGAAGGACTTAAGGACAAAAAGATATTCTCGCTGGATATGGGAGCGTTAGTTGCTGGCGCGAAGTACCGGGGCGAGTTTGAGGAGCGTCTGAAAGCGGTGCTGGACGACGTGAAGAACAGCGATGGGCAGATTATCCTCTTCATCGACGAACTGCACACCATTGTGGGGGCGGGCAAGACGGACGGCGCTATGGATGCCGGCAATATGTTAAAACCTATGCTGGCCAGGGGTGAACTGCACTGTATCGGCGCGACGACGCTGGATGAGTACCGCCAGTACATCGAGAAAGATGCTGCGCTGGAGAGGCGTTTCCAGCCGGTTATGGTGGATGAGCCGACGGTGGAGGACACCATTTCCATTCTGCGCGGACTGAAAGAGCGCTATGAGGTTTACCACGGCGTGAAAATCATGGACAATGCGCTGGTCAGCGCGGCGGTGTTGTCTAACCGTTATATTTCTGACCGGTTCCTGCCGGATAAGGCGATTGACCTGGTGGATGAGGCCTGTGCGCTGATTAAGACGGAGCTGGATTCCATGCCGACGGAGCTGGATGAGCTGCGCCGCAGGGTGATGCAGTTGGAGATTGAGGAGACGGCGCTCAAAAAGGAGGACGACAATCTGAGCCGCGAGCGGCTCTCCAATCTGCAAAAGGAGCTGGCGGAGCTGAAGGAAGAGCTGAAAAACCGCATGGCGCAGTGGGAGAACGAGAAGGCCTCTGTGGAGAAACTCTCCAAGATCCGGGAAGAGATCGACGAGGTGAACGGTCAGATTCAGATTGCCCAGCAGGAGGGCGATTACGAGAAGGCAGCGGAATTAAGCTATGGCAGGCTGCCTGCATTAAAGCAGCAGTTGGAGATTGAGGAGGAAAAGGTTGGCGCGGAAGAACTTTCCCTTGTGCACCAGAGTGTATCCGACGAGGAGATTGCGAAGATCATTTCACGCTGGACGGGGATTCCTGTGTCCAAGCTGACGGAGAGCGAGCGGAATAAAACCCTGCATCTGGATGAGGAGCTGCACAAGCGGGTGATCGGTCAGGACGAAGGCGTGACAAAGGTAACAGATGCTATTATTCGTTCCAAGGCGGGGATCAAAGATCCCACCAAGCCGATCGGATCCTTCCTGTTCCTCGGTCCTACGGGAGTGGGCAAGACGGAGCTTGCCAAGGCACTGGCGGCATCCCTCTTTGACGATGAGACGAACATGGTTCGTATTGACATGAGCGAATATATGGAGAAATACTCTGTGTCCAGGCTGATCGGGGCGCCTCCCGGATATGTGGGCTATGAGGAGGGCGGCCAGCTGACGGAGGCGGTGAGAAGAAAGCCGTATTCGGTGGTGCTGTTTGACGAGATTGAAAAGGCCCATCCCGATGTGTTCAACGTGCTCTTACAGGTGTTGGACGACGGGCGGATCACCGACTCGCAGGGGCGGACAGTGGATTTTAAGAATACGATCCTGATTATGACTTCAAATATCGGCGCGGAGTATCTGCTGGACGGGATTGACGCGCAGGGAGCGATCACAGAGGAGGCGGAGAAGCTTGTAATGGGCGATCTGCGGAACCATTTCCGGCCGGAATTTTTGAACAGGCTGGATGAGACAATCCTGTTTAAGCCTTTGACGAAGGAGAATATCGGCGGTATCATACGGCTGATCGTGGATGATCTCAACAGGAGACTGGCGGATCGGGAACTCTCCATCGAGCTGACGCCTGAAGCGGAGCAGTTTGTTGTGGAAAATGCTTATGATCCGGTGTACGGTGCAAGACCGCTGAAACGGTATATCCAGAAGTATGTGGAAACCCTGTCCGCGAAGCTGATTCTCTCGGATCAGGTAGATGCGAAAGATGTGATCCTGATTACGGTGGAGAATGGGACGCTTGCGGCCAGAAGAAAATAAAAAGCACTTGTTATAAAAAGGGAATTGGGAGAGGAAAGACCCGGCGTTGGGGAAGGATAGAAAAACGCCGGGCCTTTTTCTCTGTCCGGGCTGGCAAGATGATTGTAAGTGTGGTATGGTAAGAAAGTAGGCGGAAAGCAAAATTGACCTATATAGTTATTGTGAAACCGCAAAATGGAGCGCGAAGAACCGGCGAGAGACAAAAGCACCTGTGATTAAAATAGGATTTAGCGGAATTGGAGCAAAAAAAGATTGAAGCAGAGAAAAAAGTGTGGATAAGTCGGCTTTTTCCTCAAATGCTAAATCTACTTTTAGCGCAGGAGATGTTGGCTTGCGGCCTTCACGGGAAATTGCTTCGGTATGGAGGTAACTATGAGATATCCGGCATTTTTACTGGAAAACGGGACGATTGGGTTTGTGGCGCCGTCCTTTGGCTGCGCCACAGAGCCGTATAAGAGTGGATTTCTGAATGCCCAGAGGAGATGGAGGGAGCAGGGCTTTCGTTTGCAGCTTGGCCCGAACTGCTATGTGGAGATGGGCGTGGGTATCAGCAATGTGCCCCGGAAGTGCGGGGAGGAGCTGACAGCCTGGTACTGTGATAAAAATAACGACTGTCTCATTTCCTGCGGAGGCGGAGAACTGATGTGCGAAATCCTGGATTATGTAGATTTTGAGCGCATTGGAAAGGCGGCTCCCAAGTGGTATCTGGGATATTCGGATAACACGAATTTCACATTTCTGCTGACGACCCTGTGCGATGTGGCATCTGTGTATGGGCCCTGCGCGTCGGCTTTCGGAATGGAACCGTTACACCCGTCATTAAATGATGCCATGTCACTTCTCTGTGGAAAGAAACTGACTATGCAGGGATATGATAAATGGGAGCGTGAGTCGTTAAAGGATGGGGAGCATCCTTATATACCGTATAACCTGACGGAAACATCTGTTATGAAATATTATCTGCCGGATGGCGGAACAAATGTGGCGAGCATGCGGAAAGCGGAGCAGGAGGGGGCAGGCGATCCGGGCAGGAAAGAGCAGAGCAGGGACGGAGCGGAAAAAATTGAATTTACAGGGCGGCTTCTGGGGGGATGTATGGATTGTCTGACCAATCTCCTCGGCACTCGGTATGATAAGGTGTCTGCGTTTGCGGAGCGGTACCGGGAGGAGGGAATCATCTGGTTTTTGGAGGCGTGCGACCTGAACCTGATGGGGATACGCCGTGCCATGTGGCAGATGGAACATGCAGGATGGTTTAAGCACTGTAAAGGGTTCCTGATCGGCAGGCCGAGAATTGGTATGGATGTGGAAGAATTTGGGATTGATGAGTATCAGGCAGTCTGTGAAATGCTGTACTCTTACCATGTACCGGTTCTTATGGATTTGGATATCGGCCATTTGCCGCCTTCCATGCCGTTAATCTGCGGCAGTATGGCGCGGGTGGCAAGTGACGGAAAAACATACCGTGTGGAGATGCGGCTGGAATAAGATGGCTGGGAACCTACTGAAGGCATGTCTGTTTTAAGGACCGTGATTTGGCAAAAACTGATAGAAAGGTGGATGGAGATGATACCGAAAGATCCTGTGATGTTATTGAGTTATGTAAACTTAAAACTGAGAGACTTTTATTCCAGTCTCGATCAGCTCTGCGAAGATCTCGATGCAGACCGTTCCGATATAGTCGAAAAACTGGCAGGAATTGATTATCATTACGACGAGGAGAAAAATCAATTTGTCTGAGAAAATAAAAATTACGGTTGTTACGGGTATCGAAAAACCGAATGGGGTGGATGGCAGTACAAATACCGGGAATCTGACACTGACACAGGAGTCAGCTATGACATTGATGCCGCTTTTATTAAAGAACCATCTTATGGACGGCAGCTTCTGCGGCGGGAGAGGGGACTGCGGACGGTGTGTCGTACAGTTTTTGAAAGGAGCGCCTCTCCCCACGGGACTTGAGAGAAGCCGACTGGAACCGGAGGAACTGCGGCAAGGCTATCGGCTGGCCTGCGTGACCAGGCCAAAAGCGGACTGCACAATCAGAATGGTCGAAACGGAGCAAGAGGAAATCCCCATTGTCACGGAAATAAACCTTCTGTCAGAAAATATTGACTTAATTGGTCGAAAAAATGGCCTGTCTGAAAATCAAAAACCAGTCGATATGAAATCCACCATAAAAAGCCCGGACGGAGGAGAAAAAAACGGTTGTTATATAATAGCGGTTGATCTGGGGACGACGACTATTGCCATGCAGCTTAGAAATGCGGACACGGGTGAGACGGCGGATACTTATTGTGAGAGAAATCCCCAGCAGAGATACGGGGCGGATGTGCTGGCACGTATACAGGCGTCAGTCGACGGACAGGGCGAGGAACTGCGCAGACTTGTCTGCGGGGTGATTTTAAGAGGGCTTGGGCAGTTTTGGGAATATCTGCGGGGCAAAGGAATCCTCTGCATGTGCATTGCCGGGAATACCGCTATGGAGCATCTTCTGCTTGGATATGATGTGGCGTCTCTGGGAAGGGCGCCCTTTGTGCCGGTAGAGACGGGACTGCAGAAGATAGCGGCGGACCGCTTACTTGCGGGAATTGGTAATCTGCCGGAGAACCCGCAGGGTATGGACGGTGAGGGCATTTTCGGGTTCCCGGTCTACTTCGCGCCCTGCATCAGCGCCTTTGTGGGAGGAGATGTCGTGGCCGGACTGTATGCGTTGGGACTGCTTTCCGGCGGGAGATCGGAGGACAGGGGGCAGGCCGTACTGTTTATTGACTTGGGTACCAATGGGGAGATGGCTGTCACGGACGGGCAGCGCATGATTGTAACTGCTACGGCGGCTGGACCGGCCTTTGAGGGGGACGGTACGATGATCGGCACGGATCGGATCGCGCTCACCGCGAGGCTTTTGGGCAGAGGAATATTGGATGAAACGGGACTTCTGGAGGAACCGTATTTTACAGAGGGTGTGCGGATAGAGGACGGGAAGAAAGACGTAGAGTCTGGAAATCAAAATAAGAATGTACACTATATTAAGCAGGAGGATATTCGAGCTTTACAGATGGCAAAGGCTGCTGTACGCGCCGGTGTGGAGATTTTGTGGGAAAGGATGGGGCGGCCCGCAATAGAAAAGGTCTTCCTGGCGGGCGGTTTCGGATATTATCTGGATGTGGAGGCGGCAGTGGCCATCGGCCTTCTGCCCGCTTATATGCGCGGCAGAGTGCAGGCTGTGGGGAATACGTCGCTTGCCGGAGCGTATGAGCTGGGGCGGGATCTGTCTTTTGATAGAACTGCCGGCGGTTGGCTGGAAGAGAGGACTGTCCTTGCGGAAAGCGTTAATCTGGCGGAAACGGAAGAGTTTGAGAGACTTTATCTGAAATATATGGGTTTGGAGGAGAACTGAACGGCAAGCGGGGTGGATTGAAACGGTTTAAGATTCCGTTAAGGTTGCGCCTCTTTTGTTTTAAGAAAGGCGTGTTATCCTGATACCGTAAACAGGATGACACCCCCGATACCGGGGACGCCAAATATAAGGAGGAAACATATTATGTGGACGAGAAGTAAATTAAAGGAAGTGGCGAAAGCGGCCCTGCACAGGAATTATTGGAAGATTGTGCTGGTATCCGCGATTCTTGTACTGTTGGGCTGTGAGACGGGGGGCTTCACTTTTAACAAGACAACCTACCAGAACAGTGGGGAAGAAAATGTGCAGGAGATGCGAAGCGGCTCTTTGCCGACCGGGAAGAAAAGCATTGTCACAGTAAGGAAGTCAGCCGATTCGGACAAAGTGACGGTAGAGACGATCGACGGCGGCGAGTTCTCGAGCGAGGATGTAGAGATCAGTTTTTGGGAAGGCATGTTTATCGGATTCGTAGCGGTTGTTGTTTTTCTGATTATTTTTGCAATTGTATTGGCAGTGATCCTGATTGTGGACATCTTCCTGATCAATCCGTTCGATGTGGGCGGCAAGCGCTTTATGATTAAGAGCGTTGAGGATGTTGCGCAGGTGAAGGAGATTGCCTACGGGTTTGACCATTCATACAAAAATATTGTAAAAGTGTTGTTCCACAGGGATTTGCGTATTTTTTTATGGGCGCTGCTGCTTATCGTGCCTGGCATTATCAAGATGTATGAGTATTATATGGTGCCTTACATTTTGACGGAGAATCCTGACATGGAGTACAAGGCGGCGCTGGAGATGAGCCGGAATATGATGGACGGGCAGAAGTGGAAGACCTTTGTGCTGGGGCTGTCCTTTATTTTGTGGCACATTCTGGGAGCACTCACGTTCGGCATTGTGGAAATTTTATATGTGCAGCCATATCGGAATCTGACGTTTGCGGCCCTGTACTGCCAGCTTAGAAACACGCGTCTTATGAATAACGTGAATATGCCTGTATACGGGCAGGGCAGTATGAACGGACAATACGGTATGGATGGGCAATACGGTATGGATGAGCAGTACGGCATGAATGGGCAGTACGGCGTGAACGGACAGTACGGTGTAAATGGAAACGAAAACGGACAGCAGTGGTAACTATCGGAAAATAGAGAATAATAACGGGGAATGAAATGGCTTACAGAATATTAGTCGCAGATGACGAGGCGGAGATCCGGGAGGTACTCCGCCTGTATCTGGAAAAAGAAGGATATGAGATTGTGGAGGCGGCGGACGGCACGGAGGCGGTCAGGCTGGTCAGAGAGGAAAAGATTGATCTGGCCCTTCTGGATATCATGATGCCGGGAATGGATGGATATCGGGTGCTGCGGAATATAAGGGAAGAAAATAATCTCCCGGTGATTATGCTTTCGGCCAAAAGCAGCGATTCTGACAAAATTCTTGGGCTGGATCTGGGTGCGGACGATTATATCACGAAGCCCTTTGTACCGCTGGAAGCGGTGGCGAGGGTGAAATCTAATCTGCGCAGGTTTTATGCGCTTGGCGCGGGAGAGAGCAGGGAAGACAAAGACAAAACGATTCAGGTGGGAAATCTGTGTCTGGAACCGGATTCCTGTCTTTTGTATCGGAACGGGGAGCGGATCGAACTGACTTCGGTGGAATTTCGGATTATGAAGCTCTTTATGGAAAATCCGGGCAGGGTGTTTACCAAACAGCAGATATTTGAGGCTGGCTGGGAAGAGACATATATGGTTTCTGACAACAACGTGATGGTGTGCATTTCCAAACTGCGCGCCAAACTGGATCAGGACGGTAGGGAGTACATCCGGACAATCAGGGGACTGGGATACCGTATGGAAAAAGAGTGAGGCGCGGACTAAGATGAATAAGAGCGTAAAATGGTTTCTGGTACAGCGGTTTCTGATTGTTCTGTTCTGTGTCTACTGGAGCGTGGAGGCAGTCAATATTCTTTACAGGGTGGTCATAACCCCGGCAGCACTTACATTTCTGGAAAGCCAGCAGGTTGAAATTAAGGGTAACAGCAATATGGTGGCATGGATGCTACAGGTGTTATTTTGTTTTTTCACAGGGTTTCTGCCGTCGGGAATCAGAGAGTGGGTGCAGAGTGAGATTGAACAGGCAATGGGCAGCAGCATGAATATTCAGGTCACTTCGCCGCTTTATAGCGGCGTGTGGGGCGTGATACTGCGCATTATGATTATAGGGGGGATTATCGGACTTCTGTTAATCAGGATACTCCCCTATCTGGTGGGAGCGCTGTATTATTCCCGGATCGTGACAAGGAAGTTTAATGAGCTGCTTGCGCAGGAGGAGGCGCAGAAGCTGGTCAGGGACCAGAGACGGAATCTGATGCTTTCGGATATTGCACACGATATCAAAACGCCGATCACCACGATCTGCGGGTACAGTAAGGCGTTGTCCGAGGGCGTAGTGAAAGAAAAGGACAGACAGCCTTATCTGGATGCGATCTACGCGAAAGCCATGCGGATGGACGAGCTGCTCACGATTCTCTTTGAGTATGTGAAGCTGGAGAGCGAGGGGTTTACTCTGCATAAGGAGCCGGGGGATCTGGCGGAGCTTACAAGGGAGATGACGGCGCTCCTCTACGCGGATTATGAGGACAGGAAGATGGAGCTTGTGCTGGAAATCCCGGAGGAGCAGGTACCCTTTGAGATGGACAGACTGCAGATGGGACGTGCGGTTACCAACCTGCTCACAAATGCGCTGCGCTACGGGAAAGAGGGCGGCAGGGTCCTTGTGCGCCTGCAGGAATATGAACTGACGGTGGCGGATGAGGGAGAACCTGTCGACCCGGCCTTTGCGGCGCATATATTCGAACCTTTTACAAGGGGTGACAAGGCCCGCTCCTCGAAGGGCGGCAGCGGTTTGGGACTTGGCATTTCCAAAAAGATCGTAGAGATGCACGGAGGAAAGCTGTTTTTGAACCAGAACTTTGGGGAAGGATATACAAAAGCTTTTCAAATCAGGCTTCCCGGTTAATATGAGAATCTGAATCTGCCGAAAACCTCCGGCATATATATGGTAGAGAAAAGAGGTTTGCAGGTGTTGTCTCTTGATAAAGATAAGAAGGAAAATTGTGGTTCTTATTGTGTCTGCGGCTGTCGCGTTTTTGGTTATTGCGCTTGCGTGGGGTTTAAATATGGCGGCAGGAGGCGGTGATCCCGCGGATGCCGTCGAATGCGTAACGAGTGTTATGAATGAGGAGGAAGATGTGGATACGCCCAAAATAGCGATTACATTTGACGACGGGCCGGATCCGTACTGCACAGAGCAGCTTTTGGACGGGTTGAAGGAGCGGGGAGCCAAAGCCAGCTTTTTTGTGATGGGAAAGCAGGCGGAAGCCTATCCGGAACTGGTCCGACGGATGTATGCGGAGGGGCATCTGGTCGGCAACCACACTTACAGCCACATACAGCTGGGAAAAAATAACAGGGAGACTTTTAAGGCGGAACTGATTAAGACGAACGAGCTGCTTCGCGGTATTACGGGGGAAGAGCCACAGTATGTGCGGCCTCCTTACGGGAGCTGGGACAAGAGCTTTGAGAAGGAACTCACGATGATCCCGGTGCTGTGGACGATTGACCCGATGGACTGGTGCAGCAGCGACGTGAACGGAATCGTCAGGAAAGTTACGGAGAAGGCGGAGGAAAATGCTGTCATTCTGATGCATGATGAATATGAGTCCACCGTGACCGCAGCGCTTGAAATTGTGGACATTCTGCAAAAACAGGGGTATGAATTTGTGACGGTGGATGAGATACTGTTTGACTAAAAAACCGCGTCCCACGGGAAAGGTATTGGACTTTTTCCACATAATCGTGTAATATAGTAGCGTGAAAAGTACATTCTGCAAAAAGGAAAAAGGGAATACATGGAAACAACTGACAGAAAGGACGACGGGAAGACACCCGTAAAGGATACTGCAAAAGAAGGCGGGAAGAAGAAAAGAAAGCGCACCGTTGACAAGGCGAAAGTAGCGGAAAATAAGCGGAAAGTAAAAGAAAAAAGAGCGAGGCAGAGAGCTGAGCGGGCGCGGGAAAGAAAGCCCGGAAACTGGAAGAAACGGTTGGTTGTTGCGGCTGCCTGTGCTGTCGTGCTTGCGGTTGCCGGGGGCATTGGCGGCTATACCGTGCAGCGGCATATGGACATACTGGCGGCTGAGAGTGCGGCGGTGGAAGCTATGGTACATACGGAGGCTATGAAGTTAGCCGAGTACAGTAAGACCCAGCACAGAAAGGACAGTGTCAGGCGCAACGCCGGAAAGGATACCACCCAGGCGCTGGTGGATGCTGCCCGTTACATGATCGAAGGGATCAAAAACAGGCCGAAGGAAGTGGAGGTTACCGCCGAGAATGCGGCTGACTTTGCCACCATTGAAAGCTGCCTGATCAATGCGGAGACCGGCAAGATCGACGTGACCATGAAGGCGAAGGATCTGGCTGTCAGCGACGACGGTTTTTATTACCTCTTTGAGGAAAAGGCTTACCAGTCAGCGCTGACAGGCGGCGAGTACCTCATAGAGGATCAGAAGGACGTAAATTTGACCTTTTCGGTCAATTTAAATTATAATACGGCAAGCTCCCGTCTTTTTTCCAAGTTCGTGGTGGCTGTGAAGAAAAACGGCAGCTTTCTGGCGATCACAAAGCCGCACTATATCACCAACCCGGAGGCGATTGCCGGGTATCATCCGAAATTTGAGAGCACCACATCCAAGAAAGGGCTGTTAGTGGATCCGGAGAAGCTTCAGAGTTCGGAACTCGATGACCTGGGTGTGAAGCATGCCGCCTATAACATTCCATTAAGCAGGATTCTTGGGCATACAAGCAACGATTATTATCCGACGGTTTACTATACCTATAATGGAAACAACTATGCGTTTAACGGGCAGATCATCGCGGAGTATGACTATATTTTCACCTCTCTCACCAACAGGGGAATTACCACCACGGCGATTATTTTGAACGATATCTCCTCCCACCCGGAGCTGATCCATCCGAAAGCGCGGTCCGGCGGGCATGCGCCCTACTACGCGTTTAATGCCACGGACGAGAGCGGCACGGAGTGTATTGCGGCCATAGCTTCCTTTTTGGCCAGCCGGTATTCCGGCAGCGGTCACGGCAAGGTGATGAACTGGGTGATCGGTAACGAGATCAACGCCAGGAGCGAGTGGAACCATATTGAGCATATGAGCACGCCGGATTATGTGGACGAGTATGCAAGGGCATTCCGCATTTTCTATAATGCGATTCTGAGCATCAACGGCAATGCCCGGGTATACATATCTTTGGATCAGCAGTGGGGAAAGAGCCTCTATTCGAAAAATGGTTACGCTTCCAAGGATATTCTGGATGAGTTTAACAGAAATTTAAAGGCGGAGGGGAACATCGACTGGGGGCTGGCGCAGCACCCTTACAATTACCCGCTGACCAGTGCGAAAGCGTGGCAGAGCAACGGCTCCTATGTGCAGGAGAACGAGAATACGCCGGTGATCACGATCAAAAATATCCACGTGCTGACGGATTATCTGCAAAAGCCGGAAATGCTGACTGACGACGGAGAAGTGCGGCACCTGATCTTAAGCGAGATGGGTTATACCTCATCAAAGGGACAGGAGCTGCAGGCGGCCTCCTTTGTCTACGCTTATAAGATGATTGAGGCGAACCGGTATATAGATAGTATGCTTTTTTCAAGGGAGACGGACGCGTCGTCGGAGGTGGCGCAGGGACTGGATCTGGGTATCTGTACGCTGGGCGGCGGCAGGAAATCCATTTATGATGCATATAAGTATGTGGACACCGCGGAATCGGCAAAATACACGGATTTTGCCCTGCGGGTGATCGGCATATCAAACTGGAGTGAAGTGATTAAGAAGCGTTAGGAGCGTCGGCGGGTCAAAACAGCTGGGAAACCAGATACTGGTAAATGGTCTGGTTTTTCTTGTGCCAGTTGTCGCAGATGGCGGCGGCAGTATCCTCATCAGGGACGGACAGGGTGATATCCACCACTGTCACGTCCTTTTCTTTTACTGTCAGATGCGATTCAAACTCGCCGGAAGTGGATTTGTAGTAGTCCGCGCGGATGGCGGATTCGCTGCGCATATCCATTTCATGATCCGCAAAAAAGGCTATGATGTCCTCCTTGATGGAATCGTTTATACGGTTGCCAAAGTATGAGAGCGTGTTCCGCCCTTCCTCCGTAATCTCCAGGTAGGTTCGGTTGCGCAGGGATTTCGCGCGGATCAGCTCCGCGTCGATCAGCTCTGCGATCACCTGCTGAAGGGTCAGGAAGTTTGTGTAGTCGTGTCCCAGAATAAAATCGCCGATCTGCGCCTTGGTGAGCGGAAAGGAAACCCGGTCCAGCATGTAGAGTGTAATCAGTTTATAGAGGGTTAAAGGGTCCTGCGCCATAATACCTCCTGCTTATATATGCTCTTTGTATAGCTATTTCGTAATATGAGACTTAACAGCCTCCGCCACCACCGCAGCCACCTTCGGGTCAAAGGCCTCGGGCATAATGTTGTCCTCGGTTAACTGGTCGTCGGGGACGAGGGCTGCGATCGCCTGCGCGGCAGCCAGCTTCATTTCCTCCGTGATTTGCACGGCACGGCCCTCCAGTGCGCCTTTGAAGATGCCTGGGAAGGCTACCACGTTGTTGACCTGGTTCGGGAAATCGGAGCGGCCAGTGCCGACAACCCGCGCTCCGGCGGCTTTTGCGGCGTCCGGCATGATTTCCGGGACAGGGTTTGCCATAGCGAAGAGTATGGAGTCCTGATTCATGGAGGATACCATATCAGGTGTTACGATATTGGGAGCGGAAACGCCGACGAAAATGTCCGCGCCTTTCAGGGCATCCGCAAGTGTGCCGTTTAATCCGTCAGGGTTTGTCACCTCTGTCATTTTCTGCTGCATCCAGTTGAGTCCCTCAGTGTCTTTACCAATAATACCTACTTTATCGCACATGACAACATTGGGAAAGCCATAAGTAAGAAGAAGCTTTGTGATAGCTATGCCCGCGCTGCCCGCGCCGTTTACGACCACTTTGCAGTTCTCCTTTTTCTTGCCTACCACCTTTAAGCCGTTGATGATGCCGGCAAGAACGACGATGGCAGTGCCGTGCTGGTCGTCGTGGAAGACGGGGATATCCAGTATTTCTTTCAGGCGTTCCTCAATCTCAAAACAGCGGGGCGCGCTGATGTCCTCCAGATTGATACCGCCAAAGCCGGGCGCAAGATAAGTCACTGCTTTGATAATCTCCTCCGTGTCCTGTGTATCCAGACAGATCGGCACTGCGTTGATGCCGCCAAATTCCTTAAATAACACCGCTTTGCCTTCCATCACAGGCATGGCCGCGTAGGGGCCGATATTGCCTAGTCCCAGAACTGCGCTGCCGTCAGATACGACAGCTACGGTGTTGGACTTCCATGTGTAAGTGTAAGCGGCCTCTTTATCTTTTGCAATGACTTTGCACGGCTCCGCCACGCCGGGTGTATAGGCGAGGGAGAGACCCTCGCGGGTTTTGACGGGAGTCTTGGAGACTGTCTCCAGTTTTCCCCGCCACTTTTCGTGTAAAATAAGCGCCTTTTCGTTGGTTGTCATGGAATTACCTCGTTTCTTCCTGTATTTTTATATCCGAATCCAATTTTTCCCTGCGACCATTATATCTTATAATATTTGGAATTTGTCTGCAATATCTCCGCTGTCTTTTTATACATGGAAATTTGGATTCTATTTTTTGGGAAAAAAGCCTTTTTATTTTGGGAAAGATAGTGTATAATAAAGCAATACAAGCATAAAAAGCATTTTCTACGTCGTTTCAGGCACGAAATCCCTAGACGAAAGATCAGTTCCGATATAGATGAGAGATAAGATTTGGTTACAGAGAAATAGATTTTAGGCTTGCACAATGAGAATAACGGATAATATGGGAGGAATGTATGAGAGAAAAGTATGAATCGCTGGCGCTTACGGACTTAAAGGAGATCGCAAAATCGAGAGGCATCAAGGGCACTTCGACTATGAAGAAAGCACAGGTTGTCGAGGCGATGCTTAAGGAAGATGAGAAGGACAAGGCGGCAGGGAAGGAAGTGGCTGTCAAATCGGTGGCGGCACCGGGCACGCCTGCGCGCAGGACAGAGTCCGCGGAGGAAGAGAAATTCCCGGCGGAGCTTGACAGCGGGATTACGGCGAGAGGTATTCTGGAGGTTATGAGCGATGGCTTTGGATTTATCCGCTGCGAGAACTATCTGCCCGGAGAAAACGACGTCTATGTGGCGCCCAGCCAGATCCGCCGTTTCGGTTTAAAAACAGGTGATATTCTGGAGGGCAATACAAGAATTAAGACCCAGAACGAGAAGTTCAGCGCGCTTCTTTATGTAAAGTCCATCAACGGCTATCCCCCGGAGATAGCTATGCGCCGGGTGAATTTTGAGAATATGACCCCCATTTTCCCGGATGAGCGTCTGAAGCTGGAGACACCGGGCTGTACCGTAGCCATGCGGATTATGGATCTGCTAAGTCCTGTCGGCAAGGGACAGAGAGGCATGATCGTATCGCCGCCAAAGGCAGGTAAGACTACGCTTTTAAAAGAGGTGGCGAAGTCTATTACCAGAACCGCGCCGGATTCCCACCTGATTATTCTGCTGATAGACGAGCGGCCCGAGGAGGTGACCGATATCAAGGAGGCCATCGAGGGCCCGAATGTGGAAGTGATCTATTCCACCTTTGACGAGCTGCCGGAGCATCACAAGAGGGTATCGGAGATGGTGATCGAGCGCGCGAAGCGTCTGGTGGAGCACAAGAAAGATGTGGTGATCCTTTTAGACAGCATTACCCGTCTGACCAGGGCCTACAATCTGGTGGTTCCCCCCAGCGGACGTACCCTTTCAGGCGGTCTTGACCCGGCGGCGCTACATATGCCCAAGCGTTTCTTCGGCGCAGCCCGCAATATGCGGGAGGGCGGCAGCCTGACGATTCTGGCGACAGCGCTTGTGGAGACGGGCAGCAAGATGGACGATGTGATTTACGAGGAGTTTAAGGGAACGGGCAATATGGAGATGGTGCTCGACAGGAAGCTTTCCGAGAAGAGGGTGTTCCCGGCTATTGACATTCCGAAATCCAGCACCAGAAGGGAAGATCTGCTCTTAAATCCCGACGAGATGGAGGCTATCAACATCATCCGCAAGGGCTTAAACGGCATGAAGGCGGACGAGGCGGCGGAACGGGTTGTGGATCTGTTTGCCAAGACCAGAAACAATCAGGAATTTGTGAATATGGTCAAAAAGATGAAGTTCATCTAAATAATATGAAAAAAGGCTTGCATCCCCGAAAATCCTATGCTAGAATATAAAAGCTGTGGAAACGCATGCTTTCAACGGCAGGTTTACGCGCAGGGCGTAAATACGCAGGCTGAGAAAGGAGTATGATATAGAGATGAGAGAAGGAATCCATCCTGAGTATTATCAGGCGACGGTAACATGTAACTGTGGCAATACCTTTGTGACAGGTTCCACCAAGCCCGAGATCCATGTGGAGGTTTGCTCCAAGTGCCATTCGTTCTACACAGGACAGCAGAAGACGGCGCAGGCTCGTGGACGTATTGATAAGTTCAATCGGAAATACGGTGTGGAAAACAAATAAATGTAAGGTACGAAAAAGGTTGAGGCAATCTCAACCTTTTCTATTAGGGAAACGAAAATGGCGAAAAAGAAATTGAAATATTCCGGGATTGGCGGACAGGCGGTTTTGGAAGGAATTATGATGAAGAATAAAGAAAAGTACGCGGTGGCGGTGAGAAAGCCGGACGGAGAGATCGAGGTGGAGGTAGAGCATTACCACAGCGTGGTTCACGGCAGTAAACTGCTGGATATTCCATTTGTCAGAGGCGTGTTCCAGTTCATTGACTCTCTGGTGCTGGGGATGCGCTGTCTGAATTTCTCGGCTTCCTTCTATGAGGATGAGGAGGCGAAGGAGACGGCGGCAGATAAGGCTTTCAATAAGATCTTTAAGGATAAGGCGGAGAAAGTGTTTAACGGGATTGTGATGCTTTTTTCCCTGGCTCTGGCTATTGGGATCTTTATGATACTGCCTTATTTTGTTACATCCCTGTTTGAGGAATATATCAGAAGCGCCTCCTTTATGGCAATTCTGGAGGGAACGCTGCGGATCGTGATTTTTGTGGGCTATGTGCTGGCGATTTCCCTGATGAAAGATATCAGGCGGGTTTATATGTATCACGGGGCGGAGCACAAATGCATCAACTGTATCGAGAAGGGGGCGCCCCTCACCGTGAAGGAAGTGATGCGCTGTTCCAAGCAGCACAGACGCTGCGGCACCAGCTTTCTCCTCTTTGTGATGTTTGTCAGTATCATTTTGTTTTTCTTTATCCGGGTGGAGAATCCGGTCTACCGCATTTTGATCCGAGTGGCGCTGATTCCCGTGATTGCGGGAATTTCCTACGAGATCATACGGCTTGCCGGAAAGAGCAACAATATCCTTGTGCGGATCATTTCCGCACCGGGTATGTGGCTGCAGAGACTGACCACGAAAGAACCTGACGAGAGTATGGTGGAGGTGGCAATCGCTGCGGTGGAGGCTGTCTTTGACTGGAAGGAATATATTAAAGAAACGTTCGGGTATGAGGTGGATGAGAGCTGGATGGAAGGGTAGGAGCGGAAGTTGGCTTTCGACTCTGTGGAGGATATGAAATGAAGGAGCCGACGTATGGTGAGGTGTACCGGGAAGGCATGGCGCGTCTTGCGGAAGCCGGGATTGAGGAGGCGGCGCTGGATGCGAGGCTTCTTCTGGAATATGTCTGTGGGACGGATCGGAATACGCTGCTTGCGCACGGGGACAGGGAAGTCTCTGTGGAGGAGTGTGAGAGATACCGGGAATTGACCCGGCAGCGGGCGGCGCATGTGCCGTTGCAGCATCTGACCGGCGGGCAGGATTTTATGGGGTTGACTTTTTTAGTCAATGAGGATGTGCTTGTGCCGAGGCAGGATACTGAGGTGCTGGTGGAGGAAGTGATGAAGCATCTCCACGACGGGATGCGGATTCTGGATATGTGTACCGGTTCGGGGTGCATTCTGTTAAGTCTCTTGCACTATTCCAACGACTGCGAGGGCGTGGGGGCGGATCTGTCTGCACGTGCGCTTGCGGTGGCACGGGAAAATTATGAGAGACTGCGGACCGAGCGGCCGGAGATGAGAGCGCGGTTTCTGGAGGGAGATCTTTTTGCGGCGCTTGTATCCGGGCCGAAAGAGCGTTTTGATATCGTTGTTTCGAATCCCCCTTATATAAAAACGGATGTTATTGATACACTGATGCCGGAAGTGCGGGAGCATGAGCCGATGATGGCGTTAGACGGCGGGGCCGACGGCCTCATCTTTTATCGGAGAATCGCCGGGGACGCCGGGGCCTATTTAAACGGCGGAGGTATGCTGTTTTTTGAGATTGGCTGTGAGCAGGCGGAGGATGTGAGAGAGATTATGGAGGCGGCGGGCTTTCATGAGATCGAGATTGTGAAAGATTTCGCCGGTCTTGACCGGGTTGTGTACGGGAGCTGGAGATAACGGCTTTGTCAGGGAGGTAATTATGTTTGATAAATTGGAAGATCTGCTCAGAAAATTTGAGGAGATTATGAATGAGTTGAGTGAGCCGACGGTGGCGGATAACCAGGAGCGGTTTCGTGCGTTGATGAAGGAGCAGAGTGATTTGACTCCGATAGTTAATGCATATAAAGAGTATAAAAAGTGTAATCAGGACATCGAGGACAGCCTTGCCATGCTGGATGAGGAATCCGACGAGGACATGCGGGAGATGCTGAAGGAGGAGCTGGCCGAGTCCAGGAAGCGCGTGGAGGAGCTGGAGCATGAGCTGAAAATCCTTCTCCTGCCTAAAGATCCAAACGATGACAAGAATGTGATTGTAGAAATCCGTGCAGGGGCGGGCGGCGATGAGGCGGCTCTCTTCGCTGCGGAGATTTACCGCATGTATGTGCACTATGCGGAGGGACGCCGTTGGAAAGTGGAGACTTTGGAGGTAGAGGAAATCGGTATCGGCGGCATGAAGAGCGTGACTTTTATGGTGACGGGACAGGGCGCGTACTCTGTTTTAAAGTATGAGAGCGGCGTGCACCGGGTACAGCGTGTGCCTGAGACAGAGTCCGGCGGGCGCATTCATACTTCCACTATCAGTGTGGCGGTGATGCCTGAGGTGGACGACGATATAGATATCGTAATTGAAGACAAGGATATACGGATCGACGTGATGAGGGCATCCGGCAACGGCGGGCAGTGTGTCAACACCACCGATTCGGCGGTGCGCCTGACTCACTATCCTACGGGAATCGTGGTTTACAGCCAGACCGAGAAGTCCCAGATTCAGAATAAGGCCAAGGCTTTTGCGCTGCTCAAGGCGAAGCTCTATGATATCGAGCAGCAGCAGCGGCATGACGCGGAGGCTGAGCTCCGCAGAAGCCAGATCGGCACAGGAGACCGCTCCGAGAAGATCAGGACCTACAATTTCCCTCAGGGACGAGTGACTGACCACCGCATCAACCTGACCCTCTACAAGCTGGATAAGGTGATGAATGGGGATATCCAGGAAATACTGGACGCGTGCATCGCAGCCGATCAGGCCGCAAAGCTTGTAAAGATGGGAGAAAACTGAATGACCTGATCTGCGGGGATCGTGGCCGTAAAGCGTATAAATATTTGCACAGATGCCAAAGTTGGTGTACAATATACGTTATATGGTATAAATTGCTTTTTGTGTGGTCAGGAAGGAAGATAAATGGTTTGGCGGAGGCACCAGCAACGCCTGCGCAAAGGAGGATAATGTGAAGACGATTCCTTGGAATAAGAGGTACGAGCTCGGTGTTGAGTCGATTGACAGGCAGCACAAGCAGCTGTTTGCCACAATAAATAAACTGCTTACCCTTGGGGACGAGGAAGGGAAAAAGGAGTGGGTGTGCCGTGAGGGCGTTAAATACATGAAAAACCATGTGGTGGAGCATTTCCAGCATGAAGAAGATTATATGCGCTCCATTAACTATCCCGATTTTGAAATACATAAACGCCTGCATGACAATTTTCAGAATAAGACGCTGCCTTCGCTGGAGGAGGAACTGGAGGATACGAACTATTCGGAGGATGCTATGCGACATTTCCTCGGTGTCAGCATTGGGTGGCTGGTTGCCCATACCCAGACGGAGGATCTTGCCATCGTTGGAAGAAAAATAAGCCAGTGGACGAATATTTCATCGGAGCAGGAACTGGATGCGCTGGAGCAGACACTTGTCCAGTTGGGGAAAGACGTACTTCAGCTTAAAGCCAAGGTCATTAACAGGCAGTATGGAGGAGAAGATATAGGCAAGACCTTTTGCTACCGTTTTGTTTACCACGGAAATAACAAGGAACGCTGGGAGATCATATGGGGCATTGAGGAAGGGCTTCTTCTTAAGGTGGTTAGTGATCTGATGGGCACGCAGTACCTGAAAGTGGATGATATGGTAATCAATATCACCCGCTATATAGCCAGACAGTTGATTGAAAAGACCAGAGAGTGTTTCCCTCATCTGGATGAGTTCGAGTTGGAAGGAGAATCTTTGCTGACGCATGACCAGCTTGCGGCCACGTTTGATAGGGTGACCCCCTTCTGCAGTCTGTTGTTTGACACGGGAGCAGGATATTTTACGTTCAGCGTGTTCAGTGCCTCCGCCGAAAAGGGAAAGATTGTATCTCCGATTAACGCGCAAAATGCTATGGGCCAGATCAGAAAATATTTGCAGGGAGAAATGCGGAAGAAACAGATTCTGATAGTGGACGACTCCGATTTTATGCGCAGCAATCTGATTCGGCTTCTGGGAGAAGATTATGATGTGCTGGAGAGTAATTCCAGTATAGCGGCGATCAAAAGCATAACGAGAAACCGACCGGATCTGATCCTGCTTGATTATGAGATGCCGGTATGTGACGGCAGGCAGGCGCTTGAAATGATCCGCTCCGACGAGGACATTGCGGATATTCCGGTGGTTTTCCTGACGGGCAGGGGAGATGCGGAGAGTGTTAAAAAGGTAATGTCTTTAAAGCCCAGAGGGTATTTGCTTAAAACGATGCCGGAGGAAGATATCAAGAAGTATGTTGACGGTATATTGAATAAGAAGAATTAAACTCATATGAGGGAGGTGGAAATATGGAAGCGGAAGGAAAAGAAAGCGTTGTACCTGCAAACGTGGAAGAGGCGGAAAAGGGCACCACAGAGACGATGAAGGATTATGAGCGGGAGTTGGAGGCTTCTTTTCGTAAGATCGGCGAGGGCGACATCATAAAAGGCACAGTGATTGACGTGAACGAGGATGAGGTCATTCTCGACTTGAAATATTATGCACAGGGCGTTATCAAGGCGGAAAACTTAAGCAACGACCCTGATTTTCTGGCGGCGGGCAAGATTGCCGTGGGGGACGAGATCGAGGCCACAGTGATTAAGATGGACGACGGGGAGGGCAATATCGAACTGTCCAAGAAAGAAGCGAACGACGTGCTTGCATGGGATAAACTGCAGGCGATGCTGGATCAGGAAACCATTGTGAAGGTACGCATCAAGGAGAGCGTGAAGAGCGGTGTGGTGGCTTATCTGGAAGGTATGAGGGCGTTTATTCCCGCGTCCCAGCTTTCCACCGATTATGTGGAAGATGTGGAGTCCTGGGTCGGTAAAGAGATTGAGGTTAAAGTAATTACCGTGGATAAAGAAAAAAATAAGGTAGTTCTCTCCGGCAAGGCGGTGGCACGCGAGAAAGAGGCGGAGGAGCGCAGACACCGTATTTCCATGATGGCACCGGGAACCGTTATGGAGGGTGTGGTGGAAAGCCTTATGCCCTACGGCGCGTTTGTCAATCTGGGGAACGGTATCAGCGGTCTTGTGCACATATCCCAGATCAGCCAGAGAAGAATCAAGAAGCCCAGTGAGGTATTGAAGGAAGGGCAGAAAGTCAAGGTAAAGATTCTTAATACCAATGACAATAAGGTAAGTCTCAGCATGAAAGCGTTGGAAGAGGTCATGGAGGACGTGGAGGAGGAAAGAGAGCCGCAGGAGTACACTTCCGGGGAGTCGGTTTCCACCAGTCTTGGTGATCTGCTTTCCAAGCTGAATTTGTAATATGAGTACACTTTATGTTACTGACTTGGACGGTACGCTGCTTAACAGCAGTGATCAAATAAGTCAATATAGTATCCAAACAATTAACGGGCTGGTGGCAAAGGGCATGCAGTTTACTTATGCTACAGCCCGTTCTCTTGTATCCGCGTCTGTGGTGGCGAAAGGGTTAGCGACGACCATCCCGGTCATTTCCTATAACGGCTCGCTGATTATCAACCCAGATACGGGCGAGGTACTTTCCGCTCTTTCCTTCACGGAGGAGGAAGCGGCTTATGTGAGCGGCATTCTGCGGGAGCACGGATCAAATCCCCTGGTGTATGCCTATGTGGACTGCGTAGAGCGGGTGTCCTATGTAACGGGAAGGGAGAACGAGGGCATACGCCGGTATCTGGATGTCAGAAAAGGGGACAGGAGATTCCGGCCTCTCGTGGATGAGACGTGTCTGTATCAGGGGGATATTTTCTATTTTACCTGTATTGCGGACAGGGAGGAACTGCTTCCTCTGTATGAAATTTTTTCGGGGGATGAGAGGTTTCGCTGTACTTTGCAGCAGGAACTGTACCGTCCTGAGTATTTTCTGGAAATCATGCCGAAAAAGGCTTCCAAGGCGGAGGCAATCAAAAGATTAAAGGAGATATGGCACTGTGACAGGGTGGTGTCCTTCGGGGATGCTGTCAACGATATTCCCATGTTTGAAATCTCAGATGAATGCTACGCCGTGGCCAATGCGGTGCCGGAGCTGAAAGCCTGCGCCACAGGCGTGATTGCCTCCAACGACGAGGACGGGGTGGCAAAATGGCTGCTGCGGTATAGCCAGATATCCTGCGGGTAGAGCGTCCGATGCGCATGAAGGCATTTTAGGTGTTAGTTCGTTATAGTATAGAAAGGGTGTCTATGTTTTGGTAGATTGGTATGCCCGGAACGGAGATAAGGATGAAAACAGGGAAAATGATTTTGACTATCATAGTCAGTATTGCGTTTCTGCTCCTGGCGTCGGTTCTGTCGCAGGGGCTTGTCGTGGGGCTGCTTGCTTTGGCGGGGGTTCCCGCGTGGCTTTACCATATCGCAGGAGGGCTGCTCTATGCGGTGTCAGCCTACATAATGGTGTGGCTTTTCTGCACAAAGTATCTGAAGGAGGAACTGGTAGAGTTCTGTATTCCCAAATGCCGGATTCGACTAAAGTGGGCTGTGGCGGCGGTGCTTCTCCCGGTTCTGGTCAGTGCGGTTTATATGTTCTTTCCCGGGAGCTTTGAAAGTAATCCGCTGGATATCGGAACAAAGCTGGCATTCATAACCCGGGGGATTTTTATTGCGGGATTGGGAGCAGGCGTCGTGGAGGAGCTGCTGTTCCGCGGGCTGCTTATGAATGCGGTGATTAAAAAGTGCGGCAGGGCTGTGGGAATCCTTGCGCCTTCCGTGCTTTTTGCATCACTTCACATCATCGGCATGAATTTCAGCCTGCTGTCCTGCCTGCAGGTGATGGTGGCGGGGACAATGGTCGGCGTGATGTTTTCTTTGATTGCGCTGGAGGGACGTTCTGTCTGGAACAGCGCTATTGTGCATGGAGTCTGGAACATGATTATTATAGGCGGAGGGCTGACGATCGGCACGGAGATAAACGAGTATTCCGTCAGCAGTTATGTACTTGAGACAAGGGCGTTTCTGCTTACAGGCGGTGAATTTGGCATAGAGTCCTCGGTGATAGCCATTGCCGGCTATCTTGTGGTGAGTCTGGCGGCTGTGTGGATGATCCGGCGCAGACGGGAACGGAATGAATAAGTACAGTAAAATGTGGAGAAGGAGGTTTCGTATGGCGAAACATGTTTTGGCGGTAATTGACATGCAGAATGATTTTATTGACGGTGCGCTCGGCACGAAGGAGGCGGAGGCTATTGTGGAGAACGTAGCGGCGCAGATTCGGGACTTTGAGGGAGAGGTAGTCTATACGAGGGACACTCACTTTGAAGGTTATCTAGGCACGCAGGAGGGGAAAAGACTTCCCGTGCCCCACTGTATCAAAGATACGGAGGGCTGGCAGATTCGGGAGCAGGTGCGTCAGGCATGTGCCGGAGACGTTAAGATTTTCGATAAGCCGGCCTTCGGCTCCGTTGAACTGGCAGAGTATTTGAAAGATATGCCGGATCTGGAGAATGTTACGCTGATCGGTCTGTGCACTGACATCTGTGTGATCTCCAATGCGCTGCTAATCAAGGCGTTCCTGCCTGAAGTGACTGTAAAGGTCAATGCCGACTGCTGTGCCGGGGTTACGCCGGAGAGCCATAAAAATGCGCTGGAGGCCATGAAGATGTGTCAGGTGGAGATAAGCGGAGGCAACCAATGAGAAAGAAAGAACTGGCGCTCACGGTCATAGAGAGATTGAAGAAGGAGTATCCCGACGCGGGATGTTCCCTGGAATACAATGAGGCATGGAAGCTTCTGGTCAGCGTGCGGCTGGCGGCCCAGTGCACGGATGCAAGGGTCAATGTGGTGGTGGAGAAGCTGTATGGGAAATTCCCGGATGTGGATGCGCTGGCGGCGGCTCCTGTGGAGGAGATCGAGGCGATCGTCCATCCCTGCGGGCTGGGCAACAGCAAGGCACGGGATATCAGCGCCTGCATGCGGCAGTTGAAAGAGGAGTATGGCGGGCAGGTGCCGGACGACTTCGACGCACTTCTTAAGCTGCCCGGCGTGGGACGGAAGAGCGCCAACCTGATTATGGGGGATGTGTTCGGCAAGCCGGCCATTGTCACGGATACCCACTGCATCCGGCTGTGCAACCGAATTGGACTGGTGGACGGAATCAAGGAGCCGAAGAAGGTGGAGATGGCGCTATGGAAAATCGTGCCGCCCGAGGAGGGGAACGATCTGTGCCACCGCTTTGTCCTGCACGGCAGGGAGGTGTGTACGGCGCGTACGAAGCCGTACTGTGACAAATGCTGTCTCGCGGATATCTGTAAGCGGAAAATATGACGGGAGCGTTTCTGCTGACGGCGTGTATGGCTCTGACAATAGAGCGGGGAGCTGGTGGTATATGGATGAGACAAATTATTTTCGGAACGCCCTGTCCGGGTTTACAACGGAAGTGGCCTGCGGCGGCGCGGTCAGGCATTTGACTGATATCGGCTATACGCTGGACCAGATCGTTGACCGGTTGGATTATCCGGCGTCCCGGGCGAAAGTACAGCGGATTATGATGGAATATCTGTACGAAAGTCATGTGCTTCTGAGGGAAGAGCCTTCAGAGGCACTGTTTGCGGCGCGGACGCAGTTTGTGCAGGAGCAGGATGCTTACGGAAGAAGAAGTATGCGGAAAGTGAGCGTTGACTATAATAGTCAGAATAATGTGACGGATTTGCCGCATTTGACAGAGTTGTCGCAGCGGGGGAAAACGGCACAGATACAGGGAATTTTATGGAGGGAATCGGTGTACGATCCAAAGCGGGACGGAAAGCTGACAGAACTGTTACATGGAAAGTGTGGGCGAAATGGGGAAACATATAGCTATGTATCCTGTCCATTTAAGGAAATGATAAATGACCAGAATAGTCAAAACGGGAAAAATATGGAGAAATCTGTAGAGAAGAAGATAAGCTGCCTGAACAGTAGGCAGAGGGAATATTTGCGGGGCATCCGCTGGGAGCAGCCTGTCTTATATCACAGACTTAACCGGAGGATGCTTGAAATCATCAGTAAATTATATGAGGCGGGAGTCTATGGCGGCGTCTGCTTTTTTCTCTCCGAGCGGGAAAAAATAGTGATACCGGCAAAGTAACCGCTTTGCCGGCGCCGGGGAAATTGCGGGCGCCGACATAATCAAATAGGCAGCTTTACGGTATTTTAGAATAGGAACGCCTGCGCGAGCATAATTCCCAGAAGGACGAGGCAGTACAGAACCATACCGGTGTTCAGGATCGTGGCCCTGAAACGCTGGCCTTTTTCTATGACGATTTCACCCGGCGCAAGCGTCAGCGCATGATGTTTCACGACAAGCAGAACGATACCAGCGATTGCCATGCCGTAGACACAAAGGGAGTATAGAACGGAGATGACGATGGCGTATGGCTTCGTCTGATCCAGGGTCAGGATGATGCCGCCCAGAACGCTGCCAAAGAAATTGATAATCATATGCAGCAGGATCGTGTATTTGAGATTGCCAGTCTTTACATAGACAAAGGCGAAAAAGCAGCCCAGAAAAAAGGCGTAGAAGAACTGATTAAAGTTCATGTGGAACAGCCCGAAAATCAAGCCGGAGAGTACCACGGCGCAGCCTTCCCCGTACTTTATCACCTTATCGCAGATCAGCTTGCGAAACAGTATTTCTTCAAATACAGGCGCGCAAAGCACCGTAAAGATAGCGGTAACCCAGAGCGAACCACCGGTGACTACATTGAGGAGCGCATTTTGCACAGGGGCACCTTTGATCAGACTGATGACCTTGGTAACGCCAAGACCGATCAGGTTGCCGGCAATCATGATGCCAAAGCACATCAGAAAAGCAACCACGAGCTGCCCGGCGGTCATGGTATGTTTTTCAATGGAGGGTACATCCTTATTTCGCATCATGAAAAAGGAAAACGGAAACCCCAGAACATAGAGAGGTACCATAGTCACGACCAAAAGGAGCGTGAAATTATCCTGCCACTGTGGGAAGAGTGTGAGCGTGACGCTCTGCGTGCCGATCTGTAACAGCAGGATGACGGCCGTGCTGATGAGCATGCGGATGCCGATGCTGGAAAAGTCCTTTTTGTAAGCTTCTGTATTCATTGATTTTTCTCCTTTATTTTTTAATTAAATAAGTTGTTTTTCTGTAACCGGATAAGTATCTTGCGCTTAGCCATAAGGATGTGCGTTTTGTCCCGGCGAGTCAGTCTTTCTCATTGCCATTCTCCTCCTCAAGCTGCTTTCTCCTCCTGTGATAGAGGGCGGAACAGAGACACAGCACCACGGAAAGTACTACGCCGACCAGGAGGAAAAACACGACGAAGACGGCAATTGCTCCACCTGCACTCTGATAGTTGCGGTAGGAGACAATGGCGTTAAAAAGGCCGGTCACAGCCGCAGCAAGAAAGCTTAAACCGATATTGGCTGCGGGAGTCGCCTGAAGGTGTCTGTCCCAGATCCCGTTGCGGAGGCAGCCGCCAATTAGATAAAGCGCCATACACAGGAGTGCGATTAACTCACCGAGTGTATGATCCGCAAATTCCTGGCCAAATAGAAATATCTGAGCCAGAATAGCCAGGAACAGGGCAAAAAAGCCGATCCAGAACCCCCTGCTCTCAATTTTTAACAGTTTCAATTCCTGCATTTCATCCAAATTACTTTTTCTGCTAAACCATTTCATCATCGTTATCCTCCCAGAATAAATCATTTAAGGTTTTGCCAAGTTCTTTACAGATTTGTATGCACAGTTTTAAAGTGGGGTTGTAATCCCCGGATTCCACCATGCCGATCGTCTGTCTGGTGACGCCGACCCGTTTTGCCAGTTCGGTCTGGGAAATATCCTTTTCCATGCGGGCCAGCTTAAGCTTTAGGTTTTTCATAAAGATGTGTCAGGCTCCTTCCGGTGTTTTTTGGTCGCACAGTGCCTCGTGTCTGTTTCTGGTAAACAAGATAGCACGCCTGAATAAGGGTGTCAAGTATATTTTGCATAAAGTAAATATATGTTGCATATAATAAATAAAACTTACACAAGTTAGAGATATTAAACAAGTAAAACAGCCAGCGGAAACATGCAGACTGTTTTAGGAATGTACAAATATGCGGATGGCAGGGAATGTCTATAGGAAGTAGGACAGCGTACCCCGCTCCGGCTCCTGATGAAGTACCTTATGGGTTCGGTAATGCGTGGGCGTGCAGCCAAGGAACTTTTTAAAGAGCTTATTATAGTAGCTGGTATTGTTGAAGCCCACAGAGAGGGCAAGATCCGCGATGGAACCAAAATTCTGTTCGGGATCCATCAGTTTCCTGGTGGATTCATAGATTCGGTATTTCATCAGATATTCAAAGGGGCTCATCTGCAGGGTTCTCGAAAAGCATCGGCAGCACTCGCTTTTGCTTACATGGATACTGTCAGCGATTTCCTGGAGAGTCAGCGGCTCCGCATGGTGTGTCCGTATATAGAGCATGGCTTCTTTGACGCGCTGCTCATCCTGAGAGACACGGGAAGAAAGGTGGGTTTCTGAATGCGGGAGCTGACGAAGCAGCTCCGCCCAGAAATGGCACAGATAGCCCTTGGTGGCGATTTCGTAGCCGAAATTTTTCGTCATATTTACTTCAATTACTTCGCTCAACATCTGCAGCATGCGCTCATGCCAGGGCGCGCTTGCGTCCAGAAAAAAAACCTTAAAAAGCTCGTAGTTCTGCATCGGAAGCAGATACTGCGCCTGCAGATAATTGCTCTTATGTCCGAAGATATAGTCCGGATGGAAAACCAGGGAGTGAAAGGTGCACTGTTTTTTGTCCTGCGAATGGATACAGTGAATGACATTCTGGTTAATGATAAGGCCCTGTCCGGGCTTGATCAGGTAAGTGTCGTCGTCTGTGGAAACTTCCGCAGCGCCCTGATCGACAATCAGAATTTCCATTTCTTCGTGCCAGTGCCAGCGAATCCAGTTCAGGTAGGATTTATGCAGATCCAGGTAACGGGCGTTGACGGGGTAATCCAGCGTCCCGTAATCTTTTTTGGCATAGAGATTATCATAAGTTTCCAGACTGTCCTGTTCGGCAGTCTCTGTGTCAACGGCATCTGTACCGGGAGTGGTTTCGGGTACGGCGGTCTGTATGGTATTCATGGGATCTCCTCTTATGGTAAAATTGTTGTCCGGGCAGCGGCCGGTAATGCCGTCTGTTTCCATACATGTTTTCCTGAAATGGAACGGTAAAATATGTATAAAAATATATTAGCACATACAGAGATTTAGGTCAAATATATACTGCTTGTAATACTATTATAATAAAACTATTTTAGCGGAGCAAAAATGGATTCTCAGAAAAATGAAAACCTGTTAAATCTGGCGCTGGACACGGCGCCTGTGGAGAGGGAACGGTCTCTGGAACTGAATGTGGGATACGATGAGCGGGAAAAGGCCTGGGAGGTGATTGTAAAATATCATGGTTCCCTGCAGGAACTGGCAGAATGGGGGATTCTGACGGAAGAACTGATTGCGGGTTATGCCATTCTCACCGTGCCGGAGTCGGAGATGGGGCGGCTGGCGGAGGTGGAGCAGATCGAGTATGTGGAGAAACCAAAACGCCTGTTTTTTTCCGATTTGGCAGGCAATACGGCATCATGTTTTGCACCGGGCAGCCGGTTGTACGAAGGGCTTTCAGGTAAGGGGGTTTTGGTGGCGGTCATTGATTCCGGGATCAGTTATTATAACCGGGATTTCCGAAATGCGGACGGCACGACCAGAATCCGCTATCTCTGGGATCAGGTATTGAATAGGGAATTTAGTGAGGCGCAGATCAATGAAGCTCTTATGACAGGCAGCAGGCAGGCGGCGCAGCAGCTTGTGCCAAGCATTGATACCAGCGGGCATGGGACTGCAGTGGCAGGGATTGCGGCCGGAAACGGCGGGGAGGGCGGTCCGGCTTACGCAGGAGTTGCCAGGGAGAGCGAACTTATCATTGTGCGGCTTGGATCGCCCAAGGAAAACTCTTTTCCCAGGACGACGGAGCTGATGCGGGCATTAACCTATGTGGTCAAAAAGGCGGTGGAACTTGCCATGCCGGTGGCCGTTAACCTGAGTTTTGGAAATACTTACGGGGCGCATAACGGGACATCGCTGCTGGAGCGTTTTATAGACAATGTTTCGGAGATCGGGAGAAGCGTCATCTGTGTGGGCAGCGGAAACGAGGGCGCTTCCGGGGGTCATGTGGGTGGAAGCCTGCGGATCGACAGAGCGGAAGGTTACGAGGTGACCAATTTGGTCAATGGAGCTGACGGAGCTGTCGAGAATAGCGCCAGAAAAGTGGAAATGACAGTGGGAGCCTACGAAAGAGGGTTAAATGTGCAGCTTTGGAAAGAATATGCAGACCGCTATCTGGTGACGGTGGTGTCGCCTTCTGGTGAGCGGTTTCAGGCGGATACTGACCGACCTGGTAAACAGACTTACCGCCTGCAGCAGACGCAGATTTTGTTCTATAACGGGGAGCCGGCCCCCTATATGACGGCGCAGGAGCTTTATTTTGATTTCCTGCCGGAGGAAGGGAGCCGGTATCTGGATCGGGGCGTGTGGACATTTGAGATTCGTCCGCTGCGGATCATTACCGGGAACTACACCTTTTACCTCCCCTCCGAAACCGTTCGCAGCGCGGATACCCGTTTTGTCAGGACTACCCCGGACGTGACGCTCACGATTCCTTCCACAGCGGTCAAGGTGGTTACGGTGGGGGCATATGATCCGGTGTATGAGTCCTATGCGGATTTTTCAGGCAGGGGATACCTCTATCAGGATCAGGTAAACAGCCGTACATCGGATACTTTTGTGAAACCGGATATCGTGGCGCCGGGCGTAGGTGTTCTGGCACCCGACAGATATGGCGGCCATTCGCCCGTTACGGGCACTTCTTTTGCGGCGCCTTTTGTGACAGGGGCGGCGGCTGTGATGATGCAGTGGGGGATTGTGATGGGCAATGACCCTTACCTGTACGGGGAGAAGGTGAAGGCGTATCTGAGAAAGGGGGCCAAACCGATAAGAGGGGTGGCGGAGTACCCGGACGCAAGGGTGGGGTATGGGGCGTTATGTGTCGAAAAAAGTCTACCAAGGTAGAATAGCGTAGATTTTGGGTTAGTGAGTATTTTTTACAACATTAGCGTTAAACAGAATATTTTTTGCGGTTTGATTAAATGTTTTTCTTGG
>DKWV01000044.1:29725-100082 GCA_002491905.1 Lachnospiraceae bacterium UBA7143 | reverse complement strand
TTACTTGACACAAGCAGATTTTTATCTGCTCCATAATCTGGGGGAAGGCAGGTCACATTACTTTGATGATTTTGACATGTGGAACTGGGTGCTAAGTAAGAAGAAGGAGGGACTGGTAAAGCATGTGGGCTTTTCTTTCCACTCCACACCGGAGGAGCTGGAGGAGATATTACAGGCGCATCCCGAGATGGAGTTTGTCCAGCTTCAGATCAACTATGCTGACTGGGACAATCCGGCGGTACAGTCCGGGCGCTGCTATGAAGTGGCAAGAAAGTATGGAAAACCTGTTGTGATTATGGAACCTGTCAAGGGCGGCATGCTGGCGACACCGCCATCTTCCGTGGAGAATATCCTGAAGGAGGCGGAGCCGAAAAGCTCTGCAGCGTCATGGGCGGTACGGTTCGCGGCTGATCTGGAGGGGGTAATCACCGTCCTTTCAGGCATGAGTACGGTGGAGCAGATGAAGGATAACCTGTCTTACATGAAATCTTTCACAGGGCTTTCCCGGAGCCAGAAGGAGACGCTTAAAAAGGCGAGGGAAGAGCTTCAAAAGATTCCGCTCATCCCCTGCACCTCCTGCAATTACTGCGCAAAGGTATGTCCTATGAATATCGGTATTTCCGGTTCCTTCACAGCCATGAATTATCTGACACTGTACGGTGACGCCGTACTTGCGAGGAATCAGGAGGGGTGGCTTGTAGGCGGTCACGGGAAGAAGTCGGCCGACGCCTGCATCAAATGTGGGAAATGCGAGGAAGCATGCCCGCAGCACATTCGGATCAGGGATACGCTGGAGAAGGTGAAGGACGTGCTCCTCTAAATCATCCCGCAGATCTCCGTCGTTGTCTTTAACTTGTTCATGGAGTAGATATGAATACCGTCCACCCCCTGTTCCTTCAGGTCAAGGATCTGGCGCACGGCGTAGTCGATTCCTGCCTTGCGCATATCTTCCTTGTTTTCCCCGTAGGTGGCGATTAAGTCCGCCAGCTCTTTGGGGACGGAGGAGCCGGAGAGGGAGACGGTGGTGCCGAGCTGCTTCGCCGTGGTGATCGGCATGATACCGGCATGGACGGGAACCGTGATCCCCTTTGCCCGCACCAGTTCCATAAAGCGGTAAAAACAGGCGTTATCAAAAAACATCTGGGTCACCAGTGAGGTGACGCCCGCATCCACTTTTTCCTTTAAATGTCTTAAGTCCTCTTCTAAGCTTGGTGCTTCAAAATGCTTCTCAGGATAGCAGGCGCCGGAAATCTGCAGGGTGGTATGCTCTTTTAAGTGGCGTACAAGATCCGCCGCATAGAAAAATTCCCGGCTGTTAAACTGTTCGTCCGTCATATGCTGGGGCCGGTCTCCGCGCAGGGCCAGCACATGGTTTACGCCTGCGGCTTTAAGGGCCTCACAGTTTTTCTCAAGGTCGGCTCTGGTAAAACCCACGCAGGTGATGTGGGCGATGGCGTCGATTTTAAGCTCTTTCTGAATATAAGAAGCGATCTCAATCGTCTTTCCCGCGCGGGAGCCGCCAGCGCCGTAGGTGCAGCTGATAAAATCGGGGTGTAGTTTAGCTGCCTCCCTTAAAAAATCAAATATGTTTTCAAATTCTTCTTCCTTTTTCGGGGGAAATACCTCGAAGGAGAGGCTTGTATTCTGTGACATGGCATAGCTTCCTTTCCACTTGCTTTTTTCTTCGGTTTATCCTATTTGAGTGCGTTTATAAAGAAACAATTCCTTGCTTTTACATCTGAAATATCGTAACATAAATTTATAGCGTATGCAATCACCTAAATCCGTGGGACGGCGCAGAGAGTAGAGAAGATAATGCCCGGAAACGGACAGGAGGAAAAGCGGAATGGAGAAAAAAATGGCAAATACGAAATTTGAGAGCACAGCCGATTATGTGGCATCTGAGCAGCTTTTAGCCAGCGTGAATGTGGCGATCGCCCTGCAGAAGCCTCTTCTGGTAAAAGGCGAACCGGGCACGGGCAAGACCATGCTGGCACAGGCTGTGGCGGCTTCTCTCGGTAAGAAGCTGATTATCTGGAACATCAAGTCTACCACGAAAGCGCAGGACGGGCTTTATATGTACGACACGATCCAGAGGCTTTATGACGGGCAGTTCGGAGAGGAAGGCGTGGACGATATCGCCCATTATATTAAGCTTGGCAAGCTGGGAGAGGCTTTCGAGTCGGATGAGCAGGTGATCCTACTGATCGACGAGATTGACAAGGCGGATTTGGAATTCCCAAATGATCTGCTCTGGGAGCTCGACCAGATGGAGTTTTATATTCACGAGACGAAGCGGACCGTGAAGGCGAAACACAGGCCTATTGTGATTATCACCTCCAATGCGGAGAAGGAGCTGCCTGATGCGTTCCTGCGCAGGTGCATTTTCCACTACATTGATTTCCCGGATCAGACGCTTATGGAGGAGATCGTGAGAACCCATTATCCCGATGTGGAGGATAAGCTGCTTAAGGACGCAATGGAGGTGTTCTACTGGATCCGTTCTATGAAGGACATCCGCAAAAAGCCAAGTACCTCGGAGCTGATTGACTGGATCAACGCCCTGCAGATCGGCGGCATTCCCACGGACAGGTTAAGGCAGGAACTTCCCTTCATTGGTGTTGTGGTGAAAAAGGACGAGGATCTGGAAACGGTGAGAAGCAAAACTGACTAATAAATATCGGGTGTTTTGGAATACTTCAGAATGGAGATTCTATGTTCAGTAAATTTTTCTATACTTTAAAAGAAAAAGGTCTGGAAGTGTCCCTGAGCGAGTGGCTGACTTTGCAGGATGCCTTGCAGCAGGGGCTCTGTCACAGCAGCCTGACAGAGTTTTACTATCTGGCACGCATGATTCTGGTCAAATCCGAGACGGAGTTTGACAAGTTCGATATGGCTTTCGATGAAGTCTTTAAGGGGGTCATGTCCGAGAATGAAGTCGGAAAAAATCTGCTGCGCTGGCTGGATAAGCCGGAGATGCAGGACGTCTTCGAGGAAATGCGCCATGAGATGAACCAGGAAGTGATTACCCTGGACAAGGACGATATTGAAAGTAAGTTTAAGGACAGGCTGCGGGACCAGAATGAGGAGCACAACGGCGGCAGTTACTGGATCGGCACTATGGGAAAGACATCCTTCGGCAATATGGGCGGCAACATGGGCGGTATCCGGGTGGGGGGCACCACGGGCTACCAGTCGGCCTTTCAGGTGGTGGGCGCCAGAAAATACCGGGATTTTCGGAACGATAAGGTGCTGGACAACAGGCAATTCCAGATGGCACTTAGGAAGCTGAGGCAGTTTTCCACGAAATTGGATATCCCGGAGACAGAACTTGATATCAACGGCACTGTGGACGCCACCTGCAACAACGGCGGCTGTCTGCAGATCGTGATGGAAAAGCCCCGGAAAAATTCCGTGAAGCTTCTGCTCCTGATGGATTCGGGCGGCACCATGATTCCCTATACCACGCTGCTCAGCGAGCTGTTCCAGTCTGTGCATAAGTCCAATCATTACAAGGATGTAAAGACTTACTTTTTCCACAACTGTATCTATTCCAATCTCTACAAGACACCGGAGTGCGAGAATGGGGAGTGGATCGAGACGGAATGGATGTTCCGCAATCTGGACAGCGACTACAAGGTGATTATTGTGGGCGACGCGGCTATGGCGCCGGAGGAGCTCTATTCCACCACAGGCAACTACAGGGGGCCGAACGGCGGACTTTCCGGGATGGACTGGCTGCTTCTGATGAAACAGCACTATAAAAAGATCGTGTGGCTCAATCCCAAGATGGCGCCCGGACACGCGCCCTGGCGGGAGGCAGAGACGGCAATCAAGTCCATTTTTCCGATGTATAAGCTGACGGTGGACGGACTGAACCAGGCGATGATGAAGCTGATGGTGAACCGGTGAAAAGATTGCAGGACTATATGATAGATACAGATAAAGACTCCAGTGCGTATAGGAAGATGAAAAGAAAATATATCGAATTGAAAGTTATTCTTACTGCTCTCGGAGTTAATTTGACAGAACTTGATATGATTAAGGAGTAAGAGAAAAGAACAGCCGAGGGGAAACTCAAGGCTGTTTCTTTATGCGCAGTTGACTTTAACGAGTAAAAGTGCTAAAGTGTTGAATGTAGTTTTGTATGTATGGAAAGGGGATCGGTTATGCCAAAATTAGAAGAAATTCGGGAGCGGTTCAAAAACGATCGTTTTGCTACGGACGCGGTGGGAATTGTGATTGATTCCGCCGAGCCGGGGAAGTCTGTCTGCTCTCTGACTCTGGAGCCGCATCATATGAACGCAAACAATGTCCCTATGGGAGGCGCTGTTTTTACGTTGGCTGATTTTACCTGTGCGGTAGCCGCCAATGGGTTTGAGGAGAGAACGACGGTGAGCCAGAACGCGTCCATCACCTTTCTGGCCCCTGCCCGGGGAAAGCGTCTGACCGCGGAGGCATCCTGCTTAAGGAGTGGCCGTACAACTGCGCTTTTGTCGGTGGATATCCGGGATGAGCTGGGCACTTATGTGGCGCATGCCACGGTGAACGCCTATGTACTAGGTTAGAGTGAAAAGAAAATGCGGCATTCTCCGCATGAACAAAAGGAGGAAGAGGAATGGTAATCACAGAGTTTTTGGAGCGCAACGCCCGGCTTTACGGCTCGGATACGGCGCTTGTGGAGTTGAATCCCTCCCAGGAGCGCGACAGCGCGGTGACATGGCGGGAGGCCAGCCTGATTGAGAGCGCGGGGAATGGCGCTCCGTACCGCAGGGAACTCAGCTGGGCGGATTTCGACAGACGGGCTAACCGCTTCGCGAATCTGCTCCTTAGCCGCGGTATGGAACGGGAGACGAAGGTAGGCATTCTGATGATGAACTGTCTGGAATGGCTGCCAATTTATTTTGGCATCCTGAAGGCGGGCGGCGTGGCCGTGCCCCTGAATTTCCGTTACTCCGCGGAGGAGATCAAATACTGTCTGGAGCTGGCGGATGTGGAGGTGCTGGTGTTCGGGCCGGAGTTTGTCGAGCGGATGGACAGCATTGCGGAGGACCTGCCGGGAGTCGGGATGATGTTTTTCCCGGGGACGGGCGGTCCTGATTATACGGAGGACTGCCTGAAACTGATGGGGTTCTGTTCCTCCAGCGCGCCGCCAGTAGCTTTGTGTGAGGAGGATTACGCGGCGATTTATTTTTCCTCCGGCACGACGGGATTTCCGAAGGCGATCCTTCACAACCACCGGGCGCTGCGTTCTTCCTGCGAGACGGAGCAGAACCATCACGGGCAGACGAAGGACGACGTGTTTCTGTGTATTCCGCCGCTCTATCACACAGGGGCGAAGATGCACTGGTTCGGTTCCCTGATCACGGCGGGCAAGGCGGTGCTTCTGCGCGGCGTGAGCCCGGAGTGGATTCTGCGGGCGGTGACGGAGGAACAGTGCACGATCGTATGGCTGTTAGTACCCTGGGCGCAGGATCTTCTGGACGCCATAGATTCCGGAAAGGTGGAAATGGGGCATTATCTGCTGGAGCAGTGGAGACTGATGCACATCGGAGCCCAGCCTGTTCCGCCCAGCCTGATCCAGCGTTGGAAGAAGCATTTCCCGCACCACCAGTACGACACCAACTATGGACTGAGCGAATCCATCGGTCCCGGCTGTGTGCATCTGGGTGTGGAGAACATACATAAGGTGGGAGCCATCGGGAAACCCGGTTACCACTGGGAGGCGAAGATCGTCGACGAACAGGGAAAAGAGGTTGCACAGGGAGAAGTGGGCGAGCTGATTGTCCACGGCCCGGGCGTTATGCTCTGCTACTATAAAAACCCGGAAGCCACGGACGAGGTGTTAAAGGACGGCTGGCTCTATACGGGGGATATGGCACGGATGGATGAGGACGGTTTTATCTATCTGGTGGACCGCAAGAAGGACGTCATTATCTCTGGCGGGGAAAACCTTTATCCGGTACAGATCGAAGATTTCCTGCGCCGGAACGATAAGATCAAGGACGTGGCGGTGATCGGCCTGCCGGACAGCAGGCTTGGAGAGATCGCGGCGGCGGTGATCGAGCTGAAGGAGGGTGTCTTGTGCACAGAGGAGGAGATCATGGACTTCTGCAAGGAGCTCCCCCGCTATAAACGCCCAAGAAAGCTTATCTTTGAGAAGGTACCCAGAAATCCTACAGGTAAAATCGAGAAGCCGGTGTTGAGGGAGCGGTACTGTCACGGCAGTCTGGTGGAAGCCCAGATCAGGAATTAAGTGACTGCACATCCGGCTTATGCGGAGGCATCGCGCCAGATGTGCCATAAGTTTCTATACAATCAAGACAGAGGAGAACACAAAGATGGATCTTTTTATTAAAATATTAATGCTTGTCGTATTCTTCGGCGTGATGATCGGCATCGGGCTTTACTGCCGTAAACACGCCACTGATGTGAACGGTTTTGTGTTGGGAGGGAGAAGCGTCGGCCCGTGGCTGACAGCATTCGCCTACGGCACCAGCTATTTTTCTGCGGTAGTTTTCGTGGGCTATGCGGGGCAGTTTGGCTGGAAGTATGGAATTGCCGCTACCTGGGCAGGGCTGGGAAATGCTTTTTTAGGTTCGCTTCTTGCATGGGCGGTGCTTGGGAGACGCACCCGCATCATGACCCAGCATTTGGACAGCGCGACCATGCCCCAGTTTTTCGGGGAGCGTTTTGGAAGCAAGCCCTTGAAGCTGGCGGCTTCGGCGATTATCTTTATTTTTCTGATTCCCTACACGGCCAGTCTCTATAACGGCTTAAGCCGCCTGTTCGGCATGGCTTTTGACATTGATTACAGTGTGTGCGTGATTGTTATGGCGGTGCTTACGGGCATCTATGTCATAGCCGGAGGTTACATGGCGACCGCCATCAACGATTTTATTCAGGGTATTATCATGATTTTCGGAATTATTGCCGTGATTTTCGCGGTGTTAAACGCGCAGGGCGGTTTCCTTGCGGCGCTTGACAAGCTGGCGGCGGTGAGTGACGAGACGGTTTCCGCCGCTCCCGGCGTGTTTAACTCCTTCTTTGGACCCGATCCGGCGGGGCTTCTCGGCGTGGTGATTCTCACCAGTCTTGGAACATGGGGGCTGCCCCAGATGGTGCAGAAGTTTTACGCCATCAAGAGCGAGAGCGCGATCAACAAGGGCATGATTATTTCTACCGTTTTTGCGACGATTGTGGCGGGTGGCTGCTATTTCCTCGGCGGTTTTGGACGGCTGTTTAGCGACAGGATCGACATTGCCGCAAATGGCTACGATTCTGTGGTGCCCACCATGCTTTCCGGCCTTCCGGCTATTTTGATTGCTGTTGTGGTGATTCTGGTGCTGTCCGCCTCCATGTCCACCTTGTCTTCCCTTGTATTGGCATCAAGCTCCACCTTGACGCTGGACTTTATTAAAGGTAATATTAAAAAGGAGATGGACGAAAGGGAACAGGTCAGATGGATGCGCGCGCTTCTTGTGGTGTTTATCGCGATATCCGTGGTGCTTGCGCTGATCCAGTACCGTTCCAATGTCACCTTTATCGCGCAGCTCATGGGCGTGAGCTGGGGCGCGCTGGCTGGTGCATTTTTGGCGCCTTTCCTCTACGGACTGTACTGGAAGCGGACAACCAAGGCGGCCTGCTGGGTAAGCTTTCTGTTTTCTACGGTCGTGATGCTTGCCAACATTTTCTTCCGCCCGAGTTTTCCCGCGTACTTACAGTCACCGATCAACGCAGGGGCTTTCTGCATGCTGGCGGGTCTTGTGATTGTGCCGGTGGTGAGTATGGTGACAAAGGCGCCCGACGAAAAGGCGTTAGAGGATATTTTCTCCTGCTACGACAGGAAGGTGACCGTTTCCGTTAAAGACTCTATCGGGGATTAGCGCGAAAAGAACTTCTAAAGAAAGGAATATGTACTGTATGAAGACATTGATGCTTGGCAATGAGGCGGTTGCCAGGGGACTTTATGAGGCGGGATGCAGCTTTGTGTCCAGCTATCCGGGAACGCCCAGCACGGAGATCACCGAGTGCGTGGCGAAATATGATGAGGTTTACGCGGAGTGGGCGCCCAATGAGAAGGTGGCTCTCGAGGCGGCGTTCGGCGCTTCCGTGCGTGGAAAACGGAGTTTTTGTGCCATGAAGCATGTGGGCTTAAACGTGGCGGCGGATCCATTGTTTACGATTTCTTATACCGGTGTGAACGCGGGATTAATTATCGGCGTGGCGGATGACGCCGGGATGCACAGTTCCCAGAATGAGCAGGATTCCCGCCATTATGCGCGTGCGGCGAAAATTCCCATGTTGGAGCCCTCCGATTCCGCGGAGGCGCTTGCCTTTGCGAAACTCGCCTATGAGCTTTCCGAACAGTTTGACACGGCGGTTCTTATGAAGATGTGCACCCGCGTCAGCCATTCCCAGAGCGTTGTGGAGACGGGGGAGCGGGTAGTGCCGGAGCAGAAGAAGTATGAGAAGGATCCTGCGAAATATATTATGATGCCGGTCAATGCAAAACGTCGTCACCCGGTGGTGGAGGAGCGCACGAAGGCTCTGACAGCATGGGCGGAGACGGCGGAAATCAACCGGATTGAGCCGGGACAGGAGAAGTCTTTGGGCATCATCACCTCCTCCACCTGCTACCAGTATGTGAAAGAGGCTTTCGGTGATACATACCCTGTATTAAAGCTTGGTATGATCTGGCCTATGCCCAAGCAGAAGATAAAGGACTTTGCGGCCACGGTTGATAAACTGGTGGTGGTGGAGGAACTGGATGGCTTTATCGAAACGCATTGCAGGAATTTGGGGCTTTCCGTATCCGGGAAAGAGCTGTTTACCGAGATTGGGGAGCTCAGCCAGGATGTGGTTAAGGAGAAACTTGGTCAGGCGGTGCAGACGGGAGAGACCCTTTCGGAGGAGATTCCGGCAAGACCGCCCGTGATGTGTGCGGGCTGCCCTCACAGGAGCCTCTTCTATGTATTGAAAAAATTAAATTTGACTGTACTCGGAGATATCGGGTGTTATACATTGGGGGCGGTCGCGCCGCTGAATGCGATTGACACCACCATCTGTATGGGCGCGTCCGTCTCAGGGCTTCACGGCTTCGTGAAGGCGGGAGACGAGGAGTGCGCGGGAAAGACGGTTGCAGTGATCGGCGATTCCACCTTTATCCATTCCGGCGTTACGGGCCTGATCAATATCGCCTATAATGAATCCAATTCTACGGTGATTATACTGGACAATTCCATTACGGGTATGACAGGCCACCAGCAGAATCCGACGACCGGCTATAACCTGAAAGGCGATCCCTGCACGAAGATTGATCTGGAGAGCCTGTGCCATGCGGTTGGCATCAAACGGGTGAAGGTGGTCGACCCTTATGATATGGAAACCTGTCAGACGGTGATCAAAGAGGAACTTGCGGCGAAGGAGCCGTCGGTTATCATTTCCCGCCGTCCCTGCGCGCTGCTTAAATATGTCAAACATCCGGGGCCGATCTGTTCCGATCCTGAGAAATGCAAGGGCTGTAAGGCGTGCATGAACATCGGCTGCCCTGCGATCAGCATGGTGGACGGCAAGGCTGTTATTGATGAGACGCTCTGCGTGGGCTGCGGGGTCTGCGAGCAGCTCTGTAAGTTTGGCGCACTGGGTGCTGGAAAATAACGTATCAATCGAGTCCGCAAAGCGGACGGAATGACGATATTTTGCAAGACACAGAAGAAATTGCAAAGTAAAATGACCATAACAGGACAGGAAAGCCAGGTCGGAATGGAGATCAATATGGAGACAAAAAATATTATGATTGTGGGAGTGGGTGGCCAGGGCACGCTGCTTGCCAGCAAACTTCTGGGACGTCTGCTTCTCACAAAAGGCTTTGACGTGAAGGTGAGCGAAGTGCACGGCATGAGCCAGCGCGGCGGCAGCGTCGTCACTTATGTGCGCTGGGGCGACAGAGTCTGCTCACCTATTATAGATAAGGGGCAGGCGGACTGCATTCTCTCGTTTGAACTGTTGGAGGCGGCCCGTTATACAGAATATTTAAAGCCAGGCGGCAGGATTATTGTGAACAGCCAGCAGATCAATCCTATGCCGGTGATTGCGGGCGCGGCGGTATACCCGGAGAAGCTGGTGGAGAAGCTTTCGGCTTTAAATGCCAACGTGGATGCTTTTGACGCGCTTTCTCTGGCGGAGGAAGCGGGAAGCAGCAAGGCGGTGAATCTGGTGCTGATGGGAAGACTTGCCAAACATTTTGACTTTACGGATGAGGAGTGGATGGATGCCATTGAGCAGAGTGTGCCGCCGAAGTTCCTGGAGATGAATAAGAAGGCGTTTGAAGCGGGGAAAAGCGCCTGAGGCGGGCATGCGTCCGCTTTCGTAAGGCGGGATTATTAAATGTCATGCGTTTAAAAAGGAGGAAGGTATGGAACGGTACTATCAGAAAGAGATTGAGACTGCGGACAGGGAGCAGATTCTCGCCTGGCAGAATGAACGGCTCGTGAAGCAGGTGCGCCATGCGTGGGACAATGTGCCCTACTACCGTAAAAAGATGGAGGAGAAAGGGGTTACGCCGGAGGATATTCAGAGCGTGGAGGATCTACATAAGCTGCCCTTTCTGTCAAAGGACGATCTGCGGGAGGCTTATCCTTACGGTCTGCTGGCGACGCCTCTCAAGAATTGCGTGCGCATCCAGTCCACATCCGGCACTACAGGCCGAAGGGTGGTTGCGTTTTACACCCAGCATGATCTGGATCTGTGGGAGGACTGCTGTGCCCGCGCCATTGTGGCGGCAGGCGGCACCGACGAGGATGTCTGCCACGTCTGCTATGGTTACGGTCTTTTTACAGGCGGTCCGGGCTTAAACGGCGGCAGCCATAAGGTAGGATGCCTGACGCTTCCCATGTCTTCCGGCAATACGGATCGTCAGTTACAGTTTATGGTGGACCTGGAGGCGACGATCCTCTGCTGTACGCCCTCCTACGCGGCGTTTCTCGCTGAGAGCATCCATGAGAGGGGACTGCGGGATAAGATTAAGTTAAAAGCGGGTATTTTTGGCGCAGAGGCGTGGAGTGAGGAGATGCGTCAGGATATTCAGGATAAGCTGGGTATTAAGGCATACGATATTTACGGTCTGACGGAGACCAGCGGTCCTGGTGTAGCTTTTGAGTGCAGCGAGCAGACCGGTATGCATATCAATGAGGATCACTTTATCGCGGAGATCATTGACCCGGATACGGGGGAGGTACTCCCCGAGGGCAGCAAAGGCGAGCTGGTATTTACGGCGATCACTAAAGAGGCGTTTCCGCTGCTTCGTTACCGCACCAGGGACATCTGTGTGCTCACCAGAAAGAAATGCTCCTGTGGCCGTACCCATGTGAAGATGAGCAAGCCGATGGGCAGAAGCGACGATATGCTGATTGTGAAAGGCGTCAATGTCTTCCCGTCCCAGATTGAGACGGTGCTTCTGGAGCAGGGTTATCCCGCCAACTATCAGATTATTGTGGATCGTGTGAACAACTCCGATACGATTGAGGTGATGGTGGAGATGACACCCGAGAACTTCTCCGATAATCTTGGTAAGATTACGGAGATGGAGAAGGGGTTGGTATCCGCCCTGAAGGCGATGCTGGGCATCTATGCAAAGGTACGTCTTGTGGCGCCCAAGTCTATCACAAGAAGCGAGGGCAAGGCTGTGCGCGTCATTGATAAGCGGAAAATCTAAGATTTGCTTCGGTGATGGTAGGAAGCAATGACCGAAAGGTCAGAGAGGAGATAAACTATGACAATACCTCAGATTTCTGTATTTCTGGAAAATAAAGCGGGACAGCTTGCGGATATCACAAGGATTCTTTCGGAGAATCAGGTGAATATGCGGGCGATCAATATTGCTGAGACAGCGGATTACGGTGTGCTGCGGCTGATTGTGGACGACGCGCAGAGAGCTTCCGCTATTCTGCTGGAGCAGGGCTTTATCCTGACCATGACGCCGGTGGTGGGCGTGGCGGTTCCCGATACGCCCGGAGGCCTAAGCAAAGTGCTCGGCGTGATCTCCGAAGCCGGGATAGATGTAGAGTATATGTATTCCGTATTCGGGCAGAAAGACGGGCAGGCCTGCATGATTTTCCGCGTGGCTGATGCGGAGAGTCTGACCAATGTTCTGGATCAGAATGGGATCGGCACGATTGTCGGGGAGGATCTGGGTCTCCATTAGGGATAAAAGGTGCGCGGTCTAAAAAATGCCTAAAAAAGAGTTGACAAACAAATTATTTTCCTTTAAATTATAAGGCAGTAAAGATTAGATATCACAATATGACAGGCGTTGAAGAGAACAAGTAGTGGATCAGGGAACGGACAGAAAGCAGCCGGTGGATGAGAGGCGCGCGGGAACTTTTTCATGAATACATCTCGGAGCTTCATGGCAGAATGGCAGATACAGCTTAGTAGGCCATGACGGGGGAATGCACGTTACAGCAGGAGAGTATCATCAGGTAGGAATAGCATATGTTATTCTGTGATCGTACTCGGTGAGGCAGCCGGTGTGAGCCGTCTGTGAAATTAGGTGGTAACACGAGTTTAGCCCTCGTCCTGATAGCAGGACGGGGGTTCCTTTTATGCACACGGGCACCCAGAGGAAAAATGTCAGCGTTCGCTGACGGGTGCCCGGCGCGCGAGTAGGGGGAAAAGCATCCTACTCGATTGTAAAGGGACATCCAGATCAAATATGTCAGGAAGGGAGACAATCACAATGGGAATTTACGAAGAATTACAGGCGAGAGGACTTCTCGCACAGCTCACAAACGCGGAGGAAATCCGCGACCTGATCAACAATGGGAAGGCGACCTTTTATATCGGCTTTGATCCCACGGCTGACAGCCTGCATGTAGGGCATTTCATGGCATTATGCCTGATGAAGCGGCTGCAGGAGGCGGGTAACAAGCCTATCGCCCTGATCGGCGGCGGGACGGCTATGATCGGCGATCCTTCCGGCCGGACGGACATGCGCTCCATGATGACGAAGGAGACCATCGAGCACAACTGCGAGTGTTTCAAGAAGCAGATGAGCCGCTTTATCGACTTTTCTGAAGGGAAGGCTCTGATGGTGAACAATGCGGACTGGCTGCTCGATTTAAATTACGTGGAGTTTATCAGGGATGTGGGAGCCTGCTTTTCCGTAAACAACATGCTGCGGGCGGAGTGCTACAAGCAGCGGATGGAGAAGGGGTTAAGCTTCCTTGAGTTCAATTACATGATTATGCAGAGCTATGATTTCCTGGAGCTTTATAAGAGGTACGGCTGTAACATGCAGTTTGGCGGGGACGACCAGTGGAGCAATATGCTGGGCGGCACGGATCTGATCCGCAGAAAACTTTCGAAGGATGCGTACGCCATGACCATCACCCTTCTTATGAACTCTGAGGGCAAGAAGATGGGCAAGACCCAGAAGGGTGCGGTCTGGCTTGACCCTAATAAGACCACACCATTTGAGTTCTACCAGTACTGGCGCAATGTGGATGACGCGGATGTGCTCAAATGTCTGCGGATGCTCACTTTCCTGCCGCTTTCGCAGATCGAGGAGATGGATCACTGGGAGGGCAGCCAGTTGAACGAGGCGAAGGAGATTCTTGCCTATGAACTGACTAATCTGGTACACGGCGAGGAGGAAGCCGGGAAGGCGAAGGAGGCATCAAAGGCGCTCTTTGCAGGCGGTGGCAGTTCAGAGAATATGCCTGCGGCGACGCTTTCAGAGGCGGATTTCAAGGAGGGTGTGATCGATATTCTGGGCGTGATCGTGGCGGCAGGTCTGGCGTCGTCCCGCTCGGAGGCACGCAGAGCTGTGGAACAGGGCGGTGTCTCGGTAAAGGGCGAGAAGGTGGGCGATATCAAGACTACTTATACCAGGGAGGATATTGCGGCGGAAGAGTTTATCGTGAAGAAGGGAAAGAAGAGCTTCAAGAAGATTCTGGTAGAGTAGAACAGGAATTTTAAAATAGCACGTGTTATAATTATAGCGTTTTGTGAAAGAAAGGGTGAACGAGAGATGGAAAAAAGGGCAAAAGGCAGAACACTGATGTCCTACGCGCCTGATATTAAGGTGGTGGACTGTACGCTGCGGGACGGTGGACTGGTAAACGATTTCTACTTTACGGACGAGTTTGTAAAGGGACTGTACCGCGCCAATATCAAGGCCGGCGTAGACTATATGGAGTTCGGCTACAAGGCGTCAAAAGAGATGTTTGACGTGAATAAATTCGGCAAGTGGAAATTCTGTGATGACAAAGATATCCGTGCCGTTGTGGGCGATAACAAGACGGATATGAAGATTGCTGTGATGGCGGATGTAGGGCGCTGCGATTTCAGAAAAGATATCCTGAATAAGAAAGACAGTCCGATTGACCTGGTGCGTGTCGCGACTTATATCAATACAATACCGGCTGCTATTGAAATGATAGAGGACTGCACGAAGAAGGGCTATGAGACTACCGTCAATATTATGGCGATCTCAAAGGCTAATGAGACAGACCTTGACGCGGCGCTTGATCTGCTTGGGGCAAGCAGTGTGGGGACAATTTACCTGGTGGACAGTTACGGTTCCCTGTATCCGGAGCAGGCAAGGCGTCTTGCGGACAAATATCTGGAGGTGGCGGCCAAGTACGGGAAAAAAGTCGGAATCCATGCGCATAACAACCAACAGCTTGCCTTTGCCAATACCACAGAGGTGGTCATCATGGGCGTAAGCTATCTGGACGCTACGGTGAACGGCATGGGAAGGGGATGCGGAAACTGTCCCAGTGAGCTGCTTCTGGGTTTCTTAAAGAACCCGAAATATAATGTCAATCCGATTCTGCGTTTTATCGAGAGGGAGATTAATCCGCTGAAGGAATCTGGCGTGACATGGGGATATGATGTGCCTTACCTTCTGACCGGCCTTCTTAACCAGCATCCGAAGTCGGCGATCCAGTTTATGAAGGAGAACCGGAAGGATTATTACGAATTTTATCTGGAACTTTTGGAAAGTTTCTAATAAATAGCAACCGATATGATATTAAACAAAGGGGAAGAAACAGAAAAATTCACGAAAATACAGGAGAGGTGTGCTGTGAAATCGCATAAGGATGACGATTTGGAGTTCCTGGATCTGGATGACGGGGAGTACGATCTGCCGGAGGAGGACGCCTATGACAATGACGAAGTTTTTGAGGACGAGCTGGATGAGAGAACAAATCGGTTTGTGCACAGAGTCCTGTTTCCTTGCGTCATTGGTCTTGTGGCTGTGATCGTTGCGGCAGTCGTGTTTTTTCTGGTGAAAGGGAACAAAAGCGCGGAGGGAAAAGCGTTCCCTGCAGCTGCCGATATCGAGGAGATACAGGAGGAAGAGCCGGAATCTGAGCCGGAAGAGGCGCAGGATTTTGTGCCGCAGTCCGAGGAAGCAATAGATTCTACGGACGGAGAGAAAATCGGGGAGAGAGATCAGCAGGTGCAGGAGGATGATGACCCGGAAACGGCAACCATGAGTACCGAGCAGGGCACGGAGGTGGATGTGAGCAAACTCCTTTCTTCCAGTGCGGCGGCAGAGACGGACGAAATTACTTTCGGAATTGATGTGGCAAGATATCAGGGAACCATAGATTGGGCGCAGGTGGCGGCTTCCGGCGTTGACTTTGTCATGGTGCGGGTGGGCTACCGCATGGACGAAAGCCGGGAGATTGTCGCTGACAGCAATGCCCGGTACAATATGCAGGAGGCGCAGAAAAACGGCGTTAAGCTGGGAGCATATTTTTTCTCCACCGCGGTAAGTGAGGAGGAAGCGAAAGAGGAAGCGGATTGGACGGCCGACTATATTTCGCAGTATCAGATAACATATCCTGTGGCCTTTGACTGTGAAGGATTTGAGCGGGAAGGGAGCGCACAGTATGGTCTGTCGGCGGCGCAGAGGACTGACATAGCCGTTGCTTTCCTGAATAGAATTTATGAGAGGGGCTATACGCCCATGTTCTATTCTTCCATGAATGAGATGACGGGAGATGCGAAATGGGAAACTTCAAGAATTGAAAAAAATTATCGGATCTGGGTTTCCCAGTATCCGTCGGCACCTTATCCACAGACGGAAAAGTCTTCCTACGGCGGCGTACATGCCATGTGGCAGTACTCCAACCGGGGAACGGTCGCAGGGATCGGCCAGCCGGTGGACGTGAACATCGCCTATTTTGGCTATGAGGGGACAGCCGGTGCGCAGAGTGAGGAAGCGCCGGAGGAAGCACAGGCGGATGTGGAGGCGCTGATGCCCTTCACCCAGGTGGATGAGGAGGTCACGGCCAAGGATTCCACTAATCTGCGCAATATTCCCAGTCAGGGGGATGACAGCACGGTGGTGTACACACTGAAAAACGGGGAGACGGTAAAAAGAACAGGTGTGAGTGACAGCGGCTGGTCGAGGCTTACTTATAACGATCAGACGGTCTATGCCGTAAGCAGCTACTTAACCACAGATCTGGGATACCAGACGCCGAAGACGGAGACGCAGGAGGGAGCGGGCAGCGGAGACGGATTGAAGACAAAATTTGCAGAGCGTGATGAACAGGTGACGGCAAAGATCGAGGTCAATCTGCGGGCACTTCCCAGTGTGACCAATCCGGATGCCGTGGTGGTGGCGGTGCTGCACAACGGGGAGTATGCCACCAGAACGGGCATCAATGAGGACTATGGCTGGTCGAGGCTCTCCTACAACGGGCAGACCGTCTACGCCATAACCAGCTACCTTCGCGAAGGCAATGAGTAGTGCGCAGACAGGCGAATAAGCGGAGCGGGAGCTTGCTCACCGAAGAGCTTGTGATAAAAAAATATTGAGAAAGGGCGGTTTCAGATGAGAACAGTGATTAAAAATCAGCAGTTCGATGAAGAACGGGCGTTATATAATATGCAGAACGCGGATATAATGGATTGTATTTTTGCTGGTCCCGCGGACGGAGAGTCGGTTTTAAAGGAATCCAGAGATGTGAACTTGAAAAACTGCAGCTTTTCCCTGCGGTATCCTCTCTGGCATGTGAAAAAGTTTGTCATGGAACATTCAACAATGGATGAGCTGACGAGGGCGGCGATCTGGTATGCGGCGGACGGCGTGATCAGGAATTCAACCCTGGGCGGCATTAAGGCTCTCAGGGAGTGTGAACGGATCAGGCTTGAGAACTGCCATATTGTGTCTCAGGAGTTTGGATGGAAGTCTGGGGAAATTGCACTGACGGACTCGGATATTGAATCGGAGTATTTATTCTTCGACAGCAGGAACGTGAAGCTGGAGCGGGTGCAAATGGAGGGAAAGTATTCTTTTCAATATATGAAAAATCTGGAAATTACCGATTGTGTGCTGGATACCAAGGATGCTTTCTGGCACAGCGAGAACGTGACGGTCAGAAATTCTGTGGTGAAGGGGGAATATCTGGCATGGTTTTCCGATGGTCTGACGCTGATTGACTGTAAAATTATCGGAACACAACCCCTCTGCTATTGCAAAAACCTGAAACTGGTTAACTGTACTATGGAGGATACGGATTTGTCCTTCGAGTATTCGGATGTGGAGGCAGATGTAAAGGGACATGTGATTTCCATTAAGAATCCGAAATCTGGCATCATCACAGTGGACAGTGTGGGAGAAATTATTAGGGAAGCTCCTGTTATGGAATGCACAGGCAAAATTGTGATTCGGTAAAATAACGGGTGATACTACGTAAATAATAAACGTTACCAAATGATATTTTGATATGGAATAGTACTTTTGTTTGGTTTACTTAAAATAGAAAATAATCGGGAAAATTGAGAGAAAATGGATAAAGAAAGGCTGTATATTAAAACCAAGTTTAATATACAGCTCTTTTCTTGCACTGATTTAACTTTTGTATATGGCTTTCAGGTGCTCCATTTTGGCTCCTGCGTTGACCAGAAGCGCATCTAAAAGGGTGATGGCAGTCATGGATTCCACTACGACTACCGCCCGGGGAACAATGACGGGGTCGTGCCGACCTTTAATGGAAATCTGGGTTTCCTTTCCTTCCCGGTTGACAGTGTCCTGTGGGGAAAAGATGGAAGGGGTGGGTTTTACATGGGCACGCAGGATGATCTGTGAACCGTCGCTGATGCCGCCGAGAATCCCTCCGGCATGGTTGGAGGATTTGACAATCTGTTTTCCTTCCAGACGGAAGGGGTCGTTGTTTGTGGAGCCGTGATGCATGGATACCTCAATGCCATCGCCGATTTCCACGGCTTTGACGGCGCCGATGGACATAACCGCTTTAGCCAGATTGGCATCCAGCTTTTCAAAAACAGGATCACCGAGACCTGCCGGAACGCCGTCTGCCACACATTCAATAACCCCTCCTGCAGAATCATAATTACTCATGCAGTCTGCCAGAAATTTTTCTGCCTGAGCAGAAGCGTCCCTGTCTGGCATGGCGGTGGGCGTTTCCAGGATAGCCGCCGGATCAAAAGAATCTGGATGAATGGATATGGGGCCTATGGATTTGGTGTAGGCACATAAGGTTATGCCAAATTCTTTCAGAACTTTTGCTGCGATGGCGCCAGCAGCCACACGGCCGATTGTTTCCCGGCCAGAGGAGCGCCCGCCGCCCCGGTAATCTCGGAAACCGTATTTTTGGTCAAATGTGTAGTCCGCATGGCCGGGACGGTAGCATTCGGCGATTTCCGTATAGTCTCCAGAGTGCTGCGAAGTATTTCGGACAAGCAGGGAAATCGGGGTCCCTGTGGTTTTTCCCTCAAAGATGCCGGAGAGAATCTCCACTTCATCTGCTTCCCTGCGGGGGGTTGCGATCCTGCTTTGCCCGGGCTTGCGCCGGTCCAGATATAACTGAATATCGTTTGCACTAAGCGGTAGTCCAGCGGGGCAGCCATCCACGATAACGCCGAGTCCGGCGCCGTGGGATTCGCCCCAGGTAGTAATTCGATAGATAATTCCCAGTGTTGAGCCTGCCATTGTCTGATCCTTTCCTGAGTGGTGTGAAGTTTTCTGAAAACTGCGTGCAGGATATCCTGCAAAATTAAATTGCACATGAAATATAAAATGTACAATTAAATACAATAAAGGAGATGCCGATGCCTCCCTTATGTGCGGAAAAACGCATAACGCATATAAGGTATTTGGAAAAACGCGTTTTTACCAATATTCAGCATACCATATTCTGTTTAAAAAGCAAGAGCAGGGGAAAGGAAAAAGAGAGAGGGAAAACGGGGACGAAGGAGAAAGGCCAAAAGGAGGAAAAGGAAAAAATCAAATCTAAGAGGAAAAGATATAAAAAAAAGCTAGAAATATGACAGATTTACATAAAAAAGGGGTGTACAAATAAATTTTATATGTTATGATATAAGACAGAATTGTAGGTGGAAAAGATTCGAGGACCGAATGGATAAAACATTTCGACAAAAAATAATAGCATACTTTACCGGCGTGGCCAAAAAGAACAAACTGATGAAGTATCCCTGTCTGGCTGGGATGTCGGTGGTACTTTGTTTCTATTATATGTGTAAGCATTTCCTGACCAATGGGAAACGTTATGCCAGTATGTTTTTTGTGGCTGTCTTTTTTATGAGCAGCTGCAGTTTTTCCTTTGCCGTGTTTGCAGAGCGCACCGGATTTACCAGCGCGCAGGAGACCTATAGCGCGGTTGTGGAAACTTCGGATGTATCGCTTGCGGTGGTGGAGCCGGTGAATCCGGAGGTTGAGGAGATTCTTGAAGAGAGGAATGTCGTCTCGGAGCATGAGGAGGAAGTGGAGACATACACGCTGGACGATTTGCTGGAGCATCATGAACATGATCACGGCGTAGAGCAGTTTGAGGGTTATGCAGAGCCGGAGACTGGCGCGGAATTTACCTTCGATCATTCCGACTGGAGGCTTGTCCTCATTAATAAGCAGCATCCCATTCCCGAGGATTATGATTTTAAACTTGGAACCTTTACGTCCGGCATGCGCTGCGACGAGCGTGTGATAGAGGATCTGCTTCTTATGATGCAGGCGGCTAAGCAGGATGGTCTGAATCTGGTGGTCAGATCTCCGTACAGGACTTCCGACCATCAGGAAGATAATTTTAATGACAGAATTAAATCTTATATGAGACAGGGACTATCTTACATGGATGCATATAAGGCGACCTCCCGGGTAATTACAGTTCCAGGATGCAGTGAGCACGAGGTGGGGCTGGCGCTGGATATTACTTCCGATACCTTCATTCCGCTGAAGCAGGGGTTTGCGGATACGGAGGAGGGAAAATGGCTTGAAGAGCACTGCCATGAGTACGGCTTTATCCTGCGTTACCCTTCCGGGAAGGAATATATTACGGGCATTGAGTACGAACCCTGGCATTTTCGCTATGTGGGCAGGGAGGCGGCCACGATTATGAAAGAAGAGAATTTGTGCCTTGAAGAATTCTGGGATAAATATCTATAGTTATTTAATTTGCTCTAAAAAGGAATAAACGGGCCGGTGGGGCCTGGAAGCGAGGTATTATGTATCGAATCTTAAAAGAGGAAGGCAGGGCGAAACGGGCCGAATTCGCGACGGTACACGGCACGGTTCAGACCCCTGTCTTTATGAATGTCGGGACAGTGGCGGCTATCAAAGGTGCGGTATCTACGGAGGATTTGGAACAGATCGGTACACAGATAGAATTGTCCAACACCTACCATCTGCATGTGAGGCCGGGAGATCGGATCATCAGGGAGCTTGGCGGCCTGCATCGCTTTATGTCATGGAACAGGCCGATTCTCACGGACTCCGGCGGATTTCAGGTGTTTTCCCTGGCTGGACTTAGGCGGATTAAGGAGGAGGGGGTATATTTTCACTCCCATATAGACGGCCGTAAGATTTTTATGGGGCCGGAGGAGAGTATGCAGATCCAGTCTAATCTGGCATCTACGGTTGCGATGGCTTTCGACGAGTGTCCGGCCAGCACGGCGGAGAGAAAGTATGTGGAGGATTCCGTGGCGCGCACGACAAGGTGGCTTGTGCGCTGCAAACAAGAAATGGCGCGCCTGAACGGGCTGGAGGATACCATCAATAAAGAACAGATGTTATTTGGAATCAATCAGGGAGCGGTTTTTGATGATATCCGCATAGAGCACGCAAAGCAGATCGCGGAACTGGACTGCGACGGTTATGCGCTTGGCGGCCTTGCGGTGGGAGAGAGCCACGAGCAGATGTATCATGTGATTGAGGAGACCGTGCCTTATCTGCCTAAGGACAAACCTACTTATCTCATGGGGGTGGGTACGCCGGCAAATATTCTGGAAGCAGTGGAGCGGGGCGTGGATTTCTTCGACTGTGTATATCCGACCAGAAACGGAAGACATGGCCATCTGTACACAAACCGCGGGAAAATCAATCTCTTTAACGCGAAATATGAGCTCGATGACAGGCCGATTGAGGAGGGATGCCCCTGTCCGGCCTGCAGACGTTATTCCAGGGCATATATCAGGCATCTGCTGAAAGCGAAGGAGATGCTGGGGATGCGTCTTTGTGTACTGCACAATCTCTATTTCTACAATACCATGATGGGGGAGATCAGGGACGCGCTGGACATGGGGTGCTTCGCGGCCTATAAGAAACAGAAGCTGGACGGCATGCAAAAGGTGGGTGCGGAAAGCGGGGACAATGGGTAAGGGTTTGTGAAATTTTCAGGAAGGGACTTGTTTTTCTTATTCAAGTTGTGTATGATATGCAATAGTATTTTGCAGGTAACTGTCCAGTACTTTCACAGTTGCTTCTATTGATTAAATAACGGAGGAAATGGTATGAGATTATTATTATCGGCTGATGCGGCGGCTGCTGCATCTGGCGGCGGCATGATTATGATTATCTATATTGTCATCATTGTTGCGTTCATGTATTTTATCATGATCCGCCCGCAGAAGAAAGAACAGAAAAGAATGGCGGCGATGCTTGCGGATATGGCAGTGGGTGACTGCGTGCTGACAAGCAGCGGCTTTTACGGGATTGTGATTGACATTACCGACGACACGGTAATCGTCGAGTTTGGCAGTAATAAGAACTGCCGTATTCCTATGCAGAAATCTGCGATTGCGCAGGTTGAAAAAGCGGAAGCGGAATAGTGATACGGGTTGACGGATGTATGGGAACCATGATGTAAGGTCATGGTTCCTTTCTTTACAGTAGATAATAGAGAAAAAAAGTTTCAGGCAAAATTTTTAAAATTTGTGTTGACAAAGGCATATACATATTGTAGAATTTCGACTTGTGTGATGACACAGGGTAGAAATTTATTTATTTTTGGAGGAGATTATTATGAAAAGCAGAACAGTAAAGGCATTATTATGTGCAACACTTATGGCGTTGACTCTTTCTATGACCGCATGCGGTGGTTCGAATGATGCGGCTCAGGGTGCTGACACAGCGGCAGAGGAAGTATCTACGGAAGAAGAGACAGCGTCGGTTGAGGAGGAGACTCCCGCAGAAGAGGAGACAGCGTCAGTTGAGGAGGAGGCTCCCGCAGAAGAGGAAGCAAGCAGCACCGGGGCAACTCTGGAAGAATACCTGAAAGGCGATGCAGAAGCAGAGAAGCAGCTGGAAGAGCAGGCACAGTCTATGGGAAACGATCAGATGGATATGGCGATCGAAGTGAACGGCAACGACCTTGTCTATGTTGCAACCTTGAAGGAAGCAATAGAAGATGGCGACGCTTTGGCTGAAACAGTGAATGAGCAGGTGGGACCTACCTTTTCGTCTCTTGCAGGCATGATGGACGAAGTGGTCGGCGCGGAGAAAGGTACCGTATCCTTCGGCATCAGATACTGTAATCCGGACGGAAGCGTTCTCGCGGAGGCAACTTTCAGGGCAGAATAAGAAATATTGTAAAATGAGCATTAGAGAAGCCGGGCGCGCAAGCAGCCCGGTTTTTTGCTGTTGAAATTTATACGGGAATAGTCTATGATATATAAGTATTATTTTGCGATAAAACAGCTTTGCAGATGAAACAGGCGGGCGCAGTCTTGCAGACGGCTCAGAACGGAGGAACCTATGGAGTTAAAAATAACCTGTATACCTGGCGATGGAATCGGTCCGGAAATTGTAGCGGAGGCAAAGAAAACGCTGGATGCGGTGGCAGAAAAATACGGACATGATATGCATTATACGGATATTCTGATGGGTGGCGCGTCCATCGACGTACACGGCGTGCCGCTGACGGATGAGGCAATAGAGACGGCGCGCAGCGCAGACGCGGTGCTGATGGGGTCTATCGGTGGTGATACGACCACTTCTCCGTGGTATAAGCTTGCGCCGAATCTGCGGCCGGAGGCAGGGCTTCTGGCGATCCGTAAAGCGTTAAATCTTTTTGCCAATCTCCGCCCTGCGGTTTTGTATGAGGAGTTGGCGCAGGCATGTCCTTTGAAGACCGATATTTCCGCAAGGGGCTTCGATATGCTGATTATGCGGGAGCTGACAGGCGGCCTGTATTTTGGCGAGCGGAAGACCGTTGAGGAGAATGGCGTAAGGAAAGCGATAGATACGCTGACTTATGATGAAAATGAGATTCGCAGGATTGCGATTAAGGGTTTCGAGATTGCCAGAAAGCGCAGGAAGAAAGTGACCAGTGTGGATAAGGCCAATGTACTGGATTCCTCCAGACTCTGGAGAGCGGTGGTGGAAGAGGTGGCAAAGGATTATCCTGACGTGGTTTTGGAACATATGCTGGTGGACAACTGCGCGATGCAGCTTGTAAAAGATCCTGCCCAGTTTGATGTGATCCTGACGGAGAATATGTTTGGCGATATCCTGTCTGATGAGGCGAGCATGGTGACCGGATCTATCGGGATGCTCTCATCCGCTTCCCTAAACGATACGAAATTCGGCCTGTATGAGCCGAGTCACGGTTCGGCTCCGGACATTGCGGGGCAAGATAAGGCAAATCCGATTGCAACCATTCTCTCTGCGTCCATGATGCTGCGCTACAGCTTTGATCTGGACAAAGAGGCGGACGCTATTGACAACGCTGTGAAACAGGTGCTTAAGGACGGTTACCGCACCGGCGACATTATGTCTGTGGGCTGCGAGCAGGTGGGCTGTAAAAAAATGGGTGATTTGATTGTGGAGAGGATAAAATAATAACGTGAGTTATTTTTTGAAACACCGGGAAAAGGGTGTGACCACTTATTTTTTGGCGGGAAAGAAACCGAAAATAACCGTCCAGACAAGAGTCTTTTGTCTGTTTTTTATGGCAATGGCGGTATATTATGGGAGAAGGATGTTTCTTCTGACGCCTTGGTATGATGAACTGTATACTTATTATTACTTTATCAGCAGGGGGCCGGTGTATGCGGCGATCCACTGGCCGCTCCCCAATAATCATGTGGGGTATTCTACTTTGTCAGCTTGTCTGGGGGTATTTGGAAGCGCGCCTGTTGCCCTGCGTGGTGTATCCTATCTATGCAGTCTGGGCAGTCTGATCCTTCTGTACCGCGTTTCGGAAAAATACATTGCGGAGGGAACTGCACTTATTCCCGTGTTTGTCTTTGCGGGCATGTATATGGTGAATCAGCTTGCGGTACAGGGCAGGGGGTATGCGCTTGTAACCTTCTGCTATCTGTCGGCGCTGTTGTCTCTTTATGCCATTGTGGCGGAAAAGAAAAATAACAAACGTTATTATACCGCGTTTGGCGCGGCCCTTGTGATTGCCCTGTGGGCGATACCCAGCAGCCTGTATGTGGTGGTGCCGCTCTGTGTGATCGGAGGGGGTGTCCTTCTTTTGGACAGGGATTTCGGGAGGCTTTTGCGGCTGGTTACCGCTTCCCTGATCAGTGCGGTGTGTACGGCGGGGCTTTACGGTATTCTGTGGCTGGCAATCGGTTCCAATCTTCTGTCGAAGACGCCGGACGGTCCCTTTTATACGGCAGGGCATATTGATATTATTCTTCATGTGCCTTTTAGGGCGTTAAGGGCGGGAATCGATTACATGCTGGATACGCCGTATATCCAGAGCATGACAAGACAGGAGTTCAACGGACAGGCGGCACATTGGCTGAAAACGCTGTTTGGAATGCAGCTCTCACCCGGGGCCGGACTTTGGGGAAACGCTATGTGTGTTTTTCTTCTGATCGGGCTTGCGGCGGCGGTGGTCAGTTTGGTCAGAAGACCGAAAAAAATATTTTGGGAATGGTATTTCGTGCTGACGGCCTTATCTTTGGCGCTTGCACTTCTGATCCAGTGTAAACTTCCCTACCAGCGGGTGTTTTCTTTCCTCGGTGTGTGGGCGGCACTCCTGATCGGATGGCTGGTACAGCAGCTGGCGGCGCTTTTTACGAAACTTCCCGACATCCGCTATAAGAGTGTGACAGGAAAGGGATGTAAGGCACTTGTCTATATAGCGGCAGGCGTTTCCTGGGCCTTTGTGCTGGCAGATATGACGCCTTACAGTATGCGGGACGAACTGCTTGCGGATGCCTATGGGCAGATTGCGATAGAGGACACGGATGTGGTGGCGGTGACGGACTGCGATCAGGAGTATCTGCTTTCGTACCTCTACGGACTGCGGGACGGGCAGGTCACGAGAGAGATCGAGGAAGCGGATATCGTTCTTCTGGATAAGGCGCTGCTGGGACAGTCCTATGGCTACAGGGAGGGTCCCGAGGAGTGGAAATTCTATCTGACCAGGGAGGAAGTGGAGGCGAAAAGTACTTATATGGAAGAAAATATGACGCAGATATATGAAAACTGGCAGGTTATCCTGTTTGAACGAAAACAAACACGAACGAAGTGAGTATAAAGGAGGAGAGAAAACGATGAGAAGTGACAATGTAAAAACGGGTACCCAGCAGGCGCCCCACAGAAGTTTGTTTAATGCCCTCGGGTTTACGCAGGAGGAGATGAAAAAGCCTATGGTGGGTATCGTCAGCTCCTACAACGAGATTGTGCCGGGGCATATGAATCTGGATAAAATTGTAAATGCGGTGAAGCTGGGCGTTGCGGAGGCGGGAGGTGTTCCCGTGGTATTCCCGGCCATTGCGGTCTGTGACGGGATTGCTATGGGGCATATCGGTATGAAATACTCCCTGGTGACCAGAGACCTGATTGCGGATTCCACAGAGTGTATGGCACTGGCGCATCAGTTTGACGCGCTGGTGATGGTGCCCAACTGTGACAAGAACGTGCCAGGACTTCTGATGGCCGCGGCGCGCATCAATGTGCCCACGGTCTTTGTTTCCGGCGGCCCCATGCTTGCGGGACATGTAAAAGGCGAAAAGAGAAGCCTGTCCTCCATGTTTGAGGCGGTTGGCTCCCATGCGGCCGGAACGATCACGGACGAGGAACTTCTGGAGTTCGAGGAGAAGACGTGTCCTACCTGCGGTTCCTGTTCGGGGATGTACACAGCCAATTCCATGAACTGTCTGACCGAGGCGCTTGGTATGGGACTTCGCGGCAACGGCACGATCCCCGCAGTTTACTCGGAACGCATCAAGCTGGCGAAACATGCGGGTATGGCGGTGATGAAACTGCTGGAAAAGGATATCAGACCCAGGGATATCATGACAAAGGATGCAATCTTAAATGCGCTTACGGTGGATATGGCGCTTGGCTGTTCGACCAACTCCATGCTGCATCTGCCGGCGATTGCCCATGAGGTAGGTTTTGACTTCGATATCTCTTTTGCCAATGAAATCAGTGAGAAGACCCCTAACGTGTGCCATCTGGCTCCGGCAGGTCCGACCTATATGGAGGATCTGAACGAGGCGGGCGGCGTCTATGCGGTGATGAAGGAGCTCGCGGATATCGGCCTGCTCCACACAGACTGCATGACAGTAACCGGCAATACGATCGGTGAAAATATCAAGGATGCCGTCAATAAAAATACAGATGTTATTCGAACTGTGGAGAATCCTTACAGTAAGACGGGCGGCCTTGCTGTGTTAAAGGGCAATCTGGCTCCCGACGGCAGTGTGGTGAAGCGTTCCGCCGTGGTGGAAGAAATGATGGTGCATGAAGGCCCGGCACGCGTCTTTGAATGTGAGGAGGATGCGATCGCAGCGATCAAGGGCGGCAGGATCGTAGCTGGCGATGTGGTCGTGATCCGCTATGAGGGACCCAAGGGCGGCCCTGGTATGCGGGAGATGCTGAATCCTACTTCAGCGATTGCGGGCATGGGACTTGGTTCCAGCGTGGCGCTGATCACGGACGGCCGCTTTTCTGGTGCATCCAGAGGCGCATCCATCGGGCATGTATCGCCCGAGGCAGCGGTGGGCGGACCGATCGCGCTGGTGGAAGAGGGCGATATCATCAGCATTGATATTCCAAACATGAAGCTGGACGTGAAGGTATCTGATGAAGAAATGGCAGCGAGACGGGAGAAATGGCAGCCCAGAGAGCCCAAGGTGACAAGCGGTTATCTGGCCAGATACCGGGAGATGGTGACAAGCGGTAACAGAGGGGCAATTCTGGAGATCCCGAAGGCAAGATAAAGCCCGGAATGTAATATAAATAGCAAATGTGATTATATAGAACAGGCAGGAGGAAAAAACATGGTATTGACAGGTGCGCAGATCGTAGTGGAATGTCTGAAGGAGCAGGGAGTGGACACAGTGTTCGGTTATCCCGGCGGCACGATTTTGAATGTGTATGATGCGCTGTATCAGCACAGCGAGGAAATCAAACATATTTTGACGTCCCATGAGCAGGGGGCGGCCCATGCGGCGGACGGCTATGCCAGAGCCACTGGCAGGGTGGGAGTCTGTCTGGCTACAAGTGGCCCTGGCGCAACCAATCTGGTGACGGGAATCGCAACGGCTTATATGGATTCGGTGCCTGTGGTGGCGATCACCTGTAATGTAAATCTGCCTCTTTTGGGAAAAGATTCCTTTCAGGAGGTGGACATTGCAGGAATCACCATGCCCATTACCAAGCATAATTATATAGTAAAAGATGTGACAATTCTTGCTGATACGCTCAGAAAGGCTTTTTCGATTGCCAGAAGCGGCAGACCCGGCCCGGTTCTTGTGGATATCACAAAAGATGTGACGGCAAATACATGCGAATATGAAAAAAAGTCGCCCGAGAAGGCGGCACAGACAGGACGGTATCAGGAGGAGGAGCTCGAAGAAGCGGTGCGGCTTCTTGAGGGTGCGAGGAAGCCCTTTGTCTATGTGGGCGGCGGTGCCGTGATTTCCGGGGCTTACCGTGAGGTGAGGGACTTTGTGGAACGCATGGATGCGCCGGTCTGCGACACCCTGATGGGTAAGGGTGTCATCGATGGTCATGATGCCAGATACACGGGCATGATCGGTATGCACGGAACGAAGGCCTCCAACTTCGGCGTCAGCGAATGCGATCTGCTGATCGCCCTTGGCGCGCGTTTCTCCGACCGTGTGGTGGGAAATCCGAAGAAATTCGCGGAGCATGCCAAGGTGCTGCATATTGACATTGACGCGGCGGAGATTAACAAAAATATTAAGACGGACGTGTCCTTAGTGGGAGATTTAAAAGAGGTGCTTTCCCGGCTGAATGGGAGACTTTCCAAACAGGAACATGGGGAATGGATGGCCCATATTGCGGAGTTGAAAAACAGCTATCCCCTGAATTATGACAAGGGAATGCTTTCCTGCCCTTACATCATGGAAGAGATTGACCGGGTGACGGAAGGGCGCGCCATTATCACCACGGATGTGGGACAGCATCAGATGTGGGCGGCACAGTACTACAGGTATTCCATGCCACGCACACTTCTGACTTCCGGAGGCCTTGGCACTATGGGATACGGGCTGGGCGCGTGTATCGGGGCGAAGATGGGACAGCCGGACAAAATCTGTATCAATATTGCGGGCGACGGATGTTTTCGCATGAATATGAATGAACTGGCCACGGCCAGCCGCTACAATATACCGATTATTCAGGTAGTGATCAACAACCATGTGCTTGGTATGGTGAGACAATGGCAGACGCTGTTTTACGGGAAACGCTATTCCCAGACGGTTTTAGACGATGGGGTGGATTTCTGTAAGGTGGCGGAAGGACTTGGCTGCGAGGCGATACTTGTGACGAAGAAGGAAGAGGTCGCACCTGCGCTTGAAAGAGCCATCTCATTAGGAAAGCCCGTGTTATTGAATTGTATCATCCCAGAGGATGACAAGGTATTTCCTATGGTGCCCGCGGGTGCGCCCATCAGTGATGCCTTTGATGCGGGAGACCTCGAGGCGGCCGAAAAGCAGGCCTGATGCCCGAAGCGTAGACAGCAAAGCTGTGAAGGTTAAAGTATGAAGAGACTACTAAAGCACATGGCGGTGATCCTGGGGATAGCCACGGTCAGTCTGATGGCGACCTATCTGGGGCTTGCCGCCTATTACCACAACGCGTTTACTTACGGGACCTGGATAAACGGGATTTACTGCACCGGGAGGAGTATTCAGGAGGTAAATGATGAACTGGTAAAAGATTTTGTGTATGAGGGCGTCACTGTGGAGGATAAGGACGGCGCCTGCTATGTGATATCGGCGGAAGATATTTCCTATCAGTTTGATTTTAAGAAGGCACTGGAAATTTATCAGAAACGGCAGGATCCCTGGATGTGGATTGACAGTCTGTTTGGCGGTCACCAGGTGGAACTTGCCCCAGTTGTCTCCTATGACAGGGAGGCTTTCGATGCCTGCTTTGACGCGATGCCCTTCTGTCAGGACAAACGGTCAGATAAGGATCGCAGGGTGGAGATCATTCGGACACCGCAGGGATATGCGCTTGTGAATGAGAGGACGGATGTCCTTTTTGCTGAGCAGGCGAGGGGAGCGGTGCTCTCCGCCATAGAGGCCTCCAAGAGCGAAGTGTCCCTGGTGGACAGTGGCTGTTATCACGATCTGGAGTTGACGGCGCAGATGCGGGAGACGCTGGATATCTGGGAAAAGCTGGAAAGCTTTCAGGACTGCGGCATTGTTTACCGGATGGGGGAGGAAGAGATTCCTGTGGATGCCTCCGTCGTCTGTGACTGGATTGCTGTGGATGATAACGGTTGTTTTTTATTCGATGAATCGGGCGGACTGCGGTTAAAGGAAAATGCCATAGAGGATTTTGTGGCATCTCTGGCTGAAAAGTATGATACCGTGGGCACCAGCAGGCAGTTTTTATCCACCAGAGGAGATGTGGTGACAGTGGAGGGCGGTCTTTATGGGAACAAAATTGACAAAGAGGCGGAAACTGCTTATCTGACGGAAGCCTTTTATGGCGGGAAGAGGGAAGTGCACGAGCCGGTCTATACGCAGGAGGCATGGAAACAGGGCAGCGATGATATCGGATCCACCTATATTGAGGTGGATATGACCGAACAGAAGATGTACTATTATGTGGACGGCGTCATAACGATTGATACGCCCATTGTGACCGGAAACACGTCCCGCCGGATGGGAACGCCTTCCGGGGTCAATTTTGTGTATGCGAAACAGAAGAACCGCATCCTGCGGGGCGCGAATTACGCCTCCCATGTGGATTTCTGGATGCCAGTGAAGGGAAATATCGGTATCCACGACGCAGCCTGGCGGGGAAAGTTTGGCGGCACGATCTATCAGACCAACGGTTCCCACGGCTGTATCAATACCCCACGCGCGGCGATGGAACAGCTCTTTGACATGGCCGAGGTGGGCACGCCGGTGGTGATGTTCTACTAATAGTTCAGCCAGAGCGGCATCTGTCGGGCAAATCATGCTCGCATGAATTTGACAGACTGATGTTGCTCTGAGGGAGCGCCCGCTTATAAGCAAAAGTAGCTGCGAAGCAGCGGAGAGCGCCGAAGGCGTGATTTTGCGAATGGGCGCGTGCTGAACTGTAAGTACTGCGAATTGGCGCGGCTGAGCGTCCATATTGGAAGTGTTTAACAAAGTAATTGACTAAAGCGCCCGAAGAGCGTAAAATAAGTTTTGGTTTTTGTAAACGGAAACGAATGAGGACGGGAGGAGAGAAAAGTGTCCAGAGTGTATAATTTTTCAGCGGGTCCCGCGGTTTTGCCGGAAGAGGTGCTAAGAGAGGCTGCGGAGGAGATGCTTGACTACAAGGGTTCGGGAATGTCGGTTATGGAGATGAGCCATCGGTCGAAGGTTTTCGACTCCATTATCAAGGAGGCAGAGGCGGATCTTCGCACGCTTCTACATATTCCCGATAACTATAAGGTGTTATTTTTACAGGGCGGCGCAAGTCTCTTGTTTGCGTCGGTGCCCATGAATCTGATGAAGAACCGCAAGGCGGGCTACATCCTGACTGGGCAGTGGGCGAAGAAGGCGTTTGCGGAGGCGAAGATTTACGGGGAGGCTGTGGAACTTGCATCTTCAGCGGATGAGACCTTTTCCTATATTCCGGATTGTTCCGATCTTCCCATAACAGATGATATGGATTATGTTTATATCTGCGAGAACAATACCATCTACGGGACGAAATATCATACGTTACCGAATACCAAGGGCAAGATTCTGGTTTCCGATGTGTCTTCCTGCTTCCTGTCGGAGCCTATGGATGTGACGAAGTACGGTCTGGTTTATGCGGGCGTGCAGAAAAATGTGGGTCCGGCGGGTACGCAGATTGTCATTATCAGGGAAGACCTGCTGACGGATGAGGTGCTGCCCGGTACGCCCACTATGATGAAGTTCAAAGTGCATGCGGACAATGATTCTTTATATAATACGCCGCCCTGCTACGGTATTTATATCTGTGGCAAGGTGTTTAAGTGGCTTTTGAAAAACGGCGGTCTTGAGGCGATGAAGGAAGTAAATGAGAAGAAGGCGAAAATTCTCTATGATTTTCTGGATGAGAGCAGTCTCTTTAAGGGCACGGTCAGGAAAGAGGACAGATCCCTTATGAATGTGCCTTTTGTGACGGGGAATGAGGAGACGGATGCCAAATTTATCAAGGAGGCGACCGCGGCCGGGTTTGTGAATCTGAAGGGACACAGAACCGTTGGCGGTATGCGCGCAAGCATTTACAACGCGATGCCGGTTGAGGGTGTGGAGAAGCTTGTGGCGTTTATGAAAAAATTCGAAAGCGAAAACGCTTAAGGCACATAGATATAATAACGAGCGTAATATAATAAGTGAGTAAAGGAAGGCAGTATAAATGTTTAAATATCATTGCTTAAATCCCATTTCACAGGTGGGACTTGATAAATTCAGCGGGCAGTATGAGAAGACGGAAACAATCGAGGAGGCGGACGGCATTCTGGTGAGAAGCGCAGCCATGCATGACATGGAGCTTCCGGAGAACCTTCTGGCAATTGCCCGGGCGGGTGCCGGAGTAAACAACATTCCGCTGGATAAGTGCGCGGAGAAAGGTATCGTGGTGTTCAATACGCCGGGAGCAAATGCAAACGGTGTGAAGGAGCTGGTGATTGCGGGTATGCTCTTAGCCGCCCGCGATGTGGCAGGCGGTATCGAGTGGGTGAAGGCGAACGTGTCTGATGAGAATATTGCGAAGGATGCGGAGAAGGCCAAGAAAAACTTTGCCGGGACGGAGATTCAGGGCAAGAAACTGGGTATAATCGGTCTTGGCGCCATCGGCGTGAAGGTGGCCAACGTGGCGAAGCACCTTGGCATGGAAGTTTACGGCTATGACCCCTATGTGTCGGTGGATGCGGCGTGGAACCTGAGTCGTGACGTGAAGCATGTGCTGCATGTGGAAGAGATCTATGCAGAGTGTGATATTATCACTATTCATGTGCCGCTGATGGATGCAACGAAAGGTATGATTAACAGAGAGGCAATCGACCAGATGAAGGACGGCGTAATTCTCTTAAACTTTGCGAGAGATCTTCTGGTGGATGAGAAAGCTGTTCTGGAGAGCATTAAGGCGGGTAAGGTGAGAAAATATGTGGCCGATTTCCCGAATCCCACCACCGCGGGGCAGGAAGGGTGTATCGTGATTCCACACCTTGGCGCGTCCACGGAAGAGTCAGAGGATAACTGTGCGGTGATGGCTGTGAAGCAGTTGAAGGATTATCTGGAGAACGGAAACATTTTAAACAGCGTGAACTATCCGAAGTGCGATATGGGTATCTGTGAGCAGGCAGGCCGTGTCGCAATTTTCCACAAAAATATTGCCAACATGATCACCAAGTTTACCGCCTGCTTCGGCGACAACAACATCAATATCTCCGATATGACGAACAAGTCAAGGGGAGAGGTGGCTTACACGATGCTGGATATTGAGACGCCTGCTTCCAAAGAGATTATCGAGAAACTCCAGTCCATCGACGGGGTGTTCCGGGTGAGAGTGGTGAAGTAGAAGATGCGGGTTTGCGAGTGAGCATAAAGCATATAGAAGACCTGCCGTATTTTGCGGCAGGTCTTTTTCAGTTGAGCCGGTTGGCGATGGAAGAGAAATCAGCATTCTCCTCATCATCCAGAGCCGCCTGAAGTTTCTTGTCAGCTTCCACGGCGGATTCGCTGGCAAGATCCATATACAGGATAAAGATATCCTCCACGGATTTCCCCGTTTCGTCGGCGATTTCCTGCATCACGGGTTTCAGGGCTTCTAATTGAAATGAAATTCTGGTTTTCTGGGGATCAATGTCCGCGAGAGCCTCTTCTGCATAGGCATTGATACGATCCAGAATTTTCTGTTCTTCGCTGGTCATGTGCATCTTCCTTTCTTTCTGAATTTTCTTTCGCAGTGCACACTCGAAAACCTTCGGTTTTCTCGTTTGCGGGCTGCCTACGCTCTGCTTCGGTCCGTGCTAAACAAGCGCCACCGGCGCTTAGCACCTCTATACAGCCATTCAGATAAACGTATCGGTGAACAAGTTCCCCTCCCCGGTTTATCTAAATGTCTGTGCACTGCTCATTCTAGCATAAATTCCTTGTGGTAGCCAGTATTATTTGTTAGAATAAATACATATATCCTGTAAAATACAGGATAAAGGAGAGTGTTATGGCAGAAATTATACCGTTTCGCGCAATTAGACCAAGGGCAGATCTGGCGGAGAGAATTGCCGCGCTGCCTTACGATGTCTACGATAGAAAAGAGGCCAGGGAAGCTGTGAAGGGGGACGATTATACGTTCCTTCGGATTGACAGGCCGGAGACGCAGTTTGCGGAGGACTATGACATGTACGCGCCGGAGGTCTATGAGAAGGCGCGGGAAATGCTGGATCAGATGATAGAGGACGGTCTTTTTATACAGGAGGAAAAGGAAGCGTACTATGTCTATGAACTGGTAATGGACGGCAGATCCCAGATTGGGATTGGCGCCTGCGCCTCCGTAGATGATTACGATACGCAGGTGATTAAGAAACATGAGAACACCCGGGCGGATAAGGAGGCCGACCGCATCAGGCATGTGGACGTGTGCAGCGCCCAGACCGGTCCTATTTTTCTTGCCTACCGCAGAAGAGAGGAGATCGAGCGGGAGGTCATGCGGGCTATGGCGGGAGAGCCGGTTTATGGTTTTACGGCAGCCGACGGCATTATCCACAGACTTTGGGTGATTGACGAGGTGGAGTCTGTGGAGCGGATTAAGAACGCCTTTTTGCAGGTGGAATCCATTTATATCGCGGACGGGCACCACAGATGTGCTTCGGCGGTGCGTGTTTCAAAGAAAAGGCGGGCTGCCTTTCCTGATTATACAGGAAAAGAGGGGTTCAATTATTTTCTGTCGGTTCTGTTTCCTGATGACCAGCTTATGATTATGGATTATAACCGGGTGGTGAAGCCAGGGGCAGATTTTAATGAAGATAACTTTTTAGAGAAGGTGAAGGAAACCTTTGCGCTGGAAAAAATGGGGAAGGAGCCATACCGGCCACAAAAGAAAGGTGAGATCGGCATGTACTATGGAGATGACTGGTATCGTCTTACTATAGATAGCAGATGTTACACAGGGGATCCGGTAGAAGATCTGGATGTGGCAGTTTTGCAGAAGGAGCTTTTGGAGCCGGTGTTTGGCATTGTGGACCCGAAGGTGGATGATAGGATTGATTTCGTGGGCGGGATCAGGGGGCTTGCAGAGCTGGAGCGAAGGGTACATACGGACGCAATGGCGGCCTTTGCCATGTTTCCCACAGATATTCACGAACTGTTTGCCGTCTCGGACGCGGGGAAACTGATGCCTCCGAAATCTACATGGTTTGAGCCGAAACTCAGAAGCGGTCTTTTGATTCACAGGATAGAGGAAAGCGGGGGTAGGCAGTGAAAGGAATCGCATGACGGTGAAAAATGGCGGGATGTTTAAATGAGTCATAGGAAGAATCAGTAAAAAACAGTAAAAAACAGAAAGGCAGGGACTGTTTATGAATAAAAGATTATATAAATTGATGAACTGGGCTAAGATTGAGGAGATCGTTTACTCGGAATCGGATAACCCGCATGAGATTCTTGGCGCGCATGTGACGGGAGGGTCCGTGCTGGTGCAGACCTTCCAGCCGGGGGCGAAGAGCGTGCGCCTGCAGCTCTTGGATGGCGATAAGAGCTACCGCATGGAGGAGGCCGATGAGGAGGGGTATTTTGCCCTGCTTTTGCCGGGAAAGACGGTTCCGGCCTATGAATATGTGGTGGAGGCGGAGAATGGCAGTCTCAGGAAGGTGCGGGACGCATATAACTTTGCTCCGCAGATTACCAGACAGGATACGGAGAAATTTGATGCGGGAATCCATTACAGTATTTATGAGAAACTGGGGGCGCATCCGCAGGTTGTGGATGGGATTAAGGGCACTTCCTTTGCCGTCTGGGCGCCCAATGCGCTGCGGGTCAGCGTGGTGGGTGATTTTAACGGCTGGGACGGCAGAGTCCACCAGATGAAGCGGTTGTGGGATTCGGGCATTTTTGAGATCTTTATTCCGGACGTGAAGGAAGGGGACTGCTACAAGTTTGAGATTAAGGCAAAGAGCGGTCTGGTGTTTATGAAGGCGGATCCTTACGGGTTTGGCGCACAGATGCGGCCGGAGAGCGCTTCGGTGGTGCGGGATATCACTGGCTTTTTATGGAAGGATGGGAAGTGGATGAAGGAGCGCGCCTCGCTGCAGGCGGAAAATAAGCCCATGAGCGTATATGAGCTTTATCTCGGTTCCTTTGAGAAGCCTTCCGACGGCAGGGAGTTTTTTACTTACAGGGAACTCGCGCCGAAGATTATCGACTATGTGAAGAAGATGGGGTATACCCATATAGAGCTTATGCCGGTGATGGAACATCCGTTGGATGAATCGTGGGGCTATCAGGTGATTGGTTACTATGCACCCACGGCCCGTTATGGCACGGCGGAGGACTTTATGTACTTTATGGATGAAATGCATAAGGCGGGAATCGGCGTGATTCTGGACTGGGTGCCCGCGCATTTTCCGAGGGATACTTACGGTCTGTCGGGCTTTGACGGCACATGTCTCTACGAGCATCAGGATCCGAGGCAGGGGTTCCATCCGCACTGGGGCACATTGATCTATAATTACGGTCGGCCTCAGGTGAGCAATTACCTGATTGCCAATGCGCTGTACTGGGTAGAAAAATACCATGCAGACGGGATCCGCATGGACGCGGTGGCCTCCATGCTTTATCTGGACTATGGAAAGAACGACGGAGAGTGGGTGGCAAATATCTACGGCGGCCATGAAAATCTGGAGGCGGTGGAGCTTTTAAAGCACTTAAACTCCATCATGAAAAAACGCAATCCGGGTGTACTGATGATTGCGGAGGAATCGACGGCGTGGCCGAAGATTACGGGTGCGCTCGACGAGGACGGTCTGGGATTTGACCTGAAATGGAATATGGGCTTTATGAATGATTATCTGGGCTATATCACGACAGATCCCTTTTTCCGTTCGGGGAGGCACAACGACCTGACTTTCAGTATGATCTATGCTTACAGCGAGAAGTTTATGCTTGTTTTGTCCCACGATGAGGTAGTGCACGGCAAGGGCACGCTTCTTAGCAGGATGCCGGGAGAGAGGGAAAAGCAGTTCGCAAATCTGCGGCTGACTTATGCCTATCACATAACCCATCCGGGTAAGAAACTTCTGTTTATGGGGCAGGATATCGGGGAATACAACGAGTTTAATGAAAAGCGGGCTGTGGAGTGGGGGCTTTTGGAACATCCGGATCACAAAAAGTTAAACCAACTGGTGGCGGCGTTAAATAAGTTTTACGTTTCCTCTCCGGCTCTCTATGAGAAGGATACGTCATGGGAAGGCTTTGAGTGGATCAACTGCATCACGCCGAATGCCTGCATGCTGTCTTATATCAGGAAGACGGACGATGTGAGGGATATGCTGGTGGTGGTGGCAAACTTTGCCGACGCGAGACAGGAATTTCGTGTAGGCGTTCCCTGTGAGGGGAAATATAAGGAGGTATTCAACACGGATGATCCGGCATATGGCGGCTGCGGTATATTGAATACGGCAGTCTGCGATACGCTGGAAATGGAATGGGACGGCAAGCCCTATGCGATAGATATGGTGAGTGCGCCTTTAAGTATCAGTATTTTCTCCTATACGCCTTACACGAAGGAGGAGAAAGCGGAGATCGAGCGCAGACGTGAGGAGGAAAAGCGGCTGGCGCGGGAAGCGGAGGAAAGGCGGCTGGCCAGAGAGGAGGCGGAGCGCACGGCGCAGGCCGCAGCGGAGGCCAGAGAGCAGGCGAAACGTGCGGCGGCAGAAGCGAAAGAGCTGGCGAGGCGTGCGGCCGCACAGGCCAGGGAAAGCGCGAAGACGGCGGAGGTGTTGGAGAAGGCGGCAGAAGCGGCGGCGCAGAAGCTGCAGGAACTGACGAAGAAGCCGAAGACAGCAGCAAAGAAACAGGCTTCGGACGTGAAGACAGCAGCAAAGGAAAAAAACGCTGGAAAGTCTGCAGCGAAGAGGACGTCATCGAAGAAATCGACTGTAGAGAAAGCGGAAGCGGTGAAGGCGGCAGACAGTAACAAAACAAAAGACAAAACAGCGGATAAATAAGAGGCAGGGTAAAGGTGCGGAGGCAGTATGATGGAACAGACGATGGAGGAGCAGATCATGGATATCGGTAATATCGCGTCAGACGAATTAAATGTAGGGCTGATTGAGCGCTATCTGCAGGAGCTGCCGGATAAGCTGATCCGTTTGGGAGTCAGGGTGCTTCTGGCGCTGGTGGTGCTTTTTGTCGGCATACAGCTGATCAAGCTGGTGCGCAGGATCATGCGAAAATCTTTTGAGCGGCGGAATGTGGATGTGGGCGTGAGCCGTTTCCTGGATTCCCTTGTCAAGACGGCGCTCTATATCCTGCTGCTCTTTACGATCGCTTCCTACTTCGGGCTTGATGCCGCCAGCGTGGTGGCTCTGGTGGGTTCCGCAGGCGTAGCCATCGGTCTGGCGGTACAGGGAAGTCTGTCCAATTTCGCGGGCGGTGTGCTGATATTGCTCTTAAAGCCCTTCAAGGTCGGAGACTACATCAGGGATGCCGCAGGCAATGAGGGAACGGTGGAGGATGTGCAGCTCTTTTATACCAGACTGATCACGCCGGACCGCCATATGGTGGTGGTGCCGAACGGGGAACTTGCAAACAGCAATATCCTGAATATGAGCACACTGAATGACCGCAGGCTGGATATCAAAGTGGGAATTTCCTATGAGGCGGATATCCGCAGGGCCAGGGAAGTACTGCTTCAGGTTTTGGACGAGGATCCCGGCGTTTTGCAGGAGGAAGAGAAACGGGTGTTTGTGGACGAGCTGGCGGACAGCAGCGTGGTTCTGGACCTGAGGTGCTACAGCGCTAATGAAAACTTCTGGGAGACCAGATGGCGGCTTACGGAAAAGGTGAAGTATGCGCTGGACGAAGCCGGCATTCCCATTCCTTTTCCGCAGATGGATGTGCATGTGCAGAAAGTGGAAAAATAGAAAAAGCATGGGTTTTGTGAAAAATTACTTGCAAAATGAGACATTCCATCATATAATAATCATTGTTGCAGGAATAAGCTGGAATAGCGCAGTTGGTAGCGCAACTGATTCGTAATCAGTAGGTCGAGGGTTCGAGTCCCTTTTCCAGCTTGCGCGTATAAGCAGAGTCAAGAACAGGTACGGATCGTTTCATGCTTGCATAAGAAACGATCCGTACCTGTTTTTGACGAGCAGCGCGAGTCGGCATGGAACCGCAGACGGGGGAACACAAGATGAGTGTGAGATACAAAGAACGCATAATCGGATGCGCAATCCTGCTGCTTTTGCCGGTGGCGGCCGCTGTTACCGGATATAAAAGTGATGGGATCGCAGAGCAGGCAAGAAAAGAACGGGAATGGAAGGAAGCATATGCCGCTTATATCCAAAGAGGAAATGACGCGTGGTCGGGCCATGACAGCTATTCGCTGATCTATGTGGACGATGACGAGATTCCCGAGCTTTATATTGATACAAGGGTGATGGCAACGGGAGAATTTGTCGCCTCCTTTTATGATGGGAATATCGGCGTCATGAACCGGGACAGGGTCGGGCTGCGGTACATGGAATATGGCGGACTGCTGTACAGCCAGAGCGGTAATATGGGATTTTATCCGTGTAATATTTACAGGCTTGAGAAAGGCACGTTTTCGGAAATCGGAACGGGGTGGTGCAGCGAATCCTTTGATGGGGAAAATATGGACATGTCCTATTTCTGGGAGGGCAATCCGGTGACGGAGAAAGAGTACGAGGCGCATATTGGGGAGCTGATTGATACGTCAGCATGTGTGGAGCCGTCTGAATTGTATACAAAAGAGGAGGTTCTGGAGATATTAGAAGAAGGAGAGGTGCGAAACAACTTACGGTAAGTTAACCGACTGAGTCGGTCATGCTTTTATCAAAACTTTTCTGTAAATAAGCACCACTACAACTTGACATAATATTTTACCGTGATACAATATATAGTACATGCAACGGGGATGACACAAAAAAATACATGATATTGGGTATCAGATAGAATATGGGGGCGTTATGAAATGAAGATTATCAAGAGAAGCGGTGTGGAGGTTAATTTTGACCTGAAAAAGATCGTGGCGGCGATCAGGAAGGCAAACAATAGCGTGAAAGAGGAGGACCGTCTGACGGAGGACGAGATCGATGAGATCGCTTCTGTGGTGGCCGACCATTGCGAGGAGATGAGAAGGGCTCCAAGCGTGGAGGAAATTCAGGATATGGTGGAGAATCAGCTTATGAAATACCGGGCTTACACCATTTCCAGAAACTACATTACCTACCGCTATAAGAGGGCGCTTGTACGCAAATCCAATTCCACAGATGAGCAGATCTTAAGTCTTCTGGAGTGTAATAACGAGGAAGTAAAACAGGAAAATTCCAATAAAAATCCCACGGTGAACAGCGTGCAGAGGGATTATATGGCGGGGGAAGTGAGCAAGGATATCACCAAGCGTTTTCTGCTTGCGCCGGATATTGTGGAAGCCCATGAGCAGGGCGTGATCCACTTCCATGACGCAGATTATTTTGCCCAGCATATGCACAACTGCTGTCTGGTCAATCTGGAAGATATGCTGCAGAACGGTACGGTGATCAGCGAGACCATGATTGACAGACCGAAAAGTTTTTCCACGGCCTGCAATGTGGCGACGCAGAGTATCGCGCAGATAGCAAGCTGCCAGTACGGCGGGCAGAGCATTTCCCTTTCCCATCTGGCTCCCTTTGTGGACGTGAGCAGGGAAAAGTTCCGCCAGAAGGTGCGGGCGGAAATGGAGGAGATGGGCGTAAACGCTACGGAGGAGCAGATCAATGCCATCGCGGAGCGGCGTGTGAAAGACGAGATCAGGCAGGGCGTGCAGATTATCCAGTATCAGGTGATCACCCTGATGACCACCAATGGGCAGGCACCTTTTATCACCGTTTTCATGTATATCGACGAGGTGCCGGAGGGGCGTCTGAGAGATGATCTGGCAATGATTATTGAGGAGATGTTAAACCAGCGCATTCGGGGCGTGAAGAACGAGAAGGGCGTCTATATTACCCCGGCCTTCCCGAAGCTGATCTATGTGCTGGAGGAGGATAATGTCCGCGAGGGAACGAAATACTGGTATCTGACGAAACTGGCGGCAAAGTGCACGGCCAAGCGCATGGTTCCGGATTATATTTCGGAGAAGATCATGAAGCAGTTAAAGGACGGCAACTGCTATACCTGTATGGGCTGCCGCTCCTTCCTCACCGTGTATCACGATGAGAATGACCAGCCGAAATTTTACGGCAGATTCAATCAGGGCGTGGTCACCTTAAATCTGGTGGATGTGGCCTGCTCATCCGGGCGCAATACAGAGCGTTTCTGGGAAATTATGGATGAGCGGCTGGAACTGTGCAGGCGGGCGCTGATGGCGCGTCACAACAGGCTTAAGGGAACGCTTTCCGATGTGGCGCCAATACTGTGGCAGAATGGTGCACTGGCCAGACTGAAAAAGGGGGAGAAGATCGACAAGCTTCTCTACGGCGGCTATTCTACCATATCGCTGGGGTATGCCGGTCTGTGTGAGTGTACCCGCTATATGACGGGAAAGAGCCATACCGATCCCGAGGCGACAGCTTTCGCCCTGAAGGTTATGCAGTATTTAAACAATGCCTGCAAGGAATGGCGGGAGGAGACAAACATTGATTTCAGCCTTTATGGTACGCCCCTGGAGTCCACTACCTATAAGTTCGCGAAGTGCCTGCAGAAGCGTTTCGGCATCATTGAGGGCGTGACTGACCGAAATTATATCACGAACAGTTATCATGTGCATGTGACGGAGGAAATCAATGCCTTTGATAAGCTGAAGTTTGAGGCGCAGTTCCAGGAGCTTTCGCCGGGCGGTGCGATCAGCTATGTGGAGGTGCCGAACATGGAGAACAATCTGGATGCGGTGCTCTCCCTGATGCAGTATATTTACGATAACATTATGTACGCAGAATTAAATACCAAGAGCGATTACTGTCAGGTCTGTGATTACCACGGGGAGATTGAGATCGTGGAGGATACGGACGGGAAGTTAATCTGGAAGTGCCCCAACTGCGGCAATACCGACCAGAATAAGATGAATGTGGCAAGGCGTACCTGCGGCTATATCGGGACACAGTTCTGGAATCAGGGGCGCACCCAGGAGATCAAGGAGAGAGTTCTTCATTTATGAATTATTCTGTGATAAAAAAATACGATATCGCGGACGGTCCGGGGGTGCGGGTGGCGCTTTTTGTCAGCGGCTGCACCCACCACTGCGAAGGATGTTTTAATCCCGAGACATGGGATTTTCAGTATGGGGAGCCGTTTACTGAGGCGGTGGCGGACGAGATCCTTAAGGCACTTTCCCCGGACTATATCGCCGGGCTTACGCTGCTTGGCGGGGAGCCCTTGGAACCCGTCAACAGGCAGGCGCTTCTGCCGCTGCTGCGGGCAGTGAAAGCAGCGTATCCGCAGAAAAGTATCTGGTGCTATACAGGTTATCTGTTTGACGCGGACATTTTGGGGCGGTTCTCTGTGCAGTGGAAAGAAATGGAAGAGTTTCTTTCCTATCTCGATGTGATTGTGGACGGGGAGTTTATTCTGGCGAGAAAGGACATCAGCCTGCGGTTTCGGGGTTCAGACAACCAGCGGATCATCGACGTGCAGGAGAGCCTGCGGCAGGGGAAGACCGTGCTGTGGGAAGATGAAGAGAACAGATAAAGCTTTCTTCCCACAGTGTGATTATTATTAGAAAAAATATCCTGTGTGGCATCGCATCCGCACATATTCTTTAGTCTTTCTTCCGTGTCAGGAAAATTCCAATGATTGTACCAACGAGGATTATGGGCGCTGTTCTGACAAACAGCCATTCAAATGAGTGAAATGCCACTCCGAGAACAGCGGTTTCGGGGTCATTATAATTCCACCCCAGGTAAGGACTTTCTAAAGCCAATAAGACTGCAAATACGATTCCAATGATTGCGCATAACGAAATAAGCGACCAATGAATCGTGTTTCTTCTCTTGGTTTTTCTTTGCGCCAGCTGCAGGTTTATCACCTCTAGTTTTTCTGAAATGGCTTTTAAAGTATCCATTTCCGTTTCGATAACAGTTTCTCCCAACAGCGTGCTTACAGGGGTTTCAAGAATTTCCGATAAAAAGATTAACATATCGGAATCGGGAACCGACAGTCCCTGTTCCCATTTAGAAACTGTTTGTCGCACGATGTTCATTTTGACAGCAAGCTCCTGTTGTGAAAGTCCCTTTGATTTTCTGATTATTTTTATATTTTCGTTGAGCATTCGTGCTAGCCTCCTTTCTATTTTCACCACTATTGTAGGCTAAACTGCCTGTTGCTACAAGCAACGCATTTTAACATTTTTGTTATTGGTGGAAGAAAGGGGTATAATAAAACATGACATATTGTGTCAATATTTTAATGATATGCTGTTAAGGTAAGGAGGGGATGGCGATGCAGGAGAGCAGACTCTTTAAAATCGTATATTATCTGCTGGACAGGGGTCAGGCTACCGCCCCGGAGCTGGCGGCGCGGTTTGAGGTGTCGGTTCGGACGATCTACAGGGATATTGATGCCTTAAGTGGGGCGGGCATTCCCATCTATGCGGAGGCGGGCAGAAACGGCGGCATCCGGCTGATGCATGGCTTTGTTCTGGATCAGGCTGTGCTGTCTGAGGAGGAAAAGCAGGAGATTCTGGCGGCGCTGCAGAGCCTCAATATCACTCAGAATATCGGCGAAAGCCAGACACTGCAGAAACTTTCCGCCCTGTTCCACCTACCATCGGAGAATTGGCTTGAGGTGGATTTTTCCAGATGGGGTAATCAGGGATTTGACAAGGAAAAGTTCGAGCTTTTGAAGACGGCGGTGATCCATCGCAGGAATGTCAGGATACGCTATGCGGGCTCTGACGGGACGGTGAGGGAGAGAGCGGTGCAGCCCTACAGGCTTGTCTATAAATCTAAAGCGTGGTATCTGAAAGCGTTCTGCACGGAAAAGCAGGATATGCGGACTTTTAAACTGAACCGTATTTTGGAGCTGATGCTTTTGGAGGAGAGCTTTGTTCAGCGCAGTTTTCCGGCAGAGCCGGACGACTCGGAGGAGGACTACCCGCTGATCACTCTGCGTTTCCCGAAAGATATGGCGTACCGGGTTTATGATGAGTTTGACAGAACCCAGATACAGAGACAGGAGAACGGGGATTTGGTTGCATCTGCCAGAATGCCGGAAGGCACGTGGCTGATCAGTTTTTTGTTGTCTTTCGGGACACAGGTGGAGATCATTTCACCGGCTTATCTGCGGGAAGAGATTGCGCGGCAGGCAAAAGAAATTGTGGAAAAATATAAAACATGACATGGGATGTCAGGGTTATGCCTGTACCATGAGAAATATAAGTGATGAGTCGGATGACGGTGAGACAGACGTCAGGCGAATGCCACAGAGTGGTTGGAAAATGACAGTGTGGCCGCAGAAAGGAAGGAAAATATGGGAAGACCCACGACAAAAGCAGATTTATTGAAAGCAGCGACGGAAAACTATGGGAAACTGAACGAGATGATTGCCGGATTGACGGAAACAGAGCTGCATACGCCCTTTGATTTCTCCGAAAGTGCGAAGAAGGAGGCTCATTGGAAAAGGGATAAAAACCTCAGGGACGTTCTGGTTCATCTCTACGAGTGGCACCAACTTTTACTGACATGGGTACATGCCAACCAAAGGGGAGACAACTGGCCTTTTATTCCGAAACCTTATAATTGGAAAACTTACGGAGATATGAATGTGGCATTCTGGAAAAAGCATCAGGACACAACCTTGGAAGAGGCGAAAGAGCTGCTGCAAAAGTCCCATGCCGAGGTGATGGAGCTGGCGGAGACTTTTTCCAATGAGGAGCTGTTTTCCAAAGGCATCTTTCCGTGGGTAGGCGGGAGTACGCTCGGCTCCTACTTTGTCAGCAATACGTCGAGCCACTATGACTGGGCCATGAAGAAACTGAAAGCACATAAGAAAAATTGTGCCGGAAAGTGAGGAGCGGGCAGATGCACTTTGTGACGGCGAAAGGAATCCTGTCTTCCAAAAACGGAATGAATCTGTACCGGGGCTGTTCCCACGGGTGCATTTACTGCGATTCCAGAAGCAGGTGCTACCACATGGAACATGTCTTTGAGGACATCGTGGTCAAGGAGAATGCCATTGATCTGCTTGCGCATGCCCTGGAACATAAACGGAAAAAATGCATGATCGGGACAGGCGCCATGACCGATCCCTATATCCCGTTGGAAATGGAACTGGGACACGTCAGACAGGCGCTGTCTCTCATTTATGAGCATGGATTCGGATTTACGGTGATTACAAAGTCGAACCGCATTCTGCGGGATCTGGATCTTCTGCAAAAAATAAACGAGAAGACGAAATGCGTGGTACAGATGACTTTGACCACTTATGATGAGGAACTGTGCAGAAAGATTGAGCCGCATGTGTGTACGACGGGAGAGCGGTTTGCGGTGCTGAAACGGATGCGGGATGTGGGAATCCCCACAGTGGTCTGGCTGACACCGATTCTGCCCTTTATCAACGATACGGAGGAGAATATCATCGGCATTTTGGAGATGTGTGCGGAGGCGAAGGTCTATGGTGTGATCAATTACGGCATGGGGCTGACGCTGAGAGAGGGGAACAGGGAATATTTTTATGAACAGTTAGACTGCCTGTTTCCCGGGTTAAAGGGAAGATATATTCGGACTTACGGAAACCGGTATGAAATTGAAAGCCCGAATAACAGCCGCCTGATGAAAATATTCCATGATAAATGCGGCGAGTATGGAATTGTCCATGACAATGAGCAGATTTTTCGGTATCTGCAGACCTTTGAGGAGAAGGAGGCTGTCAGGCAGATGAGTCTTTGGGATTTGTGAGTTTTATTTTGGCTTATGCTGGAACCCTTTTATAACAGCCATGACCGTATCGAGCTGAAAATCGTCCAGTTTTCTTATTTCTTCTGAAATCTGATTGATCTTTCCGGGCGCAGGGTTTTTTTCGTCGAAAAATTCCTGCGGCGTGATCTGAAAATATTCACAAATGTAGAAAAAAACCTGCATGGAAGGGAAGGCAAGCCTGTTTTCAATGCGGTTAATATAGCTTTCATTCTGACCGAGAGCCAGACTCATTTCTCTGGCAGATACGTTTTTTTGATTCCTCAGAGAAGTCAGCCTTTCAACAAAATACTCTTCGTACATGATATACCCCCTTACCTGTAAAATTATATAGTATGTGGCAGTCCACAACGAAACATACAAAGTCCTATAAATATTGATGTAAGATATATAATATCGTATAATGGACGGTGAAAGGGAAGAAATATACAATCGGTTTTATTCGGATAAGCGGAAAAGCCGGATTATAATACATCTGATAAACAGGAATATATGAGAGAAACGCTGGTTTTATTCATAAAAGAATTGGGGATTGTCTGCCTCTGTGCGATATTGGGTGTCGCAGCCCTTGCGGTTACCTATTTGATTCCAAGGGACCGCATGCGGAAAAATGTGTGGGCGTCGTCCATTGTACTGTATAAGGAGGGGCTGGGCGCACATGTCTGGCAGGATATTGAGGAGACCATGCTGGATATCTATACGGATGGTCTGATGCTGAACATTTCTTATACAGAGACAAAAGACGGTGTCAGGGATATTCTTCTGGGTACGTATGTTGAGGTGGACGGAAAAAATCCGATGGAATCCCTGTACGAAGTGATTGCCCTGTCTAACGATAATTATATTGTAAAATATTATGGAAGGTACTGGCATGGATATCAGGTTTTGCTGCGTCCGCTCTTATGCGTTTTCACCTATTCGGATATCCGGCAGATGAACATGATTTTGCAGCTGGTGCTTGTGTTTGGTTTTGTGAGCTTTCTTGCAGGAACGAAGGAGAGGGTATATGTCATTCCTTTTCTCGGGCTGTATATTTTTTTGTCCCCGGTCAGCCTGTGCAGTTCCTTACAGTATTCTCCCTGTTTCTATATTATGATGCTGGCGTTGTCTGCGCTGTATGTATGGAGGGAAAAACTGACGGATACGGGTAGAAATTATCTGTTTCTTCTGTCGGGAGTGCTGACGGCTTATTTTGACTTCCTGACATATCCGTTTATCACATTGGGAGTTCCGCTGATTGCCTGTCTGGCTTTTACCGATAAGCGGTCTGCGGAGAAACAAATATTTATGTGGAAAAACCTGCTGCTCCATACCTTTTCATGGGGCGTCGGATATGTGGGAATGTGGTCTTCCAAGTGGGTGATTGCCTCGGTTTTAACGGAAGAAAATATCATTCGTGATGCGATTGGTGCGATTGCTTACCGCAGCGGATATTTTACAAAAAAGCACTCCTATTTTGACACATTGAGACTCAATCTTGGCGTATGCAACAGGAAGGTTATTCTGCCGGCGGTTCTTTGTCTGGTGGTATGTATGGTTCTGTTCAGAATGAAAAAGCAGATCAGGATAGAGCGAAGTCTCTTCCCGATGATGGGAATGGTTTTGTTTGTGTCACTGTATCCATTTATCTGGTATCTGTTTACCAAAGATCACTCCTGCTGTCATTCCTATTTTACATGGAGGGAGCTGGGAATCAGTGTATTTGGCATATTGACGACAGGGGTAATCGGAATCGGGGAATCCGCGGAATAGACCGTCGGGTGACAGCGTTCGGGCAGGCCTATGCAGCCTGCCCTTTCCTTGTGCGCTAATATTTCTTCTTATAGTAATGCTCCGCGCTCTGGATCAGCTTATAAAACACCATAGCGATAGCGCACAGAATAATAATAGACGTAATCACCATGTTGAGCTGGAACACCTGTGACCCGTAGATGATCAGATACCCAAGCCCCCGCCTTGCGGCCAGGAATTCCCCGATGATAACGCCCACAAGGGAAAGGCCGATGTTGACTTTCATGCTGCTTAAGATGAGCGGCACAGAGCTTGGCAGAATTACCTTGGTGAGCGCGTCCCTGCGGCTGCCGCCCAGCGTGTAGATCAGCTTGCACATCTCCGGGTCCACCTGGCAGAAACCGGTGTAGAGGCTGATGATGGAACCGAAAACGGCGACGGAGATGCCGGCCACGATGATGGTGTTCGTTCCGGTGCCAAGCCATACGATCAGAAGGGGGGCAAGGGCGGATTTCGGAAGGGCATTCAGGACGACCAGGTAAGGTTCCAGAATTTCGGAGAGGCTGTTCTGATACCAGAGCAGGGTGGCGGCGAGGAGACTTAGGACAGTGACCAGAATGAAGCTTGCGATTGTCTCAAACAGGGTGACGCCGGTGTGGGCGAAGAAGGAGCGGTCCGCAAACATCTGCCCCAGATACTTTAATATGCCGGAGGGACTGCTGAAGAAGAAACGGTCTATCCAGCCAAGCCCTGCGGCAGTTTCCCAGAGACCAAGAAAAAGGAGCAGAAGAAAAACTCTTCCGAGGGCAATTTTGTGGTGGTGCCTGTGATGGGCACGCAGGAAGCTTTCCTGCCGCGCAGATACGGGCGGCGGTGCCTTATGCGGATGTCTTACCATCGGTTAATACCTCCCATAATTGATTAAAATATTCCTGATAGGCGGCGGTGCCCCGGACAGCAAGGGGGTCTTCCCGGCCTATTTCATAGTGGATGGCCATTTCGCGTTTCACCCCGGCGGGGCGTCTGGAGAGGACGACCACCCGGTCTGCCAGCGTGATGGCTTCGGAGAGATCGTGGGTGATCAGCAGCGCGGTCTTTTTTGTTTGTCGGATGATTCCGGCAATGTCCGCGGAGACGGAGAGTCGGGTCTGGAAATCCAGGGCGCTGAAGGGTTCGTCCAGAAGAAGGAGATCCGGGTGGACGGCCATTGTGCGGATCAGGGCTGCCCGCTGGCGCATACCGCCGGAGAGTTCGGATGGCTTTTTATCCTTAAAGCCGTAGAGACCATAATCCTCAAGAAGTTTCAGGATATAATCCGTGTTTTCCTTTGTGAGACTGTGGGTGAGTTCCAGCCCCAGGATCACATTCTGGTAGACTGTGCGCCATTCAAAAAGATGATCCCTCTGCAGCATATAGCCAATTCTCAGGGCGGAGTCCGCGCAGTAGTCTTTGGCGGAGAGCCCTCTGTAAAGAATTTCTCCCTCCTCCGGGGCAAGCAGTCCAGCAATGATGGAAAGAAGAGTGGATTTGCCGCAGCCGCTGGGTCCTACGACGGCGACGAAGCTCCCCTCGGGAATCTGCAGATTGATGTGCGAGAGCGCGGGGGTTTCTCCCTTCAGATTGTGATAGGAATAGGAAACATCACGCAGAGAAAGTATTGGCTGCATAGAAAATGCCTCCTTATGTAGTCAACGACATCATATTTTTTGCGAACCGAAATTTGATGGGTCGTTTACTACGAGTATAACATTATTTTATGACGGGTAAGAAAATATGTGTTTTGATTGAAAACAAAACCAATTTATGGTATCATCAAATTTAGATTTAATTAAGCATGGAGGTTTTCGGTATGGCGCAGTTGTGGGGCGGCCGTTTCACGAAGGAGACGGATCAGCTTGTATATAACTTTAACGCGTCGATTTCCTTTGACCAGAAGTTCTTTACGCAGGATATTGAGGGCAGCATCGTGCATACGGTTATGCTGGCCAAGCAGGGGATTCTGACGAAAGAGGAGAAGGACGAAATTTTAAAAGGACTCACCGGGATCAGGCGGGATGTGGAAGACGGGAAGCTTGCCATCACGGAGGAATACGAGGATATCCACAGTTTCGTGGAGGCTAACCTGATCGACCGGATTGGCGATGTGGGGAAAAAGCTTCACACAGGCAGGAGCCGCAATGACCAGGTGGCGATGGACATGCGGCTGTATACCAGGCTTGAGGTGCTTAATGTGGATGGGCTTTTGAAGGATCTTTTGCAGACGCTTCTTACGGTCATGGAGGAGCATGTGGAGACCTACATGCCGGGCTTTACCCATCTGCAGAAGGCGCAGCCGGTGACGCTTGCTCACCATATCGGCGCCTATTTTGAGATGTTTAAAAGAGACAGATCCCGGCTTAAGGATATTTTCTACCGCATGAATTACTGTCCGCTGGGGGCGGGGGCGTTAGCGGGGACGACCTATCCGTTAGACAGGGCTTACACGGCGTCGCTGCTCGGTTTTGAGGGGCCCACGTTAAACAGTATGGATTCGGTATCCGACAGGGATTATGTGATAGAGTTTTTATCGGCGCTATCCACGATTATGATGCACTTAAGCCGCTTTTGCGAGGAGATTATCATCTGGAATTCCAACGAGTACCGTTTCGTGGAGATCGACGATGCCTACTCCACGGGGAGCAGCATTATGCCCCAGAAGAAAAACCCGGATATCGCGGAGCTGGTGCGGGGAAAGACGGGGCGTGTTTACGGGGCGCTTGTCTCTATCCTGACGACGATGAAGGGGCTTCCCCTTGCCTACAACAAGGATATGCAGGAGGACAAGGAACTGACCTTCGACGCCATAGACACGGTGAAGGGGTGTCTGGCATTGTTTGAAGGCATGATCCGCACGATGAAATTTAATAAGGACGTGATGGAAAAGAGTGCGGCAATGGGCTTTACCAATGCCACGGACGCGGCGGATTATCTGGTGGGGAAAGGCGTACCTTTCCGTGACGCCCACGGTATCATCGGCAGGCTGGTGCTTTTCTGTATTGATAAAAACTGCAGCATTGATGAACTTTCCCTGGAAGAGCTTAAGGAGATCAGCCCCGTCTTTGAGGAAGATGTCTATCAGGCCATCAGCTTAAAGACCTGCGTGGAAAAGCGTCTGACCATCGGTGCGCCGGGACCGGATGCCATGAGGGAGGTCATACGGATATACAGGGAGTATCTGACGAAGGACTGGCAGGATGAGGACAGCGTGTTTGGCGGCCAGCTTGGAGAAATGGAGATAAAGGAAACAGAGGAGGAGTGAACTGTTATGAGCGAGAAATTGAAGGTAGGAATTTTAGGTGGTACGGGTATGGTAGGGCAGCGTTTTATTGCCCTTCTGGAGAACCATCCCTGGTTTGAGGTGACCACGATCGCGGCGAGTCCCCGGTCTGCGGGCAAGACCTACGAGGAGGCGGTCGGCGGCAGGTGGAAGATGGATACGCCCATGCCGGAGGCGGTAAAGAAGATTGTGGTTAAGAATGTAAACGAGGTCGCGGCAGTGGCGGCGGAGGTGGATTTCGTCTTTTCCGCAGTGGATATGACGAAGGATGAGATCAAAAAGATTGAGGAAGAGTACGCGAAGACGGAGACACCCGTGGTTTCCAACAACAGCGCGCACCGCTGGACGCCGGATGTGCCTATGGTGGTGCCGGAGATTAATCCGGAGCACTTCGACGTGATTGAGTTCCAGAAAAAGAGGCTTGGCACAAAGCGCGGCTTTATCGCCGTGAAACCTAACTGCTCGATCCAGAGCTACGCGCCGGTACTCACCGCGTGGAAGGAGTTTGAGCCTTACGAGGTGGTGGCTACCACCTATCAGGCGATTTCCGGTGCGGGCAAGACCTTTAAGGACTGGCCGGAGATGGTGGAGAATGTGATTCCCTACATCGGTGGCGAGGAGGAAAAGAGCGAGAAGGAACCGCTGCGGATCTGGGGTAAGATCGTGGACGGGGAAATTGTTCCGGCAAAGAGCCCGGTGATTACCTGCCAGTGCATCCGTGTGCCTGTGTTAAACGGCCATACGGCAGCCGTGTTTGTGAAGTTTAAGAAGAAACCTACCAAAGAGCAGCTTGTTGAGAAACTGGTGCAGTTTAAAGGACTGCCGCAGGAGCTGAATTTACCCAGCGCACCGAAGCAGTTTATCCAGGTGATGGAGGAGGACAACCGGCCGCAGGTGAAACTGGATGTGGATTATGAGAACGGCATGGGAATCAGCGTGGGACGCATCCGTGAGGACAGCGTTTACGACTGGAAATTTGTGGGTCTTTCCCACAATACTGTGCGCGGAGCGGCTGGGGGAGCCGTACTGTGTGCGGAGACACTGAAGGCAAAGGGGTATATTACGAAAAAATAAGGGAGTCAAAAGGAAACTGTAAACGAAGACGACTGATATGGGGGGAGGGCGCTGTCTGGGGAGACCGGCGCGTATATAAAGTGGTAAATACAAAGACAAATAAGAAGGGGAACGGGACACAGCTGCTTGCGCAGGAGAATGAGAAACTCCGTCAGGATGAAAAAATGCTCCGTCTTTTGTGCGAGACGTCAAGCAGTGCGTTTATCTATTACAACTATCGGGAAGACCGGGTCGAGACAATGGCCAACTGGGATCATTTCTTTGATTTTTCCATTTCCAGTATGGATGAGCTGGCAAAACTTTATGACAGGGTGGAGGAGCAGTACGAAATTCCACTCAGGGAAGGACTGCTTATCGAAAATCAGAAGAGAGACAGGGACAGCTTTGAAATTAAGCTGAAAGCGAGCCGGCTCTGCATCGAGGTGGAGGTTAACGTCGTCTATGATTCTGAGGGCGAACCCACGGACAAAATCATACGCTTTAAGGATGTGACCAAACTGACTGCCCAGAAGGATGAGCTTACTTACATGGCTTATTATGATATCCTGACTGGGCTGTATAACCGGAATTATTTCGTCAGGCTTTTGGGGGAGTTTTTGCGCTGCGCGGAAGAGGAAGGGAAAAAGGTAGCGGTGATGTTCGTGGACTTTGACGATTTCCGCAGGGTCAACGACGGTATGGGCATCATTGCGGGGGATGAGCTGGTGCAGTTGTTCGGTCAGTATCTTACCGGCCTGATGAACAGCAATGTGGTAATTTCCCATTTCAGCACGGATATTTACTGTATCGCAATCTATGATCCCTGCGGTGCGAGAAGCGTGGAGACGATTTACCGGGTCATCAGGGAGCGGCTGAAGAAGCCGTTTAAGATGACGGACGGACAGGAGGTCACCATGACGGTGAGCGTGGGCGTATCCGAGTATCCGGAGGCGGCTTCGGGGACGCTTGAGCTGATTAACTGCGCGGAGATTGTCATGTTTAAGGCGAAAAGCCGTGGAAAGGATAAAATCCAGTATTTTGAGGGGGCAATTCTGGAGGAATTTTTGCGGACGGTGACCATACAGAACAAGCTGAAAGAGGTTGTTTTCGAGCAGAATTTTACCATGTATTTCCAGCCCCAGTATTACGCACAAAGTAGAGAGCTCCGCGGCGTGGAGGCGCTGATCCGCTGGAGGGATAATAAGGGGGACATGATAAGTCCTTCCGTCTTTATTCCCATTGCGGAAAAGAACGGAACCATCGTACCGATCGGAAACTGGGTGATAGAAAAAAGTGTGCAGACTTATGCGGGCTGGCGTGATAAGTATCATTACCCGCTGATTTTATCTCTTAATGTTTCGGCGGTGCAGTGCAAGAAACGGGGATTTATAGACAGCCTCTTGCAGATTCTGGAAAAGTATGATGTCTCTCCGAGCGAGATAGAGATCGAAGTGACGGAGACCATCCTGATAGAGGACTTTGACTACATAAGTCAACAATTGGGCGAGCTGAAAAAGATCGGTGTCAAAATTTCATTGGATGACTTTGGCACGGGATTTTCTTCCCTCTCCTATCTAAAAGGGCTGCCGATTGACACGCTGAAAATTGATAAAACTTTTGTGGATACGCTTCTTACGGATAAAAACACAAAGATTATTACGGAATCCATTATCTATATGGTGAAACGTCTGGGATACGAGACGATTGCGGAGGGCGTGGAGACCAGGGAACAGTTCCAGTACCTGAAAGAACTGGAGTGCGATATGATTCAGGGATATTATATGGGCAGGCCGATGCCGGCAGATGGCGTAGAGGATATACTGGAGAAACTGGCGGCGAAGGTAGGATGAGGCAGGTAAAGCTATGTTACTGGGCAGAACGACAGAACTTGGTTATCTGAATAATTATTACGACAGGGACGGCAGTCAGATTCTGATTGTCTACGGGCAGAAGCATATCGGGAAGACCGCGCTGGTGAAGGAATTTATGAAAGACCGGCCGGGCTATTATTACCTTGCCAGAGCCTGCTCTGAGAGGGAACAGGCCTATCAGTGGGGCAGGCAGCTCACTCACGACGGCTATGTTGTGGAGAAATTCCCGAAGTTTCAGGAGATTTTTGAAAAGATTGCCCACCGTGTCACCGGGAAAAAGGTGTTGGTGATTGACGAGTTCCAGAATATTGTGCGGGCCAGCGAAACCTTTATGAAGGAGCTGGTGGCTTTCGTTCACAGTCAGTGGAACCGGGACGATGTGATGGTGGTTCTGGTAAGCTCTTCCATCGGGTGGATCGAGAACAGTATGATTACCAGAATCGGGGAGGCGGCTTACGAGCTTTCGGGTCTTTTGAAGATCAAGGAGATGCCCTTTGCGGACTTGGTAGAAAGGTTTCCGAATTTCCGCATTGAAGAATGCGTGGAAGCTTACTCTATTTTAGGGGGAATTCCGGGTCTGTGGAACCAGTTTGACGACAGGCTTACGATCCAGCAGAACATCTGCCGCAACATTTTGGACTGCAACAGCTTCCTTTTCGAGGAGGGGGAGCGTATTCTCACGGAACAGCTCAGGGAGCCGGGGGTCTACAACACCATCATGGCATCCATTGCGGCGGGAGACCACAAATTAAATGACCTCTATCTGCATACGGAGTTTTCAAGGGCGAAGATCAGTGTTTACCTGAAAAACCTGATTGAGCTGGAACTGGTGGAAAAGGTATTTTCTTACGATACGGCGGGCAAGGAGAATGTGCAGAAAGGAATTTACCGGATCAGCCATCCTTTTGTGGACTTCTATTATACCTATATGTATCCCCATCTGAGCGATCTGCAGATGCTGTCGGTGGGGGAGTTCTATAATCACTATGTTATGCGTGATTTCAGACGCTATGTGTCCGGATATTTCAAGCAGGTGTGCAGACAGCATCTGGCAAGGCTGGGGGAGCGGCACAGACTTCCTATTAACTGCGGAACCATCGGCGAGTGGATCGGCAAGGTGGGTTCCCTGGATATCATTGCGCAGGATGAGGAAGGGCGCACGCTGATCGGGCTTTGCAACTGGGAGAAGCCCATGACCTATGAGGATTACGAAAATCTCCTGCTCTATGCGAAAAAGGCGAAGATCAGCGCGGATTATATTTATATGTACACGGCCTTTCGGTTTGACGAGAAGCTGAATCTGGAAGCGAAGGTCAAATCGAACCTGAAGCTTGTGCAGATTTCTGACCTGTAAAAGTGCGAGAAGTACTTCTATAGCTTGGCAGCAAAGGCTGCCTCGCTAAGAAGTACTATGTCTCGCACAGGAGAATGCCTGAAGAACGGCATTCTCCGTACGGATTGATGCAGGGTAGTGAGAAAGAATATGGGAAAGAGTTTATATATTGCAGAGAAGCCCAGCGTGGCGAAGGAATTTGCAAAAGCGTTAAAATATAATATGAAAAACCGTGATGGGTATATGGAGTCCGAGGAGGCGGTTGTGACCTGGTGTGTGGGGCATCTGGTAACCATGAGCTACCCGGAGGCTTACGACGAAAAATATAAGAGATGGTCTTTGGAGACGATTCCATTTATCCCGAAGGAATTTAAGTATGAGGTCATCGACAGCGTAAAGAAGCAGTTCGGTATTGTGAGCGGACTTTTGAACCGGGAGGATGTGGAAACGATCTATGTCTGCACCGATTCCGGGCGGGAGGGAGAATATATTTACCGTCTGGTGGAGCAGCAGGCGGGCGTTTCCGGAAAGGAAAGAAGGCGGGTGTGGATCGACTCCCAGACGGAGGAGGAAATCCTTCGGGGAATCCGGGAGGCCAAGGATCTCTCGGCCTATGATAATCTTTCCCACGCGGCGTATCTGCGGGCGAAGGAAGATTACCTGATGGGAATTAACTTTTCCCGCGCCCTCACGCTGAAATACAGCTATTCGATCAAAAATTATCTGAATGCGGATAAAGCGGTGGTTTCCGTGGGCCGGGTTATGACCTGTGTGCTCGGTATGGTGGTGAACAGGGAGCGGGAGATCCGGGAGTTTGTAAAAATTCCCTTTTACAGGATCCTGATGAAGGCGGACATTGCGGGGCATGAGTGCACTCTGGAGTGGAAGGCTTTGGAGGGGTCGAAGTTTTACCAGTCTCCGAAAATCTATAAGGACAACGGCTTTTTGGAGGAGAAGGACGCGGATGATTTCCTTGCTTTTTTGCAGGGGGAGCCGGAGGAGAAGCCTCTGGTCGAAAAGATTGAGCGGAAGAAGGAGACGAAGAATCCACCACTTCTGTATAATCTGGCCGAGCTGCAGAATGACTGCTCCAAACTTTTCAAGATCAGCCCGGATGAGACGCTGCGGATTGCCCAGGAACTCTATGAGAAAAAGCTGACCACCTATCCCAGAACGGATGCCAGAGTCCTGTCCACGGCGGTGGCGAAGGAGATCAGTAAAAATATCAGAGGACTGCGGGGCTTCTCGCCGGTTGCGGCATTTGCGGAGCAGATCCTTAAGGAGGAGCGTTTCAAGGGGATTGCGAAGACCAGATACGTGAACGATAAGCAGATCACGGATCACTATGCGATTATACCCACGGGACAGGGGCTTTCCGCGTTAAACGGCCTGCATCCCACTTCGGCTAAGGTTTACGAGATCATAGCCAGACGGTTCTTGAGCGTTTTTTATCCGGCGGCTGTCTACCAGAAAATTACCCTGACAGCCAAATGGAAGGGAGAAACCTTTGTTTCTGGTTTTAAGGTGCAGGCGGAGCAGGGATATCTCGAAGTAGCGCAAAATTCTTTTGCAAGAAAGAAGACAGAGGAGTATACTGAAAGGGAGAATGCCGATGAGGAGCAGGAGGGTACCTTTGACGCATCGTTCATGGAGGCGCTGGGCGCTTTGAAGAAAGGCGCGCCGCTTGATAAGAAGGGAATGGAAAAGAAGGAAGGGGAGACTTCTCCGCCCAAACGCTACAATTCGGGAACCATGATTCTGACGATGGAAAACGCCGGGCAGTTTATTGAGGATGAGGAGCTGCGGGCGCAGATCAAGGGCAGCGGGATCGGCACCTCCGCTACCAGAGCGGAAATTTTAAAGAAGCTGGTACATATTAAATATCTGGATCTGAATAAAAAGACGCAGATTATCACCCCCACACTTTTGGGAGAGATGATTTATGAGGTGGTGGCAGGTTCGGTGAAGCCGCTTTTGGATCCCCGGCTGACGGCAAGCTGGGAGAAAGGTCTGACGCTAGTTGCCTCCGGGGAGATTACGGAGGAGGAGTACATGGGGAAGCTGAATGATTTTGTCACCAGAAGGACGAACATCGTGAAGCAGATGACGAACCAGAACGCGTTATTCCGCCGGTTTCAATATGCGTCACAGTTTTATAAGGGTGCAAAAAAAGAGAAGGGGTAAAACAGTATGATCGGATTACAGAATGCGACGATCGAGGCTCTCTATACGCTGGAGGAGACGATCGCAAAGGAAGTGTTTGAGGGATGCATCTATCCCTGGGAGGTGCTTCCCAAAATTAAGGAGTTTATCATTTCCCTGGGCGAGACACTCCCGGAGGAAAAATACGAGAGAAGAGAGGGCAATATCTGGATCGCAAGGAACGCGAAAGTGTTTCCCAGCGCTTATATCGGCGGCCCGGCCATCATTGATGAGGAAGCGGAGATTCGTCACTGCGCGTTTATCAGGGGCAGCGCCATTGTGGGAAAGGGCGCGGTTGTCGGTAATTCTACGGAGTTAAAGAACGTGATTCTCTTTAATAAGGTGCAGGTGCCCCATTACAATTACGTGGGGGACAGTATCCTTGGCTATAAAGCCCATATGGGGGCCGGCTCCATTACCTCCAACGTAAAGAGCGATAAGACGCTGGTGGTGGTGAAGGCCGGGGAGGAAACTTTCGAGACGGGACTGAAAAAATTCGGCGCCATGCTTGGGGATCAGGTGGAAGTGGGCTGTAACTCCGTTCTGAATCCCGGTACCGTGATCGGTAAAAACACGAATATTTATCCGACGTCTATGGTGAGAGGGCTGGTTCCTGCGGACAGTATTTATAAGCGGCAGGGTGAGATAGCGGGAAAGCGGCAGTAACCGGAGCTTAAAAAGCGACATAACAGGAAGAGAAAAAGTGTGTTGGGGATGAGCGTATGGCGATTGATTTAAGTATTGAAAACTTTGGCTCTATGATCGACAATATCATAGCGGGAATCTGTTTTTTCGAATATGAGGATGGGGAAATGACCCCGATCTTCATCAACGAAGGTTTTTTCCGTATGCTCGGTTATTCCAGAGTGCAGGGTATGAAATTCCTTGAGAAGGTGGAACTCAGTATTATCCCGGATGATATTCCGACTTTCAGGCAGGCCATACGGGATGTGCTTAAGGATGACGGCGTGGTGGATACCGAGTTCCGTACTGTTACGGGCAGCGGCGGTCTGCGCTGGCTGCATGTCCGGGGGAATCTTTACGCAAGAGACGGAAGAAAATATACGATTGTTTCGGTGATCGAGGATGTGACCGAGAGAAAGAGCGTGGAGGAGGAACTGCAGAGACAGGCGGAGCGTCTGCATATCCTGTCAGAGGCAGAGGGTGAGAAGATTATTGACTACAACGCCAAGACGGATGTTATGATCATAAGGACAAACGATGAATATGGCATGGCGCAGGATGAGATCCACAGCAGATATATGGAGCGGTTTAATTCCGCAACGATCTACAAGGAGGATGTGGCTTATTACAAGGCGGTTCTGGAGAGCCTGTTAAAATCTCCCAAGCACGATACTATCGAATTTCGGATTAAGCGGTTTGATAAAGATTTTACATGGTATCAGGCGAATCTGACTTCCCTGCTTGGGGCGGAGGGCTATGTGACCCGTATTGTGGGCCGTATGATTAACATCAATGACAGGAAGCTGAAGGAGATGGAACTGCTGCTGCGGGCGGAGAAGGATGCGCTGACGGGCATTTACAATCAGGGCGCAACCGAGCAGCTGATCCATAATGCCATTGCCGACAGCAATGAAAATGCGCTGAGTGCGCTGATGATTATTGACCTGGATAATTTTAAGGAGGCCAACGATCTTCTTGGCCACGCTAACGGCGACCAGCTTCTGGAAAAGACTGCCGAGATCTTAAAGGAGATGTTCAAAGGCGGCGACGTCATCGGCCGTATCGGCGGTGATGAGTTTATGGTTTATATGAGAAACCTGTCAACGATTTCCGACGCGGATGAGATGGCGGGAAATATCGTGAAACAGGTAAGGTACGATCTCGATTTCGAGGGTCAGCCGATTCGCGTGACCTGCAGCGTGGGCGTGGCTGTATATCCCTATCACGGCAAAACCTACGAGGAGCTTTTTGAGAAGGCCGACAGGGCAGTGTATACGGTCAAGGCCAACGGCAAGGACGGATACCGTGTCTATCACGCGGCTTCTACAACGGTTTATCATGCCAACAGAAAAGTCGGCTATGATATGACGAAGACGATAGATTATGACAGGAATATTGAGGATCAGGTGATGCAGATCCTGTTTGAGGACAGAGTGCTGGAATCCGCCCTGCGCTCCTCTATAGAGCTGATGACGGCGAAGTACCAGTTCCACAGAGGCTATATCTGCGGAAACGATTCGCTGCCCATTTCCCGGTCTATACAGTTTACTGTAAAAAAGTATGCGACAGGCAAGGAGGCGGATGAGCACTACGAGCTGAAACGGATGGTGAATGAGATCCTCTACTCCTTCTTCCCCGGCGTGGCCATGATTCACGATTATGACCTGACGGCGGAGGAGATGCGTGAATATTTCCGGGCGGAGGGCATTAAGAGTATGCTTTATTATCCGCTGACTTCGCAGGGAGAGTTTCAGGGCGCCATCGTGTTTGAGAACCACGAGGATGTGCAGATGGAGCTGTCAAAGAGTGAGATGGAGGAGGTCCGTTCCCTGTTCCGGCTGATGGAGGCTCACATTCTCCAGATCGGCCTGATGGACAGACTGCAGAATTTTGTGGCGCAGGTTGCTATCTTTGACAATATGGACAGCTTTGTCTATGTGGTGAACCCGGATAATCATGAGATCAGCTTTATCAACAAAAAGGTACTTGTGGAATCGCCGGATGTGAAGATCGGCGATACCTGCTACAAGGCGCTGCAGAACAGGGATACGCCCTGCGAGAACTGCATTCTGTGTGGTCTCGACAAAAACGATCCGCACTGCCGCTGCACGGAGGAGCTGTTTAACTACTCCTTAAGAAGCTGGACCAGATGCAGCGCAAGCTGGCTGGAGTGCAGGGAGGAGAACGGCCTTGCCCTGTTAAACAGCTTTGATATATCGGAGTACTTCATGGGGTAGAAAAAAATTGACAAACATCTGGATTTTTTCCTCCTGATATGAGACAATGGGACTGGCGGTTATGACAGGCGTTTTGGCCTGTTATCAAATAATTAATACATAATCGAAAGGAGTTATCACATGATCTATTCAAAAGAAGTGGAAGAAATGTGTACAGTGGCACAGGGCGTTCATCATGGCTGTGCTCCTATCCCCGAGGAAGCAAAGTGGGTGCAGGCGAAGGAAGTGAAGGACATTTCCGGCCTGACGCACGGCGTAGGCTGGTGTGCTCCTCAGCAGGGCGCTTGTAAGCTGACCCTGAACGTAAAGGAGGGCATTATTCAGGAGGCGCTTGTGGAGACAATCGGATGTTCCGGCATGACCCATTCCGCAGCTATGGCTTCCGAGATTTTACCGGGTCTTACGGTTATGGAGGCGCTCAACACGGATCTGGTGTGCGATGCCATCAACACGGCTATGAGAGAGCTGTTCTTACAGATCGTGTACGGCCGTACACAGTCTGCATTCTCCGAGGATGGCCTTCCGGTAGGCGCAGGTCTTGAGGATCTGGGCAAAGGCTTGAGAAGCCAGGTAGGTACCATGTACGGTACGCTCAAGAAAGGCCCCCGTTATCTCGAGATGGCTGAGGGTTATGTGACGGGGATCGCTCTGGATGCGAACGATGAGATCATCGGTTACAAGTTCGTAAGCCTTGGCAAGATGACCGACTTCATCAAGAAGGGCGACGACCCGAATACAGCGTATGAGAAGGCTTGCGGTCAGTACGGCCGTGTGGATGACGCTGTTAAGATCATTGATCCCAGAGTAGAATAATAAACAGGAGGAGAAGATAAGATGGCTTTATTTGAATCATATGAGAGAAGAATTGATAAAATCAATTCCGTATTGAGCAGCTATGGCATTTCTTCTATCGAAGAAGCCGAGAAAATCACAAAAGACGCCGGCTTGGATGTATATGAGCAGGTGAAGAAGATCCAGCCCATCTGTTTTGAGAACGCATGTTGGGCTTACACCGTAGGTGCGGCAATCGCAATCAAGAAAGGATGCAAGAAAGCGGCTGACGCTGCGGCAGCGATCGGTGAGGGCCTGCAGGCATTCTGTATTCCCGGTTCCGTGGCTGATACCCGTAAAGTAGGTCTTGGACATGGTAACTTAGGAAAGATGCTCCTTGAGGAAGATACGGACTGTTTCGCATTCCTGGCTGGCCACGAGTCCTTTGCAGCGGCGGAAGGTGCAATCGGTATCGCTGAGAAAGCAAACAAGGTTCGTCAGAAACCCCTGCGCGTGATCCTGAACGGTCTCGGCAAGGACGCGGCGAAGATCATTTCCAGAATCAACGGCTTCACCTTTGTGGAGACCGAGTATGATCCCTACACCAACGAGGTGAAGGAAGTGAGCAGGACCCCTTACTCTGAGGGCCTTCGCTCCAAGGTAAACTGCTACGGCGCGAACTCTGTGCCCGAGGGCGTGGCTATCATGTGGAAGGAGAACGTGGATGTGTCCATCACCGGTAACTCCACCAACCCCACCAGATTCCAGCATCCGGTAGCAGGTACATACAAGAAAGAGAGAATAGAGGCTGGCAAGAAGTATTTCTCCGTAGCATCCGGCGGCGGCACAGGCCGTACCCTGCATCCCGATAACATGGCTGCAGGTCCTGCATCCTACGGTTTCACGGATACTTTGGGCCGTATGCACTCTGACGCACAGTTTGCAGGTTCCTCTTCCGTTCCGGCACACGTTGAGATGATGGGTCTGATCGGTATGGGTAACAACCCGATGGTAGGCGCTACTGTTGCTGTTGCGGTTAGTATCGAGGAGGCAGCAAAGGCTGGCAAGTTCTAAAGAAGTCGTCGAAAGTTTTTAAAAGTAGAATGAAAGAGATAAGGGAACCCCGCAAGTTTGCAAAAGCTTGCGGGGTTTTGATACGCTGTGGGAGTCGTTTTATAATATAGAAACATTGATTTCCTTGTCTTCCCTTATGGAACCGTGTATAATAAATGCTATAGTGTTCGTGAATGGATTTTAGTCGAAATGGCAATACTCGCAATGAGAGGACGACAGAGAGTGTACGGTTAGGCGTGACTGCTGTGACGTCCAGAAGAAAGGAGTGTTGACCATGATATTGACGGAGAAAGAGACAACCGCGCTGCGGGATTTGCAGACACAGGAAAAGTCCTGTATCACAAAGTATGAAAAGTATGCTTCCCAGGCAAAAGACACGGAGCTTCAGAGCCTGTTTCGGACGCTGCAGCAGGATGAGCAGAAGCATTACCAGTCCATCGGGCAGGCGCTTCACGGCAATGTGCCGGAATGTGACTGCAACGATTCGCAGGGAAAGAATTATGCGCCCAAGGGCACATACAAGGACGGCGCGAACGCCGCGGATAAGGAACATGACTGTTTCCTTGCCACAGACTGTATCGGAACAGAGAAGCTGGTGTCGGGAGAGTACAATACCAACGTGTTTTCCTGCGACAATTCGGGCTTGAGAAAGCTTCTTGCCGACATACAGGTTGAGGAGCAGAACCACGCGGAGATGCTTTATAAGTATAAGCAGGCAAACGCGATGGCGTAAGAACTGATGGCCGGGAGCGGCATGGGTAGGGGAATTTCCTGTACGGGGGATTTCCCCTGCTCAATGATTTAGGATGAGGGAAAGTATGTACAGTATTTTAGTAGGGTTCCAGATTCTCATGGTTCTGGGGTGCTTTTGTTTCGTAATTATCATGACGAGACAGCGTGAAACTATGCTCTCCAAGCTGATGCTCTGCGTCGGCTTTTTCGGCGCAATTCAAAACGCCGGATATCTGCTGGAACTGCTTTCCAGAGATATCGGCGAGGCAATGATCGCCGTGCGCGTGGAGTTCATGGGCGGTGCGTTTATGAGCACCTTTCTGTTTATCTTTGTCGCCAGATACTGCGGCTACAATCTCTCCGGGAAACTGGAGGCGCTTATGTTCTGTCTGGACGGGCTGGTGCTTCTGTGTATCTGGGGATACCGGTACACGCCCATTTATTATTCAAGGGTCTCTTTCGTGACGGAGGGGCTTTTTCCACATTTGATTTTGGAAAAGGGGCCGCTTCACTATATCTTTTTGATACATATGTTTATTCACATGACAGGCTGTTTTATCATGACGATGCAGGCGAACAAAAGGCTGGGAAAGGGCAAACGGAATATCAATCTGATTGCGCTGGGCATTTGCAGCATCCTGCCGGTTCCGGGATTTTTGTGCGACATTTTTCAGCTGATAGAAGGGTATGACGCGGTGCCTGCCTGCGAAGCGATGAGTATCATAGCGTTTGGAATCGTAATCATTTTTTTCCATGTGTTTGATATTACGGTTACAGCCCACGAAGATATTATCAAGTCAATGGATGAGGCGGTGCTGATCGTGGATGCGGACGGTGGGTTTGTGGAGGCAAATGACAAGGCGAGGGAGCTTTTTCCGAACCTTTCACGCTATAGAAAGGGAGAGCAGGTCTGCAGGGAGAATCTGAAGGAGATCTTTGCCGCCAATAACTATTTTGAACATATCAGCTGCAACCATACCTTTGAGGTACATGCCAATAAAATCTGGAACAACAGGATGCTTGTGGGTTATTCCATTATGTTCGTTGATATGACCCAGAGCCGGAAACAGATCGAGCAGATGCAGCTTCTCAAGGCGAACGCGGAGAAGGCGAACCGTGCCAAGTCGGAGTTCCTCGCCAGAATGTCCCATGAAATCAGAACGCCGATCAATGCGGTGATCGGTATGAACGAGATGGTGCTCCGGGAGTCTTCCGAGGAGGATGTGAAAAAGTACTCTATGGATATCAAGACCTCCGCCCACGCGCTTTTGGGGATCATCAATGATATTTTGGATTTTTCCAAAATTGAATCGGGCAAAATGGAGATTGTGCCTGCCGAGTATGAGTTTAACAGCATGTTGAATGATCTGTTTAATATCTTTTCCCTGCGGGCACAGGAAAAGGGACTGCGGTTCGATGTATCCGTGGATTCCAATCTGCCTTCCAAGCTTTACGGAGACGATCTGCGTATCCGCCAGGTGCTTGTGAATTTATTGACGAATGCGGTGAAATATACCCGCAAGGGAACGGTCACATTTGAGGTGACAGGGGAGCGTGATGGAGATGAGGAGATCCTGCATTTTACGGTGCGTGACACAGGAGTGGGCATCAGGCAGGAAGATATACCGAGACTGTTCTCCGCTTTTGAGCGCATTGACGAAGAGAAAAACCGGAATATTGAGGGCACGGGGCTTGGGATGAATATATCCTTGCAGCTCCTCAAACTGATGCATACGGATCTGCATGTGGAGAGTGTCTACGGAGAGGGAACCCGCTTCTTCTTTGCGCTGCGGCAGGGCATTGTGAATGCGGAGCCGATTGGCAGTTTTCAGGAGCGCGCGAGAAAAGCGGCCAAAGAACATAATTATCAGGCCAGCTTTACGGCGCCGGAGGGCGAGATCCTTCTTGTGGATGATAACCGTGTGAACAGGAGGGTGTTCTGCGGGCTCTTGAAACAGACGCAGGTCAGGATTACGGATGTGGGGAGCGGCATGGAGTGTCTGGATCATATCAGACAGAAACATTACGACATCATTTTCTTAGACCACATGATGCCGGAGATGGACGGTATGGAGACCATGCAGCGCATGAGGGAGATGCCGGATAATCTCTGCAGGGACACGCCGGTGATCATGCTGACGGCAAACGCGATCGTGGGAGCAAAGGAACAGTATATATCGGCTGGCTTTGATGATTTTCTGGCAAAGCCCATTGACCAAGCGAAACTGGAGCGGCTTATGATGCACTGGATGCCGCAGGAGAAGATACATAGTAACACATAGAAAGAAGGAAGGACGAACTGTCATGAGAGAAAAGTTGAAAGTGAAGGTGACTGCGCCGCAGTACAGCTTCGTGTCGGGGGTGACATTTGCCCAGGTGGATGCGTGGTACGATCACACGAGAAGAGATCTGAAGATGGATATCATTTATCCCGAGGACAGAACGAAAAAATATCCCTGCGTCGTGTGGATCTGCGGCGGGGCCTGGATACGGCTGGACCGCAGCGCGCATACGGCTTATCTGGCGGAACTTGCCCGAAGCGGATTCGTTGTGGCGAGTGTGGAGTACCGCACCACCAACGAGGGATGTTTTCCCATGCAGCTGCAGGACGTGAAAGCGGGGATCCGTTATCTGCGGGCGCTCAGTGACCGCTACAACATTGATACGGAACGGTTTGGCGTGATGGGAGAGTCGGCTGGCGGTTATCTGGCGGCTATGGCGGCGCTGGCGGACGATCCGGCATTTGACGTGGGCGCGTTTACGGAGTTTTCCAGCAAGGTTCAGGCGGCCTGCCCCTGGTATCCGCCTGCAGACGTGACAGGGTTTAAGTATAATTCCCCGGTGGAGTCGGCGGCCTCGATGGAATCCCTGCTGCTTGGCAAAAATGTGATGCTGAATCAGGAGGAAGCGCTTAAGATATGTCCTGTGAGTTTTGTGACGAAGGATGCGCCCCCGTTTTTGATTATACACGGTGACAACGACCACACGGTTCCGTTTGAACAGGGAGAAATCCTGCATGACAGGCTGGAGGCGGCGGGAGCGGATGTAAAGCTTCTGGTTTTGGAAGGCGCCGATCATGCGGACATGCCGTTTTTCCAGGAGGAAATCTGGCAGCGGATCATCGCGTTTTTCAAGGCAAAGCTGGGAGAGGCAAAGCCGGTATCGGTATAGTAAGACTGAGAAGGGGAAGAGATGAGTTACTATTTAGTAGATTTTGAGAATGTAAAAAAGGACGGCCTGGACGGTATACACAGGCTAGGTGAGGACGATAAGGTATGCATTTTTTACAGTAAAAACGCGGACAGCATTACCTTTGACCAGCACAGGAGGATCATAGAATCCAAGGCGGCGATTGAGTTTTGCAAGGTTGAGGTGGGCAGCAAGAATGCGCTGGATTTTCAACTTGCCACGCAGCTGGGATATCTGATTGCGAACCAGACGGCGGATACGTATTATATTGTCAGCAAGGATAAGGGATTCGAGATTCTGAGCGGCTATTGGAAGAACCGAAGTGTTTCGGTGACGCTGATTGCCGATATCACGGGACGCAGCCACGACCATGAGACGCAGGAACTCAAAGAAAAATTATCGGAAAAACTGCAGGAGATTCTCAAGGAGGAAACTGACGTAAGCGTGGACGAGGTACTGAAAATCGTCCAGCAGTATAAGACAAAGCAGGGTATTATGAATGCGCTGATGAAAAAATATCCAAGTGCGGACAATAAGAAGTCAAGTAAAATATATAAGACGATCAAGCCGCTTCTCTCGGATAAAAAGGGAAGTTGAGGGAAATGTGCGGATAAATACGGGGAAACAGGAAAAAATAGAGCAGTAGAAGGCACGGATTTTGAAGAGTCCTGCCATTAACCACAGAAAAGGAAATGAAGCGTAAAATGAAGAGAACGGCATTGTTGACAGGATTATTGGTGTTGATTGCGGGAATGCTTTGCAGCGCCTGCGGGTCGAGGGAGGCAAAAGCGGACAATCTGAGCGGAAGCCTCAGGGATATTATGGATTCGCTCTATGCGAACGCGGATCTCTCACAGGATTTCAAGGATAATCTGGACAGCTACGAAACGGTTGACCTGACGGACGATCTGGAAAGCTATATTCTCGGTACGGATGAGATCACATATACGGAGGGCGTGGTATCCATGCCGAAAATGTCCTCTATGGCTTACCAGTGTGTGCTGCTGCGGGTGGACGAGGCCGATGTGGAATCAGCCAAGCAGGCGCTGAAGGATCATGCGGACCCGGATAAGTGGGTCTGTGTCAGTGCGGAGACCACACTGATTGAGAGCCGCGGGGATGTGATTTTCTTTATCATGAGCTCCAGCGGGGAAGCGTATGCGATGAATACGGCGTTCCAGAATTTGTAGGTCAGATTAGGAGGTGAAGGCTAATATGCCTTCACCTCTTTCCACAGTTCATTATAAAGGGAATCCCCCTCCTCACCCAGGTACACGTAAGTTTCCAGATTACTGTACTGTGACAGATCGGGAAAGGCGATCTCGGAATTTTTGACAGTCTCATCCTCAATCAGCTCCCTTGCAGCCACGTTCGGCGTGGAGTAGGTGATGTAATCAAAGTTCATGAGTGCGATATCCGCGCGGCACATAAAGTCGATAAATTTCTCAGCATTTTCCTTATTAGGTGCATTCTTTAAGATAACCCACGAATCAATCCAGACATTCGTCCCTTCCTCGGGAATGACATAGACCAGATCAGGATTCTCCTTCTGGGTATAAATCGCTTCGCCGGAGTAAATCACGCCGATGGCGGCCTCCCCGCCGATCATCTTGTCGCGCACCTGATCGACCACATAGGCCTGCACCAGCGGCTTCTGCTCGATCAGAAGATTCTTTGCGGCTGTAAGCTTTTCAGGATCCAGCGTGTTCATGGAATCCCCGTTGCGCTTTTCTGCAACCATGAAAGCGTCGCGGACGGAATCCTGCATCAGGATATTGTCCGCATACTTTTCGTCCCAGAGCTGTTCCCATCGGGTGATCGGCTCATCGACCATAGTCTTGTTGTAGAGAATGCCGACGGTACCCCAGCAGTATGGAACGGCGTACTTGTTTTCAGGATCAAAGCCCCGGGACTGTTCGTAGTACTGCGCGCCGATATTTTTTTTGGCGTTCGGTATCTTTTCGTAGTCGATCTCCGCCAGCATTCCGTTTTCGATCATCCGGCTGATCATATAGTCGGAAGGGCAGGCGATATCGTAGGCGACGGCCCCGGATTCCACCTTGGGGTACATGCTTTCATTGGTTTCGAACTCATCGTAGATTACCTTGATGCCGCTTTCCTCCTCAAACAGCCGGATGGTTTCGGGATCAATATATTCCCCCCAGTTATAGACGATGACCTGTCCGTTTATCCCCCGGCCAGAGGAAGTACAGCCGCCAAGGGGCAGGGCAGTCAGGAGTGAAAGCAGGACTGCGGTGGATCTGATAAATTGCTTTTTGATTCTCTTCATTTCTTTTCCTTTTTATCCGGTGACAGATTGATTAAAACCAGCAGGGTCAGGACGGTTACAAAAATAAGCGATGAGAGCGCATACATTTCCGGCTTGATGCCTTTCTTGATTTCGGTATAGATTTTTGTGGAAAGAGTGTCCACGCCCACACCCTTGGTAAAATGGGTGATAATGAAATCATCTAAGGACATTGTAAACGCCATCAGGAATCCTGAGAGGATACCTGGCAGCAAATCCGGGAACACCACTTTAAAAAAGGCGTTTAATGGGGAGGAACCCAGGTCAAGGGCCGCCTCGTAAGTGCTGATATTTAACTGCTTCATGCGGGGCATAACGCTCAATATCACGTAGGGTATGTTAAAGGTAATGTGCGACAGCAGAATCGTTCCCATGCCGAACCGGATCCCCAGACTGATATAGAGCAGCATCAGGGAAATGCCGGTGACGATATCCGCGTTCAGCATGGGAATGTTGGTAATGCCCATAAGCAGGGATTTTGACCGGCGTTTCATCCCCGTCATGGCGATGCAGGCAACGGTTCCGATCACTGTGGCGATCAGGGAGGATGCCAGCGCAATGAGCAGGGTATTAAACAGCGCCCGCAGGATCTCCTCATTTTGAAAAAGCCCGATATACCATTTCATGGTAAAGCCGCCCCACTTCGCCCTTGTTTTGCTCCTGTTAAAGGACAGCACCATAAGGGTGCCGATAGGGGCGTACAGAAAAAGAATAATCAGGGCCACATATATTTTCTTCAAAGCAGATCTCATAGCATGGAACCCTCCCCGTCCTTGTCAAAAATAGCGGATAAAACCATGTTAATCAGGATAAAGACCATTAATACCATAGAAAGACCGCTGCCCAGATGCCAGTTGGATGTCCGCGTAAATTCCTGCTCAATCACATCCCCGATCAGCAGAAGCTTGCCTCCGCCGAGAAGCGAGCTGATCACGAAAGTGGTGAGGGCAGGGATAAATACCATCGTAATACCGCTGATGATGCCTGGGATGGAGAGCGGCAGTATAATGCGGACAAAGGTATAAAAGTTGTCGGCTCCCAGGTCGTGGGCTGCGTTTATCACATTTATGTCGATCTTTGAAAGCGCGTTATACAGGGGCAGTACCATAAAGGGCAGGAAATTGTATACCATGCCGAGAATGATCGCCGCCGGTGTATTGATGATTTTTAGGGCCGGCAGATGGAAGAAGGCAAGTATATGGTTGATTACCCCGTTTTTTTCGAGCAGGGTCTGCCATGCCAGGGTGCGCAGCAGAAAGTTCATCCACATGGGCAGAATAAAGATCAGTATGATAAAGTTGTGCCGTTTTACCTGTATCCGTGCGAGAATCATTGCCAGCGGATAGGCAAGCAGGAAGCACACCAGCGTGCTGACCAGGGAAAGCAGCAGGGAAAGGCGGAGCGCCTTCGCGTGCCCGGCGGTGGTGATGGCAATGATATTGTCAAGTGTGAAAGCGCCTGTCTTATCGGTCAGGCCGTAGTAGAGTATCATGCCGAGGGGTATGATGATGAATACCACGGACCAGAAGAGATAGGGCACGGACAGCCATTTGTTTTTAGATGTCAATGATTACCGCCTCCTCGTCCTCAGATTCCGGTTTGTTCATGATCTGGATGTTAAAGGGATCTACCCGGATTCCCACTTCCTTCCCAACGGGGAAAAGGGTAGTGGAGTGCACCAGCCACTCAAAACCGCCTGCCATCACTTCCATTTCATAGTGGACGCCCTTAAAGATCAGGTGAGTTACCACGCCCTGAATGATCCCGTCTGCAGGCTCTACCAGAATCACATCCTCCGGTCGGATGACCACGTCCACCGGGCGGTTCTTTCCGAAGCCCGTATCCACACAGGCAAAGCGTGTGCCGAGTATGCTGACTAATTTATCCTCGATCATGGTGGCGGGGATGATGTTGCTGTCACCGATAAAATCCGCCACAAAAGCGTTTTCCGGCTCGTTATAGATAGATTCCGGGCTTCCGATCTGCTGGATGTAGCCCTGGTTCATAACCACGATTGTGTCCGACATGGTGAGCGCCTCCTCCTGGTCGTGGG
>DKWV01000044.1:0-29423 GCA_002491905.1 Lachnospiraceae bacterium UBA7143 | reverse complement strand
CTGGTCGTGGGTGACGTAGACGAAGGTGATGCCCAGCTCGTTTTTCATACGGATCAGCTCATACTGCATTTCCTGGCGAAGTTTTAGATCGAGGGCGCCAAGCGGCTCATCCAGAAGGAGCACCTTCGGCTCATTGACGATGGCGCGTGCAATGGCAATCCGCTGCTGCTGACCGCCGCTTAAAGAATCCGGCATGCGGTTTTCGTAGCCGTCCAGATTGACAAGCTTGAGTGCGTAGTGGATTTTGTCATCTATGTAGCTTTTGGATTTCTTTTTTATTTTCAGACCGAAAGCGATGTTTTCGGCAATGGTCATATGTGTAAAAAGCGCGTATTTCTGGAAGACCGTGTTCAACTGTCTCTTGTTTGGCGGAATATGTGAGATGTCCTGTCCATCAAAAATGACACGGCCCTTATCAGGATTTGCAAAGCCGCCAAGAATGCGAAGGGTTGTTGTTTTGCCGCAGCCGCTTGGACCGAGCAGCGTGACAAACTCATTCTCATGTATGTCCAGATTTAATTCGTCCAGAACCATCTGGCCGTCAAAGGATTTCGAGATGTCAATCAGTTGAATCAGTTCTTTTTTCACGAGAGTGGTCCCTCCAAAATTTTCCTTCGTAATTTTTTGCAAGTTTCGAGTCCGCGAAGCGCAGCTCGCAATTGAGCACAGATCACAATTGAGCACAGCTCAATTTGTTAAAAGTTTGGCGGGGTGCTGATCCACAAAAAAACAGCGCCGCTTCTGCCGGCTGCATTTATGTAGTGCTCCGAGTCCGGCGTAAAGTAGAAGGCGTCCCCCTTCGCAGCCCGGATGCTTCGGTTTCCCACGTGAACCGTGATGGAGCCGGAGAGCACATAGCCGAATTCTTCTCCCTCGTGAGGCAGGTCAGGATAAGTGGAGCCGTCTTTTTCCAGCGTCACACGGATCGGCTCCATTTTGTTTTTCTGGGCATTGGGAATGATCCATTCTATTTTGTTGTGCAGTTCCGTATCTACCTTTTCAAAAAAATCGTCTTTACTGAAAACAATCTGCTCGTCATCCGCATCGTTGAAAAAGTCTTTCAGGCTTGTGCCGAGACACTGCAGAATGTCCACTAATGTGGCGATGGAAGGCGATGTCACATCGTTTTCTAACTGGCTGATGAATCCCTTGGAAAGTTCGCAGCGGTCTGCAAGTTCCTCCTGTGTCAGCCCTTTTTTATTGCGCAGTTCTTTGATTTTGTTGCCCAGATCTATCCGGGCGGAAGTATTGTCCATGATGTCCTCTTTTCACAATCTGCTGTAAATCAGTAAAAATAAACTAAAAGTTTACTAAAACTAAACATGCACTGAACTCCATTATACAGGAATGATTGTGTATGTCAATGGAGAAATATAAAATAATATCAAAAATTTAAGGATTAACAATAGTGGCATAATATGCTAAAATATTCATAGCTGTTCAGGACGATGCGGATTTGTACTAAACAGATGGCGCGGGTCTGCATGGCTGCGGGGTGCTTCAAATTTACGGAAAGGGCGTGGTTGCAGGATGAATCAGGATAAATATGTGGCATACGTGTCTACTTATACGACGGCGAAGGAAGATAACTACGGCATCAAAATTTACGATGTGGATATGAAAAACGGCAGGATGACGGAGAAGAACCAGGTGGAGATCACAAACTCTTCTTACATCACCATTTCCCATAATGAAAAGTATCTCTATTCCATCACGGACTTCGGTGTGGAAGCGTATAGGATTTTACCCGGCGGCGATCTGGAAGTGATCAATCAGGGTTCGATCAACGGCATGAGAGGCTGCTATCTGTCCACGGATTACGAGGATAAGCTTCTCTTTGTGGGCGGTTATCATGACGGAAAGATCACGGTGCTGCGCTTAAGGGAGGACGGCGGCATCGGGGAGATCACGGACGAAGTGTATCATAAAGGACTTGGCAGTATTGCGGAACGCAATTTCAGGCCCCACGTGAACTGTGTGAAGATGACGAGGGACAATCATTATCTGTGCGCTGCCGATCTGGGACTTGACCATGTGAACGTGTACCGGGTGGATCACGAGAAAGGGAAATTAAAGCCCATCGACATGATCCGCAGCGAGCAGGAGTCTGCACCCCGCCACCTGAAATTTTCAAAGGACGGGCATATTCTCTATATCGTCCACGAATTAAAAAATTATATTGACGTGTATACTTATGAGGAGAGGAACGGCAACCCCGAGTTTGAGAAAATTCAGACTATTTCCACGCTGAACGATTATCACGCGGGCGGCTCTGCGGCAAGCGCGCTCAACATTTCCGAGGATTTTAAATATGTGGTAAGTTCCAATGCCGGGGATAACAGTGCGGTCGTTTATAAAATCGATCAGAAGACGGGAATGCTGTCCAAAATTTTCTGTCTGCCAATCAGCGGGGATTATCCCAAGGATGCGAACCTGTTTCCGGATAACCGGCACCTTGTTTCCCTAAACCACGAATCGGATACCATGACTTTCTTTACGGTTGACTTAAAGAACGGGCTTCTTGTAATGAATGGCAAGGAGATTAAGGTGGAACAGCCAAACTGTATTATTTTCCATAAGCTGAGACAGTGAAGAAATCGGAAACTTCTGTACAAAACCGCATAGACGCGAATCCTTCTGCATATACATTTACCAGTATAAGCAGGAGGATTTTTTATGGATATATTACAGAATAGTACATATGACCTGTATAAAGACATACAGCGCAGAACGGGCGGAGAAATCTACCTGGGCGTAGTGGGGCCTGTAAGAACGGGAAAGTCTACTTTCATTAAGCGTTTTATGAACCTCCTGGTGCTTCCTTATATGGAGGATGAGCATGAGAAGGAGCGGGCGCAGGATGAGATGCCCCAGAGCGCGGGCGGAAAGACCATCACAACAACAGAGCCGAAGTTTATTCCGAAAGAGGCGGCCCACGTGAAGCTTGGCGCGGATATTGACGTGAAGGTGCGGCTGATCGACTGCGTGGGATATATGGTGGACGGCGCGACGGGCCACATGGAAAAAGACGCGGAGCGTATGGTCAAGACGCCCTGGTCGATGGAGGAGATACCCTTCACAAAAGCGGCGGAAATCGGCACAAGGAAGGTGATCCGGGATCATTCAACCATCGGGATTGTGGTGACCTGCGACGGATCCTTCGGAGAGCTTTCGAGGGAGAGCTTTCTGGAAGCGGAGGATCGCACCATCAGGGAGCTGCAGGCGCTGGGGAAACCTTACATCGTGTTATTAAATTCTGAAAAGCCTTACGCGGAGGAAACCAGAAACCTGGCGGATGAAATCAGCGAGAAGTATCAGGTCACGGTTATGCCGATCAACTGCGAACAGCTAAAAAAAGAGGATATCAACCACATCATGGAGAATATTCTCTATGAGTTTCCGCTCACCATGATTGAATTTTATATGCCGAAGTGGGTGGAGATGCTGCCTTTTGACCACAAGATGAAGAAGGATATCATTGCACAGCTTAAGCTGTTAATGAATAATCTGAATCATATCAGGGACATTACGGCGGACCGCTTCGCGGTGGAGAGCGAGTACATCAAGAAGTGTAAACTGGACGGTATCAATATGTCCGACGGCAGTGTGCGGATCATTCTGGATGTGGATGACGCTTACTATTATGAGATGTTGAGTGAGCTGGTGGGAGAGTCCATAGAAAGCGAGTACCAGCTTCTCGCCACCCTGCGGGAGATGGCAAAGATGAAGCGGGAGTATGTGAAGGTGCTGCATGCGCTGGAGGCAGTGCGCTACAAAGGTTACGGCGTGGTGATGCCTGACCGGGAGGAGATTGTTTTAGAGAAGCCGGAGCTTATTAAGCAGGGCAATAAATTCGGTGTGAAGATCAAGGCCGAGAGTCCCAGCATCCATATGATTAAAGCCAGCATTGAGACGGAGATCTCCCCCATCGTGGGAACCGAGGAGCAGGCAAGGGATCTGATCCAGTACATTTCCGATACTGGCACCAGCGAGGAGGGCATCTGGGAGACAAACATCTTTGGCAAGACCGTGGAGCAGCTCGTAAACGACGGCATCACCGGCAAGATATCCATGATCAACGAAGAGAGCCAGATCAAACTTCAGGAGACTATGCAGAAAATCGTCAACGACTGTAACGGCGGGATGGTGTGTATTATCATCTGACAAAGGACAATAAGCGGTGTGCTGATCTATGGGTTCAGCGTCGGGATGTTCCATTTCCCGGCGTTGAGCCTTGATTTATTGTAGATAAATTTGATATAATAAATAAAAATACCAAGAAACAAGGAAACAAAGAATGCTTTTTGTGAATTTGCTTATGATAAGGAGAGAATATAAATGCCAGTGGCACTGAGAAAAGAGAAGGTTTCTATGGAAATGAAAAAAATTGCTATTTCTGCAAAACGGCAGATTACCATTCCCCAGAAATTTTTTTCCATGCTGGGGTTTGATACGGAAGCAGAGTGTATGGTTCGCGGAAATGAGTTGGTGATACGTCCTGTTAGGACAAGTACAGGAGGAGAATTTGCGGAACAGATACTGACGGATTTGATCGCTCAGGGGTACAGTGGAGATGAGTTGCTCGTGCGCTTTAAGAAAGCGCAGAGTCAGGTGCGGCCGGCTGTGGAAGCGATGATTGGTGAAGCGGAGCGTGCGGCAAGATCTGAGACTGCGTTTGCTTCCTACACGGATGTTTTCGGGGTGGAGGATGAGGAATGACGGAAGTACGGTTCCTCCCGCCTGCGGCAAAATTCCTGAAAAAGTTGAAGGATAAAAAACTGAAAACATTATATCGGGATGCAATTGATAAAATTCGGGAGGATCATACAATTGGAGAGGTTAAAAAGGGAGATCTGTCCGGCGTATATGGTTATGATATTTACTATAATAAGACAAACTACGAACTTGCATATACGGTGGAGTATGTGGAGGACAAGATTATTGTCGTTATTATGGCCGGGACGAGAGAAAATTTTTATGAGCAGTTAAAGCAGTATAGGAAGCAGATATAAACTGACATGAACGGATGATAAGGGAAAATGGTTTTGCAGCTTTCAAACGCACTGAAATTGATTATCGCTAAATCTGATTATGAGAATAAGAAGTGGCTGCCTCTTTGGATTCATGCGCAGGATACGGCAAATGTTTTGGAATATTTGTTTCATGCAAGATATCAGGGATTGGCAGACCTGTGTGGAATGTCTTTTGAAGATTTGAAAAAAACAGGGACATTGCTGGCATATCTTCATGATATTGGAAAAATCACACCGCTTTTTCAAGCGAAAATATTAGAATCATTACCAGAGCGCAGAGCAATATTTGAACACTATGGTATTAAGATACCAGAATACGCTGCGCTGATAAATAAGAAAGATTCCCATCATACAAAGTGTGGTGAGGCAATTTTACTTGCAATGGGATTTCCCTCTGCGTTTGCGTCGATCGTTGGAGCGCATCACGGGATGCCAGCGGAGGATGTGAAAAACCACATAGAGGATTATCAGCAGCATTATTTTGGGATACCTAAAGAACGTATCTTTTGGGAATCCCTGTATCGTGAATGGATGGTGTTTTCTCTTGAAAAAGCAGGATTTTCTGATGTTTCTGAAATACTAAAGTTGAATAAAAGAGCACAGGTTTTGCTGTCGGGATTGCTTATTATGTCAGATTGGCTGGCAAGTGATCAATCGAAGTTTGGTTTGATAGAAGAAGACCTGATTTTATCTGAAAACGAATATCCGGACAATCGTTTTGAAACTGCATGTGACAGTCTGGGATTGCCAGAGGTGTGGGAACCTGAACAGGAGCGTATCTTTGAGGCAGATTTTAAAGAACGCTTTGGGTTTTCCATGAATGAGATACAGAAGTCGGTTTTGGAAACGGTAGAAGAAGTGAAATCCCCCGGATTGTTTATTTTGGAAGCGCCAATGGGGATCGGGAAAACGGAAGCAGCTCTTGCGGCAACAGAAATTTTGGCAAATAAATTTGAAAAGACAGGCGTCTTTTTCGGTCTGCCTACACAGGCAACAGCTAACGGTATATTCGAACGTGTTGTGCAGTGGGCCAAAATACAGTCGTCTGAGTCGTTTCATAGCATCAATCTAGCGCATGGAAATGCAGAATTTCAACCTGCATTTGTAAAGATACAAAGGAGTATTCCACAAATTGATGAAGATGGCGGTGAGGAGAGCGGCCTTGTTGCACATTCGTTTTTTTGCGGGAATAAGCAGTCTCTTTTATCAGATTTTGTGGTTGGTACAGTAGATCGTCTTTTGATGGCGGTATTGAAGAAAAAACATGCGATGCTGTTGCACCTGGGGCTTTCACAGAAGGTTGTTATTGTGGATGAGTGTCATGCCTATGATGCTTATATGAATCAATATCTTGATAGAGTATTGGCGTGGATGCATGAATATGGTGTTCCAGTAATATTGTTATCGGCAACGCTTCCATCAAAGAGGCGGAATGCACTTATCAATGCTTATCTGAGACGTACAGAGGAAAGCGATGAAGTGACAGAAGCGGTATATCCGCGGCTCACTTATACGGAGAAAGATCAGGTAAAATCCAAATCGTTACCGCTAACATCTGAAGAAAAATCGATTCAAGTTGTAAATATGACAGATGATGATGCCATTAACGAAGCAGAGCGCGCGGTAAAGGCAGAGGCATGTGTAGGAATTATTTGCAATACGGTTTCCAGGACACAGTATTTTGCTGAGTTGGCGTGTGAGATTGCAGGAGCGAGTGTCATTATCTATCATGCCCAATTTGTGATTTCGGATCGGCTGGAAAGGGAAGAGGACTTGAAAAAAGCCGTTGGGAAAAGGTCTGATTATGCAGGGAGGAAAGGAACGGTTGTTGTTGGGACACAGGTTCTTGAACAATCATTGGACATTGATTTTGATCTGTTGATAACGGACTTGTGCCCGATGGATCTTTTGCTCCAGAGAATGGGCCGTCTTCATCGGCATGATCGTAAGGACAGGCCTTCGAACTATAAAAAAGCCAAGTGCATTGTTATGGGTGCGGAAGAGTTGAATGCCGCTTCGGAAAATATATATACCAAATGGCTGCTTTTGCGTACGCGAAAACTGCTCCCTGATATCATAAAGATTCCGGGTGACATTGACAGTTTGATTTCTGAAACGTATAGGGAAACGGATCCAGATGGAGAAGAAGAAAGGGATGCCTTTACCCGATATCATTTTCTGATCTGTCAGAAAGAGCAAAAGGCAAAAAGTTTTTTAATGTCTCCGCCAAGGGATAGCAGGCGGCAGAATGATCTTCACGATTGGCTGAAAAACAGTGTGGCGGATAATGAGAATAAGGCTTTAGCGGCAGTGCGGGACGGGATTTCTTCAATAGAAGTCATTGTGCTGGTAGAACATTCGGACGGAATGCTTGGCTTTTTACCGTGGAAGTCAAAGGGAGTAAAATATGCATCGGGCGTTTGTCCTTCCGAGGATGTGTGTAAAGTGATCGCACAGCAAAAACTGAGACTTCCCGCAGTGTTTTGTCAAACATGGAATGTTGACAGGACAATAGATGAGTTAGAACAAATGGATAAGCATCTGACAGGATTTCAAAAATCACATTGGCTTAAAGGAGAACTTTTTTTGTTGTTACATGAGGATTTGACCAGAGAATTGTGTGGCTTTCAAGTTTCATACACACGGGACAATGGACTTGCATACATAAAGGCAGAGGAGAAAGCATATTGAGTGATAAAGAATTTAACTTACTTGATGAACGATGGATACGTGTGATTGACCGAAATTGTAAAGTTGTTGAAGTGTCTCTTATGGAAGTGTTCAGGGATGCACATTTATATCAGGATTTGTGTGGGGAACTTTCCACACAGGATTTTGCTGTCATGAGGTTGTTACTTGCTATTTTACATACGGTGTTTGCAAGATATGATTTGAATGGAAATATCTCACGGTTACATGATCCGGATGATGCCTTGGATCGCTGGGAGGAACTCTGGACAAGGAAAAAGTTCCCGGAAGAGGTAATTGTTGCTTATTTGGAGTCACAGCGGGAGAATTTTTATTTGTTTCATCCGGAGAGACCGTTTTTTCAAGTCGCGTCGATGAAAAAATTAGGAAAAATAAAAAATGGAGAATTTGATGCAAGAAAGCTAAATGGTGCAGTGTCAAAAAGTGCACATAAAGAACGCTTATTTGCTATGGTTAGCGGGAGTGAAAATTATTGCTTGTCTAGAGAGCAGTCAGCACGATGGTTGATATATTTAAATGCATTTGATGATAATGCACTTAAAGCAGGTGCGGGAATTGGATGGCTTGGTGAACTAGGGTTGGTAGCAGTAGCGGGAAATAATCTCTTTGAAACGTTGATGTTAAATTTTATTGTTTACAATATATATGATAATGAAATATGGAACAATGAGACTCCTATTTGGGAGAATAGAAAGGAAACTCTGGATAAAAGACAGATTATATTCCCTGATAATTTAGCAGAATTGTATACACTCCAATCGAGAAGAATTCTTTTGAAACATGCTGATGATCATATACTAGGATATAAAATTCTTGGTGGGGATTATTTTGAAAGAGAATCAGCGATCTTTGAACCAATGACATTATGGAAATATATTGATAAGAATGATAGTTATGTTCCAAAGACACATGATTTAACAAAATTCTTTTGGCAGGATTTCTCTTCGGTTATAATAGGTTCAGAGCATAATAAATGTCCGGGAATAATTTCTTGGTTAAGTATTTTAAATGAAACAAACATTATTGATAAAAAATATTCTATATCTTTAAAAATAGCAGGAATTAAATATAGCGGGACACAGAGGAGCAGTGTGGAAAATATTGGCGCAGATTCGATTCAGATGCATGCCGCACTGATTTCAAGCATGAGTCATGCGTGGCAGAATATGATTATCAATTGCGTTGATTTTTGCGATAATGTTTCTAAAAAGGTGTGGAACTTTGCCAGGGACGTAAATGTGGCAGAGGGCGGAGATTTTGTCCAAAAAGAAGAAAAATGTTCCGCGAAAGTTTATGCAAATAAATATAAATCCGAGTTTTATAACCGAATTGATGCGCCGTTTAGAAAATGGCTCTGCACAATCGAACCGGAAACTGATGATACAGATCAGAAGGAAAGAGAATGGCGAAATGAATGTATCATGATAGCTTCCGATTTGGGGAAAGAGATCGTAAAACAGTCTGATCCGATGGCAATTTTGGGTGGTGTCAGGGAAGGATGTTGCGTTGCAAAGGCTATGAATCAATTTAAGTATGAACTGCATTTATTGAAAGATGCATAATCGGGAGGTGGGATTGTGGTTAATGCGGTAGGAGAATATGTAAGCAGGCGAATATTTTTACTGACAGGGAATCTCAACGCTGGGGACGCAAAAGGATGGCTTGCACAACTGCGTCGGGGTGTTGGAAAAAAGCCGGGAGAACTGCCGGAGCTATGGGGTATATTTTTACAGACGCTGCCGGAGGAACTCATGGGTAAAGGGAACGAACCATCCCATGCAGAGTGGGCAATATACACGGCTTTGACACTCTTTGCGCTTCATCAACAGGGACATGCGGAGTCGATGCATTTACCAGGTAAAGAAAATGCCTTGGGATGTTCGGCAAAAAGACTGGTACATACCGACGAGGAGGAAGAGCGCGTTAGAGCGAAACTCAGTCTGGCAGCGCAGTCAGATGATATGGAAGAATTGGCCTATCGTCTGAAAACGTTGATTAGATTGTTTAGCGCAGATAATGTTAAATTGGATTATGTTGATTTGGCAAAAGATTTGTTCCTGTTTCAAAAGGAAAAGTATACAGATGGGATACGTTTGAAATGGGGACAGGATTTTTATCGCAACATAAAAACAAATGACAACGGAAAGGAAGAAGACAATGAAGAAAAATAATTTGTATGTAGACATTCATGTGTTACAAAATGTTCCGCCAAGCTGCGTAAACCGTGACGATACAGGCAGTCCGAAAACGGCTAAGTACGGTGGGACAGTGAGAGCAAGAGTTTCTTCACAGGCATGGAAACATGAGATAAGAAAGATGTTTGAGGAAATTTTTGATACGGATGAGATTGGTGTCCGTACCAGAAAGGTTCCGCAGATGATAGCAGATGAGATAAAAAAGCTGGACGATAGTATGGATGATGAAAAAGCGCTGAAACTTGCAGTTAAGGCATTGGGAAATATAGGGGTAAAGACGGATAAGGAAGATAAAGCATCTGTGCTGATGTTTTTTAGTCTGGCACAGGCGCAGGCGATGGCAAAGCTTGCTGTCGAAGGATGTGATGATAAAAAGGAATATCAGACGGCATTAAAGGAATCACCATCCGTTGATATGGCGCTGTTTGGACGTATGGTGGCGGCTGACGCGGGGTTAAATGTTGATGCTGCAGTACAGGTTGCACATGCAATATCAACACATACTGTTCATAACGAGTACGATTATTTCACTGCAGTAGATGATCTTGTCGGAGAGGATGAATCGGGCGCAGGGCATCTGGGAACGGTTGAGTTTAATTCGGCAACGCTTTACCGATATGCGACTGTGAACGTCAAAGATCTGTATAAAAAGCTGGGAGAGCGGACATTTGATGCTTTGCAGGGATTTGCAGAGGCGTTTATTAAGTCGATGCCTACGGGAAAACAGAATACCTTTGCCAATCGTACCGTTCCTGATTATATTTATATAACGCTCAGAACCGATCAGCCGATCAATCTTTGTGGCGCGTATGAAAAACCAGTTTCCGGGAAAGATGGCGGTTATCTGGAAATGTCTGAGAAGGCATTAAAGGAGTATTCTGAAAAGGTGTACAGAAACTATGCATGTGAACCTGAAAAAAGCTGGACCTTTGAAGAGGGTAATTTTACACAGATTCTTCGTGAATTAAATGTGGCGGTGAAGGAGATGTTGTCCGAAAGCGAGGGTAATTGATATGTCAACTTTGCTTTTAAGACTTGCGGCTCCTTTGCAGTCGTGGGGAAGCAATTCAAAATTTGAAACGAGGACTACAGAAAAAATGCCGACGAAAAGTGGTGTCATTGGCATGTTGGCATCTGCATTGGGATGGACTAGAAATGCGGATTTGACGAGACTTGCGGCTTTAAAATTTGGCGTTCGTGCAGACCGCGAGGGAGAGAATATAACGGATTTTCATATTGCCCGAACGCAAAAGGGAAAAGACTCTTATTTGACATATCGCCACTATCTGTCAGATGCTGTTTTTCTGGCAGGAGTGGAAGGGGACGAAGAAGTGATAAAGGAGTTGGAAATCGCTTTGCATAATCCGTGCTTTCCACTGTTCCTGGGACGACGGTCATGTCCGCCGACTTTGCCAATTGTGATCGGTGTCCGACAAACTTCGCTTGAAAAAGCACTTAGGGAAGAACTGCCAATCTGTGAAAATGATGCACCATATATGCGCATACAAATAGAGACGGATGATCCAGGGGCGGGGATGATGCAGGATGTGCCGATATCTTTTGACCCGCAAAAGCGAGTCTATGGTTATCGTAAGGTCAAGGAATTTTATGCAGAGGTGCATCAAAAGGAAGCCGAACACGACGTCATGGCGGAATTGGGGTGATTTTATGTACTTATCACGAATTGAGCTTAATATAGAGTTACGGGAAACGATGAAGGCGCTTGCATCTCCAAGCAAGTTTCACGGTGCAATTGAAGGATCGTTTAGCGGAGAAAGAGCCCGCAGGCTCTGGAGAATTGATGATCTGAATGGGAAAAAATATATATTGGTTCTGAGTGAAGCGATTCCAAATCTGGAACATTTTGCGGAACAGTTTGGCTATTCGGGAAAGTATGAAACGAAGGATTATTCCGCATTGCTAAATCGGGTTTCAGATAATGAAAAATGGAGATTCCGATTAACGGCAAATCCGACTATTTCAAAATCGCATGGGAAAATTATGGCACACATTACGCCTGAATATCAGAAAAAATGGCTGATGGATCGAGCTGAACGGTGTGGTTTTTCATTGCATGACGATACATTTCAGACAGTGCAGTCAAAATGGTATAATTTCAGCAAAAAGGATGGGGATAAGTCTGCAAATATACGATTGCTTTCGGTGACATTTGAAGGAGTATTGACGGTAACGGACGCTGAAAAGTTTAAGGAAACGCTTTGCAGGGGAATAGGAAGGGAGAAAGCGTACGGGCAGGGGCTTTTAACGATAGTAAGGGTATAGAATATGCAGAATGACGTGGGAATGATAAAACCGGAGCTCAAAGAACTTCCGCAAATAAATGACAGAATGAGTTTTATTTATCTGGAACACTGTGTGATCAACAGGGAAGACAGTGCAATAAAGGTGACGGATTTAAACGGGGATGTGCTTATACCGGCCGCTACAATCACAGTTCTGCTCCTTGGGCCGGGATGTAAGATCACCCATCGCGCAATGGAGCTTATTGGAGACAGCGGAATCGGTACGGTGTGGGTAGGCGAGCACGGCGTGAGATACTATGCGCATGGACGAGCTTTGAATTCACATACAGGATTACTTGTGAAACAGGCGGAACTTGTGAGCAATACGAGGAAACATCTTGATGTGGTGCGGAAAATGTATCAAATGCGTTTCCCAGATGAGGAAGTGCGAGGGCTTACTCTGTAGCAGCTTCGCGGAAGGGAAGGAAGCCGTGTCAGAACGGCATACAGGGAGCAGTCAAAGAAATGGAATATAGCGTGGAAAGGCAGAGAATATGATATTGAAGATTTCTCATCAGGAACGCCGGTAAATCAGGCCTTATCAGCCGGGAATGTCTGCTTATATGGATTGGCGCATTCTGTGATTTGCGCGCTTGGCTGTTCGGCAGGACTGGGATTTGTCCATGTGGGGCATGAGTGTTCATTTGCGTATGATATTGCAGACTTATATAAAGCGCAGACAACGATTCCGATTGCATTTGAGATGGCAGCAATGGTGCGGGATAATTTTAATGACAAAATCCCCACAGATTTTTCGGGGATGGTAAGACGACGTTTGCGTGATGAAATAGTAAAATTGCATCTGCTTGAAAAAATGGTTCATGATATAAAATATTTACTTTCAGATCAGGAGGAAGAGAGCGAAGAACAGGCAGTTTATCTCTGGGATAATATTAAGGATAAGGTGGAAAATGGAAGGCAATATGGTGAAGAGAGAATAGACAGAGATGATAGTGATAACGATGACGAATTGTCCACCTAAATTGCGTGGAGATCTTTCAAAATGGTTGTGTGAAATAAATACAGGCGTATATGTCGGACAGGTGAGCGCGAGGGTACGAGAAGCACTTTGGGATAGAATATGTGAAAATATCGGGGATGGACAGGCAACCATGGTATATAGTTTTGCGAATGAACAGCGTTTTGAATTCCGTACACATAATACCGCTTGGAAAGTTCGTGACTTTGACGGGATCAAACTTATGATGCGGCCGAAACAATCGCAGGATAGTGAGGAAGAACTTCCTGCGGGATTCAGCAATGCCTCTAAGCGCAGAATAGCGAACAGACGTAAAAAAACTTATATAAATACAGATAGAGAATGGGCTTTCCTGGATATAGAGACAACGGGATTGAACCCGGAAAGTGACGAGATCATTGAGATTGCGGTTCTTGTTGCAAACGAAGTGGAAGTAAAATCAACATGGAGTGCATTGATTCAGACAGAAGTGACGGTTCCAGCTATGATAACAGAACTTACTGGAATAACAGGCGAGATGCTTTGTAATGGTAATATGGATATTGACAGTGCATTGAAGCATTTGGCTGAAATTATAAAGGATAGGAAGGTGGTATGCTTTAATAAAAAATTCGATATCAATTTTTTAGAAAGTGCATATGAACAACAGGGATTGCTTTTTCCGATTGGTAAAGTGGTGGACGTATTATCGTTGGCCAGAAAAAGGGTGAGAGACATTCAAAATTATAAATTAGGATCTTTGGCAGAGTATTTTGAGATTACATATGAAAAGCGGCATCGGGCTTTGGTGGATTGTGAGATATTGTATGAGGTTTTTTTGAAACTGAATGAAATATGAGTATTGAATTTTTAAAATGCTTATAAATAGGGGTCTTTTTTAGTCTTTTCCCCGCGCGGGCGGGGGTGATCCTATTATGCTAAAACTTATTTTATCAGGCAATACCTTTTCCCCGCGCGGGCGGGGGTGATCCTTATACACAGTTACATTTCCATACGTCTTACCACTTTTCCCCGCGCGGGCGGGGGTGATCCCATTTCGGTACTCTCATATTCACTCTCCTCTATCTTTTCCCCGCGCGGGCGGGGGTGATCCTCAACGAGGCAGTGAAGGTTATCAACGAAGGTACTTTTCCCCGCGCGGGCGGGGGTGATCCCAATTTGACGATGTATGACAAAGGAGTTGGTGTCTTTTCCCCGCGCGGGCGGGGGTGATCCTTGTACACAGTAGTACCGGGAGAAAGTAAAAAGCTTTTCCCCGCGCGGGCGGGGGTGATCCCTGTATGTCTTAAGTCTTTCCTTTGCCAGATTGCTTTTCCCCGCGCGGGCGGGGGTGATCCTTATAATGGTAGTAGTTTTAAGTTCTACCCACATTTTCTCTGTGAAAGCAGGGGTGTTCCATACCCGCGGAACGTCAATGCGAACATTGGTACCTTTTTCCGTGTAGGCGGGGTGATCCTAAAGCAACCCATGATCATTCCGATACAGGTTGCCTTTCCCCGCGTGTGCGTGTGTAAAACTGTGGGTTATTACGATTGCATCCTCCAGCGGAGTATGATATTTTAGGAGAAAGTAAGTCGGTTGCGGGAGAGAGGGACAAAAGATGCAGGAACATACAAGAAGAATCTTAATGACAATAAGCGGTGTACTGATCTGCGGGTTCAGCGTCGGGATGTTCAATTTCTCGGCGCTAGGCCTTGATCCCTTTCAGGTGTTTACACACGGGATTTTTATGATATTACCGGAGGGTACGCCGGGTTTTGGCACAGTGTATGCAGGGATCAATCTGCTGATGCTGATAGCAATTTTTCTGGCGGATAAAAAGAAGATCGGTCTGGGCACGGTGATTAATATTTTCCTGCTGGGTTATGTGGTGGAATATTCCTCACTGCTTTTTGAAACGTTAATCCCGGAGCCATCTTTCGCTGTACGGTTTTTCTTTCTGCTCCTTGGAATTGTGATTATGTGCTTTTCTTCTGCCCTTTATTTCACGGCGGATATGGGCGTGTCCACCTACGACGCGGTGTCACTGATTTTGTCGGAAAAAAAGAAGTGGAAATTTCAGATATGCCGGATATCTTCGGATTTGTTTTGCACGGTTGTTGGTTTTGTTTTTGGCGCGACGGTGGGAATCGGTACGGTGGTGACAGCATTTTTTATGGGCCCGCTGATTGCGTTCTTCAACAGGACGGTGGCGGAGCCGATGCGGTATGGGAAGAAAAATAAAAACACAATAGGAACTCTGACATGAGCAATTCATATCAGGGTTCTTTTTTCGCCAGATGCCAAAGCTTGCCTTTTATTGCTCCTGCGCCGGACCGGGAGTCAAAAGAAATCGAGAGGGGAAACTGGCGTTCCGGGGAGCTGCAGGGACTTATTGCAGGCAAAGCATAAATGCGGGCAAAATTCCTTGAGTTTCTAACATAGCAATGTTATGATAAACTCGTGAGGTGATTGTGGTGACCAGACATGAAAAATCATTACAATACGCGTTGTCAGTGTTAACGAGTGAGCGGTACAGAGCCTATCTTGATGCGATATATTTGTACGGGAGCTGTGCACGCGGAGACCAGAAATATACTTCGGATGTAGATTTACTGCTAAAACTCAGAAAGACTGTTCCGGCTGGTGTCTTACGTGCAATGCGTGTTGAGGCCACACCGGACGATTGGGAATTGCCTGAAGTGGAACTCAAATACTTTCGGGGAGACCGCTTTAACCAGAGCGAACAGTTCGACAGGAATGTAAGAGAGGAGGGGAAACTGCTATGGGTAAGAGAATGAATTATTTTGACTATGCAGAGAATGATTATTTCTTTTACCGGGCAAATTACGAGGAACATCGCATAGGAAATGCAATGTGTTCAAACGCACAGGGAATTTGTGAGAGATATTTGAAGCATCTTGTTGACATATATTGTGCAGATGAAGATACGACTTCTGTTTTAAGGACACGTTCTTTGCGGGTGCTTAAAAAGTACATCAGTAAAAAAATGAAAGATTTTGAATGCGATTGGAATATTGTACTTGGCGCAGATGGTTTCTATTTTTCAGCAAGATATCCGGGAGACGAATCCTTTTTTGTTGACGAGGAGGACATTGAGGTTTGCTGGAAAGCGGTGGAGGAGGTTCGCAAGTGTGTAATAGCATACTGTGACCTTCATCCCATTGAAAAGAGTCCGTTGGCATAAAATAAAGATAAAAAATTAGGAAAGGCGGTATACACATGAATCCAGTATATGAAAAACTTTTAAAATGCTATGACTGCTACAAAAAGAAGATTGATTTCGAGCCTAAAGTGGCAGTGGTCTTAGGCTCCGGGCTTGGCAACTTTGCGAAGGTCGTGGATGTGAAGGCGGAACTTCCCTACAGCGAGATCAAGGGCTTTCCCGTATCCACGGTACCGGGACATGCTGGGAAATTTATCTTCGGATACATCAACGAAGTGCCTGTTGTTCTGATGCAGGGGCGCGTACATTATTACGAGGGGTATCCCATCACTGATGTGGTGCTGCCCACCCGCTTGATGAAAATGATGGGGGCGAAGGTGCTTTTCCTGACCAATGCGTCAGGCGGTATCAATCCGGCGTTTCATGCGGGCAGCCTGATGCTGATTCAGGACCATATTTCTCTTTTCGCGCCGAATCCGCTGATCGGACCGAATATTGAAGAGCTGGGCACCAGATTCCCGGACATGTCCCATGTCTATGATGAGGATTTACAGGAGATTATCAAAAAGACGGCGAAGGAGAATGAAATCGAATTATTTGAGGGCGTGTATGCGCAGCTTACGGGGCCTTCCTTTGAGTCTCCTGCCGAGATCCAGATGCTCTATAGGATGGGGGCAAGCGCAGTTGGCATGAGCACCGTTGTGGAGGCCATTGCGGCGAACCATATGGGCATGAAGATCTGCGGCGTATCCTGCGTCAGCAATCTGGCGGCAGGCATGAACAGTGCGCCCCTGACCCATGAGGAGGTGCAGGAGGCGGCCAACGCGGTTGCACCCAAGTTTGAGAAGCTGTTGGTGGAGTCCATCACAAAATTTAGAGCGCTTATTTAGGAAATATGTGGATGGGACGATGCCGTTAATAAATTCGGAAAATGGAGCGCTATGACAGAGTATAGGGAACTGACAAAAGACAATATATGTGATTTGATTGCGGCGGCGATAGAGGCGAGAAGGAATTCCTACTCGCCTTATTCCCATTATCAGGTGGGAGCGGCGCTGCTTACCGCGGACGGACGAGTCGTGACTGGCTGCAATATAGAGAACGCGGCTTACGGACCAAGCAACTGTGCCGAACGGACAGCATTTTTCAAGGCGGTCAGTGAGGGGATACGGGCGTTTGCGGCGATTGCCATTGTGGGAAGTCCCGAGGGGGAGGAGCTGACACAGTACGCCCATCCCTGCGGTGTCTGCAGGCAGGTGATGAGAGAGTTCTGCGAGCCGGAAAACTTTCGGGTCATTGTGGCAAAATCCGAGGAGGACTACCGCGTTATGACGCTGGCTGAACTTCTTCCAGAGAGCTTCGGACCGGAAAATGTGCGCGATGGCAATGAGCAGTGCCAAAGATGACAGAGACAAACCGACTGCTTGCAGGCGGATTTGACTGTGGCATCTTTGATAGGGCGAAGCCCGCGAGCGAGGAAAGCCGAAGGCTTTACGAGCTTGCACTGCGAAGAAGATAAATAGGAGGCGCTCAGGGTGTTATTACAAAGAGAATACCGTACCCGCTGCGGCGTCATTCACTATTGGATCAGTAAAAAGAATGATTCGGCTGTGACGCTTGTGTTCCTGCCCGGTCTGACAGCAGATCACCATCTGTTTGACAAGCAGATGGCATATTTTGAGGGAAAGTACAGTGTGTTTGTCTGGGATGCGCCCGGGCATGCGTCTTCCTGGCCTTTTGAGTTTACGTTCGATCTGTTCGATAAAGCGAAGTGGCTGGATGAAATACTGACGGCGGAGGAAATGGAAAATCCCGTTATTATCGGGCAGTCAATGGGAGGATATGTGGGACAGGCATATACGCAGTTATTTCCCGAAAAGCTGAAAGGTTTCGTCTCCATTGATTCAGCGCCTCTGCAGAGAAAATATGTGACGGCGGCGGAGATATGGCTGTTAAAGAGGATGGAGCCGGTTTACCGCTATTATCCCTGGAAATGGCTGTTACAGTCGGGGACGAAAGGGATCGCGGTCTCAACATACGGAAGAAAGCTGATGTACGACACCATGAAGGGATATGAGGGACAGAAGGAAAGGTACGCGAAACTGGCGGGTCACGGTTTTCGTATATTGGCTGAGGCGATGGAAAAGGACCTTCCTTACCGTATTTTCTGCCCGGCGCTTCTGGTGTGTGGAGAAAAGGATCATGCCGGTTCCTGTATCAGGTATAATAAGACATGGCATAAAAACACGGGAATCAGACTGGAATGGATCAGAAACGCCGGGCACAATTCCAATACGGATGCCCCGGAAGCGGTAAACGGTCTGATAGAGGAACTTGTGATACGGTGTGAAGCCGGGATAACACCGGAGGAAAAGGAGGAATGCTGAATTATGAACTATCGATTTTACAACGCAAAAATCCTGACTATGGAAACCACAGATATCATCGAAGGGGAACTCTGGGTGCAGGACGATAAAATCCTTTACGTGGGAGAGGGCGGCGACGCGGCGGCAATCTGCCAGTCTCTTTCCGTAGAGAGTATTCTCTGGGACAGGGAGATTGACTGCGTGGGCAACCTTCTGATGCCAGGTTTTAAGAACGCGCACACCCATTCCGCTATGACGTTCCTGCGTTCTTATGCGGACGATCTGCCGCTTCAGGACTGGCTGACGAAGCAGGTGTTCCCGATGGAGGCGAAGCTTAATGGGGAGATGATCTATCATCTCACGAAGCTGGCGGTGTTGGAGTATCTGACCAGCGGAATCACTTCTATTTTTGACATGTATCTTGCGCCGGAGACGACGGCGAAGGCATGCGTGGAGATGGGAATGCGCTGTGTGCAGGTCAGCGGCACAAGCGGACAGGATAACTTTGAACAGTCGCTTAAGCAGATGGAGGAACGGTATCACGCGCTGAATGAGTTAGATCCGCTCCACTCCTACTTTATCGGGTTCCATGCGGAATATACCTGTTCAAAAGTGCTTTTGGAACAGGTGGCGGCCATGACGCACAAGTACCAGACGCCGGTATTTACGCACCTTTCTGAGACGAAAGCGGAGGTGGAGGGCTGTAAGGAGCGTTACGGCGTATCGCCTGTGAAGCTGTTGGATTCCCTTGGCATGTTTGATTACGGTGGAGGCGGCTATCACTGTGTCTGGCTGGACGAGGAGGATATGGATATCTTCGCGAAGCGGAAGTTAAGTGTGGTTACGAATCCCGGCTCCAACACGAAACTGGCAAGCGGCATTGCGCCCATTTCAGAGTATCTGAAGCGGGGAATCAATGTGGCGATTGGTACGGACGGTCCCGCCAGCAACAACTGCCTCGATATGTTCCGGGAAATGTTTCTGGTGACGGGGCTTGCCAAATTAAAGGAACAGGACGCGGCGGCTGTGGATGCGTTGGAAGTGTTGAAGATGGCTACGGTAAATGGCGCTAAAGCCATGAATCTGCCGGATACGGACGTGCTTGCAAAGGGAAAACAGGCGGATATCATTATGATCGATCTGCATCAGCCCAATATGCAGCCCTTAAACAACATTCCAAAAAATCTGGTCTACAGCGGCAGCAAGACAAACGTAAAAATGACCATGATACGTGGCAGGATTTTGTATGAGAACGGGTGCTTTGCGAAAGAGTTTGATGTGGAGGGAATTTATAGAAAGGCAAATGAGATTATAGATAGTCTCAGGTGAGGATGGACGCTTTTATTTTTATATGCCTGATTCTGCTTGCCATCGTTCTTGTTATGACAAAGGAGTACGTGGACAGCAGAAGGTTTCTGGAAAGAAAGCTGCAGCAGATTTATGCGGATTATGGTACGCCGCCGGAGAGGACTTATGAGGCGGAGGAACTGACCCATATCAGCATGTACTATAAGAAGCATCGGAAAGAGGATCAGATTGACGATATCACTTGGAATGATCTGTATATGGATGCGGTATATCAGAGGATGAATACCTGTCTCTCGGCGGCGGGCGACGAGTATCTGTATTACAGGCTCAGAACGCCTGCGTCGGATGCGGACGAGCTCGAAAAGATGGAGAAGCGGATTTCACTGTTCATGGAGCGGGAGGAGGAGCGGCACAGGCTGCAGCGGATTTTTTTCATGCTGGGGCGGACGGGACGGCATTCCATCTATGAATATCTGGATCATCTGGATCTGCTCGGCGAGCGGAAAAGCGACAGGTATTTTTTCTGGGACGCTCTTGCGCTTTTGAGTGTAGGATGTATGTTTATCTCCCTCCCTGTGGGTCTGGTCTGTCTGTTCGGGGTTCTATGCCATAATCTGATTGATTACTTCAGGGAATACCGGCAGATCGAGCCGTATATTACCAGCTTTTCCTATGTGCGAAGGCTCCTAAAAGGAGGAGAAGAACTGGGGAAGGCGGAAATTGGCGGGATTGGGGAAGAGCTTGCGGCGGTAAAAGAGGCATGCAGAAGTCTGCGGGGATTTATGAAAAGCTCTTATCTGGTTTCCGGCAGTAGACAAGGGGGCGGTAATCCCTTGGAAGTTTTGTTTGATTATCTGCGGATGTTGTTCTACATGGATCTGATCCGCTTTAACAAGGCGCTGCATGATCTGCAGAAGCATATGGGGGAGGTAGACCGCCTGATCACTGTGACGGGGGAGTTGGAGTGTGCGGTTGCGGTCGGTTCTTTCCGAAAAAGTCTGGGGGAGCGCTGGTGTGTGCCCAATCTGCACGCCCAGGCGGAGAAAGACCTTTTCCTGCGCGCGGAGGGTTTGTACCATCCACTGCTGGGGGAGGCGGTGGCGAATGATTTGTATGCGGAGAAAGGGGTGCTGCTGACCGGCTCCAACGCTTCCGGGAAATCTACCTTCCTGCGTGCGGTAGCAGTGAACGCGCTTTTGGCGCAGACGGTGCATACCTGTGCGGCGGTAAAGTATGAAGCTCCTTTTTACCGCATTTATTCATCCATGTCCCTGCGGGACGATCTGACAGGCGGCGACAGTTATTATATGGTAGAGATCAAGTCCATCAAGCGGATTCTGGACCAGGTAGAGCGGGAGGAAGACCGTCCCGTGCTCTGTTTTGTGGATGAGGTGCTCAGAGGAACCAACACGGTGGAGCGGATTGCGGCTTCCACGCAGATTATGAAGAAACTTGCAGCGGGCCGTGCGCTCTGTTTTGCGGCAACCCACGATGTAGAGCTGACGAAGCTTTTGGAACGGGAATATGATAATTTCCACTTTGAGGAACGGATTGAGGAGAACGATATTTTCTTCCCCTATCAGTTGATGGAGGGACCGGCATCCACCAGAAACGCCATTGCCCTTTTGAAAATGTTAAAATATGACGAGCGTATCACAGCAGAGGCGGAGGCGATGGCGGAACGGTTTTTGCGGGACGGGAACTGGCGATGATATATAAGGGAAATAAACCAGTATGTGGAGCAGATACGCGGTAAAGAGCCGAGGTACGCTGCTAGAGTGCAGTAAGGCAGAATGGAGATTAGCATGAAGGTTACGATATACACAGACGGCGCGGCGCGCGGAAACCCGGAAGGGCCGGGCGGTTACGGCACGGTGCTGCAATATATTGACAGCAGGGGGACGCTGCACGAGCGGGAGTATTGTGCCGGGTACAAAAAGACGACCAACAACCGCATGGAGTTGATGGCGGTGATCGTCGGGCTGGAGGCGCTCACAAAACCCTGCGAAGTGTTGCTGGTCTCCGATTCCAAGTATGTGACGGATGCCTTCAACCAGCACTGGATTGAGGGGTGGCTGAAAAAGGGGTGGAAGACGGCGGGAAACAAGCCTGTCAAAAACGTAGATTTGTGGGAGAGGCTGTTGCAGGCGATGAAGCCGCATCGTGTCACGTTCCAGTGGGTCAAAGGACACGATGGACACCCGGAGAATGAGCGGTGCGATAAGCTTGCTACCACAGCCGCGGACGGCACAGATCTGCTTGACGATCCCCTTTGATTGGTGGTATCATATCGGTAAGTGTAATGGGAGAGAGCGGTTTCAGACAGGATCTTTTGTCGGAAACGGGACAATTCGGAAAGAGAAGGATGTGAAGAGATGACCAATTTGATTTTATTCATTAATTCATTTTTATCGTACCTGCTTTTGTTTGCGCTGATTGTCGTGCTGGTGATTGTGGCATGTGTGATCGGCGTGAAGTGGAGAAAGAGTAAGGATGCGAAGGTGGCTTCGGAAACGCAGGCGGATACGGCGGACGGAAGTACGACGGCATAGCCTTTATTCGCAGATCCGCGTTGCAGGCAGGGGGAAAATCGTTCCTGCCTGATTGGTTGATGAAAGAGAAAATGGGAGGGTGTTCAGCGGTGAACGCCCTTTCTTCGTATTCCGGGAGAAGAAAATGAAAAAATACACAACCATCTTTTGGGATTTGGATCAGACGCTGCTCAATTTCGATCTCTCTATGGAGCATGCGCTGCGGGCAGTGTTTGGGGCGTATGGGCTGGCGGTCAGCGAAGAGATTGCAGCCCGCTACGACGCCATTAACAGGAGTTATTGGCTGAGACTGGAATCGGGGGAGCTGACCAAGGATCAGGTGACCGTGGGGCGTTTCCGTACCTTATTTGAAGAGCTGGGAATCACCCACGTGAAGCCGGAGGAGATCAACGCAGATTACCAGCGGGAGCTGGGGAACGTTTTCTTTTATATGGACGGCGCGAAAGAGCTTGTCACACTGTTACAGAAAAAGGGGTACCGACAGTATGTGGTGACTAATGGAGTCAATACAACACAGGCAAACAAGATGAAGCTCTCAGGCCTTGACAGGATCATGGACGGGGTATTTGTTTCGGAACTCATGGGATATCCAAAGCCCAGAAAAGAGTATTTTGACGCCTGTTTTGCGGCGCTGCCCGGTGTTGCGAGGAAAGAGTGCATTCTGGTGGGAGATTCCCTGACCAGCGATATGCGGGGCGCGGAGAATGCCGGGGTCGCTGCCTGCTGGTTTAACCCGGAGGGAAAGGCGAAGGATGTGGAGGTACGGACGGACTACGAAATCCGCCGTCTGGAGGAACTGATACCGATTCTGGAGTGAGGGCAGAGAGATGGCAAGATCCGTAAAGCAGAAACAGAAATTGTTATATCTTTTAAAAATATTGACGGAGCAGTCCGACGAGGAGCACTGCCTGAGCGCACAGGCGCTGATTGACGCGCTGGCGGAATATGACGTGAAAGCGGAACGCAAAAGCATTTATGACGATATTGCCCAGCTGATTGATTTCGGTTATGATATCGTGTTGGTTAAAGCAAAGACTGGGGGCGGCTATTATCTGGCGGGGCGGGATTTTGAGCTGGCGGAGTTAAAGCTTCTGGTGGAGACGGTGCAGGCGTCCCGGTTTTTAACGGCCAATAAATCGAGGGAATTGATTTCCAAGATTGAGAAGCTGGCTTCGAAAGCGGAGGCCGGGCAGTTACAGCGTCAGGTCTATGTGGCGAACCGCATTAAGACGGCGAATGAAAGTATTTATTACGTGGTGGATGATATCCACAGGGCGATTCAGGGCAACCGGCAGATTTCTTTTCAATATCTGGAGTGGAATCTGAAAAGGGAGCTTGTGCCGCGCAGGGATGGGAAACCCTATCTGGCAAGCCCGTGGGCGCTCACGTGCAAGGATGAGTATTACTATCTGATCGCCCACGACAGCGAGGAGGACAAGATCAAACACTTCCGGGTAGATAAGATGGCGAAGATTGAAGTGCTGGATAAAAAGCGGGAGGGCGCGGCCCTCTTTGAACGTTTTGATATTGCGGACTACGCAAACAAAACCTTTGGTATGTACGGCGGCAGGGAGGAGGTCGTCACCCTGCTGTTTGAAAACGGCCTGATCGGCGTGGTGATGGACCGCTTTGGCAAGGAGGTGCCTGTCCGTATCAGGGATGAGGCACATTTTTCCGTCCGGGTGAAGGTGGCTGTCAGCGGTCAGTTTTTTGGCTGGCTGACGGGGCTTGGCGCGGGGGCGCGGATTCTGGCGCCGGAATCCGTAGCTGACGCTTATACGCTTCATTTGAAAGAAACGCTTGCCGGATATGAGGAAAATCGGGGGGATTGAGCATTTTTGGGATATGTCACAAAAAGACATATCCCTTTTTGGTATTTTTTCCAAGGTGTTTTCATTGACATAACATGTTTATTACCGTATACTATTCCTAAACCGCAATATATTGTGGCGTTATGTCAACTGACACTATATTTTGTGGAAGTGTCGCAAAGCTGCGACCGCAAGGCTGTGACCGCAAAATCGCAGAAGGATAAAGTTATGGAGGGGCGTATGAGCAGTAAATTTGAATCAGATCATTCGGATGGGGAGAATTATGGTCTTCAGTACCAGCCGGAGAAAGGCGTGAAGGTGATCAAGAAGGACGGCAGCCTTGAGGCGTTTAATGTCCAGAAGGTCATCGACGCAGTGGGGAAAAGCGCATATCGTGCCCTCACTAAGTTTACGGAGGAGGAAAAGCGGCATATCTGCCAGACGGTCGTCGATAAGGTGAATGAGCTGGGCGAGGAGAAGATTCCCATTCAGATCATGCATAATATCGTGGAGAGCGCGCTGGAGGATGTAAAGCCGATTGTGGCGAAAAGCTACCGCGACTACCGCAATTATAAACAGGATTTTGTGCGAATGATGGACGATGTCTATAAGAAGAGCCAGTCGATCATGTACATTGGCGACAAGGAGAACGCTAATACGGACAGCGCCCTTGTTTCCACGAAGCGCAGCCTGATTTTTAATCAGTTTAACAAGGAACTTTACCAGAAATTTTTTATGACCACAGAGGAAATACAGGCCTGCAGGGACGGTTATATCTATGTCCATGATATGTCGGCGAGAAGGGATACGATGAACTGCTGCCTCTTTAATGTGGCGGAGGTGCTTTCCGGCGGCTTCGAGATGGGAAATATCTGGTACAATGAGCCGAAAACACTTGACGTGGCATTCGATGTCATAGGGGATATCGTTTTGAGTGCGGCGAGCCAGCAGTACGGCGGTTTTACAGTGCCTGAGGTCGATAAGATATTAGAGCCCTATGCGGAGAAATCCTACAAGAGAAACATAGCGAAATACAAAAAGCTGGGGATTGATAAGGAAACGGCGGAAGCGGAAGCGCTTGCGGATGTCAAGAAAGAGTTCGAGCAGGGTTTTCAGGGCTGGGAGTATAAATTTAATACGGTGGCCAGCAGCCGCGGCGATTATCCTTTTATCACAGTGACCGCCGGAATCGGTACGGGCCGTTTTGCCAAAATGGCCACCATTCAGATGCTCAATGTGCGCAGGAAGGGGCAGGGCAAGAAGGAATGCAAGAAACCTGTGCTTTTCCCGAAGATCGTATTTTTGTATGATGAAAATTTACACGGTCCCGGCAAAGAGCTGGAGGACGTGTTTGAGGCGGGGGTGAAGTGCTCCGCCAAGACCATGTATCCCGACTGGCTGAGCCTGACGGGAAAAGGCTATATCGCCAGCATGTACAAACAGTACGGCAAGGTGATTTCCCCAATGGGGTGCCGTGCGTTCCTTTCGCCGTGGTACGAGAGGGGCGGTATGCATCCGGCTGACGATAAGGATGTCCCTGTTTTTGTGGGAAGGTTTAACGTGGGGGCGGTTTCCCTGCATCTGCCCATGATTCTGGCGAAGTCCAGACAGGAGGGCAGGGATTTCTACGATGTGCTGGACTATTATCTGAATTTGATCAGGCAGCTGCACATCAGGACTTATGCTTATCTGGGTGAGATGCGTGCGTCCACGAATCCGCTCGCCTACTGTGAGGGCGGTTTCCTGGGAGGGCATCTGCAGCTTCACGATAAGATTAAACCGATTTTAAAGTCTGCGACGGCCAGCTTTGGCATCACGGCCTTTAATGAGCTGCAGGAGCTTTATAACGGAAAATCTCTGGTGGAGGACGGCGCTTTTGCATTGGAGGTGCTGGAGCACATCAATCATAAGATTGAAGAATATAAGGAAGAGGACGGGCACCTTTATGCCATCTATGGCACGCCGGCGGAGAATCTCTGCGGCCTGCAGGTGAAACAGTTCAGGGCGAAGTACGGCATTGTGGAGGGTGTGTCTGACAGGGAGTATGTGTCCAACAGTTTCCACTGCCATGTGACGGAGGACATTACGCCCATAGAGAAGCAGGATCTGGAATACCGATTCTGGGAGATGGCCAATGGCGGCAAGATCCAGTATGTGAAGTATCCGATTGACTATAACATTGAGGCAATCAAGACGCTGATCCGCAGGGCGATGGACATGGGCTTTTACGAGGGGGTGAATCTTTCCCTTGCCTATTGTGACGACTGCGGGCATCAGGAACTGGAGATGGACGTCTGTCCTGTATGCGGCAGCCGTAACCTGACCAAAATTGACCGTATGAACGGGTATCTCGCTTATTCCCGCGTTCACGGAGACACTCGCTTAAGCGAGGCGAAAATGGCGGAGATCGCGGAGAGGAAAAGCATGTGATGAGATACCACAACATAACAAAAGACGATATGTTAAACGGCGACGGTCTGCGGGTGGTGCTCTGGGTCGCAGGATGTTCCCACTGCTGTAAGGAATGCCAGAACCCGCTCACCTGGGACCCGGACGGAGGACTTCTTTTTGACGAAGCGGCGAAGCAGGAAATATTTACGCAGTTGGAGAAGCCTTACATCAGCGGCATCACTTTTTCCGGCGGTGACCCGCTTCACTCGGCCAACCGTCTGGATGTGAGAAATCTGATGGAAGAGATCAAAGACAGATATCCGGATAAAACGATCTGGCTTTACACAGGAGACAGCTGGGAGGATATTCTGCATTATCCCGCGATGAAGTATGTGGATGTGCTTGTGGATGGGGAGTTTAAGAAGGAGCTGAAGGATGTGAAGCTTCTCTGGAAGGGCAGTAAAAACCAGAGGGTGATTGATGTACAGAAGAGTCTGGAACAGACGGACCCTTCCAATCCGGTGCTTTATTGTGAGGACTATGCATGATGGGAAGGGAAATGCGGATGGAACATATCAGGATTAAATATTTTTCGGATCAGATCGAGAAGCTGGCTTACATAGACGGCAAGTCTGATTGGATTGACCTGCGGGCGGCAGAGGATGTGGTTTTGAAAAAGGGAGAATTTAAGCTGATCCCTTTAGGGGTAGGAATGGAATTGCCGGAAGGATATGAGGCCCATGTAGTGCCCAGAAGCTCGACTTTCAAGAATTTCGGCATTATCCAGACCAATCATCAGGGCGTGATCGACGCTTCCTACTGCGGGGACAATGACCAGTGGTTTATGCCGGTTTATGCGGTCAGGGATACGGAAATTCATGTAAACGACCGTATCTGCCAGTTCCGCATTATGGAGAACCAGCCAAAGATTATATTTGACGAGGTTGCGCACCTTGACCATGTGGACCGGGGCGGGCACGGCAGCACCGGGAAGGCCTGACTTTTAATACAAACAATAGATGGGCGAATAAGAAAACTCCTTCCAAGACATACTATGGGAAACAATGGTAAGTCACGGAAGGAGTTTTTGCGTTGGATAATAAAGAAAAGATGACAACCTCCCTGCAGGAAACGATGGCGTACATGAAGGAGCATATGTCGCCGGATGTAAGCTTTGATGTGGTATACCGCGTGATTGATGTGGGCGGAAAACAGGCCTGCATCTATTTCATAGACGGTTTCTGCAAGGACGAGCTGATGATGAAGATCCTGCAGTATTTTATCGGGCTGACGCCGGAGAATATGCCGGAGAACGCCTATGAGATGGCAAAGAAGGCCACGCCCTATGTGGAGGTGGACTTAAAGGACCAGTGGGACGATATTATTTACAATATTTTGTCAGGCGTGTTTGCCCTTTTTATCGACGGGTATGACCGGTGCGTGCTGATTGATTCCAGGACTTATCCCGCCAGGAGCGTCTCGGAACCGGATAAGGACAAGACGCTGCGCGGCAGTAAGGACGGCTTTGTGGAGACGGTGGTTTTCAACACGGCGCTGATCAGAAGGCGGATCAGAAGCACCGAACTTCGCATGGAGATGATGAACGCCGGAAAAAGCTCCCAGACGGATATTGTGCTCTGTTATATGGACAACCGGGTGGATCACGCTTTTTTGGAGAAAGTAAAGAAACGGATCCAGAATATAAAAGTGGACGCACTGACCATGAACCAGGAGAGCCTGGCGGAATGTCTGTATCAGCGCAAGTGGTTTAATCCTTTCCCGAAATTTAAATTTACGGAGCGGCCGGATGTGGCGGCGGCGCAGGTGCTTGAAGGGGATATCGTGATCCTGGTAGACAATTCCCCGTCTGCCATGATTGTGCCCACTTCTGTTTTTGATATTGTGGAGGAGGCGGACGACTATTATTTCCCGCCCATTACGGGGACGTACCTTCGTCTGACGCGGTTCTTAATTGCCATCCTCACCTATATTATGACGCCCACCTTCCTGCTGCTGATGCAGAATCCCCAGTGGGTTCCCGAAAGCTTCCAGTTTATCATGCTGCAGGAGGAGTCCAACATTCCTCTGGTTGCGCAGTTTTTGATATTGGAGCTTGCCATTGACGGTTTAAAACTGGCTGCGGTAAATACGCCGAACATGCTGAGTACCCCTTTGAGTGTCATGGCTGCGCTGGTGCTTGGCGAGTTTTCCGTCAACAGCGGCTGGTTCAACTCGGAGGTTATGCTGTACATGGCGTTCGTTGCCATCGCCAACTACACGCAGCAGAATTATGAGCTGGGCTATGCTTTGAAGTTTATGCGGATTATCAATCTTATATTGACGGCAGCTTTTGGCATATACGGTTATGTGGGAGCGATTGTATTTTTCGTGTTATCCATTGTCTTTAATAAGACCTTGTCGGATAAGAGCTATATCTATCCCCTTCTGCCTTTTAATTTCAGACAGTTGATGAAGCGGCTTCTGCGGCTTCGTCTTCCCGAGGCAAAGCAGTAAGGATGGCTAATTATTTAAGATAAATTAAGTAATAAATAGCTAAAATAAAGTAATAGGAGTTGTGCGCATTTCATAAAAAAAGTCTGCAAATAAAAA
>DKWV01000026.1 GCA_002491905.1 Lachnospiraceae bacterium UBA7143 | reverse complement strand
TGCAGATGGGCAATGTGTGGCGGGCGGACAGGCCCCAGCGGGGACGTTACCGCCAGTTTATGCAGTGTGATATCGACATTCTGGGGGAGGCCACGAATCTGGCGGAGATCGAGTTGATTTTGGCCACTACCACGACGCTCGGGAGAATCGGCTTTAAGGATTTCAACATCCGCATTAACGACAGGCAGATTTTAAAGGCGATGGCGGCTTACAGCGGTTTCGCCGAAGAGACTTACGATCAGGTGTTCATTATTTTAGATAAGATGGACAAGATCGGCAGGGAAGGCGTCATGGCGGAACTTCTGGAGGCCGGTTTCCCGAAAGAGAGTGTGGAAAAATATCTGGCGCTGTTTGCGGGAATGGAGGCGGCGGATGACGCAGTCACCTACATTACGGAAAAACTTGCGGGCGTGCTGCCGGAGGGTGTAATGGAGAGTTTCCAGGAGATCATAGACAGTGTGGAGGCCACCAAGGGCGACTTCTTTAAGCTGGTGTTTGATCCCACGCTGGTCCGCGGCATGTCCTACTATACAGGCACGATTTTTGAGATCGAGATGCCCCAGTTTGGCGGAAGCTGCGGCGGCGGTGGAAGATACGATAAGATGGTGGGGAAATTTACAGGAAATGACGTGCCGGCCTGCGGTTTTTCCATCGGCTTTGAGCGTATCATCCTGCTGCTTTTAGAGAGCGGCTTCAAGGTGCCGAAGGCGGGGAAGAAAATCGCGTATCTGATGGAGAAGGGTCTGCCTTCCGATAAACTGTGCGAGGTGATGGCGAAAGCGCAGGCGGAGCGGAGAAAAGGCAACCAGATTCTGGTGGCGCGGATGAACAAGAACAAGAAGTTCCAGAAAGAGCAGCTCACTGCCCAGGGGTATGAGGCTTTTGAGGAATTTTATAAAGAGGAATTGAAACGATAAAGGAGCCGCCTGGATCAGTTCAGGCAAACACTTCAGAAAAGAGGGAATCACAATTATGGCAGAATCAATGAAGGGCTTAAAGAGATCGCATCGCTGTGCGGAGCTTTCCTTACAGAATGTGGGGGAAGAAGTCACCGTGATGGGATGGGTGCAGAAGCAGAGGAACAAGGGCGGGATCATATTTGTGGATCTGCGCGACCGTTCCGGTATTTTGCAGATTATATTTGAGGAGAGTGACTGCGGGGCGGAGGCCTTTGCGAAAGCGGAAAAGATGAGAAGCGAGTTTGTCATCGCCGCCACCGGCAAGGTGGAGAAGCGCTCCGGGGCTGTCAACGAGAACTTAAAAACGGGAGAGATCGAGGTCCGCGCGGCGCAGGTGCGCGTCCTGTCGGAATCCGAGACACCGCCGTTCCCGGTGGAGGCGGACTCCAAGACGAAGGAGGAGATCCGTTTAAAATACCGCTATCTGGATTTAAGAAGGCCGGATATTCAGGAAAAACTGATGCTGCGGAGCAAGATTGTTTCCGAGATGCGCGCCTTCATGGCAAAGGAGGGCTTTCTGGAGATCGAGACACCGATCCTGTGCAAATCCACGCCGGAGGGAGCGAGGGATTATCTGGTGCCGAGCCGTGTGCATCCGGGACATTTTTATGCGCTGCCCCAGTCGCCCCAGCTCTACAAGCAGCTTCTGATGTGCTCCGGCTACGACAGGTATTTCCAGATCGCCAGGTGTTTCCGTGACGAGGACCTGCGGGCGGACAGGCAGCCGGAATTTACGCAGGCGGACATGGAGCTTTCCTTCGTGGACGTGGATGATGTGATTGATGTGAATGAGCGGCTGCTTAAGCATATCTGCAAGGAAGCCATCGGACTGGATGTGCAGATTCCCCTGCCGCGCATGACATGGCAGGAGGCGATGGACCGGTTTGGTTCCGACAAGCCGGACACCCGTTTCGGTATGGAGCTTACGGATGTGTCGGATGTGGTTTCGGGCTGTGAGTTTGGCGTGTTTACATCCGCTCTGGAAAACGGCGGTACCGTGCGCGGCTTAAATGCAAAGGGGCAGGCCGGTATGCCCCGGAAAAAGATTGACGCGCTGGTGGACTTTGCGAAGGGTTACGGAGCGAAGGGACTGGCATACCTGAGTGTGCAGGAGGACGGTACTTACAAGTCTTCCTTTGCGAAATTTATGACGGAGGAGGAGCTTGCGAAACTGGTGCAGGCGATGCAGGGCGAGAAAGGCGATCTGCTTCTCTTTGCGGCGGATCAGAAAAACATTGTCTGCAGTGTGCTCGGGGCGCTTCGCGTGGAGCTGGGAAAACAGCTTGGGCTGATCGACGAGTCGCAGTTTAACTTCCTCTGGATTGTAGAGTTTCCTCTTCTGGAGTGGAGCGAGGAGGAGAACCGCTTTATGGCGATGCACCATCCTTTTACCATGCCGATGGAGGAGGACTGGCAGTATATCGACTCCGACCCGGGCAGGGTGCGCGCGAAAGCTTACGACATCGTGTTAAACGGGGTGGAGCTTGGCGGCGGTTCCGTCAGGATCCACCAGGATGACATTCAGGAGAAAATGTTTGAGGTGCTGGGCTTCACGAAGGAAAAGGCGTGGGAACAGTTCGGCTTCCTCTTAAGCGCTTTCAAATACGGGGTGCCGCCTCATGCGGGCCTTGCCTACGGCCTCGACCGCATTGTGATGCTCTTAACCCATGCGGAAAGCATCCGCGAGGTGATTGCGTTCCCGAAGATTAAGGACGCTTCCTGCCTGATGACGGAAGCGCCGGGGACGGTGGATGAAAGCCAGCTTGCGGAGCTGCAGATTGCAATTACGCCTGCGCCTGAAAAGGAATCAGACTGATTCGCGTTTGGGAATGGAGGAAAATATGGCGGAACAGAAAATAGACAACAAAGCGCTGGAAGAGGCGATAGCGGCTTTTCGGTCGGATAAGGAGCGTGACAGCTATGTGAAGGTGATGGAGCTTTTGGAGAAATCCATCGTGCTGGTGCCGGCAATGCCGCCGAAAGATATTGCCCCGGAACTCATGGAACAGCTGAAAGCGGGAAAGCCGGTGCAGTTTCCGAAGGAGACGAAAATCGTGCCCTGTCTGCTGCGGAAGGAGACAGGAGAGCAGGCGCTGCCCATCTTTACTTCGCCGGAGCAGATCCCGGAGGACAAGAAGAGTCCTATGGTGATGGCGATGCCCTTTATGGGGGTGGTTTCCATGACGGCGGCCAATCAGGACAAGGTGGAGGAAGTGGTGGTCAATCCTTTCACTGGAATGATGGTTCTGAACAGGTCGGTTCTGGAGATAGCGGAAAAGCGCAGAAAGGCGGCGGGGCAGGTCAAGACCGTCCAACTGACGAAAGAGCAGTTCCGGGATCTTGCCCACAACCGGGTGTCGCTTTCTCTTCTGCCAAAGTACCTGTTTGAGAATGGGGAGGAGGGCCTTAAGAAGCTGCAGCGGGAGGAGGGGGCGTTTCTCCTGCAGTTCTATGAACAGATCTATCCCAAGGGGGACAGGTGCGGTTACAAGGCGGAAGATTTCTCACTGATGACCCTGAATCTCACGGACACGGTTCAGCTTACCCGTCTGGACATGCCTGACGGAACGGACAAAAAGGGGATGTGTTACCGGGTCTATGCTGTCTTTAAGCGGGATACGGGGGAAGTGCTGTATTATGCGCTGGAAAATACGAAGGACGGGAATTTTATAGCCAGGGTTATGCCGGACGGAAAACATGAAATTGTAGAGCCTGCCCCTGACAACGGGGCGGAGATTGAGGCGGTCATGTCACTGTCCGCAAAAGAAAAATAAGCGACGCGAAGCGGCATTTATTTTTCTTGCGGCGTGAACGAGCAAACGTCCGACGAAGGCGGACATAGAGTGCGAAGCACGGGTTTGCGAGTCTCAAAGGATTGAGAGGAAAATCGAATGGACACGGTTATCTTTGATTTGGACGGGACGCTTCTGGACACGCTGGAGGACCTGACGGACAGCGTCAATTACGTTATGGAAAAGTTTGGGTTTCCTGTGCATTCAATTGAAGAGGTTCGGGCCTTTTTGGGAAACGGCGCGCCGACGCTTTTGGAGCGCAGTATTCCGCAGGGGGTGGATAATCCCGCTTATGAGGCTTCCCTGGCGGCGTTCAAGGCGCATTACGCCGAACACTGTGAGGATAAGACGGCCCCCTACGACGGTGTGCCGGAGATGTTAGCTGCATTAAAGGAGCAGGGATACCGCCTCGCCGTGGTCTCCAACAAATTTGACGGCGCGGTTAAGAAATTGTGCAAAAAATATTTTGGGGAAGTTATTACGGTGGCCATCGGGGAAAGCGCAGAAGTGAGAAGAAAGCCTGCGCCCGATACGGTGTACCGGGCGCTTCGTGAGCTTGGGAGCGATGCTTCCCGCGCAGTTTATGTGGGGGATTCCGAGGTGGATATCAGGACGGCGAAAAATGCGTCGCTGCCCTGCATCAGCGTTACCTGGGGGTTCCGCACCGAGGAAAAGCTGCGGAGCGAAGGGGCGTGTGAGGAGCGGCTCATCAGGACTCCGCAGGCTCTTGTTCCTCTTCTGTCTCTTCTTCGGGAGGAAGGGTAATCAGTACTTTCACTATGTGATTGTCCTGAATACCGCAGGCCTGCAGGACGATGCCGTTCTCTAAGGTGATGGATTCCTGGTCCTGGGGCAGGCGGTCAAGTTTTTCGATCATGAGGCCGCCTATGGAATCGTAGTCCTCGGAATCCAGGGCGATATTCAGGGCATCACTTAAATCGTTCAGTTTCATGCCGCCCTCTACCAGATACCGGCCTTCTTCCTTCTCCTGAATCAGTTCCTCTTCGTCCGCGTCGTATTCGTCGCGGATCTCGCCTACCAGTTCCTCGATCATATCCTCTATCGTAATCATGCCGACGGTTGCGCCGTACTCGCTTAAGACAAAGGCGATGTTGCAGGATTTCTCCCGGATCTCCATCAGAAGATCCGACACATTCTTGTACTCATAAGTATAGTAAGCCTCGCGCAGAATCTTTTTGAGGCTGAACTTTTCCTTATCCTTCACCAGAATAAAATCTTTGATATTGACGATGCCGATAATGTGGTCCGGGTCCTCGTCGTAGACGGGGAGACGCGTAAACATGCAGGACTGAAAGGTGGAAAGCAGTTCCTGGTAAGTGGCGGTTAAAGGCACAGTGGTCATCTGGATTCTGGGGACCATGATGTCCTTGGCTACCGTATCGCCGAAGTCGAAGACGTTGTAGATCAGCGTCCGCTCTTCCGACTCGATCACGCCGTCTTCATGGCTTACATCCACATAAGTCTTCAGCTCTTTTTCCGTGATGCTGAAATTGTTTCCCTCGGAGCTGATATGTAGCAGCCGGAGAATCCAGTTGGAGAGCATGTCCACCAGAAAGATAACCGGGGTGAGAACCGTCATCAGCAGACGGATGACAGGACCGAACATAAGGGAAATAGATTCTGCCCGCTGCATGGCCCAGGTTTTGGGAATGATCTCACCGAACATTAAAATCACGAAGGTCAGTATGCCGGTAGCAATTCCCACGGCCTTATTTCCCCAGAGATTGATGGCAAAGGTTGTGGAAACGGAGGAGGCGGAGAGATTGACGATGTTGTTGCCGATCAGGATGGCGCTCAGCATTTTTCCGTACTGGTCTAAAATGGCGAGCACACGGATGGCTCCCTTGTGGTTCTCTTCCGCTAAAGTGCGCAGACGCACACGGTTTACAGTTGAAAAAGCAGTCTCGGCTGAGGAGAAAAAGGCTGATAATAAGACGAGCACGCCCAGCGAGACAAGTTGTATGACACCTGTGGTATCCAATGATTTCACTCCTTCCTCTTTAATCAAAAATATTACTGGAAGAATAAGATTGTGTCAAGTTTTTATGGAAGGGGGAATACATATTTAGTGGAGAGAGAAATGAAAGGACAAGGGGGTTAGCGTGGGAAAAAAGGAATTATATATGGAAAAAGCCGTCTTCATTATCAAGTGTATGCTGGCAGCGTATATCCTGACGGCGGGGCTTCTGCTGCTGCTAGCATTTATGCTGTACCGTTTCGGCCTGTCTGAAAAGGTGGTTTCTGTCTGTATCATTGCGGTCTATATCATCGTCACCTTTCTGGCGGGACTGCTTGCGGGGAAAAGGGAGAAGCGGAAGAAGTTCCTCTGGGGGCTTGTCATGGGCGTCCTGTACTTCGGCATTCTGGTGGCCGTGTCCCTGGTGGTGAACAAAGGAGCGGAGGATATCGCGGGGAATATGATGACTGTCTTCTTCCTCTGTGCCGGCAGCGGCATGCTCGGAGGGATGGTGAGCTGACCCGGCAGTTCAGCCAGACCGAATCAGACCGGCAAATCATATCCGCATGAATTTGACGGGGAAAAAGTTTTATGCTATACTGTCTAAAGTTATGAGTACGTCTATACATAAGGAGGACACACCGATGAAACATATCAAGACGTTATCTACCAGAGACTTAAAGGAATCCATGAAGAAGGGCGGCTGCGGCGAGTGCCAGACATCCTGCCAGTCCGCATGCAAGACATCCTGCACGGTAGGCAACCAGAGCTGCGAGAAGGCAAGATAAGCATTTTCTGCGGCGGCGCTTCCTTTAGTTTAGTTAAGGAAAAGATCAGAGAAAAGACAGGCCCGGCATGCGGCGCATGACGGGTCTGTCTATGTATGCGCAGGGGAAGAAGAGCTTCCCTGTTTGATTAAAAAGACGGGAGAAAAATTGTGATACATCAGTACATAAACAACGGTTACCATATCGTGATGGACGTCAACAGCGGCAGTGTCCACGTGATGGATAGGCCTGCCTATGACACGGTTCCGATCGTGGAGCGGCTCTTAGGGCAGGGGATTGCGGATCAGGGAAGCATTGCCCGCGCGGTGGCTAGGGAGCTGTCTATGGACCCTGCAGAGGCGGAGGAGACGGTGGAGGAGATCCTTTCCCTGAAAGAGCAGGGACAGCTTTTTGCGGAGGACATCTACGAGGATTATATAGACGCTTTCAAAAACAGAGAGACAGTGGTGAAGGCACTGTGTCTGCACATCGCCCACGACTGCAACCTGGCCTGTAAATACTGCTTTGCCGGGGAAGGCGAATACCACGGCAGACGGGCGCTTATGAGCCTGGAGGTGGGAAAGAAGGCACTGGATTTTCTCGTGGCAAATTCCGGGAACCGGGTGAATCTGGAGGTGGATTTCTTCGGCGGGGAACCGCTTTTGAACTGGCAGGTGGTGAAGGAGCTGGTGGCATACGGCAGATCCCTGGAGGAGCCCCATCACAAGAAATTCCGCTTTACGCTGACCACCAACGGCGTGCTTTTGGATGATGAAGTGATGACGTTTGTCAATAAGGAAATGTCAAATCTTGTTTTAAGTATAGACGGCAGGAAGGAAATCCACGACCTGATGCGTCCCCACCGCGGCGGACAGGGCAGTTACGATGAGATTCTTCCGAAATATAAGAAGGCCGCCGAGAGCAGAAACCAGATGAACTACTATGTGCGGGGCACTTACACCCACAACAACACGGACTTTTCCGAAGACGTGCTCCATCTGGCAAACGAGGGCTTTGAGCAGATCTCCGTGGAGCCTGTGGTGGCGGACAAAAAGGAGGATTACGCGCTTCGCATGGAGGATGTGCCGAAGCTTCTTTCGGAGTACGACAGGCTTGCGCTGGAATATATTCGCAGAAAAAAAGAAGGAAAGGGTTTTCAATTCTTTCATTTTATGATAGATTTAGAAGGTGGCCCTTGCGTGGCGAAGAGACTGTCAGGCTGTGGGTCGGGTACGGAGTATCTTGCGGTGACTCCCTGGGGAGATCTTTACCCCTGTCATCAGTTCGTGGGACAGGAGGAGTTTCTCATGGGGAATGTGGATGAGGGGATTGTCCGAAAAGACCTGCGGGATCAGTTTAAAGCGTGCAATGTCTACTCGAAAAAGGAGTGCAGGGATTGCTTCGCGAAATTTTATTGCAGCGGCGGCTGCGCGGCCAACGCCTACCATGAGAGCGGCGACGTGAACGGGTCCTACAAGCTGGGGTGCGAACTCCAGAGGAAGCGTGTCGAATGTGCGATTATGATAAAAGCGGCGCTTGCCGATGAGGAAAAGGAGAGTTAGTCATGAAAAAGAGCAGAGCGGTTGTCAGTCTGATCGTCTATGTGCTGATTTTGGGATTGCTTGGGTACACGGCAATTTTCGGTGTCGGTTCGGACAAGTCGGGCGCGGCGGAGAGCATCAAGCTGGGACTGGATCTGGCGGGCGGCGTCAGCATCACCTATCAGGTGGTGGGAGACGAGGACCCCAGCGCGGAGGATATGAGCGATACCATCTACAAGCTGCAGCAGCGTGTGGACGGCTACAGCACGGAGGCACAGGTATATCAGGAGGGAACGGACCGGATTAATATCGAGATTCCCGGCGTCACTGATGCCAACGCGATTCTGGAGGAACTGGGTAAGCCCGGAAGCCTCTACTTTATCGCCCAGACGGACAGCGAGGGCAACAATAACTACGAGATGGGCTACGGCGTTGACGCGGAGGGCAATCTGACACCTCAGTATCAGCTGAATAAGACGCTGGAGGAGCTGGAGGCGGACGGTTCCATCGTGCTTACCGGCACGGAGGTGGAAGGCGCACAGGCGAGAGCGCAGCAGGATTCTATGGGCAATCTGGAAAATGTGGTTTCCCTTTCCTTTAACGAGGCGGGCAGGCAGGCATTTGCGGATGCTACGACCAAGGCTTACGAGAACGGTGAGACCATTGCGATCTATTATGACGGAGAGTTTGTGAGCGTGCCCAATGTGCAGGCGGCCATCACAGATGGCAATGCGGTCATCACGGGGCAGAGCACGGCGGCGGAGGCGGAGCAGCTGGCATCCACCATCCGTATCGGCGGACTGAAGTTAGAGCTTGAGGAGCTGCGTTCCAACGTGGTGGGCGCACAGCTCGGTTCGGCGGCGATCCATTCCAGCCTGATTGCGGCGGCAGTCGGCTTTGCACTGGTAGTTATCTTTATGATTGCGGTATACTATATAGCAGGCTTTGCGGCATCTCTGGCGCTTTGTCTGTACACGGAGCTTCTGGTAATCCTGATGTACGCCTTTGAGGTGACCTTAACCCTGCCCGGTATTGCCGGTATTATCCTGACTGTCGGTATGGCGGTGGATGCGAACGTGATCATTTTCGCCCGTATCCGTGAGGAGATCGCGGCGGGCAAGAGCGTACAGAATGCGATTAAGATCGGTTTCCAGAAGGCGTTGTCCGCGATTCTGGACGGCAATATCACCACCCTGATTGCGGGTCTGGTGCTCTACTTTATGGGAAGCGGCACGATCAAGGGCTTCTCCATCACTCTGATGTTAGGTATTATCCTTTCCATGTTTACGGCGCTTGTGGTGACCAAGTTCTTAGTGAACATCTTCTATGCGCTGGGCATCCAGAGCGAGAAGGCTTACGGCGTGGCGAAGGAGAGAAAGACCATCAACTTCCTCTCCAAAAGATATGTGTTCTTCGGCATTTCCATTGCTGCGATCCTGGCGGGCTTCATCGCTATGGGCATCAATAAGTCAAGCATGGGCATGACGATGAACTACAGTCTGGATTTTGTGGGCGGTACTTCCACCACCATGACATTGAACGAGGATATGAGCATTGAGGATATCGACGCAAAAATCGTTCCCTATATTGAGGAGATCACCGGGGACGGCAACGTGCAGAGCACGAAGGTGGCCGGCTCCAACGATGTTATTATCAAGACAAGGACTCTGAATGTGCAGGAGAGAGAAGCCTTTAACGAGGTGATGGTTGATAACTTCGGCGTGGACGAGAGCAGCATCACGGCGGAGACCATCAGCGCGACGGTCAGCTCCGAGATGCAGTCCGATGCGATCAAGGCGATTCTGGTATCCACGGTGCTGATGCTTCTTTACATCTGGTTCCGCTTTAAGGACATCCGCTTCGGTGCAAGCTCTGTGATTGCGCTGATACACGATGTGCTGGTGGTGCTGGCGTTCTACGCGATTGTGAGGGTGTCTGTGGGCAATACCTTTATCGCGTGTATGCTGACGATTGTGGGTTACTCCATCAACGCCACCATCGTTATTTTCGACCGTGTGCGTGAAAACCTTCGCGAGATGAGGAGTAAGGAAGGGCTGGATGAGATGGTCAACAGGAGTATCACCCAGACGCTTACGAGAAGTATCTTTACTTCCCTGACCACTTTCTTCATGGTGGCCTCCCTGGAGGTATTTGGCGTATCCTCTATCAGAGAGTTTGCGCTTCCCCTGATGGCTGGTATTGTCTGCGGTACGTATTCTTCCATCTGCCTGACGGGCGCGCTCTGGTATGTGTTCCGCACGAAGCTGGGGAAGAAAGCGGCAAAGTAAAAGTACAGTTCAGCACGCGCCCGTTCGGTCTGGCTGAACTGAAATAACAAAGTACTATAAATTACCCTCTGAAAATGTTACAATAGGTTGTGACTTTTCGGAGGGTAAGTTTATTATTGAAGAAAGGTGCGGCAGCGGCGATTTGTATGGCGAAATGGATGGTGTCCGCGAAAAAGGCGGATTTTAACGGGATAGCGGAGAGGTTCGGGATTGATCCGGTGATAGCGAGGATCATACGCAACAGGGACGTGGAAGGGGAGGACGCCATTGAGAAGTTTCTCCACGGCACGACAGCGGATCTGTATGATCCTGCGCTTTTGAAGGATGCCGGGAAAGCGGCGGACATTCTCTGCGACAAGACGGGGGAGAAAAAGAAAATCCGGGTGATCGGCGATTATGATATCGACGGTGTCTGCTCCTCCTATATTTTGACTGCCTGTCTGGAAAAATGCGGGGCGGTGGCGGACGTGGTGATTCCCCACAGGATTCTGGATGGCTACGGACTCAACGACCGGCTGATTGAGGAGGCTGCGGGGGAAGGCGTGGACACGATCCTGACCTGTGACAACGGCATTGCCGCCTTATCCCAGATTGCCCTGGCAAAGAAGCTGGGCATGACGGTGATCGTGACGGACCACCATGAGGTGCCCTATGAGGTGCAGGCGGATGGAAGCCGCGTGGAGACATTGCCTTCGGCGGACGCGGTGGTGGACCCGAAACAGAATGCCTGTCCTTATCCTTATAAGGGCATCTGCGGTGCGGTGGTGGCATATAAACTAATGGAGATCTATCTTGGGAAAATGGCCGGGGAGGGCGTATTGCCCGCCGGGGAGGCGGATGCGCTTTTACAGGAGCTTCTGGCCTTCGCCGGGTTTGCCACGGTGGGGGACGTGATGGAGCTGACTGACGAGAACCGCATTCTGGTCAGGTACGGCCTGCGGCAGATCGGGCAGTCCGCCAATCCTGGACTTCGCGCGCTGCTTATGGTAAATGAGCTGACGGACAGGAAGCTGACGGGGTACCATATCGGCTTTGTCCTCGGGCCCTGTCTGAACGCGACGGGCAGGCTTGATACGGCCCAGAGGGCGCTGGCCATGTTCCGAACGAAGGATCCGGCGGAGGCGGTTACCATTGCCGGGGAGCTTAAGGCGTTAAACGACAGCCGGAAGGAGATGACGCTTAAGGGGACGGAGCAGGCCATAGAACGGATCGAAAGCACGACCCTGAAAGCGGATAAGGTGTTGGTGGTTTTTCTGCCGGACTGCCATGAGAGCCTGGCGGGGATCATTGCCGGGCGGATCAGGGAACGGTATCACAGGCCGGTCTTTGTCCTGACCCGCGGCGAGGAGGGCGTGAAGGGCTCCGGACGCTCCATAGAGGCTTACCACATGTACGATAAGATGAGCGAGTGCAGGGAGCTGTACACGAAGTACGGCGGGCATAAGCTTGCGGCGGGCGTATCCATGCCGGAGGAGAACGTGGAGCCGTTCCGGGCATTTCTGAACGCCCACAGCGGACTGACAGAGGAAGACCTGACGGAAGTGATACATATCGACGTGCCCATGCCCATGTCCTACGTGACCGCAGCGTTTGTCAGACAGCTTTCCCTCTTAGAGCCCTTCGGCAACGGCAACCCCAAGCCTGTCTTTGCGCAGAGGGCGGTGAGGGTATGCAGAGGACGGATTCTGGGGAAAAATAAAAACGTGGGAAAATACCGGGTGGCCGATGAGGCCGGACGGGAGTATGATATGATGTATTTCGGCGACCTGGAACAGTGGCATGCCTTTCTGGCGGCACATTTCGGACAGGAGGAGGTCGGCAGACTTTACAGCGGGGGCGGCAGCGCCATTGTTGTAAATGTGATCTACTATCCCGATATCAATGTATACCGAGGCCGTGAGGAACTCCAGATGGTGATGCAGAACTACAGTGTTTAGCCGCAGAAAAAAGCCGGCGGACACGAAAAAGCCCGGACGATCCGGGCTCTTTCGCAGTTTTCTTATGAGGGGGAGATAGTGAATTCATCAACTATCTTGATACTAATCATAAAGTGTAATTGTGTCCAAAATGTGTTTAGAATGTGAAGTAAAAATAAAAAAACATTAAGAAATTTTAAAGAGGGCGAAAAATTGCAAAAACAGGTTTTTCGTGCTATCTTACTATATAAATAGAGATAAGAAAATGATAACGAGGTGAAATATGGCGGCTTTAAGCGAATTGTTGAAGGAAATATCCTATGAGTGTGTCAGAGGTGTGCCGGAACGGGAAATAACAGATGTTATATATGATTCCAGACAGGTGAAGAAGGATTGCCTGTTCGTCTGCATTCCGGGGGCGAAGGTGGATGGACACAGGTACGCTGCGGAGGCTGTGAATGCCGGGGCAGCTGCCCTTCTGGTGGAGCATGAGGTGGAGCTTCCGGAAGACTGCGACGTCACGGTGATCCGTGTGGAGGATGTACGCCTGGCCCTGGCTTTTGTCTCGGCGGCTTTCTTCGGGCATCCGGCGCGGCAGATGAAAATTATTGGCATTACGGGCACAAAGGGCAAGACGACTACCACCTATCTGGTAAAATCCATTTTGGAGCAGGCGGGCAGGAAAGTGGGGCTGATCGGCACCATAGAAATCATTATCGGGGAGACGCATATCCATGCGGAGAACACCACGCCCCAGTCTTACCTGGTCCAGAAGTATTTCAGGATGATGGCGGACGCAGGGTGTGATACGGTGGTGATGGAAGTTTCCTCGCAGGGGCTGATGCTGCACAGAACCCAGGGCTTTGTCTTTGACTTCGGGATTTTTACCAACCTGGAACCGGATCATATCGGGGAGAATGAGCACAGGGATTTCGACGATTATCTCCACTGTAAGAGCCTGCTGTTCAGACAGTGCAGGGTGGGAATCGTAAACGCCGACGACAGGCACTGGAGGGAAGTCACAAGGAATTGCACCTGTCAGCTTGAGACTTATGGGATCGACACCGACGCGGACCTGCGGGCGCAGGACATTGTTTTCTTAAACGAGGGCGGAAGTCTTGGCATGCGTTTTACAGCCAAAGGACTGACAGAGCTGCCGGTCCAAATCGCCTTTCCCGGAAAGTTCAATGTTTATAACGCGCTCACAGCCATCGCCATATGCAGGCATTTCGGTGTGGACGGGAAGGAAATACAGAGAGCGCTTGCGTCGGCGAAGGTGAAGGGCCGGACGGAGATGGTGAGGGTATCTGACGACTTTACCCTGATGATTGACTATGCCCACAATGCTATGGCCCTTAAAAGCCTGTTAGAGACGCTCAGAGCCTACGATCCGCACCGGCTGGTCTGCCTCTTTGGCTGCGGCGGCAACCGGGCCAAATCGAGGCGCTACGAGATGGGCGAGGTCAGCGGGCGGATGGCGGATCTGACCATCATTACCTCCGACAATCCGCGGACGGAGGAGCCTCAGGCGATCATCGACGACATCAGGACCGGCATTGCGAAAACCGACGGAAAATATGTGGAGATCTGCGACAGGAAGGAAGCCATTGCCTACGCCATTGACCACGGTGAGCCGGGGGACATCATTGTGCTTGCGGGCAAGGGACACGAGGACTATCAGGAGATAAACGGGGTAAAATATCCGATGGATGAGAGAGTGCTGATACAGGAAATTTTAGAGGAGCGGGCATGACGGAGCGGTACGCGGACGTCATCATAGATATCTCCCATGAGAAGGTGGACCGGGTATTCCAGTACCGGATCCCGGCGGAGCTTTTGGAGGCGGTGAAACCGGGCGTACAGGTGCGCGTGCCTTTTGGAAACGGGAACCAGGAAAGGACGGGGTATGTGGTGGATATTTCGGTGGAGCCGGACTATCCGCCCGAAAAGATCAAGGCGGTCAGCGCGGTGGATGAGAAGGGCATGACCGTGGAGAGCAGGCAGATCCAGATCGCCTACTGGCTCAAAAGCCAGTACGGTTCCACCACGATTGCAGCCTTAAAGACCGTGCTTCCCGTGAAGCAGAAGCAGAAGCCGCTTGAGAAAAAGAAGGTGCTGCGGTGTCTGTCCGGGGAGGAGACTGTCAGGGCGGCCATAGAATGCGAGGGAAAGCGCCAGCGGGCGAAGGCGAGAGTGCTCTTCGCGATGCAGACGGAGGAGGAACTGCCCTACGAGTTAATCCGGCAGAAACTCCATGTGGCAGCTCCCACATTACAGGCGTTGGAAAAGCAGGGGTATCTTCGCATAGAGAAGGAGGCATGCTACCGGAATCCGGTCAGGGTGTCGGACAGGAACGAGAACCGTCCCAGCCTGAATCCAAACCAGAAGCGCATCATCGAGGCGGTGCTTGCGGATTACCGGGCGGGAACCCCGGGGGTGCATCTGGTGCATGGGGTTACGGGCAGCGGCAAGACGGAGGTGTACCTTGGCATTATCGAGGGGATGATTGGCATGGGAAAACAGGCCATTATGCTGATCCCTGAGATTGCCCTGACCTACCAGACGCTCCTGCGGTTTTATAAGAGATTCGGAGACCGGGTATCGGTCATCAATTCCACGCTGTCGGCGGGGGAAAAGTATGATCAGATTGAACGGGCCAAGGCAGGGGAGATCGACGTGATGATCGGGCCGCGCTCGGCGCTGTTTACGCCCTTTCCGAATCTGGGGGTTATCGTGGTGGATGAGGAGCATGAGAACAGCTATAAAAGCGAGACTTCGCCCAGATACCACGCAAGGGAGACCGCAGTGGAGATCGCTTCCCTGTGCGGCGCCAGTGTGGTGCTGGGGTCGGCAACCCCATCGCTGGAGGCATATTACCGTGCTGTTAAGGGAGAATATAAACTGTATGAGATGAAAGAGCGTCCCGGAAACAGTATGCTTCCGAGGGTGCATACCATAGATCTGAGGGAGGAGTTAAAGCGGGGAAACCGCTCCATGTTCAGCAGGAAACTGAAGGAACTGATGCAGAACGGGCTTTCCAAAGGCGAGCAGACGATCCTCTTTTTAAACAGGAGGGGCTACGCGGGATTTATTTCCTGCCGCTCCTGCGGGCATGTGATGAAATGTCCCCACTGTGATGTGTCCCTGTCGGAGCACAGGAGCGGGATGCTTATCTGCCACTACTGTGGCTATCAGGAGAGGAAACCTTCAAAATGTCCGTCCTGTGGCTCGCCCTATCTGCTGGGATTTAAGGCGGGGACGGAACAGGTGGAGGAGGCCATTTACCGGGAATTTCCGGGGGCCCGGGTGCTTCGCATGGACGCGGACACCACCCGCAGGAAGGACAGCTACGAGCGGATTCTCTCCGCCTTTGCGGACGGGGAAGCGGACATTCTGGTGGGAACCCAGATGATCGTGAAGGGGCATGACTTTCCCGGTGTGACGCTGGTGGGGGTGCTGGCGGCGGATCTCTCCCTGAACCGGAACGACTACCGGGCGGGGGAGCGCACATTTCAGCTTCTGACCCAGGCGGCGGGCCGCGCGGGCCGGGGAGAGAGGCCGGGCGAGGTGGTGATCCAGACCTATCAGCCGGAGCACTACAGTGTGGTACATGCCGCGGAGCAGGATTACGAAGGCTTTTACGGGGAGGAAATCGCCTACAGGGAGCTTGTGGGCTATCCGCCTGTGGAACATATGCTGGCGGTCCTCATTGTCTCCCACGTGCAGGAGGCTGGGGAACGGCTGGGAAAAGAAATGACTGATTTAGTTAAGAGAGAGATGAAGGATGTGGCACAGCTCAGGGTGATCGGACCTGCGGAGGCGTCGATTGGGAAGATATCTGATCTCTACCGCCACAGCTTTTACATCCGGCATGGGGATTATCAGGTGCTGGTGCAGGCCAAGGACAGGCTGGAACATTATTGTAGGGAACGGGAACTGAAAGGACAGACGGTACAGTTTGACTTCGACCCGATGAATACATTTTAGCGAGATGGAAAACAGGAAGGACAGGAGGAAAAAGCAGTATGGCAACCAGAAAAGTCAGGGAGATGGGAGACCCGGTTTTGACAAAGCAGTGTAAGGAGGTGACGGAGGTCACGCCCAGGATACAGGAACTGATTGACGATATGTTTGAGACGCTGTACGAGGAGAATGGCGTAGGACTTGCGGCGCCCCAGGTGGGCATTTTAAAGCAGATTGTGGTGATTGATACCACCGGGGAAGACCCGATCCTGCTCATCAACCCGAAGATACTGGAGACCAGCGGCGAGCAGGACGGCTATGAGGGGTGCCTGAGCGTTCCGGGCAAAAGCGGCAAGGTGACCAGACCAAATTATGTGAAGGCGCTTGCTTACAATGAGAATATGGAGCCCTTCGAGATTGAGGGGACGGAGCTGCTTGCCAGGGCAATCTGCCATGAGGTGGATCATCTGAACGGACACCTGTATGTGGAAAAGGTGCACGGGCCTCTTGTGAATACGGAGGATCTGCGTGACGACGAGGAATAATTTCCGGGGAAAGGAGAGCGGACAGATATATGAGAGTGGTGTTTATGGGAACGCCGGATTTCGCGGTGGGCGCGCTGGAGGCGCTGATAGAAGCCGGACATCAGGTGACGGCGGTGGTGACCCAGCCTGATAAGCCGAAGGGGCGGGGCAAAGAACTGCAGATGACGCCCGTTAAGGTATGCGCGCAGAAGCACGGTATCCCGGTATTCCAGCCGGTGAAAATCAGGGAGCCGGAGGCGGTGGAGACACTTCGCAGCTATCAGGCTGATATTTTTGTGGTGGCGGCTTTCGGACAGATTCTCCCGGAGGAAATTCTCTCGATGCCAAGGTACGGCTGTGTGAATATTCACGCATCCCTTCTGCCGAAATACCGCGGTGCGGGACCGATTCAGTGGGCCATCATCAATGGAGAAAAAATAACAGGCGTTACCATCATGCGGATGGATAAAGGGCTGGACACCGGGGATATGCTTTTTAAAACGGAGGTGGAGATCGCACCCCGCGAGACGGCGGACACTCTTCACGACAAACTGGCGGAGGCCGGCGCGCGGCTGATTGTGGAGGCACTAGCAAAGATTGAGGCGGGCGACGTGACACCGGTGAAGCAGAATGATGCGGATTCCTGCTATGCGAAGATGCTGAATAAATCTATGGGAAAAATTGACTGGCAGATGGAGGCGGAGAAACTGGACTGTCTGATACGGGGACTGATTTCCTGGCCGGGCGCCTCCGCCGTTTACCGCGGGAAAACTTTGAAGATCTGGGAGGAGGAAGCGGTTTCGGAGCAGGAACTGATGACCTGGGAAGGTCTTCCGGGGCAAAGAGAAGGTACATTTGCCGGAAACGCGCAGCCTGGCACGGTGATCCGGGTGGAGAAGGACGCCTTTTTTGTACAGACGGGGAAGGGCGCGCTTAAGATACTGGCGGTGCAGCCGGAGGGCAAAAAGCGCATGGCGGTAAAGGACTTCCTGCTGGGGTATCCGATGAAGCCCGGGGAAACACTGTTTTAGGAAAGGATGATGAATATGGGATATTACGGCGGTTATTACGGATATTATTTTGACCCGACTTACGTTCTGGTCCTGATCGGGGCGGTGCTCTGTATCTGGGCGCAGGCGAGAGTCAGCTCCACCTACAATAAGTTTTCCAGAGTGCGGAGCCGGACGGGCATGACGGGGGCGCAGGCGGCGCAGAGGATCCTGCAGATGTCGGGGATCTACGACGTGCGGATTGAGCATGTGGGCGGCAGTCTGACGGATCACTACGATCCGGCGCATAAGGTGCTGCGGCTCTCCGATTCCGTGTACGGTTCCACCTCCGTGGCGGCCATCGGGGTGGCGGCCCATGAGTGCGGCCATGCGGTGCAGCACGATAAGGGCTATGCGCCCCTGCAGATCCGCTCGGCACTGGTGCCTGCGGCAAATATCGGCTCCAAGGCGGGTATACCGCTGATCATTCTGGGAGCCATCCTGGGGATGAACCAGGTGCTGATCCAGATCGGGATCTGGGTGTTCGCGCTGGCGGTGCTCTTTCAGGTGGTGACCCTGCCCGTGGAGTTCAACGCATCCGGCAGGGCGCTTGCCATGTTGGGAGATTACGGGATGTTAGCGCAGGATGAGGTTGCAGGATGCCGGAAGGTGCTGAAAGCGGCGGCCCTGACTTATGTGGCGGCGGCAGCGTCGGCGATTTTACAGCTCTTGCGGCTGGTGCTTCTGTTCGGCAACAATCGGAGACGAGACTAATAGTACACAGGAGAGCATGGGCGTGGCACAGATCAATGTACGGGAGATAGTTCTGGATATACTGCTGGAGCTGTCCTCACAAAAGGAATACAGCAGCGTCCTGATAGCGGCGGCGCTGGACAAATACGACTATCTGGACAGTAAAGAAAAGGCTTTTATCAAGCGGGTCAGCGAGGGAACTATCGAGAGGCGGATCCAGATTGACTATGTGCTGGAACAGTATTCTAAAACACCTGTTATTAAAATGAAACCGCTGATCAGGGAGCTTCTGCGTATGAGCGTTTACCAGCTCCTTTTTATGGAGCATATTCCGGCCGCTGCGATCTGCAACGAGGCGGTGAAGCTGGCGAAGAAGCGCAGATTCCAGCCTCTGCAGGGATATGTGAACGGCGTGCTGAGGAATATCGAAAGGGGACGGGAGAAGATTGTCTGGCCGGACAGACGGCGGGACCTGGCGGCTTATCTGTCCGTCCGTTATTCTATGCCGATCTGGCTTGTCGCACATTTTTCGGAGAGCTACGGTGAGGAGGCGTGCGAGAAGATTCTGAGGGCCTGTCTGGAGCGGGGGCCGGTGAGCGTCCGGCTGGATGAACGGCTCCCGGATAAGGAGCGGAAAAGCCTTCTCGCTGCATGGGAAAAGGACGGGGTTAAGGTGCAGGCGCATCCGTACCTGCCCTATGCTTTCAGGCTGCAGAACGTATCCGGCGTCCGCAGTCTTGCAGGGTATACGGAAGGGCGGTTCTCGGTACAGGATGTCAGTTCCATGCTGGTGGTGGAGGCGGCGGGCATCCGTCCCGGAGATACGGTGATCGACGTCTGCGCGGCTCCCGGAGGCAAGGCGCTTCACGCGGCGGCGAAGCTTAACGGCACGGGACAGGTCATTGCCTGCGATGTGAGCCGGCATAAGGCGGATCGGATCGAGGAGAACCGGGGGCGCCTGCGGGCGGAGAATGTGTCCATTATGGTGCGTGATGCGCGGGAGAGGGACGACTCCCTTGTGGGCCGGGCGGACGTCCTGCTGGCGGATGTGCCCTGCTCGGGACTTGGGGTCATCGGTCACAAGCAGGATATCAAATACCGGGTGACCGAGGAGTCCCTGAAAGAAATACAGGTGTTACAGAAAGAAATAATAGCGAATGTTATTGAATATATCAGACCCGGCGGCATCCTGATGTACAGCACCTGTACCATGAATCCGGGGGAGAATGATGAGATGGCGGCGTGGATCTGCGATACCCTCGGTTTTGAGCCGGTGAGTATGGCCGGAGTGCTCCCGGCGGCACTTGGGGAGGCGGCGGAAAGCGGTATGGTGCAGCTTTTGCCAGGAATCCACGAGACGGACGGCTTTTTTCTGGCGAAGCTTCGGAAAAAGAAAAGCACGGCATAAGGAGAAGATGCGGGGAGAAAGCGTAAATTTATGGAGAAGAAGGATATCAAGTCCCTCACTCTGGAGGAACTGAAGGCGGAGATGACAGCGGTCGGTGAAAAGCCCTTCCGCGCGGTGCAGCTTTACGAGTGGATGCACAGGAAACTTTCGCGCAGCTTTGCGGAAATGACCAACATTTCGATGGCTATGAAAGAAAAATGCGGGGAAAGCTATAGTTATACGGCGCTTCGTGCAGTGGAGGTGCAGGAGTCTGCCATAGACGGCACGAAAAAATATCTCTTTGCCCTCCCGGACGGCAATATGGTGGAGAGCGTGTGGATGCGCTATAAACACGGCAATTCGGTCTGTATTTCTTCCCAGGTGGGCTGCCGGATGGGCTGCCGCTTCTGCGCTTCCACACTGGACGGACTGGTGAGAAACCTTTCCCCCTCGGAGATGCTTGACCAGATTTACGCCATCACGCTGGAGACGGGGGAGCGGGTTTCCAATGTGGTGGTGATGGGGAGCGGCGAACCGCTTGACAATTATGAAAATCTCCTGCGGTTTATCACGCTGCTTACGGACGAGAACGGCCTGCATATCAGCCAGCGCAATGTGACGGTCTCCACCTGCGGGATCGTGCCCATGATGCGGCGTCTGGCGCAGGAGAAACTGCAGATTACACTGGCGCTTTCCCTCCATGCGCCGACGGACGAAAAACGCCGGGAGCTGATGCCCATCGCCAATCGGTATTCTCTCGCGGAGCTGATGGAATGCTGCGCTTACTATTTTGAGCAGACCGGGCGGCGGATTACCTTTGAGTACAGTCTGGTGCGGGACTTAAACGATACGCGGAAGGACGCGGAGACGCTGGCAGACCTGATCCGGGGCTTAAACTGCCATGTGAATCTGATTCCGGTGAACCCGGTCAGGGAGCGGGCTTATATACAGTCCGAGAGGCAGGCGGTGGAGGCATTCGCCGCATTGCTTACAAAAAAGGGGATTAACGCCACTGTCCGCAGGGAGATGGGCAGGGATATAGACGGAGCCTGCGGGCAGCTGAGACGGCGGTTTTTAAGAAACAGTTCAGGAACGCGGGCTGAACTGTGACGCTGCATTAGGATAATGCGGTTTAAATAACTTGCTCTTTTACATGGAATATGCTAACATGGGTAATTGGTAAAATATGCAAATCAGTATAAAACGGAGGACTGCGCTGTGCTCAGGTCTTATGCGCTGACGGATATCGGGCGAAGAAGACAACTGAATCAGGATTATATTTACGTTTCCGAGACACCGGTCGGGAACCTGCCGAATCTCTTTATTGTGGCGGACGGCATGGGCGGCCATAAGGCGGGGGATTACGCCTCTGACCTGGCGGTGGAGACAGTGGTCGGGGAGGCGGCGGCTTCTTTCGAGAAAAGTCCGGAGAAGATACTGAACCACGCAATCTCCAGAGCCAACGAGGTCCTGCGGAAGCGGGCCAGCGAGGACTACTCTTTGAGCGGTATGGGCACGACGTTTGTTGCGGCTTCCTGTATTGGCCGGTTTCTGGAAGTGGCCAATGTGGGGGACAGCAGACTTTATGTGATCGGCGATGACATTGTGCAGATTACGGAGGATCATTCCCTTGTGGAGGAGATGGTCCGGATGGGTGGAATCGGCCGGGAAGAGGCCAGAAATCACCCGGATAAAAATATTATCACCCGGGCGGTGGGAGCCAGGGATGATGTGGAGGTTGATTTTTTCAACCGGGAATTACAGACAGGAGATATGGTTTTACTTTGTTCGGATGGTTTGACTAACATGGTGGACGACGAGACGATATGCCGGATCCTGAAAAACGGCAAAAGCCTCAAGGACAGGGTAGAAGAACTGGTAGAGACGGCCAACGTAAACGGCGGCAGAGACAATATATCGGTGATCGTTATCGAACCGTTAGCAGACGAGGTAGAGCATGATTAAGATAGGAATGATGATAGCCGATCGGTATGAGATTCTGGAAAAGATCGGTACCGGCGGCATGTCAGATGTATATAAAGCGAAGGACCATAAGCTGAACCGTTTTGTGGCGGTGAAGGTTTTAAAACAGGAATTCAGTGAAAACGCCAATTTTGTGTCAAAGTTCCGAATTGAGGCCCAGGCGGCTGCGGGGCTTATGCACCCCAATATCGTCAATGTCTACGATGTGGGCGAGGAGGGGGAAAACCACTATATCGTCATGGAACTGGTGGAGGGCATCACCCTCAAAAAATATATCGAGAAGAAAGCGAGACTTTCCGTCAAGGAGGCGGTCAGCATTGCGATTCAGGTCTCTATGGGGATAGAGGCGGCCCACAACAACCATATCATCCACAGGGACATCAAACCGCAGAATATTATCATTTCCAAGGAAGGAAAAGTGAAAGTGACGGACTTTGGCATCGCCAAGGCCGCTACCAGCAACACGATCACTTCCAACGTCATGGGAAGCGTGCATTACACCTCTCCCGAGCAGGCCAGAGGCGGCTACAGCGACGAGAAGAGTGATATCTATTCGCTGGGTGTTACCATGTTTGAGATGCTTACGGGCAGGGTTCCTTTTAACGGGGAAACTACGGTGGCTATAGCGATCAAGCATATTCAGGAAGAATTTCCTTCACCGAGGGAGTATGTGCCGGAGATACCGGTCTGTGTGGAGCAGATCGTTTTTAAGTGCTGTCAGAAAAGTCCTGACAGAAGATACCAGTCCATGTCTGAATTGATTATGGATTTAAAGCAGTCGCTAATCAGCCCGGATGAAGATTTTGTCAAGGTGACGGACCCTGACGAGGAGGCATCTACCCGTATGATTACGGACCGGGATATGGTGCAGATCAAGCGCCAGTCAGAAAGCCGGGATTCCCTGGATGAGGCCATGCGTCTGAAGAAAGACGTAAGGGAAAGAGACAGGGGCACCGCGCGATCCTACGATGACGAGGATGATGAGGATTGGGAGGACGACGAGGAGGACTACGATCCCAAGATGGAGAAGATCACCACCATTCTGGCGGTGGTGGCGGCTCTGCTGATCGGCTGTATTGTGATTTTTCTGGTAGGCAGGACGATGGGTGTCTTTACATTCGGCGGGGAAAAGCCGGAGGAGAATCAGGAACAGGACGCAGAGCAGGTGGAGATGATCCGCGTGGTGGGCATGCACGTGGATGAGGCGAAACGCAAGCTTTTGGAGCTGGGACTGTCGCCGGAGATTAAATACGAGGAGAACAGCTCTTACGATGCCGGGACGGTGCTCCGCGCCAGCGTACAGGACGGGCTGATGATAGATAAAGGAACGACGATTGTGCTCACGGTGGCGGAGGCGGCAGAGGGCGTACAGGTTCCCGACGCGACGGGGAAATCCCAGACAGAAGGCACTTCTCTCCTGGAGAAGGCAGGCTTTGTGGTGAACGTGGTGGAGAGTTACGACCCGAAGGTGGAAAAGGGCATCGTGATCTCCCAGTCTCCCGAGGCGGGGACCACGGCCCCCGCGGGTTCCAATATCACCATCCGTGTCAGCCAGGGCGCTGAGGACAATAAAGTACGGGTGCCCGATGTGGTGGGTATGACGGAGATGGATGCCACTGCGACGCTGACGGAGAGCGGCCTTTCGGTGGGCAATGTCTCCGAGACGCCCCATGAAGACCCGGCTCTTGCGGGTATGGTATGTTACCAGAGTTATTCGGTTGGCTCCTATGTGGATAAGGGCACACCTGTGGATCTGCGGATCAGCACCGGGCCTTCCCAGATGACTTACAAATATTCCGCGGGGATTACGGCGCCTACGGAGGAGCCTTCCTATCAGAGCGGAATGCAGGTGAATGTGACGCTCACTGCTCAGGATGGCACACAGCTTTTGAATACACAGACAACCACTTTCCCGGTGGATGTGAATTACACGGGAATCAAGTCAGCCACGGGCACCATCCGTTATACCTTCACGGTGCAGACGGAACCCACCACGGTTACCGATCCGGAGACCGGGGAAACGGTGACCGAGGGCGGCGGAACGGAGACAAAGACGGTGGAGAGACAGGTCAACTTCACGGAAGAATAATATATGTTTGGTAAGATCATGAAAGGGATCGCCGGCTTCTACTATGTGCATGTGGAAGGACGCGGCGTCTATGAGTGCAGGGCAAAGGGAATATTCAGAAAAGAGGGAATCAAGCCTCTGGTCGGGGATGATGTGGAGCTGGACGTGCTCGACGATGCGGAGAAGCTTGGCAACATCCGAAAAATTCTGCCGCGGAAAAGCGTGCTGGTAAGACCGGCGGTGGCCAATGTGGATCAGGCGCTGATTCTCTTTGCGATTGTGAAACCGAATCCGAATTTTAATCTGCTGGACCGCTTCCTGATCCGTATGGAGCAGCAGAAGCTCCTCACGGTCATCTGTTTTAACAAGGAGGATATCGCCTCTTCGGAGGAGAAGGAGGCGCTGCGAAGCGCTTATGAGACTTGCGGATATCGGGTGTTATTTATAAGCGCTCTGGAAAACAGGGGGCTGGATCAGGTGAGAGAGCTGCTGAATGGGAAAACCACAACACTGGCAGGCCCCAGCGGTGTCGGCAAGTCTTCCCTGATCAATCAGCTTTCTCCCGAAACCAACATGGAGACCGGGGAGATCAGCGAGAAGATTAAGCGGGGCAGACATACCACCAGACATTCGGAAATCATTGCGCTGGGGAACGGGACTTATATCATGGATACGCCCGGGTTTACTTCCCTTGATATGCCGGATATCACGAAGGAGGAGCTGGGAGGGTATTATCCCGAGTTCCGGGAGTACGAGCCTTTCTGTAAATTCCGGGGCTGTGCCCACATCAGCGAGCCGGACTGCAAGGTCAAAGAGGCCGTGGAAGAGGGAAAAATTAGTCCTGTGCGGTATGAGAATTATATGGTGTTGTACCGGGAGTTGAAGGAGAACAGGCGTTATTAATAAAGGCCTGAATGATTTTGAAATAGGAGATTAGAGAAAGGCGGTTAGGACATTATGAAACTAGGCATCGTAATACGCGAAGCTGGTTTTATATCTTTACGAATTTTTATAAATGTCTATAAAACCCAGTGTTTTCAATGCTTTGCGTGATTTGAGGTTTCATAAAAGTTTATGCTGATTTCTATATATCCATGTTAAAATGGTGCGGAATTGGTGCGGTAATATTCAGGAGAAAGAGTGCCAACAAAAGAAAGGTCAATAACTGAAAGGTTGTTGGCCTTTTGCAGATTTTAGAGTACAGAAAATTGGAAAATCTCTAGTGCTTGAATTTATATTCAGGGGACATATTATTGACAATATGGCATATATGCCATATACTAAATATAGAAAGAAAATTGGAGATTACAATGGATAAATTTGAAGTGGAATTTTATACTAAAGCTAATGGTGAAAAACCAGCGAAAGATTTTATCCTTGGTCTGGATGTTAAAATGAGGGCAAAAGTTTTGGGAATCATTAATGTGTTGGAGGAAAAGGGAAACCAGTTGAGAGAGCCTTACAGTAAGCATCTGGATGATGGAATATTTGAAATCCGTGGAAAAGTTGGAACAGATATAACCAGAGTCCTATATTTTTTCTGCTATGGTAAGAAAATTATAATAACGAATGGATTTATTAAGAAAACGCAGGAAACGCCAAAACAGGAAATAAAGTTGGCAAAATTATATCGCAAAGACTATTTGGAAAGGGTGAAGGAAAATGAGTGAATTTCAGGAATTTTTAGAGGAACAATTACAGGATGATGAGTTCAGAAAGGAATGGGAAGATATCCAGCCGGAAATGGATGTGATCCGGGCAATGGTTGATGCAAGGATTTCGCAAAATCTCACCCAAAAAGAACTTGCAGAAAGAACAGGAATTAATCAGGCGGATATCAGTAAGCTTGAAAATGGAACCAGGAATCCGTCTCTTAAACTCCTAAAGCGTCTGGCGGATGGAATGGGAATGACGCTGAAATTGGAGTTTGTTCCCAAAAGTCCGGCTAAAGGTTAGATATGAGGGGTAGAAAACCCTGTGTACGTAACTTAGGGTATTATTTGTTTATAGTAGGAGAAACATTATGAGGACAAATGAAGAATATTTGCAGGTCATGACACAGGCGAAAGAGAATCTGGCCGATCTGAATGAGCGTGGAGCAGACGCTGTCGGCGGGAATGTTCTGGAATTTATGGAAAGTATTCTTACGCCGGATGAGATAGCCGGGAGCAAAGATGGAAGCGGTACGGAAATAGAAGAGCAGGAAAAAACAGTAGAAGTTGTTCAGGCATTAAAGTCATTGGTTGGAGCAATCCCTTATACGGATATGTCTTTAGAAGAATTGAAGGAGGAACGGTTAAAGAAGTATGAAAATATTGAATGATACTTACATTGTGTTAGATGGTATCATGAGAGGGGACAAATGAACTGACCTGACAGGCAAATAAAAACTTGCAAATTTAGTCCATCTGTGCTAGCATGTAACCGTTAAACAAATAAACCATTAATTCAGAAAGTAGAAAAGGAGGTCATACCATGCAGAAAAATACAACAACCCATAACAGAATAATGCAACTGACAATCAAAGGTATGTCGCTCCGTGCGTCTTACAGATAGCTTTATTATATCGTGCAATAGAAAGTTCTGATAATGATTTTGGAAATTTTTATTGTCCTGTACAGATAGTGAAAGAGTAGCCAGCACCTTTGGGGTGCTTTTTTTGCGCTCATTTTTAAGAAGAGGAAAAGTAAATCATGAAAACAGTAAAAGGTATATATGCCGAAGCAAAGATTTTTACAGACGATGTGGAAGATTATGCTCTGGCACAGGTGAAAATGATATGCGATAACGAAATTGCCAAGGGCAGTTCGATCTGCATGATGCCGGATATCCATCCGGGTAAGATCGCGCCGATCGGTCTTTCCATGACCGTCACGGATAAGGTGATCCCACAGCTTTTAGGCGTGGATATCGGCTGCGGCATGACCTGTGTAAAACTGAATAAGAGCAATGTGGAGTATCAGAAATTGGACAGGGTGATCCGGGAGAACATACCCTCCGGTTTCAACATTCGGAAAGAACCCCATTACATGGCGGAGGAATTTTCCTATGAAGGGCTTCACTGCATCCGTCATATCAACAGGCAGAAAGCAGACAGGAGCCTTGGCACGCTTGGTGGCGGCAATCATTTTATAGAGTTGGATAAGTCCGATGACGGCAGCCTGTATCTTGTGGTGCATACAGGGAGCAGGCATTTAGGGGAGGAAGTGGCGGAATATTATACGAAACTAGCCAATAGCTGCCTGAAAGAACAGGGGAAAGAAGTTCCCTATTACATGAGTTACTTAGAAGGTGATAATAAGACAGCTTACTTGGAAGATGTGCAGATAATCCAGCGCTATGCCGAATGGAACAGACAGATCATTGTCAGGGAAATTCTTAAGGGGATGAAGTGGAAAGCGGCAGAGCAGTTTTTTGTGCCGCACAATTTTGTGGATGACTCCGGCATACTCCGTAAGGGTTCCATCTCCGCAAAAAAGGGAGAGCGCGTAGTCATTCCGGCAAATATGCGGGACGGGATCATCTTAGGCATCGGAAAAGGCAGTGCAGAGTGGAATTACTCAGCGCCGCATGGTTCCGGCAGAAAGTTAAAGCGCGAAGATGTAAAGAGCCGGTATACGGTATCAGAATTTAAAAAGGAAATGAAAGGCATTTACAGCAGTTGTGTCAGCGCGGACACCTTGGATGAAGCACCTTTTGCCTATCGTTCCATAGTGGAGATCACAGCGCAGATCAGAGATATGGTAGAGGTGACAGAGATATTGAAGCCTGTCTATAATTTTAAGGCAGGAAGCAGAAAGTAGAGGAGAAAGAAATTTATGATAGTACAGATCAGTGCAGGACAGGGGCCGTCTGAGTGTCAGCTTGCGGTGGCGAAGCTGTTTGCGGCATTAAAAAGAGAATATGAGGATTTAGAAGTGATATCCGAGACAAAGGGGTATGAAAAAGGCTGCTTAGATTCCATCCGCTTTCGGACGGCGCAGGATTTAAGCAGCCTAGAAGGTACGGTATTGTGGATATGCAGGAGTCCATTCCGTCCGAATCATAAGCGAAAAAATTGGTATGTGGATGTGAGCATCATCCCGGAGCAGGGAGAGATTGCGTCCGGGAAAGAATACCGTATCGAGAAGTTCCATTGTGGCGGGAAAGGAGGCCAGAATGTAAACAAGGTGGAGACAGGTATACGGATCATCCATATACCAACAGGACTTGTGGCGCACTCTACCGAGGAACGGAGCCAGTTTCTAAATAAACAGCGCGCAATGGAGAAGTTGCAGGGGAAACTTGCGGATTTGCAAAAGGAGCAGGAAGCGAAACAAGTAAATGCCGCATGGCGGGAGCATACCCGCATTGTCAGGGGAAACCCGGTGCGGACTTATGAAGGAGAGAGATTTGTTTTGAGAAAATAACAGGAATACGCTGCCTGGTTTAAAGCGTATAAGATACTCCCGCAACTATATATTATATTCATGACACTATAGTGAACCCCGTGCCGGTCATGGCATGGGGTTCTGGCGTTTTGTAAACGCCTTTTAAGGATCTGAAAAGAAAGGAGCGTGATTTTTTATGAAAAAGATCCAGAAAGGAACACAGGCGGGAGATGCCGAAAAGGTCACGGCACTCGTTACCAAGCTGAACCGTTACAGGCATGAATATTACAACTTAGCGGCACCCAGCGTATCGGATGCGGTGTATGACCATCTCTTCGATGAACTGCAGGAACTTGAGAAAAGGACGGGCATCATCCTCAGCAATTCTCCCACACAGACGGTAGGCGCTGACCCTGTCAGTTTACTGAAAAAGGTGAAACACACGATCCCGCTGCTCAGCCTCGATAAGACCAAGCAGATGGAGGAACTTCTGGAAATGGCGGCCAGATCAGCATCTCTTTTAATGCTGAAGCTGGACGGGCTTACCGTAAAACTCTGTTATGAGGACGGGAGGCTCGTGGAGGCGTCAACCAGAGGAGACGGGGAAACAGGCGAGATGATTACCCATAACATCCCCGCTTTTTATAACGTGCCTGTCTCGATCCCCCATAAGGACAGGCTAGTGGTGACCGGGGAGGGCATCATCCACCAGGATGACTTTGAGAGGATAAAAGGGAAGATACCCGGCGCGGATGGAAAAGGGGCATGTAATGCGAGAAACCTTGCCGCCGGCTCGATCAGGCTGTTAGATCCTGCCGCCTGCAGAAACCGCCATATCCATTTCTATGCGTTTAATGTGATAGAAGGGATGGAGGGATTCGGAAAGATTGCGGACAGCCGCGGGAAGCTACTGAAGGCTCTACAGTCACTTGGATTTGAGGTATGTCCGTTCCTACCGCTTACAGAAAAGGTTTCCATGGAAGAACTGGAACAGGGAATACGGTATCTGAGAAATGCCGCGGATGACTGTATGCTGCCGATCGATGGCATGGTACTGCGCTATAACAGCATTTCCTATTCCAGAGGATGCGGGAGGACGGGTCACCATTATAAGGACGGCATTGCCTATAAATTTGAGGATGAGGTGCAGGAGACAGTCTTCCGGTCTGTGGAATGGACACCCGGACGTTCCGGCGAGATTGCGCCGGTCGCTGTGTTTGACGCGGTGGAGATTGACGGATGCATCGTATCAAGGGCAAGTCTGCATAACATTTCCTTTATCAAGGATCTGGAACTGCATCCGGGGTGCCGGATACTGGTGTCCAAGCGGAACATGATCATCCCGCATATCGAGGATAACCTTGACAGGGGGCATTATGCGGATAGCATGATACCAGAGAAATGCCCCTGCTGCGGGAACCCGGTAAGGATCTATGCGAGAAAAGGAGGTAACGGACGTATCATCGAGACGCTCCACTGTGACAACCCGGACTGCCGGAACCAGCTTTTACGGAGAATGGTACATTTTGCGGGGAAAAAGGCAATGGATATTTCCGGTATCTCAGAAGCGGTCATCGACAGGTTCATTGAAAAAGGTTTCCTCCATACCTGTCAGGACTTTTACCATCTGGACCGTTACCGGGATGAGATCATCCGCATGGAGGGTTTCGGGGAGAAGTCTTATGAAAAAATGCAGGAGTCCATTAAGAGAAGCCGTAATACGACTTTTGTAAGATATGTGGTGGCAATGGATATCCCGTTGATTGGCAGGACGGCGGGCAGGGCCTTGGACAGTTTTTTCAAAGGGAACCTGCAGGAGCTTGCAAAAGCGGCAGTGGATTGTTTTGATTTCACATCCCTGCCGGAGTTCGGGGAAAAGATGAGCCGGAGTATCCGGGAATGGTTCCATGACTGGGATAACCTGAAATTATGGAAGACGTTACAGAAAGAATTTCATTTTGAGGAAAGAGAGGAAGATACGATGAAAGATATAAAAGAAAATAATCCGTTTGCAGGATGTACGGTTGTAGCGACAGGAAAACTTGAGAATTTTACCCGTGACGGTATCAACAGCAGGATCACCAGCCTTGGGGCAACAGCGGGAAGTTCCGTTACCCGAAAGACAGATTACCTGATCTGCGGGGAAAAGCCGGGCAGCAAACTGGCAAAGGCAAGGGAGCTTGGCATCCCTGTCCTGACAGAACAGCAGTTCCTTGACATGATCCCGGCATGACAGGAGGGAGAACAAAAGATGATCAGACTGGATGATGGAAGATGTATCATAGGTTTCGATGACGGCTACCAGTTAGGAAAGACGGCAAACTTTGTCTTTGATAACGGCGTACATGTGCTGGGGAGCGCAGAGCCGACACTGAAAGAACATTCCCTGCTCTATGACGGGGAATATTTCAAAGTTGGGGAAGGCAGAGCGGCGATCACGGAAGATAAGGTATCGGATGATATGGCTAAGCTCCGCACAATGGCGGGTATTGCTATGGAACTGCGCAGGGAAGGACTTTGCAAGGCAGAGATTGTGATTGTGGTGGGGCTTCCCTTTTCCAACTATGGCAGGGACAAGCTGAAGCTGACTGACTATTACAATCGGCAGAATATATTGGATTTTTCCTATGAGGGGGAGGATTATTCTGTGACGATCAGCAAGGTGATTGTCTGCCCGCAGTGTTATTCCGCCATCGCTTCCCGGCTTGGAAATATGAAAGGAGATTACCTGGTCGTGGATATCGGGAGCAAGACAACGGATGTGGTCTATGTGCAGAACGGGTTCCCGGTAGAGAGCAAGTCTATCACGATCGAAAAGGCGATGGTCAAGTGGATCAAAGAGATCCAGCGGGACATGTTGGTGCAGACGGGAAAGGACATACCGGAGCATGAGGTGATGAAGGTACTGCTGAAAGAAGAGAGCCACCTTCCCATTGTATATGTGGAACTGATAAACGGGATGATGCGGGAGAAGATCGGTTCGTTGGAACTGGAACTTGCCGAGCGCGGTTATGACATGGACTACACCAATCTCATCTATGTGGGCGGCGGTGCGCTGATTGCCCGCGACCATGCGGGAAAGTACCGGAGCCATACGGCCTATGACTGTGACCTGTGTGCCAATGCGAAAGGTTATGAGTTTCTTGCAGGGCAGATGATCGGGAAGAAGGTGGGCTGATGGCGGGAAAGCAGAGGTCTGTATTTATCCGTTTTAATATGGCGGATGAAGCAGACAGTAGCCTGTATCTGAAACTTGCGGAGGCGGCTGGAAGTTCTGCATCATTGACATTGTATGTCAAAAGGGTATTGGAAGAACATTTCCGTATAAAAATGGAGATCACCGGGAGGCAGGAGTTCCATGAGCAGATGCTGTCGGCAGTACGGGAAGAAATGCAGGCACAGGGCATGAAGCTGGTAGGCGCGTTACTGGCGGGGATAGGAGCCGTGAGTGCTTCGGTGAAGAAGGGTGAAGCGGAACCAACCATAACAGAGCTACCGGAGGTCTGTGAGGAATTGCCGGAGGAGCTTAACGGGGTTCTTGACTTTATCAGCTAAATGAAACCTGACCAACGGTCATGATTTTTAGGCAGGAGGGCATGGTAGGATATGGTGGTGTCCGCGTGCCTTTGTAGAGAAGATGTTACAGATTTGATAGCATGTGCAAGTAATCTGTTGCAGATTCCGTGTTTTTCAGAAAACGGAAGGGAAAAAGTTGCATATCTGCAATCATTCGCGGCGGATATGCAACATATCCGGCTTGTTACATGATGGAAGTATTGCATATGGAGTTATAGGATTTCTCTGTGCCATAACGGTATGGGGATTTTTTATTGCCCGTCCCGGAGGTTACGAGGGCAGTTTGGAGGAAGATATGGCAAAAGATATAAAGGAAAGAGTCAGGGAAGCCCAGGATAAGGCACTGGAACATCTGGACTATATTTTGGAAACTATCCCTACACCGGATTTTGTTGAGATTGTTGGACGTGTTGGCGGTGATACAATCACTTACAGGGTATATGATGACGGTTCTGTATATGAGAAATGAGAAGGGAGGGATTTTATGATGAGGCTTGATTATAGGACAGAGAAGTTTCAGAAAGTCAGTGTATGTGGTATCCCATGTGATTTCAGCGATATGCGTATAGACAGGAATACCGTGCCAAAAGCGCGATACCAGTATGAGGTTGCCGATGATGATGAGGGTCAGGGTGATCCGGTAAGAGTAGGACATGGTATCATGGTGAATTTCTTCGGGACGCTGATCAGTGATGTGCCGCTGCCTCTTGGGGGTGATAGTGTATTGTGGCTGCAGGACGGGGATTTTGAATGGTTGTGGTAGCCGCTTAGTCTATGCGCTTCAATTTCCGCACCCGGATTGACTTCTTCACAGCATTTGCGGCTTCTAGCATGACATACATTTCATCGGGATCACAGTCAGAAAAGACCGCCTGTACATCATCCATCAGATAGGATTTGGAATCATGGATACTGTCGGATAGCAGTCTGTCAACACTGGTATGCAGGGCATTGGCAATCTTAATGAGGGAAGGGAGGCTGATCTTGGTAGAAGCAACTTCCGTATGGGAGATATGCTGGCTGGTAAGACCGACCATTTCAGCCAACTGCTCCTGTGATAATCCGGCTGCTATGCGGGCCGCACGGATCTTCTGTCCTAATAATACATAATCCATTCTGTTTACCTCATTCTAAAAAGTTGTCGAAAATTTAATATTATTATTGTATAGGCGAATGAGTCATGCTAAAATAGATTGCATAGGCGGATGAGCTATTATAGGCGTTTGCACTACTAAAATTATGAATATCAGAAAAATAATAAGGAGGAAAGTTATGGCAAGTTCATATTGGATGGTTGTATGCAAATGTTGTGGCACAAGGGATATGCATACTGGTACTAGGTCAGATAGTGAATTTCAACCGATGGTCAGACCCGAATTTATAAGTACGAGCATTTCTCATGTTTGTCCTGAATCACCAACAGGAAGACATCAATTTGAGTGGATACGATATAGATAATAATAGGATAGCTTGTCTGTTATACAGACAAGCTATCCTAAAGACACTATTGTGTAAAGGAGTATACACATGGGATTTTTTAATGCCTTGGAAAAAATCTTTAATGGAACAGAAGATTTTATGATTGCAGTGGGAAATCAGCATGCAAAGCAAATTGATAGAATGACGGATGAGGAAATTGAGAAAAGATTTTCAAAGCCGGCCGAGGAGATAAGAATGAAAGCAGAGACAATGCAAATGCAGTCTGAAATGATGCAGATGAGCAAAGAAAAACGTATGATGGAGGCTGAAATGAGGCGGATGAAACAGGAGCAGTATGAAATGAATCATAATAAGAAATAAACTGGATGAGTATACTGAAGGGACGATGATTTCTGGGAATAAACTCTTTATGATAGAAAGAATTATATTTTGGAGGGAAAAGTAATGTTTAACAGACCTAAAAAACTGAAAAGGATTTCATATGATACTGTGGCATACATCCAGATTGAGACGGAAGCCATCAGGGATTATAATGATAAGCAGATGATATCCAGCTATTGTATTAGCAAACTGGAGATGGTGAATTGGTATATAGAACTTATTAATGTGGGAAGTACAAAATATATTGTGACACAGAGCTTGAATGAACTTGAAACAATCAGGGATCAGCTCATGGAGTGCCATAAGGATATCATGCGTGTAAAAATAACCAGACCGGGTGACCGCCCGCTCATGGATATCAAATATCCAAAAGGATATGAAGGATAGATAGAGATCATATTATAGCGGGGTAAGATTATTATGGCGGTAACCTATCAAAAGGAACAAAAGGAACCAAAGAAATTTAGCTTCTTTTTTAAAATAGGTATGATCTTTCTACTCTTTGGGATCGCGTTACATATCCTTAGTTTGATATTTTGGGGAGAGTTAAGCAATTTTGCCTGTTGTACGGTGATGCTGGTGGGAATAGAATATATTATATTGCACCACATCACATATTTTACTGGTGAAAAAATGGAACGTGTAATCAGTGTACTCTTTTATACGGGCATTGTATGTCTGATCTTGAAACTGCTTGCATCATTCATTTTTAAGGAAGATTGTTATTTGGGCATCAGTCCATTTATGGAAGTACATAGTATAATCATCTTCGGGTTACAGATCGGTGCGGTTTTGCTGCCCCTATCTATAGTAATTATGTTATTGAAGTATAAGAAGCTGATTAAATTCTTGAGAAATTTCTTTTAGACGGTTAATGTATTTACATTACAGATCAGCGTATGTTCGGAAATTTAGGGATTAATGATTCGGGCAGTACATAAAATAAAGAAGAGCGTAAAGGAATTTTGAGTTTTATGCTCCATTTAACGTATAAGAAAGCGCTTCTCTAAGGGGGAGCGTTTATTTGTTTCATTTCACAGGAGGAAAGAGAATTGCTTGATTTAAAGAAAAAACCGTGTCCTGATTGCCCTTATACATTGGGACTGATACAGACTGTAACCAACCCTTGCCCGCAGTGTAAGCAGAACGGTTACAGTTCTTATGAATGGTTCCAGAAAGTGCAGCAGCAGGGAAAGTCTCATAAAAACAGGGATGAATAAATCTACAGGAGGGAACAGATCATGTTTGAGATCATGAATGAGAACACCGGCCATCCCATAAAGGTATGGCTGAACGATATGGACTGTCTTGAGGATAAGTGTCTGGAGCAGGCATATCATCTGTCACAGCTCCCGTTTGTATATAAGTGGGTATGCCTCATGCCGGACACCCATGCAGGGAAAGGGATGCCCATAGGCGGCGTCTTTGCGGCAAAGGATGTGGTCATTCCCAATGCGGTAGGAACAGACATCGGGTGCGGAATGGTTTTCACGGCCACCAACGTAAAAGTAGCGGATATCCGGGAGATCCAAACAGGGAATGGTACGATCACCCAGTCCGTTATTGGAGACTTGATGCGGGAGATCCCGGTAGGGAGGACGAAGTATCAAAAACCGCAGCCGTGCAGGACACTCGATGCCGCTAAAGATAGCGGCTTTTTGGACTGGAAAGATACGGAGCTGATGGAGGTTATAGAAGACGGGTACTGTCAGATCGGCACGCTCGGCGGCGGCAATCATTTCATAGAGCTGCAGGAGGATGAGGAAGGTTATCTTTGTATTATGATCCATTCCGGGAGCCGGCATCTGGGAGCTTGTATATGCGAGCATTTTAATGCCGTGGCGAGGGAAAATGCCGCGAAGTGGGGAAGTGCGATCCCGGAAGAATACAGGCTGGATTACCTTCCAACGGATACAGACGAAGGGCGGCAGTATCTGGACTGGATGGGGCTTGCTATGGATTATGCCTATGAAAACAGGGCAAAAATGATGGAAGCTGCCAAACATGCAGTAAAGGCAAAGGTCGAAAAATTTACGGGTTACAGGGTGGAGTATACGGATGACATTAACTGCCATCACAATTACGCATCTCTGGAGGAGCATTATGGGGAAGAAGTATGGGTACACAGGAAGGGCGCTACCAGAGTAAGGGCCGGTGAAAAGGCTGTCATCCCCGGCGCGATGGGCTCCTACAGCTATGTGGTCGTAGGGAAAGGAAATGCGGAATCTTTTGATACGTCATCCCACGGCGCCGGAAGAAGACATTCCAGAACGGCTGCTATGGAGAAATTTACAACGGAGCAGGTCATAGTGGATCTGAAAAAGCAGGGCGTTATCCTTGGAAAGCGGAAAAAGAATGATGTGGCGGAAGAGTGCAGGTTTGCCTATAAGGACATTGATGAAGTGATGGCCCAGCAGAAGGATATGGTGGAGATCGTCAGAAAACTGCATACAGTTGGAGTGATCAAAGGATAGGAAGGAGGTACACCGTATGATACGCCGCTTCAACGATATATTCTTGTTATAGAATAAAAAGAAAGCGGGGTGAATCACATTGTCCAAGGAGAAAACGCTTGAGGTCGTGCTGGTGGTATTAACAGCATTGGTCATGGTGACGAAAGCGATCCAGGCAAGCAGTGTGCTGGACTGCACGGACGAGTACGAAGATTAGGGCAGGGAGTTTTCCGTATGGAAGGCTCCCGATTCTTTTCCCGGGAACAGGAAAAGGAGTACAACGATCAAATGAAAAAGGAGATGATTTTATGGCAGCAAATGTCGAAACAATGTTCTCCGTTAGGGAGAAACCGTGGCATGGTTTAGGTACGATTGTTATGGAGGCACCCACATCCGCAGAGGCGCTCCGGCTTGCGGGGCTGGACTGGAAGGTGGTGCAGGAGCCTGTATATACGGGCTACAACGAGATGGTGAAAGGGTATAAGGCAAATGTGCGCAGTTCCGATCGGAAGGTGCTTGGCGTGGTATCCGACCGCTATAAGGTGGTGCAGAATACGGATGCGTTCAGCTTTACCGATGAACTGCTTGGGAAAGGCGTCCGTTATGAGACAGCCGGATCACTGCAGGAGGGGAAGAAAGTCTGGCTCCTTGCAAGGCTTCCGAGGGAATATATCATTGCGGGGGAGCGGATCAGCCCCTATCTGGTATTCTCCAACACCCATGATGGTTCCGGTTCTGTAAAAGTGGCTGTTACTCCAGTAAGGGTTGTCTGCAATAACACGCTCAACCTTGCGCTGGATACCGCAAAGCGCAGTTTTTCTATGATCCATACAGGCAACATCCATGACAAGATACAGGAAGCGAAGGATACGCTCTTTATGGCGGAGCAGTACATGGACAGCCTCGGTATCGAGTTTGAGCAGCTACGCAGGCAGAAGGTGACGGATGCACAGGTGAAGGAATATATAGAACTGCTTCTGCCGATGGAGGGTGAGGCGGCATCTGTCCAGAGCAAGAATATCCTGAAACTGCGCCGGGACATGGAGCGGCGGTATTATGATGCGCCCGACCTGCAGAAAGTGGGGAACAACGCGTACCGGTTTATCAACGCGGTGTCGGATTTTGCCACACACAGCAGCCCGTTAAGGAGGACGGCAAATTATAATGAGAACCTGTTTGCCCGCACGGTAGACGGCAACCCCCTGATTGACAGGGCGTACCAGCTTGTGAAAGCGGCATAAACAGGGAAACGGAAATAACCTTTTGGTCTTAAGGAAAATAGTATATCACGGGAAGATAAAGGATGAGTAAGGGCGGCCGGGCATGATGTTCCGGCTGTCTTTATTCTTTATCTAAAAATGAAACGGGCAGAATGTCCGGGAAAGAGGGAAACATTGCCCGGATAGTTTTTATCAGAAAAGTTTTTTACAGTATATCTGGGGACAAAAACAGAGGAGGAACAACATGTTTGAAAAAATAGCATTAACAGGAGTCAGTAATATGGAATGGCTCCGCTTGAGAAAATCAGGGATCGGCGGCTCTGACGCAGGGGCAATCTGCGGTGTGAATCCCTACAGCAGCGCAATGAAAGTATTTCAGGACAAAACAAGTGAATCGGTGGAAGAGCAGGACAGTGAGGCAATCTGTATCGGTCATGATCTGGAGGATTATGTGGCGCAGCGTTTTATGGAGGCGACCGGGTTAAAGGTGCGGAAATCTAACTTCATGTACCGGAGCGTGGAGCATCCCTTTATGATCGCAGATGTGGACAGGATGGTAGTGGGCGAAGACGCGGGGCTGGAATGTAAGACAGCCAGCGCCTACAATGCGGACAAATGGGCGGACGGGAATATCCCGCTCCATTATGTCATGCAGTGTTATCATTACATGGCGGTGACGGGAAAGCGCATATGGTATATCGCGGCAGTCATCTTAGGCAGGGAATTTACCTACCGCAGACTGGAGTGGGATGAGGAACTGATCGGGCGGCTCATAGCGGTAGAAGATGATTTCTGGAACCATCATGTGGTGCCGGGCATTATCCCGCCGCCGGATGGGAGCAGGGCCTGTGACGAGGTGCTGGAACAGTATTTCCATACCGCAAGGAAAGCCAGCGCGATCGAACTGATCGGGTTTGATGAAAAGCTACGGCGGCGCGAGGAAATCCTTGGTTTTATTGCGGAACTGCAGGAGGAACAGAAGCAGATTGAGCAGGAGGTGAAACTTTTCATGCAGGACAATGAACTGGCGAGCAGTGAAGCTTTTCGCGTCACATGGAAAAATATCGACTCTACGAAATTGGATACCAAGCGCATTAAGGAGGAGCGGCCGGAACTTTATGCCAATTACGGTAAAGTTTCCCATTCCAGACGGTTTGAAGTGAAAGCGGCATAGGGGGACTGGCTATGGATGATAAGGAACTGAGGGAATTACTGCGGGCGAGGCTGCATATGGAACTGCAGCTTTTCAAGGATTCCATGCTCCAACAGGGGAAAGAGGATATTTTCAAGGCTTCTTACAGGATTGAAATTTATGTGAATCTGTACGAAATTCTGTTAGTACATACAGAAAATTTACAGGGTAGCATAATAAGGGAACTTCTGGGGATGGGTTTTGGCATACTGGACCATCTTTATCAGGAATGGCTGGACAGGGAGGACAGTTTTTATGTGGAGCTTAAGGAGTATGCGTGCAGGGAACTGGAAGAGATTCCGGGGAAGGTAAATACAGATGCGGAAAAGGAGGGCAAAGATGGAACAGAACCTGATCAGGCTGCTTAAAGCGGATGAGATCGAGTGCAGGGTGTCCGTGATCAAGGAAAACGGTCTGAGCGTCTTACTCTATAAGGATGCCAGGGTAGACCAGCGTATCCTTGATGAGACCTTCGGGCCTTTTGGGTGGAAGCGGAGCCACCAGAGCATAGAGGGTAACCTTTACTGCACGGTGGAGATTCTTGATAAGGAAACCGGGGAATGGGTAGCAAAGCAGGATGTGGGAACCATGAGTTATTCGGAGAAAGAGAAGGGGCAGGCATCCGACAGCTTCAAACGTGCATGTTTCAATTGGGGTATCGGCAGGGAACTCTATACGGCGCCTTTTATCTGGATACCGGCTGGAAAGGCGGCGATCACATATAAGGAAGACCAGAATAAAGTGAAGCGGTTTTCCTGCAATGACCGCTTCTCGGTATCTTCGATCGGGTACAATGACGACCGGGAGATCTGCGCCCTTGTGATCGTAAATGACAGGGGACAGACGGTATACGAACTGAAAGAAAAAGGCGCAGGGACTACAGGCGGCCATAAAGGGAGAACTGCTGCGGGAAATGGGAGTAAAGCAGAAACGGCGCAAAAGACAGCGCAGAAGGATACAGCGGGAAAAGCACGGAAGGCTCCCGCTTCTATATCTAAGGAGCAGATGGATTCCCTGCAGGCGGAACTTGACAGGACGGGTGTAACAATGGAGACGGTGCAGAGCCGGTACCAGATACAGGAGCCGGGAACGATGAGCGCAGAACTCTATGGCAGGGTGATGTCAGCGTTAAAACGGACGAAATCGACAGAGGCGGCATAGCCGCAGAAAAGAATGGAGGGTAAAGGATAAACAATGAGTTTTGAGGAATTTAGAGAAAATATCTTACAGGAAATACGTGCGAGGGCAGACGGCGCATTTCAGGTAAAGAAACATGATGTGATAAGAAATAATAATGTGAAGCAGGCCGGGATCGCGGTTGTTGTGAAAGAAGAAACAGATATCGGGCCGTGCGTATATCTGGATGAGTTTTACCGGGAATATGAATCTGATGGGATGAAATTTGATGAGATTGTGGATGAGGTATACCGACTGATCCTGAAATATGGGGAAGATATGCCGGATGTCGATCTGTCGGGATTCCGCAACTGGGAAACTGTCCACGGTGATATTTACCCGAAACTTGTTAATGCCAAGCAGAATAAGGAACTGCTTGAAAAGATACCGCACAGGAACTTTCTGGATCTGGCGGTGGTCTACTATGCTGTGGCTAGGAATCATGCGCGGGAAGACATCGGGACAGTTCTTATCTATAACGGGCATATGGAGATATGGGGGCAGGAAGAAGAAAATCTTTATCAGACGGCGATGAGGAATATGCGTGCTGACGGGGAAACTGATCTTATCACGCTCGAAACGATTGTAAAACGGATAGCGGGGATTACCTTCCCGAAAGAAGACCGTAATGCTCCACATGATACGGATATGTATATCCTGACGAATCACCGCAGGCGGTTTGGGGCAGCGGAAATCCTTGATAAGAAAACCCTGCGGATGGTCGCGGATAAAGTAGGGGACGGATTTATTGTACTTCCAAGTTCTGTGCATGAAACTATCATACTTCCTCCAAAAGATGCAACAGAGTATGAGGGACTGGCGGCAAAGGTGCGGGAAGTCAATGATACGGAGGTAGATGTGGAAGAACGCTTATCTTATCATGTGTATGTGTACAGCAGGGATGAGGAGATTTTAAAAATCGTTGCATGATGGCGGATGACTGCTGAGAGGGCATGAAAGTAGGAAATCTTATCAGGGATAGGAGGCTCTGCTCTTTTTATGCCCTCTTTTAACCAGAGAAAATGAGTGTATGTAATCTAGGTTAAGTGCCGGATAAAGTACGCATGGTGAAATATACAGAGAAAAGAGGTGGACAGAATGGAGAAAAATGGTCTTTTGGAGATAATAGCGGCGCACAGGACGGGGGATGCTTTGGATGCGGTTCTGGCGAAAGATAAAGACTATCAGGAGGCATTAGCAGAACAGCAGGAGGTTTTTGACAGGCTGGATGGACTGGGGCTTACAAGGGAACAGAAAAGCGCGGTTGACCAGGCGATAACGGTAAACAACCATTTCGGCGCGGTATACGGCGCGGCTGCATACCGCTTCGGGATGGAGGACGGAATCAGGCTCCGGATGGAGCTAGAAGAGACCGCGCACATGGCGCAGTAATGATATGAGGCGCACTTTTTGCGCCATTCGCTGATCTGCTGCGCCAGATATCGGCGCACGGGTGTTGGCAGGGGTGGTATGAGCGGTACAGATACCACGATACCACCTGATACCACGGCTAAATCATATAGATATAAATTGGATTTTGGCATGTGTGAAAATAAGAATGATTGAACAAATATTTTAGATAGAGTACAATATAGAGAAATAAGAAGATTGGATACGGATAGCATAAGCAAATCAATGGTTCGTTTTACACACCGAGTATAGGAAGCTGGGAAGGAGGCAGTTAATGACAGTTATAAATGAATTGGATTCCACCTGTGGAATTTCTGATGAGGAATTAACAATAAGATTCAAGGAGTCAATAAGAATAGATAATGAAGTGAGAAAAATAAAGGGCCTGCCCATTGCAGGATACGATGATGAGACAAAAAGAGCGTATCTTGAATATCCGGACGGGAGGCGGGAGTATGTCGGAAAATAGCATGGTAAGACTTCCGGAAGTGATTGTGTTTGCAGGACCGAATGGGAGCGGAAAATCAACAATTACACAGATGGCAAAAGTCGGGGGCGAGTATATCAATGCAGACGATATAAAAAGAACGACTCTGTGTACGGATCTGGAAGCGGCGGTAAAGGCGGAAGAATTACGGGAATACATGATAGAAAATAAAAAGGATTTTACTTTTGAGACAGTGCTATCCACTGATAGAAATCTGCTGCTATTACAAAAAGCCAAAGATCAGGGATATTTTGTCAGGGGTATTTATGTTTTGACGTCCAATGTAGATATAAATGTTGCAAGAGTACAGGCCAGAGAAGCACTGGGTGGGCATGGCGTTCCAGAAGAAAAAATCAGGTCAAGATATGATAAGGCGCTTGCTCTGATTCCAAGGTTAGTAGAGATTTGTGATATCCTGCATATATATGATAACACGAGAGAACCATTCAGAATATTTAAGAAACGTAAAAACATATATTATCATTGGAATAATCAATATTGGAGTAATGATGATATAGAAAGATTAAGCGGAATAATAGAATATATAAATTAAATGCTCATATTAGCTATGGTTTTTGAAGGCATATTAAGGAGATTGTCGTAGAAGCAGATATGTGTGGATTTGCATGGGAGGTGACCTGAATGGTAGATGTTAATTTGAGCAGCCCGATTGATGTGAGAAATGCAGGAATGAAGGCGTTACAGGAAGCATTAGGGCCTGTTGGAATGGTGAAATTTATGCAGCAGTATGATATGGGATATGGGGATTATACCAAGGAAAAACAGGAACAGCCGGATATGAGTCTTGAGGAGATAGATATGCTGCTAAAAGATGTGGATAATCATTAATTTATTGGAGAAAGATGTATGATTGTAACACTGTAAATGCAGTGGGATAGTAATTTTATGAATCATAACCAGAAGGATGAGGGACAGAGCAATTCTGTCCTTCTTTTTTTGCAAATTTTTTTGTGATCACTCCTACAGAAATTTAAAAAATTTTAAAGGAGATGATTTTATGAATACGATTCAAATTTCTTATGACAAACAAAATTTCCAATCAAAACCTTCTGGTGATGAGATAGGGCGGATCAATAACAGAATAGCCAGATCAGTTCAAAAATTAAAGCAGGATGAATTACAGGAAGCGGTTATCAGAATCGGAAGTGAAGGATGTACTTTTAGTCCGGCTACCTTTAAAAATGGGAGACGTAATAAGGATAATTTTGAGCAGCAACAGCTATTCGCATTGGATTTTGATAATAAAGATCCCAAGAATAAAATCACATTTCATGAAGTAAAGGAAAGGGCAGATTTTTACGAAATTCCGATTCTGTTTGCATATGATACGTTGTCGAGTACGCAGCATGATAAATTCAGGGTAGTATTCTTAAACGATGTTTCCATATCGGACAGGAGAGTGGCAGAAGCCATGCAGCTTGCTATGGGTAAGATGTTCCCGGAGGCCGATCCGTCATGCTATAAGGATGTTTCCAAGCTGTATTTTGGTGGTAAGGAATTGCTTTACTACGATGATAATGTACCAGCGTTCAATATAGAATCTATTTTTAGAAATTATACTTACTGCATGAGAAAAAGATATAAAGATAATCATTATAAGGAACACATAGCAAAGTTTTCTAAAGAAACAGGAATTGCATTAACTAAAAAGGGTTTATTGGATATTAGAGTAGCGGATCATCTGCCAGAACCAGATGATCCGACAGAAGATACTGGTGCAGATCAATATACTAAAAATGGGAAAAATTCGCCAACAGCTATTATATATGATCAAGATTCTATAAAAGAAAATGGCGAAATTTTCCCAAATCAATATTATATTATAAATTTCAATGGCACCAGAGGTTCTTCTGTCAAAACTCCGGATGAAAAAGCTGCAAATCATAAACAATACAGATCCGGAGTTTTGCAGGAAATGAATAAGTGTAAGTTGTTTCAAGATTTTGTTAATGCCAGTAGAAAGTTGTCCCATGATGAATTGTTTGGTATTGCAACAAATCTGATACAGATAGAGACTGGTACAAAATATTTCATGGAAAAGAGATTGGAATACCCGGATATATATTCAGATGGCGCTAAGAATGAGAAATGGGAAATACATCTTTCTTATATGGAAGAGCATAAGTATTATCCGCAGTCCTGTGATAAATACTGTCCATACCATGAGGAATGTCAACATAGTAAGAATATCCTTTCGACAATACATACAAAACGCAGGAGCATGGAAAAGATCGCAGGATACCATGAAACATTTTATTCTATAGAAGAAATGCAGGATGATGTTTATGATGCCATCGACAGAGCTTTTCATGCCTGTGGGAGAAAACATTATATTATTAAAGCAATGACTGGGGCTGGCAAAAGCTTTAGCTATATAAAACTCATGCAGGAATACCCAGATATGAGATTCCTGATTGCAGTACCGACAAATCTTTTGAAAGATGAGATCTTTAAAAAGGCTAAAAAGTTGGGAATAGAAGTTATGAAAACACCTTCCCTCGAAGCGATCAAGAGCAAAATACCGTCTGATATATGGAAGCACATTCAGAGGATGTATAAAGAGGGTCGGCCGTATTTAGTCCACCCCTATATTCAAAAAGAACTGGAGAAAAAAGATATTCCCTGCCTTCGGAAATATATGGAGAAGCGCGAAAAGTTGAAAACATGGGAAGGTTGCGTCATTACTACACAGAGGTATCTATTGAGCATGGATAAAGAGAGGCTTGATGAATTTGATTCTATCATTATTGATGAAGACATTATTTTCAAGAGCGTCATATCCAATCAGGGGGAGATAAGCATTTCGGATCTGAAAAGACTTAAAAGGAAAACAACAGATCCACGGCTGTCAAAAAAGATAAAGAAGCTGTTGAAAGCATCAGAGACACAGACATGTATTCATGTGGAAGGGTTTGAGTGGGATGATGACAGGGATAAGAAATCAATGCCGTTTGATATTCCGTCATTTTGCCGGTCAGAGTGGTTTTATCTGCGGCGGTGTGAGAAGGAAGAGAACCTGGCCGAGGACACATTTGCCTTTTTAAAACCTGTAAACTTTCCGGGTGAAAAATATATCATGGTTTCGGCTACAGCAGATGAAGATATATGCGGCTGGTATTTTGGAAGAGAGAACATAGATTTTTATGAGTGTAAAAAAGCAGAATACATGGGAGAACTGAAACAATACTGCGGAAAATCCATGAGCCGTTCGTGCCTGAATAATAATAAGGGCATTGTTGGAAAATTAATGAAGCGTTTTTGCATGGATGCAAATAGGACAATCACTTTTATGAAAGAAAGGATAGGACCGCTGCATTTTGGAAATACGGAGGGCAGCAATATGCTGGAAGGAAAGGATATACTTGTAGTGGGTACGCCATACCATGCAGAATTTCTATATAAACTGGTGGCATTTTCAATGGGAGTAGAATTTGACGAAGAGGAAAAAATGTTGCTCCAGACTATAGATTACAACGGATACCGGTTTCCGTTTACGACATTTCAGAATGAAAAACTGAGGAAGATCCATCTGTGGATGATCGAGAGCGAATTGGAGCAAGCCGTGGGTCGGGCACGACTCCTCCGAAACGCATGTACTGTGAATCTTTTTTCTAATTTCCCCCTAAGCCAGGCAACGATGGTTCAAGACTTTAATTTTGAGGAAAATTAGAAGAGCTATATAATATAACGGCGTGGCCATTTAGTCGCGCCGATTGTCCTTTGGCTCATTATAATAGTGTTAATATGCGAAGCGGATTTTATATTCATAATGTAAAACACCATCAGATAAATAGCGGGAACGTCCGTATATGTAATCATACGGCTTTAAACTGTATAGAATATGAAACCACACCGACCAATATGTAAAAAATATTTGCATATTGGAGGAAAAGTATATGTATATAAATCAAATTTATGAACTGTCTATGGTGTTGGATAATGTAAAATTTCATAAGCTTTTAAATCATGCGCATAAAAAAGCAGATCATTTGGAGGAGAAAGATGATGAGTATGTAGACCAATTGATGGCAGACAACGGGATAACCGTTACCTATCGGGATAGCCAATATAAGAAAAGAATAAAAGTGGTCATTAATGCAGGGCGGATGATGGACTATGATAAAACTGGTCCGGATAAATTCCTCCACAGGCTCGATAAAAGGTTAGGGGAATATTTCAATCATAAGTATAATATGGATGATTTCTGCTTATCAGGGGCTGTTTTTATTACGGATATGAACGTTGGCAGCCGGGAGGGTGTTCCAGCGTATTTGAGGGTTTTACAGAGAGTTGGCAAGGTGAAAGGCTTTAAGCCAGTAGATCATAATTGCTTCGAGGATATTGATAGTTTGTGTTGGGAGGGGATAAGCAATGGAATTACATTTTTCCTTTATGATCTGGAAGGTATGTGCAGAGGACAGTTTGAGCAAAAGAAATCTTCGGATAAACAATATAGGAAAATAGTAAAAGAGACAGAAGGTATACTGCGGACGGAAGTGAGGTTAACAAAGCCTAAGGCGATACGGGCTTATACAGATAGGACAGATATTAAGGAGCAAATCGCCGATTTAATGAAGAACCGTAACGATATTTTCTTAGAAATCTTTGCTAAAATAGTGCCGTTTGGGAATTTTTATAAAAAAGATAAGGCAGCGGAGATTATTTGCGGGGAGATTGGAGATGGGCGATTACGGAGACGGATGCTGAGATTAGTGGTGCTTATCCCAGAGAAGAGGTCGCTCTATTCGGCCCAGAAAGCAATGGAGTGCAGGAATATAGAAAAGATTATGAAGGCGTTTGGCGAGATAAATGTGTCTCCGATTACAATTAGTAAGCGGCAGGATGTGAAGCAGTTGGGAAATATTTATGAATATCTATTCAAATAATGTGAAATCAAAAATATAATTTATAGGAAAATCCAATGTTGAGGTTTCTTATGATTTGCATTATGCTTATCTAAGTGTATTGTGTATGTCAGGACAAATACTTATGTTGATGTAATTTAAGTCACAGGAGATTGCTATGGAAGAAAAAATTTTTTTACAGGAGGAAACATCAAATATAGATATAAATAAACTTGTTTCATTTTGTGACTATCCATTTGATGCTTTTGAAAAAGGAAAACAATTTGAAGATATGGTTGGGGATGTTTTGGAAAGAGGCATAGTTCAACCGATTATTGTTCGCTCACTTGAAAATAATAAATATGAGATACTAGATGGACATTATCGCGTTGTTGCGGCAAAAAAACTTAATTGGGTTACGATTCCAGCCTTTATTTTTGAAAATTTGGATGATGAAGAGGCATTTAATTATGTTTCTGATATTCATCCGGTAGGTTTATTAAAAAAACATGGAATAGATATATACGATAAAAATTATAAAAAGTCGGATGCATACAAAGAATTGGAAAATGCGAGAGTTGTTTTGAAAGATGATTATGGGATTTTTTTGGATGAGTACATTGAATGTTTTTTGCTAACGGGTGAGGAACGGCAGGGGTACTTTGAAAGCATTTATGATTTGGGAAATTCCTATACTTTAAGCGAAGCAGAATGTGAATATAATATTATAGCGAACGAAATTGTTCAAAAATTAATATTAGGAGAGAAGCAAGAAAACATGTTTGAAATAGAAAGCCAAAATAGATGTTCAAAAGATATAAGAATGGAAAAAGTTGAAATACGGTTTTGGAAAGAAGAGGAAAAGGAAAATACTACAGTTGTTGTCAGACAGATTAAAGATTATAACAGACAACTTAGGAAATATTTAAATATTGATATGGATTTATTTGACTATAATATTATTCAAAATAAGCGAGATCGGGCAAAGTTGTATTATTATTTATATAAAATAAAACACAAGGAATTTAAGAAATTCAATATCTTGGAGTTGTTAAGGAAACCTTCCATGGAAAATATAGATAATTCTTTTTGGGGTTATAATACAAATAATGGGAAAACTATGGGGATGTTAAAGAGAAAAATAGTAAGGGAAGTTGCGATAGATATACGACGTAAAATAGAAGAGACAGTAAGAGGAATTGTAGATGAGTGGGGGAGCAGCATATGGAAGATACGCAATCGTATGGAATATATGCCAGATCAGGATAATAGCTGCGCTGATAAAATAAAAATATTAAAATCTAAAATGAATGAAGAATTTATTCGTGAAAAAACTATTGAAAATAATACAATTATGTCGCTACCTCTATTTGGCCTTTTTTATTTAAGGTTAGTACAACATGAATATTTGGGACAGGTAAATGACCTATTGATGTTGTATGATTATCAGAATGATATAGAATATGATGTGCCAGAAAAATATATTATTAAAATGAAGGAAATTGAAACAAAAACGATTTTTATGGAGGATTTAGATACATATTTTCAGGCTGATAATGTAAGAAAAATAGCAGAACTTGTTTATTTGAAGCCGCAAACAAATAAAGAAGAACGAAGAAAAATAGTTAGTTGTAAAGAAAAAGTTCGGAGATTTTCGGAGTTTTGTAAACTTTATGGTAATAATTCAGAAATAGATTTTACAGAATTGTTAGTTGTTTCTTGCTTGCAGGAAATCATTTTGGGTAGAAAAAGGGAAGCTTTTGATTATAGGTATTATGGATATGAAGGAAACAGTAAAGAAAGAAAAAATAAAAGATCTGTGCAAAATGCGCTTGCAAATGATGAACCAACGTGTGATGCATTGCAAATATATTGGATTAATAAAGTAGTGAATCGAAGTTATGCAAATGTAGGAAGACTTGTTTTTCAAAAAAACTCTCGTGAACTCGAAAAACTAACGTGTAATATTTTGGCTCAAATACTAAGCTGTACTACATTAGATGAAATGCTAAGTATGGATGCTTTTTATAAGAATATGATGATTGAGTATGGGCATCTTCTGTAATTCTAGTGCTTACTCTGTGTCACCATATTGTATTTTGTTTTTTATAAAGATGATAAAAATGGCGGAGAGGCACAAATATGTGTCTCCTGCCTTTTTGCTTTTTGGTGGGTATAGATTGTGTGATTTTATAAGTATAGAAAGAATACTCAGTCATTCTGTGGGGGAAAAATTGCGTATCCTGTCGTTTGGACAGACACGAGCAAATAAAATATAATGTTGTCAGATTCCGGAAGGATTCTGTACAATGGGCGGCAAAGAGATGCAATTGTACACATGAAGACTACATTAGAAAAGTGCCATCTGATAAATTGACTATTGAATGAAAATAAGATGCAAAGGGAGGTAAAAAAATTTTGCATTTGAGTTTGGCAAATCGGTATAGTGCAGTTCGGAATATTGTGTAAGGTGCATTTCTATTTGCTAGAGTTTACCGAAACGGAATCGACGGTTGGTTCAAGATACAAAAGGACGTCGCTGTTATGGCTTTGTGAGACTACAATGAATGACGCGGAGAATGAACGGCTGAAAGGGGTGGAAATGGGTTAGAGGATGTGTTTTGGTATTGTAAGCAGCAGAGTAAATTGGAGTCTGTGTTTGTCGGAAAGATAGGTTATTGATTAGAAACATCTCGACAATAAAATTTGTTTCAAATAAGACGACTTACTATGCTAACGGTTATTTTAAATTATAAGTACAATTAGGTATCGGAACAATAATCTAGATGAAAAAAGGAGAAAAAACATGAGAAACTACATTGGTTTTGATAAAATCAAGATTCTGTGTGGCAGGAGTGAATACAAAGATGAGAGGACTTGCGCTGACAAAACTGAGCCCAAAAACAGTAAATGGTCTGATTTCAAAACAAAAGCTAAGAATGTTTTTGGAAAAGTTAAGAAGATTGTTTGCGTAGTGACGGATTGCTTGATTATGGCGAGAACTTTTTTTAAATCAGTTACAGAAGTGCGCAAAGAGTATAAGAAATTGAGAAAGGCATTTGCATGAATAAGATGACACAGGATGTCAAAAAGCCTTCATCTCTTTGGAATTTTGTTATCCATGTAATTTCTGTTGACTATATTTATATGGATGCAAGTCATGAACCGGTTTTGGAGGTTAGACTTTGCTTACATTTTAGAAATGGAAATACCAAGGTTCTTTCGATTCCAGTAAAACGTATTGATGATATGAACTGGGAAGAATTGGATATACAGTGTTGCTATGAGCCAAATGTGCCAAGAAAGAAGGTTGAACGATATTTAAGCTATGCTGTTCGCCAAGCATTGAGTTCAGCACCTTGTAGACAGGTTTATCGTTTTAACCATACTGGCATGTGTACAATTGAAAGAAAACCTGTTTTTTGTACAGGAATAGGTGTTATCCATAATCAGAGCATTGACTCGGAAATTATGTTTGAATCTAATTCGATGTGTCAAAAATTGGATGTGGATGGAAAATTATCTGAGGAAGAAGCGGCAGCCGAATTTTTTCGGCTGCTGACTCTCAGTCCCAATCCTGCTCGTATTATTTCAGCCTATAAATTAGGCTTTTTTATGCGACCAGCATATGAAAGAATTGGCAAGGTGCCAAAAGGTTGTATTTTTCTATACGGTCGAAGCGGCACACAGAAAACTACATATTCCAGTTTCCTTGTACAGACATATGATCGTAGCAGGGGTATTAAGAGCCCTTCACGCTTAAATGCCAGTATTCCGGCGGCTGTCAATATGTTGCTGGAAAACTCTAATGATGTTGTAGTCATGGATGATCTTTTCCCCGCAGATTCTAATAAGAGAAAGAGTCAGCAGGAGGAGATACTGATAGAAATTACCCGGTACGTCGCGGATGGAACCGTTCCGGCGAAAATGAAGGGAAAAGAGGTATCACAGGAGTATCCTAAATGTGGAGTCATTTTTACGGGAGAATATCTGATCGGAAGAGGATCGGATGCGGCGAGACTCCTACCTGTTGAAATGACAAAACCGGATACAAAAGAACTCAGGTATTTTCAGGAACATCCGCTCATTGTATCAACATTTTACCGTAATTATATAACATGGTTTATATATAATTACGATGAAATTTGCAATATTTTGGAGCAACTACAGGAAACATATGAAAATAATGCACCATATGTCCACGACAGATTGCGGGAGATGTATTTTTTTCTGGGCTCATCTTATTTCCTTTTTGTGCAGTATCTGTTTGAAAAGAAATTACTGTCAGAGTCAGATGCACGCAAACTTTATCAGTCATTTGATGAACTGATTGTGATGCTGATCAAACAACAAAATGAGCGAGTCATTGGAAAAAGATCTGAAAACCTTGAAAATGAAGATTATTTACAGCAGATTCGTATGCTATACAAAACTGGTCAGATGTCCATCGCCAGAGATGCAGGGATGTTTGATAAGAAGTTACATGACGGTTTGTTACACAACAACAGGCTCTATTTACGAAGAGATAGGCTTCTTGCATATTTTCCAGATTCTACAATTGAGGATATAGCAGAATCTTTGGAGGCTCAAGGAGCATTAGAGGCAGGTAAGAAGAGCCGTACAAAACAGATTAATCGTTTAAATGGTATGAGGTTTTACGTTATTTTACTTCGTTACTTAAATTAACTGAATTGACCAAGATGAAGAATATGTGGGGCTATAGATATAGTCCGGCATATTCTTCATCAATGGTTATATATTCTCTATTTGAATATGAGATACCATAATACAACATTGGATTTCATACTGGATTAGCTGCAAACAACTAAATTACATGCGTTATAAAACATGAGAGAGGAGCAATTATAATGATAGCAAACGCAAGCAGAACCACTACGCGCAATGATGACATGGAAAATGTAAAATCTGAACAGGTTCCAATTTATCAGAAAATGACCTTAACAATCCGTGAGGCTGCAGAGTATAGCAACATCGGAATCAACAAAATTGATGCGATGCTCAAGCAGCCCGGATGTCCCTTCGTACTTTACATAGGAAACCGAAAACTGGTAAAGCGGAGAGAATTTGAAAACTATATTAGCGGAAAAGTTGTGATTTAGCTTTTAACCCGACATTAGCCGAATACTTAGCCGAATAGTTTTCAAAATATTGTTGATGAAAAAGAGTCTGGCATGATATAATATAAAATCGTGTTGGACTCTTTTTCAAAAATTGGGATGGTTGATGAAAGATAACATCCATTGTTTTATGAAGGGAGTTCATAATATGGGTAAAAATTTAAAAGGCAGAGAATGTGGAAAAGGTATCTGCCAGAGGAAAGACGGGAAATATTCGGCACGCTATTGCGCCAAAGATGGCAGCCGCCGTGAAAAGCATTTTGCTACACTGCCGGAAGCGAGGAACTGGCTTGCCGATGCACAGTATGAAGACAAGCATAATACGGTAATAGTGGCATCTGATATTACAGTGGATGAGTGGTTTGACTATTGGATGGAAAATCTGATTTGCGGGCTTGCTCCTAATACCAGACGCAATTACAGGGAACGATATGTGCAGAATATCCAGCCTGTTATCGGAAATATGCTGATGTCAGACGTAAAGCCAATGCATTGCAAGGTGGTTTTGAACCGTATGGAAGCGGATTATGCCGGTTCCACGATCAAGCAGACTTACATTGCAATGGGAACCATGTTTCGTGCCGCTGTGAGCAATGATATCATAGCCAAGCATCCGATGGATGGTGTCAGATATACAAAACCCGTCCGTGCGGTTAGCGATATCCATTTTCTTACGGTGGAGGAGCAGAGCAGGTTCCTTGAAGCGGCAAAACGTTCTCATAATTACCGCCAATATGCGCTGTTGTTGGAAACAGGCCTGCGTACGTCAGAGATGATCGGGCTTACATGGGATTCTATTAATTGGAAGAAACATACCCTGACTGTCAGCAAAACTTTGGAATACAGGCATCAGACTCATGTATGGAGAGCGGGACCGCCAAAGACTGCCCATAGTTACCGTACTATTCCGCTAACAGATAAGGCATACCAGATTCTGAAAGACTGTTATGAGGAACGTAATTCCAGAAAGGAAGCGGAAACACTAACTAATGTACTGGAATATATGGATCGGCGAACCGGTGAGACAAAATACCTTGTTATGAAGGACTTGGTTTTCATAAACTTTCGTACAGGGGAACCGGCAAAGAACAGTTCCTATGATACGCACCTGTATAAACTGTGTGATGAGGCGGGAATTAGAAGATTTTGTATGCACGCACTTCGGCATACTTACGCTACCAGAGCAATCGAAGCCGGGATGCAGCCGAAGGTACTCCAGCAGCTTCTTGGACATGCCAGTATCAAAACCACGATGGACCGTTATGTGCATGTCACGGATGACTCGCTGACGCAGGCTGTCCGCCAATTTGAACAGAACCGTGCCATATGAAATAACACATATTATCATATATTCCGATGCCAAATTGGTGCGGAATTGGTGCGGTAGAAAATAGAGATTTTCAAAAAACGCATAAAATCAAGGTTTTTAAGGAGGATATATAGAAAAATGAAATTAGGAATCGTCGGCCTTCCCAACGTGGGGAAGAGCACACTTTTTAATTCACTCACAAAGGCGGGGGCGGAATCCGCGAACTACCCCTTCTGCACCATTGATCCGAACATCGGCATCGTGACGGTGCCGGACGAGCGGTTGAAGCTTCTGGGGGATATGTACCACTCTAAAAAGGTGACGCCCGCCACGATCGAGTTCGTGGATATCGCCGGGCTTGTGAAGGGCGCTTCCAAGGGGGAAGGGCTTGGCAACCAGTTTTTGAGCAATATCCGTGAGGTGGACGCCATCGTCCATGTGGTGCGGTGCTTTGAGGATTCCAATATCGTCCATGTGGACGGTTCCATTGATCCCCTGCGCGATATCGAGACCATCAATCTGGAGCTGATTTTCTCCGATATCGAGATTTTGGAAAGAAGGATGGCCAAGACGGCCAAGGTCGCCAAGATGGATAAGACGGCGGCGAAGGAGTACGCGCTTCTGGAGCGGCTTAAGGCGCATCTGGAGGAGGGGAAGCTTGCAAAAGTGTTTGAGACGGAGGACGAGGATGAGCTTGCCCTTCTTACCTCTTATAATCTGCTCACCTATAAGCCGGTGATTTTTGCGGCTAACGTGGCGGAAGAGGATCTTTCGGACGACGGCGCGGGCAATGACGGTGTGCAGAAGGTGAAGGCGTTTGCGGCGGAAAACGGCAGCGAAGTGTTCGTGATCTGCGCCCAGATCGAGCAGGAGATCGCGGAGCTGGATGAGGAAGAAACGGCCATGTTTCTGGAGGATCTGGGACTTAAGGAGTCCGGCCTGCAGAAGCTGATCCGGGCGAGCTACCGTCTGCTTGGGCTGATGAGCTTCCTGACGGCGGGCGAGGACGAGACGAGGGCCTGGACGATCAAAGTTGGCACGAAAGCGCCTCAGGCGGCGGGAAAGATACATACCGATTTCGAGCGGGGCTTCATCAAGGCCGAAGTGGTCAACTACAAAGACCTTCTGGAGCAGGGTTCCCTTGCGGCGGCCAGGGAAAAAGGACTTGTCGGTATGGAAGGAAAAGATTACGTGGTGCAGGACGGGGACGTGATTCTGTTTCGGTTTAACGTGTGATAGCAATGAGCAGCTGCGTATGCGTGGATGACAGATGTGTGACCGCTTGCGGGCAAAACAGATGACATCCATGCATACATAGGGCGAATGCCCGACATGAAATAGAATCCGTTAGGATTCTATGAATGGGCAGCTGCTGATAGATAGGAGATTTGATATGCCGAATATCATGGGTAACATGGATATAGCTTTTCCCCATTTGGGAATATATCTTAAGAATGTGCCGAAGACATTTACGGTCTTCGGCTTTCCGATTGCCCTCTACGGCGTGATTATCGCTGTCGGGGTGCTGGCCGGGGTGCTTCTTGCGGCGAAGGTGGCGAGGCTTGAGAAGCTGGATTCGGATCTGATCTGGGATTTCGCGATCTACGCGATCATCTTCTCCATCATCGGGGCAAGAGTCTATTATGTGGTTTTTTCATGGGACAGATATAAAAACGACCTGATTGGCATTTTTAATCTGCGAAACGGCGGCCTTGCCATCTACGGCGCGGTGATTGCCGCTTTTCTTACCCTGTGGATTTACTGCCGGAGAAAAAAGCAGAGTTTTTTGCAGCTTGCGGATATCTGTGTGCCGGGGCTGGTGCTCGGGCAGGTGATCGGCAGGTGGGGGAACTTTACCAACAGGGAGGTTTTTGGAGAGTATACGGACAGCCTGCTCGCTATGCGGCTGCCCACGCAGATGGTCAGGGCGGGGGATATTTCCGAGAAGATCGCGGCCCATATGGCGGAGGGAACGAACTACATTCAGGTGCATCCCACCTTCCTCTACGAGAGCATGTGGAATCTTGCGCTTCTGATTATCATGCTGCTATACCGCAAGCACAAGAAATTCGAGGGGGAGCAGTGGCTTCTGTATCTGGGCGGGTACGGCCTTGGCAGGGCATGGATCGAGGGCATCCGCACCGACACGCTCTTTATCCCCCACACCACGGTGGCGGTGTCGCAGGTTCTGGCGGTCGTCCTTTTTGCCGTGGCGCTGACAGCGGACATTTTTATCCGTCTCCATTTAAAAAAGAATATAACCCCCACAACCATAGTAGAAAAAGGGGACACAGAGTGAAACGTCTGTGTCCTCTTTTTCTTTACACAGCAAAAATTATGCCAACCTAAATTGTGCCAAAGGACAGGCGGGAGCGCGATGCGAATGGATCATGTCCTCCTCCTGCCGTCCCCCTTAATCTTTTCTTAATATTTCTATGTTTTTTCCTTGCAATATCCCTGTAAATGGAGTAGAATTGAGTTAAAAGTGGTGAAAAGTGGAGTGAAGTGGTGTAAAGTGGCAGCAACATTCCCTTTTCGTGGCAGACCACTAGGGTACGGTGTTACAGGCGGGCAGGGTGATTGCACATGTTTATGGGAGAATACAATCACACAATTGATGCAAAGGGCAGGCTGATCATCCCCTCAAAATTCCGGGAGATCCTGGGAGACGCTTTTGTGGTGACCAAGGGGTTGGACGGCTGCCTGTTTGTGTATGACAACGAAGAGTGGAAACGCTTTGAAGAGAAACTCAGATCCCTGCCCATCACGAATAAAGAGGCCAGACAGTTCGTCCGCTTTTTTCTGGCGGGAGCAACGGAAGCGGAAGTGGACAAACAGGGAAGGATTCTGATTCCCAATGTCCTGCGGGAGTTTGCACAGCTTACCAAAGACGTCGTGTTAGTCGGCGTCGGCAGCCGGATCGAGATCTGGGGCAGGGAGCGTTTTGAAGATACAGCAACATTTGAGGACATGGATGAGATCGCGGAGCATATGGCGGAACTCGGACTCGGGATATAGGGTAGAGGAAGGATAGTATGGAGTTTAAGCACACCTCGGTGCTCCTTGAGGAAACCATAGAGAATTTGGATATTAAACCGCAGGGGACTTATCTGGACGGGACATTGGGCGGCGGCGGACATGCTTACGAGGTGGCCGGGAGGCTTACGGGAACCGGCAGGCTGATCGGGATCGATCAGGACGAGGATGCCATTGCGGCGGCAGAAAGGCGGCTGGAACCCTACCGGGAGCGGGTTACCCTGATCCGCGACAATTACGCGAATGCGGCCAAAGCGCTTGCGGATATCGGCGTGTACGGCGTGGACGGTATTCTGTTGGACCTGGGAGTCTCCTCCTATCAACTGGATAATGAGGAGCGGGGTTTTTCCTACAGATATGACGCAGCGCTGGATATGAGGATGGACAGGAGACAGAGCTTAAGCGCGAAGGAAATTGTAAACGGGTACTCGGAGGTGGAGCTTACCCGGATCCTGCGGGATTACGGCGAAGAAAAATTCGCGAAGAATATAGCGAAGCATATTGCGGCGGCAAGGAAGGACAAGCCTCTTGAGACTACGGGAGAGTTGAATGAGATCATAAAGGCGGCGATCCCGGCGAAGATGAGGGCAGTGGGAGGACATCCCTCCAAACGCACCTTTCAGGCCATAAGGATCGAGTGCAACAGGGAGCTTGAGGTGCTTAAATCTTCTCTGGACGGACTGATTGCCCTTTTGAATCCGGGTGGAAGACTTTGTGTGATCACATTCCATTCCCTGGAGGATCGGATTGTAAAGTCGATCTTTCGAAAAAACGAAAACCCCTGTACCTGCCCGCCGGATTTTCCGGTCTGCGTGTGTGGACAGGTGTCGAGAGGAACTGTTATAACGAGAAAACCGATCCTGCCGTCCGGGCGGGAAACGGAGGAGAACAGCCGGGCGAAAAGCGCGAAGCTGCGGGTGTTTGAGAAGAGAAAAGAGGACGGGAAGTAAAATCGAAATAAAGAGGGGAAGCGTGGAATATGGCAGCAACACGGCAAAACGCATACTATGTGCATGGCAATACGGTAAGAAAGTTACAGCCGGAGAGAAGAACCGATGACAGGCCGAAGAAAAAAGTAAATAATACCGTGAGAAGGAACAGGGAGAGGGCGAAGCACATGAGCGCCGGCTACGTTCTTTTTCTGTGGGCGGCCCTGGTTGCCACTGGCATCATTCTGGTATATTATATCGGGCTGCAGTCGGATATCACGAACAGCGTGAAGCATATTTCTACGCTGGAGAGGCAGCTGAATGACTTAAAGGTTGCCAACGAGGAGGATTACAGCAGAATTACGAGCAGCGTGGATCTGGAGGAGATCAGGAGAATTGCGATTCAGGAGCTGGGCATGCAGTATGCGCAGGAAGGACAGATCGTTTCCTTTGCCAGCGAAAACAGCGACTATGTGAAGCAGATGGCGGAGATCCCGCAGCAGGATTAAGCAGGTGATTTTTTGGGCGATAAGAGAAGAAATTCCGTACTGAAATTTACAATTAAAATGCAGAAGAAGCTGCTGGTGCTGTTTTTGTTTATTCTGGTGGCTTTCGTGGGACTCAGTGTCCGACTGTTCCTGATTAACAGGGATAACGGTGAGGAGTACAAGAAACAGGTATTGTCGCATCAGGAGTATGACTCCGCGATAATACCTTTTAAACGTGGAGAGATTGTGGACGCCAACGGCACGGTGCTGGCGGTGAGCAATAAGGTTTACAACGTTATTCTGGACACGAAGCTTCTGCTTCGGAAAGAGGAGTATCTGGAGCCTACCTTAAATGCGCTGAAACGTTTCTTTGACATTGATACCGAGGCGGTGAGGGCTTATATTGCCGGGCACCCGGATTCCTCCTACTATGTGATGGCCAAACGGGTGGAGTACGAGGCAAAAACGGCCTTTGAGGAGTTCTGCGCGGACGAGGAACAGGGAGCCAACATCAAGGGTGTCTGGTTTGAGGATGAGTATAAGCGGGAGTATCCGAACGGGACACTTGCCTGTGACCTGATCGGCTTTACCACGGGTGACAATGCGGGCACTTACGGGCTGGAGGAATACTATAATGATATTTTAAGCGGTGTAAACGGCAGGGAGTACGGGTATCTCAATGACGACTCCACGCTGGAGCGGACGACCATCGCGGCGAAGGACGGCAATAATATCCAGCTCAGTCTGGACGCAAACATCCAGACCATTGTGGAGAAATATCTGAAAGAGTTTAACGAGGATTATAAGGACAACGCAAGGCCCGGCAACGGTGCGGAAAACATCGGCTGTATTGTTATGGACCCAAACAGTGGCGGTGTGCTGGCGATGGCAAGCTACCCGGTCTTTGACCTAAACGATGTCAGAAACACGGAGAATCTGGTGGGGATGCCTCTGCTCGACAAAGACGGAAAACGGGTTAAGACGGACGGCGTGGCGCAATATGTGACGCAGGAGTCCGTAGCTTCCATGAACGATGAGGTCATGTACCAGCATTTGAACGCCCTGTGGAAAAATTTCTGCATTGTGGATGCCTACGAGCCGGGATCGGTGTTTAAGCCTTTTACGGTGGCGGCGGCTCTGGAGAGTGGCTCTATCACCGGCAACGAGACCTACAACTGCGAGGGAAAGCTCCATGTGGGTGATTACGACATCAAATGCCACCAGACCTTTGGAGACGGTCCTCTCACGGTGCAGCAGGGCGTGGAACGCTCCTGTAACGTGGTGCTGATGAACGTGGCTTTTGCGCTGGGTAAGGAAAAATTTGTGGAGTACCAGCATACTTTTAATTTTGGCTTAAAGACCAACATTGACCTGGCGGGTGAGGCGCGCACTGCGAGTATGATCTACCATGCAGACAACATCGGTATGACGGATCTTGCCACCAATTCCTTCGGACAGACCTTTAACGCCACCATGATTCAGATGATTACGGGCTTCTGCTCCCTGATCAACGGCGGCAATTACTATGCGCCCCATGTGGCGAGCCGGATCACCACTGCAGACGGTGCCACCATAGAAAATATCGAGCCGAGACTTCTAAAGCAGACCATCTCCCGCTCCACCAGCGATACGATCATCGAGTACTGCAACACAGTGGTGAGTGGGGAACATGGCACCGGACATACGGCGAGGCCGGCAGGGTATATGATAGGCGGAAAAACAGGGACGGCGGAGACACTGCCCCGAAAAAATAACGAATATGTGGTTTCCTTTATGGGCTATGCGCCTGCGGATGACCCCCAGGTGGTCATCTATGTGGTGGTGGACAGACCCAACGTGGTGTTCCAGGATGACGCGAAATACGCCACCGGGATTGTCAAGAAGATTCTGACGGAGATGCTTCCCTATATGAATATCTTTATGACGGAGGAGCTCTCCGATAAGGAGCGGGAGGAATTAGAACAGCTCCAGATCCAGATCAGGACGCCTCAGACGCAGGAGCCGGAGGAAGAACTGGACGAGGAGGGAAATCCGATTCCGAAAGAAGGGGACGAAGAGGGTGCCTCCGAAGAAGGAGAGGGCGCCGCACCCACAGAGGGAGAGGAAGGCGCACAAGGGTCGGAGGAAGAACCGAAAGGGCCCAACGAAGAATGGAAGAACTTCCCTCTGGACCCGGAGACCGGCTATCTGGTCGATCCGAGTACGGGAGATTATTACGATCCACAGATCGGTACCCGGGTGGGCAGTGGAAAGTCTTCTGATGAGGCGAACGGGGACGAGTCGGGAGAGACATCCGGGAATGAGTGGTCACCTGCTCCGCCGCCGGGAACAGGTGAGGAACCAGAGGGAATAGAATAGCGGGAAGTGAGAATAACCTCAGAAAAAGGATAATAGATTATATTAATACCTTTTTGTGAGGTTTCTCTTTGATGGAAGAAGGGAAGATGAACCATAAAACCTACCACAGGAGTAAGACGGTGACGGTTTTTTTCCTGTGTGTGGTTGCGCTTTTGGGTTTGGCGGGAAGACTGGTCTATCTGATGGTGTTCCAGTCCGAGTATTATACGCTTAAGGCAAGGGAGCTGCACGAGAGGGAGCGAAGTATCAAAGCGGCCAGAGGGCGTATCATAGATGCCAACGGTAAGATTCTGGCGGACAATAAGACGGTCTGCACGGTTTCCGTGATCCACAGCCAGATTAAGGATGCGGAGGAGGTGATTGCCGTCCTCTCGAAAGAGCTGGGATTGTCGGAGGAGTATGTCAGAAAACGGGTGGAGAAATATTCCTCCATCGAGAAGATCAAGAGCAATGTGGAAAAGGCAGTGGGCGACTCTATCAGGGCCAGAGGGCTTGACGGGGTCAAGGTGGATGAGGATTACAAGCGTTATTATCCCTACGATACGCTGGCATCCAAGGCGCTGGGGTTTACCGGCGGGGACAATCAGGGTATCATAGGGCTTGAGGTGGTTTACGAGGAATATCTGAAGGGCGAAGCGGGAACCATCTTAACGGTGACCGACGCCAAGGGCGTGGAGCAGGACGAGGAGGGCGAGGAGAGGGTGGAGCCGGTGAGCGGCCGCGATCTTTATATCAGTCTGGATATCAATATCCAGAGTTATGCCACCCAGCTTGCGAAGCAGACTATGGAGACTAAGGAGGCGGACCGGGTGTCCATCCTTGTCATGAATCCTCAGAACGGGGAGATTCTGGCTATGGTGGATGTGCCGGAGTTCGACCTGAACAATCCCTACACGCTCCCTAACGGAATGGATGCCTCCGCTTTTTCCGAAAAAAAGAGGCAGGAACTGCTAAACGCCATGTGGAGAAACGGCTGTATCAACGACACCTATGAGCCGGGTTCCACTTTTAAGATTATTACCGCTGCGGCGGGGCTGGAATCCGGGGCGGTGAAGCCCACGGACACCTTCAACTGTCCCGGTTTTATCATGGTGGAGGACCGCAAGATCCGCTGTCACAAGGTGGGCGGCCACGGAGCGGAGACTTTCGTACAGGGCACCATGAATTCCTGTAACCCTGTTTTCATTACGGTGGGACTTCGGATAGGTGTGGAGCGGTACTACTCCTATTTCCGCCAGTTCGGCCTTCTGGATAAGACAGGGATTGACCTGCCGGGCGAGGCGGGTACAATCATGCATAAGATGGAAAATATCGGGCCGGTGGAGCTCGCAACTATTTCCTTCGGACAGTCCTTTCAGATCACGCCGATCCAGCTTGCCACCACGGCTTCCTCCATTGTAAACGGGGGCAGGCGGATCACGCCCCACTTCGCGGTGAGGGCGGTGACGGCGGACGGGAGCGACAGCCAGTCCTTTACCTATCCTGTGAGGGAGCATGTGGTGTCCGAGGAGACGTCCGAGACGATGCGGTATATCCTGGAACAGGTGGTAGCCGACGGCAGCGGCAGAAACGGTGCGGTAGAGGGATACCGGGTGGGCGGGAAGACGGCCACCAGCCAGACTCTTCCCCGCGGAAGCGGCAAGTACATAGCCTCCTTTCTGGGGTTCGCACCGGCGGATAACCCGCAGGTTCTGGCGCTGGCGATCATCCATAATCCACAGGGAACCTACTATGGCGGACAGATCGCTGCGCCGGTAGTGAGGCAGCTTTTTGAGAATATTCTTCCATATTTGGAGGAAAAGATATATACTGGTAAGTAATGGACGGGTGGTAAGGAGCAGGAGATAAGCATGAACAGTGTCATTCTAATTTCGGTTTTGGTATCTTTCGCGATCAGCGTGTTTCTGGGGCCTGTGGTGATCCCTTTTCTGCGCAGGCTCAAAATTGGGCAGACGGAGCGGACGGAAGGACCGGAGAGCCATTTAAAGAAAAACGGAACGCCCACTATGGGAGGCATTCTGATTTTAGTCAGTGTGGTGGCAACCTCCCTTCTCTTTGTGCGGGATTACCCGGAGATTATCCCAGTGCTGTTTCTCACGCTTGGTTTCGGGCTGGTCGGTTTTCTGGATGACTACATCAAGGTAGTCCTGAAGCGTTCGATGGGGCTCCGGGCGTGGCAGAAGTTTGCCCTGCAGTTTCTGGTGACGGGTGTTTTTGCATACTATCTGATGCGGTATACGGATGTCTCGCTGGCCATGAAGGTGCCTTTTCTGGACGGCGTTTATCTGGATTTTGGCTGGATGAACATTCCGTTTCTGTTCTTCGTGGTGATCGGCACGGTGAACGGCACGAACTTTACGGACGGTCTGGACGGTCTGGCAAGCTCGGTGACGGTGCTGGTGGCGACTTTCTTTACGGTGGTTGCGATCGGGACGGACAGCGGCACCTTTCCGATTACCTGTGCGGTGGTAGGTGCGCTTTTGGGTTTCCTGCTCTTCAATGTGCATCCGGCCAGCGTTTTTATGGGGGATACCGGATCGCTTGCCCTCGGCGGTTTTGTGGCGGCCGCGGCGTATATGATGCAGATGCCGCTTTTTATCGTGATTGTAGGTTTTATCTATGTAATTGAAGTATTGTCGGTTATGATGCAAGTGACTTATTTTAAAGTAACAGGCGGCAAACGGATCTTTAAGATGGCGCCGATCCACCATCATTTTGAGCTGTGTGGGTGGTCGGAGACCCGGGTTGTGGCCGTATTTTCGATTGTTACGGCGCTGCTGTGTCTGGTGGCGCTGTTTGGGGTAGCGTGAAAAGCGGCATTCTCCGCATGGAGGGAGGAAGTTATGGATTTACAGGGAAAAAAGGTGTTGGTGGTCGGCTCCGGCTTAAGCGGTATCGGAGCGGTGGCGGCTTTATGCCACGCGGGGGCGAAGCCCCTGCTGTTTGATGAAAACGAAAAGCTGGATATAGAGGAGGTGCGGGGGAAACTGTCACACGGCACGGAAGCGGAAATTGTGATCGGGACACTGCCGGAGGAACAAAAAGCCTCGGTGGAGCTTGTGGTCTTAAGTCCCGGTGTTCCCACGGATACGGCGTTCGTGGAGGATTTCCGAAATAGGGGCGTGAAGGTCTGGGGCGAGATCGAGCTGGCCTATGAGATCGGCAGGGGTACGGTGATCGCCATTACGGGGACAAACGGAAAAACCACCACCACCTCCCTGGTGGGAGCGATTATGGCGGCTCACTGTAAGGATGTGGATGTGGTGGGAAATATCGGGAACCCGTATACGATGACAGCCCTGGATTCCACGGAGGAGACCGTGACGGTGGCGGAGATCAGCAGTTTTCAGCTGGAAACGGTCGAAAAGTTTAAGCCGGTGGTTTCCGCGATCCTGAATATCACGCCGGATCATCTGAACCGCCATCACACGATGGAGAATTACGCGGCGGCGAAGGAGGCGGTCTGTAAAAACCAGACGAAGGAGGAGACCTGTGTCCTGAATTATGAAAACGGCTACACGAGAGCCTTCGGGGAGCGGTGTCCGGCAAGGGTGGTGTGGTTTTCCTCAAAGAGAAAGCTGGAGAACGGCTTTTATCTGGAAGGGGAGGAAATCTTTCAGGCACAGAATGGTGTGAGTGAAAGGCTCATGGACATACATGATATGAAACTGGTGGGCATATGCAACGTGGAGAACGTGATGGCGGCTATGGCGGTCACGACGGCCTGCGGTGTGCCGATGGAGGAAATCCTGTCGGTGATCCGGGAGTTCACGCCGGTGGAGCACAGGATTGAGTTTGTGGCGACGAAACGGGGGGTGGACTATTACAATGATTCCAAGGGAACAAATCCCGACGCGGCCATTCAGGGGATACGGGCGATGGACCGGCCCACGGTGCTGATTGGAGGCGGTTACGATAAACAGAGCCAGTACGACGAGTGGATCGAGGCGTTTGACGGCAAGGTGAAGTGTCTGGTGCTGATCGGGCAGACGCGGGAAAAAATTGCGGAATGCGCAAGACGGCATGGTTTTCAGAATATTGTGATGGCGGATACCTTTGAGGAAGCTTTTGCGGTGTGCGTGGAGAAGGCTGAGCCCGGAGATGCGGTTTTATTATCCCCGGCCTGTGCGAGCTGGGGAATGTTCCCGAACTATGAGGTCAGGGGGCAGATGTTTAAGGAACTGGTGAATCGGATGGAGGAGAGCTAAAAAGTGGCACAGAGAAACACATCCCGCAGGGGACAACAAAAGGGCGAGAGCTTTATGGACTACAGCCTGCTGTTTATCGTGCTGTTTCTTGTGGGATTCGGCATGGTTATGGTGTTTTCCTCAAGTTCCTATGAGGCGAACTTAAAGCTGGGGGATTCCACCAGATATTTGCGGCAGCAGCTTTTTGCTTCCATTCTGGGACTTGTGGCGATGATGGTGGTGGCGAATATCCCCTATCATTTCTGGGAGCGGTTTGCAGTGCCAGCCTACATCGGCTCGGTGGTGCTTATCTTACTGATTATTCCTTTCGGCCATTCGTCCGGCGGCGCGACGCGCTGGCTGTACATAGGGCCGATCTCCCTGCAGGTGGCGGAGGTGGCGAAGTTAGGCATGATTCTGTTTCTGTCCAGCCTGATCTGTAAGATGGGAAAGCAGATACGAACCAGAAAGGGATTCTGGGTTGTACTCGGCTTTCCGGTGCCGGTGGCGGGTCTGATTTATTTTATTACCAACAACTTAAGTTCCGCGATTATCGTGATGGCGATTGCGGTGTTGATGCTGTTCGTGTCCTGCCCGGACTATAAAAGGTTCTTTTTACTGGGCGCGGCAACAGTGGCCGTGGCAGCGGTGGTGGTCTTTTATGTGGTGCAGACGGCGCAGGCCCATGTGGACGATCTGGATTTCCGGGGCGCCCGCGTCCTGGCCTGGCTGGATCCGGAGGCATACTCCAGCGATACCGGTTTTCAGACGCTGCAGGCGCTCTACGCCATCGGCAGCGGCGGCGTGCTTGGCAAGGGGCTTGGACAGAGTATGCAGAAGCGCGGCTTTCTGCCTGAGGCGCAGAATGACATGATTTTTTCGATTATCTGTGAGGAACTGGGGCTTTTTGGCGGGATCGCCGTCATCATCATGTTCCTGATGCTGATATGGCGGCTGATGATTATTGCCAACAACGCGCCGGATCTCTACGGCGCGCTTCTGGTGGTGGGCGTGATGGGACATATCGCCGTACAGGTTATTCTGAATATTGCCGTGGTCACCAACACGATTCCCAATACCGGAATTTCCCTCCCTTTCATCAGTTATGGAGGCTCTTCGGTCATGTTCCTACTAATTGAAATAGGGATCACTTTGAGCGTGGCCAAGGGAATAAGGTTAAAAGATTTATGAGGACAAGATAATTTTTGATCGGAAATCCATATAGATAGAATAGGTCATAAATAGAAACAGGGGTAAATTTATGGACGCTGTTCGTATCTATGGTGGAAACTGTCTTTCGGGACAGACGAAGATACAAGGGTCGAAGAATGCCTCGCTGCCGATTCTGGCAGCGACACTTTTGATAGACGGTACCTGTGAGATTGTGAACTGCCCGGACATTTCGGACGTATACCATATGCTGCGGCTGTTGGAAAGCCTCGGCTGTCTGGTAAGCAGAGAGGCGGATGTGATCCGCATCGACACAAAAGGGGTGGCCGAGTGCGATATGCCGGCCGATTCGGTGGGGGTCATGCGGTCCTCGATCATGCTTCTGGGGGCGCTGCTTGCCCGGATGGGCGAGGTCACGATGGAGTACCCGGGAGGCTGTGTGATCGGAAAGAGGCCCATTGACCAGCATTTATTTACGCTGCGGCGTATGGGCGTGGAGATCACGGAGGGGCCGGAGGAATTCTGTGCAAAGGCGGGACGGCTCCACGGTGCGGTACATGAACTGCCTTTCGTCAGCGTGGGCGTGACGGAGAATCTGATTCTGGCGGCGGTTCTGGCGGAGGGTGAGACGGTGATCCACCCGGCGGCCAGAGAGCCGGAGATACAGGCGCTTTGCGAGTTCCTGATAAGCGCCGGCGGCAGGATAAGCGGCGCGGGGACGGACCGTCTGGTGATCGAGGGTGTGAAAAAGCTTCATCCAGTGCGTTTTCGTGTACCTGCGGACCGGATTGTGGCGGGCACTTATCTGGCGGCCTGTATGTGCGCGGGCGGCCGGGTCTTTCTGGAGGATGCGCCCTGCGGGCAGATGGAGAGCGTGCTTGCCTGTGCCGGGAAAATGGGTGTATGTCTATTGCCGTCGTCGGAGGGGCTGTATGTGGAGGGCCGGGCATGTAAGGGGCTTGGGGAGGATCTGGTGACAGCGGTTTATCCCGGATTTCCCACGGACCTACAGTCGCTTTTCATGGCGGCGATGGCCTTTTCGGGAAAGGATGGGCGGATTGAGGAGACGGTTTTTGAGAATCGGTTCCGGATCGTGCCCGAGCTTGTGAAGATGGGGGCAGACATCCGGGTGGAGGGAAACCACGCCCGTATTCATGGCGGCAGGCCGCTTCACAATACCATTGTGGAGGCGAAGGAGCTTCGGGGCGGGGCGGCGCTTGTGGTGGCGGCTCTGGCGGCGGAGGGCACGGGCATTGTGACAAACCGCCACTTTATTGACCGGGGTTATGAGGACATTACCCGGAGCCTGCGGGATCTGGGGGCGGATATAGAGCTGGCATAACAACGCGGGAAGATGAGGTTTGCAGATGAGCGATAAGAAAACCGTGAAAAAGAAGAAAAAGACGAATCCGAATCTGCGGCTGATTAAGAACGGGGATGTGGAGCCGGTAAAAAAGAAGAAGCGCAGGGTAAAAAAACAGGAGGAGAAGCCGGAAAAGCTGCGTTTTGGAAAGAGCAGGCGCGTGGGGATTCTGCTTGCGGTTTTTCTTTCCCTTTTTCTGATTCTGGCTGGCGGGTATTTTTACATCATCAATAATTATAAGGTGACAACGGTCCATGTGGACGGCAGCGTCCACTACACCAACGAGGAGATTATGGATATGGTTATGGGGGGGAGATTTGGGGATAATTCCCTTTTCCTCTCCTTAAAATACCGGGATAAGGGAATCGAGGGCGTTCCTTTCATCGAGACAATGGATGTGTCGATTGAGGCAAAGGACACGATCCGCATTACCGTTTACGAGAAAGCGCTTGCGGGTTATGTCAAATATCTGGGGCGTTACGTCTATTTTGACAAGGACGGCATTGTGGTGGAAACCTCTCAGGAGGAGACAGCCGGGATTCCGCAGGTGACAGGTCTTTCCTTCGACCATGTGATTCTGCATGAACCCCTGCCGGTGGACAAGCCGGAGCTGTTCGATGAGATCCTGAACATCACGCAGCAGCTGTCAAAGTATTCCCTGACGGCGGATCGGATCTATTTTGACAGCGCCTACGATGTGACGCTGTATTTCGGCGAGGCAAAAATAGCTCTGGGCGAAAACAGGGATATCGACGAAAAGATTATGAAACTGCAGTATATTCTGCCGGATCTGCTGGGAAAAAGTGGTACTTTAGATATGCGGGAATACAGTGAAGATACCAGAACATACAGCTTTGAGCAGGATTGACGGGAAAATGATTTGGAAAAATCGGTGCAAAATAAGATAAAAAGAAAAAAATGGCTTGCGAAGTTGGGAAAATAATTATATGATAAAGTATATGAGTGCGTTCGGAGTATGTGGAAGTAGAAGGAGGAATCACCTTGCTGGAGATTAAGTCGAATGAAGCGGAGTCCGCGGCGAAGATTATCGTTGTCGGTGTCGGCGGTGCGGGCAACAACGCTGTAAATAGAATGATAGATGAAGAGATAGACGGGGTAGAGTTTATCGGTATCAATACGGATAAACAGGCGCTGCAGTTGTGCAGGGCGACCAGACTGTTACAGATCGGAGAAAAGTTGACCAAAGGACTCGGCGCAGGCGCGAAGCCGGAGATCGGCGAGAAGGCGGCGGAAGAGAGCTCAGAGGAAGTGGCGCAGGCGTTAAAAGGAGCGGACATGGTGTTTGTCACCTGCGGCATGGGCGGCGGCACCGGGACGGGAGCGGCTCCTGTGGTGGCCAAGCTTGCGAAAGATATGGGTATTCTGACAGTCGGCGTGGTGACGAAGCCTTTTCGCTTTGAGGCGAAGGCGCGTATGACCAATGCGCTGGCCGGGATTGAAAAGATTAAGGACAATGTAGATACGTTGATTGTGATTCCAAACGACAAGCTTCTTGAGATCGTGGACAGGCGTACCACCATGCCGGAGGCTCTTAAGAAAGCGGATGAGGTGCTGCAGCAGGCGGTGCAGGGCATTACCGACCTGATCAATATGCCCGCGATCATCAATCTGGATTTCGCGGATGTGCAGACCGTTATGAAGGACAAGGGTATCGCCCATATCGGCATCGGCACTGGCAAAGGCGATGACAAGGCAGCGGAGGCCGCTAAGATGGCGGTAGAGAGCCCGCTGCTTGAGACGACCATTACCGGGGCGACCCATGTGATTATCAACGTGTCCGGCGATATATCCCTGGCGGATGCCTCCGATGCGTCCGACTATGTGAGAAATCTCACGGGGGATGAGGTGAATATTATCTTCGGCGCGATGTATGATTCCAGCATGACAGATACCTGTAACGTCACCATTATTGCCACGGGCATCGAGGAGAAGGCGGCCAGACAGGGCGCGGGTCTCGGCTTCAAGAGCGGATACATAACACCCACTTCCCTGCAGGGAAAGAGCGCGGTGGGAACAGGCGCGGGCCTTGGCGCTTTCACGGCGGCGAACATAGGCTTAAAGCAGCCGGCAGCGGCACAGGGCGGACAGGCCAGGACGCAGGCAGGGCTTAAGCCGATCGGCATCCAGAAGACCAACGATATCAAGAGCTCCGTGGAGGAGAAATCCCTTGATATTCCCAGTTTCCTGAGAAAATAAAACAAATAGTGACAGAGGACGACCTTACATACCACAGGAGAATATCCTGTGGTATTTTGTTTTTCCTTGTAGTTATCTGTCTGGAAAAATAGGGGAAATGCTCCCTGATTATGACAGAATATGCGGACTGTATTTCCTATAATGAAAAGGAAATACGGAGGTGTAATGTGTATTACAAATTATATATTGACAGTGTTTTCATCCTGCAGATGACGACGAATCTGTATCTGCTGTCCCTGGCCGGACAAATTATGCGGCGTACTGCCACGCGCCGGAGGATCTGGCTGGGAGCGGCAGTGGGTGCAGGGTTGAGCTGTTTAAGTCTGATGCTGCCGGTTTTCACGGTGGGAGGAAGACTGTTGCTCGGTTCAGTACCTGTCAGTATGTGTATGATGTGCCTCACTTATAAAATACACGGCATGCGCAGTCTTTTCAGGGCGTCCCTGTTTATGGCAGCCGCCGGATTTTTTTTAGGCGGCGTCATGATATGGATTCTCAACCGCTTAAGAACCGTTGTGAGGGGGAGTGGAGGGCTTTTCTTAACCCTGTCGGCGGGCGCGTTGTCTTATCTTGTTCTCAGGGTTGTTTTATGGGGGCTTATGAGGCGGAGAGAAGATCATCTGAGGACAGTGCGGATATATGTGCCGTCCCTCGGACAGGAAATCCGTGTAAAGGCGCTGGTGGATACGGGCAATCACCTGTCAGATCCTGTCAGCGGTATGCCGGTGAGCGTAATCAGCGAAAGGATTGCCCACTGCATGGCATCCTGCCTGTCACGGGAAAAGTACCATGCCGTGCCTTATCAGAGCGTGGGAATGGAGAGGGGGATTCTCCCGGCCTATGAACTGCCTGAAATTGTGATAGAGGAGACGGCGGGTGCGCTCAAAAGAGAACATGTCATAGTTGCGGTTTGTGATACGGGAATACCTGAGGATAGCGAGTACCAGATGATATTACACCCCGGGCTATTAGAAAACTAGGAGGAAAAAAGATGGTTTTTAAAGTGGCAATTCCCGGTAAGATTCAGTTTAAGATGGTGCACAGGGACCAGAAATTCCTGATGACCAGACAGGGAGACATTCATTACATAGGAGGGGCAGAGGTACTGCCGCCGCCTCTCGAGAGCGAAAAGGAGAATGAGATCATCGGCGATCTGGGAACGGAATATGAGGACGAGGCCAAATCGATTCTGATAGAGCATAACTTAAGACTGGTGGTGTACATTGCGAAAAAGTTTGACAACACGGGCGTCGGGGTGGAGGATCTGATCTCCATCGGAACTATCGGGCTGATCAAGTCCATCAACACCTTCAATCCGGGGAAGAACATCAAGCTGGCGACCTATGCTTCACGCTGCATTGAGAATGAAATTTTAATGTACCTGAGAAGAAATAACAAGCACCGGATGGAGGTCTCCATCGACGAGCCACTGAATGTAGACTGGGACGGCAATGAGCTTCTGCTCTCGGATATTCTCGGGACGGATGAGGATGTGATTTACAAGAATCTGGAGGATGAGGTGGAGAGAAAGCTTCTGATCCGGGCGATAGCAAAGCTGTCTGAGCGGGAACAGACGATTATCCGCCTGCGGTTCGGAATCGGGAACGCGGACGGGAAGGAGCTGACCCAGAAGGAAGTGGCGGAGCTGCTCGGGATTTCACAGTCCTATATTTCCAGACTGGAAAAAAAGATTATGCGCCGGCTGAAAAAGGAAATGAGCCGGGATAGTTAATCCCGGATAATTGATGCCTAAATGTGTCAAATTGATCGGAGATTTGTTTGCTTTTTGTCCCTGGTGCGCGTATAATGAAACAAGGAGCCGTTTATGTTACATAGTTAATATGGGGGACAAATGAAAAAAATAATCTTGATTGTCGATGATGACAGACTGACATTGGCGACGGCGCAGAAGCTCCTTGAGGGAGAATACAAGGCGGTGGCCGTAAATTCTGGGAAACAGGCCTATAAGTATCTGGAGCGGCACACGCCGGATCTGATTCTTCTGGATATCAATATGCCGGAGATTGGCGGATTTGAGGTGATGGAGACACTGCGGAAGGATGCGCGCTGGCGTAAGATCCCTGTGATTTTCCTGACGGCTGACCGCAGCGCGGAGACGGAGATAGAGTGTTTCCGTGTGGGCGCATGCGATTATATTTCCAAGCCTTTCGAGCCGAATGTCATGTTGAGCCGTATCAGGAATATGATTGAGTTGGACGGCTACCGGAAAGACTTACAGCGCAGGCTGGATGAAAAGACGAAGGAGATGGAGCGCATCACGATCCAGGCGATCATGACGGTTGCCAATACGGTGGATGCAAAGGATGACTATACAAAAGGACACTCCATGCGGGTGGCAGCGTACTCCGAGCTTTTAGCGCAGCGTCTGGGCTGGACAGAAGAGGAGATTCAGAACATTTATTATGTGGCGATGCTGCATGACGTGGGCAAGATCGGTGTGCCGGATGCCGTGCTCAATAAGCCTTTTAAGCTGACGGATGTGGAATTTCGCCTGATAAAGGGGCATACCCTTGTGGGCACTGAGATTTTAAACGATTTCAAGATGTTTCCCAATGTCAACGTGGGCGCGAAATATCACCATGAGCGCTATGACGGCAAGGGATATCCGGAGGGGTTAAAGGGAGAGTCGATTCCTCTGGTGGCGCGGGTGATCGGCCTGGTGGATTCCTATGACGCCATGACAAGCAACCGCGTTTACCGCAGGCGGCTGAATGACGAAGTGGTCATGCAGGAGCTGGAGAAAGGGAAGGGGAGCCAGTGGGATCCTGAGCTGGTAGATATATTTGTTGATCTGATCAAAGAGGGAGCTTTGGAGAAAATGTGGATGCCCGAGGAGGATCTGGCGACGCCGATTTTCGACAGCGGCAAGATTGTTGGCATCACGATGGGCTCCGAGAATGTATTGGAATCCCCTATTGATTATCTGACAGGACTTCTGAGCAGACAAAAGGGAGAGTACGACATCTCCTTGAGTCTGCGTGCGGAGGGCGGCACCCTGATGCTGATCGATCTCGATCATTTCAGGCAAATTAACGACGTGCATGGGCATCTGATGGGAGATTACGCCCTGAAGGTGGTTGCCGATGTAATGCGGGAAATATGTGAAAACGATATTGTCTGCAGAACCGGCGGGGATGAGTTCCTGTATTATATGGCTGGCGTCACAGACGAAAAAGTTGTCACGCAGAAAGTGGAAGAACTTCTGGAGGCTTTCCGAAAGAAACAGGAGGAGGTAGAGGTACTTAAGGACGCGGAACTTTCGGTGGGTATCAGTATCTCCGGGACGGACGGAAGAGAATTTGAGGAGCTGTACAGAAGAGCCGATAAGGCGCTCTATCTCGTAAAACAGAGTAGAGGAGATCATTACGGGTTCTTCCAGAGGTCAGGCATTCTGCGGACACCCGAACAGTCCCAGAGCGATCTGGATAAGATTATGGATGCCATTAAGAACCGCGAGACTTATCAGGGTGCGTTCCAGGTGGATTATGATGAGTTTAACCATGTGTATGATTTTGTGAAACATATGTCGGCGCGCAGCAAGAAAGAGACGCAGCTTCTGCTCTTCACCCTCTTTTCATCAAACGGAAGCGAGGTGAAGCTGGAGCGTATGGAGACGGCCATGCAGTGCATGGAGCAGGCGATCTGCAAGTCCCTGCGAGGCGTGGACGTGGGTGCAAGATACAGCAGCTCCCAGTTTCTCGTGGTGCTTTTGGGCACGGAGCGGGAGAATGTGCGCGTGGTGACCGACCGTATCGTGCAGAATTATTTCAAACTTTACGGGGAGAAGGATATCACGCTCAGTTATGATATTGCGAAGTTTGGGTGATAGCAGGTGCATTTAGTTTAGATAAGAAATTGTAAAAAATAGGGATAGAAGAGTGAAGACTCTCTATCCCATATTTTTATCCTGTCACTGCGCTGCATTCTCAGTCATCCATTTTTCCGTTGGATTTCTCCATAATTTTGGCACATCTTCAAACGCTATGCTGCCGTTTAAAATTTTAGTTCCATAAAATTTTCCCATTATGCAATTCCTCCTTCCTCGGCAAGGTCGCTGATCGCTTCTCCCATATCTGCGATAGCGCCATCATGTACACTGAGTTCTGCTGTCAAGGCAGCTATCTGTTCCCGCAGCAGCTCGACTTCTGTCTTTTCGCGTAAATAGAAGTGGCAGCTGACAAGATCCTTTTCGCGGAAAGAATTTTCGCTGGCAACGACAAGGTTCTCCTTCTGATCGAGCAAATCTCCGCTTTCTGATATGAGTTTGACGAGTTTTAAGTTGCTTTCTGTGAGAGCTTCCCACATATAGCTGTAATCAGAGGGGTCAATCATGATATCAAAGATGGTTGATCCTTCTTTTACCTGTATTTCTGTGTTGTTTTGTAAGATGAGCTTTAACATAATATCCTCCTTAATTTTGCGAAATTATATATATATTTCTTTTCTCGCTATATTTCCATTGATGCAAATCATTAATATTAAATACGCCAAGTGATGTTGTACACTTCTTTAAGAATTGCGTGAAACGTTGCCG
>DKWV01000034.1:1798-21525 GCA_002491905.1 Lachnospiraceae bacterium UBA7143 | reverse complement strand
AGGAATTTCCTATTATACAAAAAAACGGGAAAGACTGTGAAAGCCTTTCCCGCCTTACATAACTATTCTATGATTAAATTTTCTGTCACAATTCCCAAAGCCTCGAGCTTTGCCTTCGCTTTACGAAGCTGATTCGACAATTCCTTTTCCTTGTCCTCTGCCTTCTGAATCCTCTGTAAATCAGTATAAATATCAATCATGATTGCCGCCTGCTCTTTTTCAGTCATTTCCATAACCTCCATTCTGGCTCCCTCCTTTCGGACGTCCCGTCTTTTAAAATGATTATATGAAATATAGAAAAATCGGTCAAGGCATTTATTCCGTATTACTCCAGCAGGAACATCTGGGCACGGTTCAGGGACACGCTGTCCATACTGAGCGCCTCCACGCTCTGCCCCGCTCTCGTGTAACGGCTCGTGAGCAGGACACAGATCTGCGACATCTCGTCCTCCCCCATTTGCAGAGCAGTCAGCGGCGCCTTGATCCGGTAGACCTTATCCGGGACAATCCCTTCCGTCACTTCCACCAGACGGTTGTTCTCCACCGCCCAGATGGGGCTGGAAAATTCCGTGTAGGCAGCAGTGTTGACTGCGTCGTTCGCCAGCAGAAGCTCCGCATCCGCCGGTGCGCCTGCATTTTTATAGTAGAAAGTCGGCGTCGTAACTTTATCGACCGCGATATTGTTATCCGTGTACCGAAAATACACGTCCACCGTCTCGCCTAAAATACCGTTCTTATTGCCATCGGTCCCGCTCTCCTTAAAGGCCACGTCGTAGGGAACCGTGACGCTCTCCACCTTAGTCGCGCCGTTAAAGCCCGCCACGATGGAGACATTTGCCCTGTGCACGCTTGCATTGTAAGCTGCCATCAGCGCATTCACGAAGATCATACACTCGTCCGTACCTTCATCCTCCGCCCTGATCCCGCTGTCCGGGTCATAGTCGTATCTGTATTCGGACTGTCCTACATACACCACATTTCCCTTGCTGTATACATAGTAGTTGTTTCTGCCGTCACGGGGCGACGAACTGTAAGGCCCTTTTGAAAGATCAAGGTCAAGCAGGGTAAACCATGCTGTCGTATAAGCCTTGCCCCTGTCCGCATCTTCATCTCGCGCCGTTCCGATATCTAACAGGTAATCGGCCATCGAAGTTTCCGTATGGCTTCCAAGCTGCGCCCCCGTATTGATCTGATATGGCCATCTGGAAATCGTGCCATAATTGACGCGATCCAGAAACAGGCTGGGCGTCTTGTTGAACATGCGGGCTTCCATGCCGTCATAGCGGAGTTTCGTATCGCTGTGCAGTCCGAGCTTTCCATAGGTCTTCTGCCCTTCCTTCTGTCCAAGAACCGCTGCAGACAGGCCGAGCCTTCCCTTTTCCTCCGAAGCGCCCGCGGAGGAGACAAGCACACCCCCGCCCGCATCAAGGAACGCATTGACTGCATTCATCACTTTATCCCCTGGATTCCCGCTCTCGCCAAAGCCCAGTACCACCACGTCGCAGTTTGATAAGTAATTCGCGTTTTTGTCCAGCTTAGCCGCCAAATCGTCCGGTGTAACCGTCTCGATATCCCATTTCATCCGAAGCAGTGACTCTGCGCCTTCCATATAGTATCCAAGCATGGAATTATCTATCTTCTCATATATCTCCTGCAGGTTCGCAAAGTCGTTCGCCGTATCGTCAAGCACCTGCAGTACCCGAATCTTTGCCTTATCGCCGCCGCTAATGGTAAAGCAGCCCTGCGTGGAAGCGCGCCGGTATCTGTTATCGGCATCCGTCACTTCCAGCTTCCACGGCACGATGCCAAAGTTAATCTCATTGAAATCGACGCTGACCCTTCCGATCTCTCCGCTCTCCTCATACTCGTATCCGGTAAACTCCTCCTCCGGCGCAAAAACGCCGTCATAATTCAGATCGAGATACAGGTGTCTGTCCAGACTTCCCCTGTAAGTCCTGTCTTCTCCCATCCTGTCGCTTGTGATGCGGTACTCTATCGTACCTCTGAGGACACCCGCCTTCTCAGGCACAGCCAAAGCTTCAATCATATCGGAAGGCAGCTGATCTTCTTCGGAATCATTTCCGCCAGTGTCCCCGGCGTTCTCATCCTTTTTCCGAAGTTCGATCTTCGGACGCAGGGCATTTAGCTGCACCGCAAACATAGCGCTGCTGTGCACATCTTCTATGGTATAGATACCGACGCCGCTCTCCCCGTCGTCATCGTCTTCCGATCTGCCCATAGAGATCGCCTCTTTGAGAAAATCATACATCTGCGTGTCGGAGGCAATGTACTTTGTATTGATATCCTCCTCATCCGCCTTTCTGGCGCTCCTGTCCTTAAAGCAGTCGTTCTCCACCACAATGGGATATCCGGCCCGCAGATAGTCAAGGAGCTCCTTCTTTTTCTGCTCTGTGATATCGTTCTCGTCATATTTGGCACCGCCGCCCGCTACGCTGTCTCCCGTGTGATAAACTTTGCCGTTTAAATCTGGCTCATTGTAGACCGCCTGCAGTTTGCCGTCCTCGTCCGCCTCGTGATAGAGGCGCTGTCCGTCCAGTCCGATGAAGATCATATTGTAATCCGCGTTGATATCCTGATAGCTGGTGTTGAACGCCGCCACCGAACTTACAACAACGTTCGTCTCTATCATTCTGGAGCTTCTGAGGATCTGCTGTCCTTCCCCTTCCTTGCCCCTCTGCCAGTACAGGACGACGCTTCCCTTATCCTCGTTCACACCCCGGTGCAGGTCAGAATCCATATTCGCCGTCGGCTGCAGCTCCAGAATGGATATATCCTTATACTCCCCAACCAGCCCGAGGGAATAGTTGATGATGTACTGCACCGCCATCGCCTTGCTGATCTTCTCCGAGATTCTGTCATCCTCAGGCAGCATGACGTTCTCTGCCCGGATCGCCGCCAGCACTTCACTAAAGCCCGACTTTGCCTTATCCTGATCCATCGTCTCAGGGAAATCGTCTCCCACCAGGGGCGTGCCGTTTACCAGATATACATTTCGGTTTACATAATGATAATCATTGTCCTTTTTATTCGGAAAATCTTTGGAATCAACATTCATCAATATGCTGGCCGCCAGATCCTTCGATTTCTCCATCTCATGGTAGAAAGCAAAGAGATCCTTTTTCAGAAAAGCCTTTGCCAGCTTCTGATACTTGCTGTCCGCATAATTCGTCTCATCCTCAATCACCCCGTAATCCACGATGACAGGCTTTAACGATTCGACCGCCTCTCTCAGCAGGGTGGTGATCACAATGTCGCTGTCGTCACCGCCAATATCCTTCAAGCCGTCCGCGGCATCTCCCGCCGCATCAGTACCGATATAGCTCTTCTCCGCATCCTGATTAATATACAGACCCGTACCGTCCTCCAGGTAAATCAGGTCGGCCTCCTGCACCATCCCACTCGTCACATCTCCGGCGGGCACCGTATTCACCGTGATTGCAAAGTCATCGGAGGCATTGTCCTGCGACTTCAATGAGTTAAACACATAGCGTCTCAGGAAGTCGTTTCCACCGGTACACCGTATATACACAGGCGCGTTCTGCAGTTCAATATAATGTACGGAACCAGTCTCTGCCGCCCTCACAATGACAGACTGTCCCTCGGCATCCTGTCCGTCCTGTGTATCAGCCTGCTGCAAATCCATATTCTGGATTTCGGGATCCTGTAACGTTTTGCCGGTCATCGAGACAACATTTTCTGCAGCGCGGCTTCTGGTAATCTTGTACATGCCTTTACCGCCGCCAACATATTCAAACTGTCCCGCCAGATCAGGTTCCGCCGCATAGAGGTCAGTGTCAGACTCTTCCCCTGCCGCATTCAGGCTGTTCAGGAATAATCCCTTTTCCAGTAAATAACTGTCATAAGGACACGGAACGCCCTCTTCCTTGGAAACTGCGCTGACTTCCTTAATCTGATACAGAAGCTGTTCTTCCTCCGCCTCAACATAGGTAAATTTTAAGACGCAGTATGTGCCGTCCGCCGGCAGCTCCGGATTCGGCTCTGGTGCAGGTTCCGGTGTCGGCTCCGGCACGGGTTCTGGTGTCGGTTCCGGTGTCGGCTCCGGCACGGGTTCTGGTGTCGGCCCCGGCACAGGTTCTGGTGTCGGCTCCGGCACAGGTTCTGGTGTCGGCTCCGACATTGGCTCCGTACCTACACACAGATACCATCCGTCCTCCGCTCCTGCCTTCTTCAGAACAGACTGTCTCCGAAAAGCCGAAGCCACAGGCTCAGGCTCAACAGTTTCCTGCACGGGTGCAGACAAAGATTCCTGTACAGGTGTCTGTTCCGGCGCAGGTTCCGGGCTGTCTGGCTGTTCCGGCTGAGGTTGGTCTGGTTGAGGCTCCGCGGGCTGTTCCGGGTCCGTCGGACCGATCGGCTGCCCCGGGTCCACCGGGTCAGTCGGCTGCTCCGGGTCCGTCGGGTCGGTCGGCTGCTCAGGCTCCTCCGGATCGGTCGGTTGATCCGGGTTCATCGGATCCGCCGGCTGCTCCGGGTCCGTCGGGTCCACCGGAGGTTCCGGCTTTGTCGGCTCCTCAGGCTCCTCCGGCTTAGGAATTACAGTACCCGTGTGGTTTCCTATCACGCCCGCATACGTATATGTGCCATTCTCCACGAGATATACGCCCGTAGTGTCGGAATAGCTTCCACCAAAAAGCACCTCGTCGTAACTGCCACTCTTTATCACTTCAGCGCGGTATCCGCTCATAGCCATCACGGGTTCACCGAAGATCACATGATAGTCTCCCTGTCCCTCCGCAAATGTATAAACGCCTTCCGCTGAAGGAACCGACATGACAGAAGCTGCAAAAAGCGTACTCCCCTCAGGCTGCCATGTCAGATTATAGTCAAACCCGGCACGCGCGGGAAGATTTCCCGTTCCCGTATCGCCGTCCGGTCTCTTCTCCACACGGGCATAAATCCTCCCGGTGGGATAATTCCCGTTCTCGGGCAGTTTTCCATTCTCATCATGGGTCACATCCACAGGATCAAAAATCTTACTCCATATACTTGCTCTCAGATCCTCCCCGGTTCCACCGTAAGCCTCCTGATAGGTGATTCCACTGTACCCGTTTGAAATAACCGCGTCAGTCAATGCTTTCCTGTCAGAATACTTATAAAACTCTTCATTGTTACCTTCTTCCCCATCCCCTTTAAAAATACGCAGGAGATCTTTCTGGATCGGGGACTGGCCAGGCGCAAGATAACCGATGGTGCCCAGCGAAAAGTCATATTTCTTACCGTTTACTTCAGCTTGCGCCTTACCGGGCACAATATCCAGAATGACAAAAGGATTCTCCTCGTTATGCTCCTCCACAACCTGTTTGATGCCGCCAAAGGATTCCCTCGCCTGCACTGTGGATACAGGCACTCTCTCATAAGGCGCCATATAAAGCCCCGTCACCACAAGCGCCGCCGCTGCCGCCACTGCCACCGCACGCCCCAAAATTCCTTTTACAGATACCCGTTTGCGCGGCCTGTAAGGTTTAATCTGCTGATCCTGTACGGCTTTCCGGCGTTTTCCATTGTTCCCGCCGTCATTTTGCGCGCGTTCCAGCCGCTCCGCACGGTCCTCGCGCCTTCTGCGCTCGTTCTCGCTTCGCAGCTCTTTGATCAGCTCTTTCAATTCCCTTTCCGTCTGCGCACTGACAGCGTCGGCCGCACCACTGCTTTCGGACTCCCCGTCGCCCTTTTTCCCCTTAGACGCCCGGATTCGCCATGCTGCCACAAAAGCAATCACTGCCCCGAAAATGAATGCCAGAACCAAAGAAATCGGATTCATCGATTTGCTGTCTGCATTTCGTTTTAACAACGATTTAAGATCCTTTTTCCCCATGTATAACACCTTCTCTTTTTATGGTACTGTGCCATATTCCCCTATACCAACCGCTACTGCTGCGTCCACAGCTTTCCATTGCTCTTGCAGGTGAACGCCACTACATAATTCGTATTTCGGTCATATATCCTTAATGTGTAGGTATCTGCCGCCGCATCATAGGTACAAGTCACTTTCGCAAATTCTACCTCCTGCGTATTCGTTTGTCCTGCCTGCTGATATCTCACCTTCCACCAGTCTCTCGACTGCTCCGCGCTCTGCTTCAGCTCAAATCCAAGGCCCCCGTTATTATTGCTGAAAGCTCTCTCCGACGGCAGCGGAATATACATCTTACCGTTATACTGTCTGCCCTCCATCTGGAAGTTTACATTCGCCGTGGCATTGAGAGACGGCTTACTGTCTTTATCCTTTTCCAACTGGCTGTCAAATGTGCCCTTATCCTTCCTCTCCCATCTGGTTCCGTCCGGCGCGCATTGGAACACGCCTGCGGAGGCCTCCACTTCCATATTCCACACGGAATCCCTGTATTTATAGAAGAGTTCCAGTTCGTAGACATTCTTATCCTTCACATAACGGCAGCGAATCGAAGACGCCTGATAGTATATCTGTTCACTCTCTCTGCCTTTGACCAGCTTTCGGAACTGATTCATCTGCTTCGCATCATGCCAACCAAGCTCCTCCTGCAAGTCGTTGATGTTAAAATAGTAATTGAAATTGGAAGGCGAAGGCCAGTCCGACGATAACTCGGAAGGCGTCGGGAAATAAATCTCGCCCTTCGTAAACTGGCTGTTGTCGTGGTAGCTCCAAAACGCGTCCACATTGCCGCTGTTGATCATCTCATAATAAATCGTACTCTTAGGTTCTTCATAATACTGTTTATTGCCATAATTGGGCTCATAGTCCAGATAGTAAATATCATAGGAGTGATCCGTATGAGGATTCTGCGCATACCATATGGTAGGTATGAGCCGATATCTGCCTTCCACCTGTGAGAAGGCATTTCTGTTGTTAAAATCCAGCTTAATCATCATACTGGGCGCATTTTGTACATCATTCACCTCGAGTGCGTTGTAAAGCCTGTTGTTGCCCTGATAATTGTTGTTTACAGCATCATACCAGTAAAGCTTCTCCAAACCGCCGCCGTTCTTCTCCTTGTATACACTAAATTTTACATTGTTGTTCGCGAACTCAATACCGCCGCCATATCCGTTATTTCCCTTAGTATTCTTCACATAATCGACACCGAACTTAGTCTCATGTGATCCATTATCCTGCGACAGACCGGTTACCGGATTCAGATGCAATTCACCGCTGAGATTCTTTTTCCCATTATAATAATAGAAAATCTCCGGCGGGTTAATCATTCCCTCAAACTTATCGGTATGGGGATATTTACCGTTGTAAGTGCCACCCGGGCTGTTCGCCAGATAATCAGCTACTACATCCAGCACAACCTGGTCGTGTATCTGCTCTTTGACCTTCTGCATAATGTTCTGCCCCGGCTGGTTATCCGGACTGACTCCCGGCTGAAAATGCGCCCTCGGATCAATCACCTGCAGGGAGAGATACCACGGCCTGCTGATATCTTCCACACCAAACAAATCCGGCGTCACCCAGCTGTCATTACCCAGCGTGCGGTAAATCATAACCTTTTCGCCGCTCTCGGAGCCGTACTCCCTGATCCGCGCACAGATCAGATAGTAACCCTGCCCGGATCCGTTGAAATCAGGCCCATAGTCAATCCCTATCTTCGTACCCTGTCCCCACTGGAGGTTGCCGTCCACGTGGATATTTTTCTTTGATTTCGCCACCGTCAGGGTAATCTCCCCATCCACAGCCGGATAAAGCCTGCTCGTGGGCTGTCCCAGATAAGAAGTAGCCGCGATCTTGATGACCGTGCCCTCCGCCGTGCCCGTCTTCACCCGGTACTTGGTATCCGCCTTGTAGTCCCCGACGTCCACTGTCTCGACAGACTCCGCCCCCTGCGTAACGCGCCAGTTCACCACGTCATGGTCATGCGAAATATCCTCCGTACAGCCGCTGCACTGTACGCCCAGCTTCTCACCCTCAACCACTGAGCCGATCGTAAATTCTTCACCTGCGCTGACTTCCTTCTTCGTATCGTCCGTATCCGCGTCACTCGAATCCTTCAAATTCAGACTCACAGTTCTTACTCTCTTTATGTAAACCGTCAATGTGCAGGAAGCATGGTTTCCGTCAGAATCCACCGCATTGGTCGTAATCACCACATCAATCGTCCCCGCCGGTTCGTCCGTCGCCACCTGCAGGACGCCGTTCGCCGTATCCGTAAATATGGTCCCGCCCGAAGGGCTGCTCCCTCCCGGCACCGCCAGCGACCAGGTAACGCTCCTGTCCGCCACATTCTCACCCGTCACCTTGGGGGTAGAAAAATGATATGTCTCGCCCGGTTCCAAAATCACCCCGGAATCCCTGGGAGTGACAGAAAGTGTTTTTTTCTTATTCAAAGGCGCAAGTTCCGCGTCGTTTACCCCTACTTTATTGCGGATGGTCACGTTATTGGAAGTCACATACTCCTTATTTCCATCCAGAAAGGTCAGGGCAAGCTGCACCACGCGCTTCTCCTCCACCTGACTCAAATCCACGGAAAAATCCGTCACATGACTTGCCAATTCGACCCATTCAAAAGCGGGGTCTCCAAAAGCCGGTATCTCCCCGGCGACGGCATCTCCTTCCGCATAAAAGATCGTTCCTCCCTTTTCACCTCCCGCATCTTTATCATAATAAAAATGATAATTCTTATTGCCGTTTCCTTTTTCTATGGTATCCGGCCCTCCGCTGGGATTTTTGACGGCCACGCCGTTAAGCATCAGCAAACTTTTATCTTCCGGCGTAAAAGTAAATTCCGCATCCTTCAACGCTTTCTGAGCGGTCGTTCCGCCGACATTATACCCTGTATAGGTCACACTTCTTGTCGTATCAATCAGCACATCCGACATCTGGTTCAGGGAAAGCTGCGCCTCCTGCTGCACGTTGATATCGCTGTTGGCCGACGCATAGCTTCTGGAGCCGACCAGAATAAACCCGCACACCGACGCCACGACGATGGACAGGATCGCTATCGCAATCAACAATTCCACTATGGTAAAGCCTCTCTGATCCTTTCTCACACGCATTTTATTACCCCCGCTTCGTTTCCCCATAACCATCTCCATACACAGGCCGTTTTTTCCGACTTTTGCACTTACTCCACCACATCTGCATGGTCGTCCGGATTCGCCACGCTGCCGAATCCGTCATGATGCTACGGTGTCGTCACAGCCTTCACTTCGGACTTGCCCGTAAGCTTTGTCAGTCTGATCTCATAGTTCTTACTGCCGCCTTCCACGCGAATACAATCATAGAAGGTGTGGCTTACATTGTCCGCAAAACCACCTGTTGCGCGGTCAAACCAGATTTGGATGCTGTCACCCGCAAGCAGCTCTGTCTCCGCGATCCCGGCCTCTGAAGACGCATATTTCACCGTCACCCTCCTCGGCCCCACCTTCTGCGGCTCCGACGGCACATACGTGCCGCTGCTGTCCATGACATACATCCGCGTATACACATTTTCATTCGAAGAATCTCGGTAAAGCTCCATGTACGCAGCCGCCCTGCCCATCGTCGTCACCTTGCAGTCCCCGATGGAACGCTGGATATCGTTGGCGGTACTCTTTGCATTCGCGCTGAATATCAGAATGATCGAGTAAAACACCGTACTCATGATGATTGCAATGATGGCGAGAACGATGACCAGCTCTATAAGGGAATAACCCCCGTTATTCCAAATGTAACGCGTGTTATCGAAATGTCCGCCTGCTTTGTCACTATGAAGTTTGTCTTTGTCCCGCCTTCTTGCGCTCAAACTTCCGCTTCCTTCCTTTTATTTCTTGATCCAGTTCATATAACGGACAAGCTCGCTGTAGTCGAGTACCAGATTGCCCGCGTCATCCACATCAGCGGACGCCGCTCCGTTCAACATACTGCCGCCGCCGTTCACAAACATATCGATCGGTTTCCGGTTGTCTCCGCTGCCGTCGTCCACATAGTGCTCGCTTTTTGCTTCCAGCACATTGGCCAGATCGGTTCCGCTGAGCTTGATATTAGGTGTCCCATCCACAATAATCTTTCCCTTTGCGATAATCAGGCCGGTGAAATCACAATCAACTGTCACGTCTCCAAAGCAGACAACCAGCCTTAAATCTGATGCCGTACAAGTATGCCCCGTGATGCCAGATATCGTGCTGAGCCCCGACAGAGTCACATTATTTTTCGTAAGATATGCCCATTTATCTGAAGATGTCATATAACTTACATGGTTCCATGAATTGTCATTCAGATACTGCTCAACCTCTGCCTCCCTGATCACGCTGTTAAATACATAGTGCTTCGCCGCCTCCACCGGATCGATATCGGGATCAGCAAGCGCTGGAGGTGCGGTTTCCGTCAGATTATAATTTAACCCCTTATACTCGCTCCTGATCTGATCCGAGCGCGCATATACATCACTCTCCCTCTCCCCCTGCGTCCTGGTATCCGTCACTTCCTCCGCATTGGCACCGGTCTCCGTGTAGGCGTCCGGGTCAACGGGCGCTGCCGGGTCTGTGCCCTCGCCGGGCGTTCCCGTTCCTCCTGTGCCGCCTTCCCCCGGCGTCCCCGCGGGCGGCAGCAAAGTCGTCTGATCAACCCCTGTAAGCAAAGTTACCCCGCTGGCCGAGAGGGCGCTGCTCACCAGACTGTTTCCCAGAATCGTGTACTGGTTCGTCGCGCTCGTGAAGTCTCCGAGCTGGAACCCGCCAGAGAGATACCTGTTGAAATAAGTGTCTATTTCCTCCCTGTTGGCATGAAAATCGTAATACTGCACGAAATATTTCTCCGCCTGCGTCTTATCCATGACCAGATAATAGTAGAGCAGGGAACCGCCACGATATGGCGCATAAACTTTGCGGATATGGTTCATGTCATTCACGCCGAACTCGCTCAAAGACTTACCTCCCAGACGGTAAACCTTCCTGCCAAAATCCACTTCTTTGAAATCAGCACCATACGCATTCTGAAAGTCAACAATATCGTTTTCCTTATTGGCGTCTATAGGGTTCTGTCCGATCTCGCTCACACCCTCCAGCGTCCCGATACACTCCGCCGGCACGAGATAAGCCACCTGACCGCCCTTGACAGCGATGGACTCACCCATCATCACGGGTGTTTTCGGCACCTTAACTCCCGGCACATTCGTGTAGCTTGCCTCATCGCCCGCCGTGTTCCCAATATTAGACCCGATATAAGCGCGGCCCGCGATCATCAGTCTCGTCACGGAAGACATATCCACCGTGGAATCCTTACCGTTTATGATAATGGCGCTGCTGGCCCCGGAGTCTATGGGCGGATCTCCCGCAAACCCGTTATATGTGTCCTTCCCGTATCCGTAATATTCCTTCGTGAGCGCGACCCTGCTCCCGACACCGTCCAGCGTCAGATCATTCGCCACATACACCCTGCTGTCAATGCTTGCCGACGCACTGTCCAGCTTGATGTTTTTCGCGTACACGCGGTTGTCCTGTCCGAGCACATCCCGCACTGTCAGCCCGGAAGCTGGCCCCTGCACCACGACATCGCCCTTGGAAATCAGGCGCAGGGAATCTTCAAGTATCAAATTCGTGTTGCCAAGTTTCGTCTTACTGCCGTCCGCTTCCGTCCTTATACCAAGCGTAAAACCGCCCTTTCCGTCCACATCCGTGCCCGCATAGACGCTGCCCTCCATCCTGACAATGCCCGGCCCCTGTATCTCGATCCCCTCGTTGCCGATCAGGGAATACTGGTACAGGCCGTCAATGGAGCCGTTGTTCTCAAAAATCAGCTTCGGCACATCCAGACAGATATCCGTCTGCACGATAGACACCCTGCCCTCGTCATCCGTGCAGGATACATAGATATTCTTAAGGATAATGCTGTTGTTGTTTACGATCTCCATATGTGGTTGACCGTTCGGGTCAGTAGGGCCTGTTCCGCCGCCGTTATCCCATGCATCCTCGTCAACGCCGACCCCCGGCGTGCCCCGCTGGAAGGCAGCCGCATCCACGTAACCTTCCAGTATCGTCCTGTCATAATAAGCCGTACCGAGAGAAGGACTCTTGAGCTTATCGACTAAGGTGTCCATATAGGTCGTCATAAAGAGATTGGAGCGCGCCTCCTCTGAGGTTAAGTTATCCCAGTTAGCCAGCACATCCCGGTAAGCGACACCCACCGCCCCGGCGGACTCTCTGCGCAGCCCCGACATGACCTGCTCCACCACTTCCTCCGCGGTGTAAAAGCTGTTCTTGTTGCGGATATCAGCCGCTTTTATCATATAATTCATGTAGGCCATCCAGAGCATGGTAGTAGCCAGAATCCCGATCATCGCCATCGCAATGATCACGATAACGATGGCGGAACCTCTGTCATCCCGTCTCTTTTTCGTCCACTCATAAAGCTGTCGCATTTTCCCAGCCGTTCTTCTCATACCCCACACCCCATTTACTGCCGTTTATCACATTCCCAGACATCCACACAGCCCCTGTCCGCATTGCCTCTAGCCGCCGTCAGTTCGTCATGCTTCCCCCGATCACGACCATCCGCTTATCGTCGTCGTTGAAGCCGCCCTCCTCATAGACGGTGACCTCCACGTCGTAGATCAGCTCCGTGGCCTCGCCGGGCATCCCCGCTTTTCCAAGCGGACTGCGCACGCCGTCCAGTGTATAGATATCTAACTGATTCAGGTTTTTCCCCGTCACGCTAAACTGAGCCGGAAGTTCTATCGAGCCGCCCGACATATATTTTTGACCCACCAGGTTTAAGCCCAGATTGGTCTTTAAAGAAAACTTATCTGCGTCAAAATGTGTGTCGTTGATTGTAATTTCTGCCCTGTAAGTCTGCTCCGCCGCCATCAGCTGCGGATCCGAATAGTACTCCGGATCGCTCAGATCGGGCATCCCGGGATTGGACGGATCTTCTTTCTCATGCCGCTGCTTCGCAATCAGAAGATTCATGGGCACTCCCGATGTGTTGTTAATGATGATTTTGTCGGGAGCGGTCGCGCCGTAGAGCGGGTAATAAAAGAGATTGACGTTGACCTTGCCGTCCTTCGTCCGGGCTATGCTGCCGAAGGCTCTGGCCTTGTCCGGGTCTACTGGACCGATGGGAGTGCCGGGAACACCGGGGTCACCTATCGTGCCAATCAAAGATCCTGCATCGCCCGTCACGCCCACCTCACCGCTCGCGCCGCATGTAAAGATATAGCGCTGCGTGACCTTCATATCCACTTTATAACCGCCGTTTTTGTCCACATCCGCGCTGGTTGTCAGAAATACATATATTTCCCGCCTGACGCTGTCAAAAAGAGAGGAGACATTTTTAAAGTTGACCGCGTCTTTTCTGTTCTGGTACTCTGCGTCCACGTCCGCGACCCCCGCCGCGCGCAGCTTATCCTTTAAGGCATTCTCCATGTCAGGGATTTTAAAAACGCCCGTAAGCACCGACTTTCGGATAGCATCCGACTCCACAAACGTTCCGTTCTCCTTGTCGATACTCCTCGCGTCCGCCAGCGCCGCGTCGTTAAACTCATTATCGTGGGTGAGGGTACCCGTCATGTATCCCCTGCCGTCCACCTCTATCTTCGCGTCAAACTTGCTACCCTGCATGTTCAGTTCCTTCATGCTGAACACATAGAGACCGGGGTCCACCTCGAGCGCAGTCTCTTCCGCCACACCGCCCTTGATCAGTCGGCTGTCTATCACATAGAAGCCGCTCGCCGGGTCGGCAAACTGCGTCTTTATCTCCTCAATATTGTATGCTTTCAATCCCTCCATGATATCCTGTGCTGCCGTGGTGGCCCGCAGGGTTTGTCTGGATCTGATATTTAGTTTATTGGAAGATAGAAACAGATTTAAAAGCGGAATAACGATAATAGCGAGAATAACAACTGCTATTAAAAGTTCCAGCAGGGAAAATCCGGCATCTTTATTCAGTTTTCGCCTGTCCTCTGATGTCATAACGACTCTCCCTTCCGCCTTTACCGCGCGCTGTCCCTTGCATTATGTAAACCGCCGTCGCATACTGCTGCTTGTTTTGCGTAAACTACTGTTCTTCCGCCGCATCCGCGTCTTCTGCGCCTTCTCCCTCTGCGCCGTCCTCCAGATCAGGGAGACTGCCCTCGCTGCGGATTACCCGCGTGCCGAAAATATTGTCCGTACCGAGAAGCACACCGCCAAAGTCAGGTTCCTCATACTCCTTGCCCTCCTGATTCGGCACACAGAACATATTCACTGTCGTGGAGCCCTTCAAAAGCCCCGTCTGCTCGTCATAGACCACATTCAGGCTGTCGATTACCATGCGGTCTGTCTGCATACAGATATTCTTTACGCTTCGCTTCAATCCCTCGTAGGAGACCTCGTAATTAATCGTCGCCTTGCGGCTCATCAGATTAAACGGATTCGTGCCTGCCGCACCCTGGGTATCTCCCGTTTCGGGCGTAGGCGCCTCCTGTGTCCCCGTAGCGTCCTCGATCTCCTCCACCTCGTCAATCTCGTAGGTGGCGTCAGGCATCTCCTGATCCTGCATTTCCAAAAGAGGTACCTCCAGCAGAGCATCTATGGTGACGGACTCCACCTCCATCGGGGAAAGCAGTTCCTGATTGATCGCTAAGAGCACCGCATTCTCCTCCCGCACGTCCACCGGGAAAAGCTGGTAGATTTCCTCCATCTCCTGACGCATCTGCGCCGTTTCGCTCTCGTAAGTGTCCCTGTTTGCAGATTTGTTCTGCAGATCCGCAATTCGGTCCTGAAGTTCCTGATTCTCCTGCTTCAACGCCTCCGATTTCTCCATCGTGGGCTGAAAAACGAACAGGTAGGAGCAGACCGCGGCAAGAATCCCAAGGAAGCCAAGTAACAGTAATATGTCTCTCTTTGATACTTTCATCGTCTATGCCTCCTATTCCGCCGTTACCGGCGCGTCATCCGCAGCAGCATCCGTCCCATCGTTTTCTGCATTTTCCGTTTCATCCGTCTCCGCCGGCTCATATCCCACAGCCTGATACGCTGCCGTCACCGTAAAGTTAACCGCGTGTTCGCCGCTCTCCTCGTTTTCCTCCTCCACGAGGGAAGTCACTGTCACCATCTCCGGAACCAGCGAGTGGAAGGTTCTCATCTGCTCCACGGCCTCGCCCGCATCATCCTTGGTCTGTACCCTCATATTGATGGTAACCTCGTAGGCGTCGCTGGACAGTGAGATCACATTCACATTGGACGGCAGCTTGTCCTCCAATTCCCCCAAGAATTCCTCCAGCTCTTCGTTCCGGCTCTCCGTCGCACCATACATGGCTTCCACCATAGTGTGCTCGGACTTCACCGCGACATATTCATTGTAGATCGGGACAATGTCCTCCAGACTTCCCGCCTCCGATTTCAACTCCATATTTGTCTTCGTCAGCTTCGCATAACCGATCATTGGAACCGCCGCAAGCGCGGCGGCCGCCACAAGGCCGACGCCAAACACACTGTATGCTAACGGCGCCCAGTTCGTTCCCTTTTGGCCGCCTTCCTTCTTCGCCTTCTCCTTGCCGCGCTTCTCTGACTCCTGCTTAAAGCCCAGGGGCGCAACCGCAGCGCCCACGCAGGCTATGTACTCACTGAAACACTCGTTTTTAAAGTTGCGCATCAGGTTCCAGCCCGCCGCCTCTTTCAAGACGGTTACCGGCATATTAATCTCACGGGAAAGCAGTTCACCTACCCCTTTGAAATCAGCTCCCTCACCTGTGATCAGGATCCGCTCGATGGCCTCACCCGACGCTCTGGAAGCATAATAATCGATAACTCTGCTGATGCCACCCACCAGAGGCATCACGGCATCCCGCACATCTTCCATCGCCCGGTCTTTGGCCGATTTTTCCGCCGCTTCCTCACTCCCGGCATCGTCCCCGCTCTCATTCATGGCAATACAGTCATTTCTCTGCAGAACCCGGATCGCCTGCTCCACGGTGGAAACCTCACCCCAGCAGAGCGTATTCATCACGGTATCTATGATCTCATCCACACCGTAAGAGACGCTTCTGGTAAATGTCAGTACAGAATTTTCCACCGCCATCACCAGAGACGACCTCTCGTCTATCTTAACGATCATGTGCTTTCCCTTCGCACACTCGTCTTTCACTACCTGAAAGATACTGTTGCTGGCATAATCGATCGCCGCCACTTCCAACTTAAGCGCTTTCGCCAGATCGTAGTAGCCAGACAAAAGCGCCGTGGGCACCGCCATCACAAGCAGCTTATACTGCTGAGAACCCTTCTGCTCCCCGATCGTTCCCAGAATGGTGTACGCAAGCTGATACTGGCTCAAATCCACCGGGAAGTAATCTGAGGCATTGGCGTTGACCACATCCGCAATCCTGTTCTCTTTCACAAAGGGGATCGTAACCTCACGGCTGGCGATCCTCGAGGAGGTCATCGTAAACACCACCTGCTTAGCCTTCACATGGTTCGCCGCCAACGCGCTTCGTAATTTTTCCACATATTCCTGAGAAGGCATCAACGCGCCGTCATTGACGACCTCCGCACCGTTCGAAACAGTAAAGCTCTTATAGATCTTGTGTGTCTTCGCTTTGTAGTCCACCTCGCAGACTTTGGTCAGCGAATAACCGATCTCTATAGCGATCGCCTTAGCAGCCATGTATCATTTCCTCCCTTACACATTTTCCTCTGTCGTATTTTGCATTCAAAAATGCATATCTATAAAGAGACAATAAACCTGCCGGTGATGCCGTGCAGGTGATTTTTCCTAATTTATTACGCCCATATCCGCGCTGCGTTGCTCATAGCCATTGCGAAACATACCAGTCGAGCATCCGCTCCCCCCACAGTGCCGCTATCAGGACACCCAGGGACAGATACGGACCCATCGCCAGCACGCGGCCCTCGCCGCTTACTTTCATACGGATCACATGGATGACTGCGCCGAGGACACAGCCAAGCAGAAAGGCCAGAATAATCAACTTCCAGCCAAGCAGCAGCCCACAGGCCGCCATCAACTTCACATCGCCGCCGCCGATCGCTTTCCCGCCGGTGACGTAGTACAAAACAGCCAACACAATACTGACAGCTAAGAGGCCGGCCAGGTAGTTCAGGATGTTGGAAAAGTCCGTTGCCGCCCGGACCAGCCCCAATGCCAGTATAAACAGATTGATTCCAAAGGGAATCTCATATGTCCTAAAGTCGATCACGCTCAGCACAAGGAGCGCGGAAGCCAACAGACAGTAGAGTAGGGATTCTATGCCGAGGCCGCCTGTCCATACGATACAAACGTATAAGATTCCGTTCGCCGCCTCAATCAGAGGATACTGGACAGATAATTTTGCGCCGCATTTGCGGCATTTCCCCCGCAGGGCAAGGAAACTGAATACCGGAATCATGTCGTACCATTTCAGATGGTAACCGCAACTCATACAGTGGGAGGAAGTCTTTACGATATCCTCCTTCTTCGGAATGCGAAAAATGCAGACGTTTAAGAAGCTGCCGATTACGATACCGAAGAGAAATATAATGCTGAGTAATATGATATCCGGTGCCATGTCCTGTCCTTTACGGGAAAATTTGTCTGTAACGTATTACCCCCCCCCCATGCAAAAAAGCGTTTTTTTGCGTTTGCTTTTCTGCACAAGGGGCGAGGGGTTACGTGTGATTCTTATGACTGAATCTTATGTTTTGGTTTTGGTACTGTGGTTGGTTAGCAGTTAGGTGGTGGTAGTAAGCTGACCAGAAGCTTCCACACCGCCGCCAGTCTTTTTCACAAACCAAATCTTGTTCGTAGCTGAAGCACTCGGTTTGTCAAAAGTAAGGGTAAGATTCACTACTGCAGTCTTATACGCTGTAGACTGTAACTTGCTGTTATCAATCGTTGTAGAATCAAGCATTCCCTCATCTGTGAGCAATGTCTTTAAATCACCACTGACAGTAAGTTTACCGGTGCTGTCACTCGTGAGCGTATACGACTTTTCAGTATCTAAACTTATATCCGGATCAGACGCAAGCACCTGCATCGCGTTGATAAACTCAACAACAGTGGTCTGGTCGGATGAAGTTCTACTCTTCTCCACGTATTTCAGGTACTGAGGTGCCAGCACCACGATCAGGATCGCCATGATGGCGATAACGATGATCAACTCAACGAGGGAGAAACCTTTGTCATTCATGTTTTCTTTTTTCATTGTTTCCTTCTCCTTTTCCTCATGAATTTTGTTTGCTTTGTTTTTGGTTGCTATATCTTAAACGCGGCTGTTCCCTACTCAGCGCGCTTAATTCCTCTTCTCTTTTCCATTTATCCGTAATTCTTCACTTGCCAAATCTATTTCATCATTCCAGCTGATTCCGAATCCTCCGGCATCAACCTTTACCTGCTGAAAGAGACCTTTGATTGCCTTGAGATCATTAAATACATCCCATTTTAAAAATAATGGTTTTACGTCATATTCCGTTTGCACCCCATCTGTGAACAAGACCGATAACTTAAAATCATCTTTAGCCTCTACGCTCTGTACTCTGTAAAACATTGTTGTGCCCTTTCCATCATGGGATGCCAGACTACTCAAGCGGCGGCAATTCCAGGCAAATCGCCAACTAACATTTCTCCCGTTTTAATGTCAATCTCCGCCAGATATTCACCATAAATCACATGGAAATGCGGTGGATTGTGTTCCGCCTGTCTGAAATACATTTTGATTACTATTCCATAAAACCTTGATATTACCGGCACTGTTCTTATTCTCCGTCCATCCCTTTTACTTATTATACGAATCGCATAACATATTATTTCATTTTACAGATTATCCAGTGCCGAATACATCGTCACCATAGGCGCCATAACGGCTCCGATCAGAAGGCCGACAACGCCTGCCAGCACGATGATAATCATAGGCTCCATCGCCGCCATCAAAGACTGCACCGCCATCTCCACTTCTTCCTCGTAATAGTCCGCCAGCTTATTCAGCATATCCTCGGTGGAACCAGCCTCCTCACCGATCCGCATCATATGATATACCATAGGCGGGAACAGGCCGCAGGTCTGTACGGGTTGAGATAAAGGCACACCGACCATGATCTGCTCAAGTGCCCCTTTCAATGCCTCCTTAAACCAAATGTTCGTCATCGTATCCGACACAATGTCCACTGCTTCAATCAATGGAACGCCTGCTGTTAACAGGGTACTCAACGTTCTTGCCATCTGCGCGCTGGCGGATTTTACCACCAGATTTTTGACCGCAGGAATCTTCAGCTGCAGCTTACCGAAAATATGTTTGCCGGAACTGGTCTTTGCAAAAGCTCTGAGAACAAATACGATAGCCACAATGACTGGAATGAGTATGTACCAATTGTTCTGAATGAAATTACTCAGATGAACCACCGCCATCGTGATGGCCGGCAGCTCCGTCCCCAACTGCTCAAACATATCCATATAGCGTGGGATGACAAACACCAGCATGACAATCACGACCGCCACCGCAACCAGCGCCACCACAATCGGGTAGATCATCGCCTTTTTTACCATCGCCTGCGTCTTGGCGGATTTCTCAAACTGTATCGCCATGCGCTCCATTGCCGTATCCAGACTACCGGACGCCTCACCCGCTCTGGCCATCTGCACCAGAAGCTCCGGAAATACCGTCGGATGCTCCGCCAGAGAATCTGCAAAACTTTCGCCCTTCTCCACATCCGCACGCACGGCGTAGAGAGCCTTTTGCATCTTCTTATTTTCCGTGGAATCCGCCAGCATGTTCAGCGTTTCGATAATTGTGACGCCGGCTCTGGTGATACTGGCAAACTGTCTGCAGAAC
>DKWV01000034.1:0-1463 GCA_002491905.1 Lachnospiraceae bacterium UBA7143 | reverse complement strand
AAACTGTCTGCAGAACACCGCCATATCACGGGGTGTAGGCTTCCCGCCGAAATCAAAACTGATATCCTTGGTCAGCATATTCTGCTCTGTCAGTTCCAACACAATAAGACCCTGATTTTTCAGATCCCTGAGTACAAGATCCTGGTTATCAGCGTCTCTACTGCCTTTTATTTCTTTGCCGCTCTTATCGATCGCAACATATCCCCAGACCGCCATAGCACATCCTCCGTACTTCCCCTCATATACATTGATACAAGAGTTTGCTCGCGACCCCCTGACACAGTGCCAGAGATACTAGCGCCGACTTCTATCTTTCGGTACTAATCTGTCTTATATGTTTCACTATAGCACTTTTTTCCTAGGAATGCAAGTGCAAGAAAGAGACCAAAAAATGTGAAAGTTGTCACGCTTTCCCATATAAATCCTGCTGTGCAGAGCGGATCTGCGTAAGTAAGCGTCACCCGCCCAACACTGTCCTGAAGTTTTAGCCGTCCATACCCGCTGCTTCAACCGCAGAGTACGCAATTTTCTTCTCCTTTGCAAAACTCCTCTCGATCCGCACATCAAACAGATGCCGCATAGAGAAGGAATACGAGAAATTCAGGGGTTTTTCCCGGAATATCCTCCGCCTTCCTCGCAAGGGCTGCTATCCTGTCTGCTGCCGCCAGCAGAATTTTCCCTACTTTATGTAGGAACGGATATTTCTTCATCCGACAACAAGTCTGATTCCCGTACACTCACGATACAGATTGTCAGCTTCCTCCTCTTTTAATTGAAAGCAAGTCTGCAAAATACCCGCAATGTATTCCTTGGATTGTCTCTGTTCCACGGATTCTTTCACAAACGCGATCGCGCAACGCATCTGCCCCTCTTTTATTCCTTCTTTTATTCCCTGTTCTCTTCCCCTCTGTACAAATTTGTCCACCACTTCACACATCGTAACATCGCCTCCTTCCTTTTGGCATTCCTGTAATCTTTCAATATTATTGATAAAATCTGCATCCCCCGTCAACGCATACAGCATACGCATCGTTCCATCTATGTCCACAATCAACTGGTTTGTAGGCTCATATTCTTTCCCCTCCGCCAGATAATCGACCACCACTCTCATATCACTCTTAAATCTCTGTCTGACCTCCTGCGGCAGATATCTCATCGAATACATGTGCAGGCAGACATTATCAATGTATTTCCTAACCATCCGATGAATCTTTTTCCTGCGAAAAAAATGAAACAGATCCGCGCTGGGATTCCACGCTGTCTCACCCCAATACAACACAAGCGTAACCGCCGGATAAGTATCTTTGCCATCATACTGCTGTCTGTATATCGCTCCTTCATGTCCGGCTTTTCGAAGCACTATTTGATAATCCGGACCGGACTGGTTCTCCAATGTATACTGTATCGCGATCCTGCCATTCCTCATCTCATATTTGCTCACATCATTGTATTGATTGCGCAAC
>DKWV01000042.1 GCA_002491905.1 Lachnospiraceae bacterium UBA7143 | reverse complement strand
AAGGAAATCTACTCCCTATGCGGCACAGATGGCTGCAGAGACAGCGACGAAGGCTGCTCTTATCCACGGATTGAAGACGGTGGATGTTATGGTAAAGGGTCCCGGTTCGGGCCGCGAGGCTGCGATCCGTGCGCTGCAGGCATGCGGTCTGGAAGTGACCAGCATCCGCGACGTGACGCCCGTACCTCACAATGGATGCCGTCCGCCTAAGAGACGTAGAGTTTAATTTGGAAGAAGGTACTGAGGTACTGTAAACAAAACAGAAAGGAGCCAGAAATCATGGCAGTAAACAGAGTTCCCGTATTAAAAAGATGCAGATCCCTTGATCTTGATCCTACTTTTTTAGGATATGACAAGAAGTCTAACAGAACATCCGCAAGAGCCGGCAAGAAGATCAGCGAGTATGGTCTGCAGTTAAGAGAGAAGCAGAAGGCTAAGTTCATCTATGGTGTGCTGGAGAGACCTTTTAGAAACTATTATGAGAAGGCCGACAGAATGAAAGGCCAGACAGGTGAAAACCTGATGGTTATGCTGGAGAGCAGACTGGACAGCGTTGTGTTCAGAATGGGCTTTGCCAGAACGAGAAGAGAGGCCAGACAGGTAGTAGGCCACAAGCATTTCCTGGTAAACGGCAAGCCGGTACAGATCCCTTCCTATCTGGTTAAGGCAGGGGATGTGATCGAGGTGAAGGAGAAGGCAAGATCCCTGCAGAGATATAAAGATATTCTCGAGGTGACTGGCGGCAGACTGGTTCCCGAGTGGATTGAGGTAGATCAGGAGGCAATGAAGGGGACCGTGAAATACCTTCCTACCAGAGAGATGATTGATGTTCCGGTAGACGAGATGCTTATCGTCGAGTTGTACTCCAAATAACAAAGCGAAAAGAAATACTGGGATTGCAAAACACGCAATCCAAGTATTTCTAAGTTTCGCTTGCGAGAATTATTTCATAATTCTCGATGGTGCTTAAATGTATGTATTCTCAGAAGGAGGGTGCTTGGGTGTTTGAATTTGAGAGACCGAATATAGAAGTGGTAGAGATCTCTGAAGATAAGAAATACGGCAGATTCGTAGTGGAACCTTTAGAGAGAGGTTACGGCATTACCCTCGGCAATTCACTTAGAAGGATTATGCTGTCTTCCCTGCCCGGCGTGGCGGTAAGTCAGGTTAAGATCGAGGGTGTTCTTCATGAGTTCAGCTCGATTCCCGGCGTGAAGGAAGATGTGACGGAGATCATCATGAACGTTAAGAGCCTTGCTATCAAGAATAACAGCGATGTGAATGAGGTGAAAACCGCATACATCGAGTATGAAGGTGAAGGCGTTGTGCGGGCTTCCGACATTCAGGTAGATCAGGATATCGAGATTTTAAATCCCGATCTGGTGATTGCGACTCTGAGCGGCAAGGATACAAAGCTGTACATGGAACTGACCATTACCAGAGGACGGGGCTATGTGGGTGCTGATAAGAATAAGACGGAGGATCTGCCGATCGGTGTAATCGCCATTGATTCCATCTACACGCCTGTGGAGAGAGTCAATGTTACGGTGGAAAATACCCGTGTGGGCCAGATCACGGACTATGATAAATTGACGCTGGATGTTTATACGAACGGCACGCTTGTGCCTGACGAAGCTGTCAGTCTGGCTGCAAAGGTGCTCAGTGAGCATCTGAGTCTTTTCATTGATCTGTCTGAGAACGCTAAGACCGCAGAGGTCATGGTGGAGAAAGAGGATGATGAGAAGGAGAAGGTGCTGGAGATGAGCATCGACGAGCTGGAGCTTTCGGTTCGTTCTTACAACTGCTTAAAGAGGGCAGGCATCAATACAGTGGAAGAACTGACGAACAAGACTTCCGAGGATATGATGAAGGTCAGAAATCTTGGCCGCAAATCTCTGGAGGAAGTGCTTGCGAAATTAAAGGAATTAGGATTACAGCTGAATCCCAGCGATGAGGCGTAATATAGAGGTAAGCCCGAAGTGCACTCGGAAAGGAGCCAATCATGGCAAAATACAGAAAACTCGGCAGAACATCTGACCAGAGAAAAGCTTTACTCAGAAATCAGGTTACCGCTCTTTTATATAACGGAAAGATTGTGACCACAGAAGCGAGAGCAAAGGAAGTGCGCAAGATCGCAGAGCATCTGATTACACTGGCTGTCAAGGAGAAGGATAACTTCGAGACAGTTAAGGTGACGGCTAAGGTGGCGCGCAAGGATAAGGACGGCAAGAGAGTGAAGCAGATCGTGGATAAGAATACGAAGGCTGTGCTCTCTGAGACGCACCGCGACAAGGATGGCAAGATTCTCAGAATGGAGAATGGCGTTACTGTTACGGTATATGATGAGGTGGAGAAGGAGATCAAGAAGGATATGCCTTCCAGACTTCATGCAAGAAGACAGATCATGAAAGTGCTCTATCCGGTTAAGGAGGTGCCGAACACACCTGCAGGCCGTAAGAAGAATACCAAAGAGGTCAATCTGGCGGATAAGCTTTTTGATGAGTACGGTCCTAAGTATGCGAACCGTAACGGCGGTTATACAAGAATTATCAAGATCGGACCCCGTAAGGGCGATGCGGCGATGGAAGTTGTTCTGGAGCTGGTGTAAGATAGATAATCTATCAATGGTTTGATTATTCTGAATGATTTTGGTCATAATATAATAAAAGAGTGCATGGAAAGTACAGGCTACTGACCATGCGCTTTTTCTTTTTAGAGGATGTTTCTCTAGTCTGCCCGGCAGGGGGCATATAAAAAAGATACAACATTTTGTATTAAAATGTTGCATCTTTTTTCATTCATAATATATATCGGAGTTCTGCTCAAATATTTAACCCCCTTTTTAAAAAAATTATAAATTTATCTGTAGGTACACCTGATCCCGCTCGTCCTGTTCGATCCCAAGGTATCGCTTGGTGATCTGGTAGGAAGAGTGGTTGTACAAATCCATAAGCATAGCGGGAGGAGTGCCCTGTTTCCATGCGTAGTAGCCAAAGGTTTTCCGCAGGGAATGGCAGCCTACGTGTTCGGACAACCCGCAGTTTTCCGCCGCCTTTCGGACAATACGGTAAGCCTGGGAGCGTGACAGGGAACAGGATTTACAGCGGGTACTGGGAAACAGAAAATCTTTCGGAGCGGTGCCGGGACAGAGATTTCTATAGGAGTCCAATGTCTGCCGCAGGACGGTGTTGATAGGAACGGTGCGGGTCTTCCCGGTTTTTTGTTCCGCAACACAGATATGCTTTCTCAGTATACCGTCCGCGCTGCAGACATCCTGCCAGCGCAGTTTTAACAGATCACTGATTCGGAATGCAGTATTCAGGCCCGTGACGATCAGCGAATAGTTGCGCGGATTTGGCTGTATATCCTTGTAGTAATCCCGGAAAGAATGCAGCGCCTCTTTGTCTTTAATCGGATATGTCTCACTCATAAAATGTCCTCCTTCTGACTGGTATTTAATGATTAGTTTAGCGCAGTGTCTATGCATGCAACATTTTAATACAAAAAGTTGCATGTGGAAACGCAGGGCGGCGTTCTCATAGAGAGAAGGAGGCAGGGAGGTCTGAAATGCTTAGAATGACGGTAAACACAGAGGAATATATCCAGATTGGCGACGATATCCGCATCGTATTTCTGGGAGGGAGCAGGAACCACACGAGGGTAATGCTGGATGTGCCGAAAGAGATTAACGTGGTGAGAAGCCGTGCGCTTGAAAACCACGCGAAGACGGAAGAGGACCGGGAAAAGATCACGCATTATCACGCCGTGCCGGAGCTGGAAGAAAAGTACCGTAAAAAGAAGATTGCCGTAAACGACGGGGCAAAAGTCCTGTAAAGGTCAAAGGTAATAACCCGGGGCTATCCTAGGGGCTTCGGGTTCATTGCAGATAAACGGGGCAGATCTTTTCGAGATTAACCCCACGGGTGCTGCGTGGCAGGCCCAGCAACCACAAACAAAACAACGGCAGTAAAAGGATTTGCTGTCGGCAACCACAAGGAGGTAAGTATTATGATCGTTAAACACAATATCACAGCAATGAATTCTAACAGAATGTTAGGGCTCACCACTTCTTCCCAGGCGAAGTCTACAGAGAAGCTGTCGTCCGGCTACAAGATCAACCGTGCGGCTGATGACGCGGCAGGGCTCTCCATTTCCGAGAAGATGCGCAGACAGGTGAGAGGTCTTACACAGGCTTCCGCTAACGCACAGGATGGTATCAGCGTAGTACAGACCGCTGAGGGCGCTCTGAATGAAGTTGAGGATATGCTCCAGAGAATGAACGAGCTGGCTGTTAAGGGTGAGAACGGAACCCTGACAACAACCGACCGCGCATCCATCCAGGCTGAGATCAGGCAGCTGATGAGCGAGGTTGACCGTGTACAGAGCACGACCACCTTCAACGAGATGAACCTGTTAGACGGTTCCTTCATGAAGGGCCTGCAGGTTGGCGCAGAGGCCGGACAGCACATCGACATCAGCATCAACAACATGAGCATGGCGGGTCTGGCTTACAACATCGACAGAAAGCTGTATACCAAGATTACTTACAACAATCTGGTGGAGAACACAGGCGCTGCGTATGTCAACACCACATACAAGGCAGAGCAGATAGGCAGCACGTCACAGAAGGTTATGATCGGTACTGCGGAGAACAAGACGACTACCACCTTCTCCACATTGAAGGGTGATAAGTACGCGAAGCGGCCTATGACCAGTGAAATTGCAAAAAATCTGGTGATATCCTTCATGAAACTGCAGGCAGGCGGCGAAAAATCTGATACGACTGTTGCTACCGCTCAGGACTTCAACAGCCTGAATGCCTTCATCAAGGGAGCGCTGTCCTTAGTATCCCAGCAGAGATCCGATCTCGGTGCAATCCAGAACAGACTGGAGCACACGATCAGCAACCTGAACAACATCGTGGAGAACACCCAGTCTGCAGAGGCAGCGATCCGCGACACGGATATTGCGACGGAGATGGTTCAGTACTCCAACAACAATATCTTACAGCAGGCCGGGACATCCATGCTGTCCCAGGCAAACCAGTCCAACCAGTTGGCGCTGTCCTTACTTGGCTAATATCGCCTGACGTAAGAACATTTGCTGAATATGTAATGTTGTGTTGGGAACAGCCGCATCCGAAAGGGTGCGGCTGTTCCAGTTAATCCCATAGGGATTGTTTATTTTATAATAGGAAATTCCTCCTGCCG
>DKWV01000058.1 GCA_002491905.1 Lachnospiraceae bacterium UBA7143 | reverse complement strand
TGAGATTCATTCCTCACCGCTGGCGGCTCCTTAACTTCGTTGACTTTTCCCCCAAAAAAGCATAAGATAGAAACAGAGTTTTTTGTAATAATTTCTATAAGGGGGTATTCCAATGGCTGTAAAAGAATTTCCTGCGGGCACGCGGCTGATCCAGAGTGAGCAGAATCTGACCGCACTGCATGTCATCGCCAAGGGGAGCGTGTGCGCCTCCTATCCGGGAGGCACTTTTTATCTGAAAAAGGGGGATGTCATCGGCGTCTGTGAGATCTTTTTTGGTTCTCACTTTATCACATATGAGACGGAGGAGACCACTGGAATTGCCTCCTATCCCTGTACATCCGCACAGCTTTCCCTGCTTATGTCAAGAAGCGTGGATCTGGCAAACATGATTGTATCCTCGCTGTTTAGGCAGTTCCGGGAAATATATGACCAGTATGAACTGATGCGTTTCGACTGCGATAACATCTACCACTTTCTGATGGATCACTATGAAGAGTATAAGTCCTTCTGCGTTAAGCACGGAATTACTCCGAGGGCGCTGCCCGACATGGAGGACCTGGCTCCCCTTACACTGGAGGAAGATCTGGACAGCTGGCTGGATGTCTACTATGAGCAATTGACTACTATGGTCACTGAAAAATCTTCCAAATTCCACAAACCCGATTTTCTTGCGGGTGTCGTGCTGAAGGCGGATCAGGATATCCACCGCATCATTTCCATATGCCGTGTTTTTTACGACTACAAGGCTGATATTGCAAGTCTTTTGATGAACGAGAACCGTCTGGACTTCTTCGATCTCTATGCAAGCCTTCTTTATAAAATCGGATCGAATGATCCCGATTCCACCAAGGTGAGTGCGGCGATTTCCACCATCATGATCCAGTTGGAAGACCTGCCATCCATCGACCGGGAAATGTATCAGCAAAGAGCCGCTGAATACCGCACAAAACTGGAAAATCTTGGGGAAGCCGTCGAGAGGGAAGCCACTACGGTGGACGATGTGCCCGACGTGGAAAACTCCATGAATACGATTCTCACCTACGCGGAGGTAAGCGGCGAAACTGCCACTGCTTTCCGCGAGGCTGTGCAGAAGTTTGCCAGGATGACGGATAAGAACGCCTCCGACGACGCTGCCAGGAAACTGCGTCTCTCCATCACAAAGCTCTTCTACCAGATTTATGAAAAGGCTTTCTTAAAGAGCGTGAAGGATCCTTCTTCCGTTCCCAAAGTGGTAAAAATGTTCTTTAACTTCGGTTATATGGACGAACATCTGGCAGGCCTTGACAACGCCGCCTATCTTTATAAAATTGTCGACAGGCTTCCCACCGATCCCAAGCGCAAGGTTTATACAGCCTACGAATGGTTTACCGCCATCTATAAAGGCGCAAAGGAGCCCAGCCGTAACGAATTTGACTCGGATTTCCCCACTTATCTGCGCGAGCAGAAAATGTCCGGCAATATCACTGCCGCGGACGAGGCGCGGATGCAGAATGACCCGACAGAAAAGGTGCTCTTTGAGATACGAAACATGTTCCCTTCCGTCAACAAGATCACCTTCGGCCGTGTCCTAAGCTTCTGTCCGGTCTTCTCGGAGCACAACGTCTTAAAGGACCTGGACGGCACGCTTGTTTCCGCAGACAAAGTGGAGGAGTCTTTCCAGAAAATCAGGGACATCGACTTCAGCGCTTACTACCGCGACGTCATTTACACAAACCCGGACATCGGTATCGGCAAGGAGTCTGTCGGCGTGGAGGTGCTGCCGGACATTATCCTGATGCCCAACGTAGGAGCCCGCGGCATCGCATGGCAGGAAATCGAGGGGCGCAAGCGTACCACCCCGGCCCGCATGATGGTGTCCATTTTCCAGATGGAAGATCTGACCAATATTCTGGTCCGTCTGACTGGCGATTTCCGTTGGGAAATGTGCAAGCGTATTCAGGGTGCCCGCTGGAACGATATTTCCGAAGCATCCCTCACCAGCGAATACTTCGATTACATCCAATTCTACCGCAAGAACCACGATTTGTCCGCAGACGCCAAGGATAAAATTAAGCTCAGCATGAAGAAAGCGAAAAACAGTTATAAAGAAATGTTCATTATGGACTACGAGGCATGGATTCTCTATGAGGGTTCCGGTTCTCCCAGATTAAACAAGGTGTCCCGGAATATCATCTTCACTTACTGTCCTTTCTCAAAGGAGATTCGGACAAAACTGATGGCAAACCCGCTCTACAAAGACACTATGTCCCGCTACGATATTAAACTGGCGCAAAAGCTCCACCATTATGATAATATCTTCCAAAAGCTTAAAAACACGGGGACTCCGATCCCTCCGGAGCTTCTGAGACAGCGCGAGTACCTGACTAAATAGAAATATTCTCGCTAATATAGTGTTATTCTTTTGTAATATATTTATAGACTGTACTGATAAAACAAGGTATATTAAATACAGACTTGATCACGGAAGTCAAGTCGGCAATAGCAATTCCGAAGAATTCCCCTTTTACACAAGCAAGAACCCCGAAGGTTAAACCTCCGGGGTTTTTGCTATGTATCCGCAGTGCAAGCTCGAAAAACCTACGGTTTTCCTCTGTCTGCGCACTGCTCATTACTTTCGCGAATTATCCGTGCTTGCGGGCTTCACAAGGAACAGGCTGATCAACAGTGCGATAATATAGAGCACAATCGTGAAATACAGCACGTTCTGGTATCCTATAGGGTTGATCTGTCCGCCGTGTCCGTCATCGATAAAGCTGCCCGTATTGCTCACGATCAGGGTTGCGATCTGGTTGCCGGTAAGCCCCGCAAACGCCCACGCGGAAAGGGTAATACCGTGGATCGCGCTGATGCTGCCCATACCATAGTGATCGGAAAGCAGGGTCGGCACGTTGGAGAAACCGCCGCCGTATCCGGCATTTACCATAAAGATCAGCGCCAGCACAAGAACAATCAACAGCATATTGCCCTCACCGTTCCTGATGCCGCCGGTGAGCATAACCGCGCCGGTAAACACAATCGAGAGCACAAAGATCAGCTTGTAAATCGTATTTCTGTCTTTCAGGTGATCCGCCCATGCAGAAAAGCCGAGACGGCCGCCTGCGTTAAAGATCGCGGATACCGTGGAAATCACGCCAACCACTCCCGCAAGGCCGATACATTTCACGATCATCTTCTCCTGGGAAATCAGTGCAAGGCCGCAGGTGATATTGATGTAAAACATCACCCAGATACCTATGTAATTGCTGATGGGACGAGTTTTGATGGTAGCCATGATGCCCTGCCCCTTTTCCTTCTTCTGGGGCTCATGCCAGCCCTCGGGCTTCGCCAGAAGGAGATGGCCCACAAACATCATGACAAAATAAACCGCCGCCAGAATATAGAACATCTTATAGATTCCGCCGTCACCCAGATTTGTGAGGAGTGCCTGCATAATCGGGCTTGCAATCGCTTTCGCGCCGCCGAAACCCGCCACCGCAAGGCCGGTCGCAAGACCTTTCTTGTCCTCAAACCACAGCATCAAAGTTTTTACCGGGGAAAGATAACCCGTTCCGAGACCGATGCCCATGATAAAGCCGTAGCATACATAAATACCCACCAGGGCGAGAACGCTTCCCGGATGGTTCCCCCCGTAATAAATGAAGAAACCCGTGCCTGCCATACCGAGGGCAAAGGTAATCGTAGCGATCAGCGAGGACTTGTGAATATCCTTCTCCACCACGTTGCCCAGAAATGCCGCCGACATGCCGAGGAAAAAGATCGCAAAGCTGAACGCCCACTCCGTAGCTGCCTTGGAAAAGCCTATGTAGTCAGCGATCTCCTGACTGAAAATAGACCAGCAGTACACCGTACCGATACTGAAATGCAGGAGCAATGCCGGGATCGCGGCACGCACCCATTTGTTCTGACAGTTTTTCATGTTAGATACCCGTTATCCTTTCGTTATAATTAAATAGAAAACTGAATGTAACTTTAATAATTTTATAATATATTCTTTATAAATTCAAGTTCATTCCATCACTTAAGCACGAGCACCGAAAATCCCGGCATCACTGCCTTTCCGTCCTCAAAGCTGATCTTCTCCTCACCGGTGGCAAGCGCGCCCCGAATCTGCGTCTCCGCGCCTATATTTTTGCCGTTTAGCGTAATAGTCGAAAGATCCAGTTCCTCCGTCCCAGCGCCCGTCACAAACACGAGCAGCAGCTCCGAATCCCCGTAAATCTTTTTGATGGCGCAGACAGTCTCCTTCGTATCCTCCGCCAGAAAATCCCCCACAAGGACGTACTCCGCCTTTCCCCTTGCAATCTCCGGATTCTGGTTGCGGATTCTGATTACCTTCCTATAATACTGGTAAACCGAATCCGGGTCTTTTTCCTGCTCCTCCAGGCTCTCAAACTTCATCTTCACGTCTTCCATGTCCGCCGGGCCGTCGCACATTCCCTCCGCGTCCGGGTTCATGCTCCAATACATGGGCGCGCGCTTGTTCTCATCCTTGCCGGAGCCTTTCATGCCGAGTTCCTCCCCGTAATAGAGGAAAGCCGATCCGCCCATAAACAGATTCATGGCTCCCGCCATCTTCGTCTGCGCAGCGGAATTGTCCCCCGCATAGTATCCCGCGCTTCTGCCCATGTCGTGGTTGGTATAAAAAGGCGCGTCAATATAGTCCGCATTGTAAGCGCTGAACGTCTCATCCAGAGAAGTGACTGCCGCGCCGTATTTGACCGCTGATGAACCGTTTAACACCTTGGAGATAATGCCGTCCTTGTCCGCAAAGGCAAAGTCGAAAAGGCTGTCGATACCGCTCCCATAGTACGGCGCATAGTCCGCCATGTCGAGCCACGCCTCCCCCACCAGATAGGCTTCTTCTTTCTGTGACTTGACTGTATCAGTCAGCCAGCTCAGGAACTCAATATTTGACTGCGGCGCGCCGGAATAATATTCTTTCACCGCATCCAGACGGAAACCGCCCACGCCCATGTCCAGCCAGTACTGCGTGATCTTGGCGATCTCCGCCCGCAGGGGCTCGCAGTCTAAGTTGAGGTCAGGCATCTCGGACCAGAACTGTGCCTCGTAATACCAGTCCGTTCCCTCCACCTGATAGTATCCGCCGCCCTGCTCTTTGGAGAAATGGTAGTAGTCAAAATAAGGGCATTCTGACACGTCGGGTTCCGTGTCATCCAGCCCCCGCAGATATGCGCACGCCTCCTGGAACCACGGATTCTGCGAAGAAGAATGGTTCAGCACCAGATCCATAATCACCTTGATGCCCCTTCTTTCGCACTCGGCAAGCAGTTCCTTAAAATCTTCCAGTGTGCCGTACTGCTCATCTATGTCATAATAATCCGCCACGTCGTATTTGTGATAAGTAGGCGAAGGGTTCACGGGCATCAGCCAGATCCCGTTACAGCCCAGATCCGTTTCCGTGGCATCATCCCCGTCGTTGATATAATCCAGCCGGGAAATCAGGCCCTGCAGGTCTCCCACCCCGTCGCCGTTGCTGTCGCAGAAGGAGTATACAAACACCTCATAGTATGTTCGGTAGTTGTCGTCAATGATCTGCAGGGGAAAACTCTCCCACGGTTCTGAATCGGATGTCCCCGCATCCGCCTGCTCTCCTGCTGCATCGGCTGAGATGTCGGGATTTTCCTCCCCAAACGAGTTTTGCAGGGGGATATTCTCCCCCTGCACACCACATCCGCAAATCAGCGCCGCCGACAAAATACCTGCCAGAGCTCTCTTTTGCACATTTTTCATCCTTTTACTGAACCTCCCGTAATACCCTCCACGTAGAACTTCTGCATAATCAGGAACAGAATCGAAATCGGCACAGATATCACCACGCCGCCCGCGCAGAACACGGAGAAATATTTCGCGATCATGGACTTACCCAGCATATTGAACAGTCCGATCGCCACCGTCCAGTCCGTCGCAATACCAGAGTTGAGCATCAGCTTCGCGAACACGAAATCGCCCCAGGGCACCAGGAAAGAACTGATGACCGTGTACACGATGATGGGTTTGGAAAGTGGAATGATAATTTTCCAAAAAATCTTCGCCTCGGAAGCGCCCTCTAACCTGGCCGCCTCGCTTAGGGAAACGGAAATCGTGTCCATAAAGCCCTTACAGATCAGGAAACCGAGCCCCGCGCCCGCGGAGTACACGATGATCATGCCGATATGACTGTTCGTCAGATTAAAGGTCTTTAAGATAAAGTAAATCGCAATCATGGAAAGCACGCCCGGGAACATATTCAAAATGATGCTGAAGCTCATCAGCGACTTTCTGCCCGGGAAACGCAGCTTACTCATGGTATAGCTCACCATCAGCACCAGGATGGTCGATATCAGACAGGTAAAGATCGCGATCACCAGCGTGTTCAAAAACCACCTGTTGTACTGCACGATGGAATCCGACCGAAGGAACAGCTGCGCATAGTTGTCAAGCGTCCATGTCTCCGGGAAGAAGTGGGAGGTGTTGATTCCCTTATACCCGCTAAACGAGGTAACAAACAGCCAGAGAATCGGTATCAGCCACACCACTGCCAGGAGAAACAGAACAAGATGTCTTAAAATAGAATTGATCGTCTTTTTCATTATTGAAATTCCTCCTCCTTATCTCCCTTAATTGTCCGTGTAAAGGTAACGAGTGTAAACGCCGCACAGATGATAAATACGATAATACCGATCACAGACGCCATCTTATAGTTGTAATACTCGTTCGTCAGGCGGAACAGCCAGGTAACCAACAGATCGATCTCCTTCGCATTGGAGTTTGCGAGAAGCTGATCGCTTGTGACATACACATCCTGCGTCAACAGATAAATCACGTTAAAGTTGTTGATGTTCTTTACAAAATCCGTAATCAGGCTTGGCCCGGTCACGAAAAGCATGTACGGCATCGTGATCTTCACAAAGATCTGGAAAGGATTCGCGCCGTCGATCCTCGCGCTCTCGATCTGATCCTCGGGAATATTCATCAGGACGCCCGTTGCGATCAGCATCTGATAGGGAATGCCGACCCAGATATTGATAATGACGATCATCACTTTCGCCCAGCCCGGGTTAGTCAGAAACGGAATATAACTTAAGTTGGAAGGGACAAGCCCCACATTCCTGAGAAAATCCGTAAGCCCGATATTGGTACAGAAGGTATTGACGATACCGCTGTCAGCGAAGAAGTTACGCACTAGAAGCAAGGTAACGAACTGTGGTACCGCAATCGCGATAATAAAGAGCGTTCTCCACATCTTTGGCAGTTTCGTCTTCTTATTATTGATAAACTTGGCGAGCAGAATACCACCGATATACGTCGTAAAGGTGGCAAGCACCGCCCACTCCAGTGTCCAAGTCAGTACTTTTCTAAAAGAATAGCCAAAAGTCACCGTCACGGAATCCGTGAACAGATTCTTGAAGTTTGACCACCCTACCCACGTAAACAGGGAATTGGGCGGCATATGCTGCTGGTCATAGTTGGTGAACGCCACCGCCACCAACACCAGAATCGGCAGAATATTCATCAGGATAATACCGATCGCCGGCAGCGTCAACAGTGTAATATGAAATTTTTCGTTGAATAACGACTGCACATCTTCCTTAAAGGTATTGATGTGCTCTCCGTTTTCTTTCCGAATCTGCAAACGGTAAACAGCTTTCATGTTTGCGATCCAGAACAGGATAAATACAACAATGAGAAACAGTGCAATAATGGAATTGAGCAGAATCAGGAAAGAATTATCGTAGTCGTTGACCGTACTGGTCATAGTCAGTGGGTCAAATACCTGCTCAAACTGCACTGTACCGAGTGTTCCGAACTTAGCAAGGTTTGGTGCCGCATAGCCGACACACAGCACGACAAACAGCGCTTCCACCAGAAACATGATAATACCGTTGATCACCTGTTTTCTGGCCATGTAACCCGCGCCCATCAGAACTGCTGACAGCTTGACCCACACATCTCCCTTGACAAAGGCAATTCCAATATTCTTAAAATAATTTCCTATCGCGTTTAATGCCTTCTTCATATGAACCTCCATGCCAAAGTCGTTTTCTGCAATCAAAAACCCCTTTAATATGAAATAACTCTCTTTTTAGAAAGAGGGTGAGTGAACGTCACTCACCCTCTCTGTTTTGCTTATTAGCCGAGGCTGCGAAGCAGTCCTCGAGAGTTAATTCCGAAGGAATTTACTCACTCGACAGGCGCCGTGATACCTTCTACCGTCGTATCCAGAAGCTCCTGCAGATCCGTTCCGTCAGGATTGCCGGATGCAAGAATCTGTCCAAGCGTCTCTGCGGGAGACCAGAAGTTGCCGCCTACACGCTGGGGCGTAGCGTATGCTGCCTGCTCCGCCAGAGCGGCGATCGCCGGGTTTGCCTGAACCGCATCGGAAGATGCTGCCGCAAGGTTTGAGGGGCCAAGGCCTCTTGCTTCAAATCTTGCCGTCTGCGCCGCCTCGTTGGTAAGGAACTCTGCAAGGAGCATTGCCCAGCCAACGTTAGCGGAATGGGGATTCACACCCACCAGCTTGTAACCTGAGTAGGAAGACATCTGGCAGTCCTTGCCGCCTGCCTTGAAGGTGGGAAGTTTGGTTGCAGCATAATTGTCTCCCCATGCTTCCGCTGCCGTCTCTGCTCTCCATGTACCGTTTACACATGCAACCACATTGCCCTCTGCAATCTGGGTAGCCATATCCTCGTCACTCATATCCACAAGTACGCCTGATGCTGTCAGGTCAAGGATTGCCTGCGCTACATCCGTACCGCCGGGGCCGTTCCATGTACAGGTGTTGGTAAGGCCGTCGTCATTCAGCTTCAGCTCAAGCCCTGCGCCCTGGAAGAAAGAATAGATATACCAACCGTTGGAAATATCCATAGCGATCTTCTTTCCTGCCGCGTCAGCCACCTCTATCATCTTCTCCAGGGACTGCACGTCGCTCTCGGAGAAAACGGAAGAGTCGTAGAACATAAAGTAACCGTTATCAGCCGTCATCGGGTAAGCATATACCTTACCGTCCACAGCAGCCGCCTCCACGGCGCCGGTTGCATTTTCATTTACCACATCAAAGGTGTAGTTCGCCACTACCTCCTGCAGTGCGCCGGCATTTACCAGATCGTTGATCTGGTCGTCCGCAAACGCATACACATCCGCAACCGCCTCTACATCCGTAAGAACCGTATCCTTCGCGGTAGACTCGCTCTCCGCACCGAGGGTAATGTCAAAGGTTACATCCGGATAAGCCGCCTTAAAGTCATCTAACAGCTTGTTTGTGAGATCCTGGTCCTCCTCGGAAGCCCATACCTTAAGTGTTACCGTGCCTGTCGTTGCCGCAATCAGGTTTGCAACCGGGTCTGTCCCCTCCTCTGCAGTCGCGGGAGCCTCTACCTCAGGCGCCTCATCCGCTGCCGGAGCTTCCGCCGCAGGCTCCTCTGCCGCAGGTGCCTCCGCTGCCGGAGCTTCCGCCGCGGGTGACTCCGCCGCACCGCCGCCGCAGCCTGTCAGACAGCCGACAGTCATCGCTGTTGCCAGTAATGTTGCCAATACTTTCTTTTTCATAATTTACTCTCTCCTTTCGACTTTGTAACAAAAGTCATTTTTGGGTTTCTATACAAAACGCAGGATCGCAAGTCATTTTACCGCAATTCCGCATTTTATACCGCTGTTTACCGTCTCACTCTCCGGCCGTTTCCGGCCGCCCGGCGTTTACGGGCAGTCAGGGTTTTTATATCCTAATATATTAGGATATAGAGAAAGGACTAGTCCTTTCTGCGAAAATTTCATTGATGATTATAAATAAAATTTACCACCCTCTTATACGTTTTGTCAATAGGAAAACGTTTTCACACCCTGTAACTGCGTATCACCTCCAGTGCGGGCAGTGATTGACCGTTATAGTCAAGCAATGCCTGATTCGCCCATTCATTGCCGCCGGGGCCGTTTTCCTCTATATATCGGAGCGCCGGCTCATTGGCCCAGCCCGATCCCGGCACGGGAATCCATGCCGGTTCCCAGTAGAAAAATCCTCTGCATTTGTTCTCCGGCACTTGGTCGATCACGCGGAACAACGCCCGCATAAAGTCCGCCTGCCCCTCCTTCGACATGGGAAACGGCAGCTTTTCCACCAGCGCAGGTTTTGTGGCGTAACCCTTGCGCCCGTCCGGCGGAAGTTTCTCGTAAGATGCATAGTCCTCCATCGTATAGCCCATAGAAACCTCCGCAATCACCAGCTCCTTGCCGTAGCGCACCGCCAGATCGTTCATATTGTTCTGCAGGTCCTCCAGACTGCCGTGCCAGAACGGATAATAGGACAGCCCGATCATCTGGAAATCCTCTCCCCGCTCTATATAATGATCAAACCAGTCACGGTACATCGGCGCATTGCCGCCGTTGTCCAGATGGATCATCACCGGCATGGCTGTGTCCAGAGAGCGTACCGCCCGAATGCCCGCACTGACAAACCGCGCCAGATTGTCGTAATTGCCGCATTCCAGCAGCTTTCCGTACGGCCAGAGCATCCCGTTCGTCAGCTCATTGCCGATCTGGATCAGATCCGGGTACGCCCCTGCATCGCGCAGAGTCAACAGGGTGTCCCTGGTAAAGTTATAGACCGCTTCGGTCAACTGGTCCGCATCCATGCCCCGCCATGCCTTTGGCACGCGCTGTTTTCCCGGGTCTGCCCAGAAATCGCTGTAGTGCATACAGAGCAGCACATCCATTCCGTGCGACTTCGCCCGTTTTGCCAGCTCCACCGTCGTCGCCAGATCGTTCGTGCCCGCCCCGTAAGGCGTACCGTCCTCCGAGTATGGATCGTTCCACAGACGGAGCCTGACCGCATTCGTCCCATAGCTCTTCAGGATCTCAAACACGTCCTTCTCTTCGCCGTGGTCGTAAAATTTCCCGCCCAGGCTCTCCACTTCCTTGATCGTGGATATGTCCATACCCTTATAGAATTTCATATTTTTGGCCTCACTTTAATCGAAATCAAACTTTGTAAACCGCTTCATCGCAGCCTTATACCGAAACCGCACCAGCTCGTTTTTTTCGAGCACATCCTCCTCCGTCCCCACATACTGGCAGCGGATGCAGTGATACTCCTTCTTATCCTTATCATAAAACATATCAATATCCAAGTCTCTCATAAAGCAGGAGGGACACCTGTAATTTAATTTGCCTTTGCCAGATTGAGCCATGTCGCAAATACCTCCTTATCTTTTAACTGGGTGGTGTAGCCTAACGTAAACATCGGGGAGAACGCGTAACCCTCTCTGATGTAACCTGTCGCTTCCTTCTTTTCGCAGCTTAAAGAAACCCGCGTCCCGATCTCGGGTACCACCGCAACGGCCTCTGTCGCGCCCTGCATCTGCGCCTCGCGGCACTTGTAAGCGTAGTCGATCTTCTCCGTTCTGGAGCCGTCCGTTACGGACAGTTTCACATTGGTCATATCCTCCGAGTATTCCGTGGTGCCGTAACATGCCACCATATACTCGTTGATCTCCACCTCCGCATTCGGGTCGCTCATCGAAAGAATCGTTCTCTCGATCTTGATATTGGAGCTGCCCTCCTCAAAGTACATCTTTGTCTGCAGTTTCACCGTCAGATCATAGAACTCAATATCCACCGGATCAAGGGTCAGGATTCTCGTGTTGCCCTCCTGCGAGAAATGCGCCTTCGTCCGACAGAGACACAGATCCACTTCCTCACCGTTGTGGGTCAGCTTCGCGCTTCTGACCGTACCCTCGCCCGCATAGTGGGTAAAATAGCCCGCCCTGTACTTCTCCTGAATCAGGAACGGATAGGAGGCATCCGTCACATGCTTCGTGCCGATACCCACCGGCCACTCGAGCTTCGCCGCATAAGGCCGCAGATCCACGATCGCGCCTCCCTGATCCATGTTGGCGCAGACGCGCATAAAAGGATCACAGTACCAGAAAAGCTGTTTGTCCGATCCGTATAAAATATCTCTCCACAGCGCACACTCCGGCTCCGTCAGCCTTCTGTTCGCACGGTAAAAGTCCGCGAACTCTGCCATAGTCATATCGGAAAGCTTTCCTTCTTTCTTGAGCTGACCGTAATATGCCATGCCGTCCTCGTAGGATTTTAGGAGCAGTTCGTAAGGAGCCTCCCAGCGTCCCATCTTGTTCATCCAGCCAGGTCCCACGAACATCATGTTGTAGGCGTAGCCGTTGTTGTACTTCGCCAACGCCCGGAACTGGTCGATCAGGTTGTACAGATACGGATATTCCCACGTCTTCGAATCATAACACATACTGCGCAGCACATTCTGCGGATGTGTGCCGAAATTGGAGCCGTTGCCGTCATAGCAGGCAATCAGGTCGCGGGACAGATGGGGAATCGCCACGATACCGGAATCCTCCGCCTCGTTCGCCGCCGGCGCATGAGTATTCTGCTTACTCGGAATCCAGGGCGCCCAGGGACCGCCATCCATAAAGGTGTACCAGGAATTGTTGCAGGTGTGGTACGCTTTCGGGCCTTCCTCCCAGCAGGTAGCCACGGCGCACTTCACCATAGGATATTTCTCTTTGATGTAGTTGATCAGATCGGCATCCATATAGTAGGAACCCGTAGACTCCGGGTAGAAGCCGAACCTGTCATGGAATTTGCCGAACACATCGTCCACGATGGACTTCTTGTCTTCCATAGAGAACATCCAGATGCAGAAATCTTTCGTCTTGTATTTCTCGCGGAACTCTTCACATGGAAGACCAAGCAGGGACAGCGCGATCTCGTCGCCGTACTGCTCGTGGTCCGCCTTCGCCAGCGCCACCGCCTCATCGTTAAATAAAGAAGCGTAAGTCATCTGGATCGTCGTCTTTAATCCGTTCTTGTGCGCAATCGCCTGCTGTGTTTTAAAGATGTCGAGGGATTCTGTCAGAAGCTCTTTCCTTCCGATATCCTCCTCTTTGCCGTGTCCGGTTACCTTTTCCGCGTACTCAGGTACCATCTCCGGACGATGGATGATGTTTACAATAAACTTATCCATATGCCCTGCCCTCCGTTTTTCATAAATTGCCGCTATTTTCTGTGCTACCGACGGCGCTTTTCCACACATTGCTCTCTCATTCCGCCATTTGTTTGGTAGATTTCACTTTGCGCAATCGGTTGTTCATATTCAAATGATAACAAATTGCACAGAACTTGTCAATGCATATTTTCCAAATATTTGAATAACAGTTCAGCCAGAGCATATTTGCCTGACAAATCGTGCTTGCACGAATTTGGATGGCGAATGATGCTCTGAGGGAGCGCCCGGTCATAAGCAAAGTTAGCTGCGCAAGCAGCGGGAAAGCAGCGAAGCTGCGACTTTGCGCATGGGCGCGTGCTGAACTGCGCACAAAACGGGCAGCAATATGGAATTACCATAATGCTGCCCGTCAATGATACCGTATTTTGACTGATTACGAGTGATGTCTTCCGTGATGGCCACTGTGGTGGCCGCCCGACTGCCTTACACCCTGTCCCGCGCTCTGCCCGCTGCTTTGTCCCACACAGGAATTGTCGCAATAGCCGTTCGCATGATTATAGCCGCAATAAGCCTGGCCGTCGTGGGTATGATAGCCTGTCTCCGTACAGCCCTCCACCGTGCACACGGAACAAACCGCTTTCGTCGCGGTATCTGTCTGACTATGATGTCCGTGAGCTGACACAGGCGTTACGACCATTCCGGCCATGAGCAAGCCCGCCGCCCCATATGCAAATAATCTCTTTATCCGCACAGATGCTCACCTCCATATATTGATATCTTTATCATATAAAGCAAAAGGTATGTTGTCAATAGACAGCACACCTTTTAATCTCAAAGGACGTCGAATAACCCCCTCAATCTTTTGCCCCGCACCACACAGTCACGCGGTTTGCCCCGCCGTAAGTACAGGTGAAAAGCGTCAGCGCGTATTCCGAGCCCGTCATATCCTCCACAGCCTCCGGCGAGAGCACGTCCGTTGTCTCCACCTCATAATGCCACACGTGCCCTTCCACATCGGTATAGGTAACCTCCTCGCCCTGTCCCAGCTTCGACAGTCCTCCGAAATGTCTGGAATAATTATGGGCGGCAATCACCAGGTTCCCCTCCTGCGCAGATCCATAATATATGCATGGCGCAATCTTCAGCCTTGGATAGCTCCACTGTGCCATCACAGGCAGCTCCAGCCCCAGAGACGGAATGCCCAGATATCCTGCATATTCATAATCACCGATCAACGCCGCCTGTATATCCGTATCCTGATCCCGGACAATGCCGTCCGCCGGACCGTCTTTCCCGCGGGCCGGATCCCCTGCCCTCCCTGTGGCCGCCCTGTCTCCGTTCACGCCCTGCAGCATCTCCCCATTTTCCACCACAGCCTTCAATTCCGCAAGCACCTCCTGCGCCCGTCGTCCCGCCAGGTCATCCTCCCGCCTGTTCCACAGGAAAAGGCACAGCCCCGCCAGCATAAGCAGAATGCCTGTGCCGACTAAGACCGTGCCTGTCTTTCTGATGATACTTCCCTTTTTCCTTTCTTTTCCCTGCATCGTCCGCATTTTCCTCCACGGTCTACCCTTTCCCCGCGTTTTCTTCCGCAGAGTCCGATTCCCCGCATTCTTCCTCTGCTGTATCCTTCTTTCCCTGCTGACGCAGGATTAAGCCCGAAAGAAACAGCACGCCCCCGCTTACCGCCAATACCGGGACAGGCCAGTTTATCTGCCCGGTCTGAGGCAGTCTCTGCAATGTTTCCGGCTCACCGTTCACAGACGGTTCCGCCAGATGCTCCCGCACCCACTGCTCAATCTGCGGTTCCGGCTCCGGGTCTGGGCCTGGGTCCGGCGGATTCGGGGGATCGGGTGGATCCGGCGGATCTGGCGGATCGGGCGGATCGGGCGGATCGGGTGGATCGGGTGGATCCGGCGGGTCCGGGGGATCGGGTTCAAGCGCCATCAGCCGGAACTTCACATAGATTTTCACTTCATGGTCATTCGGGAAAGCCTGCACATTATAATTGTATTCGCTGTCATATACCGGCACCGAAACGAGAAACGGTTCCACGGGATAATACCCCGGCGATGCCTGCGCTTCACTCTGGGTAAACAGGTACAGACCCGTGCGCAGATTCTCAAAGGTCGCCACACCGTTCTCATTTTCCCTGGTAACGTGGTCGTCTCCCCACAGATCCGATGTCTCCTGCGCATCTCCAGTTTCTGCGACCGCGGCATTCTCCTGATTGGCCGGATTTTTCACATAAGCTACCAGTTCCTTCGCCAGCTTCTCCTTCTGCGCCGCCGTCTCTATCCCGTTCAGTTCGCTGCCGTTCAGCTTCTCATTCAGAATAGCGTTCAGTCTGCTCTCCGCGTCAGGCTTATTCCTGTCGATCCCGTTTATCGTGTCGATTTCTTCCTGCCCGAAGCCCATCGATTTTACCAGGGACTCTGTCGGCCAGAAACGGTAAGTCTCCACAGCCGCCGTCGCGGTATCCTGCGAAAATGTCCCGTCTGCCTCCTTCGAGGGGTTCTTCAGTTTAACGATCTCGCCGACACGGTATGCCTCAAACGAGCCCCCCTCTACGGTTTTATCATCATACACCATCATCACCCTGATGGAATACTTCTTATCGCCCGTGATATCCGGCGGTTCCACATCAGACGCATACACGATAAGGGGCCGGAGGAACAGGGACAGAATCAGGCACAGGGAAACCGCCGCCGCCGAAATTTTCGACGCCATGCGCACATCATTTCCCATATGCCTTCCTTTCTTTCCTATGCTGAGATATCCCATATCATCCGTTCCCTTTACTTTTACCGGGTTACCGTTCCACGCCATTCTATAACATCTGGCATTTTATCCCGTTTCCTTATATCTCTAATTTCTGCACTGCCTCCGCCGCCGCACGGTATAGATAAGCGAGCACAGCAGCACCACAATCATCGGCACCGCCGCCACCGACGCGACAAGCGGCGTTTCAATCTGCACTGCGTCCGCCGTAATGCGCTGCGTCTCTTCCCCGGACAGGGTGTCTGTCCTTTTACCTCTCACCAGCATACGGTGGGAGTTTACGCCGTAGGGCGTACAGGTCACCAGTGTACAGAAATCCTCCCCCGGCTCTATGGCAAGCGCCTCCGTCTCCTCCGGCAGAACCACCAGAATCTGATCCACCTTATAGGTCAGGACCTCATCCAGCACACACACCATAAACAGATCACCCACAGCCATCTGATCCAGATCTGTAAACAGTCTGGCGCTGGGAAGCCCCCTGTGCCCGGACAGGACACAGTGGGTACCCTCCCCGCCCACGGGAAGGGAGCTGCCCTCCAGATGCCCCACCGCCGTCTGCAGCACCCCCTCCGAAGTGCCGTGGTAAACAGGCAGATAGCAGTCGATCTTGGGAATATCAACATATCCCATAATGCCCTGTCCGGCAATGTTAAGCTGCGCCTCATAGACTGCTCTTACTTCCTCAGTCAGGGCAATGCCGCCGCCCTGTGCCGCCAGCGTCTCATTATAAGCGTGCGCATCCGCAAGGATTTTCTCATAATCCGCATCGTTGAGAGACGCCGTTACCTCCGCGTAAGCGGTGATGGCACGTGACTGGTGGAGCTTATTCCAGCGGTCGCTGACCGTGGGGTAGAGCAGGAAACCAAGCCCGGTCAGAAACAGCAATATAAAAATAACATTTGTTATGTGCCTTTTCATGCTACACCGCTCTCCTGCTCCTGCCCTTTTACTTCTCACATTCCTCTACATGACAGACGGCTTACTTCTGCGCCCCTGTCTTTCTCCTGCTCACCACAAACCACACGACAGCCACCGCAAGCAGCACGCCGCCCACTATGTAGAAGATCGTCGTACCGATGCCGCCGGTGCTGGGCAGGAAGGAACCGGCGCTGTTGGCTACCTGCTCGTGAACGGTGTAATCTGCAGGATTAGCCGTCCAGGTGCCGTCAGCATTTTTGGTAATGGCAGTAGCGATCTCAACCTTGACTTCCCCCTTTGCCGTAATCTTGCCGTCGTCCGTCTTGTCGTTTGCTCCCAGCAGATTGTAACCGGCAGGTGCCTTGGTCTCCACAAGATAGTAGGTACCGTTTTCCAACCCACGGAACAGCGCCTTGCCGTCGGCGTCTGTGGTAACCTTGGTTGCCTGTGCGATATCGGTAACCCACTCCACCTTGGTCACTTTTTGGTCCGGCGCAGCACCGGTAACGGTGGCTTTATAATATTTCCCGCCCGGAGCCAGCGTATCTCCGCTGCCCGTACTGTTCTGCAGAACAAACTCCGCACCCGCCAGCACCTTGCTCATATCACTCGCATCCGTCTGCTTCGCATACTTTAACACTTCGATATCGGAAGAAAATACCCTGACCTCGGAGGGCGTGCTGTCTGTCAGATGATCCGGGTCGTTGCCGTACTTTAATTTCGCCTCATTCTTGGAAATCTGGCCCACCGCATTCTCATTGACCGTGGCCGTGTAGGTGATTTCCACCTTTTTTCCTGCATTGGCTGCATAATCCTTCATATCCAGCCGCAGGACAAAGCCGCGGCCAGAAGCTTTATAATAGACCGTACCCTTCACCAGATCCTTCGCAGCTGCCGGAATCGTTCCTGTTGTGTCACTTGTCAGACCGCTTACCGCACTGCCGTTTATTTTTAACGCCACATCCTGATTCATGGTAAGACCGGCATCCATCGTATCTTCCGCTATGTAGACATACTGCTCAAACCCTTCGGTATCGGGCACTTCGCCCGTAATGGTGTAGGTGAGCACCGATCCGACAGTCACGCCGTACTCGTCCACAGGCGCCGGTAAAGTGGTTGTTCCGTCCGCCGTGCCGTCGCCTACCGCCGTAATCTTTTTGTCAATGGGCACATCGTTTTTATCTGTCACTTCCACATCCGGGTTGGTGGTGTCCAGACTGCACAGTCCGGCGTTGGTTCCCATAACCAGATAGTAGCCAAGGGGCAGATCTGCCTTGGAAAGCGTCGCATTATCCGCCGCATCGGCCGCCAGGGGACCGATCGTCGCGGTAGCTGCGGGCGCCCCCGATTCCTTTGCTGCTTCCGCCTGTAATGCTTTTGCAAAGTTGGCTGCGCTGAACCCCTGCTGTGTGCTGACCACATAGGTATTGCCGCCCGCCGCCTTGGACAGGGTAAGCTTGTTGTCCGCCGTGCCCGCGTAAGTGTTCACCACGCTGTACCAGGGCGAATCTCCCGCAATGGTGTAGCTGTAGGAAGTCTTATTTCCCGTAGTCGCATAGGTCACGTCAAAAATCTTGTAGACGCTATAGGTCACGCCCTTCTGGGGATTGGTAATGGTGATGCTTCCCTTCGTGCCCGCATCGGATGTCCCCGGTGTGCCGCCCGTGGCAAATGCCGTCATCGACATCATCACCGCCAGCACAGATGCCAGAATTACAGCTAAAAGTCGTCTTCTGTTTCCTGTTCGTTTCATGATTTCACTCTCCTTTTCCTCTTTTCCTTTTATTGTATACTTCCGATCCCGCCGCTTCCCCATAAGCGGAAAGCGACCTTTCCTATTACCTGTTCCTTCGGCACACAGCCGACCTGGGTGTTCCTGCTGTCCGCGGAAACCGTTCTCTCATCACCCAGCACGAAGTATGTCCCCTCCGGGACCGTGCAGGGAAACTCTGTGGTGCATGTCCCCATGTCTTTTTCTGGCAGATAAAACTCCGGCAGAAGACTGCCATCCACATAGACCGAACCGTCCGGGGCAATATTTACTTCGCTCCCCGGTCCCGCGATCAACCGCTTGACCAGAATTTTATTGTGGAAGCGGAACGCTATCACATCGCCCTGTTCCCAGTTCTGCCCTTTCACCGCCGCCACGATATCCCCCCTGTTTAAATTGGGGCACATGGAGTTTCCGTAAACCCGGAAAACCGGGAGGAGAAAGGCGGCTGTCAGGATCCCGGCGGCCAACACGCCCGCAAGCATAAGCAGCACGCCTGTCATCCCCGGCTTCTTCTTTCCCGACGGATTTCCAACACCCGCAGGAATATCTTCACCGCCATCGCAAACGTCAATGCGACGCCTCCGACTCTGATAAGGCCTGCCCCGGACAACCGCTTCTTTGTCCGGCCCGCGTTTTCGTTCCTGTCGCTCTTCCTTCGTCGTCTTCCCCTCCTTCCCAGATAAACTGCATCGGCGGCCATTAAAATACCACCCGTTATATAAAGCGGAAGCGTACCGATGCCTCCGGTAATCGGGAACCGGATACCCGGTTCGTCATATACGGATACCACCGCATTCTTTCTGTTAATCCGATGGAAGGTCTCGTCCAGACTGTAGGCCGGCGGCGGACTCAATTCCCGCACATAATAGGTATCATCCTCCAGATTCAGCCACCTGATCTCCCCGTTTTCACCGGTGACAGCAAAATCCTTCAGATACAGCTTCACCGCCGTATCGCCCTCCCCGTAACTTGCTTCCATCATCGTATGTAAGAGAGCTTTATAACGCTCCCGCCATTCATAGCGCTCGCCCGCCTCCTCCTTGATCTGGGCAATGTCCACCGCCTGCATCCTGTCAGTGGTATACAGACCGAAAAGCGCTCCCGGCAGGAAGTTGATGTGCTCTTTGTCCTTGTCATCTGCGGGATCCCATTCTCTGCTGTCAACGTCCATCTTGTAAAGCTGGCTGCCCCAGACTTTACTCTGGTTGGTGACCACAATCACCGGCTCATAGAGCGAATCGTACACAAACCCTGTGGTCTGCTGGCCGTTGACTTTGATGGAGAAGAGCGGCAGCGTATCCGGCGCGGTGACCTGCTTCACCACATAAGATGCGCCGTCCTCCCAGAAAAAGCTCTGGTCCCAGTCGCTATCCGCCTGTCCTTTCCACCATGTGATCTCCGTGTTATCCTTAATATTTCGAAGCTCCCTGTAGTTCTCCGATTTGCCCGTGTCCACCGTCACGCCAAAGCGAAGCTGCTGGGCTGTCCTGTGGGTGCCGTCCGCCCGCTCGCCCTCCTGCTTGTCGATGGTAAAGACAAATTCCTCCGAATCTCCAGGATTGTTATAAGGGTTCTGGTCGTAATCAATCAGCCGTTTATAAAGAATCGGTATGGAGGGAATCTGGACACCGGTACGGATGGAACTGGCCTCCATAGCCGCGCTTCCGTCGAAACGGTCGAAGCGGTAGCCGAAAGAGTTCCAAGCGCATTTTCCGGGCGTAGGTGTCACTGTGCCGCTTTCATCGGTCTCCACCTTTACCCTTGCCTGATATTTCACCACAATGATGCGTCCGCCCTTCATCAGGGATCGGTAATCCGCCGCACGATCCGGGTCAAATACCGTGTTCGGATCCTTAATTTCAATGCGGATCGACCGAATCTTCGTGGGATCTCCGACCGTGGATGCCAGCTGCCATCCGTTGTTCCGTAACTCCGTCGGAACCGTCCCATTCCATCCGCTGCCGCTTTCCTCGATGAATTTCCAGTCTGCGGCATTTACAGTCTTGCTTTCGCTGCATAGAATCTGGTAGCAGTCCTTCGGAATCGGACTCAGTCTCTCCTCCGGAATCTCTGCCTCCGTCTCCCCGCCCGGAAGCGGATCGTAATAATAGAGAGAAATATTGAAGCTGTCCCTGTCCGCTACGATTTCATAATCGGAGCCTCTCGGCACTTTCGAATTAAAGGGCATCTTATCCCTCTCATGGGGAAGGGTGTTGATGATGACCATATCCTTGATGGAGTATCTGCGGTCCTCCGCACTCTGCACCGTATCATTGGGATCGCCGGAAGCCACATGGTTTAACACATGCATGGTGTAGGTCACCGTATTGTCCGTATCTCCGATCAGAATCTTGTTCTCTTTGGTCAGCACCTCCGCAATATCGTCCGAAACCGCCGGGCCCTGATCCTCCTCCCCCGGCTTTCTGTTCTCCTTCACCTTCATCCACGCCGCCGTGGACTGCCCTACATTCACCGACACATATCCGATGGCCATAATGCCGTCCGGCGTATCCGCGTCGTTTCGCATCGGATCCCCGTTGTGGTCAATGGCGGTTCCCTCACAGACGTCCGCCTTTGTGTAAGGCTGTAATGGCTGCATTACCATCCTGTTGGCATAGGAAGTGCGGGAAGCCACATTTTTCATGGACAGGTCAAATTTGGTCCAGTAGCTGAAGGTCCGGCTCTTCTCCACGATCCTGCCGTTCTGGTAGGAAGCCGGGCCGATTCCGTAAGTTCGGTCCTTCGTAAAGTCAAGCTCCATCGTCTCCGCCGGATGGCCGTCGCCGAAAACGTCTTCCTTATAGAAATACACGGTTGCGCCGCCAAATACAGCGGCAGAACATCCGCTTCCCTCCGCCAGCGCTTCTTCCCGGTTTTCAGCGATCCGCACCTCCTGCCCGTCCACCTGCAGCCGGCTGCGGTCTGTCTGCTCTACCGGGTCGCCGCCGTCCTCCGGCGTGACCATCTGCGTATAACGCGAAATGACAAAACGCTGATCGCGGATGCTGTCGATCTGAGAGGTTAATTTTACCTCCCCCTCAAAGACATAGGGCCACTGGACACTGTCCTTCGCCCGGTATTTCGTCAGGGAATTGGCGCCGCCATTGACCAGTTTGGTCTCCCATTTCACGGGGTGAACCAGGGACACGCCCTCCTGCGGATCGTAAGGCTTCTCCTCCCCCTCCACATTCATCCTGGCGGGCGCGGTCTTGATCACGCCGGGCTTCGCCTCCTCACGGGTAAGGTCTGTCTCAGAAGCTGCCCACTTGCCCGCATCAGCATATTCCGAAATGGTAAAGCCCCGGCTTTCGGCCGTTTCATTGTCTTCCCAGAACTCCGGGATTCCTTCATTCGAGTTTACATAATTGCTTCTATGGGCGTCCACGCCCCGCACCTGTGCGATCCGCCCCACATGGTGGGAATCGTCTATGGGCATGGCTGCCGGAAGCGTCACCTCATCTGCCGTCTCCTGATAGCCACCCGTCTCGAAGCGCACCTCCATTGCAATATACTGACCAGGGCGCAGGAAATACTTTTGCACAAGGGTGTCATAAGTGTAACTGTTCCACGGAGTATTAAGCTCAATATCCAATACCGCCTCTTTCTCATCGGGATAGGTCACTTTCACATCGCGGATCCCCATCCTGTTGATGTTGGCAGGCGGCTCCTCGTCAGTCACCGACACATCCCCCAGATTCCAGTCCGGCAGGCCATTATAGGTGACCTTCGGCGGCGCTTTCAGCGTAAAGCCCTCCGGGATCTGGATATGGACGGGGTTCAGGTACAGATAGCCCTTGCCGTGGTTATAGATCACCACATAGTACTTCACAATGCGGTTCTCCTCATCGCTGTTGGGATAGACATAGCCGTAAGGGTCACCGTCCGTGCCGTACATGCCGGTCTTTAAGAAGGCCTGCGTAGGTCTGGCGATCATATGCGTGACTTCACTCCTCAACTCCCCGTAGTGAAGGGTATTATAGAGATACACATCCGCCGCTTCGGCATAGCTGTCCCAGGTCCCCCCCTCCGGGAAGGTCAGGGTCACATAGACATACAGCGTCCGATTGTACGGTATGGTAAACGCGCCGAAGGAAAGCCTGTACTGTTCCGCGTCCTCCCCCTTCCCGTGAATAGGTTCCGTCACCTTCTCGATCCGCGCAAATCCCTCCCCTTCCGTAGGCGTGTAAACTTCGTAATGATTCTCCTGCCCTTTTTGCGCAATCCGTTCCTTCAGGGCATAGCTCACCTGTACATTCTCCCCAAGCTCCCACGCAAAAGCGCCGTAGGTGCAGGGCAGCAGGTCGTAAAGTTCCCCTGCGGGTAACGTGTAATCACCGATCCAGTATTCGTCGAAAGCCAGGCGGTAGGTAACACTGGCCCCTGTCCCCAGATAAGAGTCTCTCTGATCTCCCGATGTCTTCTCCTGTGCCGTGCCCGCCGCCTCAGGGTTTACAATGATATCCTTGTGAATGGCTTCGCTCTGGTAAAACCCTTCATAAGAAGCATAAAGGCGCGTAGACCAGGGATCTGACCGTTCTTCTTTGACATAATTATTCGCGTAGACAACAGACTTAGCCTGCGGGCGCTCCTCCAGATTTACGGGCGCCAGCACATAGGCGTAGAATCGGTAGCTTTTCGCGTCACTGCCGCCCTGATAAGGCCCGAAATCTTTCTCATACCAGTGGGCCACGGTCTGCCGCGCTGTCCCTTCCCCGTCCGTGCCGCCCATACTGACAGATTCCACATAAAAATCTCCGTCTTCGCCGCCAAGCCATACACCGGTAAGGGTCTGTTCCGTCTCACCCGGTATGAGCATATAGTAATCCCTGCCCCGGAACTGCCCGCCCACATATTCGCTGTCGCTGATCTTCGGGAATCCCGCCCCCGCGAGCTGGGGGTTCCTGTCCGCAGGCGCAAGCAGGCACTGACTCTGGTCAAAAGTCTGCATAAAGGGAATGTTCCCAAAGGCAATGCTGTTGCCGTTTGTGTAGTCCACCTGATAATCCAGGATCACGCCGGGGCAGATCCACTGCCTCTGATTATTCCCCACCAGCACCTCGTCCCCTGTCCGACTGTCGAAACTGCGCACGTTCAGTTCCAATTCTGATTCGTTGTAAGATTTATCAAAACACGTCTCTTCAATTTTTACATTCTCGTTATTCTCATTTTTTATGGTAAATACCGCCTGGGCGGAAGGGACACTGCTCGGTGGAAACAGACTCAGTCTGTGCAGCCGGTCTGAAGTAAGCCACCTGTGCCCCTGCAGGTAATCCGGCTTCACGGTAGCGTGGTACGCGCCGATCTCCCACAGATAGCTCTGTCCTTCCGTGTCCGTGTAAGGACCGATCATCCGGCTTCTCGCCGCGTCTGTGGCCCTCCATGTAATCCGGTACAGGCCTGTGGGGAGCAGATAGCCCGCCTCCTGTAAGGCTGTCTCCAGCTTTTCCCCAAGCGTCGCCGCCGTATCTCCTGCGTCGACAGAGGTCACCGCCCGCCGCGCTCCGTTGACTGATAGGGTCAACTCCGTAGGCCGCCTGCTTACTCCTGCCGCCGCACCGCCGTCCGCTGCTTCCGGCCAGCCAACCGTCAGCGTGAGCGTCACTTTATTTGACGGATTCGGCTCGCTGTAAGTATTTAACAGATTTTCCTGAACCTGTGCCGCGCCGTCCGTCCCCGTGTGGGTCACGCCCAGTTCATAGGAACCGCCCTGATAGAGCACGGCGTCGTGAATCTCTATTTTGGTCATCTCCAGGTATTCACTTTCGGAAAGCGCCGCTTCCGCCATCTGCTCCGCGGAAAGGTACAGATACCCGTTAAAGTTCACGACCTCGTCGGTAATCTCCTGCAGATTCACCACGGCAGCGTCCTTCCCCTTATTCTCCGCCACAAAGGAAATGCGCATGGGCAGGCCGCGTCCCCGCTTATCATCCTGAAAACTGTATCTGCGGTTCAGCTCGACCATGCCCGCCTCAGTGGGCTTAAGGTTCTCGTAGGCCGTAACCTCCTGTCCCGTATCCGGCTCGGAAAACTGATAATAGAAGGTGGGCGTACATTTGTACTCGATCCGCTGCCCCAGATCATGATAAAAGTCCCAGTCCTCTGAAAACAGAATGATAGAATCCGCCGCATAGGAATACCCCAGCTCACAGCCAGTCACCGCGCCGGAGGACGTCATGCTATACAGACGGTTATCCGTAACGGTATGGGAAAAATCATAGGTCAGCGTCCTTCCATCCGCGCCGACAGAAAAGGTTTTATCCGTTACAGAATTGTTTCTGTTTGGCCACCCTGACCGGGCGATGGTCTCCTCATCCGCCCAGGTCATCCCCTCGGGCAGGGTAACCGTATAGTGGTAGCTGACCTTCGTCACCGGATCCTTTCCGTTGCCGTTCTCCCATCCGTTCTGAATCTGGTTATTTCGGAACACAAAGCGCGGATATCCCTGACTGTAGCCGTACCACTCGGTACCATGCCGCCGCTCATAATAGGGTCTGTGCGTGCTGGAATTGATCCGGGCCTGATTGTTCCAGTCCCCCATGCTGAGTTCGTACAGATTGCGGTCCGTGCGCCAGTTCACCACCATGTAATTCTCGCTGCCGGAAAAGCCGCCGAAGATCTCGTCCTCCTCTTCCCCTTCCTCCGGCCCGCCAATCTCTGTAAAGTCGGGCACTTCTCCCCAGATGGTCAGGTCCCCGCCCCCTGTCCCAGTTGGATACATAACCTGCCCCTGACCGAGATGATCATCCCATATCAGAGTGGTGGTAGCCCCGGCAGGCAGGCTGAAACGGATACAGTAGCAGCCGGAAATTCGGTCATAGAACACCTTAAGCTCTGTCGTATATCTGGTCCCATTCAGGTCATAAGGTATGTAAGCCGTATATGACTTCATCCCCCGAAAAGTAGAGTCAGCAGGCTCAAAATTAATGCAAAACTGGGTCGCCAGATTTCCTGTCCCATAGGCCTGCGCCGAAACCGTGAAGGTCCTCCCCTCCCCGGTCAGCATCCGGTACGCGTCCTCCCGGTACTCATACTTCTCCATGTCATCCAGCTGCACCGTCAGTACACCGCCGTTGGGGTTCGTATACTTCAGGGTGCGCATTGGCTTCCCCTCCACGGCAGGAGGCGTATCATCCCCGTCCAGTCCCGTGTTCACAAAGGCTTTCTTAATAACCGGCGTGCCGTTCATGCCGAAGAGCGCGTTGGCTTCCTTCTGGGTGGTGACGCCGTTCACCGAGGAAAGCGTCGGGCAGTCCGCAAAAGCGCGCATACTCAGAGTAATTGCCCGGGGATTCGCCGCCGTCACCGCTGTCAGGTCAGTGGCCGCCATCACGGCGTGCTGTGTCACGCCCGCCACCTTATAGCTGCGGGCATAGCGTTTGTCCGCCTCCCCGGTCATCTCCTCCGTGGCCGTGAGATAGGGCGGGATATAAAGCTCCGTGATGCCGGGCGGACAGTCGGATAGCGCCGCCGTGCCCGTGGCCGGATCCAGCGCATAGAGAACCCCCTCCTCCGTCACATAATAAGTGCCGTCCAACATGGAAAGAGGCGCGGGCGCCGCGGGAAACACTTCCCCGTTAAAGGTCACCACGTTCGGTCCCACAAAACGGATATCCGCATAGTTTTTCCAGAAGGACTGTACGCTCAGACGGTCCACCGTCCTGTCAATATAAATCCTGTTGACGGAAGAAAGACTTATACTGTTGCCAGTAAACAGCGTCGTCCAGCCCACGTTCTGTCCATTCACCGTAATCGTATCCGTGTCATCCGTCCCCCGGTACCAGATGCTGTGGATGACATTTGCCGTAAAGGTGGATGAATAGTTTTTGATGTTGGCAACCGAACGGAGGCCGGTGTGCAGATTCGTCATGCCCGGACAGCCCTGAAGAGCGGAATCTCCTATCCACTGCAGGCCGTCCCCCAGATACAGGTGCTCTCCCAGACTGGAGCAGTACACAAATGCGGAGTCCCCGATCCTTGTCACCCGCTCCGGGATTACCAGATCCCCCGTAAGTCCGCTGCACCTTTGAAACGCATAATTTTTTATCTCTGTCAGGGAGGCCGGGAGCCGCAGTTCTCCCACAAGCCCTTCGCAGCTATTAAACGCCTGCGTCCCGATAACCGTTATCTTCTCCGGCAGCTTCACAGCCACCCCTTCCTCCGGCTCCTCTCCCGTGAGATAAACCTTCTCCAGTTTTTTGGCGCCGTTAAAGAGGCTGTCCGCGATCCGGGTCATGCCGGAGGGAAGCTGAATCTCCTTCAGACTTCCGGTCGGGATACCTTCTGTGTCGATGCTCTCGATCCCCTCCTCCACAATGATCTTCTCCACATAGTTCATCCCGGCAAAACCCATGCGCTGGTCATTCGGAATCGTCTCTGTCCCCGTCTCCTGCACGACCTGTCTCCCCGTCACATTCTTAAGGCTTCCCGGTATGGTCAGCTCTTTCAGGCTGCTGCAGCCATAATAGGCATTATCAGAACTGCTGCCATAGTTATAATACGCCTTTAATTCCGTCAGGTTATCCGGGAAATGGATGTGCTCCAGCCCGCTGCAGTTACAAAACGCCTGTTTCCCAAAGGTCAGACTCCTGCTGTCGCCCCCTTCCGCAAAGGTCAGCTCCGTAATACCTGTACAGGAAATAAACGCGCTTTCCTTTGCTTCTGTAAACGCAATGGGGAACTTCACTCTCCCTTTCAACTCTCTACAGGTGTCAAATGCCCGCACTCCGACAGCCGCTATCCCCTCCGGCAGCTTCACAGCCACCCCTTCCTCCGGCTCCTCCCCCGTGGGATAAACCTTCTCCAGCTTCGCTGCACTCTTAAACAGGCTGTCCGCTATTCCTGTCATGGTGGAGGGCAGCTGGATCTCCTTTAGGTTTGTGGTCGGGATACCTTCTACGTCAATGCTCTCGATCTCCTCCTCCACGATGACCTTCTCCACATAGTTCATGCCGGCAAAGCCCATGTTCCTGTCATAGTAGCCGGTCTGTCCCGTCACATTCTTAAGACTTCCCGGTATGGTCAGCTCTTTCAGGCTGCTGCAGCCATAATAGGCATTATCAGTGCTGTTTCCATAACGGTAATACGCCTTTAATTCCGTCAGGTTATCGGGAAAATGGATATTCTCCAGTCCGCTGCAGCTGGCAAATGCCCGTTTCCCGAAGGTCAGGCTCCTCCTGTCGCCCCCTTCCGCAAAAGTCAGCTCTGTAATACCTGTACAGGATATAAACGCACTTTCCTTTACTTCCACAAGCGAAACAGGCAGCCGCACCTCTCCCGCGAGACCTCTACAGCTGTTAAACGCATTGATGCCAATCGACTCCACGCCCTCTTCCACCACCAGGTGCTTTGGCTGATAACTCTTCCACTGGCCGCCGTTACTATTATAGTCCGCCATCGCCCCAGAAGCGCTTCCCGACCTGCGGCTGATTACCACCGTCTCCGTATCCGCATAATATGCCCAGGTCAGGTTATCCCCCTGGTCGCCGCAGTCCCCGCTGGCTGTGGCCTCGCCCGCCGCCAGCAGGGCAATTCCCTCCTCTCCTCCGCTTCGGAAGTATCATTTTCGGAGACACTGTCAGACTCTTCCGGAAGCGTCGGCAGAACAGGTTCCTCGGGCATACCGGGGCTATCCGGATCATCCGGGTTGTCAGAATTATCAGGATCGTCCGGGTTATCGGGATCGTCCGGGTTATCGGGATTGTTCGGATTATCAGGATCGTCCGGGTTATCGGGATTGTTCGGATTATCAGGATCGTCCGGGTTATCAGGATTATCGGGATTGTTCGGATTATCAGGGTTGTCCGAATTGTCTGGATTACCAGAGTTATCCAGGTTGTCCGAATTGTCAGAATTACCAGAGTTATCCGGGTTGTCCGAATCGTCAGAAGTATTCAAAGCTCCGGGCGTGTGGGAGCCGTCCATCAGCTGTGCCCCTTCGGAGTCACCGATGCCCGCCGTCCTTATAAAATTGTCTGCAACGGAATCCGCGCGGGCAGAAAGCGCCCCCGCATTGTCAGAATTGAAAAAAGCAGTCAGATATCCACCGTACAAGCCGGTTTCAGGGCCGGTTTTACCCCCCCCCCTCACATTTTGGGAGGTATTTTTATCTATGCTCTTCGTATCAAAAGAAGGCGCGGCCATCACCGTACCCAAAGCAGCCTTCTCACTGGTCAACGCCACCGAAAAAGCCGCAATTATTGCTACCGCTTTCAGAAAAGTTCTTCTGTGCTTCATAACAATTTCCCTGATTTTCTGCATTTACAACGTAGGTATAACCAATTTATATCCGTATCTTCCAACCGACTTTCATCTTATATTTAAGTATATACTTTTCCCTGAATTTGTCACCGCACATTATTGTAAAATATATACTATTATGGCAAAAATACGTACTCTCCGCATCAATGATTCGTTTTGCCGGATTGTTCGGAAAGCCGCTCTATATTTTTCCTTTTGCGCTAAATATTCGTCGATTCCCGCATCCGCACCTCATATCCAAGAACCGTGCGGCCCTGTGTCTCTTCCCCGTCCAACATCCGCAGAAGCAGGCCGCAGGCCTTCCTCCCCAGCTCCTCCACATCAAAGCGTATGGACGTGACGGCCGGAATGCGGTTCTTAAGCACCATGCTGTCATAGAAAGATACCACCTGCACCTGTCCCGGCACCGCCACCTGTCTTGTCTGCATGGCATTCAGCACGCAGCCGCACAGGAAATCGTCCATGCATACAATGCACCCAACCCGCTCTACCAGAAGTCTTTCCACTATATTTTCCACTTCACGTTCATCTTCCACATTGAGAAATGTCTGCCTGCTGCCATTCCAATCCGGCCGCTCCCCGAAAGCGTCCTCGAATCCCCGCAGGCGGTTCCTTGTAACAATATATTCCTCCCTGCCGCCGATCAGCGCAAGACTGCGGACACCTCCGTCCAACAGCTTCCCCGTCAGTTCAAGACAGGCTCCCCTGTGGTCGTTGTCAATCTGAACCACCCGGTCATCGTCGGTACTGCCGATTGCCACAAAGGGCACGCCGTTCTCCTGCAGATACCGCATGGGTGCATCATCCGCCAATGTCCTTGTGAGAACCGCCCCGTCGATCTTGCGGTTTGTCACCGCCCTCTCAAGCTGTGTGATTTTATCGGCGGTGACCATAGAAAGCAGTACATCATACCCCGCCTCGGAGGCCGTCCGGCTGATTCCCATCATACACTTCTGGAAGAAGGGCAGCTCCACGATCTGATAATCCCCGGGCAGCACCAGCCCCAGATTGAAGGTCTTGTTCTGCGCGAGTCCCTTCGCCACCACATTCGGGCTGTAATGATGCGCTTCAACATATTCCTGCACCCTTTTTCTCGTCTCTTCCCCGATCCTGCCTTTGCCTGACATGGCTCTGGACACGGTGGTCTTCGATACGCCAAGTTCCTGCGCGATATCCGCGATTGTGAGATTTCTTTCTTCCATACGGCTGCCCCTTCCCGTCCTCTGTGTCAAATCACTTCCCGGGCAATTTCCCCGCATGCAGCAGGCCAAGCGGCTGCTTACCGTCATTTGGCTGCGCAAGCGGTTGCTCGATATTAGGTTACCAGATTCCATGAAAACGCGCAACCAAATTTAAAAATCGCAATTTTGACTAATTTTATTAGTCACATCATTGTAAAATGTGATATACTTAATACATCCCTTTTTACATTCAAATACACAATAAGCGAAAGGAGTCCCCTGCCATGAAAAAAATAACCCGGAGTGCTTTATATCTGCTTCTGGGCGTATCCGTTTTTCTGGGGTGCATTCTCAGTGCGCCCGTTGCGGCCAGTGCCTCCGGCCCTGAGCCGATGGAAGTGCATTTTATGGATGTTGGGCAGGGGGACGCTACGCTCGTCACCTGCGGCGGCCACGCCATGCTGATCGACGCGGGCGACGATACCAAAGGTACGGCGATCCAGAATTATCTTCAAAAACAGAAGATCTCCAAACTGGATTATCTGGTATTGACCCACCCGGACGCCGACCACATCGGCGGCGCTCCCGTGGTGATCACAAAATTTAATATCGGAAGCGTCTTTGTCTCCAATTTTGAAAAGGACAATAAAACCTATCAAAAACTGATTCAGTCGCTGGACGACAAACAAATCAAGGCGTTGACTCCAAAAGTCAATTCCAAATACACGCTGGGAACCGCCAGCATTACCATCCTGGCTCCTAACGGGTCATACGACAATCCCAACGACGCCTCCATCGGGCTGCTTCTGAAAAACGGAACCCGCTCCTTCCTGTTTACGGGAGACGCCGGCGAGGAAGCCGAGAAGGATATTTTAAAAACCGGCATTGATATCTCGGCAGATGTGTATAAGGTCGGTCATCACGGCAGCAAATATTCAACCTCAAAGGACTTTTTTGAAGCCGTCGATCCCTTTTATGCCGTAATCAGCTGCGGGGAGGGCAATTCCTACGGACATCCCCACGCGGAAACGCTGAACACACTCCGCACAAACGGCGTATTGGTTTACCGGACGGATGAGGCAGGCACGATCGTCGCCTCCACGGACGGCAAGTCAATCTCCTTCAACGTACCCGCCTCCGACAGCTGGAAGGCCGGGGAACCGACCGGCAGTGCAGATTCCTCCGCAAAGGCAGCATCCGAGCAGGCGCCGGACACCGCACAGCCACGGAAAGAAAGTGCGCCCGCCGTGGAGGAGCCGCCTCAGGAAAGCGCGCCGCCCGCCACCAACGGGCTGACCTACGTGCTGAATACCAAAACGAAGAAATTCCACAGGCCCACCTGCAATTCCCTGCCTACCACGAACAGGCAGGACAGTTCCGACAGCAGGGACAGCATTATCGCACAGGGATATGTGCCCTGCAAGAGATGTAATCCCTGACGATTTCCTATACCCTGTAGCCGCTCAGTTCACGGTTCATACCCGAGATCGCGGAGAAAGTATCCTCCGCCGTAGTCTCTATGCTCTTCATCTCCTCGTCTATGGCCTCAAGACGCTCTGAAAGCTGGATAATCTCCGCATTGTTTTCCTCCGAGGCGCCTCCGACGGATTCCATAGCCATTCTGATCTTTTCAAGCACCCCGGCGTACTCTTCCATATTTTTCAAAAGCTGCTCCATTGATGCCCTGATCTCATCGGATTTTTGTGCGAATCCTTTGGAAAGACCGCCGAATTTCTGATAATCCCCGGAAATCTCATTCTCCAGGAAATGCAGCATCTTATCCGCCAGCGCGCCAAGTCCCTGAATGGCTTCCACCACCTCTTTGCTCATCTTCTGGATTTCATTGGCGGCCTCATTGGTATTGCCCGCCAGCGCGCCGATCTCTCCCGCCACCACGGCAAATCCCTTGCCCGCCTCTCCGGCTCTCGCCGCCTCAATAGACGCATTCAGCGCCAGCAGATTGGTCTGCCCGGAAATCCCCAGAATCGTCTCCGAAAGCTCCTTGATCCGAAGGACCGCCTCCGCCCTCTTCTTTTCCTCCTGCAGCATCCCCGACATCATCTCCACATTTTTCCCAATTCCATCATAGGATGTCTGTGCCGTATCATTCAGCTCTGTGGAGGACGCGTTGATCTCCTGCAGGCCGATCGTATTGCCCGCGACAACCTCAACGATGTTCTGTATATCCCTGTATACAAAATCCACCTGTTCGCTCACGGTCCCGACGGACGCCGCAATCTGTTCGGAGGCCGCCACCATAGAGTGTATGGTGTCGTTAATGCCGGTCACCTGCGCGGCCGCTCCCGACACATGGGTGTTGATATTCCCCATCTCCGTCTCAATGCTGTCAGTTCCGCCTTTGATCTCCCTGACCGTATTTCCCGTCTTTTCCAAAAGACGGTTTAAACTGTTTCCGATCACTTCCAGCTCATCCCCGGAGGTGATGTTTAACACCTTTGTCAGATCGCCGTCATCGGACGCAACCTCCAGAATCTTATCGTTCACTTTGATAAAGTTGCGGCGCATCCTGACCGCAACCAACAGAGCTGCCGCCACCGCAAAAAGCAGGGCCGCTCCCACTGCAAACAGAATATTGCGGATCAGACTGTTTAATGAAGTCTGTATCGAGGACGCCTCATAGTCCACCGCCACAATGCCCAGCACCTTACCGTTAAGAGAAATCGGCGCATACCCGCTGTAGAAAGTGCCCCACTCGTCAGTGAAAGGATCCTCCGTCACGGAAGGGCTCCCCTGCATCGCCTCAAACATGGCGTCCTGCGCCTCGTAATCCTCCGCATATTCGCCCGGGTCATCCGGGTCCGTGTCCACCACAAACTGAAACCACTCCGCATCTTTGGGCATCAGCGTGTAGACATAAGTGACCGATTCGCCGACCAGAAAGAAACTCAGACTGTCTTTCACTGTCGAAAGCGCCGTCCCATCGCCCTCCACAGCCTTTGCAAACACTTCGCCATCCACATTTTCCGCGGCGATCACTGCAATTTCCATCACGTCATCCTTGCATTTCTTTTGCAGAAAATTTCCCATGTTTGAATAGGCAACGCTCCCCACAATCAATGCCACGATGATGGCCGAACATAAAATAAAGAGAAAAAGCTGTGCTGCAATGCTGAGTTTCTTTGTCTTCATACCTTCTGCCTCCTCCTTTGTGACGCTGACCGAAAAAGTATCTGCATTATTATATTTGATATCAGGCTAAAAGGAAAGGTTTCTGGTATATATTGCTGTTTTTGGGGTATACTTTGCACTTATGAGTTTACATAACATACTATTGTGTAAATGCATTACCCATAAAAAGGAGCATCCGGCACACCTGCCAGACACTCCTTTTCCTGCCTGTACCACTTCGCACATTATCGGAAGCATTCCCGGACTTTCCTGTACATTCCCTTACACTTGCATCCCAATGTCTGTTTTACCACCCGGAAAATCCCCCACATGCCTGATTCCACATCCCAGGCAAAACTGCCTGAGCGGTAGAGGTAATCCCCAGGACACCCGGCGCCTCCCAAAAGCTCTATATCAAACTTATTGCCGATACTGATTCCACCCTGCAGCGGGATGATTCTGGAAAACGGATCCCGCTGTTGTTCCCTCCATAAATGGTCATGAATTGCAAGGGACGTATTTCTCGGTTTATCCGCGGGCATCATAGCACGAAAGACCACCCGGTCTCCGGAATAGGCTTTCCATACGGGCGTTGCCGGATCCCCATGCACTTTGCTGCTGAAGACCTTCCATGTCCTCGGATCTTTTGCAAGCCGGTTGGCAAACCGCTCCGAACGGTAATTGTATCCCTTTTCTCCCGTATCCTCCGCATCTACCGGCTCCCCATTATCATCTAACGCCGTCTGGATCAAATTCCCTTTCACGTCAAGCAGCCGGATTCCGTTTTGAATGAACAGCACATATTCACGGAAATTTTCTACCCCCGGCGCCGTAATGACTGCCTGTTCCGCAAAGCTGTCCTTTTTCCTGGTGAAATTACGGTACCATTCCGCTCCCGGCGGTTCTACAATCACCGCCCCGAACAATCCGTGGTAACGGTGGTTCCGCATGTCTCCAAAGGACTGTATGAGACAGGCTCCGTACTCTTTATCTGCGTGCCAGAGATACCGCTTGCTCTCGCCCACACCTACCGTCTGCTCCATTTCATTATATCCTACATTGATGCCGGAATCGCATACCGGGTCATACTGCAAAAACTGCGGATTCAGGGAAACCCTCATAGACGGCGTATACTCTTTATCTAAAGGAACCGTCGGATAAGAAAAGTAAGGAATCGGCTGCTCCGGATTTCATGCATTATGCAGCGTAACCTCTATCCAATCCCCCGCATTTGCCCTGAGGATCAACGGCTTAGGCATATATTTTCCCGAAAACACCTGATCCACATCCTCTTTTGGTACAAATAGCAGACCATTGGGATCATGATCCCCATATTTGTTGTAAATTAATTTCTTTTGTACCGCCACTACCTCATAACGCCTGACCACATCGTCCTTTGACGGGCAGGGCGGAAGGGGTTGGATCATCCCTTTCCCCTGGCATAATGGCTGCAAGTGCCTCCGATACCTTCTATGCACACGCAGTATTCCCCACAGCCCAAGCCATGCGTCGTCAATTCCTCCAAAATAATAGAGATAGTCCCCGGCTCCGTACCTCCTCGTGACGTTCAGATTGAATGCCTCCGAAACGCCCAGCGTCTGGGATGCTGCAAGCGGCGATCTTGCATCCGCCGGTTCTTTCCTCCACGACATTCCCGTAATATTGAGGGAGTGCTGCTCCTCATGCGCCCCGTCAATCAGTCGGAACATCAGTTCATCCCCCGGATAGGTTTCAAAAATCGGTGTCGCCGGATCCCCGTGTACAAAGGAGCTGAAAAGATATGCCGGATCTTCCTTTTTGCGCAGCCGCTCCCGCATCGGCTCCGCCCGGTAATTGATCCCCATGACGCCCGGATCGTCATGCGAGCCGGGAACAGCAGGCGGATTGAGCGGCTTTCCTTTTCTGTCAAAAAGGAAAGCAAAGTCATGCACAAACAGCGTGAACTCCCTGAAAGAGGTGCCGTCCTTTCTGCGGATGACCGCCCGTGTTCCAAAGCGCAGTTCTTTTCCGTTCTGAGGGTTATGGAACGTAGCGCCCGCCTCTTCAATGATCAACGCACCGAACAAACCATGCTGCTGGTGGACATTGGCGAACAGATGGTCATGGAAGAATACCGTCCGCAGTTCCTCGTTGGCAAAAAAGCGCTCCACCAGCGTTTCATACTTTCTCGCGCCGGCAATGTTATTCCAGCCGTTTGCCGACCCGTCTGAGACAATGGTATCAAATTTTACCAGATGCAGATGGTGCCCTACAATATCCGTCCTTGTTCTTTGCTGGAACGGGCTCCCCTCAATAAATTCCGGCAGAAGGTTTGTGGTGCGAAGCTCGATGCAATCTCCCGCATTTGCACGGATAACCAACGGCTCCACCTTAATTTCCTGTCGTTCCACTTTGCGGATATAGCACTCCAGCCCTCCATGACGCTCCAGCTCTTCCTTAAGGACAAAAAAACGTCCCTGCGGATCATGCCATCCATAGCGGTTGTAGGTAATTTTCGCCTGTACCATAGCAATCTCAAATACTCTTACTCTTTCATCCGTGCAACACGGGCAGGTATCCGTATACAGTGCGCCGGGAACTGCGTTCTCTACAAAGTTGGCCCTCTCAAGCGGCGTCGGCTTATTGGTCACCCCTCCGCCCGGAAGCAGAACGCCAAGGGGCGGCTGCAATGGGCTTTCGCCAAATCTGCCCTCTATAAAATTCGGATATCCCGGATGGCATCCATCTTTCTTCGGCGGACGTTCTCTATCCTTTAGCGGCATAAGGGGCGCAATGGGCGTGCCGTCAGGCAATTCCCCTGTTCCGTCCTGAAGCCGGTCATAAATCCTCCAGAGGGTCCACATACCTTCCATAAAATGGGGATAGAGATGACAATGGAATATCACATCTCCGATCACATGGTTCAGGCTTCCGGCCCCGTATAAAATATCCAGCGTATAGCATTCCTGCGGGCTGAGGCTGATGGAATCCAGAATCGTGGACGCCGGATTATCCGCCTCCAGCCTCCACTGATGGTTGTGCAGATGAAACACATGGGTTTCCTTCACTCCGCCGTGAAGCAGCCGGATTTTTACCGGGTCGCCCACATAGGCGAAAAGAATCGGCGGCGCCGGATCACCGTATACCCAAGAACTCATGGAAACATCCTCCGCAGAATCGGCGGGATCATGTGAGTGCGGCATCCGATTCCGCATGGGTTCGGAGCGGTAGCTGATCGCCGTTGTTGACGACGGAAGTCCGGTGTGCGGGTCGACTGGCTGTTCACCCTCTCTATTCAGGATTTCCAACTCATCATGGAAGAAGACGCTGTACTCCCTGAATGCCGGCTTCCCGGGCTGATAAACATCCGCCATTAACCCACTTCTCAGTTCTTCCCCTGTTTCCGGGTCAAACCACTTCGCTTCCGGCGCCTCTACAATAACAGCCCCAAACAGGCCATGAATATTGGTCGCATCTTCCGTACTTCTGGGGTCCGCCATATCATGAAACAGATAGACGCCCTCTGTGTCGGCATACCATGTATACCATATTTCCCCATTCGTGGTGCTGTCGTCATTGTATCCTACGCTGCTTCCGTCCGAGGTATTGACATCATAGGATAGTCCCTGTACGTGAATCGACAGTCTCCTGTTCAGGGAATTACGGAACCGGACTTTTACCGTATCTCCCAGATTAACCCGGATTACCAGCGGCTGTACTTCCTTATAGGGCTGTGGTATCTCCATCTCAAATCTCTTAAGCGCTTCTGTCTTAATCCTTTCCGCATCCTCCTCCAGCACATAGAGCAGGCCATTTGGGTCGTAATCTCCATATTTGTTATACACAATGGGAATCTGTATCGCCTCAATATGGAAAGTCCTGATATTTTCCCTCTTGGGATATTTGCATAATTCCATCCTAATCCCCACCTTTCTGTGCCTGTTCCAGAATGCGCAGATAGTGGTTCGCCTCACGGAGCACATGATCCGCCAAGAGAGGCAGAATGATGGAGCGGATCTCACAGCCCGTAATACCTTCTGTGCCTGCTGTCTTAAACTGCTGATACTGCTTTGTCATCTGTAAAGTTTTTGTGGTCAGGGCATTCATCGCCCTGCAGTCCTGCTGTCTGGCCTCTTCCAGAAGGCGGCAGTAGTCTTTCGCAAATCCGTCGGCCGTCTCCATCAGCCCGCATTCCGTCGGGTCTAACAACCCCCGGATAAACTGGGCATGTTCCATCATAATCTGATTCCAGAATATTTCGAGATTTCTCAAATCCGGCGCGGCGATTCTTCCTCTCTGCTCAAGTTCCGAAACCGTCTGACGATACAATTTCGCTTCCCGCAGAATATGTTCAATCAGCAGCGGATAGTTGGCCGTATAAAGCCTGCACCTTGTCACTTCCCTCAGAATCTCTTCCTTAAAAGAAATCAATCCATTCAGACTTCTGAGCATTTGCTGATTCAACATTCTTACCTGAGAAACGGTTTCCCGGCTCACCATACCACAGTTCCCGGCGCGGAGTCGTTCTTCCGTCTCCGTAATCTTCGTATCAATCGGAATCCCTGTCAGATTTTTTGTCTGGCACTCCGCTTTTTCCGTAAATTCCGTTACAACCTCCCCGGAATTTAAGACCGATTTACTTACGATGCCGTCCGCAAGTTTTACAGTCCACCTGAGCCCTTCTTCAAATTCTTTACGAAATTGATCCGCGCGCCGTATAAACCCCGTTTCCTTCGCCGGAAATCCGGCAAGCAGGAACAAGGCGTGTTCTTTCATGATCCTTCCGAAAAAAAGATGTGTCTCTAATGATAAAACTACATATTCTTTCATATTTTTGCATACCTTAATAGTTTAGGTTTATTGATACTATATGCAAAAAATGTCGAAAAGAGACGGAAATCAGTATCTCTTTAAATTCAGACCGTTTGCTGACAACTTCTCGAAAATCACGTTTTACTTCATCATATTTGGAGGGGTCTCTCAGAATTGCCGAGGGATGATATGTGGCAGTCAGCACACAATTTTTTCGGTGCGTCCAAGTGCCATGCTGTCTGGTAATTTTAAAATCCGATGAAATGATCCGCTGCGCGGCGACACGGCCCAGACAGACAATGATACCCGGTTTTAGCAGAAACGTCTCATATTTCAGATAAGGGAAACAGGCCTCCTTTTCGTCCTCTCTGGGATCACGGTTGCCGGGCGGATGACATTTTAAAATGTTGGTAATGTATATTTCTTCCCTGCTCAGGCCGCAGTCGTCAAGCAGCCTGTCCAGTATTTCCCCTGAGCGACCCACGAAGGGAATCTAACACGGTATTAAGTTGATTCGTCAATAGCAAATCCACATAGAGCACCTTCGGAACCGGAATCGGAAACCCTGCCTTTTCTAATTCATTACAGATATGATGCTGCCGTTTGTCAAAAACAAACTTAATCTGTTTATACTGCTCATAAAAGAAGTACGCCTCCGTGTATCTCTTGCAGACAGAACATTTGTTAAATAAATGAACTTTGTCTTCCCAAGTAATGATTCTACACACTCTTGACCCAGCCATTGCAAAGACCCGATTTGTCTGACAATCGTTGGTTTATCGGCCTGCGCTTCTCTGTTTTGGTTTTGATAGCCATACATTCTATCCTCATCACCAAAAATTACAATTCCCAGGCCACCCACTTTGTACACGCCATGTAATTCAAGGAAAATATCTATTAGATACTGCATTAGACTTGTTTTTCCAGCGCCGTTATTTCCGATAACAACACTGAGGTTATTGATATTTTCACCCCAGAACCGCTTCGGAAGGCTGGAATCCCTGTGCGATATGTTAAGTACATTCTCGTCTGCATTAAAATCAATATTGAAATCCTGACTGAAATTAAAACCCGCTCTCTGAAAATTGCAGTATTCATCTATGTAAAGATAAATAAGCTGCATAAAATCCCCCTCTTCTTCTGTAACCTGTATTTCTGAATAACCGATTAACACAGTATATATCCTGTGTTAAACCATTCTTTCTCCCCCTACATACAATATGTTTCTACCAATTCTATGATTTCCTGATTCGTCGGTATTCTGTTATCATCCTTTTTATAATAAATTGTAAGCAGATACACTTCCTCATCGTCCCGAACTGCATAATAAATAACACGATACCCGTTGGACTGTCCTGCCTTGGTATCTGTATTTGCTGATCTTACTTTGAAGGTATGCCCATCCGTCGGAATCCATCCTTTTCAAACTGTTCAGTGGGTATAACTGTGTACATTTATCTTTCTTCTTTGCTCCATTTTTCAATATTTGCAAATAAATCATTTAAGGAACGTTTCGGAATTTTGCCTTCACGCATGTTTTTCACTTCCTTACATGACTGTATAATAGATTCCGAAATCGTACAGGGTCTTTCCAAATTTGAAGCTACGCCCATTGCCTGCTCCTCCTTCTTCACTACTTTGCATTTTCCAATTCTTTTATACATATCATACCACCTTT
>DKWV01000036.1 GCA_002491905.1 Lachnospiraceae bacterium UBA7143 | reverse complement strand
TGTTGCATCTTTGACCGTAGCGACAATCGTATCACCTATACGCGCATATCTTCTTGTAGACCCGCCCATAACTCTGATGCACAGGAGTTCTTTTGCACCGGTGTTATCAGCGACCTTCAATCTGCTTTCCTGTTGAATCATGCTAACTTTCTCCTTCCGAAAAATTTACTTAACTTTCTCAACGATCTCCACCAGTCTCCATCTCTTATCCTTGGACAGAGGTCTGGTCTCCATTACCTTTACGGTATCGCCGATGCTGCACTCGTTGTTCTCGTCGTGCGCCTTTAACTTGTAAGTCTTCTTCACGATTTTCTTGTAAAGCGGGTGCTTTACGTGATCTTCTATCGCTACCACAATGGTCTTATCCATCTTATTGCTTGTAACCTTACCGGTACGAGTTTTTCTCAGATTTCTTTCCACGATTTGTCTCTCCTCTCCGCTTAATTCGCAGCCTTAGATTTCTGCGTGATCACCGTCTGGATTCTGGCGATGTTTCTTCTCACTTCTTTGATTCGGGCCGTATTGTCCAACTGGTTTGTTGCGTTCTGGAATCTCAAATTGAAAAGCTCTTTCTTCGCGTCTACAAGCTCCTGTGCTAATTCAGCATCTGATTTTTTATTTAAATCTTCCACATATTTATTAGTTTTCATTCGCTACACCGCCTTCCAAGTCTGCTTTAGAAACGATTTTACATTTGCAGGGAAGTTTATGGGTTGCAAGACGCAGCGCCTCTTTTGCCACATCCTCAGTCACTCCGGCGATCTCGAACATCACGCGGCCGGGCTTAACCACTGCTACCCAGTATTCCAAAGTTCCCTTACCGGAACCCATACGTGTCTCTGCCGGTTTTGCAGTAACGGGCTTATCCGGGAAAATTTTGATCCAAACCTTACCGCCACGCTTGATGTATCTCGTCATGGCGATACGGGCTGCCTCTATCTGATTGGACTTGATCCAGCAGGGCTCCAAAGCCACAATACCATACTCACCATAGGTAATTGTGTTGCCGCGGGTCGCTTTACCCGCCATAGAACCGCGGAACTGTTTACGACGTTTCACTCTTTTTGGCATTAACATTATTTATCGCTCCCTTCCTTGTTAGATTTAGTCGGAAGTACCTCGCCTTTGTAAATCCATACCTTTACGCCGAGCTTACCGTAGGTGGTATCAGCCTCAGCGAAGCCATAATCAATATCTGCTCTCAATGTCTGCAGCGGAATCGTACCCTCGCTGTAGAACTCGGAGCGGGCGATATCCGCGCCGCCAAGACGTCCGGATACGGCTGTCTTGATACCTTCTGCGCCTGCCTTCATGGTACGGCCCATGCAGGACTTCATGGCGCGTCTGAAGGACACACGGTTCTCAAGCTGCTGTGCGATGTTCTCCGCAACAAGCTGCGCATCTTTGTCAGGTCTCTTAATCTCCTTGATGTCCACAAGAACCTTCTTGCCGGTCAGCTTGGAAAGCTCCTTCTTGGTCACCTCGATCTCCGCGCCGCCCTTACCGATTACGACACCGGGCTTAGCCGTATAGATGATAACCTTCACTCTGTCGGACGCTCTCTCGATCTCAATCTTAGAGATGCCCGCGCTGTATAACTTCTTTTTTAAATACTCTCTGATATTGTAATCTTCTACTAAAAAGTCAGCAAACTCTCCGTCTGCATACCATTTGGAATCCCAGTCCTTAATGATGCCGACTCTCAATCCGTGTGGATTAACTTTCTGTCCCATGTTGTTCTCCTTCCTAATCTGATCCTATCTTGCGTCGAGAATAATCGTGATATGACTCATTCTCTTCTCAATCCTGTAAGCTCTGCCCTGTGCTCTGGGCTGAATCCGCTTCATGGTAGGCCCTTTGTTTGCATAGCACTCTGCTATATAAAGATTTTCCGGATTCGGGTACTTTGTAGGGTCCTGACTGTATTTGTATTCGGCGTTTGCGATTGCCGACTCCAGCAGCTTCTTGATGATGCTGGATGCGTATCTGGGATTATAGGTGAGGATTCCGAGCGCTGTCTCAACATCCTTTCCCCTGATCGCATCTAACACGAAACAAGCTTTCTGTACAGACACGCGCGCGTAAGATAACTTTGCGGAAGGTCTGACATCCTTGTTCGCGTTTCTCTCTCTCTTTATCTGGGATCTATGTCCTTTAGCCATAGATTGAAACCTCCTTTCAAATTAGCGAACTTTGGACTTTTTCTCGTCCTTATCATGTCCTCTATAAGTTCTGGTAGCCACGAACTCACCGAGCTTGTGCCCAACCATATCCTCTGTAACGTATACCGGTACGTGCTTTCTTCCGTCATGAACCGCAAAGGTGTGTCCCACGAAGGAAGGGAAAATCGTTGACCGGCGGGACCAGGTCTTGATAACCTGCTTCTGTCCCGACGCATTCATTGCATCCACTTTTTTCAGTAAGCTCGCATCAGCAAACGGTCCTTTTTTTAATGATCTTGCCATGATCTATCTTTCCTCCTATTTATTTGATGGCTCTGCCGTCTCTTCTTCTCACAATCAGCTTATTGGAAGCTTTCTTTTTCTTACGGGTCTTAAGACCGAGTGCCGGTTTACCCCAAGGTGTACACGGGCCCGGGCGTCCAATCGGAGCGCGGCCCTCACCACCGCCGTGCGGGTGATCGTTCGGGTTCATAACCGAACCGCGGACTGTAGGGCGAACGCCCATATGGCGCTTACGTCCTGCCTTACCAATCTTAATCAGGTTGTGGTCTGTGTTGCCCACCGTGCCGATGGATGCCCTGCACACCAGCGGTACCATTCTCATCTCGCCGGAGGGAAGTCTCAGGGTCGCATACTTGCCTTCCTTCGCCATCAGCTGTGCGCTGTTGCCTGCGGAGCGAACCATCTGGCCGCCCTTTCCGGGATATAATTCAACGTTGTGTACCAGTGTACCTACCGGGATCTCAGACAGGGGTAAGCAGTTACCCACTCTGATTTCGGCCTCGGGTCCGTTCATCACCTTCATGCCGTCCTTCAATCCGTCCGGCGCAAGGATGTATGCCTTCTCACCGTCCTCATAGCAGATCAGCGCGATGTTCGCCGTTCTGTTGGGATCGTACTCGATGCCGATTACCTTTGCGCTGATGCCGTCCTTATTTCTCTTAAAATCAACATTTCTGTATAATCTTCTGTTGCCGCCGCCGTGATGTCTGACCGTGATCTTACCCTGATTATTGCGGCCCGCATTCTTCTTCAGGGAAGAGCAGAGAGCCTTCTCAGGAGTCTTCTTCGTGATCTCGCTGAAATCAGAGCCGGTCATGTTACGTCTTGACGGTGTATATGGGTTATATGTCTTGATTGCCATGATCTCTTATCTCCTTTTCTTATCATAAACCTGCAAAGATCTCGATATCCTTGCTGTCCTCGGTAAGCTGTACAACCGCCTTCTTGGTCTTAGCGGTCTTCCCGTAAACCATGCCGCGTCTCTTGGTCTTGCCTACCTGATTCATGGTGTTGACTTTCTCCACCTTCGCACCCTCGAACATCTTTTCCACAGCCTCTTTAATCTGTGTCTTGTTTGCCTCCGGATGAACTAAGAAGGTGTACTTTTTCTCGCTCATGCCTGCCATACTCTTCTCGGTAATCACAGGTTTGAGGATCACATCATAATACTGAATCGCTGCCATTATGCAAACACCTCCTCGATCTTGGCTACGGCATCCTTGGTGAGCACCAGTGTGTCGCCCTTGAGGATGTCATATACATTGATATTCTCAGCTACCGCCGTGTTGACTGTGGGAAGGTTCCTCGCGGAGAGAATCACGTTCTCATCCTGTCCGTCAATCACTACCATCGCCTTGTCAACTTTTAAGTTGTCCATAACCTTCTTGAAATCCTTTGTCTTGATACCGTCGAGCTTCAGCTCGTCAAGCACAATCAGCTTGTTGTCCTGCACCCTGCTTGTCAGAACCGACTTAAGCGCCGCCCTCTTTTCCTTCCTGTTTAACTTGAAAGAATAATCCCTGGGCGTGGGAGCAAACACAACGCCGCCTCCTTTCCACTGGGGCGCTCTGGTCGAACCCTGTCTCGCGTGACCCGTGCCCTTCTGTCTCCAGGGCTTCCTGCCTCCGCCGGAAACCTCCGAGCGGGTCTTGGCTTTCTGCGTGCCCTGACGCTTATTGGCAAGNNGGTGAGCACCAGTGTGTCGCCCTTTAGGATGTCATACACGTTGATATTCTCAGCTACCGCCGTACTGACCGTAGGGAGATTCCTTGCGGAAAGAATTACGTTCTCATCCTGCCCGCCGATCACTACCATCGCCTTGTCAACCTTTAAGTTGTCCATAACCTTCTTG
>DKWV01000048.1 GCA_002491905.1 Lachnospiraceae bacterium UBA7143 | reverse complement strand
TGAGATTCATTCCTCACCGCTGATAGGGATTGACAAACATACCAACGGTATGATAAATTATAACATACCAGCAGTATGTTGCGGAGGAATAGTTAGATGGCGAGAAACAAGTACCCGGAGGAAACAGTCAATTTGATTTTGAATGTTTCCGCCCGCCTGTTTATGGAGAAGGGATATGAGCATACGTCCATTCAGGATATTATTGATAATCTGGGCGGACTGAGCAAGGGAGCGATCTATCATCACTTTAAGTCGAAAGAGGAAATTCTGGACGCGGTTACTGACAGGATCATGGGGGAATCCAACCGAAAACTTGCGGGTACCCTGGAACGCAGGGACTTGAACGGAATAGAGAAGCTGAGAACATTGTTTAAGTCTTCACTGTGCCGTTCGGTGCAGGATGAAATTTTTAAAGTGGCCCCCAGCTTTTACAATAATCCGAGACTTCTCGCGAGTCTTTTGTATGAGACCATAGAGCTGACGGCGCCGGAATTTATTCAGCCGATCATAGAGGAGGGGATCGTCGACGGCTCTATCGCGGCGGAGCATCCGAAGCAGCTTGCAGAGCTGATTTCGCTTGTGGCGAATGTCTGGATCAATCCCATGATATTTGACAATACGGAGGAGGAAACGTATCATAAATTTCTGGTGTTTGACCAGATGTTAAAAGGCATGGGTCTGGATATCATAGATGAGGAAATGGTAGCGCGGATGTGTGAGTTGACGTCGATTTACCAGAGAAGCAAATAGGAAAAAATAGTTCTGCCCCAAGAGAGGGCAGAATATTTTTCGATTTTATACATACCGACGGTAGGTATCCAAAGGAAGGAGAATGGAAACATGAATCAAAAAGTGTTTTCAAGAGATTTTAAACTGGTTGTTATCGGGCAGATTATATCCCTGTTTGGCAATGCGGCCCTGCGGTTTGCCCTGCCGCTCTATCTGCTGAATCAGACTGGCTCGGCGGCTCTGTATGGCACGGTAATGGCGTGTGCGTTTATCCCGGCTGTCCTGCTTTCGCCAGTGGGAGGAATTGTTGCGGACAGGGTAAATAAAAGGAATGTCATGGTTATACTGGACTTTTTCACAGCGGCGCTGATATTGTTGTTTTACCTGCTTATGGATGGAGCCGACCTTGTAGTCCTGCTGACGGCTACGCTGATGATTTTGTATGGAATTGCGGGCGCTTACCAGCCTTCGGTCCAGGCAAGCATTCCGGCTTTGGCGGATCGGGAACATATCATGGCGGCAAATTCTGTTATTAACACAATCAGTTCTTTTGCCGCCCTGGTTGGTCCGGTACTTGGAGGAGTTTTGTACAGTGCATATGGTCTGAAATCTGTGCTGCGTGTCTGTATGGTATGTTTCGTGCTGTCGGCCGTCATGGAGATTTTCATTCACATACCATTTCAGAGGCGTAGTATGGAGGGAAGTATATTGGGGATTGTGAAGTCTGATTTCGCGCAAAGCGTTCGGTTTATTCAAAGGGACAGGCCGGTGATAGGGAAGGCGGTTCTGGCAGTCAGCGGAATCAATCTGTTTTTGTCCGCGATGATTACGGTGGCGCTGCCTTATCTGGTGACAGAAGTTCTTTCTCTGGAAGCCGCGCAGGCGAACCGGCTTTATGGCTTTGCACAGGGGGCACTGGCTGCGGGAGGCCTGACAGGGGGGATATGTGCGGGTATTTTTGCAAAGAAGCTGTCCGTTCAGAAGGCGGGAAACCTGATTATCATGTCCGCGGCGGTACTGTTTCCCGTGGCTGGGGCGCTGCTTCTGTTTTCATCAGGCATGGCCGTCTATGTGATCCTGACTGTCTGCTGCTTTGCTGTTATGATCTGCTGTACCATGTTTACTGTGCAGATGATGGCATTTTTTCAGACGGTGACGCCGCCTGACCTTCTAGGAAAGGTAATGGCAGTCATTATGACGATCGCCATGTGCGCGCAGCCGGTGGGGAATGCCATGTACGGCGCTTTGTTTGAGCTCTGCAAAGGTTATGAATATGCGGTGATTTTGTTTGCCGGGGTGGCGTCGCTTGGGATTGCTGTAGGGATGAAGGGGGTTTTCAAAGAATTTGTGAACGTATGACACTGCTTTTTGGAATCAGTTGCATGGGAAATGCGTAATGGATTATAATATTTTTAGATAAAATTTTTATGTATGTCGGGCCGTGTATGTGTTAAAATATAAAGCATAAGTCCATATGCCCCATAACGGGCAGGAAATTTGGGAAAGGATGAAACAGATATGAGGAAGATAATCGTGACAGGCTGCAACGGGCAGCTTGGGCGGGCAGTCAATCTGGAATATGCGGACAGCACGGAATACGAACTGGTCAATACGGATGTGGGGGAGCTGGACATCACGAGGATAGACGAAGTGATGAAATTTGTGCGGGAGATCAAGCCCTATGCGATCATCAACTGTGCGGCGTACACGGCGGTAGAGGCCTGCGAGAAGGAGGAGGATCTGGCTTTTCGGATCAATGCCGTCGGCGCACGCAATTTAAGTATTTCGGCAGGCGAGACGGGCGCGAAGCTGATGCATATTTCCACGGATTATGTGTTTGACGGAAACGGGACAAGACCCTATAGGGAGACCGATCCCACGGGGCCGCAGGGCGCTTACGGAAGGACGAAACTGGCGGGTGAGGAATTTGTGAAAGAATTTAACGACCGGCATTTTATTCTGCGCACGGCGTGGCTTTACGGGGACGGAAAGAATTTCGTGAGGACTATGCTGCGGCTCTCCGAGTCGAACGATAAGGTAAGGGTGGTGCGGGATCAGGTGGGATCGCCCACCAGCGCAAAAGAGCTTGCGAAAGCCATCGCCTATCTGCTGCCCACGGAGAATTATGGCCTGTTCCATGCCACCTGCGAGGGGGACTGCAGCTGGGCGCAGTTTACGGAGGAGATTTTCCGTCTGGCGGGCAAAAAGACTGTGGTGGAAGCCATCACCTCCGAGGAGTACGGTGCGGCGGTCAAACGCCCGGCCTATTCCATTCTGGATAATTATATGTTTCGGATGACTTCAGATTTCAAGTTCGCTGACTGGCATGATGCCATTGCGGCATATTTAAAAGAAGAAAACGGGAGAGGATAAATCATATGCAGAAAATAGCGCTTATTACGGGAATTACAGGACAGGACGGCTCTTATCTGGCGGAATTTTTACTGGAGAAGGGATATGATGTGCACGGTCTGATCCGCAGACACAGCATTGCCAATACGGGAAGGATCGACCATCTGATTGCGTCGGACTACTACAAGGTTAAATTTTTTCTGCACTATGCGGACACTACGGATTCCAGCAACCTTATGCGGCTGATTGCGGAAATCCGCCCTACGGAGGTATATAATCTGGCGGCGCAGTCCCATGTGGGCGTGTCCTTCGAGGTGCCCGAGTACACGGCTGAGGCAACGGGCGTGAGCACCTTAAAACTTCTGGAGGCAATCCGTGTAAACGGCGGGACATGCAGATACTATCAGGCTTCCACGTCGGAGCTTTTCGGCGGCATCCCGGAGACGGCTCCACAGAGCGAGAAGACGCCTTTTTATCCGAAGAGTCCCTACGGGGCGGCGAAGCTTTACTCTTACTGGATTACGGTAAATTACAGGGAATCCTACAATATGTATGCCTGCAACGGCATTCTGTTCAACCATGAGTCGCCCAGGCGCGGTGAGAATTTTGTGACCAGAAAGATTACGCTGGCCATCGCGAATATTGTTGCGGGAAAACAGGAGAAGCTTTCCCTCGGAAACATGAACGCGAAGAGGGACTGGGGCTTCGCGGGAGATTATATAGAGGGCATGTGGCTGATGCTGCAGCAGGACAGACCTGACGACTATGTGCTTGCCACCAACGAGACACACACAGTCAGGGAGTTTGTGGAGGCGGCCTTCGGGGAACTTGGCATCCGGATCCGTTGGGAGGGAACCGGCGTAAACGAGAAGGGTTATGACGAGGAGACCGGCAGGCTGTTAGTGGATGTCAACCCTGAATTTTACCGTCCTGCGGAAGTGGAATTTTTGTGGGGCAACTGCGCGAAGGCGGAGAAGGAGCTTGGCTGGAAACGGAAAGTAGACTTTAAGGGGCTGGTAGCCATGATGATGGATGCGGATTTGAAGGAAATCGCGGGAATGAGCTGCGAGGAATATAAGAAAAAAGAGAAGGCAATATGCTGTCTGTAATTTTCATTTGGCTTTACATTGGTATAACTACATTTCTTGTCGGATATGGTGTGCTGCGTGTCGTCACGCGGCACCTTCCTTATTATGCACACGCCTGCCCGGTGATTCAAAGCGCGGATGCGTATTTTATGTGCGGGCTGGTATGCGTGACGGTTTACGCACAGTTTTTCAGTCTGTTTGCAGGTGTGGGCTTTATGGCAAACCTGATTCTATGTGTTCTCTGCACTTTGACTGCACTGGTCGATAGAAGGGCGCTTGCGGCTACGGTCCGGCGGCTTGTGATGTTCGACGAGAGCGTTTCCGGCGGGGGAGAGGGGAAAGGGTACGGTAAGCCGGATATCCGGCGGTTTTGTGCAGTTCTTACCTTATTCCTGTTATTTGCCTACGGCGCCTCCCGGGGAATGATCCATTATGACACAGGACTTTACCACGCCCAGAGCATTCGGTGGATCGAGGAGTACGGCGTGGTGAAGGGGCTGGGAAACCTGCATTGTAGACTGGCTTACAACAGTTCCTCCTTTGCCCTGTCGGCTCTTTACAGCATGGCTTTTCTGGGAGGACAGTCTTTTCACTGCGCGGCGGGATGGCTTGCCTTTTTGCTGGCGGTGGTCTGCCTGCCGATCGGAAAATCCCTGCGGGCGGGGCGGTTTCGGACGAGTGATTTCGCCAGACTGATGTGCGTGTATTATCTGGTCAATATTTTTGATGAAATGGTTTCTCCGGCTTCGGATTATTTCATGGTGCTTGTGGCATTTTATATTGTGATAAAGTGGCTGGAGCTTGCGGAGAGCGGGGAGAGGACGATTCTTCCATACGGGCTTCTGTGTATGCTTGGCGTATTCCTGATGACGGTGAAACTGTCTGCCGCGCTGATCCTTCTGCTTACGCTTTATCCGGCCGGCCGTCTTGTGCGGGAGAAAAAGTGGAAAGAGACGGGCGCTTACCTGGCGCTGGGGTTTGTGACAGCGCTTCCCTTTTTCATCCGCAATGTGTTGATTTCGGGGTGGCTGGTTTATCCTTTTACGCAGATAGACCTGTTTGACGTGGTCTGGAAGATTCCGAAGGGGATTGCGGATTATGACGCGAGAGAGATTCAGGTGTGGGGCAGAGGGTACACGGATGTGACGCAGTTTGACATGCCCGTGCGGAAATGGCTGCCGGGGTGGTTTGGGACGCTTGCGGGGAGTGATAAGGTTCTCGTGACGGCGGCAGCGGCAGCGGTGGCTGTGCTTCTGGCGGAGACGGTGTATCTGATCCGGATCCGGAATAAGAAACGGCGGGCGGTTCCGGCCGTTGTTGCGGCGCGGAACGGTGTGATGTCTCCGGTTTTTCTCACGGTGCAGGGCACGGTGGCAGCCTCTTTTCTCTTCTGGCTGTGCACTTCGCCGCTGATCCGCTATGGCTGTGTCTGGGTGTATCTGACGGCGGCGGTGGTGTTCGGGGGAGTCTGTGAGGCTGCTGTATATCTTCCGGCAGGCGGCCGGCGGGAGAGATGCGGAGGATGGCGGCTTGCGGCAGGCCGGGTGGTTTCTGCCGCCGTGATCCTGATTCTGGTCTACAAAGGTTTTGCCCTGGCGCGGGAAATCGCGGGTTCCTATGTAAATGACTACTGGCTGGTTCAGAAGGATTATGAAAATTATGAGACACGGTCTTATGAGATAGAGGGTCTCACCTTTTACTGTCCGGTGGAGGGCGATCAAGTGGGCTATAACAGTTTTCCTTCCTCGCCGCAGGAGGCGGAGCTTGTGCTTTTGGGAGAGGGGATTGGGGATGGCTTTGAGGCGGTCAGATAGCGGTCTCTTGTAAAAGGGGGTGCCCTGTGATAGACTGATAGAAGTTTAGGGTTAGAATGACGGTAGTACAAAGATATGGAGGTTAGCCGGTATGAATAAAACAGACAAAATTTACGTGGCGGGACACAGAGGGCTGGTGGGCAGCGCGATTGTGCGCTCCTTACAGGCAAAAGGGTATCAGAATGTTTTCGGCAGGACACACAAGGAACTTGACTTAACCAGTCAACAGGAGGTCCGGGCGTTCTTTGACAAGGAGCGGCCCGACGTGGTTGTCCTGGCGGCGGCAAAGGTGGGCGGTATCAACGCCAACAATACGACGCCCGCGGAGTTCGCCTATGAGAACATGCAGATCCAGTGTAATGTGATCCAGTGCTGTCATGAGTATGGGGTGAAAAAGCTTTTGTTTCTGGGAAGTACCTGTATTTATCCGAGAATGGCGCCCCAGCCGATCCCGGAGGACGCGCTGCTGACAGGCCCTCTGGAGGAGACAAACGAGGCTTACGCCATAGCGAAGATTGCGGGGCTTGAAATGTGCAAGTTTTATAAGCGGCAGTACGGGGACGATTTCATCAGCTGTATGCCCACGAACCTGTATGGGCCGCACGACAATTATGATCTGGAAGGCTCCCATGTTATGCCGGCGATGATCCGCAAATTTCATGAGGCGAAAGTGAACGGTGCGCCCACGGTTACACTGTGGGGAACGGGTACACCGCTTCGGGAGTTTCTGTATGTGGACGATATGGCGGACGCCTGCGTGTTCCTGTTAGAAAATTACAGCGGGGAACAGCATGTCAATATCGGTACTGGCAAGGAGATTACGATTAAGGAGCTGGCCGAGACGGTGAAGAAGGCGGTGGGCTATACGGGACAGATTGTCTGGGATCAGACCATGCCGGACGGCACGCCCAGAAAACTCACGGATGTGACGAAGCTCCACGGGCTCGGCTGGACGCACAAAGTGGAGCTTGAGGAGGGCGTACGGCTTGCTTATGAGTGGTTTAAGGAAAACGAGCGTGAGGCGAGACTGTAGGGCAGATTGCGGAAAGTGCCTTTTCGTGCAAAATCTGGTGCTTTAAAAGTGCCTTTTGTGTATATTTCCTGATAAAGAATTTCCCAGGCGCGATAAATTACCGTTTACAGCGCGATGCATTTTTGCTATTATGTCGAATGAAACGATGGACTACATGTTGACGTATTATATCAATATTTGCAAAGGAGTAAAAGGGGAATGACACAACAGAATATGATTAGCAGGAGAGAGCTTGAAAAAACGATCTCCGACTTTATGCTGGAGCTCGGCATACCGGCGCACTTGCGGGGATACCAGTTTCTTCGCAGCGCGGTAGAGATGTGCGTGGAGGATATGGAGCTGGTGGGGAGTGTGACCAAGCTCCTCTATCCCGATCTGGCCAAGATGTACCAGACCACCGACACGAAGATTGAGCGCGCGATCCGCAATGCGATTGAGGTATCCTGGGACAGGGGAAACAGCGAGCTCTTTGAAGAACTGTTCGGTTACAGCAATACGCTGGAGTATACCAGACCGACAAACAGCGAGTATATCGCTGTTGTGGCGGATTACATACGTCTGAAAAACGATCTGATATAATGTGTTTAACGGGAAGAGATGCGTCTCTTCCTTTTTTTATGTAAATGTGGTAAACTGATGGAGATAAAAGAAAAGAACGGGTTTGCGAGTGGTATGGAGGCTGCCATGAAGTTACTGAGCGTTATCGTCCCCTGTTATAACGAAGAGGAAAATGTCAGGGATTTTTATGACGAGTTATGCAGGAATGCGGATTTTTTCCGCGAAAAACAGATAGAGCTTGAAATTTTATATGTGGATGACGGCTCCCGGGACCGGACGGTTCTTGAGGTAAAGAAGCTTCATGAGGAGGATGAGAGGGTGCGTCTCATTTCCTTTTCCCGCAATTTCGGCAAGGAGGCGGCTATCTACGCAGGCCTGCAGAAGTGCAGGGGCGACCTGGCTGTGCTGATGGATGCGGATTTACAGGATCCGCCCTCTCTTTTGCCTGAGATGTACGCCTACATTGAACAGGGCTACGATTCGGTGGCGACCAGACGTGTGACCAGAAAAGGGGAACCAGTTATCCGCTCCTTTTTCGCACGGATGTTTTATAAATTGATGAATAAGATATCCAGGACGGAGATTGTGGACGGCGCCAGGGACTACCGTCTGATGACAAGACAGGTGGTGGATGCGATTCTTTCCATGACGGAGTATAATCGCTTTACCAAGGGAATTTTCGGCTGGGTGGGCTATGAAACCAAATGGCTGGAGTACGAGAACGTGGAGCGCAGAAAGGGAGAGACGAAGTGGTCGTTCTGGAAGCTGTTCCTGTATTCCCTTGAGGGGATCATGGCTTTTTCCACGGTTCCCCTTACCATAGCGTCCGTGGCGGGTGTGTTTTTCTGCCTGGTTGCTTTTATCATAATTATTGTGACAATTGTGCGAAAACTTGTATTCGGCGATCCGACTTCCGGCTGGCCGTCCCTTGTCTGCATTATTATGATGGTCAGCGGCGTGCAGCTGTTCTGTCTCGGAATAGTCGGGCAATATTTGTCAAAGACTTATATGGAAGTGAAGAGAAGGCCGATCTATCTGGTCAGGGAAGAGATCGGGGGACGGGAAATTGAAGGATAAAGAGGACGGGCTGGTCAGCATTATCGTGCCGGTGTACCAGGCCGGGGCCTATATTGCCGATACCATCAGGATGGTGTTTTCGCAGACATACGGCAGATGGGAACTCCTGCTGGTAGATGACTGCTCCGGGGACGACAGTGTTGCGGCGATAGAAGCGGCGCTCTCCGCATACGAGCATCATTCGGTGACGGCGCATGAAAATATAAGGCATATTGAGGAATATTTGTGCGGGGAAGGGAAAAAAGTTCTTCTAATCTGTAAAAATAAAAACGAGGGTGCGGCCGCAGCCCGCAATACGGGGATGGATCTGGCGGGCGGGCGGTATATTGCCTTTCTTGATGCGGACGATATCTGGATTTCGGACAAGCTGGAAAAGCAGCTTTCCTTTATGAGGGAAAAGAGGGCAGGCTTTGTGTTTTCCGCCTATGAGTTTGGCGATGAATCGGCCATGCCTACGGGAAAGATAGTGCATGTGCCGGAAATCCTGACTTATAAGGAGGCACTGTCGCGGACGGTTATTTTTACTACCACCGTTGTGCTTGATCGGTATATTGTCCCGGATGGGCTGATGCGGATGCCGCAGGTGGAGAGCGAAGACACGGCGGCATGGTGGCAGATTCTGCGGGCGGGATATCCGGCCTGCGGACTTGACGAAGTGCTTGCGGTCTACAGGAGACCACCGCGATCTCTGTCCTCCAATAAATTTAAGGCGGTAAAGCGGATCTGGAATCTGTACCGCAGGCAGGAGAAGCTTTCTGTAGTGTCCAGCGCATTCCATTTTGTGTTTTGGGCATACAGGGCGACGATGAGGCGGATATAAAACCATGAAAAAAGTGGAAACATTTAAAAGAATGATTATTTTACAGCTCTCCTTTATCGGGCTGATCTTTCAGACGGCAGTCTATGCGTATTTCTGGCTGACGGAGTATTATCCGTTCCTGAGAACGCACAGGAATTTCCGATTTTATTTTAAAGGGCATGTGCTGATCCTCCTGATCTATTTCGTGCTGTTGTTTTTTTTCGCGAATACATACGGCGCGTTAAAAATCGGGTATTTAAAGCCGGTGGACGTGTTTATTTCAGAATTGTTTTCACTGCTCATTGTCAATGTGATTTCCTATTTTCAGATTTCCCTGATGGCGAACTGGGTGGTGGATGTGCGGCCCATTGTCTGGACTATGCTTATTCAGACGGCTCTTGCGGGTGCGTGGGTGTTTTTCTGCAATGCCTGCTATTATAAGGCTTTTCCGCCCAGGGAAATACTGATTGTACACGGGGAGCGGCCGATTGATGATATCGTAAGGAAATTTGAGACGAGGAAGGATAAGTATCGGATCAAAAACTGCCTGAATATCTCAGCGGGCATGGAGGCGGTGAAGGAAGAGATCGGGCAGGGCTACGGAGCGGTGGTGCTGTGGGATATTTCCGCGGTAGACAGGAACGCCCTTTTAAAATATTGTTACAGCCGGTCTGTGCGGGTATATACGATGCCGAAGATTTCAGATGTGCTTATCCGTGGCGCGGACCAGCTTCATCTGTTCGATACGCCCATTTATCTGACACGTGAGTATTCCCTCAAGGTGGAACAGCGGGCGGCGAAGCGGTTAATTGATCTGATCTGCTCGGTGCTGCTGCTTGTGATTGCCTCGCCCTTTATGCTGGTTACGGCGGCGGCGATCAAGCTCTATGACGGCGGGCCGGTTTTTTATAAGCAGATCCGCTGCACCCGTGACAGAAAGGAATTTTATATCTTAAAATTCAGGAGTATGCGGGTGGATGCGGAGAAGGACGGGGTGGCGCGGCTTGCGTCCAAAAATGATTCCCGTATTACGCCTGTAGGCCGGTTTATCCGTGCGACAAGGATTGATGAACTTCCGCAGCTGTTCAATATATTCAAAGGGGAGATGTCCTTTATCGGTCCCAGACCGGAAAGGCCGGAGATCATCGACAAGTATATGGAGGAGATGCCGGAGTTCGCTTTCCGTATGAAGGTGAAGGCGGGGCTTGCAGGTTATGCGCAGGTCTACGGGAAATACAATACGACGCCGTATGATAAACTGAAACTGGATCTGACCTATATCGAGCAGTACTCCGTGTGGCTGGATCTGAAGCTGATGCTGCTGACGCTGAAAATTCTCATTAAGCCGGAGAGCACGGAGGGGGTTGAGGAGAACCAGACGACGGCGATGAAGTAGGGAAAAAACGGCGCAACGGGGTAGTGAAGCGGCGACGCGCAGGAGGCAGGCGGTTTCTACGTCGCCGCGCTTGCGCTCCGTTCAAAACGCAGCGGTACTAAGCTCGAAAGGACCTCGCTAAGTACCAGCGTTTTTCAAGGGGCTCCTTAAGAAACCGTCTGTCTCCTGCGCTGGGTATTGACAGCCTTCGCTTCGCTGGGCTGGCGGAGTATAATGAAACGCCGACTGCGTGGCTGCTGTATATGGGTGGAGTGGAAGGATTTACGTTATGAAAGACAGTAACTATGTGAATGACGGTATGGATTTGAAAAAATATATGCTTTGTCTGCTGGGAAAGCTGCCGTTTGTGATGGGCGCTCTGGTCGGGGGTGCTTTGCTTGGGGCGCTGGTCTATGCGGTGGTGCGCACGGTGCCGGAATCGGAGCGGGAGTATACGGCTTACGCAAAGGTGTATCTGGATTTTGCGACGGACGAGACGGGGGAGGTCTATCAGGCATACAATGGCTATACGTGGAATGATCTGATGGCGGCTGATCCGATTATGGAACTGACGCTGGCGAACCTTTCCGCTGATTATACGCGCGAGGAGGCGGAGGCGGCCATCAAGGCGGAGATTCTCTCGGACATTCGTCTCCTGACAATTACGGTTACGACTCACAGGGCGGAGCGCACAGATGCGATTCTCGGCGCGGCGGTGCAGGCGCTTGAGACTTACGGCGGGCAGGCGAAAGAGTTTATAGAAATCCACGCAATCCGCCAGACGGAGGCGGAGCTGGTGGTGGCAGACAGCAGGATGGCACAGGCTGTTTTTGTGGGCGCGTTTCTTGGACTGTTTATCAGTCTTATAGGATTCTCTCTCTATTATGTGATGGACGACCGAATTTTGGTGGCGGGAGATGCCGAAAAAGTGACGGAAGTGTCATTTGTTGGATATGACTCTGAGGAAGAAACGCTGAAACAGGATTATGAAAAAAATCTTGCCTATTTGCGGGAAAAGTTTGGGGATATCCAGATCTGTGAGCTGGACAGAGCTAAGTCCTTTTCGGAGGAGGAGCTTCGGGAAATGCGGGGAGCGGGAGGCGTGATATTATCTCTTCCGTTTGGCACGGTGCATGGTTCCTTTGCCGCCTATGTGATCGGGCAGTTAAAGATGCAGGACTGTAAGCTGTGCGGTGTGGCGATACGGGATTGTGATACGCGGTTTTTGCACAGATATTATGGAAGAGCCTTTTTTACACGCGGGGAAACCGCAGAAAAATAGACGAAGATGTGCTGGGCTGTCAGGAAAGAGACTGGGGTAACGATGAAGCTTGAGGTTTTGGTCTCGGCGGTTGACAAAAATGCCGCGGAGCTTATTTCACAGATGAATATAGCTGCGGATGGGGTACTCGTAAACCAGTGTGACTGTTATGGTTATGAGACGGTTGCAGTGCAGGGCGGGAGCGTGAAATGCTTTTCCATGCCGGAACGGGGTGTGGGCTTAAGCCGCAATACCGCGCTTTTACATGCATCCGGGGACGTGGTCCTGTTTTCCGATGAAGATATTATACTGTCGCCGGATTATGAGAAGAAGATTCGCAGGGCTTATGAGTCTCTGCCCGACGCGGACATGATCCTCTTTAACGTGGAAGTGGCGCCGTCCCGCAGAACCTACTGGAACCGGGAAGTCCGCAGGATTACTTACCGCAATTACGGCAGATATCCGGCATACAGCATTTCGGGCAGGCTTTCCGCCCTGCGCAGGGCGAACGTGCAGTATTCGCTGCTTTTCGGCGGCGGCGCAAAGTACAGCAACGGGGAAGACAGCCTGTTTTTAAGGGACTGCCTGAAAGCGGGTCTTAGAATTTATGCGCATACTACATGTATTGGCAGAGAGCAGGAACGGGAGTCCACATGGTTCTCCGGCTACCATGAAAAGTTTTTCCACGACAGAGGTGTGCTCTATCATTATCTCTACGGGAAACTGGCGCTGCCTCTTTCCCTGCGGTTTTTGTGGGTGCACAGAAAAACCATGTGCCGGGAAATTTCGGTCAGGAAAGCATTTTGTATCATGCGGGCAGGCGTGCGGGAGGCGCGCGGCAGATGATTTTATATATCACGGTTGCGGTTGTCACGGCGCTTCTTGCAAGCCTGGTGGACAGCCATGAGGCAAGACAATCCCATACGCTTACCAGGCAGCGGCTCTGTAACCGTGTCTGTCTGACAGCGATTTTTCTGATTCTGTTTTTGCTCTCCGCATGCAGGCTCAATGTGGGAAATGATTATGCGAAGTATGTGGAGTTCATGCATCTGGTCAACTGCGACGCCTACGTGCCTACGGAGATCGGATTTAATCTTCTGGTCAAGCTGATTTACGGGCTGTCGGGATATGAAAATTTTCTGCTGGTATTTGCGTTTTATTCCTTTGCGACAGCGTTGTTTTTCCTGCTTGCCATGTATGAGCAGAGCGATGAATTCGGGCTGACGTTTTTCCTTTTTATGACGTTGGGGTATTATTTCCAGACGTTCAGCACAGTGCGCTATTATCTGGCGCTTGCCCTTGCACTTTACTCCATGAAGTTTGTGCTGCGAAGGCAGTGGGGAAGATTTGTGGTCCTGATTGTTCTGGGCGCGGCTTTCCACAAGTCGCTTCTGGTAGTAATACCTCTTTATTTCCTGGCATCGCTGCCGTGGAAAAAATGGCAGCTTGCCATAGCTGCAGCTTTCTGCACCACCTTTTTGTTTATGCAGGATTTTTATTTAAAGTTGGTGGTATTTCTGTATCCGACGTATGAGGACACGGAGTATCTGGAAGGCGGCACAAGCTACATCAGCATTCTGCGATGTGCGGCTGTTCTGGGCTTTGCAGGGATTGTGTATCTGATGCGGCGCCGGGAAGATGGACAAAAATCCATAACGGCAGGAGAAAGGGAAAGTGTTGAAATTACAAAAAATACCGCGTGCGAAATAGGCATAAATGGTGAAAAAAATGTCACAATGATAGAGCAGGAGAAAGAGTGGAACCGGCGTTTGTGGTTTTACACCTATTTAAATCTGGGTGCGCTCATTCTGTATGTATTCTGCTCCTTTCTGCCCATTATTTCGCGGATTGGATATTATCTGATGGTGAGCCAGATTTTGTTTCTGCCGATGCTTTTAAAAGCGGTGCCGGATAAAAAATGGCGGCGGCTTTTCCGGGCGGGCATTCTTGTGGCGGCGGTGCTGTACTTCGCCATGTATTTGAAAAAGGGAGCAAATGACGGGGTGTTGATCCTGCCCTACAAAACATTTTTCTTTCACGAGATGGTGGAGATTTTGTCAGATGTCAACTAAAAAAACGTTTAGCATTATCGTGGTCTGCTACAACGCGGGCGAAAAATTACACAAAACGATTGCAAGCATCCGGGAGCAGACGGAAGACGATTATGAGATCATCGTGCAGGACGGTCTCTCCACGGACGGTTCGGTGGAGCGGTTGTCTGCCGGAGCGGATTTAAAGCTCTTCCGGGAGCGGGATGAGGGGATTTATGACGCCATGAACCGGGCGGTTTCCCACGCGGGGGGAAAGTATCTGTTTTTCTTAAACTGCGGCGATTACTTTGCAGACGAAGAAGTGCTTGCGAAAGTAAAACGGGAGATCGAAAAATGTGACCGTGCGTGCCATAAGGACAGTGTGCAGAAGCAGGGAAAGGGGAAGAGGCGGCCGCCCCGGATTTTCTACGGTAATATCAGAGAGCGGGCCACGGGCGCGCATGTGATGTCCAATCCCGTGATAGATGATTTTGCCTGCTACCGCAATGTACCCTGTCATCAGGCGTGTTTCTATGACAGAAGACTCCTTGTGAAGCGGGGCTTTCGGACATGCTACAGAGTCCGCGCGGATTACGAGCATTTTCTCTGGTGCCATTACAGGGCCCATGCCATTACGGTTTATATGCCGCTTACCGTGGCATCTTACGAGGGAGAAGGCTTTTCGGAAAGCGGGGAGAACAGAAGACGGTCCGCCGCGGAACATGTGCATATTGTGAAAAAATACATGAGCCGTGGACGGATTTTACAGTACAGGATGATTATGATTTTGACGCTTGCGCCGCTTCGGACATTTCTGGCATCCCACGAGGCAACGGCGGGAGTTTATCAGAAGATAAAGGCGGGACTGTATGGGGGAACGCAGCGGTAGATTTGCGAAGCCCTGCCGTAGAAACGTTTAGTCGAGTCAAGAATTTATATGGAGGTACGATCAGATGAAGGTATTATGGGTGTGCAACATCATGCTGCCGGCGATTGCCAAAAGATTAAATCTTCCCTGCAGCAACAGGGAGGGATGGCTTTCAGGACTTCTTGACCGGGTGGTGATGGAGCAGGAGAGAAACCGCATCGAGCTGGGCATTGCGTTTCCGGTGGATGAATCGCTGGGGAACTTTGACAGGATGATGCCTCTGGGAGAAAATATTTCCTGCCACTGCTACGGCTTTGTGGAGGATCTGGCGGCACCGGAGCGCTATGATTTTGAGCTGGAAAAACATTTTGAGCTTATTATCAATGACTTTGAGCCGGATATCCTGCATGTGTTCGGCACGGAGTTTCCCCATGCGCTCGCGTCAATTAAGGTTTTCGGCCGGCCGGAGAGAACGCTTGTCGGCATCCAGGGTCTGGTTTCCGCGATCGCCAAGGTATATATGGCGGACCTGCCCGTGAAAGTGCAAAGACAGAGCACTTTCCGTGACAGGGTCAGGAAGGACAGCATCAGGCAGCAGCAAAAAAAGTTCGAGAAGCGCGGCGAGTATGAGATCGAGGCCATTAAGCGGGTGGGGCACATTGCGGGACGCACGGATTTTGACCGGGTTGAGACGGCGAAGATTAATCCCGATGCGACTTACCATTTTCTGAACGAAACGCTGCGCAGTGTATTTTACCGTGACAGGTGGAGTAAATATAACTGCCAGACCCATCGGATTTTTTTGAGTCAGGGCGACTATCCGCTGAAAGGCTTCCATTATCTGTTACAGGCGATGCCGAAGATCCTGGAGCAGTTCCCGGATACGGAGGTCTATGTGGCGGGAGCGGATATTCTGAGGGCTGAGACATGGAAGGACGCGCTTAAGCTGCCTGCATACGGCAAATATTTAAAAAAGCTGATCCGGGAGAACCATCTGGAGGAAAAGGTCAACATGCTTGGGCGGATTGATGCGGAGGAAATGAAGAAACAGTATCTGAGCTGCCAGGTATTTGTCTGTCCTTCGGTGCTGGAAAATTCTCCCAATTCCGTGGGTGAAGCGATGCTTTTGGGCGTGCCCTGTGTGGCGGCAAACGTGGGCGGCATACATAATATTCTGACGGACGGCGGTGACGGGTTTCTCTACCCGCCCGGAGATGTGGATGCGCTGGCGGACTGCATTATGGAGGTGTTTACCAAGGAGGCCATTGTGGACAGGCTCTCCGATAACGCGAGAAAACATGCCCGTGTCAACCATGATGCGGACCAGAACTATTACCGCCTGATGCATATTTACCGGGAGATGTTAGAATGACGTTCACGTTTGTGTCTAATTACATTAATCATCATCAGCTCCCCTTCTGTGAGGCGCTTTACAAGCGGTTGGGGAAGGGCTTTGCCTTCATCCAGACCATGCCTATGGAGGCGGAGCGCGTGGAGATGGGATGGAGCGTTGATGTAAACGAAATACCGTATGTTATGTGCCTCTACAAGGACGAGTATGAGTGCCTGAAACGGATTATGGAGAGCGATGTGGTGCTTTTTGGCTGGACGGGCAGAGAAGATATTGTGACGCCGAGGCTTATGTCGGGCAGGACAACTCTGCGCGTGAGCGAACGGCTTTACCGTGAGGGACAGTGGAAGGCGGTCTCGCCGCGTGGACTTGTGGCGAAGTACCGGGAGCATATCAGATACCGGGGAGAGAATATCTGCATGCTCTGTGCGGGAGCTTACGCGGCGTCGGACTTTCATCTGATCGGCGCATACCCGGGCAAGCTTTTTAAGTGGGGATATTTTACCGAACTGCGGACTTACGATGACGAGGCGTTTGCGGCAATGAAGCCGGACGATGGGACGCTTGAGATCGTCTGGGCGGGGCGGTTTATTCCATTAAAACATCCTGAGTATGCAGTGCGGCTTGGGAAAACGCTGCGGAAAAAGGGATGTGCTTACCGCATGCACATGCTGGGCAGCGGCGAAATGGAATCTGCAATCAGGGAGGAAACGGAGCGGGAAGGGTTGTCGGATTCTTTTGTGTTTTACGGCTATACGAAGCCGGATCAGGTGCGGGACGTGATGGAAAAGTGCCATGTCCATCTCTTTACCAGCAATCATCTGGAGGGCTGGGGCGCGGTGGTCAATGAGGGCATGAACAGCGGCTGCGTGGAGGTGGTGGATGCCCGTGTGGGCGCGGCTCCCTATCTGATCCGCCACGGGGAAAACGGCCTGCTCTATCCCGGCGGCCGTTATGAGAAGATGGAGGCGCTGGTGCTGGATCTTTTTGAGCATTGGGAAGAGAGGCGGGGCATGGGACGCGCCGCTTATGAGACGATCCGGGATGTGTGGAACGCGGATCACGCAACTTCCGCCCTTTTGCGGTTTGTGGACGATCTGCGGCAGGGAAAAATCCGCCCGGAGGAGTATGGGCCGTTAAGCGCGGCACCCATTATCAGGCCCGGAAAGGATCTGCCGCCTGTTTTGGATTGAGAAGGTGTGGCTGAAGGACGCTTCGGGGCGGAGGTAAGATTGAAAAGATGGCAAAAAAAATCAGCGTGATCGTGCCGGTTTACAATTCCATAGACTGTCTGGAAAGATGTGTGCGCTCCCTCTGTGGCCAGACTTGTGAGAATCTGGAAATTCTTTTGGTTGACGACGGCTCCACGGACGGTACGGACCGGCTCTGCGAGCGGCTGGCGGCTGAGGACGGGAGAATACGTGTCCGTCATAAGGAGAACGGCGGCGCTTCTTCTGCCAGAAATGCGGGTCTTTCGATAGCGTCCGGGGATTATATCGGGTTTGTTGACAGTGACGACTATATAGATTCCTATGTGTATGAGGAACTGCTTCACGCACTGGAGGAGAGAGAGTACCCGGTGGCGCAGATATCCCGCGACGAGGTGGACGAGGAGGGGAGACGGCTGCCGGATGTCTGTGTGCCGCCGGAAAAAGAACGGTTCTGCGACTCTGAAACTTTTATCAGGGAACTTCTCTTACATCAGGGGGACAGTTCTTTTTGCACGAAGCTGTTTCCAAGGGAAATTTTTGCAGAGCACAGGTTCCCGGAGGGAGAGCTGAACGAGGATTTCCGGCTGCTTCTGGAGATCCTGCAGGAGATTCCGGGGATCGGTATTTTGCCGAGACAAGGCTACCATGTGGTGTGCAGACAGGAGAGCACCACAAGGAAACGTACGAAGGACAGCTTCTCACGTGTGTTTCTTGATATCGTGGACAATGCGGACAAGGTGCAGGAGCTTGTGGACAGGAAGTATCCCGCTTTACACGAATATGCGGTGCGCTTTAACCTCTGTCAGAGACTGGATTATATGCTGCATGTGCCTATCCCGCAGATGAATGGGAAGAATGTTTTCTATAAAAGGGTGAAAGGATATTTACGGCGGCATGTAAGCGATACCATACAAAATCCTTATCTGACAGGGAAAAATAGAAGATATCTGCTGCTGCTTACTGCGGCGCCCAGAACCGTCAGGAGTGTGCACGCGTGGAAGATGAGGTTGGGACGGTGAAAAGAAAATATTTTGTATGTTTCGCTATAATCTGGCTTTTGCAGATGGCGGCGGCTTTCTGGTTCTGCACCCAAAAACAGGGTTTCCACGAGGACGAGTATTACACCTACTATTCCACCGCGCGGACAAACGGTTTTTACGTGGAAGATGGGAAGTGGATGGAAAACGAGACTTACCGGGATGAGTTTGTGGTGCTTCCGGGACAGCGGTTCCAGTACGGGCTGGTAAAACAGGTGCAGTCATGGGATGTGCACCCGCCCATGTACTACTGGGTGTTCCACACGGCGGCATCCTTAGTGCCGGGCGTTTTTTCCAAGTGGACCGGCCTGGCTGTCAATTTGGTTTTTCATGGAATTAACCTTATCCTGCTGACATATCTGTCATATTTGGCCGCGGGGAGAAACGGATGTCTGCCGCTTTGCGCGGTGTTTGTTTACGGTTTCAGTCCGGCGGCCATGAGCGGCGTGGTGTTTATCAGGATGTATGAGATGCTGACCACTTTTGTGTTGCTCTGCGCGGTTTTGCATGTACGTGCTGTGCAGGGATTACAGAGTGGTTCGGGGAGGCCGGAGAGCGGCGCCCGGAAGGAGAATGCGGCCCCAGTAAAAGAACGGGAAACAAACCGGCTTTCCACAAGAATGCTCATCGCTATGGCGGCGGTAACTTATGTGGGATTTCTGACACAGTATTATTATTTTATTTTTCTGTTTTTTCTGGCGACTGCTTTTTGTGTGTGGCTTTTGTGGCATGACAGGAAAATCGGGAACTGCCTTCGGTATGGTCTTTTTCAGGGGCTTGCTTTTGTTCTGGCCTACCTGACTTATCCGGCTTTTCCGGGCCAGATGTTTAAAGGACAGCGGGGGGCGCAGGCGACGGAGAACTTTTTCAATCTGTCCAATACCTTTGAACGGCTCCGCTTTTTCTGGGATCTGATGAACAGGTATGTATTTGGCGGTCTGCTTGGCCTGATGCTTCTGTTTCTTGCGGCGGCAGCCGTGGCAGTGCGCGTGGCCGGTGCAGGGAAAAGAGGAGATACGCGAAATACGGAAAACGGGCAGCAAGGCGTGTCATTTTATATGCTGCTCTTTGCCGTTGTCGGGTATTTCGTGGCAGTCTCCAAGACCGCACTGCTTCTGGGTGATACCTCCAACCGCTACCAGCTTCCGATTTACGGGATTGCAGTGCTGTTATTGGTTCTGGGAGCAGCAAGGCTTATGAGGCAGTCGTCGGGAACGTGCGTGGCAGAGGGGGAAGGCGGACTTTTACCGGCTCGGGGGGCCGGTCATGGACAGAGGATATTCGGGGTTGCTGTGGTTCTCTGTCTGTCAGTCGTCGCGCTGAGTTATGTGCGGGCGGATGTGGTGTTTCTGTATCCGGAGGCCGGGGAGGATGTTTTACTTGCCAGGGAACAGGCGGCGGTGCACATCCCCGTGGTCTATGTGTATAACCCCGGTGAGGAGTGGTGTATCTGGGCTGTGGCGGATGAGCTTATGGAATACGACAGGGTGTACTTTGTCTCTGCCGCAAGTATGGAGCCGGTCACGGAGCCGTCCATTGCAGATGCGGACGCGGTGGTGGTCTATCTTCCACGATATGACGACGTGAAGGATAAGGCGGCGCAGAATATGCGGATTTTGTCAGGAAACAAAAAGCTGTCGGAAATTCACCTGCAGCGTTCGCATAAGTATTGTGATGAATGGTATTTTTGTGGCGATGGTGCGGCCTGGGGCGGCGCGGAGGATTTGGCGGAATGAAAAGAGTATGGGCAGATATCATAAAAACAGGGAATATCAGAACGCCGCTGACGTGGATGGCAGTTGTCATCTTTGCCTTAAGCCTGCTGCCCATTCTCGCGCTGGCGGGCGTTGACAGGGCATCGGGAGACGACTGGTCCTTCGGCCTTCTGACCCATCTGTCATGGGTGGATACCCATTCGGTATGGCAGGTTTTGAAGGCGGCCTGTGCAAGCGTGCAAAAATACTATTTTTCCTGGCAGGGTACCTGGTTTTCAGTTTTCCTGTTTTCACTGCAGCCGGAAGTCTTTTCGCACGATGCATACTGGATTGTCCCGTGGCTGATGACGGGACTTCTGATCGGAGGCATATCGGATTTTCTCTACTGCCTGCTGGTGCGGTTCCTGCAGATTTCCAAACGGGATTTTCTGCTGCTCGATGCGGTTCTTCTGCTTGTGCTGATCCAGTTTGTGCCCTATCAGACCTCGGCGGTTTTCTGGTATAACGGGGCGGCGCATTACACAGTGCCCCTTGCGCTTGCGATGTTTGCCTGCGCCTGTTTCCTGCGCTATGTGCTGGATTACCGGAAGCGGGATCTTGTTCTGGCCTCCGTTTGGCTGACGCTTCTGGGCGGCACGAATTATCTGACGGCTATTTTCGGACTTGGCATGTTCCTGCTCTTCGTGGTTTTATTCTTTTTCAGAGACCGCAGGGCGCTTTTTATGCTGATTCCGATGACACTGGAAACGGCGGCGCTCCTGGTCAGCGCGCTCGCTCCGGGCAATGCGGTGAGGGGCGGCCCGCAATATCACATCACAGCGGCCGGAATCGTGCGGGCAATCGGCAAGGCGATGGCACAGGGTGCGGAAGGAATGTGGAAATTTTTTTGGGATTACCCTGTGGCTATGGCGGCTATGATTGTGATTGCGGTTTTGCTGTGGGATATTCTGAGGGAAACGGTCCCCAGACGGAAGCTCCATTTTCCCTGTCCGCTTCTGGTGATTTTGTATTTGTGGATGGTACACTGCGCGGTGTACTGGCCGGTGGTGTTCGTGGGAGGATCAGTCTCTGACGGTTCGGTCTCCGTAGGCGTCCCCAATACTATTTTCTGGGTGTTTATCCTTATGCTGTTTGGCAGTCTGCTTTACGGGCTGGGCTGGATCTGTGAAAAAAGCGGCGGCGGGGAAGAAAAACTGCGCCTGCCGGTGTATCTGTCCGGTTTCGCGGCGGCCTTCCTGATTCTCGGAATATGCCGTTTGGACCTGAAGAACAGTACGGATTATGCGTGTTATTATTATATCCGAACCGGGAGAGCGGCGGTTTATAAGGAACAGATGGATGAGCTTACCCGTATTTTAACGGATGAAAGTGTGGAGGACGCGGTGGTGCCTTTCATTGTGGGAGAGCAGGAGCCGCTTGTGCATATGCCCATAACGCTCGATAAGGAAGAGTGGACGAATCAGAAAATGGCGCAGTTTTTCAGAAAGAAATCGCTTGTCGCCGTGCCGCGGGACGAGTGGGAGGCACAGCGTGAAATACGTTGACACACCTACGGAAACTGCCTATAATAAACATATTGTAAGCGAGGACAGGATATGGATGCATTAAAACTGGATACCGTCCGTCTCCCGGAGGACAGAAGCTGTCTGGAAATATTGGATCAGACGCTTTTGCCGGGTACGGTTAAGGTGCTGCGGATAGAAAAAATAGAAGATATCTTTGAGGCGATTCGGTTCCTCCGGGTCAGGGGTGCTCCGGCGATTGGTGTGTGCGCCGCTTACGGGATTGCGCTTACGGCATCCCACATTGAAGCAGAGGATTACGAAACCTTTCTCGCGGCCTTTCTGGAACAGAAGAAGTATCTGGCCTCTTCCCGTCCGACTGCAGTTAATCTTTTCTGGGCGTTAGACCGAATGGAGCGTACCCTGCGGGCGCATGCGGGCCAGCCTGTAGAGGAGATTAAGGATATTCTTTTCCGGGAGGCGCAGGACATCCGGGATGAGGACGTGGCGATCAGCCGAAGCATCGGCGAGATTGGGTATGGCCTGCTTAAACCGGGAGACGGGATTCTCACCCACTGCAATGCGGGGACGCTTGCCACAGCAAAATACGGTACGGCCACAGCGCCCATGTATGTGGCGCTGGAGCATGGAATGACGGATTTCAGGGTATACTGTGACGAGACAAGGCCTTTGCTGCAGGGAGCCAGACTGACGGCCTTTGAGCTGCACGGCGCAGGCATTGACACGACACTGATCTGTGACAACATGGCGTCCACCGTGATGAAGAGCGGTCTTGTGAATCTGGTTTTTGTGGGCTGTGACCGGGTGGCGGCAAACGGCGACACGGCCAATAAGATCGGCACCTCCGGGGTGGCTGTGCTGGCGAAACATTACGGGATTCCATTTTATGTGTGTGCGCCGAGTTCCACTATTGACATGTCCCTTGCGGCGGGGGATCAGATTCCCATTGAGGAGCGGGAAGCTTCGGAGGTCACCGAGATGTGGTATAAGGAGCGGATGGCACCGGAGGGTGTCAAAGTATATAATCCGGCTTTCGATGTGACGGATCATTCCCTGATTACAGGTATTATAACGGAGAAGGGTCTTTGCAGGGCGCCCTATGAACAGGCATTTCGGAAACTGTTTTAGCAGGAAGGAGAGCTATGTTAAAGGATAAAACCATACTGATTACCGGGGGAACAGGATCTTTCGGTAAATGCTTTACCAGATACGTGTTGACACACTACGAACCGAAAAAAGTTATCATCTACTCGAGAGATGAGTTCAAGCAGTGGATGATGGCCAACGAGTTTAAGGAGTATGAGGAAAAACTTCGGTTTTTCATCGGCGACGTGCGCGATGTGGAGCGTTTAAAGCGCGCCTGTGAGGGTGTGGATTACATCATTCACGCGGCTGCATTAAAGCAGGTGCCGGCCTGTGAATACAATCCAAACGAGGCGATTAAAACCAATATCCACGGGGCCATGAACGTGATCGACGCCGCGCTGGATACGGGTGTGCGCAAGGTGGTTGCCCTGTCCACGGACAAGGCGGTGAATCCGGTCAATCTTTACGGCGGGACAAAACTTGTTTCGGACAAGCTCTTTGTGGCGGCGAATGCATATGTGGGCACGAAGGATATCAATTTCTCCATTGTGAGATACGGAAACGTGGCGGGCAGCCGCGGCTCTGTCATTCCCTTCTTCCACAAGCTGATCACGGAGGGGGCGAAAGAGCTTCCAATCACAGATCTGCGCATGACCCGGTTCTGGATCAGCCTGACCCAGGGCGTGGAGCTGGTGATCAAGGCGTTGGCGGAGGCAAATGGCGGGGAAACCTTTATCAGTAAGATTCCTTCCTTTAAGATCACAGATCTGGCGGAGGCAATGCTGCCGGGCTGTAAGATCAGGGAAACCGGAATCAGGCCCGGGGAGAAGCTGCATGAGATCATGGTGACGACGGAAGATTCGGCGACGACATACGAGTATGATAAGCATTTTATCGTTTATCCGCAGATGACCTGGAACAACAGGCAGCAGCCTGATCTTTCCGGCACAAAGGTGGCGGAGGGTTTCCACTACAGCTCCGACAACAATACCGAGTGGCTTGGCGTGGAAGATATCCGTGCGCTGTTAAAAGATGTGGAGCTGGAAAAATAGAGGATGACTCGGGAGAATGCCTGAAAAACGGGCATTCTTCGTTTATGGAGGAAAAGAAATGGAAAAACCGGCGATTGAAGGCGGGAAACCCGTCAGGGAGACGCCCATCTATTATGGGCACCAGTATATAGACGAGGCGGATATTCAGGCTGTGGCGGAGGTGCTTCGAAGCGATTTCCTTACATGCGGTCCGAAGATCGGGGAGCTGGAGAAAAAGCTCTGTGCGCTGACAGGGGCGAAGTATGCGGTAGTCTGCGCCAACGGCACGGCGGCGCTCCACATGGCTGCGATGGCGGCAGGCGTGGGGGAGGGCGATGAGGTGATTACCACCCCGATTACCTTTGCGGCGTCGGCTAACTGCGCGCTTTACTGCGGCGCACGGCCTGTCTTTGCGGACATTGATCCGGCAACCTACAATATTGATCCAGAGAAGGTGGAGGCCGCTATCACACCGAAAACGAAGGCAGTGGTCGCTGTTGACTACACGGGTCAATCTGCGGCACTGGATCCGGTCCGGGAAATCTGCAGGAAGCACGGTCTGACTCTGATTGAGGACGGGGCCCACGTGATCGGCACGAAATATAAGGGGCGGCCCAACGGCTCCATTTCCGATATGACCACATTCAGTTTCCACCCTGTCAAAACCGTGACAGGCGGAGAGGGCGGAGCGGTGCTGACAAACGACGAAACACTGTACAAAAAGCTGCTTCTATACCGCGCCCACGGCATCACGCGGGATGAGAACCTGATGGAGCATGAGCCGGATGGGCCCTGGTATTATGAGCAGATTGACTTGGGATACAATTACCGTATGACGGATATGCAGGCGGCGTTAATTATCAGCCAGCTTGATAAACTGCCGGTGTTCAGAAGCCGCAGAAAAGAGATTGTGAAACGTTATGACGAGGCGTTTTCCAAACTGCCGGCGCTTTTTGTCCAGCGGGAGATTCCCGAGTCGGACACTACGCGGCATCTGTATATCCTGCGCATCGTGCCTGAAAAGCTTAAGATAAACCGCAAGCAGTTTTTTGAGGCGCTGGCGGCGGAAAACGTATGCTGTAACGTACATTACATACCGACCTATTATTTTCCCTATTATGAAAAGCTGGGCTATAAGCGGGGACTTTGCCCGAATGCGGAAAAGCTCTATGAGGAAATTATTTCCCTGCCGCTTTATTATGCGATGAGCGATGAGGACGTGGAGAGCGTGATCACGGCGGTGAAAAAAATTGCGGCTTTTTATACAAAGGAAAATGCGTAATGGCAGAAGAAATATCCGTGAAAGTAAAAATCATATACGCAGCGCTGGCGGCGCTGTTTATCGCACTTATATGGGCAGGGGATGAGGGAAAGCAGCCCATTGTCTATGACGGAATTGAACTGCAGCACTCCGTGGGACTGATCAATTCGGAGAACGCGCTGGTACTGCAGGAATCCGTGGCAAGAAGCGGCGCGGTGGCGAACACGCCTTCCTATGTGATGAACAAAGGCAGTTACAGGGTCACCCTGAGCTACAGTACGGATCAGAAAGGTAATGTACTGGAACTTTGGGAGCAGGGGGAAAAGATTGCGGCCTGGCCGGTCAACTCCTGGGAGAACGGGCTTACGGCGGATTTTGCCATCTCCAGGGATGCGAAAGAGCTGCAGCTTCGCATTAATTACTGCGGGGAAGGCTCGCTTACGGTGAATAAACTTTCCCTCGCGCCCCATACTGTTTTTTATACGGATACCTATTTCCTGATTGTGGTTTTTGTGTTTCTGCACCTTGCGGGCTGGCTGTATGTGAGGAGCGGGCGGAGGCTGTCGCAGGAAAAAATCGTGGACTGCGCTGTTATCATGGGCGTTGCCTTTCTTGCCACCACGCCCATGATGCAGCCTTATCTCTATAATGCGGATGATCTCTGCTATCATCTGGCCAGATTGGAGGGGCTCAAAGACGGCATCCTGGACGGGCAGGTGATTCCTGTCAACATTCTGCCGGACGGGCTGCAGAACAACGGCTACATGAACGCCATGTACCCTTATCTGTTCCTGTACATAGGCGCGCTCCTGCGGATATGCAGGGTCTCACTGGCCTTTTCCTACAAGGTTTTGGTTTTCCTGTCCAATTTAGGTTCGGCAGCCTGCGCTTATGTGGCGGTAAAGTCTATGGTGAAATCCAGACGCAGTGTCATGCTTTCGGTGGTACTCTACACGCTGATGCCGTACCGCTTCACCAATATTTTTTCCAGAGGGGATCTGGGGGAGACGCTTGCCCTTGTGTTCTGGCCGCTGGTGATTGCGGGGCTTTACCATATTGTGATGGGCGATCGGAAAAAATGGTATTATCTGGTGATCGGGTTTACAGGCGCGCTGCAGAGCCATATCCTGAGCGTGGTTTACGTGGCGGCGGTCTGCGTCATTACTGCGCTTCTATACGGCGTTCGCATCGTGCGTGAGCGGCGCTGTACGGAGATTTTAAAGGCAGCGGGTCTCACCCTGCTGTTAAACGCATGGTACTTGGTTCCTTTTCTGTACTATTATTATAATGAGGAACTGGACAAAGAGGTCTTGCGGTGGAGCGGCTATTTTGAACAGTCGATTAACCTCTCCAACATGACACAGACACTGAGCCTTTATAATAAGCAGTATTTTTCGCTGGGCCTTGCCCTTCTGGGATGTCTGGGAATCGGTGTTGTTTATCTTCTGTGCGAGAGGCGCGGCCGCGTGAGCGGGTCTGACGGGTTTATGCTTTATCTTCTTGTGCTCGGCGGCATATTTGTTTTTATGACGACAGGATATTTTCCGAGCAGGGCGCTTATGGCGAATGCTTTTTTCAGCAATATAGCCACGATGCTGCAGTTCCCCTGGCGGTTTCTGGGGCCGGCGTCCGCCTGCTTTCTCTTTGTGGGCGCGTCGGGTCTTGCCCGGTCGGAACTGCTAAAGCCTTACCGCAATCTCATTTTTGCGATGCTGGTGAGTTTAAATCTTCTGGTTATCGTATCGGTGCCTGCCGACAACAATCACGTGCCTTATAAAAATGCGGAGTCGGTGGCATCCAAAGGACATGAGACGAAGCTGGGCTCCAGTGTAGGCCTGTTTTATCCGCATGAATGGCGGCTCATGGGAGCTACGGACGACAGATTGACAAGAAGCGTGGTTATGTCCGATATGGGATCAGTGTCCGTGCGCGATTTTAAGAAGGAAGGGACGAAGGCGGCGGTATCTTATACGGCGTCTTCGTCGGAAGCCTTTATCGAGCTGCCCCTGCAAAATTATCTGGGCTACCGGGCCAGGGACGAGCTGGGACAGCCTGTGAAAATTGAGCAGGGCGAAGGCGGCCGGATGCGGTTTTATGTAAAAGGGGACGGTGTGGAGCATCGGATCTATGTGCGCTACGGGCCTGTGCCGGGGTTTGTGGCTGCGGATGTTGTGTCTGCGCTGACGGTTCTGTACTGTTTCGTGAAATGCGTAAAAGGAATGGTTATATTGCGGAAGGAGCGGAAGGAATCGGATGAAACTTAGCATCATAGTGCCGGTCTACAATATGGCGGCGGAGAAAAAACTGGAATATTGTCTGGATTCGCTTGTGGCGCAGACTGTGGCTGACTATGAGATCATTGCGGTGGACGACTGTTCCACTGATGGGTCGTGGGACATACTGAGGGACTATGGGAGACGCTTCCCCGAAAAATTCCGTGCGCTGCACCTGGAGGAGAATAAGCACCAGGGAGGTGCCAAAAATGCGGGGCTGAAAATAGCGCAGGGAGAGTGGATCGGTTTCATTGACAGCGACGACTGGATCACGCCCGACATGTATGAGCGGCTGATCGGGAGAGCGGAGGAGACGGGGGCAGATCTTGTGGGCTGCGATTACTGCCTCACATCAGAGCATTCCATGAAAGTGGGACAGGTGGTGCATAATAATAAAAACAGCCAGACAGGCATTTTGGATGACGGAAAGAGACGGAGCCTGATTCTGGATGGCGGGAGTCTGGTGGTGAAAATATTCCGCCGCTCCATGATTCTGGATCATGCGCTCTGGTTCCCGGAGCATATCTTTTATGAGGACAATGCGCTTGGCAATTCCTATCTGGTTCTGGCAAACCGTTTTGAGTATATTGAGGAGCCTCTGTATTATTATTATCAGCATGAATCTTCAACCGTGCACACCATTTCGGAGAAACGGTGCGAGGATCGCTGCGAGGCCGGAAGGCTGATGTTAAAGGAGGCCGAGAGGCATGATTTTCTGGATAAATACCGGCCGGAACTGGAGTACAGCTTTACCCTTCTCTTTTACGTGAATACCCTGTTTACTTATATGGCGGGCGTGAAACGGACGAAGTATCGGTTTGTGAAGAAACTTGGGGAGGAAATGAGGTGCCGCTTTCCGAACTTTCAGGAAAATCCCTATTACCTCGAGCGGACCCACGAGGAAGAAAAAAGGCTGATCCGTATGCAGATGCGTTCCACACTGTGGTTTATGATGTATTATAAGATTTTGTGGGCGTACCGGAATTTTAGGAAGAGACATAGGAGAACATCGTGACGGGATGGGAAACAGAGTAACAGTTTGGGACGTAACTGTCGGGGATCGGGCGGAGGACTGCTTATGGAAATCGGAAGTGTTTTTGAAATAAATCCGGCCACAGTAAAAAAAGGCGGGGAAACAGAGAACTTCCATCTCGTGCAGGTGGATAAGTACGAAAAAAAGCATAGCTGTTTTACGGCTTCCGGCAGGGAGGCTATCGAACTGGCTCTGATCAGTCTGGAGAGGGAAATGCCGGATATGCCGAAACGCTGCCTGATGCCGGCATATATGTGCGACTGTGTTTTCCTGCCTTTTCTGCACCGTGGCTGGGAACTGGTTTTCTACTCGGTGGACAGGGATCTTGAGACGGCCGGGGAGGAGATTTTTCGCCTGGCGCTGGAGTATGACCCCGGGCTTATCTTTATTCACCCGTATTATGGAACGGATACCTGTGCGGGGCTCCGCGGTCAGCTTGCCGCCCTCAGAAGAAGCGGTGTGCTGGTGATGGAGGATGTGACCCAGTCCTATTATCTGGAAGAGGCAGGGAAGGGCGCGGATTTTGTGGTGGGGAGTCTGCGGAAATGGTATGCGGTTCCCGACGGCGGATTTGTGGCTTCCGATCTGCCGTTGGCGGAGGATGTGCTGGAGTCAGGTGAGGACTATGCCAGGGAACGGCTGGTTCCGCTTGTCCAGAAATGGGAATATCTCCGGGAAAAGGAGAGAAGGACGGGAGGCGCGCTGACGGCGGGGTGGCTGCCGAGAAAGGCAGAATATCTGAAGAGGAACCGCTCCCTGGAGAATGCGCTTGACCAATATCAGGGGATACGGCGTATTTCGCATATATCTGCGGAGATATTGTCAAAGACGGATGAGGAGGAAGCGCGCCGGAGAAGAACGGAGAATTATCATGCGCTGTATGACCGCATATGCGGCATGGAAAGGCTCTGGCCAGTACTGCGGAAAGAGGAAGGACAGGCGCCCCTATATCTGCCGGTCTATGTGAAGGAGCGGGATAGTCTACAGAGGTTTCTTTCGGAGCACGGTGTTTACGCCCCGGTGCTCTGGCCGGTCGGTGAGGAAAACAGGGATTTTCTGGGAGGAGACGAGGCATATGTATTCGGGCATATGCTTGCGCTGCCCATTGACCAGCGATATGGGAGCGCGGAGATGGAGCAGATCGCGGAAGTGCTTGCCCTGTATGAAAAACAGCCGGTGATCGGTATCCGCGCTGATGCCAATGAAACGGTTGCAACGGGGCATATTATGCGCTGCATAACCATAGCGGAGCAGATTAAAAAGCTGGGTGGCCGGATACTGTTTATCACGGCTGACGAACAGGCGGAGGATATGCTTACCCGGGCGGGAATGGAACATGTCTGTCTGCATACGCGGTGGGACCGCATGGAGGAGGAACTGCCGGTACTGCGAGAAGTCATTGGGCTGGCGGGGATTGGGACGCTCCTGGTGGATTCCTACCAGGCGACGCCCGCTTACTTTGAAGAACTGCGGCCGCTTGTGAAACTGGCCTGCATCGATGATTGCTTTGAGCATGCCTTTCCTGTGGATGCGCTGATTAATTACAATGCTTATCACACCCGCTTCCCTTATGAGGACACCTATGGCGGTAAAACCAGACTGCTTTTGGGCACGGATTATGTGCCGCTGCGGGAAGAATTTGGTGTGACACAGATCAGGGATGATGAGGATAAAAACAAAGACTTTTCCGTGCTCCTGTCAAGCGGCGGCGGAGATGCGCAGAATGCCGTTCTCGGTATTTTGCAGCGGGCGGCGCAGACAGAGGAAATGAAAGAAATTATTTTTCACGCTGTTGTGGGTGTGTACCATCCGCAGGGCGATGCCATTGAGGAGTTTGCAAAGACCCATGATAATGTGAAGGTACACCGACCCTGCAAGGATATGGCAGGGCTGATGGCGGACTGTGACGCGGCGGTCTCCGCGGCGGGGACGATGCTGTTTGAGCTTTCTGTAATGCGGGTTCCCACGGTATTTTTCCAGTCAGCGGACAACCAGCGCTATGACAGGGAATTTTTTGAGGCGGAGGAGCGGATGCTTTTCGCCGGGGATATTGGCCAGGACAGAGAGGGCTGTATTGAAGCGGTCTGCGAAGGCATAAAAAGGCTGGCGTCGGATGCCGCGCTCCGGGAGCGCATGAAGGAAAAACTTGCCCAGGTGACGGACGGCCACGGGGCGGAGCGGATCGCGGGTGAGATTATGAAACTGTAACGGAATAAACGTTATTCCGCTCATAAGTTCCATTGACATTTACCATATAATTCTATACAATAAATCCATCAGGGAAATTCTAACAGACGTGCATTCAGCACTTTCAGGACAGTTTCTGTCGGATTTTTCTTAAACACAGACAACAGAAGATGCGGCAGAAACTGGAACATGCATTTGTGGGAGGCATGCTTCCTTTCCTGCCGGAACACAGGAAGGAGGAGGCATGGTACAAAGAGGACATGCATGGAAGTTACGAAAGATTTGGAGATTTGGGCGCGGGGCAAAGGTACAGCGGAATGTAAAGGACAGACTGTTTCGTTTCCTGTTTGAGAAAGACAGGGAGGCGCTCCTGCAGCTGTATAACGCATTGAACGGAACGGACTACAGGGACGCCTCACAGCTTGAGATTGTGACAATCGAAAGCGCTGTTTATGTGGTGATGAAAAACGACTTGGCCTTTGTGCTGGCGGGACTGATTTCCCTGCCGACACCGAAATGTGTGGTGTTCTATAATGGGACAAAGGAAATGCCGGAGGAGCAGACACTGCGGCTTTCGGATGCCTTTGATGATAAGACAGCTAAGGCGGATGTGGAGCTGAATGTGCGGATGCTTAACATCAACCACGGGCACAACCGTCTGCTGATGGAGAAATGCAGGGTACTGAAAGAGTATGCGCAATTTGTGGATATCACGAGAAAGTTTATGCTTGAAGAGAAGCATGTGGAAACAGCGTTGGCGGAAGCAGTGGATTATTGTATAGAAAAGGGGATTCTTGAAATGTTTCTAAGAAAAAACCGTGCGGAGGTGCTGGGTATGCTGCTGGAAGAGTTTGACATGAAAAAATACGAGCGAACCTTGAGGAGCGAGGGCTTAGAGGAAGGCATGGAACTTGGAATAGAACAGGGAATAGAACAGGGAATAGAACAGGGAATAGAACAAGGAATCCGCTGCATGATAGAAGTTTTGCAGGAAGCCGGACAGGCGAAAGCATATGTGACAGATGTGCTTGTTGAAAAGTATTTTTTGTCAAAGGAAGAAGCGGAGGAAAAACTTTTATTGTACTGGAAATAGAGGAAAGGGAAAACGAGAATGGACACACAACTCAATGCGGTGGCAATCATCACCGCCCGGGGCGGCAGCAAGCGGATCCCGGGGAAAAATACAAAAAAGTTTATGGGAAAGCCGATGTTGGTCTACGGTATTGAGGCGGCGCTTCAGTCCGGGATTTTCCGTGAGGTCATGGTCTCCACCGACGATGAGGAAATTGCGCAGATTGCCAGGGATGCGGGTGCGGCGGTCCCCTTTATGAGAAGCGCGGAGACGTCGGGAGATTTCGCCACCACGGATGATGTGCTCATGGAGGTGCTGCGTAACTTTGAGGAGCGGGGCGAGTTTTTTGATTACATGGCATGTATTTATCCGACGGCGCCCTTTGTGACAGCCGGGAAGCTTACAGAGGCCATGAAGCTTTTGGTGGAGCAGGATGCCTCCGGGGTGATGCCTGTGGTCCGCTATTCGTTTCCGCCGCAGCGGGGCATGGCGATCCGGGAGGGAAAGCTTGTGTACTGTTATCCAGAAAACGCTATGAAGCGTTCTCAGGATTTGGAGCCTGTGTACCATGACAGCGGGCAGTTTTACTGCTATCATGTGAAGCGGTATCTGGCCTGTAAAGGTGATCTGCCGGACGGATATCTGCCGATTGTCGTGCCAGAGACGGAGGTGCAGGATGTTGATAATCCGTCGGATCTGGCTCTGGCGGAGATGAAATTTCGGTTGATGCGGAAAAACTGTGCCCAGACGGATGAATGAAATGCATACCAGCGTTGTGAAGCAGAAAATGGATAGTTGGCAAAGGAAAGGAAAGAACTTATGGCGCAGCAGAAAATAAAGATCGGTAATCGATGGGTCGGGGAGGGCGAGCCCACTTATATCGTGGCAGAGATGTCTGCCAACCATTTACAGGACTATGACAGGGCCGAGGCGATTATCCGGGCGGCGAAGGAAGCGGGCGCGGATGCGGTAAAGCTCCAGACCTACACGGCTGACACCATCACGATGGACTGCGATAACGAATATTTTCAGATTACACAGGGGACGATCTGGGATGGTATGACATGTTACGAGCTGTTTCGGGAGGCATACACGCCCTGGGAGTGGCAGCCGAAGCTTATGAAGCTGGCAAACGATCTGGGAATGGACTGTTTTTCTTCCCCCTTTGATTTTACTGCGGTAGATTTTATGGAAGAGATGGGGATGCCTGCCTATAAGGTTGCCTCCCCTGAGATTTGGGATATTCCCCTGATCCGTAAGATTGCAAGGCGGGGAAAACCTGTGATCATGGCTACAGGGCTTGCGCATCTGGAGGATATTGAGAGGGCGGTGAAGACGTGCAGAGAGGAGGGAAATGAGCAGATTATTCTTCTGAAATGCACTTCTACTTATCCGACGCCCTATGAGGATATGAATATTAAAGTGATTTCCCATATGGCTGAGACTTTTGACTGCCTGACTGGACTTTCCGATCACAGCATGGGTTCTGCCGTGGCGGTGGCATCGGTAGCCCTCGGCGCGAGAATGGTGGAAAAACATTTCACGCTTTCAAGGGCGGACGGCGGGCCGGATGGAGCCTTTTCCATGGAGCCGGCAGAGTTTAAAAAGATGGTGGACGAGATCCGTATTGTGGAGAAAGCGCTCGGCAAGGTGACCTACTGCCTGACGGAGAAGCAGGAGAAAAGCCGGGAGGAGGGGCGTTCCCTGTTTGTGACGGAAGATATGAAAAAGGGAGATATTTTCACAGAGAAAAATATGCGTTCTATACGGCCGGCATTCGGTATGGCTCCTATGTACTATGAGGAGGTGCTGGGAAAACGGGCGCGATGCGATATTTCCCGTGGGACGCCGATGGACTGGAAGTATGTAGAGTAGTGTGAGAAGTACTTCTAGCCACTCACAGCAGAGGCTGTTTCGTGGAGAAGTACTAAGTCTCACACAGGAGAATGCCCAAAGAACGGGCATTCTCCGCATTGATTTGGGGCGCAGCTATGCTGCGACATGGCGGTTAGTGTGAAAAGTATTTTGATGGAGAAAAGCGAAGTGGTAGAAAAGCAGAAAAAAATGATGATTCTGGGCGCAAGTGAACTGCAGGTTCCGGCGATCAGAAAAGCAAAGGAATTAGGCTATCAGGTCATTTGCGTGGACTATAATGAGTATGCGGTGGGATTTGAATTGGCAGATATAAAGCTTGTGGTGAGTACTCTGGATCAGGAGGAAGTTTACCGACAGGCACTTATTTATCAGCCTGACGTGGTGATTACGTCCACCAGCGACGGTCCTGTGCGGACGGCGGCTTATGTCAATGAAAAGCTGGGGAAGCGGCCGGATCTGTCTTATGAGAACGCGCTCTGCGCCACCATAAAAAGTAAAATGAGAGATCGTTTAAATAAGTACGGCGTGCCGATACCAGAATACTATGCGGCCGCGGACTATGCAGCCTTTTCGGAGGCGGTGGATAAGCTGGGCGGGAACTGTATTGTAAAGCCTGCGGATAATGCGGGGAGCCGGGGCGTGGTGCTTCTGGATTTGGCAGGGCATGGGGCAGAGCGGCCGATTGGGATCGAGGCGCCTGCAGGACATGCGAATCCGATGCGGACAGGCCACGATTCTGACGATGAGATAAAGGAACAGGTCTACCGTTACAGCCTTGGCAATGCCAGAGGCGGCACGGTGATGGTGGAGGAGTACATGCACGGTGCGGAGGTCAGCGTGGAGATCATGGTGATAGACAGCGAACCGCATATCCTTGCGATTACGGACAAGTATATCACACCGCCTCCCTATTTTGTGGAACTGGCTCACTGCGAGCCGAGCAGCCTTGACGCGGGGACACAGGAGCAGATACGGAAGGTGGCAGCGCAGGCGGTCAGAGCTATTGGTATAGAAAATGCACCTGCCCATGTGGAGATTAAGGTGACGGAGGAAGGGCCGAAGATCGTGGAACTGGCGGCAAGGCTTGGCGGTGATTTTATTACGTCAAAACTGGTGCCGCTTTCGACAGGTATTGATATGGTGGGGGCCTCGGTGCTTCTGGCGACGGGAGAAGCACCTGATTTGGCTCCGAAGTGGAACCGGGGCGCGGCGATTCACTTTATTCACGCCGGACAGGAGCAGGAGGGCGTGCTTACCCGGATAACCGTGCCGGATGCTCTTTATGGGCAGGCGGGCATGGAGGAAATCAGCCTCTATAAAAAGCCCGGAGACCGTGTGCAGGGGACGCGTTCGAGCAATGACAGGCTGGGACATGTGATCACGACGGGAGAGACGCAGGAACAGGCTATGGAACTAGGGAGGCAGATATTAGCACAGATCAGTGTGGAAGTTGAGCCGGGGAAATAGGCAGTTCTCTTGTATGTGGCTGTCCATGAGGAAAGAAATACGGATTATGAAAGATAGAATTTACGTCTGCCACACATATTACCACGTGTATGTGGCTTGTCTGAAAGAACTGAATCTGGAACGGGGAAAACGTGGAAATGCCACTCTTGTCATGAGCACCATGTCCAACGATTTCGGGGATTTGCAGGAGCGGGCGGATGTCTGCGGGCTCTTCGAGGCGGTGTATATGTTCGATGAGAAAGAGGATGTCAATTTCCCGGAGATTATGAAATATCATGTGGACCGGGGAAATCTTTTCTTAAATCTGCTGACCCGCATCCGTTACACGAAGCTTCTGGGAAAGGCGCAGGAGCCTTATGTGCCGGTGGACTTTAAGGAATATAAAGATATTTACGTGTTCTGCGATTCTGATCCGATCGGCTATTACCTGAGCTATAAAAAAATACATTATCATGCGCTGGAGGACGGTCTGGACTGCATCAGCACATATGATACCGCGCGTTATGATAACAGGGGACATTTTAAGCTGAAAGCGTTTCTGGCTTCTCTGAATCTCATATTCATTCAGAACGGGTGGGGAAAATATTGTCTGGATATGGAGGTCAACGATATCTCCGTCCTGCCTTATCCCTGTCCCAAATATATCGAAAAGTCCAGACAGGAGCTGGCGGATGCGCTTTCTAAGGAGGATAAGGCGCTTCTGGTGCGGCTGTTCATTGCCAATATAGAGGAGATACAGGAAAAGCTTGCCACGGGAAAGAATAATGTTCTTCTTTTGACGGAACCGCTGTGCGAGCTTTCGGTGCGTGAGCGGATTTTCAGGGATTGCATTGACTTATATGGTCAAATAGAAGGGGCGGAGTCCGTGATTTTGATTAAGCCCCATCCGAGGGATCTGTTGGATTATGAAGCAAAATTTTCGGAGCATATCGTGCTCGACCGGAAATTTCCGATGGAAGTGTTAAATTATATCGAGGGATTGACTTTTCGACGTGTAATTTCTGTCTTTACGGTGGTTAGAAATATCCGCTTCGCGGAGGAGATCGTCTATCTGGGAGAGGATTTTATGGACAAGTACGAGGATCCGAAGCTGCATAGGCAGAATGAGGAGATCTGAATGTGCGGCTTTGGCAGATTTGCGCGAAAGGTGCTCTTGTGGTAAGATGGTAGACAGTGCAGTGACGGGGACCGCCGTGCGCGTTTCTGGAATGGGCGTGAACCGTACGCTTTTGTGCGAAGAAAAGGAAACACAATATGCTGAAAATCTTGAAGAAAATGAATGTTCTGCTGGATGGCAGGCAGAAGCGTGCTATGGTTGCGCTTATTATTATGATGCTGATCGGCGGCGTGCTGGAAAGTCTGGGTGTTTCCATGCTGGTGCCCATTGTGACTGTGGTGATGGACCCGGAGGCGGTTGCGGAAAGCAGGATTCTCTTTTCCGTTTATGAGACGTTGGGGATGGAGAACAACGCGCAGTTTGCCATGTTTCTGCTGCTTTCCTTTGTGGGAATGACGATAATAAAAAATGTGTACCTTTTCTTTCAGCAGAAGGCACAGCTTAAGTTTGTATATACGAACCAGTTTGCCACTTCCAGACGCATGATGATCAATTTTATGCAGCGCCCTTACGAGTATTATCTGAACGCCGATACGTCAGTCATTCAGCGGAATATCACGTCTGACGTCAACAATATGTATGGTCTGATTTTAAGCTGTCTGCAGCTTTTCAGCGAGTGCATTGTTTTTGTCTGTCTGGTGGTGGCGCTTTTTCTCTATTCTGACGCGATGATGATCGTGACGGTGGCGGCGCTTATGGTGGCACTTCTTCTGGTGATTAAAAAGGTGCTTAAGCCCATTATGATTAAGGCTGGGCAGGAAAATCAGGATTATTACAGTGGGCTGTATAAATGGATCGAACAGTCGGTGATGGGAATTAAGGAGATCAAGATCGCCTGTAAAGAAAACTATTTTATCAATGAATATGCCAAGTGCGGGGCGGGCTATGTCAACTCTGTGCAGAAATATAATCTCTTTAACGCGACCCCGAGACTTTTGATTGAGACGGTATGCATCGCGGGTATGGTGGGCTATTTTGTCCTGTCAATCGGGCAGGGGACACAGTTGAAGGATCTTCTGCCGCAGCTCTCGGCTCTCGCGGCGGCGGCCATGCGTCTGCTTCCCTGTGTGAACAGGATCAATAATTATCAGACCTCGATCTCCTATTTCGAGCCTTTCTTTATGGGAGTCAGCGATAATCTGCAGGAGGAGATCCATGACGGCAGCGTGACCTACGATGCGGAAGCATATAAACAGAGACAGAGCGTGGAAAAACTCCCGCTGGAGAAACTGATCCGGCTGGAGGATATCACTTATAAATATCCGAACACGGAGACGCTGATCTTCAATCATGCGGATATGGAGATTCCGATTGGATCTTCCGTGGGTATCGTGGGCGTTACAGGTGCGGGAAAAACGACGATTGTGGATATACTGCTGGGGCTTTTGCAGATGGAGAGCGGGCGGATTCTGGCGGACGGCACGGACGTAAACGGCCACTATGCCGCATGGCTTAAGAATATCGGTTATATCCCGCAGACTATTTTTATGATAGACGATTCCATCCGAAAGAACGTTGCCTTCGGTGTGCCGGAGGAGGAGATTGACGACGAAAAGGTTTGGCGCGCTTTGAAAGAGGCGGCTTTGGATGAGTTTGTAAAAAGTCTGCCGGATGGGGTGGAGACCGGAATCGGCGAGCGTGGCATCCGTATTTCCGGCGGGCAGAGGCAGAGAATCAGCATTGCCCGGGCGCTCTATGAAGACCCGGAGGTGCTTGTGCTGGATGAGGCAACTTCCGCCCTCGACAATGAGACGGAGGCGGCTATCATGGATTCCATCAACAGGCTCCACGGTAGGAAGACGCTTGTTATTATAGCGCACAGACTGCAGACGATTGAGAAGTGCGATATGGTGTACCGGGTAGCGGACGGCACCATTTCCCGCGAAAGATAGGAGAGTAAAATGAAAAAATTATGGGATTTCGGATGGGGATTGTATAAGAAGCATGAGGAGGGAATCAACTATCTGATCTTTGGGTTTCTGGCTTTTGTGCTGAATTATATCCTGTATTTTATCTTTGCGGACGCCATCGCCATGCACTATATGGCAGCTACCGGTCTGTCATGGGTGCTGACGGTGGTATTTGCCTACTGGACGAACCGAACCTTCGTCTTTAAGAGCCAGAATAAGGAGACAGCCTCGGTTGTGCGGGAGTTTGTCTCTTTTATCGGAGCAAGGATAGCCACGGAGGTGCTGGAACTGGTACTGATGTATGTGATGGTGGATCTCTGTTCAATCAACGACAAGATTTCCAAGCTGGTCTGTCAGGTACTTGTGATTCTGGCAAACTATGTGCTCAGTAAAATCTGGATATTCAAGAAAGTTTCGTAAAGTGGTAATTTGGCAGAGCCGCGGCGCTTTTTTGTGTGAAGAGACCGTCGTTCGTTGGCGGCTGGGGAGATTGAGGAATGGAAACGGGAAGTAAGAGGCAGGCAAATTTTGAATTACTGCGCATTGTGGCGATGTTTATGATCATCTCGCTCCACTATCTGGTGAAGGGGTGGGTTGCCACGCCGTTTCCCTTTGTGGTAAAAGAACACCCTGCCGGCGCCTTTGCATGGCTGATTGAGGCTTTCTGCATTGTGGCGGTAAACTGCTATGTTCTTATCAGCGGGTATTTTCTTGTGGAATCCGCGTGGAAGCCGGGAAGGCTGGTTTCCCTGCTTTCGCAGGTTCTTTTTTATTCCCTGATGGTTCCGATATTCCTTCTTTTGATCAGTGCGAATTCTGTCAGGGATCTTGACATTTACGACTGGATTGGTTTTGTATTTCCCTTTGGGACAGAGCATTACTGGTTTGCCACGGCTTACCTTGTCATGTATCTGTTTGCGCCTCTTCTGGCGGCGGGCATAGGGAAGATGAAAAAGCGGGATCTGCAGATTCTTTTGGCATTGCTGCTTGCGTTTTTCTCACTCGAGAAGACGATTCTTCCTGTGTACCTGGCGACGGACCGGTACGGTTATGATTTCGGGTGGTTTTTGTGTCTGTTCGTGGTGGCGGGCTATATCAGGCTGTATGGTATTTCGTGGCTGGAAAAGAAGTCTCACGCGGCGGGAGCCTATGTGCTTTCCTGCCTGCTGATCTGGCAGCTTTCGCTATTTTTCAATACGCTTGGCGGCGAAGCCGAGACGTTTGCCCGTTACGCAAATATGCTCTATAATTACAACCATCTGCTGTGCCTTGCCGGTGCGGTTTCCCTTTTTTATGTGTTTAAAAATCTGCGCATTGGGGAAGGGCGGTTTGCCGGGGTGGTGAGAAAGCTTGCGCCTTATACGTTCGGGGTGTACCTTCTGCACGAGCATATTCTGGTGCGGTATGAATGGATGAAGTGGCTTTGCGTGGAGGATGTGGCGGAGAGTTTTCTCTTTGTGCCACATATGATTCTGTGTGTGCTGGTGGTGTATGCGGCCGGGACGGCGGTGGACCGGGCGCGGGCGCAGCTGTTTGCACGGGTGACGGCTATGGCGGAGAGTGTTTTGCGAAAGCAGTCCTGAACGGATTACAGGACGCAGTTGTTTGGATGAAGGCAGAATGACTAAAGGAGATCGGAAAACAATGATTGTGAGAGCATACCGTAAAGAGGATCTTCCCGCTATGATTGCCATCTGGAACGAGGTAGTTGAGGAGGGCGTGGCCTTCCCGCAGGAAGAATTTTTGGAGGAACAGACAGGAGCCGCTTTTTTTGGAGAGCAGAGCTACTGTGGAGTTGCGGAAGATGAAAGCCACGGGGGAATTTTGGGATTATATATTCTGCATCCGAATAATGTGGGCAGATGCGGGCACATATGCAATGCGAGTTACGCCGTGGCTTCGCAGAACAGAGGGCAGCATATCGGAGAAAAGCTGGTACTCGACTGTATCGAACAGGCGCGGCGGATCGGCTTCCGGGTTTTGCAGTTCAATGCGGTCGTCGCGTCAAACGTCCATGCCAGACATCTGTATGAGAGAATCGGGTTTACGCAGCTTGGCACCATTCCGGGCGGTTTTCGGATGAAAGACGGGCGGTACGAGGATATCTGTCCATATTATATCATGTTAGCGGGAAATCAGGCGGCTGCGAAGCAGACATTTGATTTCACCTAACATGATAAATCGCAGTTTCAGAGGGAAAAATCGTGGGTATGTATCGGAAATATCAGAACTTCATAGAGAAATGGCTGTTCCCGGCAATTCTTCTGTTTTACCCGTTTCTTACGGTCAATCAGGGTATTGATGTGGCGGACTCGACATACAGTCTGACGAACTTTCAGTATTTTGATTCCATGAACGGAACATGGATGGTGGCAACTTTTCTCTCTAATGTGGCGGGATGGCTGCTTATGCGCCTTCCTTTTGGAGGGACACTTCTTGGCATGAAATGTTATACCACTCTGGTGCAGTCGGCGCTGGCGCTTATCGTTTATTTTGGATTGAGAAAAAAAATAGCCGCGCCGCTGCTGTTTTTAGGGGAGTTTCTTGCGCTGGGGCTCTGCTGGTGTCCGTCTACGATCCTGTATAACTATCTGACGTATCTGCTGATGACAGGTGGGATGCTGCTGATTTACCGGGGGCTGACAGGCGGCAGAAAACAGTGGCTGTGTTTCCTGTCGGCGGGCATCTGTCTGGGGGCCAATGTGGCGGTGAGGATGCCAAATGTGGTACAGGCGGCCTTTATCCTGGCAGTCTGGTACGGGATTGTGCTGATTTGCAAGCGGGGAGAGCGGAGCGCGGAAAAGGAAAACGCGGTGAAACGGTCTCTGCCCTGGCGGCTGCTTGCGGGCGTTACCGGGTGGTGTCTGCTGGGTTATGTGATCGGCTTTGGCGTGCCTTTTGCGGCTGTCTGTGTCAGATATGGGGTGACAGCCTATCCTGATATGGTGACGACTATGTTTGCCATGACCGAACAGGCGGCAGACTATAAACCATCTTCGATGTTGGCGGGAATGTTTGGCGATTATGGGGAAGGCCTGTACTGGCTGGTATTCGCGGGAGTGTGTGCGGCGGCGGCGGGGCTGGCTTTTTTTGTCAGGGAACGGTTGTATGGTACAGGGAAAAATGTCGGACAGCAGGACAGCGGGAAAACCAATGTGTGTGCCGGAGGGCCGGCGGATGATTTCCCGGGAATGTGGAGCACATATAGAATAACGGGCGTAATCATAGAAATACTGTATATACTGCTTCTGCTGGTTTTGCTCCGTTTTTACTGGGGCAGGGGGATGTTTCATTTCAGATATTATGAGTACGGTAACGGCAGCATCTATTATCCTGCGGTGCTGCTGCTTTTAGCGGCGATTGCGGCGGCGGTACTTTGCCTGACCGGAAAAAGTGTGTGCGCGGAGCAGAAGATTTTGGCGGCGCTGGTGCTCCTGCAGATCTTTCTGACGCCTCTTGGCAGCAACAACGATCTGTACCCGATTATCAATAATCTTTTTGTGGCGGCGCCTTTTCTGCTGTGGGTGATAGACGGAGGCATCAGGGTCTCGGCGGCAGCACGGCAGCGGAGTGCGGCTGAAACGGAAGAAAGCGCCGGACGGGTGCAAAGCGGTGCGGTTTATGGTTTTGTGTGGCGTGCGCCGGTGGTGCTGCTTATTCTATTTGTCACGTTGCAGAGTATCGGCTCCCATGCCTGTTTCGTTTTTCAGGACGGTATTTACGGTGAGCCCCGTGAAATGTGCGCAGAGATGCCGGAAAAAGCGGCGGGGGTTTATACAACGCTGGAGAATGGCGCTCTTTTGGAAGAACTGTCTGGCTTTATAGAGGAGGAGGGGCTGACGGGCAGGGAGATAATTACCTACGGCGAACTGCCGGGGCTTCCTTACCTGCTCGATATGCCGCCTGCCCTGTCAACAGCCTGGCCGGATCTGGAATCCTACCGCATGACGGAGTATGAGCGGGATCTGGCGGCGCTTGAGAAAAAAACGGGGACGGAGCTGCCTGTCATTATTGTTTCCTCGGCTGTGGCGGCTTACTGGAGCGACGACGGTGAGGCAATCAACTGGTTTGGCGTGGATGTAGAGAAGATGGCTGGGGATGAAAAGCTGAGGATTCTGTGGGAGCTTGTCCGGGATTACGGCTATACGGAAGTGTTTGGGAATGCGCGGTATGTGGTTTATATGAAGTAATGCCAGGCGTTAATGAAAATACTGAGAAAAGTTATGGATGCAAACGTAAAAAACGTGGCCGGATGGTCCTGTCGGAGTAGGAATTTGCCATATATTGTGGTATACTGTACGCGAAGCACGCGGGCGTGGCGAAGCAGGGCGGAATCGGGCGGCACCGCGTGGCAGAGAGAGAAAGCGAGGAAAAAATATGATCAATTTTAATGTCCCCCCTTTCACCGGGAAAGAATTTGAATATATGAGGGAGGCTGTGGAAAATCAGAAGATCTGCGGAGACGGACCTTTTACAAAAAAATGCAGCAGCTGGATTGAGGCTCAGACAGGCACGGCCAAGTGTCTGCTCACTACCTCCTGCACCCACGCCACGGAGCTGGCGGCGCTTTTGGCAAAGATACAACCGGGGGATGAAGTGATCCTGCCCTCCTACACCTTTGTGTCTACTGCGGATGCGTTTGTGCTGCGCGGTGCCACGGCGGTGTTTGTAGATATCCGGCCCGATACCATGAATATAGATGAAAAGCTGATTGAGGATGCCGTTACGGAGCGCACAAAGGTGATTGCGCCGGTGCATTACGCGGGCGTGGGGTGCGAGATGGACGCCATTATGGATATTGCAAAAAGGCATCACCTGATGGTGGTGGAGGATGCCGCGCAGGGCATTATGGCTTCCTATAAAGGGAAACCGCTTGGAACCTTCGGTGAGTTCGGGTGCTTTAGCTTTCATGAGACGAAAAACCTCAGCATGGGTGAGGGTGGCGCGTTGTTGATCCGCGATGAAAAATATATTGAAGAAGCGGAGATTTACAGGGAAAAGGGAACGGACCGCAGTAAGTATTACAGAGGACAGGTGGACAAGTACCGCTGGCAGGAATATGGTTCCTCCTATCTGCCAAGCGATATGAATGCGGCTTACCTGTATGCACAGTTAGAGCAGGCAGAGGAGATTACCAGGGCAAGGATGGACAGGTGGAACCAGTATCTGGAGCTGCTCACGCCTCTGGCGGAAGCAGGACGGATTGAACTTCCCTATATTCCGGAGCACTGTACACACAATGCCCATATGTTTTATATCAAGACGAAGGATATGGAGGAGAGAAGCAGCCTGATTGCCTATTTGAAGGAAAAGGATATTTTGTCGGTATTCCACTATGTGCCGTTACATTCCGCCCCTGCGGGGAAAAAGTACGGCAGATTCCACGGGGAGGACAGATATACGACGAAAGAGAGTGAGAGACTGCTGCGTCTGCCGCTGTTCTATAAACTGACAGCGGATGAGGTGGAATATATCACGCAGCAGGTAAAGGCGTTTTATGCGTCAAATTGACGATGTGTGTCTGATGGAACAGAATAAGAAACGGAGATATGAAAACTGCATACTGACGTTTGCCGTCATGGGAGCCAGCGCGCTTCTGATGGGTCTTTTCTTTGATTTCTACTATGATATGAATGACGACACCATGATGCGGGATATTATGTCGGGCATTTACAGCGGCGCGCCGGACGGCCACAATATGCAGACACTCTACCCGCTTGGGGCCCTGATTGCACTGTGCTATCGGATCTATGGGTCCTTTCCGTGGTATGGGGCATTCCTGTTCCTGTGCCAGTTCGGATGCTTTTTCCTGACGGGCGTCAGGCTTTGCACTCTGGTGGACACTTCCTGCGCGCGGGAGCGGACCGTGTCAGAAGGCGGCAGCGCCGGGTGCGGCCGGAGGTTTGTGGGAAAACTCCTCTGCCTTTTGGCGCTGACGGTTTTCCAGTGGGGCATATGGCTGACTCACATGGTCAATATCCAATATACGATTACCGGCGGCATGCTTGTGGGCACAGCTGTCTTTCTTTTCCTGACCATGCCGGAGAGCGTGTTTTTTGGGGAAGTATCCGGGGCCCTTTCCGTAAAAGCGTTTCTGGTCAGAAGTCTGCCGTCTCTTCTGCTTTTTCTGCTGGCTTTTCACCTCCGGTCGGAGATGGCGCTTCTCACCCTGCCGATTCTGGGGCTTGCGGGACTGTTTGGCTGGTGGGGGGACAGACCGGTTTTTGAACGGAAAACCCTGCAGAAATATGGCGGCCTGCTTCTTTTGCTCCTTGCGGGTATGGGGCTTTCTGTGGGAGCGGACAGTCTTGCATACGGCGGAGAGTGGAGGACATTCCGGCAGTTTTTTAATGACAGGACAACGGTTTATGACTTTTATCCCGAAGTGCTGTCGGAGGAAATGTTCGATGCGGATTTAGAAAGGCAGGGCGTTTCCTTTGGTGCACAGATTCTGCTCGACAATTATAACTTCGGTCTCGACGACAGGATTGACGCGCGGATGCTCTCGGATGTGGCGGCTTATGCGAAGGAGCATGTGGGCGGCGCCAGGGACTGGAGCGCGGTTTTTAGGGAAAAACTGCTGCTTTACCGCTACAGAAGTTTTCACGGAGACGATGCGCCCTATAATCTGCTGGTGATTCTGGGGTATGGAATTAATATAATTGCAGCTGTTGTTTTATTGAGGAAGGATGTCCGGGAACTGCTCGATGTGGCGGTACAGCTTCTTCTGGTTTTTTTTGTGAGAAGCGGTCTGTGGATGTTCGTTTTAATGCGGGGGCGAGATCCCGAGCGGATTACCCACCCTCTTTATCTGGTGGAGTTTAGCCTGTTGGCGGGAATGTTTGCGCGGCATCTGGGGCGTCGCGGTGCGGCGGCCTCTCCGGGCGGGATCAGGGGTCTGGCTGCAAGCCAATACCTTTTGTATGGCGCCGGGGCGCTGCTTTTTCTCCTCTCGGCGTGGGGACTGGGAAAAGAATTTCCCACGGTGCGGGCCGATCAGGCAAAACGGCAGGAGATCAGTCAGGACTGGGATGCCATAGACGCCTACTGCAGGGCACACCCGGATACCTTTTATTTTGAGGATGTCTACTCTACCGTGGGCTTTTCCGGGAAACTTTTGGAGCCCCGTGACAATACGCTCTCAAATTACGACATTGCCGGGGGATGGATGTGCAAGAGTCCGCTGTACCGAAAGAAACTCGCGGCCTTTGGCATAGAGGAGGCGGCTGACGCGCTCACGGAAGGAAAGGCGTATTTTATCATGTCGGACGAGGAGAAAGAGATGCGGGGGCTTACGTGGATTGAGGTTCCCTATGCCGAAAAGGGCATGACTGTGTCTGTCGAGGAGTATGACAGGATAGGGGAAAACTATGGTGTGTATCAGGTGATTCCCGTTTCAGAGTGAGGACGGTATCTGCGGGGGACAGGATGAGAGCAGGAAACGGAAACAGGGATGAGACAATAAGGAGAGGCAGATGAGCGCAGGAAAGGTGTATCTGAGGCCAATAGCGGCGGCGGACACGGCGAAGATTGTGGCCTGGCGGAATAAAGATTTTGTGAGAGGAAATTTTATTTATCAGAAGCTCTTTACGGAGGAAGGGCATATGGCCTGGCTTAGGGAACAGGTGGGGCCTGGGCATGTGGCGCAGTTTATTATCTGTGTGGCTGCAAAAGAGGCGCGCCGACAGGGGACGGATGACGACACGGAAACGTCCGACCCGCAGAATGGGATAAAGGAGAAGACGCAGGCGGCGGACAGGGAGATCGGCAGCGTCTATCTGCGGGACATCGACAGGGAGAAAAAGACGGCCGAGTATGGCGTTTTTATCGGTGAGGAAGACGCGCTGGGGTGCGGCTACGGTGTCCTGGCGGCGAAGCTTATGCTGCAGTATGGATTTGAAACGCTTCATCTGGAAAAAATATTTCTGCGTGTTCTTGAGGACAATACGGGAGCAAGAAAAAGCTATGAAAAAGCAGGCTTTCAGCGAATAGAAAACAGGCGGGAAAGTGTGAAGCTGGAGCAGGGTGTGCGGAATGTTATCTTTATGGAGGTTGGGCGCAGCACATGGGAAAGGAAGAAAAACAATTGAGGAGCCGTCTGATCGCAGTTTCCTTTTCTTTCCTGTTTTCGACGGCAATTTTGTTTGGCGCGCGGCTGGACAGTGTGGAGAACGTGGATCTGAGGGATTGGACGCTCTGGCTCCAGCTGGCGGCGTTTACCGTTATTTTCACGGGGCTGGTGCGGCTTTTGTGGCGGCTTCTGGATCTGCTTCGTGACCGGGAGGCATCTGCTTCCGGGAAAATGCCGGATAAGATAACAGGCGTTTTTAATATATTTGACAAAAGGGCGGATCTGTTTGCCTTTCTCTTTCTGCTCCTGTGCTGGCTTCCTGTGTTTTTGGCGGTGTATCCGGGATTTTTCGTCTATGACGCGCAGGATGAGTACGTGCAGGTGGCGACGCGGACGTTTTCTACCCATCATCCTCTTGTGCATGTGCTTCTTCTGGGCGGGATTATCTGCGCCGTACACAAGCTGACGGATTCTTACAATCTGGGCATCGCCTGCTATATGGTTTTTCAGATGGCGCTGGCGGCGGGCGGCTTTACTTTTCTTTTCTCCTATCTCCGCAAAAAAAAGATTTCCCGCTCGCTGCGATTCATAGGCCTTGTCTGGCTGGGGCTGTTTCCCACAGTGGTCATGTTTACGCTTTGTTCGGCCAAGGACGCGCTGTTTACGCTGGCGCTGCTGTTCCTTCTGGTGTGTCTGCTGGAGATGGGAACGGAGGAGACCTTTTTTCAGTCAAAAGGCTGGCGGATGCTCTTTACAGGCAGCGGGGCGGCGATGATGCTTCTGAGAAATAATGGGTTTTACGCCTTTCTGGTGATGATTCCCCTGCTGCTTATCCTGAAAAAAGACCATCGCAGGCAGATTCTTTTTCTGTCGGTCTGCGCGGTGGCGGGCTGTATTCTGGTAAACGGCGGGTTGAAGCTGGCGCTCCATGCGGAAGATTCCGAGTATCAGGAACTCCTGACCGTGCCGATCCAGCAGCTTGCCAGAACTTATAAGTATGCGCCGGAGGTATTCTCGGAGGAGGATCGGGATATTCTTTACGAGGTGCTGGACGAGGAGGCGCTTTCCCTGTATACACCGAGACTTTCCGACCCGGTCAAGTACCGTTTTGACAATGCGGCTTTTGCGCGGGACAAGGGGAAGTATGCAGGGCTGTGGCTGCGGGTGGGAGTGAAAAAGCCTCTGATTTATCTGAATGCCTGGTGGCTGACCTCCTACGGTTTCTGGTATCCGGACACGGTGATCAATGTGTACGGCGGCAATACGGTTTTTACCTTTACTTATAAAGATAACTCCTATTTTGGCTACGAGGTGGAGCAGCCGGGCGTCCGGGAGAGCAAAATTCCCTGGCTTGACGAGGTGTATCGGAAGCTGTCTTTAGAGGTCTGGAAGGAAAAGGTGCCGGTGCTCTCCTGGCTGTTTTCTCCGGGGGCAATGTTCTGGCTTTATGCGTTTCTGTTTGCGTGGCTGTTAAATAACAGGCGATACGAAATGATGTATCCGTTTCTGCCGGCTTTTCTGCTGTGGCTGACAGTTCTTCTCGGCCCGACCTATCTGCCCCGGTATGTGCTGTTTTTCTGGTACGCGCTGCCGCTGTTTCTGGCAGTCGGGCAGATGGGAATGCGGGCAGGCCGCGGCGTTGGGACACCTATGGAAAAGGAACCGTCCCTTTCCTGAAAAATTTTGTGCTACCGCAGCGGTAATGTGGTATACTAGTAGGCAATGGGCAGTGCGCGGAAAGCGGGCTTTCGGGCGGACAATGCGAAAGAAGGCAGATGCGGAGAGCAGGTGCACTGCGGTAAGAGGAAAACTATGAACCGAATTTTAAATAAAAGACAAGCTATCTGCGGCACGGTCTGGATTCTGGTGGTTTGCGCGGCGCTTATTCTCTGGCCGTTTCGCCTGATCCATGAAGAGGTGCGCGCGGAAAGCGGCAGGGAACAGGAGGAGACTTCTGAAGCGGTCACCGCGGACTATGTGGTGCAGCAGAGGTTCATCGCCCAGTATGACAGATTAAAGGAAATAGAGATTTACCTGGCGGACAGGATGGAGGGCGAGAAGCTTAATTTTGTGCTCCGCGACGCGTCCATGCAGACGATTATGCAGCAGGTGATTGATACCGGGGATATGGAGGCGATTCCCGGCTATCTTCGGGTACAGGTAAATATTGACACAGAAGTGGGGCGGGATTATTATTTCCTGCTACAGGGAGTGGAATCGGCGTTTCGCGTAGCCTATGCCGATAATGCGGGGGATAATACGAATATTTACATTGGAGCGCTTTACTACGGGGAGACGGAGGACACGGAGCGGTGTATGGTCGCGGACTATGTATACGAAGTGCCTCTGCGCAAGGGGAAGACATTCGTTCTGGATGCGGTCTTTCTGCTTGTAGGCGTACTGACGTCCCTGTTTTCCTCTCTCTATTATAAAAAACATCCAGGGCGCAATACCCTGCTCACGGTGGAGCGGGCCATGCGCTTTGTCCTAAATCCGCTGATTGTGGCAGCAGGCGTGGGAGCGGCTGTGGCGGTAGGGCCGTGCCGCCTTTTTACCACAGATATCTATTCCATCCTCTTTTATGAGACGGGAGTGGCGTTTGCGGTCGTGGCAGCGCTCTATGCGGTGAACCATGACAGGACGGGAATCGCATCGGACAGGACGGTTTTCGCCGTGCTGCGGGAGAGATGGCAGGACGATCTGCAGTCCGTAATGTTTGCTGGGGCGATCTGGGGATGCTGCAATTACATGAATGCGCTGTATGAGATTCATCATACGGTGGCTTACAGACAGGTGTTGATTTTCTTTGCGCTGGCGCTGATTGTGACATATCGGAAAGAGGAGATTTTCTGCTGGTATCATCTGATCTACGGTGGGGCGGCTGCGGTGATTGCGCCCATGTATTACCGCGATGCGCTTGCGGCCCTTGTGGAGAAGAGCGCGCAGAAAGGCCTTGCAGAGCCGGGGGAGCTGGAACTTAAGGCGTTGAAACTGACGGTCTGGGCGGGCGTTCTCGCGGGAATTGTGATCCTCAATACACTGCGGCTGCTCTTTACGGGGCGGATCAAAAGAATTTCCGCGCCTTACGGCATTCTGGTCGGTGTATTTTTTGTTCTGATTATCCTTTATCGGAATACCAGAGGGTGGCCGATCTTTCTGGTCTGCGCCTTTACGCTCTATTATCTGCGGATGGCTTCGGGGGTAAAAAGGACTGTTTTGCTGCACAATATAGTCAACGGGATTCTTCTGCACTTTATGCTGACGGTGGGATACTGTCTGCTGCACAGGCCCTATATGTATTTTCGGTATTACCGTTACCCGTTCCATTTCCACACGGTGACGATTTCGGCCGTGTATCTGGCTCTGGCGGTGTGTGCGGCGCTGATTAAATTTCTGGACGCCTACGGGAGACGGCCATCGCTGGCAGGGACTTATAAGGAGCTGGCGGTGCTTGGCATTTCCACCATGTATCTTCTGTTTACGCTGTCACGGACGGGATACCTGGCGGTGCTTGTGACTGCGGTTGTGGTGGTTCCGACGGCCTTCTTTGCCGGAAAGACGCTTCCGCTCAGGGAAAAATGGCGGCGCTTTTTACGGGGAATCGGGTTGATGGCGCTCTCCGTAATGATTGGTTTCCCGGTTATGTTCACGGCGCAGAGAACGGTTCCCGCCGTGGCGGCCGATATCAGGGCGCATGAGATTGAAGAGTTTCCCACAGAACTTCTGCACGGCAGGGATACGGATTCCTACTATTATATTACGATTGAACGCTTTGTCCAGACTTTCCAGATGAAGGTGCTGGGACTTCCCGAGGAGAAGTGCGTAAATGCGTTTCTCTATTTCAGCAGGGGAAACGGGGAGTCGGAGTACAGAAGTCCGTATCTGGAAGAGGGAGGGGAGATACTGCTCGCATCCGCAGAGGATATGGCGGCGGCTGAGCAGGCCGAGGAGGAGGCTTCCTATACGAACGGCAGGCTCTATATATTTGGGAGGTATTACGAGAGGCTGAACAACACGGGACATGACGATATGGGCGTTATGGAGCCGGACGGCAACTATCTGGCCCACGCGCATAATATCTACTTACAGGTGGCATATGACCACGGTATCTTTGTGGGAGGCGTGTTTATCCTGCTGGGGATCGGGACACTTGTGCAGGCGGTTTTCTATTACAGACGGCACAGGGAGGACAGGGAGTGCGCGCTGTTTCCGTTAGCGCTTCTGCTTCTCTTTGCGGTGGCCGGGCTGACGGAGTGGATTTTCCATCCATGCTGTCCCATCGCGTACTGTCTGCTTCTTGTGATGGCGCCGCTTCTAACTGATATAGAAAAAAGCGTCCGCACGCTCGATTTCTGATATACGAAAGGACGAAGTTTAGGAAAACGGATACAGATATGGAAAAGACAAGAAAACCTTTTAATGCAAAACTGTTTTACAGAAGGACATGCCTGATTATTTATGACATTATCAGTATTGTCCTGGCAAGCTATGTGGCAATACTGTGGCGTTACGATTTTCATCTGGATGAAATCCCGAAGCACTTTATGCAGCCCATAGAACGTTTCCTGCCGGTCAATATTCTTCTGACGCTTGGCATTTTTTATCTGATGCGTCTCTACAGCAGTCTGTGGGCTTTTGCGGGGGAGACGGAGCTGCAGAATATTGTGGTGGCCTGTGTGCTGTCCATGCTGGCCGATGCCGGCGGTCTTCAGTTTTTCAAAGTGACAACCCGGGCTGTGCCGAGGAGCTATTATCCCGCGTACATGGCGGTCCTGGTGGTCTGTATCTTTGCGAGCCGCTTTTCTTACCGCTTTTTCCGGGGGCTTAAGCATAAGCAGCAGAACAAAAAGAACCTGATTTCGGTTATGGTGATTGGAGCGGGAGAGGCCGCAAATCTGATTATCAAAGAGATTGTAAACAGCAATTTTTCCACTATGGTCATCAAATGCATCATTGACGACGACAACGGGAAGTGGGGGCGGTACATCCAGGGAATTAAAGTCGTGGGCGGACGTGACAAAATCGTGGAATGCGCGGATGTCTATGATGTGGACGAGATCATCGTAGCCATGCCTTCCGCGCCCAGAACGGAGATCAGGGAAATTCTGGAGATCTGTAAGGATACGAACTGTAAGCTGCGCTCCCTTCCGGGTATGTACCAGCTTGTAAACGGTGAGGTCAATGTGAGCAAGCTGCGGGATGTGGAGCTGGAGGATCTGCTTGGCAGGGATCCGATCAGCGTCGACATGGATTCGATTCTCGGCTATGTGCAGGGGAAGGTGGTGCTCGTCACCGGCGGCGGCGGTTCCATCGGCAGCGAGCTTTGCAGACAGATAGCGAACCACAGGCCGAAACAGCTTGTGATTGTGGACATTTATGAAAATTCGGTTTATGATGTACAGCAGGAGCTGAAACAGAAATACCCGGAGCTGAATCTGGTGGTACTGATTGCCTCCGTGCGTAATACGAACCGGATGAACTTTATTTTTTCCAAATATGAGCCGGATATCGTTTACCACGCTGCGGCCCACAAGCATGTGCCGTTGATGGAGGACAGTCCCACAGAGGCCATCAAGAACAATGTGTTTGGCACCTTCAAGACGGCCCAGGCAGCGGCCATGAGCGGCGTGCAGCGGTTTGTCATGATTTCCACCGACAAGGCGGTGAACCCCACCAACATTATGGGGGCCAGCAAGCGGATCTGTGAGATGATTATCCAGACCTTTGACAAGCATTACGAGACGGAGTTTGTGGCTGTACGTTTCGGCAATGTGCTGGGCAGCAACGGCAGTGTGATTCCGCTTTTCCGCAAGCAGATTGCGGCGGGCGGCCCGGTTACGGTGACTCATCCGGATATCATACGTTATTTTATGACCATTCCCGAGGCGGTTTCTCTGGTGCTGCAGGCGGGAGCTTATGCTAAGGGCGGGGAGATATTCGTCCTGGATATGGGAGAACCGGTAAAAATTCTGGATCTTGCGCAGAATCTGATTAAGCTTTCCGGCTATCGGGTCGGCGAGGATATCAAAATAGAATTTACAGGTCTTCGCCCGGGGGAAAAGCTCTACGAGGAGCTTCTGATGGACGAGGAGGGCATGAAGGATACGGCGAACAAGATGATTCACATCGGTAAGCCGATTGAGTTGGACGAGCATGAGTTTTTCGCACAGTTAAAGGAGCTGAAGGATGAGTGCCAGATCGAAAACTCGGACATCAGACCGTTAATCAAAAAGATTGTGCCGACGTACCATTACACAGACAGAAAAGGGGTATAAATCATGGAGAAAAAAAGAATTTATCTTTCTTCCCCTACGATGCATGGGGAAGAGCAGGCTTTTGTGCAGGAGGCCTTTGACACTAACTGGGTGGCGCCTCTTGGACCGAATGTAAACGCGTTTGAGAAGGAGATGGCGGAATATACGGGATGCGGCCACGCAGCGGCGCTGTCCTCCGGCACGGCGGCAATCCATATGGCGGTGCGGCTTCTTGGCGTAAAGCAGGGGGACGTGGTGTTTGTGTCCGATCTGACATTTTCTGCGTCCTGCAACCCGATTGTATATGAAAACGGCACGCCTGTGTTTATTGATGCGGAGCCGGATACGTGGAATATGTCCCCGCAGGCGCTTGAGCGGGCCTTTGAAAAGTATCCTCATCCCAAGGCGGTGATCTGTGTGCATCTCTACGGCACGCCTGCGAAGCTCGACGAGATCATGGAGATCTGTAAGGCGCACGGCACACCGATGATAGAGGATGCGGCGGAGTCTCTGGGGAGTACCTATGAGGGACGGTATACGGGCACTTTCGGGAAATACGGCATTTACTCCTTTAACGGGAACAAGATTATTACTACCTCCGGCGGAGGCATGTTTGTATCCAAGGAGGAGGAAGCCGCCAGGAAGGTTACTTTTCTGGCGACGCAGGCGAGAGATCCCGCCAGACATTACCAGCACTCGCAGATCGGCTACAACTACCGCATGAGCAATGTGACGGCCGGGATTGGCAGAGGACAGCTTCTGCATCTGGCTGAGCACAAGGCGAAGAAGAAGGCGATTTATGAGCGGTACTGCAAAGAATTTGCGGATGTGCCCGCGATACAGATGAATCCCATGAATCCCAAGGGAGATGCCAACAACTGGCTCTCCGGCATGGCCATTGCCGCGGACAGCGGGGTGACGCCGGATATGGTTATGGATGCGCTGGAGGAGAAACTTAACGCGGAATGCAGGCCGATCTGGAAACCCATGCATATGCAGCCCGTTTTTGCGGAATGTGATTTTTTTGCCCACAACGAGGATGGCAGCAGCGTTGGGGAAGATGTCTTCGCAAGAGGATTGTGTCTGCCCAGCGACATCAAGAACACCGAGGAGGAGATGGAGGCGATTATCCGCACGGTGAAGGAGCTGTTTTAAAAGGAGAACGGCATGATGGACATATTTGAGGAGAGAGACAAGGCCCGGATGTGCGACGAGATTGCTGCTTTTTTCAGGGAAGAGCATGGACTGGAGCTGGGCGTGATCGGAACCGGGCGGATACTGGATTTTTTTCAGGAAATGCTGGGAAATCGGATCTATAACAGGGCGCTGGACGATGCGAAAAGGTTTTACGGCAGGTATGCAGATAATATGGAGGCGGATTATTACGCGCTGTATAAGGATATAAATTAGGATAGCAGTTAAACTTTTGGAGGGGAGAACAGGGTGGCGGAACAGCATAATAAGATATATTACGCAGACGAACATATCACCATCCGGGACATGCGGCAGGAGGATGCGGCGATTATCACTGCGGAGGAGATTGCGCAGGGCTGGAACGCGAACGTCGATAAATACGAGATGCGTCTGCGGGACAGGCAGGAGAAGAATGCTGCTGTTCTGGTTGCGGAATATCAGGGGAAGGTGGCGGGATATATCAATGTCTATCCCGTATCTGAGTGGGGCCCATATGCGGGTAAAGGATACCCGGAGATCGTGGATTTCGGCGTCCTTGAGAAATACAGGCGGCGCGGCATCGGCAGCAAGCTTATGGACGTGGCAGAGCGGATCGCCGGGGAATACAGTGATCGGGTATGCCTTGGAGTTGGATTACACAGTGGCTACGGCAGTGCGCAGAGGATGTATGTGAAACGGGGGTACATTCCCGACGGCAGCGGCGTGTGGTATTGCGATAAGATATGCGAGCCGAATGCGGCATGTTGTAACGATGATGATCTGGTGCTGTATTTTATGAAGGAGTTGAGATAGAAACCCGGCTGCCGTATCAGCCGGATTATGAAACCATATTTTATGAAAAACCGCAGTTATTGTAGCTGATTCTTTAAAAATGAAAAATCTGCTACGACAACTGTGGTTTTTGACTTTCGTGTATTTTCGCATAGGGCGTATCTGAAAATAATATCTCCGTAAAAGCAAATCATCTTCATATGAAATTCATACCGCCGTGCTACAATATAACCGTGCAGAGGAACATAACACGCGTGTTAAAACCAAACAGGAGCAGAGTAAGAGACATGAGGATTTTATTTCTGGAAGACGAGCCGACGATACGGGACGTTTTGACTGAGTATATGAAGATGCAGAACTATGATGTAAGCTGTGCCGAAGATGGCGGGCAGGCGCTTGACTTTCTCGCGAAGCAGCAATTTGACATGGCGGTACTGGACATTATGGTGCCGAAGGTGAGCGGATTGGAGGTCCTGCAGTATATCAAGGAGCATCATCCGGATATGGCTGTGATCATGCTCACGGCACTGGATGACGAGAGGACGCAGGTGCAGGCTTTTAACCTGTATGCCGATGACTATGTGATCAAGCCTGTATCGCCTATCATTCTGTTGAAAAGAATGGAAACGATTCTGCGCCGCGTAAAAAGACCGGAGCCGCAGCAGGAAAAAGGACTGGTAATCCATGATGACTCTTATCAGGCCTTCTACGACGGAAAGTCTCTGGAACTGACGTTGAGTGAATTTCTGCTGCTGCAGGTCCTGATGGGGGAGCCGAAACGGGCGTTCACAAGAGAGCAGCTTATTCTCAGGATTTTTAATGAGGATTATGTGGGGAATGACAGGATCATCGACGCCCATGTGAAAAATCTGCGCAAAAAACTGCCGGTGGACTGCATCAAAACAGTGATTGGCGTAGGATATCAATTTCGGGAGGAGTAAATATGGGACTTAGAAAAAAGACCTTTCTGTACAGCATTGTGCTGGCAGTGATCATGATTGCCTTTGTCATAGGGTATTTTGTGTTAATGCTGCCGTCGCTGTACGTGGACTATGTGATGGATAGCAATCTGGAATCCGTCAAGGAGATTCAGACGGGCTATATGGAAGAGAGAAGTTATGATAATCTGACGGTGAAGAATCCGTCGTCAGTTTTTACATTAGAAGTGCCCAATGCGGGGGATGAAGTCTATATAGCGGGAAAATATTTTAAGCTGACACTTACCGTAAAGAACGAGGAGCTGCAGGCGCTTCTGGATCAAAGCAGAACGATGATGGGAGCGGCGGACAGCCTCGGGCAGGAGGAGAACGCGGATGATTTCACGGCATTTTTCGAACAATGGCAAGATAAATGCAGGGAAATATTCGGGGAGCAGAGTCTGTTCGCGGAGGATGCGCCGATTGCGGTCAGTCTGGAGCGAAAAGAGCAGAATGACGGACAAACCTATCGGGACGAGTACTATAAAATGCATATGATGTCCGGCGACGCCGTTGTGTACGAGGGAGGCGTGTCTGACGGCAAATACAGCTATACCACCTATATCGCCGTAGGGAGGACGACGGACGCTTTCATCATCACGGCTTTTCCGACTATGACGCCACAGATGGAGGAGATTACGCCAGTAGTGATGGGAAGTCTGCCGATGATTATTGCCGTGATCTTTCTGGTGGTGATGATTTCGTCCGGATTCTTTTCGGGAAAAATTGTGAATCCGATTATCAGGCTTGCCAATCACGCGGAGAGCGCGGGGCTGGCGGAGCGCTTTGAGCCGGATGAGTTTATGCTCGTGTCGGACAGCGGGGATGAGATCGGCGCTTTGGCACGGAATTTGCACGAGCTGTACGGTAAATTGCGTGAAAATTATGGGGAGCTGGAGCGGAAAAACCGGCTGCTGGAAGAGGAGAACGAGCGTCAGGAGGTGTTCCTGCGGGCATCGTCCCATCAGTTGAAGACGCCGATTGCGGCGGCGCTTCTTCTGGTGGAAGGAATGATAAACGAGGTCGGGAAATATAAGGACGCGAAAACGTATCTGCCGGAGGTAAAGAAACAGCTTTTGTCCATGAGAAAGATCGTGGAGGATATTCTGTATCTGAATTATCGTGCGGAGAACCTGCAGCAGGAGGAAGTGGCGGTTGATGCGCTGGTGCGGGAACTGACGGAAAACTACGCGGTACAGGCGGAAAATAAGGGACTGCGGGTAACGGTTGCCGGAGACGGCGTTGTTTCCGCAGACAGGGAGATTCTGAAAAGGATAATTGACAACCTGCTGTCCAACGCGATCCAGTACACACCGAAGCAGCGGGCAATCGCAATCGAAATCAGCAGCAAAGCGGTCTGCATCATCAACTACGGTGTGACGATAGAGGAAAAGCTGCTTCCGAACGTGCTGGAGCCCTTTGTCAGCAGCGACGGCGGCGGAAAAGGCAAAGGTCTGGGACTGTACGTGGCCGCTTATTATAGCAGGTTGATGGGATATGAACTGAAAATTGATAATATTGAGAATGGCGTGCAGGCGGTCCTTTCTTTTGACAGAAGGTCATAGTGGAAAAAGATAATGACTTGTCGGGGAAACGATATGTAAAAAGTGGAGGAAAATATGTTGCTTACCATCAAACAGTTGCAGGTAAAATACGGGGATCAGACTGCATTACAGATAAACAGCCCGATCAGCTTTGGGAAGGGGGAACGCATCGGTGTGATCGGTTCCAACGGCGCGGGCAAAACCACCCTTGTCAAAGCGATTTTAGGGCTGACGAATTATGATGGCAGGATCATAACCGATTTACAGCCGGAACAGATGGCGGCGCATATGCAGAGCAACGCATATGTGACCACCATGCCGATCAGGCGGATTATGGAGATGGTTCTGGACACGAGGGTAAAAGAGAATAAGGAGCTGCAGGAGCTGATCGACTTTTTTGAATTTGGGAATTGTCTGTCCAAGAGATTTCCTGCGCTTTCGGGCGGGCAGAAACAGAAATTCACCATTATTATGATCATGATGCAGAAGGCGGAGCTGACTTTTTATGACGAAGTCACATCGGGACTGGATTTTGAGACGCGGCAGAAGCTGATGGAAAAAATGGTGGAGTGGTACCGGGGAAAAGAGGACTCTCTGGTCATTGTGTCCCACTATTATGAGGAACTGGAGCAGCTTGCGGACAAGATACTTCTGCTGGACCGGGGAAGGGTCGTCGCTTTCGGCAGGACGGATGAGCTGTTCCGGACATATTGCGGAGACGCGATTTTTATTCTGGACAATAATAGGGTAAACTGCAGTCTGACGAAGGAATTTCGTACATTGAGGTCTCCGAATCATCTGCTTGCGGTGTCCTGCCGTGACAGGGAGGAAGAGAAAAGACTGTTGACGATTCTTGTGAATCATCGGGTGAATTTCAAGCGGAGCAATTCGGATATTGAGATTATGTCGATCAATGCCAGAGAGCGGTTTTACGCACAGGGGGAAAACAGATGAAACAGAAAAGATGTAATTGGAAAATGGTTTTATATGAACTCCGCAATATCAACGGTAATTTCATGACGCACTTTTTCGGAATCGTGTTCCCGAGTATGATGACATTGATTTTTTCGAAAACAATAGGTATTCAGGTGCCAGAAGCGGCGAGAGACAAGGTACTTGTCTCCATTGTGCTCAGTATGTCCCTTGTCATTCCGATGTCTATCATGTTTATCGGGTACGGCGCGCTGTATTCCCAGGAAGTGGAGCACGAGGTTCCGCTCAGGATGCGGCTGTTCGGTTTTCGCGAGAGGAATCTTCTGGCAGCAAAGATTATTGCGCACATGATTCTGATGACAGCGGCATTTGCGATTTTTGCAGTTTTCCAGATGATCACTATGGATATTCCGAAACCAGCGGCATCGTCTGTCATCTGCCTGCTGGTATCACTGTATCTGATTGGGATCATTCTTTTGGTGATTGCCCATTCGCTTGCCGATATCTTCCGAAAATTTGGCATTACATTCGGGATTACGATGTCTGTCTATTTTTTGCTGATGGTGCTGACAGGTATGATGGGAATTTCTACGGAACAGCTTCCGAAAGCGCTGCAAAAGGTGGCGGCCACACTTCCCATGACGTATGTCAGCAATGATTTTGCTGACTTCTGGACGGGCGGTTCCTACAATTTCATGCCTTTCATCCAGTCCCTTCTTTTTTTCGGCGCCATAGCGGGAATTTTACTGATGTATGCGCAGTATCGGAACAGGAGGACTTGATTCATTTTAAATAAAAACCACAGTTGTCAAAGCAGTTTTGCGAAGAATACAAAATCTGCAGCGGTAACTGTGGTTTTTACTTTATGCGTTGTTTGCTTTATCCGATTGTTTACTGGATCGCAGAATAGCCAAAGGCATTTGCAAAAGCGTCAATAGGCTGTTTCTCCTTGCACAATGCGCATTCCTCCGAACTGTAAGTCTTGTATTCGGGAATGTCCGATGTGGTGAACAGTGCATTGATCGGAATGCCCGCCACAGAGTTGGCGGCGCTGAATATCGCGCTGATGCCGCTGATGGTCGCACCGTAATAGGTCAGGGTCTGTACCGCTTTGGTGACAGTGCGTCCTGTAGTTGCGCTTGCAAGGAGAAGCAGTATATTCTTGTTTTTGATCATAGGCAGATAGTTATCGCGGAACAGCATCTGTCCTGATGTGGAATATTCAGGAGTGACAATATAGATTGTCTGATGTGCATTGCGGGAATAGATACCGGCTCTCGTCAGTTCCTCTGCCAGAAACGCGCCTATGATCTCACAGCCGTCTATACAGACGATCGTATCTACCACGGTAGATGCTATAATCTGCTGGCTCAGTTCTTTTGCGGCTGCAGATGCTTCGCTCAACCTTGCTTTCATTGTAGTCATATCCAAAAAGCAATTGATATGGGAGCTGGGGGTCACGAAATGTCCGTGGATTGCTTTTAACTCAATGTTGGGATGATTTTTGGAGCGAATCTTAATAAGTTCCTTCATGTGGTTACCTCCTTATCATGGTACAGTCTGGTTTTTGCGCAATTTTCCATGAAAAACAATCGTGCTGTTGTAAATATTATACAGCCTGTACAGGTGTAAATCAATGTTATTTTGGGAAAATACACCGAAATCATCGTCAATAAATGGCAAATTCAGCGTAGGTGTGAATTGTAGCTGTTTTAAGGGAAGGGTATTATAATTTCATCAGACCGGGGAGACAATTAGCTTTATATATGATATAATTTATCCTCAGAGAGGAACAATATATGTATAAGAAGTATATCAAGAGATGTCTGGATTTTCTACTGTCCCTGTGCGGGATCATTGTACTTAGTCCCATACTGATCGTTCTGGCGGTTCTGGTGCGGGTGAAACTGGGGAGCCCGGTCCTGTTTAAGCAGGAGAGACCGGGGAAGGATGAGAAAAATTTTACCCTCTGTAAGTTCCGCACGATGACTGATGCGCGGGATGAGAAGGGGGAGCTTTTGCCGGACGCCGTGCGGCTTACGAAGTTTGGGAAATTTCTGCGGGCCACGAGTCTGGACGAGCTGCCGGAGCTTTTTAATATTTTGAAGGGAGATATGAGCGTGATCGGGCCGAGGCCCCTGCTCGTCTCCTATCTGCCCTACTATACGGAGCGGGAGCGCTTAAGGCACAGCGTACGCCCGGGGCTTACGGGGCTTGCGCAGGTCAGTGGACGCAATTTTCTTGACTGGGACAGGCGGTTTCAGAAGGATGTGGAATATGTGGAGCATCTGACCTTCGGCATGGATATGAAGGTGCTCTGGATGACGGTGCAGACGGTGCTGGGACACACGGACGAAGTGGCGGAGGACACCAACGCGGCGGAAGGGAATTTTGCCGAGATCAGAAAGAAGCGGCTCGAGGAGACGGGGAGTTTAGAGGCATGAATATTTTGGTTCTGAGCGCAGGCACCCGCGACAAAGTGGTGCAGTATTTTAAGAAAGAGCTGGCGGGCAGAGGCAGGGTGATTGCCACGGACTGCTCCAATCTGGCACCCGCGGTGTATGAGGCGGACGCTTTTTATCTGGTGCCACGGATCACGGAGCCGGGATATTTGGACGTCATATTGGATATTTGTGAGAAGGAAAAAATAACGGGCGTTTTTTCGCTGATTGACCCGGAGTTGTCTCTGATCGCAAAAGAGCGGGAGCGGTTCCTTGCGGTGGGAACGACACCCATTGTCTCTGGCTATGATTTGGTGGAAACCTGTTTTGACAAGTACAGGATGTTTGAACTGCTGCGGAAAATGCAGATTCCGACTGCAAAGTGCTATGCGGATAAAGAAGCTTTTTATCGGGCACAGGAGGCCGGAGAAATCGACTATCCCGTGTTTGTGAAACCTGTGCGGGGCAGCGCTAGCATCCATATCAACAAGGTGGGAAGCAAAAAAGAGGTGGAAGTGCTTTTGGGTCTCTACGACGATCTGATGATTCAGGAGTACATGGACGGTCAGGAATATGGTGCAGACGTGTATGTGGACATGCTTTCCGGGAAATGCACGGATATTTTTGTGAAAAAGAAGATCAAGATGCGGGCGGGGGAGACGGACAAGTCCGTGTCTTTCAAGGATGATAAGCTTTTTTCCCTGATAAGGGATTTTGCTGAAAAATGCGGTTTCCGCGGCATGATTGATATTGATATTTTTCAGATAGACGGCGTTTATTATATCTCGGAGGTCAATCCCCGTTTCGGCGGCGGGTATCCCCACGCCTACGGCTGCGGTGTGAATATGGCTGCGGCGGTGGTGAAGAACCTCGCAGGGCAGGAGAACGAAGTGCGGATCGGGAAATACCGGGAAGGAATCTGCATGATGAAGTTTAATGAGGTGATGATACGGGATATGGCGGGGGAGGAGATTGTGCCGTGAAAAAGGTTCTGGTTCTGACAAACTCTTCCGGCGGCCTGTACGACTTCCGGGGCGAATTTGTAAAGGCGCTTACGCAGAGGTACGAAGTCTGGGTCAGTATGCCGGACGACGTGAAGGAGGCGGAGCTTCGCGCGGAGGGGTGTAAAATCATCGGGACGCCCATCAACCGCAGGGGAATCAATCCGCTTGAGGACTTGAAGTTATACCGCTCTTACGTTAAAATGATGAAGGAAATAGGGCCTGATCTGGTGGTGACTTACACGATCAAGCCTAATATCTACGGCGGATTTGCCGCGGGCAGGAGGAAGCTGCCCTACATCGCCACGATCACGGGACTTGGGGGCGCCTTTGACAGGACAGGCCCTCTTTTAAAGCTGATCGTCGGGATGTACCGCGCGGGCCTGAAACGGGCGGCCTGCGTGTTTTTCCAGAACGAGGAGAACAGGAATATCTTTCAAAGCATGGGTATTTCGGGGAAGAAGGAACGGATGGTCATGGGCTCCGGGGTAAATCTGGAAAGACATAAGTTCGAGCCATATTCGGAGAGGGAGGAGACACATTTTCTCTTTGTGGGCAGGGTGATGAAGGAGCGGGGTATCCTTGAGTATATTATGGCGGCGAGACGCTTACATAGCGACCGGGTATTTTTTGATATCATGGGGTACTGTGACGAGGACTATCAGGAGCTTCTGGATGATCTGGAGAAGGAAGGCGTCATCAGGCAGATCGGTTTTCACACCCAGGTGCATGAATATTTGGCGGCGGCTGACGCCATTGTGGTGGCCTCGTTCCATGAGGGCATGTCAAACGCGCTGATTGAGGGCGCGGCTACGGGCAGACCCGTCATCGCCTCGAACATCAGCGGGTGTAAAGAGGCTTTCGAGGAGGGCGTGACGGGCTTTGGTTTTACGCCGGGGAAGCCGGAGGAGCTGATTGACGCTATGGAAAAATTCCTATCCCTCTCCACGCAGGAGCGCGTGCGCATGGGACAGCGCGGCAGGGAGAAGATGGAACGGGAATTTGACCGGAAACTGGTGACGGCGGCCTATCTGGATGAGGTTAGGCAGATTCTGGAGCGGTGATCGGGCGGTTGAGTGGTCGGACATGCGCGGCATTTAAGAATAAAGCCGATTTTCAGTATCGGGAAACGGAGGAAACGGATGGACTTATATGAAAAACTTGTGAGCGGGGAAGAAAAACTTTCCCTGGTGGGGCTTGGCTATGTGGGTATGCCAATTGCGGTGGCTTTTGCGAGGAAAATAAAGGTAGTGGGCTTTGACTTAAATGCGGAGAAGATTGCCCTCTATCAGAGTGGTGTGGATCCGACGAACGAGGTGGGTGACGAGGTGATCCGAAATACAAAGGTGGATTTCACGGCCGATCCCACAAAACTTAAGGAGGCAAAGTTCCATATCGTGGCGGTGCCGACGCCTGTCAATGACGACCATACGCCGGATCTTTCCCCGGTGGAGGGGGCGAGCCGCATTCTGGGACAGAACCTGACAAAGGGTTCCGTGGTGGTGTTTGAGTCCACGGTGTATCCCGGCGTGACGGAAGACATCTGCGTGCCGATTTTGGAGAGGGAATCCGGCTTAAAGTGCGGTGTGGATTTCAAGATCGGGTACTCTCCCGAGCGCATCAATCCGGGCGATAAAGTACACAGGCTGGAGACGATCACGAAAATCGTGTCGGGAATGGACGAGGAAACCCTCGATACCGTCGCGAAAGTCTATGAGCTGGTGGTGGAGGCGGGCGTTTACCGTGCCGAATCCATCAAGGTGGCGGAGGCGGCCAAAGTCATCGAGAACAGCCAGAGGGATATCAATATCGCGTTTATGAACGAACTTTCTATCATCTTCCATAAAATGGGAATTGATACCAAATCCGTGCTGGAGGCGGCAGGGACGAAGTGGAACTTCCTGCCCTTTATGCCGGGTCTTGTGGGTGGCCACTGCATTGGCGTAGACCCCTATTATCTGACCTACAAGGCGGAAGAACTGGGATACCATTCCCAGATCATTCTTTCCGGCAGACGGATCAACGACGACATGGGAAAATATGTGGCGGAGAGTCTGGTCAAGGATCTGATCAGGGCGAATATTCCCGTCAAGCACGCGAAAGTGGCGATTCTGGGCTTTACTTTCAAGGAAAACTGTCCGGATACGAGAAATACGAAGGTGATTGACATTTACAGAGAGCTGGGGGAATATGGTATTGAGCCTGTCGTGGTGGATCCGGCGGCTGATGCCGGTGAGGCGAAGCGGCTTTATGGGATTGAGTTTAAGACCATGAATGATATCAGGGATGTGGACGCGCTGATTATAGCGGTGGCGCATGAGCAGTTCTTAAGCCTTGACCGGGAGAAGATCGCTTCCTTCTACGATCCGAAGCATAAGAGAAAAGTGCTGATGGATCTGAAGGGCATACTGGATCGCAGAGAGTATCAGACAGAGGATTTTCTGTATTGGAGATTGTAGGATTGAATAGAGACAAAAAGAGAGCTCTGTGTCTTTTCGCAGGGCTTCTCGCCTTTTTTCTGGGACTGCTTGCAGTCGGCGGTGTCGGCGTCTATAATGATTCCGAACAGTATATTACGATGCACATTCACAGGGAGCCACTCTATCCGCTGTATCTGGCGGCTTTTCGTGTCGTCTTTGGGGGAGGGTATCTTGTGTGGGCTATGGCTGGACAGGGGATACTCACGGCTGTGGGAATTACGGCGCTGACGGAGTACCTGACAAGGCGTTTTGGGCTTCGGCTGTGGGAGGAGCTGCTGATCGTGGCATTGCAGCTTCTGCCGCATCTGATTACGAGATACGTGTCGGCGCTGCACATTTTTCTGGAAAATTCGGTGATGAGCGAGGGATTGTGCATCCCGCTGTTTACGCTGTTTGCATATTTCCTTCTGCGTATGCTTTTTGATAAGAAGGGGCGCGACGCGGTGTTTGCGCTCATTTTCGCCTATCTGCTCTCCATGACCAGGGGACAGATGATGACTACCATTCTTCTGTGGGCGCTTCTGCTCGGCATACAGGTTTTGGCGGAGAAAAAATATCGGGCGTTATTTGCAGCCGTATCGGCTGTGGTTTTTGTTTTTCTCCTGCGGGATTTGACGGTACATGTGTATAATTATGGTGTTACCGGGTATTTTATGGGCAATACCTATGGCAAGGTCAATACGCTGACCAATGTGATTTATGCCTGTAACGAGGAGGACAGGGAGGTTTTTGAGGAAGGCGATCTGGAGCAGGCCTTTTTTGACTGTTTTTATAGAAAATCTATGGAGCGGAGGCTGAATCACGAGTACGCCGGTGACGGTTTTGGCGAGAGGGCCGCTTATCTGGAGGAAAACCATGACATACTGAAATTTCAGATTCTGGAGGCGGAGCTGTCGGCCTACTATTTCGGCCTGGGAGAGGTGGACTATTACGAGCAGAGCAGCATGTCTGACGAGATGGCTGGCAGGATGATTAAAAAGCTTTTACCGGCCTGCTTCGGACAATGGCTTTACGATTATATCCTGTTGTGCCGAAACGGGTTCGTCAGGAGTATCGCCGTTGTGCATCCGCTTATCAACTTTGCCGCGCTTTTGCTGTATCTGCTGGCGGTGGGACTTTCACTGCGACAGATGTTTGTCAGGAGGCGTTTTCAGGCGGCGGTCGTCATGGGAACGGCGCTTTTGTTTATCGCAGCTAATGTGTGCGCGACGTCGATCACAATTATGTGCCTGTCGCGGTATATGATTTATGGATTTTCGCTGTTTTATATTGCGCTGTATCTGCTAATCCGGGAGACATGTGAAAACAGATTATTATGGAAAGGAAGCGGTTGAAACATGAGTTATCAGGACATTACATTTGAAAAAGGATCGGTATTTGTTGTGACAGGCGGCGCGGGCTTTATCGGCTCGAATCTTTGTGAGGCGCTGCTCGATATGGACTGCGAAGTGCGCTGTCTGGATAATCTGTCCACGGGGAAGTATGAAAATATCGAGCACTTTATGGGAAAAGAGGGCTTTACTTTCATCGAGGGGGATATCCGGGACTTTGAGACTTGCATGCAAGCCTGTAAAGGCGCGGAATATGTGCTGAACCAGGCGGCCTGGGGGAGCGTGCCGAGAAGCATCGAGATGCCGCTTCTGTATGAAGAAATCAATATCCGCGGCACTTTAAATATGATGGAGGCTGCAGTACAGTGCGGGATTAAAAAGTTTGTCTACGCATCGAGCTCCTCCGTTTACGGGGATTCCACGGAACTCCCGAAGAGAGAGGGGCAGGAGGGAAAGGTGATTTCACCCTATGCCCTGACCAAGAGGGCGGACGAGGAATACGGGCGGCTCTACAAGGAACTGTACGGTCTGGACACCTATGGGCTCCGCTACTTTAATGTGTTTGGCCGCAGGCAGGATCCCGACGGGGCGTATGCGGCCGTTATCCCGAAATTTATCAGGCAGCTTCTCCACGGGGAGACGCCCACCATCAACGGGGACGGAAAACAATCCCGTGATTTCACTTATATTGACAATGTGATTGAGGCGAATCTGCGCGCCTGCAAGGCAGAGAGCAGTGCGGCCGGGGAAGCTTTCAATATCGGCGCCGGTGGAAGACTCTATCTGACTGATATGTACGAGCAGCTCTGTCAGGCGCTCGGCGTAGAAGTGACCCCGAATTTCGGACCGCCGAGAGCGGGCGATGTGCGGGATTCCAATGCGGATATCAGTAAGGCGAAGAAGCTTCTGGGATACGATCCCTCCTATGATTTCGAGAAGGGGATTGGGCTGGCGATTGAGTGGTATAGAGAATATTTGAAGTAAGGGCAGGGGCGAAACGCGGAGAGGATAAAAGATATGAAGTACAAGGTTGTCGTTTTTGGTGTAAAGGATACGTCCGAAAATATCGTCAGTTTTATACAGAACGAGATCTGCCCTGTGGATCTGGTGATTACGATCAGCCCGGAGGTGACGAAGAAAAATCAGGTTTCGGGGTACAAGGGTCTGTCAGTTCTCACGGAAAAGTATGGGATTCCCGTGCATGAGGCGGACAGCTATTTCCTGACAGATGAAAAGACGCAGAAACTGATGCGGGAGAACGAGTTTGACATCGGCATTTCGATGGGCTGGCAGCGGCTGATTCCGGCTTCGGTGCTGGACTGCTTTCAATTCGGGATCTACGGTTTCCACGGCAACAGCGGCTACCTTCCGTTTGGCAGGGGGCGCTCGCCCCTGAACTGGTCGGTAATTCTGGGGGATACCCGTTTTAACCTGAATCTGTTCCGCTATGACGAGAAGGCGGACAGCCCCAATGTGTTTGCCACGGAGATGTTTTCCATTACGCCCCACGACGATATCCGCACGGCGCAGTATAAAAATATGATCTGCTCGAAGCGGCTGATCCGTAAGCTGCTGGCGGCCTATGAGAGCGGACATATTGAGATCCGCAGGGATTCCAAAGATTTTGATTCCTGGTATGAGAAGCGCACGGCGGCGGACGGCAAAATTGATTTTCATAAAAGAACACGTGATATTTATAACCTGATCCGCGGCGTGGCAGCTCCTTTCCCGGGTGCGTTTGCGCTGTGTAGGGAGCAGGAAGTGCGCGTCTGGGAGGCCCACCCCTTCGATGAGATGATCGACTTCTCGGCCTACGCGCCGGGGGAAGTGATTGACGTCTTTGACGGCAAGCCCGTAGTGCGCACGGTGGACGGGTCGCTGCTGATTGACCGCTATGAGAGCGGTCTGACGCTGGAAACGGGGGACATATTGGTATGAAAACTCCGATACATGTGCTGCATGTGCTTGGCGGCGTGGGACTCGGCGGCGCGGAGAGCCGCATTATGGATCTCTACAGACAGATGGACAGGGAGCAGATCCAGTTTGACTTTTTGGTACATGACTCGGCTGTGAAGAACGGCTTTCGGGATGCGGGACAGACGGGCGATGCTGCGACGCAGCAGGGGAAAAATAACGAATATGTTAGAAAGCCGCAGTTCTATGACGAGGAGATCCAGTCTATGGGAGGACATATCTATGTGCTCCCAAAGTTTAAGGTATATAATTACTTTTCGTACAGAAAAGCGGTGAAGGCTTTTTTTGCGGCGCACAGGGAATTCAGGGTGGTGCAGGGGCATATGACCAGCACAGCCGGGATCTACCTGCCGATTGCGAAGAAAGCGGGAATTCCCGTCACGGTGGCCCATGCCAGAAACGCGGGCGTGGTGAAAGGCCTGAAGGGGCTTGCAACCCGCTTTTTCAGACGGGGGCTTGCGAAAAAGGCAGACTACTGCTTCGCCTGTTCCGCTCTTGCAGGGCAGGATGTGTTCGGCGAGGAGGCCATGAATGCGGGGCGGGTGAAAATCATCCACAATGCGGTTGACGTGGACAGATTTAGCTACAATGAAAAGGCGCGGCAGGAGATGCGGGCACAGCTTGGGATCTCGGATGAACTTGTGCTGGGGCATGTGGGCCGGTTTGAATATCAGAAAAACCATCCCTATCTGCTGGACGTTTTTGCGGCGGTATGCAGGGAAAGGCCGGATGCCCGCCTGCTTCTTCTGGGGGACGGAGAGGACAGGGCGGCTATGGAAGAAAAGAGCCGGCAGCTTGGCGTTGCCGACCGGGTGCATTTTCTGGGAAACCGCGGGGATGTAGCGCGGTTTTACCAGGCGATGGATATTTTCCTTCTGCCTTCCTTCTTTGAGGGACTGCCCGGCGTGCTGGTTGAGGCCCAGGCGGCGGGACTTCGATGTCTTGTCTCAGACACGGTGACGGGGGAGGCGAAGGCCACGGATCTGGTGACGTATCTGAGCATCGGGGAACCGCCTGCCCGCTGGGCCAAAGAGATTTTAAAACAGGCGGACTATGACCGCAGGGATACGGCGCAGGAGATGCGGGCGGCGGGCTTTGACGTGCAGACGCAGGCGGAGGGGTACTGTCGGTTTTATTTGGGGGAGATATGAAAAAACTGTTGTTGATCGTGCCCTCCTTACATCAGGGCGGCTCGGAAAAAGTATGTGCAATGACGGCTGTTATTTTAAAACCGTACTTTGACGTGCGGATTGCCATATTTGATTCGGCGAACATAGATTTTGACGTGGGGGATATTCCCGTGACGGATTTGGGACTCCCAAGCCGGCCTGGAAAGATTTCCAAGGTTCTCAATGTCTTAAGGCGGGGACACCGGCTGAAACGGCTGAAGAGGAAGGAACAGATCGATATCGCCTACAGCTTCGGTCCCACGGCCAATCTGGCGAATGTGTTTGCCGGGCGGCTCTTTTCGAGGAAGGGAGCGAAGTGCTGGCTCGGCGTTATGAGCTATATGGATATGGACAGTTCCTGGCTGGGGCTTTTCTGTAAAAAGGCGGACAGGCTGTTGTGCTGCTCGGAGACGCTCCGCGGTATGATCGAGAAGAAATATGAGTGTGGCTGCGCGTATACTTTAACGGGGTTTTTTGATATCCCGCAGATTCGGGCGCAGGCGGAGAAAGGGGAAGCGGCTCTTCCCTGGCAGGATGGTCGTGTCATCGTCTCTATGGGACGGGAGGATGTGGTCAAAGGCTTCTGGCATCTGTTAAAGATTTTTGCGCTGGTGCACAGGGAGCTTCCTGACACGAAGCTGCTCATCATAGGCAAGGGGGAATTTACGGAGTACAGAAAGCTGGCTGCTGATCTTGGAATCGCGGATGCGGTGCATTTTGCCGGATTACAGAGGAATCCGTATCCGTATCTGAAAAGGGGCGTTCTTTATCTTCTGACTTCCTACTGGGAAGGGTTTCCCAACGCGCTGGTGGAGGCCATGTCGCTTGGGCTTGTGGCAGTGGCCACAGACTGTATGACCGGGCCTGCGGAGATCTTTGACGGAAAATACGGGGTTCTGGTGTCGAACATGGGAAAAGAGCCGGATCTGGACGCCTCCCATATAGAGGAGGCGGAGAAAAACACGGCGGCCCGTGTGGTTTCCCTTTTGGAGAATGAGGAGGAGATGGCGCGCTACAGCAGACTTTCCGTGGAAAGGGCAGGCGTTTACTCCAAGGAGGCTTATATCCGCAAGATCAGGGAATGGTCGGTCGATTGATGGAGGAAAAATATGGTTCGTAAGATTGCCTTTCATTTGAATTGTTTAGAGCAGGGCGGAGCGGAGCGCGTGGTGTCCAATCTGTCCAACCGTTTCGTGAAGAACGGCTATGAGGTGCTTGTCGCTACAGAGTGGCAGGGAGAGGACGAATTTCAGATAGACGGGCGAGTACGGCGCGTGCATGTGGGGCTGAAACCGGGGGACGAGAAGAAAAGCCGCCTGACCCAGTTTTTCCTGCGCATCCGTTACCTGAAGCAGTTTTTGAAGGAGGAGAAGCCGGATGTTTTGATTCCCTTTGCAAGAAAGGCGCTTTACCGGGGACTGACGGCGGCCTTCTTTATGAAGATCCCGGTCATTATTTCCATACGGACGGACCCTGTGGGGCATTATGACAGACCCTTTGACAAGGTGCAGATTCCGTTTCTCTTTCCGAGGGCCGACGGCTGTGTTTTCCAGACGGAGGGAGCGAGGGAGTTCTTCGCGCCCAGATTACAGAAAAATTCGTGTATTATCCTGAATCCGCTGAATCCCAAATATATCGGAGTCCCGGAGCCTGAGAAACGGACCAAAACGGTGGTGCAGTCCGGGCGGCTGGTGGATTTCAAAAATCAGGTCATGCTGATCCGGGCGTTCCATGAAGTGCATAAGAAGCACCCGGACTATGATCTGAAAATATACGGCAGGGATACGGAGGACGGTACGAAGGAGCTTCTGGAGAAGACGATCGGGGAGCTGCAGGCGCATACTTACGTGCATCTGATGGGCGCCAGTGACAGTCTGGAGAAGGAACTTGTGGATGCGGCGCTGTTTGCGTTCAGCTCCGATTGGGAGGGGCTGCCAAACGCGCTGATGGAGGCTATGGCGCTGGGACTCCCCATTGTGGCTACGGACTGCCCCTGCGGCGGGCCCCGCACGATCATGACCAATGAGGTGGACGGGCTGCTGATTCCCATCAAGAACCAGAAAGCGATGGAGGAGGGTATCAACCGGCTGATCGAGGACCCGGAGCTGGCTGAAAGACTTGGCCGGAACGCCAGAAAGATTGCCGAGAGGGCAAATGACGAGGCGATTTACGGACAGTGGCGGGACTATATTGATGAAGTATGCGAGACATACCGCAGAAAGCATAAAAAATGACGGCAGGGAAGGCGGGCGGCAGTCATTGGGAATGTGGCAGGGAAACGGAGCTGTGGAAAAGAAGAGAGGCAGGGCACGGAGGATAACGGATGGAATTTAATAAGGATATAAGAATACAGCGCCCTACGGTACGCAGGGTTCTCCTTCTGCTCCCCTTTGCCCTTTGTTACGCCTGCTTTGTCGTGTTGGGAGACTGGCAGGGGTCGGTGGACTACAGCAACGCACAGAATCTGGGACGGCTTGTGCTCTGGGCGGCGGGAAGTTTCGCCGTACTGTTTGCGGCGGGCTTTCTTTTGGAAAACGGGACGGCGCTTGCGGCCTGGCTGCCGGTCGGTGTGCAGAGGTTTCTTGAGAAGCTGCTTCCGGCAGGGAAAGGACGGCAGGGATACTGGTGGATCTGGCTGCTCTTTTTTCTGGGGTGCCTGCTGTGCTATCTTCCGTACTATCTCATGTATTATCCGACCTGGTTTAACAACGATGCGGTGTGGCAGATGGAACAGGCGTTGGGAATGGCGGCGAAGTCCAACCATCATCCCTATTTTCATACACTCATCATCAAAGTATTCCTGACGGTGGGATATGGTCTTTTTCGCGACTATACAGCGGCGGTGGCGCTGTACACCTTTTTTCAGATGGCGCTCACGGCGGCGGTGTTTGGTTTTTACCTGTATCTCTTATATCGGCGGGGGACGAGGCTTCTGTGGATGATTCTTGCGGTATTTTTCTATGCCCTTCTTCCCATAAACGGCATGTTCAGCATCTGCATGGGGAAGGATGCCTGGTTTACGGCGGCGTTTCTGCTCTTTGTGTGGGCGGTATATAACTGTACGGCAGGGGCAGAGACGCTTACGGGTGTCGAGGGACGGGAGGAGATGGCCGGGGCGCCTGATGGCCGGCGGTGGCTTCTTTTTGGGGCGACGGGACTTTCGGTCTGCCTGTTGCGGAGCAATGGTATCTTTGTCTTTCTGGGAACGGCGTTCCTGATGGTTCTGTCTCAGCTTTTTGCGGGGAGAAAGACGGACGGAGCCGGAGAGCACAGAGAGGGAAGACGGAAAAGAGGCGGCGGGCAGCAGGCGTATGAGAATCGGGAGAGGCGGGGCATGTATCTGTCGGTAGTGTCAGTGCTGATCTGTTATATACTCTGGCAGGGGCCGGTTCTGACTGCGCTCCGCGTGGAGCCGCCGGACACCATCGAGAGCCTGACCATGCCGGTTCAGCATCTGCTCTGTACCTATGTCAGGGGAGGAAGTCTGAAGGCGGAGGAAGTGGAGATGCTGGAGGCTGTGGTGCCTTTGGAACAGATCGACGACTACTACAATCCCTATCTGTTTGATATGACGAAGAACTATATCCGGGAGCACGGCAATCAACAGGTCATAGCGGATAACAGGTGGGAGTATGCAAAACTCTGGCTGCGGGTGGGACTTCGCAATCCCATGCTCTATCTGGAGGCTGAAATCCGGCAGACTGCGGGGTACTATGCACTGCATATTCCACACGACCAGATTCTCTACAGCGAGTATTATATGGTAGAGAATCCCTTCGGCATTGAGAACGAGAGAAAGGTTTTCAGCTATGACGCCAGTCTGGCTATGGGCGAGTTCCTGCAGTGGTTTCAGACGTTCTACAACAGAGTGTGGAGCCTGGGGATGAATACTTGGCTTTTGCTGTTTGGTCTGGCCTGTGCGCTTTACAGGAGGAGGCGTGCGCTTGTCTTCGCGCCCTGTGTGATGCTGCTTGGGAGCCTGCTGTTGGCGACGCCGGTTTACAATGAGTTCCGCTATGCTTATGGAGTGTTTGCGGCGCTGCCGTTTTTGTTTAGCGTCAGCTTTGGGAAAGAAATAGGTTGAAAAATCGCAGGTATATCGCAATAAGCTGACTTGAAATTTTAAATTCC
>DKWV01000039.1 GCA_002491905.1 Lachnospiraceae bacterium UBA7143 | reverse complement strand
ATGAGATTCATTCCTCACCGCTGTGGCTTGGCGGTTGTCATTGACATTATATTGTCGGAATGCTAGAATGAATACACTTTTAAAGTGATTCATGAAAGGGACAACCATGAGTATATTAATGAGATCTAAAAAACAGGATTTACTGTTAGCAATGTCGGAACTGGCGGAGGCTGATTACGGAGCCAAGTCTGCGGAAATGGAGCAGATTTACTGCCGCCTGCTCAAAGGACGCACCCAGTTTGAGGAAGTGATGGCAAATATTCTGGATTCCCTGATGCAGATCAGTTCACTGGACCTTTCACTGCATCACTATTCTGAAACTCTCCAGAAGGTGTCTGACAGTGTTTCAGGTGCGACCGAATTGATTCATGGAGCTTCGAATGAAACGGCTTCCATTTCCAAAATGGTTTCCGAACAGCACGAGGAACTGACCAATACCATTATTGAAATCTCGGAGGAGTCGAATCTGGTATATCAGCGCATTGACGAGAGCCAGCAGGAACTGACTGCCACGAAAGAGCTGTCTGACAATACGATCAGCGCATCAAGGGAAATGCAGCAGGATATGAACCAGCTTTCCGAGATTATCAGCCAGATGAATAACGTGATTGCTGGAATCAATTCCATTTCATCACAGACCAACCTTCTTGCGCTGAATGCCTCCATAGAGGCTGCAAGGGCAGGGGAGGCCGGGAAGGGTTTTGCGGTGGTTGCCGATGAGATTCGGCAGCTGGCGGATGAAACCCAGAAGTTGACTGCGAGTATGGGACATTTTGTGGCGGATATACATAATGCGTCTGCCAAAAGTGTGGAGAGCGTGGATAATACCATTGAATCGCTGGAAACCGTTACGCAGAAAATCGGTCGTGTATGGGAATTGAATGAGGATAACCGGCAGCATATAGAGAAAATCACCAACAATATCTCATCTCTGGCGAGTCTCAGTGAGGAGATCAGCAGCTCCATTATCGAACTGGAGTCGCGCTCTTCGGATATCAACGACCAGTGCGGTGTACTGCATGAAGATACCGTGGATTTGCAGGAACATGGTAAAGGTATCTTTAATATTGTGAAGCCGTTGGAGACGATAGAGGCAGCACTGGATGACTCCGTTAAAGCTATGGGGGTTATGGCGAAGGATGCCTTTTACAAGCTGGAGGATCAGAATTTCGCGGCGTATATTGAAAAAGCGATTACCGCGCATAAAAACTGGCTGGCTAATTTGGAGCGGATTGTCAATGAGAGGACAATTCTGCCGCTGCAGGTAAATGACAAAAAATGTGGGTTCGGTCATTTTTACTATGCGATCGAGCCGACCAGACCGGAGATCATGAAGCTTTGGAAGGAGCTGGGCGAAAAGCATAAAAAGTTTCATGCATACGGCAAGCAGGTAATTGACGCGTTGTTTAATGAAGATTACAGCAAAGCGGAGAGCATCTGCCGGGAGGCAAAACAGTACTCAGCAACATTGATCAGCGATTTGGAGCGGATTAAAAAACTGTGTGTCAGTACACCTGATGTAAATGTATAGGACGTTAAAGTCGAAACGGAAATGGTATTAAATGTGCACGGATAAGATTATCTTATCCGTGCATCTTTTGCTTATATAGCAGGGTAGTGAAAATTCAATTAAAGAGCAGATTGATAAAATTATACGCCAAATTCCCGGCGCAGAACGTCAGTCATAACATCCACAGGAGCGTCCTGCCCTGTCCAGAGTTTGAAGTTCAAAGCGCCCTGGTTTACCAGCATACCGAGTCCGTTGATTGTAGTCGCGCCTCTTTGTGCGGCCTCCCGCAGGAAGAGGGAATTAGGATCGTTAAAAATAACATCGCAGACGACCATTCCGCTCTGTACAGTATTGTAGTCAATATTCGGCTTTTGATCTACATTCGGATAGAGACCGACGGAAGTTGCGTTGATGAGAATATCGGTGTCGTCCGGAATGGCTGTTGTGTTTTCCCAGCGAATCAGGTCGGCCTTTGCGGGCGTTTTTTCTGTCAGGAGAGTGATCAGCTCGCCACCTCTTTCTACAGAACCGTTAACAATATGAAGATGTGAAGCTCCCTGTAAGGCACATACGACGCTGATTGCTCTGGATGCACCGCCTGCGCCCAGAATGGTGATCGTTTTCCCCTCCACGGCAATATTTCTGTCGGTGAGGGATTTTAAGAAGCCTTTGCCGTCTGTGTTGTCGCCCCAGAGAACGCCGTTGTTGTTGACGACAATGTTAATGGCCCCGATAATCTGTGCTTCAGGGGATAACTCGTCCACAAAGGGAATGGCGCTTACTTTATGTGGAATTGTAAGGTTGATGCCGCGCATATGAAGAGCGCGCACGGCCTTCATGGCGGTTTCAATATCTTCCTGCTCAACTTTGATTGTCAAATAGCGGTAATCTAGTCCGGCCGCAGCAAAAGCAGCTTCCTCCATAACGCCGGTTGGATTTTCATCGATAGGGCAGCCGAAAGCGCCTACCAGTTCTGAACGGTAATTTTTGCTCATAAAAATTTTCCTCCTTCTACTACAATATATT
>DKWV01000045.1 GCA_002491905.1 Lachnospiraceae bacterium UBA7143 | reverse complement strand
AAAGTTTTTATTCCTCAACGCTGCGCCTAACTTTTTTATTATATTTAGCTAAATATAAAGTATCAGCTTCCCTTCTTTATCTGTTTACGTGCTCGCCGCCGGTGCAGGCAAAAAAAGCTTCGGCGACAGCCGGATCAAAATGCGTGCCGCTCTCCTCCCGGATAATCGCGTATGCCTTTTCAACCGGCATCGCGTCCTTATAGCAGCGTTTGGATGTCAGTGCGTCAAACACATCCGCCACCGCCATAATTCTGGCGCAGAGCGGTATTTCCTCCCCGCTTATGCCGTAAGGGTATCCCCTGCCGTTCCACCATTCATGATGATAGGCCGCCATCTCTACCGCCGTGTTCAGATACCCTGACTCCCCGAGTTCCTCCCTGGCATGCTTAAGCAGCTCCTCTCCCGCCGTGGTATGTGTCTTCATGACCGCAAACTCTTCCTCGCTCAGCCGACCCGGGTTGTTTAATACGGCATCCGGAATATGGATCTTCCCGATATCGTGAAGGGGCGCAGCCACAATCATATCCCGCATATATCTGTCAGACAGGATTTCCGGGTATGCGCCCTGCCTTTTTAACTCCTTCGCAATCTGCTCCACATAGGCGGCTGTGCGCCTGATATGGCCGCCCGTATTGTCGTCCCTGTTCTCCACGATCTCCGCCATAAAAGTAATCATGCCGGACTGCATGCCGGAAAGCCGTTCATGGTAGAAAGAACGCTTATTGCCCTGCACAATCAGTACGATAATCGTAATCGTCATGACAAAAGCGGAAACACTGGTGATTCCGATAAAAGGAGCCAGTCCCCGTCCATACATACTGTCTGCCGCCCGCACGTTATTGCTGTCCACCGTAATCTGCATCGTTGTGTTGTTGGCAAAAAACAGCATCAGAATCCCGATCACCCAAAGCAGATATTTCTCCGATTTCCGCAGGCTTCTGTGCTGCATATTCTCGCCAAACCAACTGCGCCAGTTTTTCCCTTTCACATAAAACAGAAGAAGCAGAACAAGCAATACCCCGTAAATCACAAGCTGGTATATCCGCGTCTCCTGTTCCGGCAGGGCAAGCAGATACGGCGGCACAAGCAGCGCGGGAACCAAAAGCCCGTTGATAATCCCCGGGAACGGTATCATCAGAAACAGTCCCAGCAGCCTTTTCTTTTTTCTTCCGAGACAGATATTTAACCCGATCATGAGAAGCGCCGCCATCGAAGCAGCGTCTTTCCCAAAAAGCAAAAAGACAATGCCTGTCACGAGAACACTGAGCAGATAAAACTTCCGCTGCCTGCCGCCCTCCATATCCGGCTCCAGAAATACATACTTTTTAATCAGGAAACCGCTTATCACTATAGCCGCCGTCTCCAACACGTCTATCAGTTGTGTGACCATATCTTTACCTCTCTCTTTCAGGAATTTGTTTCATTTTTTAACAGTCGCTTTCTGACAAGCACCGCTGCCGGTGTAAGTATCAGATACATAACTGTCAGGATAACGAAAAATCCGATGCCCGCATCCAGAAATACATAGAAAATATTGAATCCGAAATGTAAAAACACCGAGTAGAGCAGATTCCTCTCCCGCTCCAGAAACAGGTTCATAAAGACGGTGAGCGAGGTGATGACCACGATATTGGAAATAATATAGGGGACCGCCCGCCAGTCAGTGAAATCCGAGTCCACCGCCCAGAGCAGCGTATGCCAGAAACACCACACAAGCCCCTGACAGATCGAGGATTTTAAGAAGCCGTACCGGCCGTCAAACTCCTCCTTCATAAAACCGCGCCATCCCAATTCTTCCCCGGTGGGGCCGGAGGTAAATGCCAGCAGCGCGGAAAGCGGCAGGGAAACCGTCCCGAAGTCAATATAAGACAGAAACGGCCGCCCCTCGATCCCGGAAAGGATGCACAGTGACAACACACTGATTCCAAACACCAGACCGAACGCGCCCAGTAGCATAAGCGGCTTTATCCTTCCCGAAAAGCACCGCTTCACAAAAGTCATCCTCGTCTCCCCCGGCCGGAACCATTTCCATCCGATCAGCAGTAAATATGTAGGCGACCAGGCTATCAGGTTGCGCACAAGCCACATCACAACCGGAGGCGCATGAAAAATCAGGCTCGCCGGGCCTGCCACAAAAATGATAAGAGACCAGACAAGAATATAGGAGCTGATGATATACCTCTTTAAATAATTTGTTTTCATAAAATGTTTCCTCCCACATAATAATGAATATTTATTCCGACCGTCTGTCAGTCGGTTGTAAGGTAAAAAAAGAAAACAGCCTGCTATGACGTCTTATTTCTCCGAAGGCTCACCCTGAAACAGCGGCAGCACAACCTCCATCATGCTCCCCTGCTCCATCTGCAGGAGCCGTTCCAGATTATAGATAAACGCCGTCATCTTCCTCTGTCTCTCTGCCTCACCCAGCGCCGCGAAGGTGTCAAAAGCCGTGTTGACATACAGAAATGTCATCTCCGCCACCTCCGCCGGATAATCGGTATGACATATCCCTTCCGCCACCCCCTCCTCGATCAGCTCTGTAAGCAGCGGACTCATCCCCGCAAGCAGCCTTTCCTGTATCTTCTGGTGCATCAGGGCATTCTGCGGCTTGTGAATCTGCTCCATAAGCGCATCGCCGCCTTCGCCAGCCTGTAAAGCGCGTATCATCAGAGTCAGACGCTGCCAGACAGAAAAGTCTCTCCGCTTTGCCAATTCTCTGGCCCCGGCAAGCTTCTGTCCGATCATCCGCCCGATAACCGCGTCCATAATCTCCTCCTTAGACTGAAAGTGATAGTAGAGCGTGCCTCTCGCGATCCCCACTTCCGCCAGGATATCCCCGGTACTGGTACTGTCGAAGCCCTTTGTGGCAAACAGGCGCTCCGCCACGTCCAGTATCTCATTTTTCCTCTCTTCCGCGTCTTTTACAATCCGCATCTGCCTTCCATCTCCCGTCACGCGTTACCGACTGGTTGTCGGTTTGATTTTAACATACCGGGGACAGTGCTGTCAATTCATGCGTTTAAGCATAACCGTCTGCCTTACCGTTGATCGTGTCCTCCAAAAGCTTCGCAAACAGCAGCATCTGCCGTATTTCATCCGCGGATTTCTCCACCGAAATATTCTCGATCTCCTGATAACTCTCCGGCGGCTCAAACAGATAATATCTGCTGCACAGCGCAATGGCGATTTCTCTTCCACTCACCGCCACGCCGAAGCTTCCGTATTTCGCTTTCATAGCCAGAAGTTTTTCCATGACCACCGGCGTGACCACGTAAAATGCCATGTGCGGATCCGTGGCATACACATCAAACCGTTCGTTAAAAGCCTGGTTCTCCGTCTCTATCTTTTCTTCCCGGTTTTTATCCCGCTTCTTAAATCCGTCCAGCCGTTCGCCTGCCAGTCCCTGTGTTGTTGTCATGATTCGCACAGAACCCTGCATCTGTGACTTATAGCACAGTTTATATGCCTGCCCCACAAACACCGCCTTATTGTAGTACCTGTCATTGCGGTCCTTTTCTCTCCTCGTCAGCGTCAGATTGGAAAAGGCACAGGCCTTCCCTTCCTTCTCATAGCGGATCAGATAGCTTCCCTGAAAATCGTCAAAGTCCGGCACCACGCCGCGCAGATAGAGATCCATGCCGTCCATACAGTCGTCCGGCAAAAGCGTTGCCCCCGGCATCACCTCCTGCACCGCCTTTGCCATGATCTTCTCGTCGTAGGCCGCTTTGGCATCCCTGCTCTGCCCCCGCCAATTCTTAATAAAACGGATCGCCAGGACCGTGCCAAGAAACGCCGACGCATATCTGATCATCATGGGCACAGCGCCATAGGGATTTATGTGGAGCAGGCGGAAAAAGACCTCCTCCACCCCGCCGATAATCCCGTTAAAAGCCGGGAAGAAAGCAAAGGCAAGCAAATACAGTCTTCTCTTTTTTAACGCGTTTTTTACCTCCGCGTTCGGATCGTCCTGCCCGGACGAAAAGGTAAACTCCGTATGTATATCTCCGGTCATAAACCCGTTTCTGACAATACGAAGGCTGTCATCCAGATCCTTTTTCCAGTTGCTGCTCATCTCAAATGTATCTCCTTTTTCGTCTCGACATTTTCATCCCTCAAAAACTCTGCGGGACGGTTCCCCGTCATGCCCGCGATCACGCTTGCGGGGAAAACGGCAATGGCCTGATTATATAAAGACACATTGGCATGGTACAGCCTTTTGGAGGCAGCGAGATGTTCGTTTGTCTCCGTAATCTGCGTCTGCAGGTTTTTATATAATTCACTGGAATAAAGCTGCGGATATGCTTCGCCTATGATCCTCATATTCCGAAGCACCTGCTCCTGATTGTCGAGAACAGCCTGCGTCTGCGCTGTCGTCATGCCGTTTCTGGCTTTGATCAGGTTAAGCATCAGCTTTTCCTCATGCTCTGCATATCCCTTTATGGCATCAAGGGACTGCATCAGCACGTCATAACGCTTGATGAGCGCCACCTCGATGTCCGCCTGCGCCTCCTGTATTTTGATATGAAGCTGTTTAAAGCGATTGCCCGTAGCAATGGCATAGCCAATGCACAGCAGGCATACAATCACTAAAATTATCATTCCCATCTCTGTTCCTCCGTTATTTTTTCTTCATTATTAGGTATCAAAATCGAAAACTGAAACTCACCCCTGCCATAATCGACCATGTATCTGCCGCCGCACTTTTCAACGGTTTCCACCACATTTTGAATTCCCATGCCGTGTTCCTCCGCTTCTTTTGTCTTTGACGTCAACAGCGCGCCGTTTTCCACAACCGGCTCTGCCGCCATGCTGTTCTTTACGGAAATGACAGCCTGTCCGTCTTCCAGCACAAATTTGAACTTAATCCGTTTGTCTTCACACCGTTCGCAGGCTTCCAATGCATTGTTTAACAGATTGGAAAGAATGACCACGATATCCTCCTCTTCCATCTTTAGCGCGGACAGATCATTCACCTTCAGGACCACTACAATTCCTTTGCTTACCGCCTCCCGGTACTTGGTGTTCAGGATGGCGTTCACAATGACATGGTTGGTATCCACTGCGTCCATCCTGTTCTGTAATGTGGTTTCGATTTTTTCTATATATGTCCGTAATTCCTGATAGGCTCCCTGCTCAGCAAGCGCACTGATCGCCGCAAGCTGGTTTTTATATTCATGTGTCCGCTTTCTCTGTTTTTCCAGATTTTCGGAGACGGAGCGGTACATGGCCGTCTCATTTTTCACTTTTTCGCGAAATACCGCATGTTCCCTCAATTTGATTTCTCTTTCCGTAATACTGTGAATCAGATAATATCCGATAAAATTGATACAAAGTATCCCCGCCGCAACATGAATATGAAAGGGCTCAATGGTAAGCGGCCGGCTTGCATACGCCGCCCAGTCCGTTTCATATGTAATCGAAATAATGGAAAATATGGTGATCAAAGAAATCGCTGCCACAGCGTACCATTCCTTTACCGTGAAAATATCTGTCTCCTTACTTCCAAGCATTTTTCTGACACAAAAAATCATGCCATATGCCAAAGCGGTACAGAATATCCGCATTCCATAAAAGATAAATACATCCGAAAAATCCCAAAATCTGCCGGGAAAAACCGTTCCCATTACCACTAGCGACAGATAATCCGAAACAAGCATAATTCCATAAAATAACATGGTTAGCACTAACGCTTTCACGTACCAAATCCGATACAGCAGGAACATTGCAAATGACAGGATGCCTATGAGCACAATCGCCTTTATCATAAAATCTTCATAAATTACATTAGTAATCACCCATTCAGCAAAGCATATCACAATGACAGATACAGGCGTAATCCATCTCTTTTCCGCTCTTCTCTTTACGGCAAAGGATTGAAACATCCAGACGCAGCAGTATATTTCCAGCGCAAGAAATACAAACATAAAATACGCATATTTTTCCATCATATTTCCCCCTGCCTCCTGATATACTCTTTTTCCACAGCCTTATAATATTTCTTTGATATGCTGACCTCCGTTCCGTTTTCCAGTGTCACCCTGTACCGTTCCACGTCTTTTGCATACTTCATATTGACCAAAGACCGGCCTCCTCTTTTAAAAGATAACGCACCGCGCCCACCTTATACCCGTCTAACGCATAAGTGATATACGCCGTCACAAACACAATGTAGACATTCTCCGACAGCTTGCGGATTCTCCCGGCCGTCTGAAGCCCGTCCATCTCCTCCATGCTGATGTCGAGAAATATGACATCATACGGCATGTCTGTGTCCGTCCGCTCCAAAAGCTTTTCCCCCGACGCGTACAGATCAATCAGACAGTCATATTTCCGCTTTCCCATATATTGTTCTATCAGCTTCTTTTCCCGATTTCTGAAATATTCTTCATCATCGCATATCGCAATACGGAACATCTCCCCATTCCTCCGTTCTGTTTTTCTCCGCTCCAAAATATATTATACACAAAAAAGGAACGAACATCGAACCCTGGAATTGATCTTCCTGTCCGTATTGTATGATTCAGTTTTTATTTTCAACTACATAGAGATACCCGTCGTCTCCCAGCGCAAGAATATCCCCTTCCATAAGCAGTACCGCACTTTTACAGTTTTCATTCAGGGCATCCACATTTCCTGTGGAAATATAGTCGTAACCGTCATAGAAATAGTAAGCGCCTTCCTGTGTCCTGATCAGCATTTCTTCCTTTTTCCCCGAAAAGCCCTGAATATCCGCGACCGTCCCATTTTCAAACTGACGATATCCGGCATATCCGACAGGGATTCCAGCATATACTTGCCCTCCAGCGCTTCCTCGTCATACCCTTCCATCCGATCGAAATAGACGAAGCGACTGTTTCCGTATGCCGTATGCTGATCCGCATAAACCAACTGGTTCATATCACAGCCGTCAGTGATCCGATCGGATTTGATTTCAGAGTCTTCCGGACCAAAATAGATTTTGGGACGCAGCATAAAAAGGCCTCCCTCAGACGTCGTGGCGTACACAAAGAAATCATCCGCCAACAGGATAGAAGTGATCTTTCCGTTCAGCGCACCCCCATTCTCCCCATCCACTTCGAGGCGGCAGCTGTCTCCCCGCCAGCCTTTCATATCTCCTTCCGCCCCGTAATCTGCGGCCGCTTCATCTTCATAGCCATCCGCCGTATCGGATTCTTCCGTCTCCCCAAAAGTCTCCTGCGCATCCTCCATCAGATCTTCCAGATCCGCTTTCAGACCCTCGTCCTTCTTTTTTCCGCAGCCGGTAACCGTCAAAATACCGGCAAACAATAACATTACAACGCCCGTCTTCATCCACTTTCTGTTCTTCTTCATTTTGCATTCTGTTCTCCTCATGCCTTTTTCAATTGCGTATTTGAGCGGTTTCTTACCACTTTGCATCATTGTAAATGATTGACGGCATGTTGCAAGTATTATGACAGAATCGGAAAAGATTTTGCAGAATTGGAAATACTATTTATTTTGTGACTCCGTTACTTTCGGCACCTCCAGTTCCTTTTGTTCAATGGAATTGGATAAATACCTGAAACTGCCGTCCTTAAAAGGCTGCACTACGATCCGGTTGGTAAAGGCAAGATCGGAATTGTAGTCAGCCCACACGGCATCCACGATCAGCGTGATCGTCCCATCTTCATTTTCCGTATAATCAACCACTTCCCCAAACGGCGGATACTCTCTTGAAAAAATCATGTCATACTCATAACTGTCACTTTTCTCATCATATCCGCACTTCTCCTGCAGCTGCTCTGCGGACACCGGGAAATAAGTCATCATAATCCTCTCGTATGTTTCCGCTGGTATCTTCCCCTTTTGCGGTTTTATGTTCTCCCCTGTAGCGATCCGATAAATATCTTCAAACATACAGGGCATTAAAATATCTTCTACATTATCGCTGTCCCAATCCGTTACAAGGAGATTATAGTTTACATAACTCAATCCATGTACATATTTTTTTGTCAGTCTCCTACACGCGTCAGAGAGCGGCTTTATCCGCCAATATTGGCGCAAACTGGAGTGGGGCATCACAATTTCATGGGCATAGATCAGATACCCTTTGTCTGTCAGTTTCATTTCCGCAATATCGCTGACCGTGGTACTCTTAATTTCTGGTACTCCTCCCTCCCGCCAGCCGATTCCCACATAGTATGTCTGCAGTCTGCCGTCACGATAAATAAGAGTGATCGCGCCAACCAGTCCATCACGATCCACATTATATAACGTCACCATTGCGTCACGCCGCTCCCTGTATGCGGCATAAAATGCCTCGATCTTCTCATAATTCTCCATATTGGTATCATCCGTAACGCTGACATATCCTGCCCTTCCTAAAAGGGAAACCACCTCCCGGCACTGCTCCACTGTAAACTCTTTGATGTTTGAGCCGTAGGGCAGTTCTCCTGTAAGCTCTATGTCTTTATAAACTTCCCCTGCCTGCTCTGCCGCTTTCAGGGCAATATTGTTTATCTCCTCTTTTTCCGCTTCGGTTATCAGATCCCTTTCTTCCTCTGCCATGCGGTCGGAATGCCACCATGCATCATAATCACCTTCCGGCGAAATGATTTTATTTGACACATACTGAAAACCGCCCCCGTCAAGCGGGCGGATGACTGTTTTATGGGAAAAAGATTTCGATGTGTTTTCCTTCGGATATACCGCATTGACGATCAGCGTGATCGTCCCATCCGCATTTTCCGCATAGCTTACCACTTCAGGATACGGAATATCAGGATATTCGGACTCATAAAAACCCCGCGGCCTGTATTGATAAGCCGCATTCTCTGACAGATAGACTGTTTTCGACCGGAGCGTTTCCCTGTCTGCCCTGAAATGTGCCATCACAACATTCTCAAAAATATTTTCAGGTATCTCATATACAGATTCCGTTTCCGCCGCATCATTTGCAGTATAAGGCATGGGCTGCCCGTACAGGATCGGATAAAAACGGTCAAACACATCATAGAAATCCAGACTGCTAAAATCTTCCTCACTCCAGTCGGCCAGAAACATATTGTTCCTTGTATACCCGACAGGACGAATATATTCCCGGTTCAGCTCCCTGCATGTTTCGTCTAACGGCAGTACCCGCAGCGCAGTCTGCTCCGCTGCATCGCTTGCCGTTAGGACAAAATCCTGGTCAGAAAAATAGCTCCCCTGAAAAAACAGATACCCATCCTCTGTATACTGCCACAGATCGGCCGGATAGCCCGCCTCATTTACCTTTTGCAGTTCCCCATTCCGGTCATATTGATAATATTCTCTGATCACGTTGACCTGACCATCGCATGTTTTCAGGTCATACTTGTGGAATCCCGGCCCCGCAAGCACGATTATTGTCATTTCATCCTTTTCTTTTTGCTCTACCGCTTTGCAAAACGCCAATGCCCGCTCCGCCCCCGTCATATCAATCTGATTTTCCATGTCAACGGCAGTATAGCCATGCTCGCCAAGCCTTGCAGTCATGCGGCGCATGGTCACAAGGCTTCCCAATGTATTTTCACTTGCGGCTTCATCATAAATATCACTCAGAATTTCTGCTATGGTTTCCGCACCAGCAGATTCCCCTTCATCAGCAGAAACCGCTCTGTCATCTGTCTGTGCAGTCTCCACATCCGGCTTCTCAGACACCGCACCGCCGCAGCCTGCCGAAAACAGCGTGACCATGCACATCCCTGCAGCCAAAATATACTTGTTCCCGCTTCTCTTCTTCCACAGCATGAGCCTCTCCTCTTCCCACGTTTCATCCCCGGTCCTGCCAACGATACAGTCAGGTCCCCACCATTTTGTTCTGCATTCATTCTATATCACTCATGATGTATTTTAAGACATTACGGCAAAAATGGAAATGATTTTGCAGAAATAGAAAAGGCTCATTTTTTATAATTCATTGATTGTTGCGGTAATAGCCATGTTACGGATCCGCTTCGCAGGAGCGTGAATGGCAGCAAGCGATGCCGCCGCAACAAATACCAAAACCAGAAGCAGACGTGGAACCGGCAGTGTCCATACGGCATAGGGAAAGCGGCCGTCGATCAAAAGGCTGTATATCATCCTGGAAACCGCCAGACCCGCAATGCACCCGATCACACAGCCGCCCAGAGCATAAGTGACGGTTTCGGCGGCGATCATTCTGCTCACCTGACGTCCCTCCATACCCACCGCCCGCATGGCCCCATACTGCTTACTCTTAGCAGATACACTCATGGAGATGCTGTTCATAATATTTAACAGAGTGACCAGGGCAATGATCGCCAAAAACCCGTAGACGCACAGCACAAAAGCGGTATAGGTGCCGGAAGTGCGCATATCACGCTCATCCTGGAGAGCAGTGCCCTCATCCAGTACTCCCCTTATGGCGTCAACATCCCCGTCCGTCACATCGCCCGTGGTCCGCACCATCACAACAGAATAGTCGGTTATGCCGGTCATCCGGACAAAGGTTTCACTGGAGGCGATGACGGAAACCCCGCCGTGGGAGAGGCCGTCTTCGCTGAACAGGTTGGCTTTCAGCATCCCCGCCACAGTCAGCGCCTCGCCATCCACCCAAATGGTATCTCCCTTTCGCAGCGGAGCGTCCGGGTCGCAGATTACCAGCACAGAACCGTTGTCCCCGTAGACTTCGGAGAGACTGCTGCCCTTCCTTAACCTGCCATCCTTTTTCAGCGCGTCTAAGTCAAAATCATCAAAAGAAAACAGGTCTACCACCTGAGGCAGGCCCTCCTGTCCTAGTTTGGCCGGGACATCAAAGAGACTTCGCCGCCCAAAGATATTCTTCACACCGTCCATCCCGCGGATCTTCTCCACCGTTTCCAAAGAAACACAGTTGATACCGGTGACACCGGCCTCATCGGTAATCGTAATGTCAGAGGCGGCAACAGACTGGGGCAGCAGATAGCCCACAAAATCCAGCAGGGTGGAGAAAGTCAGGAACAGGATAATGCACAGGGCAAAGGAGCCGGTCATCAGGATCAGATTCTTTCTGGCAGACTTCGCGTGATGGGCGCCCAGAGAAATTTCGATGGGAAGTATACCGATACGGACTGCACGCCTCACCCGGCCGCTGTTCTCCATGTTTCCCGAAACTGCTGCCACAGGGGACACCTTCGCCGCCTGTTTTGCCGGTGCCCTGGCGGCAAGCAGCACCGTGACCAGTCCCATGACGACACCGCTGATCATGCCGATGGGGCTGATGCCAAAGAGTGGAATGGTGGTCCACTCCTCCCTGACCACAAACCGCAGCACGGCGCACAAAACCCATGTGCTGACCGTGCCCAGCACAATGCCGATGGGAATAGCCGTCTTGCACCAGTTAAGAGCCTCCAGCCTCACGAACCGCTTCAACTGCTGACGGCTCATGCCGATACAGCGCATCATCCCGAAAAACTTCGTCCGCTGGGCCACTGTGCTGTTGATACTGCCCGAAATCATCAGCACTCCCGCAATCAGGATCAGGACGAACAGTCCTCCGGCAACCAATAACAGGCTCTGACCCATAGCGCTGTCCATCATGGTCTGAAAGGTAAACTCCCCGCCATGTTTTTCGGTCAGTCTGCCCTGCTCCATTCGGGTGTCCATATCCGCCATACTGAACACCGCCGTCACCAGAAACACGGCGAAGATAATACACAGCCGGGTCATGCGGTTTTGACGCCGCCGCACCCTCGCGGAAATGGGAATCATACTTAAATAGCTTTTCATTGTGTAAGCACCTCCCTTTCTGTTTAGACAGTCACAAATATACCAGCAGAATCTTACAACCATATTACAATCCGCTTACAATTTGATTTGCAGTCATCCAAAACGGCGCTCCTTGAAAACTGCGCGTTTTTCCCTTCATGTCACCATATGGGGCGCAAATGTAAAGATACATTGATAGACAAAATTACTAAATTTATTTAAAATTATGCTTAAAGGAGAACAAGGAAAATGAAAATTGGAAATAAACTCAGCCAATTAAGAAAACTTTCAGGAATGACACAGGAGCAGTTGGCAGAAAAAATTAACGTGTCCAGACAGACGATTTCCAAGTGGGAGTCAGACAGCACTTCTCCCGATTTAGAAAGTGTCGTTAAAATAAGCAGGATTTTTCATGTGTCACTGGATGATTTACTGGGGGAGGCGGAAACAGGTGTGACAAACAGAAATGATGAACAGATCACTTTGGAAGATTTGATGAAAATAAATCTTCACAACAGAAAAATGACGCTGTTACTCATTGGCGGACTGATCTCTGTCATGGTCAGTGTATTAAATTTTGCTTATGTAATTGCGCTGCAAAGCACAACGCTCAGTACCCAGTATATGCTGTACCGATATATCGCGACAGGGCAATATGCTAACGCGCCTGTTAATTATATGCGGTTAATGATACCCTCCATGATTACGGGCGCAATCGGACTGGTACTGTTTATATGTTATGTCATTGAAACCAGAAAAAAAGGAGACTGAAAATATGAATAAGGTAAAAAAATTTGTTTCATGTTTCATTTTATGTGCGCTCGTCTTTTCGCTGTGGGCGTGCGGAAAACAAAATAAAGACAATGCCGCTATTTATGGGGAAACCATCGCCGGGCTGGAAGATGACGAGCTCTTTGTCATTATTGATACGAATGCTCCTCTGCCGGTTTTACTTGTCACGTCACAGGTGTATGATGACGGCGCAGGGAAACAGGCCTCAATTACATGTGACGTGTATTATCCGGCGGACAAAGAAGTCAAAAAAATAGGAACGCTAGAGAGTATGGGAACCGCATATCCTGTTTCCTATGATAAAACAGGCATTTATACGGCTTCCGGCCACTCCATGCAGCGTTATGAGGTTGAGAAATCCGGTACACTGAAACTGGCCGAATCAATTTTGGAGCAGTTTGATGAAAGCGGAAACGCTGCCTATACCATGACAAAGGAGAATGAGACAGCAACGATTTCAGAAGAAGAGTATTATGCCGCTTTCGAGAAATACAGCAATGCCACAGTCGCAGGTTTTGCCTATGGCGCATCGGACGCGGCAGAATAATACTTTTACAGCGGTAAACAGACAGCACATAAAGAACAGAGAGCAGCTCGCCTGAAGCGATGCCCCCTGTTCTGCTGTCAATTTTCAGTTAGAAAGAGCAGGCCGTTTGGCCTGCTCTTCCATCTATGAAATATCCCTCCCGAAGTCACTCACTCCTGACTATTTCCCCTGATACCGCATTCACACAAATACTCCATGTTGAACCATTTGCCACAAATGCTTCCGCCAATTCTTCATTCTCCATCCATACAGACATTGGCGTATAAATATGCCATGCAGGAACCAATTCTAATTTATTTTCAGCTTCTTTAAAGATTGGATAATATAAAAATTCAGCTTCTGTCAGAACCGCTTGACTGCTTCCATTTATTTTTCCACTGTTCAGATGTGTTTCTAACATCTTTTCAATCTGACTCCATGACAATACTGTCTCGCATTTTTCCTGTGTTTCCACTTTGCCAAGACAAGCATCCACACTTAATGTTACAATGCCTTCTTCACAGATCCATGCTTTTCCCAACGGAAAAATTTCTCCTGACGCTATAGAACCAAATTCATGTATCATTCCCACGCCTTCGTAAGACGGAGTAAACTCAATTTCATAAAATGTAACGCTTTCGCCTTTATACTGCGTAATTTTATAAATATCAATTTCTGCCATACCAATCTGCGAAAGCTTTGTTGATAATATTTTTTCCGCTTCCATATAAATATTTTCACTATTCGCTTCCTCTAACACAGTTTCATCTGCAGATTTATAAATAGATGCACACTTTTCATATAAAGGCTCATCCTGATAATATGCACCCGTTCCATATGAAAAACCTGCTGTCTTTTGTCCGTCTGATAATTTACATATAGGTGCATTTCCAAAGACCGAAAATACTGCTCTCTCTTCTCCCTGCTCGTTTTCCGCCTTAGATTGTTCCATTTCCTTCTGCGCTTCCTCTGATAAGTCCTTGATATTCCCTGTTTCGCTTCCTAAAAACTCTATCAAAAGGTCTTTTGTAAGTGTCTCGTTTTCACCGAGCACCATATGATAAACATTTTCTGGGACATCCGGCATCTGTGCCTGTATTCTGATCGCATTATCTCCTGTACCAATGATACTGTTAATTTCCTGCCTCTCATTTTCCATTTCATTTCCAGAATCATTCACCATTGTCCCCACTTCATCCTCTACGGAATCTTTTGCGTGAAGAGTATCTCCGTCAGCCGAATCTTCCGGAGCCTTCTGGCAGCCGCAAATACCCACTGCCATCAACATCGTTACTACTACTAATCCCAAAACTTTATTTCTAGTCCTATACATGGCCTTCTCCTTTCAGTCAGGCAGATCCATCTGCTTTCTTCTTACATTCTTTGGCTTGTCCGCATTTTTGAATATCTTTGTATCATACCAATACCGCCGTCTGCGCGTCTATCACAATCTGTATTTTCTTCCCGCCCTTTTCACATCCGCTCAGAATCCATACAGGCTTTACATCATATGTTCCCATGCCGGAAGATAAATCTACATAATAATACAGTTCAGCCTTTGTCACTTCGTATGCGGCGTCTCCAGATAACTGATTACATTGTTCCGCCGCGGTTTTCACAACCGAATCCATATCTGCCAGTGACACACCGTCCTGTTCATCGGAGATTGCATACACTCTTCCTATATTCAGCCACTCGATTCCTTTTTCTGACACAACCGCCTGAATCGGGGCGTTGATATCCTCAGGGTCTGTAAAGTCTTCGTTCTGCACATAGTAAACTGGTAATCCCTTATAAGTCTGATTAATATAGAAATAGTAACAATCATCCACGGCTGTCCACTGCTTTTTATATTGCGACCGGTCCTGATTGCCGTCTATGTCCTCATGGTGCTCCTGTGACCGCATGGTTTCATAATCCAGAGCGTAACCGGTATACGAGGCCTCTATCTGGATATTCATTTCTTTTAGGGCATTTTGTACAGTTTCAAAAGCATCCTCACAACTCATAAAAGATAACTGTGTCTCCGTTCCGTATAAATCCGCATTATACCGTTCATCGTGAAACGGCACAAAAGCAGTCAGGACATAGGGCATTAAATTTCTCTTCATAAAATCAAATTTACTGGACTGGGGGCCGTAAGAAAACGTCGTCTCCTCCGGACTTACATAAGTCACCTGATGCACCGTCTCTCCATATTCGTCCTCTTCCTCATAATCGTATGTATCGTAGGTCGGGATATCGCCGAAAAACAATTGAAAGGCCTTTTCCCGATTCACCTTCTGCATCTGCGCCTTTGCCGTCACGATGGAGTCTGTCAAATCCGTATCTACGACAATATCCATATTAAACGTAACATTCCCTATCGTATCTTTAAACTCATCCGGGAAAGTGATCCTACTATTTTCTGCTGCTTCCGCGCCTTGTTCTGCATCCAGATTGTTGTCCGATTCCAGTTCCGTGTTGGTTCCGCCAGCCGGATTTGCACCTGACTCCATATTCTGCTCCTGATCTGCCTTATCATTCCCCATAGCGCATCCGTACAACGACAGCAATAAAACATTAAAAACCAATATAACGCAAAGCAGCCCTTTCCCTTTTACTCTCTTGATTTCCATATCATGTTTCCTCTCTTTCTCGTTCTTTCGTATTCCATTTTCTGTTTTGTCGTATAAAAGCTGCATTCCCTCTCCTGCCGCTCTGACGGTAATCCCTATTATCCCTGGTTTTGCCGTTATTTCAACCCGTATTGCACAAAACGACATTTTTCTCCACTCTTTGGAGACGTTTCCCCCAAAAACAGCAGAAAAAAGTCTTTTCATGCAGATTTTCTATGTTTTTTCATCTGATTCGTGTATACTAGGGTGAAAAGAAGTTCTAGCCGCTCACAGCAAGGGCTGTTTCGCGGAGAACTTCTAAGTTTCACCCGGGAGAATGCCCAAAGTACGGGCATTCTCCACATAGAAGGATATATGTAAATTATATTATTGGGAACGGAGGTTGCTATGCGCATTGCGATCTGCGATGATGATGCCCTGATACGGGAACAGCTTCAAAAATATATCAGAACCTATTTTGAAAAAAGCTGTGTGAAGTGCCCTGAAATCACCTGTTTTTCTGACGGGGAAGCGCTGCTTTCGGACAAAGGCGAAAAAGATATCCTTTTCCTTGATATCGAAATGCCCGGCATCAATGGCATTTACGTGGGAAATGAACTGAAACGGAAATATAAAAATATCATTATTTTTGTCGTGACCTCCTATCCCGAATATCTGGACGACGCCATGCGTTTCCAGGTATTCCGCTATCTGTCTAAACCTTTGGATGTGCAACGGTTTTTCCGCAATATGAAAGATGCCATGAATCTGTATAACGCCATTACCGTCAAAGTTCCCATCGAAACCAGACAGGGGGTACACACGCTTTTGGCATCCTCCATTATTATGGTAGAGGCTTTCGGGCGGAAGGTCATCGTCCACTCTACCATCCGGGATTTTGAGTCCGTCCACAATATGCAGTACTTCTTGGAACTGCTCCCCAAAAACTGCTTTTTCCAGACACACCGCAGCTTTATTGTAAACTTTGAACATGTGACGGATTTTGACCATACCCTTGTCCATATGGCGGGCGGATTATTTTCCGCATATCTGACGAAAAGGAAATACAGCGCCTTTAAGGAAGCCTATCTTCTTTATCTGGAAAGCACAAGGTAAGCGTAAAAAGAACGGAGGAGTGAAATGATAACGACCATCTGCTGTTTTTTCAGTTTTTTGGTGGAGGCAGTCATTCTCTGGCAGTATGCTTCCACCCTTTTTGTTCCGAAATGCCGTGCGAAGACAAGGTTTATCTGCCTGTGCATTTTTTACCTGATCCTGTTTGCCGTATCCCTGTTCGACTTCAAATGGCTGAATGCATCCCTCTATCTTTTTGTCAATTTCCTTTTTCTGTTCCTCTGCTGCCGGCTGAAATGGCATCTGGCTTTCTTCCATTCCGCCGTTCTGACTGCCGTCATGGCCTTGTGCGAGCTGGCTGTATACAGTATCATCGGACATTTTGCCCCGCACTTTTTTACGGAAACCGCATCCGCACAAAATATTATCCTTTTTGGCATTTTCAGCAAAATGATATTTTTCACGGTAATCTATATCCTGATGCATTTTTTTAAAGAGCGCAGGGAATACAGCCAGAAGCACGATAAATATACATTGCTTCTGGTGTTCATCCCTCTGACTTCTGTCTATGTTATGCTGACCTTCGTAGCCGTGAGCGACGCGTGCACGCTTTCGCCCGCCCTGATTTTCATGGTCACCCTGGGCGCTGTCTTTTTGCTGATCACCAACCTGCTTGTCTTCGGAATCAATCAGTACAACCAGAAAAAAAATATGGAATTTACGGAAATGCAGCTTCTGTTACAAAAGGAAGCAAATGCGGCAGAATATTATGCGATGCTTCTTTCGCAAAACGAGAACCAGAATATCCTGATCCATGATATCAAGAAACATCTGCAGTCTATCCGAATCCTGAATGATAAAAAAGAATACGGCAAAATCAGCGCCTATATCGAACAGCTCCTGCTCTCCTCCGATCTGCAGGAATCCGCCCGCCTGTGTGACCACGAACTGCTCAATGCCATCCTGTGCAGATACAAACGCAAGTGTAACAGCAGCCTGATTTCTTTCCATGCAGATATCCGGCATGGGACGATTGATTTTATCGCAGACAACGACCTCACTTCCCTGTTCTGCAATCTGTTGGACAATGCCCTGGAAGCTGCGCGCGGCATTCCCGACGCCTTCGTTGAAATCAATACAGGTAAGCGGACCGGTACGCCTTTTATCGTGATATCCGTAATCAATTCCAGCCGGACAAATCCTTTTACAGATTCCCAGGACAGTCTGACCTCCCATAAGCCCGACAAGCGTGGGCACGGCTTTGGAATTAAAAGCATCCGAAAAGCTGTCAGCAAATATCATGGGGATATGCAGATGTATTATCACGACGATACCCTGACCTTCCACACAGTTATCACATTAAAATCATCTGTCCAACCATAAAACAGAGGAAGGCGTTTATGGCATTACTGCCGGTAAATGCCTTTCTCCCATTCTACTGGGATTTTTCAGGATTAATGCTCATAGTAAACGGTATTATCACCCAATCCCTGTATGGTATAAGCCTCCAGAATACTGCCATCCACAGCATTTACTACGCAATTGTAATTGAGCAGCTCATCCACCTCCATCCCCTCTTTGGCATTGGTAAATCCAACAGAATATGCAATCGCTCCTCTGCCCTTTTCCTTTATCTCTCTCCAATCCGCCACACATAAATCCGAACTCCAGCCGTAGGCTTCGTCTATGACCAGTTCCAGTTCCTTTCCCCTGTCGCCAAGATCAATTTCCAGCGCCCTTTTTGCAATCTCTATCGCTTTCTCCTCGCTGATTCCGTCTGCCGCTTTCACCCGTTCCTCAAGCGCAGCCCTCCTGGCACGATCCTCGGCCTCATACTCCGCCGCTGTCTTTCTGTTCACATTGAGGTCCGCCGCCTCGCCCTGTTCCTGCCCGGCTTCCTGTGTCTTTGCCGCATCGTCATCCGTCCCTGCTATTGGCGTTTCCTGCTGTACCTCCAGATCCACAGACATCTCTTCGATATCCGTCTGCTGATCCGTATGCTCCGCTGACCCACATCCGGTTATCGAAAAAATAGCCGTACAGTATAAAACCGCAACTACGACATTTACATATTTCTTAGACTTTTTCATTGGTCTTACATCCCCTCATCTCTTGTTCTTTCCATTTTTTCTCCCTCTGCAAATTCTCCTGTCGCAGACCCGCCTCAAAATTTTTAGTTGAACGTGTACAGGATACTTCCGTCCACGGCGTCAATTAAATAACTATAAATTTCATGAGTGTCCGGGTTTTCAAAACCGACGTCATAGATCATGCCCGCCTTGCTCTCAATGCCAAGTGCCTCCGAGAAATCCGCATCGTCTGTCAAAGTCGTATGGCTGCCATCGCCGTATGTCCTCAGCTCCAGTCCGTCCGCCGCCTCTTCAAGATCAGCCTTCAGCTGCTTCTCCGCGATCTCTACCGCCTCGTCCTCGCTGATCCCGTCCGCATCCTGCCAGATTTTCTTAAGCCGGGCTTCCTTTTCCTGCGACTCCGCTCTGGCCTCCTGCGCCTGCGGCCCATGCGATACCGCGTAACTCATCTTATGCTGGAAATCAATGATCTGCAGCATCTCCTCGTCTGTCATTTCCTCCACGGGCAGATTAAAAACGCCTGTAGACCTGATATAGCAGAGCTTCCCTTCCGGCGCTTCCTCCTTGCTGTCCACCTGTGCAATGACGTTTTCGGGGAATGTCCCTTCCTTGTACGCCTGCCAGAGCGCTTTATTTCGTTCCTTTTCGCTGTCGGTATACTCCCTTGAAAAACCGTCAGCCGCTACACGCTGTGACTGCACCATATCGTTAAGACCTGTCATTTCCTCCCTGGGAACGCTCTCCATCCTCTCTGTTACCACGCTTGACACGATCGCCTTCACCGGGAAGCTGACTACCCCCGCCGCCAGCACAAACGCCGCCGCTGCCGTCGCCATCTTCCTGAAATTCCATATTCTCCTGCTTCCGTTCTCCATCCGGCTCTGTATATTCATAATAATGTCCTCCTGCATTTTTTCCGAAATGTGTATCTGATCCATTGTCTCCTTCACATCAAATCCGCTCATCCGCCATATGCCTCCTTCCACATTGTCCGCATCTGCTCCTTACCCCGCTTCAACCGCATTTTCACCGCACCCTCCGTCGTCCCCAGGATATCCGCGATCTCCCTGATGCGGTAACCCTCCACGTAATGCAGGTAAATGACGGTTTTCTGCTTCACCGGCAGTTCGAGAAGTTCCCGCAGGGTTTCTCTCTGTTCCGGCGCCGCCAGACTGTTTTCCACTTCATCAATGGAAACCTTCGGGTGCCGGATCCTGAAACGCATCATGTCCCTGCAGATATTGGTCGCCACCCGGATCAGCCATGCCTTTTCGTGCTCCCCGTCACGAAATTCCTGCCCTCTTTCCAGATACCGGCAAAAAGTCTCCTGAATGGCGTCCTGCGCGTCATGCTCATTGCACAGTATTACAATACAGACTTTATAGAGCGTATCGCTGTATTTCATGACCGCTTCCCTTATGTTGTTCCCGCCGTCCATTCGTTTCACCTCCTTTACCTGAAACACGTATGAAAAAAGTAAAAGGTAACGTGACATATTTATTAAAAAACAGGCTTGCACTTTACCGCTAAAAAATAGTAAAATATAATTAAGTATACCAATCAGATGAAATTGGAAAATACATACGGAACATATCGTGTCTGAAATCATCCTTTATTGAGGGGAAGGAGATGATTCTATGGGAATTAGCGGTATAACATCAACAGGCAGCAGTATGTCAGTCATGCAGATGACTTCTGCCGATCTGAAGGATCACAAAAGTAAAAGCATCCAGGACAAAATTACAGACGTGCAGCAGGAACTGCAGAAACTGTCCTCGGACGAGGAGCTTTCTACTAATGAAAAGGCCAATGAAAAGGAAAAGCTGCAGAAAGAGAAATCCAGTCTTGACACTGAGCTGAAACAGCATCAGGAAGAGCTTGTCCGCTCGCAGGAAAGAGAGGCCATGCTTGCCGAACTGCGCAAAGAGCAGAATCCATTAAATGAGGAAGATGCCGAAAGCGGGACACAGACTGCGGGAACATCCGCAAATACGACGGACAAAGAGGATTCGGCATCTGATGCACGGCAGACGATGCAGCCCGGCACCGTCATAACCCAGAGCAGCGACGGCACCGTTATCCTGAAAGAAGTCCTAAATCCTGCTGGGGGCAGCACAGACCCTGTACAGACCAGACCGGCTGATGAAAACGTGGAAGCCACCGCTGCCGCAGAGGAACCGGCGCCTGAAGAGGAAGAGACGGATACCGATCCCACTGATGCGTTCAGACCAACCGCTCAGGAAATGCAGGCTATGGTATCAGCAGACACTTTTGCGCAGATTGCCGACCGTATGGGAACGCTTGTAACCAAAACCAATGACGGTATCGCCGTTTTAAAGGGAGAAATGAAACAGGATGCCCTCCTCGGCACGAATACGGACCGCAAACAGGCCGAGCTGGATGAGATGCAGAAGCAGCGAAAGCAGGAAATGGCAGCACAGTTTTCTATGTTGAACGAAGCGGGTAATACTATGAAAGCGGCTGTAGACATGGAGCCCGCAAACAGTGCGGCACAGAATGATGCGGGAAATCACTTCCAGGTCAGCGGCCTGAGCGTGCCGCCGGATGAAAATGCCGCGCAACAGGGATTTCACGTTGCTATTGCGTAATATAATGGGGAAATATTGAGCGGATAGGCTGTGAACGGTCTGTCCGCTTTTTTCATTCATCATCGTGAACCGTAATTTGGTTCACCAACATTTCATATGTCACCCCGTACTTCCTTGCAATATCCCCCGCATAGGACATGCCCTCCGGCGGTGCCATCGCAATTTTGAAGGAGCGGTTGCCTCCGTCCGCTTTCACAATCAGGGAAACCGCTTTGACAGAATCGTAAGACCGATTCAATTCTTCCCGATCAAAGGCAAGCTTATGCATATGGGTGTTGTAGATCGTTCGGATCCCCTTTTCCAGAATTGCCCTGACGGCATCCTTCGCAATAAAATACCCTTCCTCAAAGGAGGTCGTAGAGAAAGTCTCATTGAGCAGAAGCAGGCTGTTCTCCGTGCTGTCGGAATAAATCTGGCGGAACCGCCTGCACTCTTCTCCCAGACGGCCAAGATCCGTGGTCCTGTCCTCATCCGCCGGAAAATGGGTGTAGATACAGTCAACCGGTTGAAAAGTAAAGGAATCTGCCGGCACAAAAATACCGCCCTGCGCGAGCGCAAACAGAAGACCTACCGCCTGTGTGACCGTCGTTTTCCCGCCGCGGTTCGCGCCTGTCAGAATATATACCAGACATTCCTTACCAAAGTCCAGGTCATTGTCTACAATCTTTTCCCGTCCCTCCGCAGACATTGTCGCAAGCTTCAGGTTATAGAACGCTTTCGCGCGCATCATACGTTCGTCAGCGGCCCCAGCAGCCAGCACAGCCTTACAAAAATGCAGTCCCCGGCCATTTAGCCTTTCTATGTATTCCGCAAAACGGACATAGTAAATAAATTCGGGTATCAGCTCCGTAATATCCGTAATAGTCACGGACACATATTGATCCAATACACTTTTCAGCTTTTTCACAACCGCCGACAGCATCTGGTTTGTGACGCGGTTCATGTATCTCGGCACATCTTCCATCATATCTCCGTCGGGAATCAACGCGATTCCCCGGCGCGAAATGATATCCGGCATTTTTGATGTCTCTGCTGCAAACGGATGATACTTGTACTCCTCTTTCCATTCCGTATCTGATTTTATGGCATCCTTCATGGAAATTTTCTCACAGAAAGTATCAAGAAGATTAGATTTGGTAAAATACTTATTGTTAATAGAAATCAGTCCGATTCCATCCGCCTCAAATCGGTCATTCAAATTGATTCCTACCGTGACACTCCTAAGTTCCGTAGTCGTTGCCCGCAAAGCTTCAATATCCTTCTTCAGCTCCGAGAATCCGTTATCATGATATAAATTGTCGGTGTATTCTTTTAAACCAAGCAGCCCCTCCGAGTGTAACTCCGCATCCGACAGACTTTTAAAAATTGCCTCCACATACTGGATATAGTCCTTCAGTTCATCCAGCCGGTGCATGAGATCCCACACATTTGCCGACTCCTCATATGTCCTGCCTATACTTCCGTAATCGCGCAGGAAATTGATTTTATCCAGAATGCGGAGCATTTCATCCCGCATCGCTTTATTTCGGTAGATATCCGCAAAAACATCGCTTCGGTACCGTGTCACCTCAGGGTTTTCCGTCATTTTGGAAAGAATAGATAAACACAGCGTCTGCTCTGATTTTTTCTCTGTGATCTGCCCGCAGATATAATCCAACCCCAAATCATGGATCGCCGCGTCGGATAATATTTTATAGTCAGGCACACATGCCGGCGGTGTCAATAAACTAATGGTCTGATTCTCTCTGTTCACTGCGTTTCCTCCAATATCCAACAGTTCCGTTTCTACTAAAAATCATATCATGAACTGTCACTAAAAGGAAGCGATTCCCGGTCCGTATCACATTATTTTATTTTCCTGAAAAGAAATCTGAATGTCGGTTCCCTCCCCGGGGGTGCTGTGCAGATCAATTTTTCCGTTCATATACTGCACGGCATGTTTCACGATGGAAAGCCCCAAACCGGTTCCTCCCGACTCCTTGGAGCGGCTCTTATCCACCCGGTAAAACCGTTCAAATACCCTTGTCTGGTGTTCCGGAGAAATGCCGATCCCGGAATCCTTCACGGTGACTACGCCGTGATCTTCCTGCCTGCTTACGGTAACCTCCACCGTACCGCCGTCCTTATTGTATTTGATTGCATTATCACACAGATTAAATATGGTTTCCGTCAAAAGCCGCCGGACGCCCTTCACATTGACTTTTTCCCCTGTCAGGGTAATTTTCACATTTGCCGCTGCCGCCGCATCATTAAGTCCTGCGGTGACCTCAGCCGCCACCTCATACAGATCCACATTTTCAAACGGCATCTCGTTCCCCTCATCCAGCCGGGATAACCGGATAATATCCTCAATCAGCGTCACCAGCCTTTCCGCCTCCGTTCGGATGTGTCCTACGAAGCGCGGCATATCTTCTTCCTTTACAAGGCCGTTTTCTATTAACTCCGCACTTCCCATTATGGACTGCAGCGGCGTTTTCAGTTCATGCGATACATTGGCCGTAAACTCCCTGCGGTTCCTCTCCGCGTAAGCGGCCTCCGTTATATCAAAGGCAAGCACCACCGCCCCAATCACGGAACCGTTGGATTCAATACGGTTGACATGGATCTGATACTCTTTGCCCTCCCGCTCAATGCGGATTTCACTGTGCCCGTTTGAAAGTGCGTCCTGAATGGCATGGCTTACATGAGGGCTGCGCTCAATAATCAGGAAATCTTTTCCCTTACAGGACTCCTCTGCATGGAACAGCTTCAGCGCGGCCGGATTGATGCTTATAATCATATTTTTCTCATTCAAAAGCACCAGTCCCTCTGTCATGCCCCGTGTAATCTGGGCAAACTCGTCACTCCTCCTCTGCAGTTCCGACATCTGCATGGCAATTTGTCTGTGCTGCTTGTTGATCCGGTTTAGCAGCGGCGCTATCTCCTCATAGGTGTCATTCTCCAGCGGCCTTTCCAGATCCAGGCTGTTCAACGGCTCCATGATATGATGCGAAATCCGGCTGGCCAATATTCCCGATATAATGAGGGCAACCGTGATAACAATAAGAATCGGCTGTATCATCCCCAGTACGAGAACCCATACTGTAACGCTGCTGACCGAAATTCTAAGCACCGATCCGTCCTCCAGCCTCTGGGCATAGTAGAGCGTCTTTTCCAATAAGGTCGTAGAATAACGCGAACTTTTTCCCTCCCTGTTTAACAGCGCCTCCCGTATTTCCTGTCTGTCCGCATGGTTCTCCATACCTGCGCCGCCGGACTGTGTATCGTACAGGACATCTCCGTTTCCCGCGACCCATGTCAGGCGGTACTGTCCGGGCTGTACTTTTTCAAGATATTCCTTTCCGTTCCTTTCCACGGCAGCAACCGCCAACGCCAGTTCATCCTGCAGCTGTTTCCCCTGAATATTGCTAAAATAGCTGTAAAGACAGCCCATGATCACAACAAGGCTTGCAGCCAGAACGGCCCCCGCAGCAAGCATAATGGACCAAAAAATTTTCTTTGTCATTCCCGCACCTCTAATCTGTACCCAACGCCGCGCACTGTCTCAATCATTTTTCCATAATCCCCCAGCTTACCGCGAAGGGTACGGATATGCATATCCACGGTTCTCGTCTCACCGACATAATCGGTGCCCCAAATATCATTAAAAAGCTGATCCCTTGTAAACGCCATGCCCGGATGGGACAAAAACAGCCTCAGAAGCGCAAACTCCTTTAAGGTAAGCTGAATCCTCTCTCCGTCGGCAGTGACCGTATGCTCCTCCAGATTCATTACAAGACCGCCTGCTCTCAGGATACGCTGTATGTCCGCGGGCTTACATCTGCGCAGGACAGCCTTCACCCTGGAAACCATTTCCATCATCCCAAAGGGTTTCACAAGATAGTCATCCGCCCCTAAGTCAAGACTGCGAATTTTATCATACTCCATGCCCTTTGCCGTCGCCATGATAACCGGAATCTGGCAGGTGTCAGGTCTCTCCTTCAGGAACTTTAACAGTTCCACGCCATCCTCCCCCGGCAGCATGATATCCAGAATAATCAGATCCGGCTTTTCCGTAGAAAGGGCGTTTCGAAAAGAATCCGCATCAGAAAAACCTTTTGCCTGAAAATCCGTAGAATGGAGCGTATATACCTCAATGTCGCGGATACTCGCATCATCCTCTACACACCATATTGTCATAAATCCTCTCCTTTATGCACGCCCGTCATGGAAAAAACCACCCACTCCGCTATGTTGACCGCGTGATCCCCGATCCGCTCAAAATATTTCGCAATCATCAAAAGGTCCAGCGCATACCCGCCGTCTGTCGGTCTCTCCGCTATCATCTTGATCAGGGAAGCCTTGACCTGTAAAAACAAGTGATCCACGTCGTCGTCGCGGTTGATGGCCGCATCCGCGGACACCATATCCTGCTTTACAAAAGCGTCAATGCTCTCTGTGACCATCTGAATCGCCACCTCCGCCATAAAGCGGATATACTCACATTCCTCTCCGGTCCGGCCGTCAAGAAACGTGATAATTTCCGCGATATCCGCCGCCTGGGTCCCGATCCGTTCCATATCGGTAATCATTTTCAGGGCTGCGGAAATCTGCCGCAGGTCCCCTGCCACAGGCTGCTGCTGCAACAGCAGTTTCAGACACAGCGTCTCTATCTTGCGTTCCATATGGTTAATCTCCCCGTCCAGGGATAAAACCTGATCCGTCAGTTTCACATTGCCCGTGGTCAGTGCCTTGGACGCGACCGAAATCGCCTCCTCACACATAGCTCCCATCTGGGTCAGCTCGTTATTCAGCATGGCAAGCTGCTCATCAAAATGACTTCTCATCATCCAAACCTCCCTGTAATATAATCCTCCGTCCGTTTGTCCTTCGGCTGCTCAAACATCTTTTCCGTGTTTCCGTATTCGATTAAATCACCGAGAAGAAAGAAGGCCGTATTATCAGAGATCCGCACAGCCTGCTGCATATTGTGCGTCACAATGATAATAGTATACTTTTCCCTGAGTTCCATTGCAAGCTCCTCGATTTTGGATGTGGAAATCGGGTCGAGGGCGCTTGTCGGCTCATCCATCAGAAGCACATCCGGCTCAACCGCCAGCGCACGGGCGATACACAGCCGCTGCTGCTGGCCGCCCGACAGTCCCAGCGCCGACTTCTTTAATCGGTCCTTTACCTCGTCCCAGATGGCCGCGCCGCGCAGGGAACGCTCCACGATATCGTCCAGCTTCGCCCTGCTTTTAATTCCATGCGTTCTCGGTCCGTAAGCAATATTATCGTAGATACTCATCGGGAACGGATTGGGTTTCTGAAACACCATGCCAATGCTGCGGCGCAGTTCGTTGACATCCACATCCGCGCCAAATATATTTTTGTCCCTGTAACATACCTCTCCCGTAATCCGCACGCCGGAAATGAGGTCGTTCATCCGGTTTAAGGATTTTAAGAAAGTGGATTTCCCACACCCCGAAGGACCGATCAAGGCCGTAATGGCGTGTTCCTCTATCTCGATATTTATATTCTTCAGCGCCTGCGTGTTTCCATACCAGAGGCACAGGTCTTTCACTGTCATCACATTGCTCATACGCTTTCCCCACTCCGTTTCCGTAGACGCCTGACCGGTGTATCCCCCGCACCGTGCGCCTTTCTCTGAAAGTACCTGCCTGCCAGCGTGGCGGACAGATTGATTAACACTGTCAAAAGCATCAGAATGGCGGCAATGGCAAACGCAATTCCAAATTCACCGTTTTCCTTTGCATAGACATACAGTGCGACCGTCAGTGTCGCCCCGGCACTGTTAAGCCCCTCAAAAATCCCGTGCAGCGCGTGGGCGAAACCCGCCGTGAAGAGAAGCGCCGCCGACTCTCCGAGAATACGCCCGACCGATAAAATACAGCCCGTTATAACACCGTCAATACAGCCGGGAAATACAACCGTGCGGATCACGCGCCATTTCCCCGCTCCCAGCCCGAAAGCCCCCTCACGGTAACTCTGCGGTACAGTTTTGAGACTTTCCTGCGTCGTGCGCATAACCGTGGGCAGATTCATGATCACCAGGGTAAACGCCCCCGCCAGCAGAGACGTTTTCATACCGAAGAACTGGCAGAAAAACAGCATGCCCACAAGACCGTAAATAATAGACGGAATACCCGACAAGGTTTCGGCGGCATACTCAATCATGTTTACCAGCTTTCTGTTTTTGGCGTACTCCGTAAGGTAAATCGCTGCGCCCACCCCAAGCGGCAGCACAAAGACCAGCGTCGCTGCCACAATATAGACTGTATTGAGAATATCCGGCAGGATACCTATCCGCTCTGACAGATAGCTCGGCTTTGTGGCAAGCAGTTCCCATGTGATATTGGGAATCCCCCTCCACAGTACATAGCCTATCAAAAATACGACCAGCGCACAGGTGACGCCGACTGAAATCCCCATCAGCGCGCGCATAACCGTTATATATGTTTTCCTTTTGAAGGAAATGGACTGTCTGTGCATGTTGTAGTTAACGACATTAAAAATTTCGTTTTCTGCCTTGCCGAAGCTTCCATATATGGCTTTGGCAAGAGCGGGAAACTGAAATTTGTTATGTCGTTTACTACGGTTCTCCTTACTGTGTTTCAAAAAGAAATTCAACACCGCATTGATCATCATGATAAAGAGGAACAGCACCAGTGCGATTGAAAATAATGCCTGTTTCTGCAAGCTTCCGTCAGCCGCGTAGGACATCTCGCTCGCCACGGCGGTCGTGAGGAATCTGACACTTTGAAAAATCCCCGGCATATTGGGGGCATTCCCGGCTACCATCATAACAGCCATCGCCTCTCCGATCGCCCTGCCGACCCCCAGGACCACTGCCGCCGCGATACCGCTTTTCGCCGCCGGAACCGATACCCTAAAGTACGTCTCAACGGGCGTCGCACCAAGCGCGAGGGAGGCGTCCTCATACTCCTTGGGAACCGCCTCCAGCGCAGTGAGCGACACCTTGATAATGGATGGCAGGATCATGATGGCAAGAACGATGATCGCCGCAAAGAGACTCGCCCCGTCCGGGATGCCAAACGCGGTCCGTATGCCCGGTACAAGCACCATCATGCCCACCAGCCCATATACCACCGACGGAATCCCCGCCAGCAGGCTGACCGCCGTCTCGATCACGCTCTTTACCCTTGGTCCCGCTATCTTCGAGAGATAAACCGCTGTCATAAAACCGATCGGCACGCCGATGAAAATCGCACCGGCTGTCCCGTAAACGCTTGTGAGGATAAAGGGTAAAATCCCATACTGCGGCTGGTCCGCCGTGGACGCCCACTTCTCCCCCAGCAGGAAACGCAGGATGCCGATCTTGCGAATCGCCGGGATGCCGGATATGACGAGATAAACGGTAATCAAAAGCACGCACCCGACCGTAACCAGACCAAGTATCAGGAAGATGCCGTATATCACATTCTCCATGAGCCGCTTTCTGTTCTTCATCTGAGTCCACCTCGCATCCCACGCACTCAGTTTACAGGCACTGCGCCTGCGGAAGAAATAATCCCGCCCGCCTCAGGCGAGGTGATATAATCGAAAAACTGCTGCACCGTTTTAGAAAGCGCTGTACCGCTTTTTGTCACCAGCACAAAGGGACGCTGCACGACGTAACTCCCGTCTTTTATGGATTCTTCCGTGGGCACAATGCCGCCTACGGAAAGCGCCTTTACCGTCTCCTTTACTGATGCGAGGGACGCGTAACCAATTGCCCCCGGATTGCCCGCAACCGTTGTGATCACATCCCCGGTTGACGTCAATTCCTGACGGTACTTGCAGGCATCCTCCGTGCCCGTGATGGATTCAAACCCATCCCTTGTACCGCTTCCCGCCTCACGTCCGATCAGGACGATTTCCAGATCGCTGCCGCCGACATCCTTCCAGTTTGTGATCTCTCCCGTATAAATTCCGGCAACTGTTTCCAAATCAATATCATCTATCGGATTATCCGGATTCACGATAATAGCAATGCCGTCGAGAGCCAGTACGGTCTCGGTCAGTCCCTGCCCCTTTTCTTCCTCTTTCAGACTGCGGCTGGAAAGCCCGATGTCACAGCGTCCCTCGGCAACGGCCGTAATGCCGGAACCCGAGCCGGTCGGATTGTATGTAAAGGTCATTCCTGGGTTATCCTGTTCGAAGGCTTCTCCCAGCGCGCCGATCACCTTTTCCATGGACGTGGAACCGTCCGTAGATACTGTCCCGCCTTCTGTTTTTCCGCATCCTGTCATAAGAACAACCATAACCGACAAAGTCATAATGGAACCGATAAATTTTTTCATACTTGTTTTTCTCCTTTACTCCAACTGTTTTTGTTCTACACTTTTGATCTTAAATACTGACTGTAAAATCAAAAACACAGCTTTTGTAAAGTTATTGTAAAATCAGAAAAATACAACAAAATGTTGGAAATGGGAATTTGACTTCCACTGAATATAAAAGTGTGATATAATACCGTCGGTTTCAGACATATTGGAGATCGAAAACGGATCGTAATGCGGCGCAGGGCTTTCAGGAAAGCGTTATGGCGTCAATCAGGGACATAAGATAATGGATAAGAGAACACACCGAATAATCAGCATGTTTTTAGCCATATTGCTGCTCTTTGCGGGAGCATATGCGGACGCTGCCCCAACGGACGCTTTATTTGAGTACGATTTGACCGGAAAGACGACGGCTTGTCTCGCCCCCTGCCATTCAGAGCTCAATGACGACGCGATCGGTACAACAGAATCGTCAAATACACCTGCTATAGAAATGCACTCGCGGGAAAGCCATCAGCAGCAGTACCGGGAAGTGAGCGAGTTCCTTTCTCTACAAAATTCTGTATTCGGTTCTATATCACAAAGAAAATCTTATATTCACCATGCCGCAAAGTATTCATTCTGCCTGACGCAGAATGAACTTTTAGCGGCATACATACACCAGTCAGACGGGAAAAAGCGGATCTAAAACTGTTTTACTGCACTCAAAATACAAACAGTTTTAGAAAGAAGGGATCATATGTTTGCACAGGTCGTTGCAATAATCATCTTTATTGCAATGTTTGTTTTTATTGTGTCCGAAATTGTGGAAAGGCACGTTGTTTCGCTGATTTGTGCGCTGCTGACAATTGTTTTCGTTTTTGGTCTGGGAATGCACAGTATGTCGGCAATACTCGAAACACTCAATCTCAGGAGCATTTTTACGACAGAGTTCTGGTATCTGTCCGGTGAGACGTCGGGAAGCAGCACCGGTATCAACTGGGAAACGATTCTGTTTATCTTTGGCATGATGGTTATGGTGGAAGGAATGGCGCGCGTCGGCTTTTTCAGATGGCTCTGCATGCGTATTGCCAGACTCGTGAAGTATCAGGTGATACCGCTGTTTATCACGTTTATGATTCTGTCGACCATACTGGCGATGTTTATCGACAGCATAACGGTAATTCTGTTTTTGGCGGCAGTCACGATTGAACTGGCCCAGCTTTTGAAATTCAATCCGATCCCGATGATTTTATCCGAGATATTCTGCGCAAATCTCGGCGGTTCGGCTACCATGTGTGGGGACCCTCCCAATATTATCATCGGCACCTCGCTCGGCTATTCCTTTACGGACTTTGTGACAAATACCGGTGTGATTGCCGCTGTCAGCCTGATTGCCGTACTGCTCTATTTCTACCTGATCTTTCGGAAGGAACTCAGGGCAGACGTATCAGAGCCGGTGGATTACAGCAGTCTGCCAACCCCGGAATCCACAATTACCGACAAAAAGGGATTTGCGGTAAGCTGTGTGATCTTTGCCGCTGCGATCGCGCTGCTGGTTACCCATGCGCAGACAGGGCTTACCGTTTCCACGATCGGGTGCATCGTCGCGGCTGCCACCCTGATCACCTCGTGGAAATATGCCGTCGATTTATTAAAGAAAGTGGATTATAATACGCTGCTGTTTTTTATCGGCCTTTTCGTCGTAATCGGCGGATTGGAGCAGACGGGGATACTTGAAATCATGGCCGCGTTTATCGGCAGGATCAGCGGCGGAAACGTGATGGTCATGGTTGCCATTATCATATGGCTGTCGGCGGTTGTCAGCGCATTCGTTGACAACATCCCCTTCGCAACGACGATGATACCGATTATCAAGAGCCTGTCAACCACATACGGCGTTGATCTGTCCATGCTCGCCTGGACACTGGCGATGGGCACGGATATCGGCGGCAGCGCCACTCCCATAGGCGCATCGGCAAACGTCGTCGGCATTGCAACCGCGTCAAGGGAAGGGTATGTGATAAAATGGGGACAATACTGTAAAAAAATGATGCCGGCAACTGTGATGGTTGTCCTCATCGCAATGCTTTTCATATATTTTCGGTATTTGTAAAAGGAGGTGGAACGGATGGAAAAGCAATTGATTATTTCCGTAGGGAGAGAATATGGCAGCGGCGGTCACGAAATTGCAGAAAAACTGTCAAAGCATTACGGCATCCAGCTGTTTGACCACAATCTTCTCGATGAGATTGCGGCAAAGAAAAATGTAAAGATGGATCATTTAAAAGAGCTGGACGAAAGACATAAAAACCTGTTGTCTTCCAGAACAGTGAGAGGCTTAAGTAATTCGCCGGAAGAAAACCTGCTGTATCTCCAGTTTGACTTTCTTCGGGATAAAGCGGATGCCGGAGAGTCTTTTGTGATTGTGGGGCGGTGCAGCGAGACCATATTGAAACAGTATGACAGCATGGTGTCCATATTCATTCTTGGCGACCGCGACAAGCGGATTGAGCGGATCATGCGCCTGTACCACCTGACAGAAAGCCAGGCTGTCAAAAAGATACGCGAAAAAGATATCCAGCGCAGGCGCTATCACAACAGCTTCTGTGTCAGGAGGTGGGGAGACTGCAGAAATTATGATATTTCCCTGAACAGCAGCAGACTGGGCATTGACGGGACCGTGAAACTGCTGACGGAATATATTGACAGCAGGCGGAAATAGACCGTTCTCTGGAAGAAAAATACCTCCTTTCTGATAAGAATCCAGATACAACGGTTCTTACCAAAAAGGAGGATTTTTTTATGCCTGCGGTTTCAAAGGTCTATAGAAATAGTATCCCAAGGGAAATGGCTGACTGGGAAATGTGGCATTCCTCCGCTGCCTCCGAAAAACTGTTGTTGCGGACAACCGCCTGAAAATACTTAATCTGTCTTATCATATTGTTTTATCCTGCCAAAATCATGAATGCTCTTCCAGCCATCGTACCGCGCAGTGCGCCAGACAGGTGGCGCCGATCGGACAGACATCCTCATTGAACCGCACCTTCGGATTGTGGGCTGGAGCGTCGCCCCGCTCATCCATATAGCCTGCAGAAAGGTACATAAATACGCTGGGCACTTTCGCCGCAATCGTCGCAAAGTCCTCGGAAGCGCTGGCTGACGTGTCGGGAACGGGCGTCAGGCCGGGAATGGGCAGTTCTTTCATATAACCTACGATCTCTTCCGTCATAGTCTGATCACAGACAAGCGGCGGCACCTCCGAAATCATCTCGATCTCTGCCGATCCCCCAAATACTTCCGCCGTCTTATGAACGACCTCCCGTAACCGTCTGACCAGCTTCCCACGGCTGTCACTGTCATTAGTGCGCAGAGTCCCCTGCAGGACGGCGGTATCGGGAATGATATTGGGCGCCGCTCCCGCGTTAAAACTGCCGATGGTCAGCACACATGCCTTGCTGGGATCTGCCTCTCTGGCAATCAGCGATTCCAACGCAAGGTAAATATGGACGCCGATATTGATCGGATCGATGGCACTGTGCGGATATGCGCCATGTGCGCCCCGCCCATGGACCGTAATCCGAAAACCATCCACGGAGTACATCATCGTCCCGCCGCTGTTGTACATAAACAATCCCACGGGCATCCTGCCGGAACCGACATGATAGGCAAGGGCGGCGTCCACGCCCTCCAATATCCCGTCCGCCATCATGTCCTTCGCGCCCTCAAAGGTTTCTTCTGCCGGCTGGAACATCAGGCGGACCCTGCCGGACAACATCGTTTCCTTTTCTTTTAGCATCTTTGCCGCCGTCAGCAGCATGGCCGCATGGAAATCATGGCCACAGGCATGCGCCTCCGTTCCTGTCGGACAGGAAAAGCTTTCGCCGCTCTCCTCCGGCATGGGCAGCGCATCCATATCCGCCCTGAGCAGGAGCGTCCTTCCCCCTTCCCTGCCAAGCTCCGCCGTCACTCCGTGCCCGCAGGGACGCGGGTCCAGACCATATCCTCTCAACTGCTCCATGACGTAAGCCTGCCCTTTGGGCATATGCAGCCCCACCTCCGCGTTTTTGTGCAGCCAGCGGCGATGAGCGACGGTTTCCTCACGCAGTTCCAACGCCCTTTCATAAAAACCCATAATTGTCCCTCCTAATACAGCAGTTTATTACCCTTTTCGCATATTTCATAAATCTCATCGTATTTTGCTTCCACTAACGGCGTAATTCTTTCCGTTTCCTTCCGCTGCACCCTTTTAAAAAGGAAATAGGGCAGAATCCATCCAAGGAACCCCGGAACCGCCAGTATGATGCACAATACAATGTAAGGCGGTTCGGCTGTCGCCGCAAACGTAGCGCCCGCCATAAACGCAGTCCCGATGATTCCGAGAATCAAAGCGTAAACGGTTGCCGTGGATGTCTTCCTTTTTTCCAGTGTCTGAATCTGTGTAACACACGCCTCAAAATTTCTCTGCAGCCTTGTCAGCTCCGCCTTATTCAGTATCTTGCGGTCGCGCTTAAGCCGTATCACAACCTTCTGCCTGGTGCATGGTCTCCCTCCTAAATTACTTTCCGGCAGACTGTCGTTCACTTCCCACCCGAAGTTCTCGTATCCGTCCAAAAGCAGGAAAACTAACTGTCCGTCCGCCATAATCTCTTTATATTCATATCCCACATAATTTCTTTGCGCTTTCTCCGAAGATGCTATTTTCTCATGCTCATCCATTTCCCGCTTTCCTCCCGTTTAATGCCCCGTTTCCGCCACAGGCAGCGTCACAAGAAAGGTGCTTCCCTTTCCCTCTTCGCTGATAATCTGCATCTCTCCGTCCGAAAGTTCCAGCACCCGCTTTACCAGCGCAAGACCCAGCCCGTTTCCTTCCATGGCATGGGACGTATCCCCCTGATAGAATTTGTCAAAAATATGGTTGATGCATTCCTTTGCTATACCGCACCCCGTATCCGAAACCGATACCCGGACATAGCTTTCGTCAGATGTCTGCCGGATTGTAATGCTGCCGCCCCGGTCCGTAAATTTCACCGCATTGGAAAGCAGATTGTTCCACACCAGCTCCATCAGACTGGCATCCGCTTTGATCAGCGCTGCATCTTCGATATCCGCTTCCAACTCAATCCCTTTTTCCTCCAAAGCGTCCTCAAACAAAAAGACACTCTCGCACAACTGCCTGCACACGTCGTAAGTCTCCACTTCCGGCGTAATCCTCTGATGTTCCAGCCTGTTCAGTTTCAGGATATTGCCAATCAGCGAGGAAAGCCTTGCCGCCGCCTGCTCAATATTCTTTGCATATTCTTTCCCCTGCTCCTCCGAAACATGCCCTGTCTGCAAAAGCTGCGCATAATTTTTTATAATGGCAATCGGTGTTTTCATCTCATGGGACACATTGGACACAAAATCCGTTTTCAGCGTCTCAATGCTCCCCAGCTCTTCCACCATCTTATTAAAATTCATAATCATAATATCCAGATAGTCCAGCTTATCCGCCGTGTGGATGGTTGGCACATACACGGAAAAGTCCCCCTCAGACACTCTTCCGGCTGCTTCCGCCATTTTGTGCAGGGGTTCTTCATAGGTGCTTTTCATTTTCCTCCTTGTGAACAGGGTAAGCCCGACCGCCACCAGCCCCCAGTAAACCATAGGGACGATCGTCTGCACTGGTTCACTCCAATTGACTTTTTCCATAAATACAAGCAGACCCATATGGATACCGGACATCAAAAACAAAACTCCTAAATAAATCGCAAACAAAGACGGCGGAAAAAGATTTTCTTTTATTTTCATTGAAGCACCGCCTTATACCCAAGCCCCCGCACCGTCACAATCTGGAACCCATCGCAGGCCGAAAGCTTATCCCGCAGCTTTGTCACATACACGTCCACCGCCCGCAGGCTGGTATCGCTGTCCACGCCCCAAAACTCATCCATAAGCTGCGCCCTGGAAAACGTCTTCTTGGGATAGGACAACAGTTTATAAATAAGATTGAACTCCCTGGTGGTAAGGCCGATTTCCTCCCCGTCAACCTCCGCGCTCATACCGTCCGCATCCAACACCAGATTTCCCACGGTGATCTTTCTCTCCATCTCGATATTTGCCCTGCGAAGGAGTGCCTTTACCCGCAGCAGAAGCTCATCCAGCTCAATAGGCTTTACCATGTAATCGTCAATCCCGAGTTGAAATCCTTTTTGCTTGGAGGGCAGGTCATCCTTCGCGGACATAAACAGGATCGGTATCGTCCTGTTCACCTGCCGAACTGTCCGTGCAAACTCGAACCCGTCAATCTCCGGCATCATAATGTCGGAAATGATCAGATCATAAAGGTTGTTATACATTTCCTCATAAGCTTCCTTGGCATTCAGGCAGCCTTTCGTCTGAAAACCGCTGTCATTCAGATAAGTACAGACAATCTGGTTCAGTTTGGTATCATCTTCCACAACGAGGATATGGATCATTCGCTTTCACCTCCCGCATTTATTGTATCATTTATAGTCCGTAGATTTCTTGCCTTTTAAGCATTTCAACTGCCTTGTTGAATGTACGATCATAAAAACTGCCATGCCAAGCACGATCAGACTGATGCCCGCGCCTGTAGAAGCCGTCATAATCTGTCGGAACGCCGGGTCATCGGCGGCACCAAACTGCGTCAGCATGGCTGTTTCCAGTGACAGCATGGACACCAACGCCGCCGTCAGGTTAATGACCTTTGCCGCTGACATGACAGGGCTTCCATACCTCCTGAATTTTACCACATTCCAGACGGCTGTGATCGTCGCATAAAAGGCATACATAGCCATAACGTAAATCAGCATCCCCGGATATTCAAATCCACTGTTCTCATGTACCACGAGAATAACCATGCCTGCCAGCGCGATATTCATAAAAAGCAAAATAATCCCGCACAGCCGGTAACGCCTTAACCCTGCAGACTTATTTTCCCCGGAATTTCCGTGCGCTCTCACAAAATGGAGCAGGGATGCCCTCATAATGGCAAGCAGGATATAGTAAACCGCCAATGTCACAAACCAGAACGACCTGTAAAAAATGCCCGAAAACATTTTGATTCCCGCATACAAGAGATTGATGAAAAACCCCTGATACAGCGCCGCCTCCGCCCGGAACATATCTTCCCTCAAAAATCTGTTGACCAAGGGTATATCCAGCGCTTTCCTCACAAGCGGATGCTTATCTATGCCCCGCCGCACAAGGCGGACGATCCCCGCAATGCCGGTCACTGTTATGACAAGCGCATATGCCGACAGAAAATACGAAACGTACGCAACAATCGGATTCACATGATCTCCCGCAAGCGCATAAATGACAAGCCCATAAGACGGAATGGAAATCAGCAGCGTCGGAACGGGCGGCAGGAAAAATATTTTCTTTAGTATCTTTTTCATACTTCCAAAATCCTCGTCATTTTTGCATATATTATACCCGCAGTTTGTTTACGTTTTGTTTGTAAATTGTGTCCAAAATGTGAACGAGCGCAAATACTCTTTTATATCTGCGCCCGCCTTCATCCTATCCAATTATTTTAACCCTTTTATAAATGGTATCAGGCATAACAGAACCACAATTCCCACAACCCCAATCAGGATGCCGGGCACCATGTGGCTCCACACCATCGTCAGACACATGCCGACGCCAAACAACAGAGCCCCGATAACGCCTATCAATATCGCGCCTATCGTCTTTCCCGACAGTTTAATCGGCGCTTTGTCCTCCATCTTTCTCCATACAAGCACCATTACCAGCAGAACCGCCGCCCCGGTCACGCCCATAATAACGCCCGGCCGAAAAGCATTCCACTCTGGTATCAATGTCATACACATCCCCAGTGCGAACAAAATGCCGCCGACAGTTCCTAAAAGCATGGCCACAAATGTACTCTTTTTCATTTTTTGTGCCCTGCCTTTCTCCCTGCCTCCGATCCGGCTGCTTCCGCCTTTTGCATGCCTGCCTTCACAACCGACGCCTGTTTCTGTCTGCGCTCGTCCTGCTCCGCCGCCATCCGCGCCTTTGCCTCCTCCACGGATTCACCCTCCTGTGTCAGGAAATGGTCCACGAACTTGTCAGCCACTTTGTTAAAACCGCCGACCGCTCCTTCCTCAATTTTTTTGTAGCCGCCGACCACGCCTTCTTCAATCTTTTTGTAGCCGCCGACTACTCCCTCCGCAATTTTTTCATTCACTTCTGCCAGCTTAGATTTTGCCATGCTGTCACTCTCCTTCCTTTCTTTCTTTCCAGACATCTGATGGTAAGAGAGTATCATGACATTATTTGCGTAATGTTTGACTTTTGTTTAAGAAATGTTAATTCAAAACCACATAAAATAAAGGTTTTTGACATTGCATGTACCGCTTTAAACCAGAAATTTGCCAATTAGTAAAAGTTAGCGAAAGTTAAATCATATACCTTCTTCTTCCAAAATATCTTTGACCAATATTTTCTTCTATTGCGAAATAATCCATATACATATTCATTTGACCAATCCCTGAAAAATTTCCTATAATCAATATTCTCTGGTGCCTTTTTTATGAGTTCCTCTAATTTTTTTGAAACCTGTTCCCCTTGATCATTTTTTAGACAGGAATATTCGAACAGTGCTGCAGCGGCTGTATTTTGTTCCAAATATCTGCGGACGGTATTCGATATTTCTGCGCCTTCTAAATCAAGTGTATTAAATTTACCTTCGCTGAATAAATCTGCAAGCAATCTGCTTTCACAGGAAATCTTTAAAAAAAGGTATGTTTTAATTGCGTTGATTTGCGCATCGCGAAGCATACCTTTCAATTCTATGTAATCCGTCATTGATTTTATTGTACATTCAGCAGACGCATACCATCTGTCCCGCGCATTTTCAATCATTTTGTAGAACATCATATTTCCTTTCCATACCGCCGTTTCATCAAGTCTTTTATACAGCAATAAATATTCTATTCTTCTATTTGAGGAACATTGACTAATTCCTGTAATTTTCTCTCCAATATCTTCTTATCCGGTAATTGTAATTTGTATTCCGATACCAGCATCGGTGACATACTTCTGCTCATTGCGTACTCTACTACTTCATCATTTTTAGACGCACACAATATTAATCCAACACTTGGATTCTCGTGTTCTTTTTTCTTCTGCCGGTCAAGCGCCTCCAAATAGAAATCCATTTTTGATATATATTCCGGTTTAAACTTTTCAATTTTTAACTCAAAAGCTACCAGACACTGTAAACCTCTATGGAAAAAAAGTAAATCAACCGCAAAGTCTTCTCCGCCAACCTGTACCCTATATTCTTCATCAATGAAAGTGAAGTCTTTCCCCAGCTCCAATATAAAATCCTTCATATTATTAATCAAAGCTTTTCTAAAATCTTGTTCTTTATAGATTTTTGGCATATCCAAAAATTCCACGACATAAGTATCCATAAACGGATTTTCTTTTAGCCCCCTTATTGGCTCCGGCAATATTTTTTCTTTCGACAGCATATAACGCTCATAATATGCGCTTTCCATCTGTCTTTCCAGTTCTCTTGAAGAATAGCTTTCTTTTATACACAAGGTAATATAAAAATGTCTTTCCTCAACGGTCTTTGCCTTTGACATAATTGCAAGATGATTTGTCCAGCTGATCTGTGTCAGCAGTGCTGTCACAAATTCATCGCTAACATATGTCTCATAAAATTTTTTCATTCGATACAGTCCACGCCTGTTAAATCCCTTAATTCCCGGAAATTGCTCTTGTATATATTCTGATATGGAATCAATATATGCATCTCCAAAAGCTGCATTTTCAGCCTCTTTGCTTAAAAATGCACCTATATTCCAATACATATTGATCAGTTCTTCATTTACTTTTTTATACGCACTATTCTTCGCCGTTTCGATAATGTCAGTAACCTGCGAAAAAGCCGAATTTATTTCTTTCATAAATAACCGTCCTTTAAATTTGTGTCAGCAGTGCTGTCACAATTAATTTCTCAACAATAATTATTATAATCTTTTCAACTAATGTTCTTCCCTTTGAAGGAAAAGTGAACGAAAAAGACACAAAATCACATATTTGTATAAAATATGATTCAGATGAATTTTTCCCAAAATATCCTCTATATTCTACCCTCGTCCGTTATAATCAAATAGTTCCATGTTCCATCACTATCATTCTCAATTCTTATACTTTCCCTGCTATTTTATATTGGGTTGTACTTTTTTGCAGCGCGCATCTCTAGGTTTTTCCGCATCAGCAGGAATCAGCCACATTTTACCTTTCTTGATTGCTCCCTCTATCCGTCTTTCTATACAAAGCGTGATAATTCTTCGTGAAGAAACATTCCATTTTTTTGACATTTCTACAGTTGTTAAGTATTCCATATCCCAAACCTCCTGCTGCTTTCCATTATATTCCATTATCGGAACAAAAGCAATTGCCTAATTCTGTGATAAGTTATGATTTGTTTAAGAAATGTTAATTCAAAACCGCATTTCCAATCCCATACTTTTCTGCCAGCGTTTCTATGCTCCCATCCTCGTATACCGCCTGAATAAAAGCATCCGCCTCGCTTGTCAGATCAGAGCCTTTGCGAAAACCCACACAGATTTTTTCATCATTGAGGGGAATACCAGCCCCAAACTCATCATATTCCTGTCCGGCGCGGGTGTTGTGTGCCGCCATAATGATATCGATTACCGTCGCATCCGCTTTCTTATCCAGAACGCTCTGCAATGCTTCTTTCTGTGTTGCCCGGGCAGTATAGCGATATTTCTTTTCTTTCAGAAGCTCTTCCCCTGTGGAACCTGCCTCCACGGCAAACAGCAAATGCTGGCATTCCTCTATTGTCTGATACTGTTTGAGCTCTTCCTTCCGCATTACGACCACCTGTGCATTGGAGAGATATGGCCTGGAACAGGAAATGGATTCCGCCAGCGCCGGTGTCATAGTCATTCCATTCCAGATACAGTCAATTTCTCCTTTTTCCAACAGTCTGGTCTTGTCATCCCATTCAATTTCTTTCAGTTCCAGAGTGACGCCCAGTCTCTCCGCAAAAGTTTCCGCCAGTTCAACGTCAAACCCTGTCCATTCTTCCCCATCGCGGTAATCCATCGGCGCGAAATCGGTCACGCCTGCCACAAGCGTTCCCTTGGACTGTACATACGCCAAATCAGACGCCCCTTCCGCCAACTCTAAACTGACGCTTTCCTGTTTTTTCCCACATCCGGCAAACAGCAATACAGACGCAATTGCCAGCCATACGATTCTCTTTCCTTCTCTTTTCATAGCAATCTCCCCATGCATTACTTTCTATTTCCCGCTCTGTAATTTAAACAGCAGCCCAAACGCCCCCATGCCGCAATTAATTGAAATTGCAGGCGACGCTTTCTGATAAATAATCTGATCAAAATTGACTTTCTTCCTGACGGTTTTCTCAATTTCCTGCAGTTCTTCATTGGACAGTCCGGCATGCGTGATAAATAAAAGTTTTTTGTCTATCCTGCCAGCATTGCTGAGTACAGACTCAATATACTTTCTCCATACTGTTTTTTTCGTCCCGATCATGATGGCTCCCACCATCATTTTACTGTTTTTCAAAACCAATACAGGATGCACCATAAACGCTTTACATATTGTGTTAATCCGCGGAGAAATTCTTCCCGCACGCAGCAGATACTCCGTATCGTCCACAATAAAGCTTGTTCTGACCTGGGAGCGCATCCGCTGTATTCCCTCTATTACAGCCTCCTGAGACATACCGCTCGCGGCATACTCTGCCGCCTGTAAAACGATAAACCCCATTCCACTGGACAAGTGCCCGGTATCAATCACTTCCACATTGTCAAAACTCTCCGATGCCTCCAGCGCATTCCCATAGCCTTTGCTGACCTTCCCGGACATGGTCAGATGAATCACGCACTGCGCTTTTGTCAACTGCTCCGCAAAAAAAGCCTCGTACTCGGCAACACTCGGCGACTCCGAATGCGCGCGTCTGCCGCTTCTGATATAGGCGAGCACACCGTCCGTATCGGTTTCCTGTCCGTCTATAAACTCACCACCTTCCGTCACTACCCGGTACGGCATAACGGCAACCCGTGCTCTTTCCGTCATCTCCTGTGGCAGATCCGAAACGCTGTCCGTAGAAACCAGAAGAAACATCTTCTTTTTCGTGCGCTCCACAAAGGGCGCCTGCACCACACCGAAAGAATCCTTCCTGTCTGCCAGAGTCACGATCTCTTCCGGGAGGTGCCTTAACAGCTCCGCCTCAAGCTGCCCGCCGGTAATCGGTTTCGTCAGATATCCGTCGAAACCTTCCCTCTTATACAGTTTCTGGTTTTCACTTCCGGCGTTTGCAGTCAGGATGATCACCGGCGTCTCCTGATTCAGGCCGCCCGCCTGCGCCCGGATTTCATGCAGACATACAACGCCGTCCATTTCCGGCATCAGGTGATCCATCAGGATGACGTCATACCGGTTTTTCAGTGTCTTCTGCAGACACTCCGCCCCACTGCCTGCCGTTTCCGTCTGTACTTTCGTATCCCGCAGCAGTTTTGCCTCAACCATCAGGTTTGCGTCATTATCGTCCACAATCAGGATACGGGCCCTTGGCGCCTCAAAACTTCTCTTATAATATTTTCTTGCGTTTATCGCATGGCGCGCCTCTATATCAATATTTCCTATTTCCTCTTCGGAAACGATTTCCTGGGGTATCGTAATAATAAAAGTCGTTCCTTTTGTATAAACGCTGTTTACCGAAATATCGCCGCCCATAAGGTCTACAAGCTGCTTCACGATGGAAAGCCCGAGTCCTGTTCCCTCAATATGACGGTTTTTCTCCTCATCCACTCTCTTAAAAGCGCTGAACAGATACGGAATATTCTCCTTTTTGATTCCCATGCCCGTATCCGCCACCGAATAGACAATCTGGGCACGCCCATGTTCCTGCCTCCTGCACTGGATCGAGAGGGTAATAGAACCCTCTGCTGTATATTTAACCGCATTGTTCAGCACATTTATTAAGATCTGCTTGATCCGCACCTCATCACCCAGAAGCTGGGAAGGCATTTTCTGATCAACGTCTATGTGAAATTCCAGTCCCTTCTCCTTCGTCCGCACCCATATCATGTTGACAATCTCCGACAGCATGTCCCCCACGTTGTAGCTGACGGGCACGATATCCATTTTCCCGGATTCCATCTTGGACATATCCAGAATATCGTTGATCAGCGCGAGGAGCATTTTGCTGGCCGTCTGAATATCCTTTGCATCCGCGGCAATCTCATCCGACGTCGTTTCCCGCAGGATCATTTCGTTTAAACCGATAATCGTATTGATCGGCGTACGGATCTCATGGCTCATACTGGAAAAGAAACGGTTCTGCGCCTGATTCAGTTCTTCGATTTCCTGTTTCCGCTGTCTTGCCGTTCTGTTCGAGGAACGGTAAATGGAATTCTGAAACAGAAGCATCCCGCACGTCAAAAACGCAACCACCGTCATGGATACAGCAGAGTCGATATAAGCCATCTCGACCGTATGCATGGCGAGAACGGAGGGATAAAAATAGGCGAGAATATAGCAGCCCCAGCTGATCACCAGCCCGCTGGCCATCAACACATATTTGATCCGGTTCTCCACAAGAAGCGCCACAAAAACAAAAGCAAGCAGGAACCAGCTTGAGCCGCCTCCGTAAAGCCCTCCTGTTGTCAGAAAGTTAAATGGCATCACCAGATACACGAGGAGACCTCCGATAATTACAGCTCCCGCCTGTATCTTATGAAAATGGATGGAAAAATAAATTAATCCGAAAAAGAGGATAAATCCCAGCACCATTCCGATATTATTTAAGGCACTTTCTCCAACAGCAATTCCCATAATAACAGCTACTGCCATACCGATTAATCCAATCAGCGTCAGGAGGCGGAAGAGTCGCTCCTGCAGCGATACATTGGAATCTCCTATGGGTTCTATTATTTTCTTTAAATTCATCACGCTTCACCATCCCCCAAACTGCCTATCAGAGTTTTCACTTTTTCCGATGCTGCAGCCATCTCAAAATCATCCACATCCCGCACCGCCGCCTCCAAAAGTCCGGCGACAGAATCTCCACAATATACAAAACCGCCCAACTCTTCTATCAGGGTCTTTGCCTTATCCGCCTCAAACGTGTTGAGACTGTCTTCAATTTCCTCCAGCCTGCTGCGCAGCTTTGCACCGGAGATTTCCTGATATCCCTTTTGTTCCCCGCTTTTCTCCTCCCCGGAAAAAATATTGCGTATACTCTGCGCCGTCTCTTTATATTTCACAAGAAGATTTCCATGATGCTTTCCGATATATTCCACATCCCGGTTTTTTGCCGCCTCCTCCAGCTCTTTGGCCAGATCAGAAAGGACGTCCGCTCCTATCATGCGGGCCGTACTCTTCAGCGCATGAACCATAATATGATAATTCTCCCAGTCTCCCTGTCCAAAAAATCTGCCGATATCCTCCTGCTTTCCGTCCGCATCTGACGCAAATTTAATCAACAGCTCATCGTAAAACTCCGTATTGTCAAGGCAATACTGCAGACCGGTTTTCGTATGGATCCCTGCCTCCTCCAAAAGGTCCGTTTTCTTCTGATCAGATGACGGCGTTTCCTTTATGTTCCCAGGCTGTGCAGTGTTCTGGCTTTCCATACTCCGCTCCATTGTGTAATCTTTATCTACATACTGAACCGCCGACTTTGGCAGTACATTCCTGAGGACACGTTCCAGCTCCACCATTTCAATCGGTTTAGACACAAATTCGTCGAAGCCTTCCTCAAAGAACATCTCCCTCGCACCGCTGACCGCATTGGCCGTAAATGCAATGATTGTGGCAGTTCTTTCAGAATCTGCCAAAAGTTTGCGAAGCCTCTTTAACGTCTCCACGCCGTCCATCTCCGGCATCATATGATCGAGAAAAATCAAATCAAAATTTTCCTTACCGCTAAGTTCCAACGCCGCCATTCCGCTATGCGCCGTCCTGACCTGCATCTCATATTCCCTGAAAATTCCCTCCGCAACCATCAGGTTCATCGGCTCATCATCCACCACGAGAACGCTTACATTCGGGCAGATCATCCGTTTTCCCTCAAACGAAATTTCATCCTGCACCACTTCCGCATTCAGCATGTTCGCTATGGGCAGACAGTAAAACGGTTTCCTGAGAAGTTTTGTCTTAGTGCCGGACAGGGGAACAAAATACTTATCCGCTACCACAATCACCGTCATCCTGTCAGCCAGATCTTCAAACAAGGCGTGGCTCTCTTTATACTCCTCCGCGCCGGTAAACAAATGTGTAATCTGATATACCCCTGTCAATGCCTTCAATTCATCCGTATTAAATACTCTATGTATGGAAACGTCCATGCCCTCTACCATATGGGTGATCGTTTCGTTATAGTAGTCCCTCACTTCAGGAATCTCATATTTCTCCACCTTCAGGTAACATGCAAGGCATAACCGTTCCCGGTTTTTCAAAGTGACCATAGACTTTTTATCCGCTATCCGCTGCGGAATACTCACGGATACCACGGTGCCGCATCCCTCTTCGCTTTTGATCTGCATAAACCCTTCCATGTAAGAAACCATACCGGCCACAATCGGCAGACCTAACCCCAATCCTCCTGCTCTTCGGTTTCTTCCGCCGTCCGACTGATAAAACCCCTCCGTAATTTTCTCCAGCTCTTCCCCGGAAATACCCTCGCCGGTATCGCTGACGGTCATGCACAGATTTACGCCGTAGTCCTTGCGAAGCGCATGGATCCTGATGTATACGCCGCCCTTTTTTGTAAACTTGACGGCATTGTTTACCAGATGCCTGAGAATCTTCTTCATCTTTTTCCCGTCCCCGAGAAGGACTGCGGGCATTGCGGCATCCAAATCAAAAATCAGCTCCGGCATATGCTCTCTTTCCTGCATCTGATTTTCGCTGATCACATCATTGACAATGGAGGATATCATATAAGCCTCCTCGCTGACGTTTACCTTTTCATTGTCAATCTCCGTATAATCCAGAATATCCTCGATCTGGCCAAACAGCCTCTGTCCCGCCATCTGTATGGTAAAAATATCTTTCTTTTTCCCCGGATCTGTCTCGTTTTTCAGCATGACTGACGAGATTCCCGTCACCGCATTGATCGGTGTGCGGAGTTCATGCGACACATTTGCAAGAAAGTCTTCCGTTCTTCGATTGATTTCCTCCAACCGGGCAATCATCTCCTCCGTTGATTCTCTTTCCTTGACCCGCCTCTCTACCACGGTCTTAAGCAGCCTGCCAGCCATATACACCAGAAGGAGGTGCAGAAAAATGCGGCTGATAAAAAGCGATGCGTCCTCCGTGGAGCTGCCCACCACCTGGAAAAAATCATAAGCCATTGTAAGATAATAGGTAAACATACATATTTTAATGGTACCGTACTTCTCTGTAGAAGAGTATAGTACCATTACCGTTATCATAAGCGGCGCCAGATCAAACATGCTGGTCTCATGGATTCCATAAAAGAAATAGACAAGCATCATCATGACAGTGTAAATATCCAACCTGACAGCCATCGGCAGCCTGTTTCTGATATGCAGTGTCCACCCTGCGATCACACCAACCGGCAAAAGTACAACCGCCCACGTCTCCCACCCCATAAGCAGGGACTCGCCTATCAGCGCACATGATAAGATGGTATAACAGAGCAGCAGCAAAAGATGCGCTGCTCTTTGTTTTTCCTGATCGTTCATCTTTCCTCCTCAGCTTTCCCGCATCTGATAATCCGCGTCCTCATCAATCATGCCAAGCACAATCTCCGTCACTGCGGGGTCAAACTGCGTTCCTTTCCCCTTCTCAATCTCTGAGCGGACTTTCTCCTGCGGAAGCACGTCGCGATAGCTCCTCCGCGAGCTCATGGCATCATAAGCGTCCGCCACCGCAATGATCCGGGCCTCCAGGGGAATCTCTTCACCGGCAATGCCATCCGGGTATCCCCTGCCGTCATAGCGCTCATGATGCCATCTGGCACCTGTGATCAGCTTGGGAAAATCCTTAATATTCTTAAGAATTCTTGCCCCCATAACCGGGTGATTTTTGATAACCGTAAATTCCTCCTCCGTCAGATGCGCCGGTTTATTGATGATCGCATCGGGCACACCGATTTTTCCCACATCATGCAGCAGTCCCATCATATAAATATCACCCTGCATTTCCTCCGAAAGTCCCGCGCGGCGCGCAATTTCCCTGGAATATTCCGCCACTCTTAAGGAGTGCCCGTTTGTATAGGTATCCTTTGCGTCCACGGCGCCGGACAATGCTTTGACAATCTGCATGGATATTCTTTCCAGCTTTTCATGCTGCGCCGCGATCTCCTGTGTCTTTTTTAGCACCTCATACTCCAGATCCGCCTGCAAACGGCTTAAGTCGATGGTATGCCGCACACGGAGCAGAAGAACTTCAGGCACAAAAGGTTTTTTGATAAAATCCACTGCCCCCACCTCCAGTCCCCGCTTTTCGGTATTGCTGTCATCGTCCGCCGTGAGAAAAATGACAGGGATGTCTGCCGCCGTCCCCTTTTCACGAATGGCCAGCATTGTGTCAAAACCATCCATCCCGGGCATATGTATATCCAGCAGGATAAGATCCGGCCTGTTTTTCTCCAGAAACTGCACGGCGTCCCCACCCGCTTTTAAACAGCTTATCCTCATCTGTGCCCCGCCTAAAATATGGCTTGCCATTTTCAGATTCGATGTGTCATCGTCAACCACTAAAATCCAATCGTTCACTGTGTCCTCCTTATTCCTCCGGCTCGTCCTGCATACCCCTTCCGGCATATCCTGTCAATCTCCTCCCGCCGAAAATTTCATTTAATTATAATTGTTTTCGTCCGAAAAACAAGGCATCTGGCAGGAACGTCAATTTTCTGGCAAAAACATCAGTCAGGACATTCGCCATTTCCTTCGGTATGGAGGTCATAATTTTACAGGGAAAATTCTGAAGAATCTTTCAAATACATGGGATTTGGATCATAAAGAAAAAGCAGACAGGCAGGGAACCTGTCATGTCCCCTGCCTGTTACGTGTTTTGCCTGTTACTCAATGGCAATATATTTCTTTTCTTCAATCTTCGGTTTATCCTTTTCTGCCTTCGGAATACTCAATTTCAATACCCCGCTTTCATACTTCGCATGAATATCTTCCTGCTTTACATCTTCGCCGACATAGAAAGACCTGCTCATGCTGCCTGCATAACGCTCCTGACGGACGAATTTTCCACTTTTCTTTTCCTTCTCATCCTTATCAAGCCCCTTTGCCGCGCTGATTACCAGATATCCGTCGTTCAGTTCCAGAGACAGCTCGTCTTTCCTGAAACCGGGCAGATCAATATCTACCTCATAGTGGTCATCGTGCTCACGTACATCTGTTTTCATCATGTTCGCCGCATGGCGCCCATACAGTTTTCTCTGTGCTTTCTGCATTGCCTTATCATCGAACACAGGAAAATCAAAAAGATCATCAAAGAAATCGTCAAATAAATTTTCTCCAAAAATACTAGGTGTCATCATAAGTCATCGCTCCTTTTTCTATGAAACTAAAATTAACCTGTTAATTGAAACTGCGGACATCCGGAAAGGAACATCTCTCTTCTGATTTATTCCTTCGTTCCATCTGTTCTAAATATGTTATAACACTCATATTAGCACTCGTCAATAGAGAGTGCTAATATTTTTTGTGAATTTTCTGTGTCCATATCATCTGTTGTTTCATCCTGCGCCGCTTTTTCTCTATATTCATACTAGAAGGATGCCTTTTGTCTATCCGCATGTTTTTCCCGTCACACGTTCCCCACATACACCTTTTCCAGATATTTACCGGCCGTCCCGACAAGGCGGTACAGCAGCTCCACATCCGTAGCTTCTCTGTCTCTCATGCGGTACCGCGGGAAAAAGCGGGTGATATGGAGAGGAATTGTCGGACGTAAACCGGAAATCCATTTGGCCTGCGCCTCCATATCTTCAGGAGAATCGTTTTCTCCCGGTACAATCAGCGTAGTCAGTTCCACATGACAGCTTTCCACAGCCCTCGCGATAAAGGCCTTAACCGTCTCCAGATCCCCGCCAAGTTTCCGATAATACTCCTCACGAAATCCCTTCAGATCAATGTTCATGGCGTCTATCCACGGCAGCAGCTCCTCCAGCACCTCAAGTGAGGCTGTACCGTTCGTCACAAGCACATTCAGCATACCATATTCTCTCACCAGACGGGCCGTATCACGAACAAACTCCCAGCCCACCACGGGTTCATTATAGGTATAGGCCACGCCGATGTTCCCTGCCTTTTTCTGTTCCTTCCATAGGAGCGCCGTATCCGCAAGCTGTCCGGGGGAGACCTCCTCCACATCAAGGCTCCTTGCGTCCGTCATGGAAATCTCATGATTCTGGCAAAAAGGGCATCTGAGGTTACAGCCGAAGCTACCCACGGACAGGATCATGCTTCCCGGATGAAAATCATACAGAGGCTTTTTTTCAATGGGATCCAGCGCACAGGAAGTGATCAAACCGTAATTATCGCAGACAATTTCCCCGCCCTTGTTTTTTCTGGCCCTGCACAATCCCGTCTGTCCGGGCTCTAAGGCACAATGATGCATACATACCTGACAAATTGTTTTCATAAAAAATCAACCCCTGTTCATCAGTGGTGCCGTATTACTTCAAAACGTTCCAGTTCCACGCTCTCATAATCTTTGATACCCGCCTTCTGCTTCGCTATGGCAATCTGCTGCTCTACCGTGTCCACGCCCTCCAGGTTCGGCAGCAGCAGCCCGCGTCTTGCGCCTCTTGTCACGATGACTCCGTATCGGGTCACATCCAGTTCCTCCGGTGAAGAAATCTTCTCCGTCTCCCCCAGCACGTCAACGCTGATCGTCAGGCGCTCCACCTCCCAACTTTCCACAGGAGAGAACCTGGGATCCTCCGAACAGGCGCTCACGGCATTGTACATGATTTCTTCCGCAAGAGATTCTCTGACCGCATGAATGGTTCCGATACAGCCCCTGAGCTTTCCGTCCTCCTTCAGAGATACAAACGCACCAGCCCTGCTGTGATACAATTCCTCCGGCAATTCCCGGGGCATTTCAGGAAGCTTCCCCGTCCCTGTGAACGCCTCTATGGTGTGTCTTGCCAGTCTGACATAAGGGTCTTCCCGTTCCCGTCTGGCAAGAAGCGCCAGCCGCTCCTTCTTTTCATACTGTTCCAGAAAATTGCGTGTCTCGTCATTACCGCAGGCTTGATAGGCACAGACGCCATACCCCACCCCGAAAGGTCCCTCGTAGGAAAGCTGCTCTGTCTCCACACCGATCCGGTCAAATGCACCCGCCATAATGGTAAAGGAGCGATGTCCGCACTCCGCCGCCTTTTCGCAGAAATCTTCCGAAAATTCCAGCAGTTCCCCAAAAGCGCCCCTGCCCATCACATCCATGATCCGCGCGTCATAGGCGGGCCCCTCCTTCTGATAACCGTAGGGTCCGTCCTCCGTCAGCTTATGGGACAAATCGCCGCTGGCAATCACCACCGTATTGCGCCCAAGAGACTGTGCTGCCGCTTGGATGCACTGTCCCAGCCGATAGTGCGCCGTCAGCGGTAAACCCGACAAGCCAATCCTCACCAATCGGTAGCCTGTCCAGTACTGATTTACGAAATACAAAGGAACCATAGTCCCATGATCCAGCTTCCGCTCCCGCTCTCCCAGGGTTCCCGCCTGTAAACCGGCCTCCTGTGCAGCCTCGCACAGCACACGGACAAATTCCGTGTCATAGGAAACTTCCATAGAAACCCGGCTGGCGCGAAACTGTCCAAAGTCACCCCTTGCACCCTGTCCGGGCGATATATGGAAATAATCCGCATACAGGGTCTGGTGCGGTGACAGGAGCACGATCGTCTCCGGCTGCAGACGGCCGATTTTCTCCGCCGCTCTTTGGTATGCATCAATCGTCTTCTGAATTTTCTTTTCCTCACCCCTGCCCACATCGGGTATAATGAGCGGCGGATGGGGCACCATGAATCCTGCTGAAATTCCCATGCTGATCCTCCTGTACCTGAATAATTTCGCGATGTCCTTTCATTTAGTTAAAGTTTATGTCCGGGCCGCAAAAAAGTCAATGTCTCCGTCAGATCAAAAAATCCTTAGAAAATACTTGAACATTTATTCCAATATTGCTATTATATTAAAGTACTATATATATAAAGTAGTATATTGATAGAAAGGAATTACAAAAAAATGCTGTCAAAATCTGCAACTCTACTTATGGGACTGATCTATGACAAACCGTTGAATGCCTACGAAATTACAAAAATACTAAATGATATGAACATTCAATGGTGGTTTTACATCGCCGATTCTACCGTTTACACCACCTTAAAAAATTTGGAAAAAAGAGAATTGCTCCTGGGCACCGTAGAAAAAGTCGGTAATATGCCGGAGCGAACAATCTATTCTTTAACTGCAAAAGGAAAAATGGAATTAAAGGAGACTATCCGGACATCCATTGTGCAGTTTGATTATGATACCAACATTTTTACGATATCTGCATTTCTTATGCATATTTTAGAAAAGGAAGAGGCTATAACCCTGCTGAAAGAAAGATTACAAATCCTGCAGGCATACCTTGAGGGCATTCGCAAACAGGACAATACCACATGGACCTCAAAAGTTCCCGCGATCCATGTGGCAAATGTCAGACGTATGACTGACATTGTAAACGCTGAAATCACCGGAACACAGAGATTATTGTCGGTATATGAGGAGAAAAACCATGCAGAATAAATATTTCCATATTACGATAGATAAAGAGAATGTATTCGCACTTTTTTGCGGTATCCTGATGATTCTGTCAAGTGCAGCTATGACAATATTCCACAATGAGTTGGTAAATATTATATTGCGGGATGTCTTTATGATTTTGCTTTTAGGTTTTTTTCTACCTGTCTACTATATAGTAATCGTAAAAGAGAAAAGCTTATCCGTCCTGGGACTGCATAAGGATAAGCTTTTGGCCAGTTTAATTATAAATGTAATCGCAGCCGCTTCTCTATTAGGCATATTTATCAGTGAAACTACAGAACCAATACTTTTTTCCACTGATTCCTTTTATGCCATTACCTACATTTTTGCTGCCGGAATATTTGAAATGATCTTTATCTACGGATTTCTACGTTATGAATTTGAGCGGGCGTTTGGTATGTTACCTTCCGTCTTCCTCACCGCTGCTTTCTACAGCCTGCACCATGCGGGCTTTCAACCGGAATTTACAAAGCTGTTTTTTGTGGGAATCATGTATGTCGGGATATTTGATATCACTCGCAATCTTTTTTCCATCTTTCCGTTTTTCTGGGGTGTCGGCGCTGTCTGGGATGTACTGATCAATTCGGAAGCGGGCGGCCAGCTTAAAAACAGAGAATCTTTTATCATCGCAATTTTAATGTTTCTTGCCATGATCGGTATGAGTATTTTTATTTATCAAAAAGAGAAAAGCAGGGTGAGGCAAAAATAAGTATACGTTTTTCCCATTATTGCTGCTCACGTCCCAAATCTTGCTTGCGCATTATGGGATAAAGACCCGTCTGCCCGCCGCAAGGTCAATCAAGCTGTATATTTTAATGTCTGTCAAAAGTCAGTCTTTCCCGTAAGCTCTGACAGCGGAGCAAACCGGTACCCCATTTCCTCCCATCTGGTCAACAATTCATCCAGAATCTCCCCGTTTGTCCGGGATGTGTTGTGAAGCAGCACAATAGCACCCGGATGAACACGGGTGGTTAATTTTTCAAAAGCCTCCTCATGGTCCGGCTGATCGTCCTGATTCCAGTCCACATAAGCAAGACTCCAAAAAATCGTTGTATATCCCAATTGCTGCGCCATCTTAATATTTTCCGCATTGCATTTCCCCTGTGGCGGACGGTAATAAGGCGCTAATTCTTCTCCCGTCACCTCCCGGAACAAATTTGCCACGTCGTCCAGTTCCTTTTGAAACTCCTCCAAAGTGGAAATGGTTGACATATCCGGATGATGATAGGTATGGTTTCCCACGGTATGTCCGTCTTCTGTCATTTGTATCACCAGATCAGGCGCCGCCTCTAAAAAATGTCCCACCACAAAAAAAGTCGCTTTTGCATCATGCTTTTTCAGCGCATCTAAAATTGGCTGCGTATTGCCGTTTTCATATCCACAGTCAAAGGTAAGATATAACACTTTTTCACTGTCGCTCCCCACATAGTATCCGTCATACCAGGCCAGATCTTCCGCAGACGCATTCCCCTCTGGCTGCGTGCCCGGTTCCCCAAAAGAGAGTCCCCATTCCGGCGAGTCAAATACCAGTTCCCAGCCCTCAGGCGGCATTTTTTTCTCCCCTTCCATGCTCTCGTTCGCCGTTTCCTGTTCCATCGCGGCAGATTCCTTCTCCTCTTCCTTTGCCTGCCCGCCTTCTGATTCTTCTGTTTCGGTAAAAGCCGGAACAGCCTCTGCCTGCTCAACATTCATCTGCATGCTTTCCTCCGCTTCCGTTTCACCGCATCCGTTAAGACCTGCCGCCAAAAGAACAGAAAGCAGTCCCGCCATCCTCCTGATTCCAATCCTGCTTTTGTATTGCATAGTATTACACCGCCTTTATCTAATGAAATCGATCCATATTCGTTTCCTGTAAGAATCTTCCGTTTCACACAATGCTCTTTAAGCTTTCAGCGCAACCTCTAACGGCTGTTTCAACTTGCCGCTGAAAAATTTCACCACAACCCCTGTCAGCAGAGCCGAAATGATCGTCCCTTCCCTTGTCCCCACAATGGAGAAATGGAAAAACAGAAGAGACAAAACCAAAGCCAACACAACACAGAACACATCAAATGCTATTTTTACATTTCCAAATTCTTTATGTAGTTTATCTGAAACTACTTTCACAAACGCCTCACCAGAATTCATAATCACATTCGCAATCACCGACAGGGAAATCCCGAACCCGAGAATGACAACACCAACGATAACCATAATCAGACGAACCGGATATCTATCTGCGGGAATGAAAGACACCATCCACATTCCCAGATCGGTAAACCAGCCAAAGAGAAATGACACCGGCACCTGTAAAATTTGTATTGGCTGAAATCGTTTCCCCAATATTGCAATCTGTCCCACAATCAGGATACCATTCCAGATGATCAGCCATGTTCCCAGAGAAAGGGCATCAAATTTACAACTCATCACATTTGCAACAGAAGAAATGGGGGAGACGCCCAGTTCCCCACGCTTTGTAAATGCCACCCCGAGCGCGGCAAAGAACAGACTGATGATAAATAATACATAACGTTTTACTGTTTCGCTTTTTGTCATGAGATACATCTCCTTTGTGATTCAAATAATTAGACTTCTAATTATTTTATATCTCATAATATTTTCTGTCAAGTATCACAAATCTTCTTTCTTCTCAAAGCTATCTTTTATTCGGATCAAAAAATCATTTAACAAGGCTCTTTCCTCATCTGAAAACTCCCTGAGAGCATGTTCTTCGATCCTGCAAAACTCTGACTCCACTTGTTTCGCCAATTCCTTCCCCTGCTTGGTCAGATATACATACAGACTGCGGCGGTTATTGCCCTGCATTCTGCGGACGATCAGATTTTTATTTTCCATGCCGGACAAAATGGACGTCAGCGTTGCAGGCTCAATATAACACGCTGCTGCAATTTCTTTCTGGACTGCCCCATCATGGTCTCTCAGATAGTCAAGTATCTTAGGCTGTCCTAATGTCAGGTTTGTATCCCTGATTCCCATAAGCAGCGCCTTTTGGAAAGCCAGATGATTCACCATGAGAAGATAGTGAAGTGTTTCATTCATAATTACCCTCCGTAATCTCATCACATTATAATAGTTAGTTTTCAAACAATTATATGTTTCCCCAAAACCCTTGTCAAGTAAAAACCCCTCCATAATCTGCCTGCGAGAATGAAAATGCATTGTTCCACCGACAATATCAGCGACAACTTTATACGGGAATTGATTTTAACAGTATATATTTTCCCCACTATCGCAGCTAATTTAGTTTGCCCCTTTTTTATTTGAATACTGATGGGCAAAAATATCTCTGATTCCACACCATTCTTTCCACGGAACAACTTTGAATACCCAATAAATGTTAAGCTAGAAACAGCCGCTCAGTTTACCAGACCGGGGCGGCTATTTCTGTGTCTTGTTACTATCCTTACCAAAAGAATACCCTATTCCAAAGCAGGTCAAGCCGAAACTCAGCACTGCAATAAGTCCTAATATATCCATATGGCTCAGCCCTCCTTTCCCAGATTCCTTTACAGGTTTCTATGTAATCGGAGGGTCACGGTCCCTCCGGAGAAGGCTAACCACCTACCATCTTGGTAGTACCCACAGATATTTTACCATATTTCGGCCGTTTTGGAGAGAAAGCTGAAAGCAAGAGCTTATATCGGGAAAAATGGCGCGAAGAAAGGAATGATTGATATACCTACATGGAAAGAATTAAAAAAGATTTCGATTTAAGTCAGGAAGAGCTGAATGCTATCGAACTTGAGAAAGACCTAATCCGCACAATGATCCATATAAGAGAAGAAAAAAGGACTTACATAATCCCAGTTGGCAAAATGTACAATATCAAATTTCATCATCTGCTATACTCTTTACAAAAATATGCTTTAATAATGCCCCATTTATCAGTATCAACTTTCTTTTCCAACAGTTCTTCCTAATTTATAATCCCCATCCCCTCGCGCCTTCCCAGCAACTCTTACTTTTCTTTCAGAAAAATAGGCTGAGGAAGATCGATGAGAAAGAAGAGGACCTTGCGACCACTTACTAAATCATCTTATTTTCATAATCCTGTAACTCATGAAAAATATTGTCCACATAAACTGCATCCCCTTCCACTCTATAGAGCATAAAATATCTGTGGGACTTAAAGTTAATCCTCCTGTAACCAAGCTCCTTCAAGTGTTGGTTTTCACACACTTTTAGGCTTTCTGCTGCATGTTTCAAAACTGCTATAGCAACTTCAAAATCATCTATAAGATTGCCGGCTGCCTGCTCGTTTTTCTTTTCAAAAAAAGATAGCATACAAAGCCGTCCATATCTGATTCTGCATCTTCTGTAATAATCACCCTATAATCCATACTTCCCTCTCAGGTCGGAAACCGCTTTATCCGCTTCGCAATATCTTCCTGTCTCACAATGTTCTCTGGATCGCTTTAACTTTGCCAGCATTTCCTCTTCTGTCATTGTATCATATGGGCTATATTCCGCTCTGCTGTTCTTCTTGATTTCAAAAGGAAAACCATTGTTTGCAACTGCCTGCGTTAAAAACATTCTAATCGCAGATGTTGTATCGGTGCCAAGATCTTTGAACAGTATATCCGATTTCCGTTTCAATTCATCGTCTACTCTTACCTGAATCGTACTCGCCATTATAAACTCCTTTCCAAAATATCACTTCGCTAAGTTTATACTTCACGCCATGTATGACCTTCAAGTTATATATTATATTATAATGCTGAGTCATTGCGGAATCAATACATATGCAATTATTTAGTTTCCAACTCACCTCAAAATAATTTCAAAAATTCATCCGATTCGATCACTTGAACCCTGGAATGCTTAAAATCTGCCAGATTCCGCAAAATATTGATCACATACATCATATTATCATCCAGCATACGCCGTATCATCTCAACTGCCTTTTCTTTCATTGGAGACATGTCAACAATGATCCTTCCGTAGACTTGCTTATGTGTTTATGGATGCACAAAGCAACCATTCTTTCAATGAGATTCCTTCGCGCTCCTAAGCCAAACCTGTACAGATTCCCTCTATCATCTCCAGTTCTTCTTCCGTAAAATCTGCGTGTTCCGCTACAGCAATGTTCTCTACAATCTGTTCCGGTTTTGATGCGCCGATCAGCACAGAGCAGACTTCATCATCCTTCAGTACCCATGACAGCGCCATCTGCGCCAGCGTCTGTCCCCGCTGCCCGGCCAGCTCATTTAACCGCCTAATCTGTTCCAGCCTTTTCTCTGTCAGATCTGTCGCATGGAGAAATCTTGGGTCCTTTGCAATGCGGCTATCCTGCGGTATACCATGCAGGTATTTGTCTGTCAGCATCCCCTGCGCCAGCGGGCTAAAAGCAATGATCCCCACACCAGCTTCCCTGCAGTATGCTTTCACTCCGTCCTTTTCAATGGTCCTGTCAAAAATAGAATATCTTCTCTGATTTACGATAAAGGGACAGTGCTGCTCTCTTAAAAGTTCCACCGCCTTTTCTGTGTATTCTTTGTTATAATTGGACACGCCCGCGTACAGCGCCTTACCGCTTCTCACGATATCCGCCAAAGCGGTCATCGTCTCCTCCAATGGCGTCTCCGTATCCATGCGGTGATGATAGAAAATATCCACATAGTCCAGTTTCATGCGCTTAAGGCTCTGGTCAATACTGGCCATCAGGTATTTTCTGCTGCCATGATCACCGTAAGGGCCCTCCCACATATCGTATCCCGCCTTCGTCGTGATCACCAGTTCATCCCTGTACGGCCTGAAATCTTCCTCCATCAGTCTGCCCAGATTCGACTCCGCGCTCCCGTAGACAGGACCATAATTGTTCGCCAGATCAAACTGGGTAATGCCATGATCAAAAGCCGTCCTGCACATTGCTTTCATCGTGTCATAGTTATCTTTTGAGCCGAAATTATGCCAGAAGCCTAACGAAACTGCCGGAAACTTCAAACCGCTCCGTCCCACCATGTTATATGTCATCTTTTCATAACGCTTCTGATCTGCTACGTAAATATCTGCCATTTTGTTTTCCATCCCTTCTGCAACTGCAAACTGTATTGGATTGCACTGATATGACTGAAACAGGCTCAAATATCTAGGCTACTCTTATCAGTCCACCTATTGATATTATCACAATAATCATATTGTTGCTATAATAAAAGAAATCCTACCAAAAAACAGGCAGGATTTCTTATAAAAACTCAAAAAACACCCAAAGGGGAAATATCCATATAAGAGAAAAAAGGACTTACATAATCCCAGTTGGCAAAATGATCTTGCGACACCCTCATTTCTCTGTCAATTATCCTATTCTCCATCCTCTTTTAAAATTCTCGCTATTTCTGTTTTCAATTCCGGGAGATCCTGCTGTATGGTATCCCACGCCGCCTGACAGTCCAAATTTGAATACTGATGTGCAAAAATATCCCTGATTCCACACCATTCTTTCCACGGAACAACTTTTTCCTGCATTCTCAATTCTTCCGAAATTACTTTACACAACTCCCCTATCTGCAGAATACACATACAGCAAGCATTTTGAAACACCGAATTACCCGAAAAATTATTATAATCGTTATCAAACATATCACATGCTTCGTCCAACTGCCTGCAATAGTCCAAAATTTTTTTGAGGATAACTACATCTTTATTCTTCATACAATAATATCTCCGTTCCGGCTATTTCTTTTCTGAAATCATCCTCAATACCAGCCGTAGTGACTAAGTCAACCGAAAGGTTCAACGCCTCCTGAACCATCTGGCGCATCCCGGAAAGTTTAAGCAAAGACATAGGCTTTCCTTTTTCCACAAGTAAATCCACATCACTTTTCTCGTTTGCCGTGCCTTTTGCATAAGAACCAAACAGATATAAGCGTTTTACCCCATAAAAATGCGCAATAGGAACGACAATTTTCCGAATTTCGCTAATATCCTGCATATCGGCTACCCTCCATTCTGTCGCGGTACACAAACAAAATCCCGTTTTTAAAAGAGAGGTTCGTCACCATCGTGATGAACCTCCCCAAACAATTTAATAATACTTCCAAACAAATATTGCCACTCCTACTTCTTCTCCGCGATCGCTGCCTGCGCAGCCGCGAGCCGGGCTATAGGCACCCTGAACGGTGAGCAGGACACATACGTCAGCCCCACCTTATGACAGAACTCCACGGAGGACGGGTCGCCGCCGTGCTCGCCGCAGATACCAAGCTTAATGTCCGGTCTGGTCTTGCGTCCCTTCTCTGCCGCCATCTGTACCAACTGGCCCACACCGCTCTGGTCGAGCCTTGCGAAAGGATCGGACTCGTAAATCTTGTTCTTATAATAATCGCCTAAGAACTTGCCTGCGTCGTCACGTGAGAAGCCAAAGGTCATCTGGGTCAGGTCGTTGGTGCCGAAGGAGAAGAACTCTGCCTCCTCAGCGATCTCGTTTGCCAGAAGAGCCGCCCTCGGAATCTCAATCATCGTGCCGATGTGGTACTGGATGTCGGAATTTTTCTCTTTCTTCACGGCCTCAGCCACTTCCACAACGATATCCTTGACAAACTTAAGCTCTTTCTTCTCGCCTACGAGAGGAATCATGATCTCGGGCACGATATCGTACCCCTTCTCATTCTTCACCTCAATCGCCGCCTCCATCACGGCTCTTGTCTGCATCTTCGCGATCTCGGGATAGGTAACCGCCAGACGGCATCCGCGGTGTCCCATCATGGGGTTAAACTCGTGGAGGGAATCACAGATCTCCTGCACCTCCTCCGCCGTCATCATCATCTCAACCGCCAGATCATCGATATCCGCCTGCTCGGTGGGCACAAACTCATGTAACGGAGGATCCAGAAAACGGATGGTCACGGGTCTGCCCTCCATCACTTCATACAGTGCCTTGAAGTCGCCTTTCTGGAAGGGGATCAGTGCGTTTAACGCCTTCTCTCTCTGCTCCTGGGTTCTCGCCAGAATCATCTGCCTGATCTTCGGAATCCTGTCGGGATCAAAGAACATGTGCTCAGTACGGCAAAGACCGATGCCCTCCGCGCCGTACTTCACGGCATTGGCCGCATCCGCGGGCGTGTCCGCGTTGGTGCGCACCTGAAGTCTGCGGTACTTGTCCGCCCACTCCATAATCCGCCCGAAGTTGCCGCTGACGGACGCCTCCACGGTCTTAATGTCGCCTTTATAAATCTTACCGGTGGAGCCGTCTAAGGAAATGTAATCTCCCTCATGGAACACCTCTCCGCCAAGCTGGAATACTTTGTCCTCTTCATTAATCGCAATCTCGCCGCAGCCGGAAACGCAGGCTGTACCCATGCCGCGTGCCACAACGGCCGCGTGGGAGGTCATGCCGCCGCGCACGGTGAGAATACCTTCCGCCGCATGCATACCCTCGATATCCTCCGGGGAAGTCTCCAGTCGAACCAGCACAACTCTCTCGCCCTTCTCGTGGGCCTCCTTCGCCTCATTTGCGGTAAAATAAACTTTACCTGCCGCAGCGCCGGGGGAAGCGGGAAGCGCCTGTCCCACTACCTGACCCGCCTTCAGAGCGTCGGGATCAAAGGTCGGATGTAAGAGCTGATCCAGAGATTTCGCTTCGATTCTGAGCACCGCCTCCTCGGGGGTGATCTTGCCCTCATCTACCAGATCACATGCAATCTGTAATGCCGCAGGTGCTGTGCGCTTGCCGTTTCTGGTCTGTAAGAAGAAAAGCTTGCCGTTCTCAATGGTAAACTCCATATCCTGCATATCGCGGTAATGGTCTTCGAGACGGTTCGCAATCTCCATAAACTGCTTATAACACTCGGGAAGATCCTGCTCCAGTCTGGTGATCGGCTGGGGTGTGCGGATACCCGCCACCACGTCCTCGCCCTGCGCGTTGATCAGGTACTCACCGTAAATGCCCTTCGCGCCGGTGGAAGGATTTCTGGTAAAGGCAACGCCTGTGCCCGAGGTATCACCCATGTTACCGAATACCATCGCCTGCACGTTTACCGCCGTGCCCCAGTCGCCGGGAATATCGTTCATACGTCTGTATACGATCGCTCTCTCGTTATCCCAGGAACGGAACACCGCCTTTACCGCCTCCATAAGCTGTACTTTGGGATCCTGCGGGAACTCTTCGCCTTTGTTCTCTTTATAAATATTTTTGAAACGGACGATGATCTCTTTCATGTCCTCGGCGGTCAGGTCGGTGTCGTACTTCACGCCTTTGGATTCTTTGATTTCGTCTAAGATTCTCTCAAAATAAGATTTGGGGATCTCCATAACCACATCGGAAAACATCTGGATAAATCTGCGGTAGGAATCGTATGCAAAGCGTGGATTCCCAGTCTTTCGTGCGAAGCCCTCCACGGCTGCGTCCGTCAGACCCAGATTCAGAATGGTGTCCATCATACCCGGCATGGAAGCCCTTGCTCCCGAACGGACTGACACAAGAAGGGGATTTTCGGTATCGCCGAACTTCTTGCCCTGTTTCTCCTCCAAGCCCGCAAGCGCATTGAATATCTGCTCCTGAATTTCATTCGAAATCTGTCTGCCGTTGTTGTAGTAGTCTGTGCAGGCCTCCGTCGTCACGGTAAAGCCCTGTGGAATCGGCAGCCCCAGATTCGTCATCTCTGCAAGATTGGCGCCTTTGCCGCCAAGCAGATTACGCATATCCGCGTTCCCTTCCTCAAATAAATATACCCATTTCGCCATTTTGTCTGCTATCCTCCATTCCGTTATAAAATTAAAGCCACTTGGCTAGCATTTATTTTACCATATTTTTGCAATTTTAACACTGCTTTTTTGAAAATTTTCACAAAAAGAAAGACAAATATTACGAAATATTTGTCAGATTAGCGTGCGAAAGCGCCGCAGTATTCCCATACAAGCTCCAAAACGTCACAACTGACTGGCCCTGGCCGGAAGAAAGCTGTCAAAAATGAACACGTCATACTCGCCTTTAAGCGCCTCCAGATCCTGTTCGCTGCGGATCGTCCACGCGGCGGCCGGATGTCTGTAAAGACGTCTGCAGATCCTTCTGCCCGGCTCCTCACTGAATTTGTGGTTGTAAGCGATAAAATCGGGTTTCGTGAGAAAGTTAAACAGGAGGTGCGTCATGGCAAAATAGAGAATATTCCAGTATTCGCCCTCCCTGCGGAAATTGGATGAGAGCTGTCCGCGCACCACATCGCCGTGTTTCCTGCGAAACCACCAGAGTACCATAGGATTGAAGGATTCAATGCAGTACGCGCCATGATATGCGCGCAGCAGCCTGTCTATAACCTCACAGCAGGAGACATCCGCTGTCTCCGCCTTGATCTCCACAATCAGGGGCACCCTGCCGTCCACCATCTCAAGCAGCTCCGACAGCCTTGGAATCCGCTCCTCTGACCGGCAGAGCGTATAAGCCTGCAGTTCCTCGTAGGTGTGGCTCACAACCTTTCCCTCCACACCGCAGACCCTATCCAGTTTAAAATCATGGAAAATAACCGGCACGCCATCCTTCGTCACCTGTACGTCCAGCTCCATGCCAAGCCCGGCCTCCACCGCTTTCCCGAAAGCCGCCATAGAATTTTCAGGCGCGTCCCCCGCATTGTCATGAAGTCCCCTGTGGGCAAAATACACCTTTTTAAAGAGCGAGGTATCGGGCCTTCTTATCATACGCGGCATAATGGCCAGCATATACAAAACAGCAAGCGCCCCGATGCAACTCAGTATTATTTTAGCAGTCTCCAAAATCATCTGCATTTCCGTCCTTTATAACAAAGCTTACAAAGTTTCCCGTTATCCGAAACCATTCTACAACCTTGCCCCGCACTTTTCAATAGCTTTCTATGACAATTGGACCATTGGACCATTTACCGATACATTCTCCGCCTCACCCGTCCGCAAGCCTGACCACATCCCCCTTCTTAATCTCCTTCGTTGAGGATTCAATGATCCGGCTTTCCTCCGTGAGCGCCCCTTCTATGGCAGCCAGCTTATCGTTCTTATCGATCACGCTGACGTTAATTTCTTCCACATAATATTCCGTGCCGAGAATGCCCTCACGCTCGTTCACCACATATACGAAGTTTCTGTCGTTCTCCGAATGCAGGGCCAGAAGAGAAATGCAGCACGGATACTTCTCGCCCACCTTGGAACAGGTCAGCTTCCCGGACAGACCGGGCACACCCGTCTCCTCAGGCAGTTTAATGAGAGCCGTGTAAGTGCCCGGCATGTTCTCGCTTTCTTCCATATAGTCTACCTTTACGTCAATCTTTTTCCTTCCGTCCAGCTCCAGCTTCACGTCATCGTTTAAGTTTACATAACTTTTCTGTTCCTTAGTGAGTGAAGCCCGGAACTGGCAGGGCACCTCCTCGTCCGCCAGCAGAAAGGAGGCCGTGTCCGGCACCCTGCCGCCCGTCTGTACATAGACGTCCGTCACTATCCCGCCACTGGGGCTGGTAATCTTTCCCTCCTGTTCCAGAACGGCCTTATATGCGCTGATCTTTTCCTGCACCGCCGCAAGCTCCGTCCTGTATACCGCCAGGGTCGCGTCCGCATTCTCCTCCTGTAAGATATCTTCCACTTTGCGGCCCGCATCCTTTATGGTATTGTCCCGGTTCCATTTGGCATCCGCCTCCGCATAGGCGGCTGCCTGCAGCTGCTGCTTCAGCCGTTCCTCCTCCTGCTCCCTGGCTTTCTGCTCCGCCTCCATCTCTTCCTCGGTCTTCGACTCCCCATCCTCCTTCTGCCAGTCGTTCTCGTGCTCCCTGTTCTCCGCCTGCAGCTCCTCCAGCGCCTCCTCGGCCTGCGCCACGCCTTCGGCCGCCCTGCCGACCAGCGTATCCTGATATCTGGCAAGCGCGTCATAATCCTCCCTGGCCCTGGCTTCCTCCAGCGCTTTCTGATTCTGTGCCAGCTCCTTATTGTGAGCAAGGGCATCGATCTGAAGCTGTACCTTTGCCGCCGCCAGCTCCTGCTCCTCCATCAACTGCTGCATGTCCTCCAGATCTACAGTAAAAAGAAGGTCCCCCTCCTCCACCTGATCTCCGGCTTGCACCACAAGCTCTTTCACCCGCAGCCCGCTTAAAGCCGTCACCGGCAGTTTCGCCCCTGCCTCCACGATCCCTTCGGTCTCCACGATGTGCTCGATATACTTGGATTCCGTCCGGGTCGTCGAAACCATAGACAGCTTCGAAACATATATACTTTTTGACACCAGCGTACACAGCCACATAAACGCCATGAAAACCGCCAGTCCCGCAACAATCCTCTTTCTCCGCTTATCCATGATTTTCTCCCTTCCTGTTCTATTCTTTGAGGCCGGAATACACAATTCCCTGCTCCAGGTAATCCTGTCCCAGCACAAACACAAAGGCCGCCGGAATCAAAGTAATAAACGAGGCGCAAAGCGCAAAGCCCGCCTGCGTCCATGATATCTCCGGCAGATACAGGGATAACGGCCACAGCGCCTTATCCTCCAGAAACGCCAGCGGCTGCTCCATCAGATTCCAATATTCCAAAAACCCTAACATTATGGCAGACAATATTCCACTTTTCCCAAGTGGAAGCGCTATTTTTACAAAAATCCGCAATTCTCCCGCCCCATCGATGCGGGCGGCCTCCATAAGCTGCGATGGCAGTGCACGAAAGCCACCGTAGGAGAGAAAAATCGGGAAAGTGGAAAACACCGCCGGCAAAATGATGGCAGCGTGGGTATTCATCAGGGAAAGCCGGTCAAGCACCAAGAAGCTTGACAGCATCGTCACCTGGAAGGGCAGAAGCATCAGCACCACGTAGAGCGCAAACAGCGCGCGGCTCCCCCTGACGGGATAGGCCGCAAAAGCCCAGGCCGCCGGTACCCCCACAATCATCTGTCCGATCAGAATACAGCCCACCAGCTTTACGGAGTTCCAGAACAGGACAAAGAATGAGGGTGTCATGAAAAGCAGCCTTCCATAGTGCTCGAAAGTGGGATAATCCGGCATCAGCTTCCACTGTATGTATCCTTCTCCCCCGCCGAATACGGGGAGCAGGTACTGTTTCATTTCCAGACTGTCCATAACTGATCCAGTCAATATCAGCAGGACAGGAAGGCAGATCAGGACGGCCGGTATCATCAAAAGTCCGGCTGTCACATATTTTCTTAAGGACTGATACAGTTTTTTCCCGGTTACCGGCATACCTTTCCCTCCCCTCTATACCTCAACTCCCGCATTTTCCACACTTCCTTTTTCTCTCTGCATATCCGCATTCCCATTTCCGTTTTACCGCAAAACTTTGGAAAAGGAGGCGCGGTTAATCCGCCCGGTCCCAGATCCGCTGCAGCAGCATGATCGCCCCGAACAGTACAATGCCGACGCAGACCGCTGCCGCCGCCATCTTGTCAAATTCCATGTTCACAAACCAGTTGTTGAACAGATGCTGTAACAGATAAATGTCCTCCTGGGGATACGATCCGGCCACCAGATAAGCCTCCCTGTAAATCTTAAAGGAATTGAGGAAGGACAGAATCACAATCGTGTAAAAGCTGCCCTTCAGATTTGGCAGGATGATGTATCGGATGCATTTCCACCGCCCAGCCCCGTCCACTTTGGCCGCCTCTATAAACTCACTCGGGATTGACAGAATACCGGCCAGCCAGAGCACCACCGTATAGCCGGTATTTTTCCACAGATAGCTTCCCACCAGCACCCAGAAGGAAGCCCCCGTTCCCAGATAATCAACCGCTACCTCTCCCCACAGTCCCGTAATCTCCCCGAGTCTTGTGAGAAGCAGATTCAGGAATCCCTGCCTGTAAAATACCATCTTCCAGACCAGCACAATGGTAGCCGTGGGCATGGCCAGTGGAAACAGGTACACGGACTTAACCACCCCCGCCTCCTTAAACGTGCTTAAGGGGAAGGCCACCAGCAGTCCCAAAAGCACCAGAAACGGAATGCAGACCACCGTGAAGCGCGCGGTATTCTTTACCGCCAGCACAAAGGCCTGATTCTGAAAAATGACGCCGTAATTTTTTATGCCGGTAAACTCACCTGTGACAGCCGTCTGGAAGGACCGTTTCACCACGTCCAGAAAGGGCAGCAGCACGAAAAGGGTCACCCCGGCAAGGCTGGGCAATAGAAAGAGCAGAAAATGAACTCTCCTCTTATGGTATAGTTTTCGACGTTTTTCTTGCATTTTCGTGCTCTCATTCCGCCATATAGATGGCAATTTTCTCCTGCACCAGCTCCACAGCCTCCTCCAGACTGCATCTGTCCTCCAGATACCATTTCCCGGCTTCCCGCACCGCATCCTCCACGACCGCATCGGACAGATAGGGCGTGCGCACGGAGGCGAGCAGATCATACAGCTCCTTCATCTCCTGCTCCGTGGGCATATAGATACCCATGTAAATCGTTACGCCACTGTCGTCAGTCAAGCCATATCCGCCGTAAGGCTCTCCCGGCTTGACCCCGTCGGGAAGCTGTCCGCCCAGCGTTTGGATATATGTCTGTAACCCCTCTTCATTGACGGGAAATCCGATTGGATAAATCATGCTCTGCATGTCCTTTGCGAGCATCTCCCGTAGCAGACCGCCGGACAGTTCCACCTTATCGGACGCCGCATTGATACCCATCAGGGCATAGGGACGAAAAGCGTCCTTCACGTTTCCAGGTGTCAGAGCCGCCTGGCAGTTCACGCCGTTCTCCCCATTCTCCGCCTTATTGACAGACTTTAAAAAGGCATAATTGTAGGCGTTCTTCAGTTCTCCCAGAGTCACCTTCTCATTGCCCGCCACGATCTGCACCGCACCTCCCTGCAAATCATTGTAAGCACTGACCTCGTTGCTGCTGTAAACCCAATTCTGTTCTCTCTCCAGATATTGCTGCAAAAACTTCTCCGGCAATCCCTCCATGCAGGCGTCATAAATCCGTTTCGTCTGCTCCAGATAAGCGGTCATCTCCTCCACATTGAGCTGTCCTCCATCCCCGATCCAAAGCGGCGCGGACACCGGCATCAACGCGTTCAGTATCATGTCCTCACTGTAAGTCTCCAGGATTCCCTCGCCCGGATGCTCACTTCTCAGTTTCTCAATCATATCAGCCAGGGAGGATAAATCCGACACGCCCGTCATATTTGCTTTGTCTGTCATGTACAGAGAGACGGTCATCGCCGCCGGAATCATGCAGATTTTCCCGTCCGACGTAAAACTCTCTTTGATATTGGGAAGAATCTTCTCCTCCTTCTCCAGCTCTGCCAGATAAGGGGTCAGATCCGCAAGCACGCCCTTCTCCACATAGGAATCGGCCGGAAGACCATCTAAGAGCAGGAAATCCGGCCCCCTGCCCGCCATGATCTCCGTGTTCAGCTTCTTCACCGCATCCTCTCTGGTGGCTGCGCCCTCCTCATCCATGCCCACCCTGTATTCCACATAGACGTCAGGATGTTCTCCCTGATAGCGGATAATCGCCTGCCGCAGAATATCGTTCTCCGTCAGGCTGTAGGCCATAAGGTTCTGCGACGGCACGGTACTGATATTGGGATCATAGGAAAAGGAGGATATCTTTCCCTCGGAAAAGGCCGCCATAAAGCCTTCCTCCGCCGTCCTTATCATCTTCGCCACATGTTTCATGGGGTCGCTCAGGCTGGACAGTCCGCCGTTGATCACCTGCTCCATGACGGTGCCGCCGATCACATGACGGTATACCCCCTTGCCGCAGACCAGATAGATGCCCTCTTCTTCCGCCGGAAAGATACTGTAGGTAGATTCCGCAATCTGCCCGTTTACCGCACAGTTTTTGTTCACAAAATCCGTGATCACGTCGTCCTCGATCTGCTCCGCCGTATCCAGATAATAGAGGGCAACGCCCTCCCGTTCATTTTTAAGGGCCATATAGTTTTCCCAGACGCACAGCACATCCGGTGTGATATCCGTTGTCAGAAACAGCTTCGCGGTCCCCGCCTCCCGGTCGACCTCATAAATCTTTTGATCCGTCGATGCCGCAAAGAGTCTGCTGCCATCCTCCGAGAAACACAGGCAGCTTGCCAGTTCCTCCTCACCGGTAGGCAGCGCGATGTGCTTCGCCTCCCCCTGCGCAGGAATCAGCCATATGCTATTCTTCCTCCCTGCGCTGCTTTCGGCCGGGGCATCTTCTTCATCCGCCGCATGCTCACTGTCTTCGGCCTCGTCCTCCTCCCCGCGCAGACTGCCGTAGCTTTCATAGAGAACTGCCACGCTGCCGTCGGGCGCCGCCTTCATATCGTACACATAGTTCTCCATCACAAAATCATACCAGCCCGGCAGCTCATCCGGCTTCCATGTCTCTCCGTTGTCCTCGGAAATCCACCGTCCTTCCGCACCATTTTCAAGCAGGGCAAACCGCCCGTCGGAAAGCTCCCGCAGATCCATGAGCGGCCCGGTGTCCACATCCGTCATGGTCTCCACATACCGCCCCATAGCTGTCCCGCCGTCAGAAGTCTCCCCGGTCCCGGCATCTCCCACGCCGGTTCCGCCCTTGCCGTCCCCGGATTTACCCCCGCATCCCGCCAGGGACACGGCCAGCACGCCTGTCAGACAGAAAGCCGCCGCCCTTTTCCATCTTTTCCGTTGTTCTATTCTGCTCCTCCGCATCCGCCTTGTCCTCCATACCATGTTATCACTTCTCGCATTGTTATTCGGCCATATAGATCTGCACCTTCGCCATAATCTTATCTACCGCCTCATCCAGTGACATCTGTCCCGCCAAATACTGCGCGCCGATCTCAATCACCGCATTCTCTACCACAGTATCCGCCACATAGGGCGTTTTTACCTTACAGCAAAGATCATAGAGTTCCTGAAACTCCTCCTTTGTGGGCATATAAATATCCAGATGCCATTCCCGTCCGTCCCCGGTGCTGCCTCCCACAGAGCTTGACACCTCACCGTAATCCACATTCATGCCGCCGTTTTGGAACACCGACCACTGAGGGCTTAACTGCTTTTCCAGCGCGGACTGGTTCACCATGAAGCCGTCATAGAGAAGCCCCTGCACTTCGGTCCCCATGATCACATCAAAAAACTGCTCCGCCTCCTCCTGATGAGTGGATGACGCATTGACTGCCACCAGTACCGATGGCTCAAACATCCCGTCGCCTATCCCGTCAAAGGATTTGACCTGCACATCCGAAAGCTCCTCATTATACTTATTGAGAGAAAGCACCTCCTGATACCCATAGACGTCCTTTAGCATACCAATTCCCAGCGCCATATTTTCCAAAATAAAGTCGTCTACCTGCTGACTTAAGCTGTTAAAGTACTCGTAAAACCAGCTCTCCGTTTTATAAAAGTCCTTCTGGCGTCCATAGCTTTCCTTTAAGCTGTCTGAGATTCCCTTCTGAGACGCCGCATAAATTCTGTTTGTCTGGGACAGATATTCCGTAAGGGCGGTCCTGTCAATCTCTCCCGGTTCTTTCGCCAAAGCCGCCACCGGCAAAAGCCACCGCACCGCCGCCTCCTCAGAGAAGAACCGTCCGACCTCCGCATCAGGCTGCTCCTCTTTGATCTTCTCCACCGTGTCCGCCAAAGATGCGTAATCCGTAATGCCATCGATATCCACCTGTCTGCCCTCCAGCATGGGAAGTGCAAAGGAAACAGGCATCATGTACACGCTGCCGTCGTCTGTGAAAGCATCCACAATGTTGGAAAGAAGAACCTCGTCCCCGGATAAGCTGTCGATATGGGGCTTTAAATCCTTTAATATACCCTTTTCCTGATAGGATTTTACGGGAAGCCCATCCATGATAATCACATCCGGCCCTTTGCCCGCCATCAGCTCTGTGTTTAACTTCTTGATGGCATCTTCCGCAGCCGCAGCGTCCGTGCCGCTTAAGCCCACCTCGTATCTCACGAAGGTATCCGGGTTTTCCGTCTGGAACTGGGCGATGGCCTGCCGCACGGCATCCTGCTCCTTAAGAGAGTACACGGAAACCATATTTGCCGGCACCGTGGGCACATCGGGGTCATACTTGTAAAGAGCTACTTTGCCGCCGGAAAATAACACTGCGAATTCGTTCTCCCCAAAAGCGGTAATCCCCTTCATATTCACGGAAGGATTGCTGAAAGTGGTGAGGGCCCCGTCTATGATCTGCTCCATCGCGCTGCCGCCGATCACATGACGGTACATCCCACCCTTCCCCGCTATATAAATCACATTTTCCTCACCGGGCAGCACATAGACAGAGAAACCGTCGTCCGCAAAATAGTCGTTCTGATAGTTCTCTTTCATAAAGTCCGAAAGGACACTGTCATCCACCCACTTTTCCGCTTTTCGGTCGTAGATGGACACCCCTTCCCTGGATGTGAGGAACAGAATATAGTCTCCCTGAAACTGCATCAGATCAGGGCGCCACTCCAGCGTCACCACCTTCGTGAGCGTCCCACTCTCCAGATCTATCTGGTAGATCGTTCCGGTTCCCACCACCGTGGCATAGAGTTCCCCTTCCGGCGAAAAGTCAATCTTGTGAACATAGAGATCATCCGACGAGACCGGCAGCGTATCAAACGTCTGCACCGTACCGTCCGCCTTCGCCACGTGGAGGGACGGCTCGAATGTTCCTGTCTTCTCATAACTGCCACTGTCGGCAGCGAGCACGGCTACAGTTCCGTCCGGCGCCGCCGCCATATCGAAAATATACATCTCCTCAGTAAAGGCGGCCATGCTGTCGATCCCCGGTATGGAAGATGCCTCCCATGTCAGTCCCTCATCCGAGGAGAGAAGTTGCCCCGCCGTTTCATCCAGAATCAGCAGCCGCCCGTCCGCAAGTGTGGTAATGTTGTAAGAACGAGAGGTGTTTTCGGAAATATCAACCGCCGTCTCCACATAGCGCCCCATAGCGGTCGGCTCATCCCCAGAGGTTTCTCCGCCCGTCTGTGTCTCCCCGCCCTGCGCACTGCCCTTCGTCCCTGTGCCATCCTCCGCTGCCGCTCCCGGCTCCTCCGTGGATGCCGACGGACTTCCGCCACATCCAAAAAGCGTCACTGCGGTCATGGCCAGCATAAGGCTGAATGCCAGAAGCCTTTTTACATTCCGTCTTTTCCCTTTTTTTCCCCTGTTCTTGTCTCTAAATGTACAAAGCTTCATAATACTGCACCTATACCTTTCTATATGTTTATTGCCGCTTGTTTGCATTATATAAACCACAATGTGAATTACTCAATCGATGACATCACAATACTGTCCGCGCGGAAACTGTTATCATCCTGCCAGCTCCCTTTCATGTCAACCAATATGCCCTCCTGTAAATCTGCAAAATTTCCCTCTCTCACAGAAATATCCTCTGGATTGATGCCGCCGTTTTTTACCGTCTTATACTGATAACTGCAATTTCCCGAAACATACACCGTAATCAGATCCTCTTCTTTCTCATATCCGGGTGCTACGGCCACCGCCATATCGGCATCTCCCTCAGACCAGGTCTCCTCCCTGCAGACCACGAAACTGTCCTGCCCCAGGCTGTAGACATTTCCTGACAGCTCCGCACTGCCGACAGATTGCTGTCCGTTATCGTCCTGTACTGTACTGCTGCCGCTTTCCTTGTTCGGCTGTTCGTTTTCCGGCGTGTCACTCTCCGAATTACCGTTCTCTGCATCCAGTTGTTCCGTTTCCCCTGCCGCTTCCTCGGGGGTTCCCCCCTGCAGCTCTTCCATATTCCCCGAAGATAAATCCACCGAAACCGGCTCTTCCACCTTACCGCATCCCGCCGCCATAACCGCCAGCGACAAAAGGCAAACCATAGTCGCCATCGCCCTGCTTTCTTTCCGCAGGCTTTTTCTTTTCCTATGTAAAATTGTCATTTTATTTCCTCTCCTATCATATCAGTTCTTTCTCTAAAGAATCTCTAAGAATCTTTAAGTATTTCTGAATCTTCCTTCATAAATTATTAAGCAATTTTTTCTGCAAATCCCTGTACTTAAACGTCTTCCTCCATGATTACCTTCGTCGCCATAAAAACTTCACCGTCATAATACCCTTCCAATTCCACGGTCATACCCTCCTTCAGATCAGAAACCGCTGCATCCTGCATATCAATCCCAGCGCCACCGCCCTGAATGATCCAGTGTTCCACTTTCATGCCCTCCGTAAACTTTACAGGAATTTTCTTTGCATCCTTCACATCAAGCAGGGTAACCATCCCCTCATCATCCATCAGCGTGGTCTGTGCCAACGTCATGCCGTCCGCCTGCGGATTCTGCACTTTACCACTGAGATGTTCAGTTCCCTGTACGGCCTGCCCTTCATCCTCCGACTCCTTCCCGCTGGCAGAAACCAGCTCCTCCTTTTCCCATTCGCCCTCCTGTGTCACTGGTGCATTCGTGCTGTCCTCACCCTTCTGTGCCTCTTCCGGCACGCCTCCTGTCTCGTCATCTCCCTGCACCCCGGTTTCCGTCAAAGCATCCTCATGCACGTTTTCCCTCCCAGCGCATCCCGTCATTCCCAGGATCAATGCCAGCCCAAGCGCCGCTGCCAGTTTTCTTTCTCTTCTCATCCTGCTGCATCCTTTCCGCGGGATTTTTTCTGTACTGTTTTATGTAACCCGCTTTTTCATTTCCCAATCTTAGCAGACGTTTCTCTAAAGTATCTCTAAAATTTCTTAAGGTTTTCTTTCCTTCCGTTCTGGAAAAAGAATTTGGAAAATTGCAGACAAGTGAAATCATTGTTACTGGTGAACGAATCGCGCACATCAGGGAACGGCATTTCATAGATTATGAATTGTTTGAAAAATATGGCGCGCAGTGTGTGCAAAATCCAGATTATATTATAAAAGATAACAAAAATGAAAATACGGTATTTATGGTAAAAAAATTACCGGACATAAATCTGAATGTTATATCAAAATTAGCATTAGATACGGATAAAAGCGGATTAAAAAATTCAGTTATGACATTTTACCGCATTAGAGAACGTAATCTCAAAAAATTGATCACAAAAAACACCTTGCTTTACAGCAAAGAATAATTCAGCTATAATAAATGTATCATAAGAATAGGATATTTGAAGTAGAGATTGTGCTGCTACGCACCCTGCGGGTCAAAAGAAATGTGGGAAGGGGCACACCCACCAAATATCCTTTTCTTGACCCCAAAAAGAGCCTGCAAAATGTGAACTCCTCACACCCTGCAGACTCTTCGTACTTATCTGTTCCCACTTTTTCCTATTCTTCGGGAATCCCCGTCACACCCTAAAGGATGCCACCGTCTCCTTCAGCTCCTCGCTCAGCCCCGACAGTTCCTTCATCTGGCTAAGCACCGCCTGGGAACTCTCATTGGAAACCACGGCGGACTGCTCCATCTTTTCCATAAACACGGCGATCTCCCCCACCAGGCTGGTGATCGATGTAAGGGAATCGCTGATGCCCGCCATACTTGCGCTCATTTCCTGTGAGGAAGCCCCCAGGTCAACAGAGATACCGCTGTAAAATGCGGCGTCTTCCTCATACATGCCTGCAAGCTCTGTCATCCCCTGATAATCCTTCATCACCTTCTCATTCATAAAGGTCAGCAGTTTTTCCGCGCTCTTTGAAAGAAAAGCCACGCTCTGCACCACGCCCTCTGTCACCTTTCGGATCTGATCTACCGCATTCTTGGAATGATCCGCAAGCTGTCTGATCTCATCTGCCACGACCGCAAAGCCTCTGCCTGCCTCACCGGCTCTCGACGCCTCGATGGATGCGTTCAGGGCAAGAAGGTTGGTCTGGGAACTGATGGCGAGAATCTCCTCTGTCAGCGTATCAATTTCCTTTACCTTCTGGCTTTCCGAAATGGCATCGCTCAGTTCTTTCGTAGTGGAAGCGCACAGCGCAACCGCCTCGTCAGCGGATTTTTTTGACGCCTCGTGCTGCCTTCCGGCACGCTCCATGATATCACCTGACTGGTTCGCCGCCTCCCCCGCTTTCTGCGCAACGGTTTCGATTGCCTTGCCGAGTTCTTCCCCGGTGCATTTGATCTGCTCCGCCAGTTCCTTTGCCTCTGCCGTCTGCTGCATAACCTTCCCCGCCGCTTCCGCGATGGAGGAGATATCATCGCTCAATACAGTCATTTTCCCGGACGTGCCTTCCGCGATGACATTAATGCTCTCGGCCTCCGCCTTTGTATTTAAGATAATACCACGGATCTGCTCCTTAACCTCGACGGTGGCCTTCCGTATCTGTTCCGTCTCATTCTTATACTGACTGGGAATCTCCTTCTCCACTACGGTATTTTCCGAAAAATCGCCGGACGCAAACTGCTTGAGCATCTGTACCGGTGCAAGCGTTCTGCCGATCAGCCCGGCCATAAACACCGCCACCAGCGCGATGATCACAAGCGCTGTCACCACAGCCACGAGAACCATCGTCACAAGCGAACTCCATACGTTAGAGGTTGGACACACTACGCCCAACTTCCAGTTGCTGCCCGAAATCCGCGACGCCGCGAAATAGCACTCTGTGCCGTCATAATCCTTTGCCTTTATAATACTCTTCTCATTTCCATCTATTAAGCTCTTCAGAGTGGGCATAATATCAAGCACTGCCACCGCCGCATCCTCGGAAGGCTCATATTCCTTATTTCTGTGGGCTACATACTGTCCGCTGCTGTCCGACAGGAACCCGTAAACGCCCTCTGCATAATTGATACTGCCCGTCAGATCTGTCACTGTGCCGAGCGTCACGTCCAGACCAATGACCGCCGCAAGCGATCCGTCTATGTACACTGGCGACGCGATGGTGGTACACATCTGCCCGGTCAGTACATCCCAGTAAGGATCTGTCACAATGGTCTCCCCCGCTGCATCTGCCTGCTGATACCAGCCCCGCTGCGTCGGATCATATCCCTCGGGAATCCCTGCCTCCCTGTTGGACTGGATAAACGCACTGTCCTTTGTACCGCAATATAAATTAAGGAGCTCCTCTCTGCCCGACGCATGCACATCAACCACGGACTGCAGGAACTCCGTATCCAGAACCCCCGCCGCCTCAATGCTGTCCGCTGTTCCGTCCGCCAGCATCTTTTCCTGTTCGATCCAGGTATTGATCTCCTCCGCATACTTATCTGCGTAGAGCTGCAGGATATCCTTCTGCTCCGACATCATCCGCCGACCCGCAATCGCAACGATTCCCAGCGTGGTAAGCAGAATACTCGCCGCAACGATACAGATTACGCTGATTGTCAGTCTACCCTTCATTGTCCTTGCCATAAGCCATATTCCTCTCTTTAGTCTTTTATAAATTTTTACAAATCTTTTATAAATCTATTATACTATACGACAAATTCTACCCTTTTTACATTTTCTGGTATAGATTGCACTTTTTGGGGTATAAATTGCACTTCTAGTTTACATAACCCCCGCCATCCCTGCCGCTTTCTGACTCTGCTTATGCGCGCAGAAAACCGGATGCATGCGCACCCGGTTTTCCGATATTACAGCCATATATTTTGCCTGTCACCGCAGATATTTGCTCAGCACCTCCATGAACAGATCAATGTCGATAGGCTTGGCAATGTGGTCGTTCATGCCGCTCTTTAATGCCGCTGCCTTGTCCTCTTCCAGCGCGTTGGCCGTCATGGCAATGATCGGGAGCGTCTTGATATCCTCCCTGGGAAGGGAACGGATCGTCCGCGTCGCCTCATAGCCGTCCATGATCGGCATCTGCACATCCATCAGCACAACGTCATAATAATGCTCCTCCGAGCGTTTCACCATATCTACGGCATCCGTTCCGTCAGGCGCAGACTCCACCTCAAAGCCGCTCTCCGTCAAAATCACCTCCGCAATTTCGCGGTTCATCTCAATATCTTCCACTAGAAGGACCCTCTTGCCGCTGAAATCAATTTTCTGCCATGCGGCAACGGAAGCCTCCTCTTTGACATCCCTGCTGTTTGCCGAAAGCAGCGCGGCTTTTAAGTCTGACATAAAAAGCGGTTTTGCACAGAAGGCCGTCACCCCTGCCGCCTTTGCCTCCTCCTCGATATCCGACCAGTCATATGCCGTCAGAATAATGATCGGCGACTCCTCACCGACAACGCTGCGGATCTTTCTTGCAGTCTCTATGCCGCTTGTCTCCGGCATCTGCCAGTCAATGATGTACGTATGATAAAAATCCCCGTCCTCGTGGGCTACCTTTGCGCGGTACACCGCCTCGCGTCCAGAGGTGGTCCACTCCGCCCGCAGACCGATAGACTTTAACATCTTGCTCACACTGTCACAGACGTTGAGATCGTCATCCACCACCAATGCCCGCAGACCCTCCAGCTCTTTAAGCTGCTCCGCGTTCTTTTCCACATCCTGCAGTTTCAGGGTAAGGTTCACGGTAAAGGTACTGCCCTTCCCCACTTCACTCTCAACCGTCACCGTACCGTTCATCATCTCCACAATATTCTTGGTGATGGCCATACCGAGACCCGTCCCCTGAATACCGCTCCTGGTGGCCGTCGACTCTCTCTCGAAAGGCTCAAACACACGTTTCACAAATTCCTCCGACATGCCGATTCCGTTATCCTTGATGATGAAAACATAATCGCCATACCCGTGCTTGAAAGTGGTGTGCTGCATGATACGGAAGGTTATCATTCCGCCTGCCGGCGTGTACTTCACCGCATTGCTCATCAGGTTGATAAAAATCTGGTTCAGCTTCAGCGGATCGGTAATCACATCCTCGTTTACCACCTCGAAAGTATCGATGAAAAGCTCAAGCTGCTTCGCCTTCACCTGTGGCTGGATGATATTGACCAGATTGTGCATCAGCTCGGAAATATTGCACTCCTGTTCATGGATCTGCATTTTGCCGCTCTCGATGCGGCTCATATCAAGGATATCGTTGATCAGGCTCAGCAGATGATTGCTGGAGGAGAGCACCTTCTGCAGACATTCACTCACCTGCTCCTTATTGTCAATACGGCTGGCCGCAATCGTGGCGAAACCGATAATGGCATTCATGGGCGTGCGGATATCATGGCTCATATTGGAGAGGAAAGTGGTTTTCGCCTCATTGGCCTGCCTTGCATGCATCAGGGCATCCTGCAGCGCCTCCGTCTGCTCCTTCTGCTTGATCACCTGGTCCGTAATGTCCTTGGAGACCACCATGACAATGACATCATCCGTCATATCGTCCTTTGTCATAAAGAAGGACTGGCGCACGCACATCCGGCCCTCCTTGCCTTCCGCCCTGCTCCAATAGTCCACATCCACTTCCGCTTCTCCCTGCTCAAAACTGCTTTTCAGATAGTCGACATCCACGATATTGACGTAGTCTTCCCTGGACTCCGGAAGAACAAACTGTCCCCATTTTTCAAAGCATTCCGACGCGCGGCACGGCGCCTGCAGCCCCACCTTTTCCAGCAGGGAAATGGGCTGACCGCTTCTTGTGCTGATCACATCCTGCTCAATCCGATCCCTGGTCAGATTCAACTCAAAGGTGCTGAACGCATTCGAGGTGATTGCAATCCTGTACTGCCGCTCCTTACGGTTCATCACAGCCAGCTCTTTCTGTCTTCTCTGCTCGCGCTGTTTCATCTCCGTGATATTCTGGCGGACATAGAGAATCTTGCTCGCCCTGCCCTCATTCCGCTCCAGACAGACCGTGATCAGCTGCTCCCACTCCTCTTTTCCGTCCCGCATCACATGGCACTCATAGGTAAAGGTATCCTGCCCGGAAAGATTTTCTATCACAGAATCCACCTTCAAAGTCTGCCGGAAATCCTCCTGCGCTTCCTCCCCTATAATCTCCATGCTGTGGTTTTCAAGCACATTTTCGTAATCTCCCTCTCTCACAAGCTGGTTATCCTGCAGATTTACCCCGCCAGTATAAGTGTAGACGCCCGTCTCCAGATCTACCGTCAGATACCTTGAGGAAAACAACGTGTTTAATCCCTGCAGCACATAGTTGATCCGGCTGTTTTCCGCCTCCAGCTTTTTCCTCTCCTTGGCCGCCCGCACAATGGTAAACAGGAGATAGACGGCAAAGAGAACAAGCAGCGCGATCTCCAGACGGACGCCCGCCGCGTTTGCGCCCTGTATCATTTTCTGGGTGACGCTGGATGGAAAGATCTGCACCATGACATAGTCGTAGCCGGGAACATAAGACACACAGAGATTGTCCGTCTCACTGCTCTCATCACAGATAAAGGCGCCCTCGCCGCCGTTTTCAAACACAGCCTTAGCCGCTTCCACCGTTCCAGCGCCAATCAGGCCGGAACTCTGCAGAATATCCAGCACATGCCCCTCTCCGTACTCCACGCCGTCGGAGTTGGCTAGCACCCTGCCGTCAGACCTGCACAGCCAGATCGTGGAAGGCTCCCCAAAATAGGTGGTGTGGAGGATCTCCTTCAGATACTGCTCCGCCACATAGGAGCCGCGTATGATCCCGACGATCTCCCCGTCCATCCGCACCGGCGCATAAAAGATAAGCCTTGTCCCCTCATCGGTGAAACGATCGTCGAAAACAGCGGAAATGCCGCTCTCGCCCGCCATCCCCCGCGCGTAATAATCCCGGTTGGAGGAATCGGCGGTCCTGCCGTCCGAAGCATGGGTAACGCCCCCCGCGTCCGTAAACCGGACGGTATCAAATATAGAATTTTTCTCTATTCCCGCAAGGGTCTGCGGCTGAACCATATTCCCCGTCAGAGAATCGTTTAAAAAGTACGCGTAGGCGTTGATAATGCGCCTCCCGCTATCCAGCTCGCCGGCAATATGTTTCACCTTCTGGCTCATGGCATCCTCCGCGTAATTTTTATTCTGTTCCGTGATCCTTGCCTGATTCTGCACCGTATACGCATTAAACAAAAGAAATACGATCAGGACCAATGGAAGGGATAAACCCATCAACTGTAAAACTTTTTTTCCACGCATATTCCAATACCTCTCCAAAGCATATTTGGCATCCTGTGCCTTCTATATTTATACTAATTTATACTAGTTCTCTCCCAGAATCCCGTCGATCAGCTCCTGCAGCGCATCGATATCGATAGGCTTCGAGACGTGTGCATTCATACCCGCCTGCAAAGACTTCCTGCGGTCCTCCTCCATAGCGTCCGAAGAAAGCGCGACAATCGGTATCCCGCAGACGCTCTCCTGCTCCAGCCTGCGAATTGCCCGGGCCGTCTCATAGCCGTCCATGCCAGGCATCTGTATGTCCATCAGCACCAGCGCGTACCTCCCGGGTTCAGCCGACTTCAGCATCTCATAGGCACTCATACCGTCGCAGGCCGTCTCCACGCGGTAACCCAGATTCTTGAGAAGCTCCTCCTCGATTTCCCGGTTGATTCCGTTATCCTCCACCAACAAAATACTTCTCTTCTCCTCTCCCGCACCCTGCTGATTGGCCGCAGCGCTCTCATGCTCCATAAAGGACACGCTCACAGGATATTTGATAGGAAGACTCACGGTAAAGACACTGCCCTCTCCGACCCGGCTCTCCACGCTGATGGTGCCGCCCATTGTCTCGGCATAGTTTTTTACCACCGCAAGGCCTGCACCCGGCATGCCGTTATAGATCGCATTTTTTTCCCGCTTGGCAGGACGAAATATCGCCTCCATCTGATCCTCCGGGATCCCGCAGCCGTTATCCTCGACAATGAAGCGGTACATACCCCGCCCTTTGATATCGCTTGCGCTCTCCCTGACGGTCAGGCTCACTTTCCCTTGCGCCTGTGTATATTTAATGGCATTGTCTATAAGCTGGTTTAAGATTTCCCGCAGCCTGATATAGTCAACCTCCACCGAAAAGTGGGTGATCGATTTTTCTATCCGAAAGTTGATATTCTTCGCTTTAATCGGCCTCTGGGCGCTCTTCTCCACCTCCCTCAGCAGCTCACCCAGATGATATTCCCGCTCCGTAAGCTCCGCCCTCGCGGGTTCATTCAAATTATCCTTCAAGAACTCGTCAAAGACAGCCAGCAGTTCTTCGCCCGAAATATGGATTTTCTCTATGCATTCGCCCACTTTCCCCGGGTCACCGACACAGCCTTTCAAAAGCTCCGCATATCCAATGATAGCATTTAACGGCGTCCGAATATCGTGGGACATATTGGCAAAAAAGGTGTTCCTCGCAAGCCGCTCTGTTTCCGCCTGCCGCAGCGCTGACTTTAAAAGCGACTGCCGCTCCACCTGCTCCGTGATGTCCCTTGCTACGGAAAGCGCGATCACATCACCCGTATGCTCGTTCTTCTCTAGGAAAAACAGATAGTGGGAAAGCCTCTGCCTGCCGTACATATCCGTCACCCAGCTGTCATAGATCTGCTCCCGCTCTCCGTTTTCATAACAGCCAATCAACCTCTCTATATTAAAAAACCGGCTGTACTCCTCCAGTTCTCTGGCTTCCGTAAAATCCGCCCAGAACTGGGTAAAGTCGGAATACTTTTCAAAAGGAGTTATCCCCATGTATGTGAAGAGGTTCTGTACCCTCCCCTCCTCATTCAATACGGAGGCTGATATAAACTCATCCCTCGTCAGATTAATCTCCACAAAGGAAACCGCATTGTGAAGCAGCGCCCTCTTGTAATAATCCTCGCGCAGATGCGCCGTATAAAGCGCATCGTTCACCCGCTCAAGCTCCGCCATCCTTCTCTGCATCCGCTCCGTTGCGTCCTCTATAAAGACATAGAAGAGATCCCCGTAAGTCTCTGTATGCAAAAAATGTCCATAATCCTCCACCCATCGCACCGTGCCGTCCTTTCGGATAATCCGGTATTCCACATAATCCAGATCCTCTCCGTTTTGTGCAATCTGGGATTTGATGCTTGCCTCCACCTCGTCAAGGTCGTCCGGGTGGACAATCCCCTTAAAGGTGTATCCGGTCAGATTGCGGAACTCCTCTCTTGTATCGCAGCCGAAGATCCGCAGCATGGCATCATTTATATAGATCAGCTCCTCCTCCCCGTCGGCATGGTAAATAAAAAAGCCGCCGGGCATGCCCTCTGAAATCTGCTCAATAATGGGTAACGTGTGCTCGTCGAAACTGATTGTAAAGTTCGATTTATCTCTGTATGCTTTCACTGCCTCTCCTCCCAGAATGATTATACAATCTAATCCCCAAAAAGAAAAGAGCTTAGAGATTTTTTAAAGAATTATGTGGTAAGATATATAAAAAGGAAGAAAAATCATGAGAATACTGCTTGCGGAAGATGATGAAAAACTGAATGAAACACTCGTCTACGGACTGACAAAAGCCGGCTTTGCCGTGGACGCCTGCTTCGACGGGGAGGATGCTCTCTTTTATGGGGAACAGAATATTTATGATGTCATTCTCTTAGACCGTATGCTGCCCTGCATGGAAGGTACGGATGTGCTTGCCTCCCTGCGGAAAAAGGGCATCTCCACGCCTGTGATTTTAATTACCGCTCTCGGCGCCCTCTCCGATAAGGTGGAAGGCCTGGATCTGGGGGCAGACGATTATCTGGTAAAACCCTTTGCCCTGGAAGAGCTTCTGGCCAGAATCCGCTGTGTGGCCAGAAGGCCGCGCCGCATTGTGGACGAAGAGACACTCACCTTTGCGGATGTCACCTGGCTGCCCTCTGAGAGCCGGCTCACCGGGTCTTTCGGGAGCTGTACGCTCTCCAAACGGGAAGCCGCTCTTCTGGAAACTTTTTTGAAAAGCGGCGGTGCCACCCTGTCCAGAAACCATCTGCTCTTAAAGGTCTGGGGACCTGACAGCAATGTGGAGGAGGGCAACCTGGACAACTATATCCATTTTCTGCGCAGGAGACTGAAAGCCGTTGGAAGCAGCCTTACCCTGAAAACCGTCCGGGGCGTGGGTTACTCTATGACAGGACTCTCTTAACATTTACCAGTCCGCAGACATAAACCCGTTATCCAATATGTGGATCTGAAATGAGGAAAAGCATGTTCCGAAAAGTACACTTGTATCTGACCGCGCTCTGCGCCGGTATCACCACCGCCATCCTGATCGTGATGTCCCTGCTCTATCTGTATCTCTCGGAAAAGGAGCTGTATGAAAACCAGTTCCGTTCTTTCCAGAACGATATCAACACGATCTCTACCAGTCTGGAGCAGCAGTCCGTAATCTCTATGGAATGGCTTTCCAAAATGGAAGCCCGGGGCGGCTATACCTTCTACGCTTTGGATAACGGTATTCCGTTTCTGTACAACCGCCTGACCAATCTGTCCGAAGCCTCTGAGATTCGCAGCCTGCTGGATGCCTGTCTGGAAATCTACAAAAATGACTATGCATCTTCTTCCACGGAATCGGATGCAGGAAACGACAGTCCCTACAACACATGTGTCCATTCGGAATTCCTTTTCAATCCCACAGGCGGGAAGCACGAATATCACATCAGCGTCATTGAGCTGAACCGTGGGACCTCCTCCCTGCAGATTCTGGTGCTCTCCTCCCTTGATTTTTTGCAGGAACAGATCACGCGGCAAAGGACGCGTTTCTTTCTGATCGATATCGCCGCAGTCCTTCTGCTGACTCTTTTTTCCTTTTTCTTTACGGGAAAACTGTTACAGCCCGTCATTGAGAGCCGTAAGAAACAGACGGATTTTGTAGCGGCTGCCTCCCATGAACTGCGCACGCCGCTGGCGGTTATACTCTCCTCCGCCGAATGCTGCCGGGACGCGGATGAAGAAAAGCGGACCCGCTTTCTCGACACGATCAAACAGGAAGGAGATATTCTGACTTCTTTAGTCAATGACATGCTCACCCTGAGCGCCTCCGACTCACAGCGTTTTTCCTGCCGTCCGGCTCCCGTGGAGCTGGACACGCTGCTCATCAACACCTATGAAGCCTTTGAACCGTTGGCAGCCGAAAAGAAACTGTCACTCTCCGTCACTCTGCCGGAGGAATCCCTGCCCCTCTGCACTGCAGACTCCGGCCGTATCGTACAGCTCCTCTCCATCCTGCTTCACAATGCCATAAGCTACACTCCTGAAGGCGGCCGCATCGATCTGGCCCTCTCCCATAAAAAGAACCGCTTTTACCTGACCGTCTCGGATACCGGTGCGGGCATCGCGCCGGAGGATAAGAAAAAGATTTTCGACCGCTTCTACCGGGCGGAAAAATCCCGAAGCGCCAAGGGACACTTCGGGCTGGGGTTATCCATCGCTTCTGAAATTGTCAAACTCCACCACGGGACGGTCAGTGTCACCGACCGTCCCGGCGGCGGAAGCGTGTTCACGGTCATGCTGCCGGGATAATTTATGTTCGCAGTGCAAACTCGAAAAGCCTTCGGTTTACTTCGTGGCGCTGCCTTTTACTTTCGGATTCATCAGTGCACTGGGGATCTTGAAGAATACATAATCCTGCGCAAACTCTGTCGCCGCCTCCGACAGGACGGCTGGATTTACCTCAAGTTCCGCTTTTTCTCCTGTGGCACGCTCTATCGACTGCTGCTTTAAAACAGCGCTGCTTACATCCTTTCTGGCGAAATCAACCTTTTCCTGAAACTTCCGCTCGTTCTCCCGGTTAAACCATGTCTTTGTGGCGAGATCCATATACAGCTTATGCCGCTCGGCTCTCTTCTCCCAGAAACTTTTCTGCTTCTTCTTCGCGGAATCCGTGTGCTTTCCGCCATTGCGAAATCCCATTGGGAAACTCTCTCCCCTGTACTCTTCCTTCGTGGCCCCGAAATAATGCACCCGGTAGCTGCCGCCCGCATAGGCGCTCCACGGATTGTAATAGGAAAAATCCTGCCGCAGCGTGTCGAGCACCCACTTCTCATAGGCAGGATCAGCCTGCATGGCCGCAAATCCTTTCTCGGAAATGTTGACCGAAACCGCATCCCACTTCTGGGATGGATTCATCGGTATCCCTGCGATTTTCTGATAGATGTACAGCCTGTATTCATCCCCGGACATGGCCTGCACCGCCTGCTCATTCCGATCCCCGACACGGGAAACACCGCCTGCCTCCTGCTTCTTTCGGGCCAGTTGTTCCTGTACTGTCCCGGCAAAACTGCCTGCTGCCCAAGCTACACTCCCAGCGCCGCCAGTCTGCCCGTCCGCCGCTCTTCCGGCTGTCTTGCCGCCTGCATTTTTCATATACTCTAAAGCCTCCGCGTAAAACCGCGTCGTCGGCGTAAATAAGAAGCTGCCCATAAAACCCGCCTTTCCGTTTTCGGATGATTTGAACCGTATCTGCGTTATCACATATGTCCGTTTCTTCTATATATAAATAATACGAATCAGATCGGTGAAAAGTTTCAAAATAGCAAAAGACAATGCCGGAATACATTTTTCATTGCAAAAACCTACGCTTTGTGTATAATAATTAACGTGACTCTTAAACAGATGCAAAAAATATGGAGATTACTATGATACAGGCAAACAACGTAACCTTACGCGTAGGAAAAAAAGCCCTCTTTGAGGACGTAAACATCAAATTCACAGAAGGCAACTGCTACGGACTGATCGGCGCAAACGGCGCGGGAAAATCCACCTTCTTAAAAATCCTTTCAGGCGTCTTAGAGACCACAAACGGCGATGTGACAATCACTCCCGGCCAGCGTCTCTCCGTCCTGGAGCAGGATCACTTTAAATACGACGCTTATCCGGTCATGGATACGGTCATCATGGGCAATGAGCGGCTCTATCAGATCATGAAGGAGAAGGACGCGATTTACGCCAAGGAAGATTTCTCCGACGAGGACGGCATCCGCGCCAGCGAACTGGAGGCGGAATTTGCGGAGATGGACGGCTGGGACGCGGAGAGCAATGCTGCCATGCTCTTAAACGGTCTTGGCGTTGACACGAGTCTGCACTACAGCCAGATGGCGGACTTAAACGGCAGCGAAAAGGTCAAGGTGCTTCTTGCCAAGGCACTCTTTGGCAACCCCGACATTCTGCTTCTGGACGAGCCAACGAACCATCTGGATCTGGATGCCATCGCATGGCTGGAGGAGTTTCTCATTAACTTCGAGAACACCGTAATCGTGGTTTCCCATGACCGTTACTTCCTCAACAAAGTCTGTACCCACACGGCGGACATCGACTACGGCAAGATCCAACTCTATGCGGGCAACTATGATTTCTGGTACGAGTCCAGCCAGTTGATCATCAAGCAGCGCAAGGAAGCCAACAAAAAGAAAGAGGAACAGATTAAGGAGCTGCAGGAATTTATCTCCCGCTTCTCCGCCAACGCAAGTAAATCCAAGCAGGCGACTTCCAGAAAGCGCGCGCTTGAAAAGATCGAGCTGGACGATATCCGGCCTTCCAGCCGTAAATACCCTTACATTGATTTCCGCCCCGAAAGGGAAATCGGCAACGAAGTGCTCACCGTGGAAGGTTTAAGCAAGTCCATAAACGGCGAAAAAGTGCTGGACAACATCTCCTTTATCGTAGGTCATGACGATAAAATTGCCCTTGTGGGCGGCAACGAGCTGGCGAAAACCACACTGCTGCAGATTTTAACCGGGGAGATGGAGCCGGACGAAGGCACTTACAAGTGGGGTGTCACCACCTCTCAGGCTTATTTCCCGAAGGATAACACGGCGGAGTTCGACAACGACTACACCATCACCGACTGGCTCATGGGCTACTCTCCCGTGAAGGACGTGACCTATGTGCGCGGATTCTTAGGCCGTATGCTCTTCGCGGGCGAGGACGGCGTGAAAAAGGTCAAAGTGCTCTCCGGCGGTGAGAAGGTGCGGTGTCTGCTTTCCAAAATGATGATAAGCGGCGCAAACTGCCTGCTCTTTGACGAGCCTACCAACCATCTGGACATGGAGGCAATTACCGCCCTGAACGAAGGCATGAAAAAATTTAAGGGTGTGGAGATTTTCTCCTGCCACGACCATCAGGTAGTGCAGACCACAGCCAACCGCATTATGGAAATCCTGCCTGACGGCACACTGATTGACAAGATCACCACCTACGACGAGTATCTGGAGAGCGATGAAATGGCGAGAAAGCGCACCGTCTACACAAGTACCGCCAGCGAGGAAGAAGACGACTGAACATGAGAGCGATCGACCTGCACACCCACACTGCCAAGTCAGACGGCAGCTACACGCCGACGGAACTGGTGGACTATGCCATAGAGAAAAACCTGGCCGCTGTAGCCATCACGGACCACGACACCATAGACGGACTGGACGAAGCTGTATCCCATGCGGCTGCCTTGAAAAACCGCGGCCTTCCCTCTGTGGAAGTGGTGCCGGGAATCGAGTTTTCCACAAAATACGAGGCGCAGGACGTGCACATCGTAGGCCTCTACATCTCCTACGGCAGCGAATCCTTTCAAAAAGCGCTGGAAAGCTTCGTAAACAGCCGCATCAACCGCAACATCAGAATGTGCCGGAATCTGCAGACCGCAGGCATTGACATCACCTTTGATAAGCTGCAGGCCATGTACCCTGATTCGGTTATCACCAGAGCGCACTATGCCTCCTATCTGCTGGCACACGGCTATGTGAAGAGCAGGCAGGACGCTTTCGCCAGGTATCTTGGCGACCACACGAAGTACTTTGTCCCCCGCGAAAAAGTAACGCCCGCTCAGGCGGTGGAACTGATTTTAATGGCGGGCGGCGTTCCCATTCTGGCGCATCCTCCCCTATACCATATGGGGAACGACAGACTGGATGCCCTGACTGCCTCCCTGAAAGCGGACGGTCTTATGGGTATTGAGGTCTTCTACAGCACTTACAGCAATCAGGATATGCGGGACATGCAGAGACTGGCAGACAAGTATGATCTGCTTGCAGGCGGCGGCTCCGATTTTCACGGTGCAAATAAACCCGGGCTGGATTTAGGATGCGGCTACGGCAGGCTGTACATTCCCGAAGAAGTGCTTTCCAAAATTAAGGCAGCCTTGCCGTAAAACGTATAAAACACACACAAGGATATGAGGTGACTTCTATGAAAATGCTATTTACGGATTTGGACGATACACTCTTAAACAACCAGAGCCAGGTTTCCCCGGAAACCAAAGCCTTTCTGGATGAATTTCTGGCTGACGGGAACCGGCTGGTGCTTTCCTCCGGCCGTCCTCTTATGAGCGTTATGGAAGTGAAAGAGCTGGCGGGGTTACATCAGCCCGGCATCTTTTTAAGCGCCTCCAATGGCACCCGGGTCTACGACTGCGACAGAAAACGCACCATCCGAAAATTCGGCCTGCCATTCTCCATCGTCTCCTATCTTCAGGCCCAGGCGGCGGCCCTCTCACTCCATATCCAGACTTACCGGGACAGCGACACAGATGACGCCATCGTTTCCCCCGCGGAGGATGAGGAAATCCAATATTACCGGAGAAAAATACATCTGCCTCTGGTGATTTCCGAGAACCTCTGTGACGCCCTCACGGAAGAACCATGTAAAATGCTGGCTATTAGTTTACATAACTTTGACAAACTGGAGACCTTCCGCAGAAACATTGCGGACTGGGCAGAGGGAAAAGTCCGCACCATCTATTCCAGCGACAAGTATCTGGAAATTTTTGACTGGAACGCCGGCAAGGGCAGTTCCCTGCTCTTCCTCTGCGATTATCTGGGGATCCCCGTATCCGATTCCTACGCCGCCGGGGATGCGGACAACGACATCTCCATGCTGGATGTCGCCGGCTGCGGGATTGCCATGAAAAACGCCACGGACAAAGTAAAAGCCCACGCCGACGTTGTCACGGACCTTGACAACGACCAGAATGGGCTCGCCGATATGATGTATAAATTATTGCACTAACCTTCTATGATGAGGTATCTCCCGTCCCCGATTTCAAACACTTCATCCGCCTCCAGGATGCCTTCCTCGTCAGCGCCTTCCATATCGACGCCCTCCTCCTCGAAAAACTCCCACACTTCCCTGACGGAATCCACTACCACAGCCATGCACTCTTCCAGAAAATTCTCCGCCTCCTCATAAGTCTCGGCCACTTTCTCCGGATATAACTGCAACTGATTCTCCAAAAAACACTGTACCGTTTTCTCGTCAAACACAAGTCATCCCTCCCACATTCCTCGTCTTTTTAGCTCCTGACAGAGCCGTCCCACAGGCAGCCCAACCACATTGTTATAATCCCCACAGATTCCCTGAATATGCGCCGCGCAAATCCCCTGGATCGCATACGCGCCCGCCTTGTCCATCGGTTCCCCGCTGTCCACATATCTTTGGATTTCCTCATCGGTCATGGCGTACATGGTCACATCCGTACACTCAGAAAAGGTCGCAAACATAGGCTGCATATCCTTATATTTCCACGCAATGGTAACTCCCGTGTAAACCTGATGACTGCCACCCTGCAGCTCCTTTAACATGCGCGCCGCATCCGTTTTATCCGCAGGCTTGCCGAGTATTTTCCCCCAGGCGCTGACCACTGTGTCCGCACCGATCACGACAAAGTCCTCTTTTCCCTCCTCCGCAAGCTTTCCGCAGACATCCACCGCCTTCTGATAGGACAACTCCTCCACTACCTCGTCGGGCCTGGTTTTCGTAATTTTCTCCTCCACCGTGCTGGGCACCACTTTGAAAGAAATTCCTACCTGCTTTAAAAGCTCCTTCCGCCTGGGCGACGCCGAGGCAAGATATATCTTCATACCGTCATCCTTTCTCACTTTTCACAGAGAATACCGCGTTTACTTCTCGCTTTGGTCGTGGTGCATTTTCGGAATAAAGACCCGCTTGTGCACCGGCCCGGCATTCTCTTTCGCCGCTGCCTTTGCCGCCTCACAGAAAGCAAGCTGGGCGTTGTACACTTCCTTTCCTCTCTTATCCACCTTCACATAACTGCCGTCCGGCTGCAGAACAGAGGCTTTCACCGTGTCCTTGAGCTGGCAGTCCAGAATGGTCTTCAATTTCTCCTGCAGCGCCGGTTTTTCTATAGGGAAGAGAATCTCCACCCTGCGCTCTAAGTTTCTCGGCATCCAGTCAGCGCTGGCACAGTAATATTCCGGCTTCCCGTCATTTTCAAAGTAAAAGATCCGGGCGTGCTCTAAGAAGTTGCCGACAATGGAGCGGACCGTTATGTTTTCGCTGACACCCGCAATTCCCACCCGCAGGCAGCATATCCCCCGTATAATCAGATCAATCTTTACCCCCGCCGCGCTTGCCCCGTACAGCGCCTCAATCACATCCTTATCACACAGGGCGTTCATCTTGGCAATGATTCTCGCGGGCCGTCCCGACTCGGCATGGTTTTTTTCTCTGGCAATCAGACTGATAAACCGGTCTTTCAGCCAATGGGGCGCCAGGGAAAGCCGGTTCCAGCTTCTCGGCTCCGAATAGCCCGAAAGCATATTGAACACTGCCGTAGCGTCCTCCCCGATCATCTCCGAACAGGTAAAATAGCCGACATCCGTATAGAGCTTCGCTGTGGAGTCGTTGTAATTGCCCGTCCCCAGATGGACATAGCGTCGGATGCCGTTCTCCTCTCTTCTAACAACGAGTGTTATTTTACTGTGTGTCTTAAGCCCTACCAGACCGTAAATCACATGGCAGCCCGCTTTTTCCAGCTTTTTTGCCCAGACGATATTGTTTTCCTCGTCGAACCTGGCTTTTAACTCCACCAATACGGAAACCTGCTTGCCGTTCTCCGCCGCCTGCTCAAGCGCCGCAATGATGGGAGAATTACCGCTGACCCGATAGAGCGTCTGCTTAATGGCAAGCACGTCCGGGTCTTTTGCCGCCTGTCTGATAAACCGCACCACCGGCTCAAAACTCTGGTACGGATGATGCATCAGGATATCGCCCTCACGTATCTTCTCAAACACATCCGCGTCCTCCGGAAGTTCCGGCACGATCTGGGGCGGCAGATAACTGTGCTCTTTTAAATGGTCAAAACCTTCCATCCCGTAAAGTTTCATCAGAAAGGTCAGGTCCAAGGGGCCACTGATGGCATAGATATCTTCCTTTGGAAGCGCAATTTCCTCCCGGATCAGCTTGAGAAGGCGGCTGTCAATGCCCTCCTCCACCTCCAGACGGATCACCTGTCCCCACTGTCTCTTTTTCAGTTGTTTCTCAATCTCCTGCAGGAGATCCTCCGCCTCCTCCTCCTCAATCGTCAGATCCGCATTACGCATGATCCGAAAAGGATAGGTACAGACAATATCGTAGTTTAAAAACAGCTTGTGTATGTTGCGCTCGATCACTTCCTCGAGAAGAATCAGCTTTCTTTCCTCCTGCGAGGGAATCTCCACCAGACGGGAGAGGACACTCGGCACCTGCACGGTGGCAAATTCCAGCTCCCCGTCCCCGTTTTTCTTCGTCACCAGAGCCCCCAGATTCAGGGACTTATTGCGGATCAGCGGAAAAGGTCTTGAGGAATCCACCGCCATAGGGGTGAGCACCGGATAGACATTATCGGTAAAATAGCTGTCCACGTAAGCCGCTTCCTCCTTCGTCAGATCCTCGTGATGGGTGATGATCCTCAGCCCGTTGGCCGAAAGCTGCGGCAGAAGGGAGCGGTTATAGGTGTTATACTGCTGGTTCACGAGCTGGTGGGTCTTCTCGTTCACCAGGGCAAGCTGCTCTGTGGCGGTCATACCTGCAATGTCCCGCTTCTTATACCCCGCATTCACCATATCCTTAAGGGACGCCACACGCACCATAAAAAACTCATCCAGATTGGACGCCGTAATGCTTAAAAACTTCAGCCGTTCAAACAGCGGCATCTGCTTATCCCTCGCCTCCGCAAGCACCCGCTCGTTAAAGAGCAGCCAGCTTAACTCCCGGTTTGTATAATATGCCTCGTCAGAAAAATTGATCTCCTGCGCCATACCTCACGGCCTCCTTCATAAAAATTATAAATTACGCTGCCTTATCACCGGGCGGATACTGTATACCTCCTCAAAGAAATTAGACCGTTTCGTAAACAGCCCTTTCTCCAGCGTAATATCCACCGAATCATCCACGGTAATGATAAGCTCCCGCTCTTTCAAAACCGCCCTTACATCCTTAAACTTCTGCTTATGACTGCGGTCAAGCCCGTTGGCAACCTTCAAAATGGCAGTCAGCTTCGCGATAGTCAGATAAGCGTCCCTGTCGATCGTGCTGTTCCCTCCCATCACCTGCCAGTAATCAAAATCAATATGGTTGTATTTCACCACATTCGCCACAATCTCCCGCTCCATATGGGAAAGGCCGATGATTTCCGTTGACATGATGATATTGTAGGAACACTCACCCAAATTTACCAGACTGATGTACTTACCGCAGTCGTGCAGAAGTGTGGCGAGCCGTAAAAGCAGCCGCTCACGCTTTCCCAGCCCATGCACCTTCTTCATACTGTCAAAGATGGTCAGGGCAATCTTTTCCAGCGTCTCGCCCCGACGCCTGCTGCCCATATACCGCTTGCTGATATTCTGCGCGCAGGCAATGATGTCCTGCTCAAAATCATGCTCTTCCTTGATGATCTTATGCTTTTCCGCATACTCATATGCCATACCGTCGCATAGCGCCACCCCCGGCGCCCAGATCATATTTGCGCCCATCATCTTGGCAATCCTGTTAATCAGAATGCCGGAAATATAGAGAAGCGGAATATTCTCCTCCGGCATATCCAGCGCTTTGGCCGCCTGCTGGTTTGATTTGGCGCGGATCCGCTCCAGAAACTTCTCCACGGCAGGCGCTTCCACACTGCACTCCTCAAGCCCTAAAACGCTCTTCCCCACAATCGCGGAAATATAGTCATCCACCACGATAATATTTTCAATCTGCCGGTCTTTCAGATACAGTTTCTTAAAGAGCATAATCTGGGAACTCACCATTTCATCCAGAATCACCTCGTACTGTCTCGGACTGATATTCAGCCGCCCGAGCTGGTCCTGCAGTCTGAGCACACCCAGCCGCATGTTCTGGGTCGTCACCAGCGTATCCTTGTCAAAGAGGGAAATCTGGATACTGCCGCCGCCGATGTCCACAATCGCGGTTCCTTTCTCCACAATCTTATTGAAGCTTCCCCGGGAGGCAATCGCCTTGTAATTCAGGAAACGCTGCTCTGAATTGCTGAGCACTTCAATGCGGATGCCCGTCCTCTGGGCAATCTGGTCCAGAACGATCATCGTGTTTTCCGTCTCACGGATCGCGCTGGTGCCGTATGCGGTGTAATCATCCACACGGTAGCTTTTCATAATATCGTTATAGTCCCTCAATACCCTGGAAAGCTCATCCACACGGTCATAGCTGATCTTCCCCGTGGTAAAGGTGTCCGTTCCCAGGTCGATCCTGTGCCTGATATGGTCGATCTCCCGAAGCCCGTTTCGGGAAGAGATCTCAAATATTTTCATGGCGAGCTCATAAGAGCCCACATCTATCGCTGCAAATGTTTTCATATTAGTCCCCCGTAGTCTGACCCAGCAGGAAGTCTATGAACTGCTGCGCCGTCCTTCCGGAAAGCCCGCCGTGGGACAGCTCCCATTTATTCGCCAGAAGGAACAATTCCTCATCCGGCACTTTCAGGCCGTTCCTCTCCGCCAGCGCCTTAACGATCTGCTGGAACTGCTTCTTATCCGGCGACCCGAAAAAGATCGTCACACCGAAACGGTAGACGAGGGACAGTTTCTCCTGCACAGTATCCCCCGCATGCATATCCTCGTCCCTTCTGTCCGCCTTATCGCTGTAGTTCTCCCGGATCAGATGCCGCCTGTTGGAAGTAGCGTAAATCAGCACATTCGCCGGTTTTTTCTCCAATCCGCCCTCGATAAGCGCCTTCAGGTACTTATATTCCACCTCGAAATCCTCGAAGCTTAAATCGTCCATGTAAATAATAAACTTATAATTGCGGTTTTTGACCTGCGCGATCACCGCGTTCAAGTCCTGGAACTGATGCTTGTACAGTTCAATAATACGCAGCCCCTTCTCATAGTATTCGTTGGCAATCGCTTTTACACAGGAGGATTTTCCCGTGCCCGCGTCCCCGAACAGCAGACAGTTGTTCGCGCGCCGCCCCGCCACAAAGGCCTCCGTATTCTCCCTGAGCTTCTGCTTGGGAATCTCGTAACCCACCAGATCATCCAGATACACATGGGCGATGTTGCGTATCGGCACAATCACCGCGCCCTCCTCCGTATGCGCCACCCGGAAGGCTTTGTGCAGCCCCAGGTCCCCCACGCCGTACTCCCGGTAAAACTGGGTGAGCGTGGCCTTCATGGCCTCGGCGGTCTCGTTCTCCACAAAATGCTGTGCAAGAGTACAGATTCGGTCGCGGATACGGCGGTTATAGATCTTGCTGTCAGCGGAAGACCCCTCGTAAGCTAAAACCACGGCGAATTCCGGCGCCTTTAAAACCTCCATCATCTCCGTGAAGTCATAGTCAAAGAACTCCTTAAAGATAGCGATATCATGCAGCACCAGCTCGTTGATGCTGCCCTCCACCTCCCCGCGCATTTCACAGGCACAGCTGTAGCTGTTTTCGTTGTTCACTAACAGGTTCGTCAGATAACAGTGCCAAAGATTCCCATAAAAGCCGTGATCCGCCGCCTGCTCAGAGAGCCTGTGCATGCATTTGTAAAAGAGCGGCCTTGCCCTGCCGTCCCCGGAGCGGTAATGCTCCATCAGCCATACCACATCCCGCAGGATATCCCCGTCCGCAAATTCCTTATATATAATTAACTCTTCTTCTCGCATTGCCGCCTACCTTCTTCTCCCATTAATAGTTTCCAAGTATTCTCAAGTTCCGCGCCTCATCCCTGAGCCCCCTCAGGGCGTTCTTCACTGCGCCGTCCGCAAAATTTCCCTCAAAGTCGATGAAAAATCGGTATTCCCAGTTTCGGTCCTCAATCGGCCGGCTCTCGATCTTTGTCATATTCAGATTGTTGTATATAAAATGGGACAGCATGTGATACAGGGAACCGCTCTCGTGGGGCACCTCCAGACAGATACTGATCTTTCCCGCATCCTTCCTGAATATTTTCTGGTTAGTGACGATAATGAACCGGGTAGAGTTGGTATCAGACTGGTTCACGCCGCGTTCCAAAACCTCCAACCCATAAATTTTAGCCGCCTGCTCGCTGGCGATGGCCGCCTGCGTCTTATCCCCCTCCTCACTCACCTTGCGGGCGGCAAAGGCATTATTTTTCAGGCTGACCTGTCTCCAGTCCTCGTGCTCATTTAAATATCTGGCGCTCTGCATGAGTGACTGCGGATGGGAATACACCGTCCTGATCTGCGAAAGCTCCGTCCCCGGCAGTCCCATCAGACAGTGCTCAATCTCTATGATCTGCTCTCCCACAATATAATTTTCAAATTCCGCCAGAAGATCGTATATCTCGCTCACAATCCCGGCTGTGGAATTTTCAATAGGAAGCACCGCGAAATCCGCGCTCCCCTCCTCTATGGCCGTCATGGCCTCGCGAAAAGTATCTACGTGGAAGCTGTTCACCCGCTCTCCGAAATACCGAAACATCGCCACCTGGGAGTACGCGCCCTCCGCCCCCTGAAAAACCACCCTCGCATGTTCCGTATCCAGCCTGTCCACACCGATAAAAGGCAGTCTCCCAAGAGATCCCGCCTCCACCAGCTTCCTGTACTGGAGTTTTCTGCTCATGGACATAATCTGTTCAAAAAGCTCCTGCACTCCGTGGGCGTTAAAGGGATCATGGGTGAGCGAGCGCACCTTTCTAAGCTTCTCTTCCTCCCTCTCCCTGTCAAACACTTTCTTTCCCGTCTCTATCTTGTAGTCGGCCACCTGAGACGAAACCGCCATGCGCTCTTCATAAAGCGCCACAATTTTCTCATCAATCACGTCAAGCTGGCCGCGCAGTTCCTGTAAATCCATTCTTCCTGTTCCTTCCCCAAACGCTATTCGGGCAGATTCAAAACCCGGACTTTTTATAGTAAGTTTACCGCAATTTGTTCTTGATAGCAAGCGGCATTATAGATATAATAGTAGTGTTACGAAAGAGTTTTCCGGGAGGGGAATCCAATGACTGGCAGACAGAAAAATATTCTGATTTTTTCAATAGCAGGCGTTATCCTTCTGGCCATTTTACTGATGGTCATTCTGGGCGGACGCATTCCCATGAACGATGATGCCACTGTCGGGAACACGCCCGGGAACCTGAACAACGGCGGGTATTTCTGCGAGATGGACGGACGGGTGTATTTTGCGAACGCTTACGACAATTTTGCCCTCTACTCCATGAACCCGGATGAGACAGACCTGATTAAATTTAACGACGGCGCGGTCTCCTCCATCAACGCTGCCGGGAACTATCTCTACTACGCACAGATAAGCGGCGGCACCGACTCCGGCGGCATCGGCAACGCCGTGCGGATTTCCGGTATTTACCGCAGCAGCCTGAAAGGAAAATCCGTAGTCGGTCTCGACCGATGCGATATTGTCAGCATGCAGCTTTGCGGCAGCTATCTTTATTATGAGAAATACGATAAGCAGATCGGCACTTCCCTGGATAAAGTTCGGATTGACAAAAAAGACAGGCAGACCGTGGCGGAGGCAATTATCAATCCCAACTGCTATGTGAACGGCAAAATCTACTACAACGGCGCAGCAGAGGACCATTATCTGCACTCCCTCGACGTATCCACGGACAGGGACTCCGTGGTCTGGCAGGGAAACATCTGGAACCCCATCGTCCAGGAAGGCTACGTCTATTACATGGATGTTGCTGAAAACTACCGGCTGTGCCGCTACAGCTTCAATAACGACGTGGTGGAGGTGCTGACGAACGACCGCATAGATATGTTCAACGTCTACGACAGTTACATATATTACCAGGTCAGCTCAGCCGATTCTCCCGCACTCAAGCGGATGCGGACCGACGGCAGTTCTCAGGAGACCGTCCGTGAGGGCGTATACCAGAACATCAATATCACCTCCGAGTATGTGTATTTTAACTCCTTCAACGAGGCCACGCCGGTCTATAAGACTTACACCTACGGCCCTGTCAATGTGACAACCTTCGACGCCGCGAGGGAGGCTGCGCTGAAAAATCTAAAGTAAAAAATAGGCTTCGCCTA
>DKWV01000009.1:59125-73502 GCA_002491905.1 Lachnospiraceae bacterium UBA7143 | reverse complement strand
CGACTTTCATATAATAGCAGAAGAATAATTGGATGTCAACGGGTTTTTAGGAATTTTTTTGAAAATTTTTTAAAGAAAAAATCAAAGCACATAGATTCCGAAATGAGCCAGCATTTTGTAGGAAAAATACGCCAGCAGGCAGGCTTCCGCAGCGCCCATTGCAGCGCCCAATAATTTATTGACAGCGCTTACTACGGAAATGCTGCCGACCGCCAGAAGCGGTGTGAAAATCAGGCGGCACAGTTTGAAGAAAACCCCAAGCAGAATCAACGCGATAATACACGCTGTCAGAATGTGCATTGATTTGCTCATTGCGCTGCTGATTGCAAGAAAAACCAATGCCACACTAGTCAGAGAAACCACGGCCGACAGAAGGTTGACAATCTCCTGCATCATGCCGCAGGCATACCCTCCCCGTATTCTCCATATCATAAGTAAAAGCACAAACGCCGCAAAGGCGAACGTAACCATTTCCTGTCTCATCGTAATATCAACCCGATTTATCTCAATTCTATTGTATCAATAGATTCCGGCGTCACCACCATATAAGAATAGGACGCGCTCTGCGGTATCAGCATCAGGGCCGTCTTGTTAAATTTCCCGGCGTATTTTTCCATGCCCCTGCTATTATAGATCAGACAGTCGGACTCATTATAAATAATAACCTGATCCTCATGGAACAAAATATCCCGGCATTCTATATCATATGTAATGGAGCACACAAAATCACCCGACTTATGGTACACATCCAGCCGGTATCTGCTGCCGCTTTCCTTACTGTTAAAGACCAGTCCCACATATTCGCTCCCGTAATAGACGCCCCGCACCTCTTCATCAAGCAGCTTCTCCGCCATGCTGACCGGCTTCTGCGCACCGCCAAAAAACATAATTCTGTCATCAGACACCGCAAAAAGGGAACGGTTATCAAGGAAACGTGTAAACGGCACCACCGTATCTATGTAATCATAACCGCTCACATAATTATCCGTGTTGTTCTGCCCCACCGCGCCAAAATTATAAAAAGCTACGCTGGACTTCATATGTCCGCCGTCTACATACAGATAAGAAACACACACAAGTTCTCCGCTCGGTGAAATAGAAACCTCTGCCGGATAGCCGCTTTCCTTCATAGTCGTCCGAAAACGCACCAGCTCCGTCCCCTTTGCATCATACAGGCAGATTAAAGTGACATTTGTGTCATCCAGCACTGCCGCCACTACACCGCCCGCAGATACGCAGAAATTGCGTACCGGCCGGTTAGTTGTGATGCTGCCCAGCACGGACTCCGTGTTCATCACGTAAATCTCCCTGCCGTTATAGTCACCCACCGCCACCACATTCTGATTGATGTCTACCATAGGATTCTGCATTTCAAAGGTCTGATTCCACACAGCGTTGCCCTTGGTGTCCATACAACTGATCCCGTCCTTACTATATGTAAGAAGATGTGAAGCGAAAGGCATCATCTGCGCATCGGACGGAATCTTGATTTCCACAGTTGAAAGCTCCACGCTCTCCGTATAGACCTTATTCTGCCATTGTATAAATGCCACAGCGCCCACGGCCGCAAGAAGCATCAGCACGAGAATCACTCTGTAAAACACGGTAAACTTATGGCTCCTGATCTTCTCCCGGTAGCTGATTCTGGGCGGCCTCTGTTCATTTTCCCGCTTTTCCTTTTTTCTTAAAAATTCTCTGATATTTGTCATCTGTTGTATCCTTAGATTCTAGTCGCACCCCGCAGCGCACGCTCGATTCCGCTTCGCTTCATCTCGCTCGCGGGCTTCGCCCTATACAGACATAGAAATAATTGTTTCGGTGAGCAAGCTCCCCGCCCCAATTATTTCTATGTCTGTGCACTGCTCATTGCCATCGCGTATATTATACCACAGCCTACAGCGCATTTCTACGGCAGGATTATTCTTTGTCCGGATCGGATTTTGTCGGGATCGGAAATGTCGTTTACCTCGCAGATTTTATCTACGCTGGAAATGTCCCCGTAAATCTTCTGGCTGATTGTATAAAGCGTGTCCCCCTGTTCCACCTCATAGTATCTCGTTATGCTCCGGGAAAGCGCCTCCTCGTTTTCCTCCTCATTTTCCTCCTCGCTCTGCTGCTCCGCTTCATCGGAAGGTTCCTGTGCGGATTTCAAAACGCCTTCTTCCTGCTGCTCCTTTTCCGCTAAATCTTCTGCGTCAGAATCAGCCGCATCGGCATCCGTATCCCGCGTCAGGTCGTCCGCTGCCCCATCGGAATCCGTATCCTCCGCTGGTTCCTCCGCCGCCCCACTGTCCTGTTCCGTTTCTCCAGACACCTTTATATCCCGCTCCACCACAATCTCCCGCTCTCCGTCATCCTGGATCGGCTCCTCTGCCTCCTGATTCTCTATGGCAAAGAAAACCTCCTTTGCAGAGCGATTCAATTCCTCCATCTTGTCATAGCTGTCAGTAGATGTGATTACAATAGCCACCAGTACCACCAGAATCAGGCACAGCTGGACAGACATTGCACCGTGGGGTATTCGCTTTTTCTCCTCTCCCGGAAAAACTGCCGGCGCAGGCACAGTCTCCTGCACAGTACCTTTTTCGACAGTTCTCTGCTTATTGGCACTGCCTGTCCACTCCAGCAGATAATTTTGCATCGCTTCATTATTTTCATAAAAAACCTGAAAACCTGTTGTGCGGCACTCGCCGTCCGGCTCCCGCACCATAAACACCGGTCCCGCCTGAGTAAGGCGGCACACCAGCTCGGGAAGCGGTTCATACCCTGCAAACGAGGCAATCTCCCTGTTCCGGCCTGCGCCGTAAACATAGAGTTTCCTGCCGGCCTCCCGGCGGAATCCGTAAAAATATATTTCGGACAGCTCCAGTGAATCCGACTCACGCCTTAAATAAGACAGGACATATTCTTCCACGTAAATATAATATTTCTTTTTTCTCTCATCTTTCCCAACAACTGCCGACCCGGATTCCATTTTTCCCCCTGCGCCTGATATCTGTTTCCCTTTTGAGGCGAGTATACCATATCCTTCCCGGAAAAAATGGCGTAAGGCGCGGTGCCTTACAGGAAATATACATGCGTTCTGCCTGTCCCGCCTTATGACTCTGCTTATGTGCGCAGAAAATGCCGCCATGCATTTCTATCGCACATGACGGCATTTTATCTCAAATCATATTTTATGATATGGGAAGCGGAATCAGGCCACGCACCCGCTTTTATACAAACTGGTAAATCGTCTCCGCCTCATAGTCCTTCCCCGGCCCAAATACTGCCTGCGGAAAATTGGGGTGATGAATATTGTCAGGAAAATAATGGGTTTCCAGACAGAATCCCATACGGGGGGCATAGTGTGCACCGCCCTTGCCGTTCTGCTCTCCGATACAGTTTCCGGCGTAGAACTGCATGCCTGGCAGTGTGGTAAACACCTTCATCCTGCGGCCGCTCTCCACGTCCTTGGCCTCCGCGGCTTCCCGCATCGTGCCGTCCGCCCCGTCGATCACGAAATTATGGTCATAGCCCTGCACCAGTTTGAGCTGCTCATAATCAGCGCCGATCTCCTTACCGATCTGTTTCATCTCAGTGAAGTCCAAAGGCGTGCCCGCCACCGGCGCAATCTCCCCCGTAGGAATTGCACCCGGAAGCACCGGCGTATAATAGGCTGCATACAGCCGGAGGAACTGCCCCTCTATACTGCCGGAGTCATGCCCCGCCAGATTAAAATAAGTATGGTTGGTCAGATTGAGCAGTGTTTCCATATCGGAAGTTGCATGATATTTAAGTTTTAACTCATTCTCATCCGTAAGCGCATAAGTCAGGGTAACCTTTTTATTGCCAGGGAAACCCAGGTCGCCGTCCTTCCCCTCAATCATAAGTTTCAGGCTGTCCCCGTCTTCCTCCGGCGTCCAAAGGCCTTTGTGGTATCCGCCGTCCATATCGCTGTGCAGATTGTTCGGCCCGTCGTTCACAGGCAGATGATACTCTTTTCCATTCAATGTGAAGGCGGCCCCGCCGATACGGTTTGCATTCGGCCCTATGGTCACGCCAAAAAAGCTGGGATTGGAAAAATAATCCTCCGCCCTGTCAAACCCCAGAACCACATCCGCGAACACTCCGTTTTGATCCGGCACCAGAAGACTCACTACCGCGGCGCCGAAATTTGTAATCTTCACCTCCACGCCGTTCTTATTCTTCATTGTAAACAGATAAATCTCTTCCCCCGTTTTCATTGATCCGAACTTTTCTTTTACGATCCCCACTTCCTATACCCTCCTTCATCTATTATGCCGTTCACAAACGTCACAGGCCGCCGGTCACAGTTCCACCCGGCCCTCCAGCGCCCGCAGAAGCGTCACTTCGTCAATATACTCCAGATCGCCTCCCACCGGCACGCCGCTGGCTATTCTCGTAACTTTAATTCCTGTAGGCTTAATCAGCTTGCTGATATACATTGCTGTGGTTTCGCCTTCCAGACTGGAATTGGTGGCGATAATCACTTCTGTGACGTCGCCTTCCAGCCGCTTCATCAGCTCCTTAAGCCTGATGTCTCCCGGTCCAATTCCAAGCATGGGAGAAATCGCGCCATGCAGCACATGGTAAACGCCCGTGTATTTTCCTGTTTTCTCGTAGGCTGCCAGGTCTCTCGCATTCTCCACCACCATAATGACGCTGTGATCCCTGTTCGCGTTTGCGCAGACCGGGCATATTTCCTTGTCTGTCAGGGTAAAGCATTCCCGACAGTAGCGAACGTTTTCCTTGGCCTCCACAATTGTTTTGGCAAGCCGCTCCACCCGTGACTGTGGCATATTAATCAGGTGGAAGGCAAGCCGCTGCGCCGACTTATGCCCGATACCCGGCAGTCCTGCCAGCTCTTCTATCAGTTTATTGATATGTCCGCTGTAAAGTTCCATGTCAGAAAATTTCAGCCTTTTGTCAGGCGCTCCTTTTTATGATGGTGCATATCCGGCGGTCCGACCGTTTAAAACGGCAGACCCCCGCCCAGCCCCAGTCCTCCGGTCATTTTATTCATCGCTTCAGAATTGGCCTCCTCCGCCATGCGCAGCGCCTCATTTGCCGCCGCCATTACCAGATCCTCCAGCATTTCGATATCCTCCGGATCCACCACCTCTTCGGAGAGTTTCACCTTCGTCACCTCGCGCTTGCCCGTCACGGTCACTTCCACCGCGCCGCCGCCCGCTTTCGCAGTAAACTCCTTGGTCTCAAGCTCCTTCTGGCTCTCCTCCATCTGACGCTGCATTCTCTGCGCCTGTTTCATCAGATTATTCATATTGCCGGGCATGCCGCCGCCCGGAAATCCACCCCGTTTCGCCATCCTACCTATTCCTTTCCTAATATTTATTCTTCCTCAATCTCCATATGGATCAACTGCGACAGATCCACATAACTCTGCTCGAAGGTTTCCCTGTCCGGCACAGTCTGTACCGTCACGTCAATCTCCCGGCCCGTCATATCCGCCAGCATCTGCTCCAGCAGCTCCTTATGCCCTTCCTGCCGCAAAAAATAGTCGGAAGCCAGACCGTCCTCAACAACCACCAGCAGCCGGCTGTCCCCGCCCAGACTTAAGCGCGCTTCTTTCAGATACTGTTTCATAGGCATATCCGCGTTCGCCACAATATCCTGCCACCGCTCCACCGCCGCCTGTACATCCTCCGAAATCGCTTTGGGCAGAGGCGGTCTCTCTTTCGCCGGGGCCTGGGGCGGAACCCTTTCCCCTCCCCCAGGTGCCGCCACAGCCACAACACCGTTTTCCAACTGCTCCTCTATCAGCCTGACACGCTCCGTCACGGAACCGATGTCCCGCTCCATATCGGGCCTGCAGAGCTTGATAAGGGCAATTTCGATCAGTATTCTCTTCTGCGGCGCATATTTAATCTGTCCTGAAAGCTCTGAAAAGATGCGGATATAGCGCATAAGCGTTTCCGTCTCCAACATCCCGGCCTCTTCCTTTAAGCGGAGCAGATTATCAGAGGACACATCTATGATATCTTCAATGTCATCGGAAGACTGCAGCAACAGAAGATTTCTTAAATACCATGTAAAGTCCGTCACAAACTGCGTAAGCTCCCGGCCCTGCATAACGATTTCTTCCAGAAGTCCGATACAGCCGGTCACCTCCCGGCCGGCCACATGGCGTAAAAGCCTGCTGAACACCTCCGTGTCCACCGCACCCAGTACGTCGAGCGCTTTGTCATAAGTCAGCTCCTGCCCGAAATGAAAGGCGATGCACTGATCCAACAGACTCAATGCATCGCGCATGGAGCCGTCCGCAGTCTTCGCAATATAGCGGAGCGCTTTTTCCTCCACCTGCACCTGCTCTTTTTCCATCAGCTCCCGCAGCCGATCCGCAATCGTCTCTATCGAAATCCTGCGGAAATCATAGCGCTGACATCGGGAGAGAATGGTGATCGGTATCTTATGCACCTCGGTGGTCGCCAGAATAAAAATCACGTAGGAGGGCGGCTCTTCCAGCGTTTTTAACAGTGCGTTAAAAGCGCCGATGGAAAGCATATGCACCTCGTCGATGATATAGACCTTAAACCGGCCCTCCGCCGGAGAATATGACACCTCCTCTACAATCTCACGGATATTGTCCACTCCGTTATTGGAAGCAGCGTCAATCTCAATCACATTCATGCTGACTCCTGCAGCAATCGCTTTACAGCTCGCGCATTCCCCGCAGGGACTCCCCTCCACAGGATGCTCGCAGTTCACCGCCCGGGCAAAAATTTTTGCTATGGAAGTTTTACCGGTACCCCTTGTTCCACAGAAGAGATATGCATGACCGATGCGGTCCGCCTTAATCTGATTCTGCAGGGTAGTGACTATATGTTCCTGCCCCTTGACGTCCTCAAACCGGCCCGGGCGAAACTTACGATACAGCGCTGTATATGACATAAGTTAATCTCCGAAACTGATACCAACCATCTTTGCCTCCTGGACAATGGTGGCATCAGGCGATACCATTTTCAGTTTGCCGGCAACTTCCTCCAGCGGCACTCTCACGATCTCCCTGTTCTTATAACCTACCATGAAGCCGTACTCACCCTGCAAAATCAACTTGCCGGCCTCCGCGCCAAGTCTGGTGGCAAACACCCTGTCATAAGGGCAGGGACTTCCACCGCGCTGCGTATGACCCGGGACCGTGACGCGCACATCCATGCCTGTCTTCTTCATAATCTGGTCTGCAATTTCATAAGAGACGGAAGGATAAGGATAATCCTTCATCTTCTCCTTGTATTCCTTCTTGGAAAGTTTCGCGTCCTCCTTGGAAATCGCGCCCTCCGCCACCGCCATGATGGTGAAGCGGGAGCCTCTCTCCCTGCGGCCTTCAATGGCTTTGATCACGCTGTCAATATCGTAGGGGATCTCCGGAATCAGAATAATATCCGCGCCGCCCGCGATCCCGGCATTCAGGGTAAGCCAGCCAACTTTGTGTCCCATTACTTCCACAATAAAAATGCGCCCGTGGGAGGATGCCGTGGTATGGATACAGTCAATACAGTCCGTGGCAATATTCACCGCACTCTGGAAACCGAAAGTCATATCCGTTCCCCATAAGTCATTGTCGATCGTCTTGGGAAGAGTAATCACATTAAGCCCTTCCTCGCGGAGCATATTGGCCGTCTTGTGGGTACCGTTGCCGCCCAGGATCACCATACAGTCAAGCTTCAGTTTATAATAGTTCTGCTTCATCGCCTCCACTTTGTCCAGCCCGTTCTCATCCGGCTCCCGCATCAGTTTAAAAGGGGTTCTGGAACTGCCGAGAATGGTGCCGCCCTTCGTCAGAATGCCTGCAAAATCATGCCCTGTCAAAATACGGAAATCCCCGTAAATCATTCCCTTATAACCGTCCAGGAACCCATAAATCTCCACATCCTCACTGCTGCAGGAAAGGCATTTCACCACGCCCCTCATCGCCGCATTTAACGCCTGACAATCCCCGCCACTGGTCAACATTCCGATTCTTTTCATCCTGCATCCTCCTTACTTGCCATGCTCTCTTACAACTACTGCGCTAAAATCATTGCGGAGAATACGCTTTCCGCATCCTCCCCCGTGAGTCACCTGCCCGAAAAGTCCGCGCCGCAAGCCCGGAAACTCCTTCCAGAACAGCCTATGCCGGAAATCATTCAGAATTTCCGCTCACATACTTTACAGATAATTATAGCTTATTTTTTGTATTATCACAACTTCTATTTCACGGATTTTCCACTCCCCCACCATCTGCTTCCGCGTCGGCCTCCTCTGTAAAATCCGCCTTCATAGCCGCCAGTCTCTCTCTGCGCAGCTGCTTTTCCATTTTATTTTTCTCCCGCAGTTCCTCAAAAAAATGTTTGAGAATGGCGGAGCACTCTTCCTCCAGAATCCCCCGGCGTACAATTACCTGATGATTGAACTCCTGCATCTCCAGAATATTCAGGACAGAACCGCCGCAGCCCGCCTTCGGGTTCATGGCTCCGATCACCGTCTCCGTAACCCTTGCCTGCACAATCGCCCCCGCGCACATCTGACACGGCTCCAACGTCACATAGAGGGTGCATTCCTCAAGCCGCCAGTCTTTAAGTGCGCGGCTCGCCTTGTTGATCGCAGTAATCTCGGCATGCGCCAGCGTATTTTTATCCGTATTGCGGCGATTATACCCTCTGCCGATGATTCTGTCCTGATAAACGATCACGCAGCCGATCGGCACCTCTCCAAGAGCATATGCCTTTTTCGCCTGTTTTATGGCTTCTTTCATATACTTTTCATCCTGCGTCATGCCGTCCTCCATCTTACGTCTGCATGCTGCTCATTGCCACCGCGTACATTATATCATATCTCAACCGCAAAGGAAATTGATTAGGCATGCGGCTTTTGGGATGTCTGGGGAAAGTTTTCAGAAAAGTTTTTAGAAAAACAGTAGACAATGTCTCCATTTCAACTTATAATCTAATTCGTATGGAGACGTATCGAAGCGGTCATAACGGGGCGCACTCGAAATGCGTTAGCCCTCCGGGGCACGAGGGTTCGAATCCCTCCGTCTCCGCTGAAAAACCAGAGCAAAAGCTCTGGTTTTTTCATTGGAAAGCTATCATCACATCTGCCGCTTTCCAAAGCCGTCCATCTGTCGGTATAATTCATTTCTGTACTCCAAATCAATAGCTGCTCTTGACAGATCATCCATGCGGCCTGCCTGCAGCAAAAAAGCGGTCAACTCAGCAAACCTCGCTTCCCCTTCTACAAACCCTTCCGCGCGCCCTTCGGCCCGTCCTTCAGCGTGTCCTTCAGCGCGGCTGACCTGGCGTTCGTCAACAAGCACTTCCTCCAGTGTGCCGTGCAGATTCTCAAGGTCAAGATACAGGTCGTCGTAGACTCCTACCTTGATCCGTTCCGAAAACGGATGCAGCGCAGGCTGATCGCTCTGCTCCCATTCGTATACCGTCACCTGCCTGTGTTTCGGGTCGACGATCCAGTACTCACGCACCCCCGTCTCCCGGTACAGGGCCAGCTTGCGCACATAGTCCATCTTTCGGTTGGAAGGCGAAACAATCTCAATCACCAGATCAGGAGCGCCGTAACAGCCCTTTCGGTCCAGCTTTTCGCTGTCGCAGATCAGCGTGATATCTGGCTCCACATAATTATGGATATCTTTTTTGATGCGCACCCCGAGCGGGGCGGGATACACGTGGCAGCTTCCCTTTTTTCTCTGGATATAGGCTTCGATCTGAAAGCTCAGGCCCATCAGGATATCCTGGTGATTGACCGTGGGTGTCTCCATCCTGACAAACAACTCCCCATCGATCAGCTCCGCCCTCACGCCCTCCGGCAATGCCTCGATATCCGCAACCGTGTACTGCCATTTCCCTTTTCTGGTCAGACCCATTCTAACCAAATCATTTTCCGTCAGATCCATCCCTGTTTCCTCTTCTCTGATTCTTGCTGCTTCCATAAAATACCTCCTTCGTGTCGGCACGACGAAAAATGTATCTTACGGATTCCCTGCATCCCCATCCGATTCCGCCGTTCCTTTTCATTAGTATTAATAGTAGTTGAGTAAACGGCAGAAACTGCCAGAATGTGCGAACGCACGCTTCTTTTGATCACTCTGTATGTCAGAGTATACAGGATGACGGCAGTGATGTCAATAGATTATGGCAAAAAACATTGACTAAATATCGTTTATTCCAATTCCAAGTAATATTTGATAAGATATGAGTAATCAAATTAAGAAAATCTGGCAGGAGAAAGGAGAATATACCAATGATAATAAACAGGGGAAAACGCCTAAACCAGTATCTTGGAAACTATGTAGTGTTTGATTTGGAGACCACAGGAATCCGGCCAGGTTTTGACAAAATTATAGAAATATCTGCAGTAAGAGTGCGCAACCATAATGTGGAGGACCAGTACTCCACATTAGTCAACCCTCAAATGCACATTCCGGGGGCTGCAACCGCAGTCAATGGGATTACAGACGAAATGGTAAATGGCGCGCCGAGTACAGAAGAAGCCATCCGAGGTTTTTTGAACTTTATAGGTGATGATATCCTGGTAGGGCATAATATACATACCTTTGACATGAATTTTATTTGTGATGCGGCCATGAAAGCATTCGGGGCAGAAATTGCGAATGATTATATTGACACTTTGTATTTGTCAAGAAAGTGCCTGCCCCAGCTTTCCCACCACAGACTGGCAGACGTATCAGAATATTTCCATATCAGCACAGCCGGGGCGCACCGCGCGTTAAACGATTGTATCATGAATCAAGAATGCTATGAAAGGCTGGGAAAGCTCCTGCAGGAAAGCAAAAAAAGCCAGCTGGAAATTCTCTGTCCTCAATGTGGAGCCGAAATGGTGAGACGCAGGGGAAAATACGGAGAATTTTACGGATGCAGCAATTACCCTGCCTGCCGTGGTACCAGAAAGGTATGACAGATAAGGTGATTGGAGTCCATTGCCTTGTTCAAGGCCGTCTGCATATCCTTCTCAGCAAGCATGTACTCCCGCGTAATGGCCGCCAGCCCTTCTGCCGTCCAAATAGACGTTTAAACCGTCTATGGGGTACAAGTCACAAATTCTCTCTGAAAGCATATTTTTAGACAATCTGTGTGAAAATATTTATTCTATGTTTATTTATCCACTTTAACAATCGCGCGCCTTATTTCTGGCATAGCAACAAACTTTTCGCGTTTCTTGATAATGATATTAGGCAAAATATCTATCAAAGCTAACCCTAAAATTCCTTTTAGTGGGTCATCCCGAATATCCAAGCATACATCTACGGCACTCATCGCACTCTGCAACAATTTAACCGCTATTACCACCGAATCTGTACCATTTATATATTCTCGAAATTGGGCGACTATATTTCGCGGTTTATTTGTTATATCTCTATTTCCACGTATACTAACAAGCACATAATCAATGAGATCCAGATACTTTTCCAGTGCAGTCACAAATGGCTGAAAGCTGCTCGGATCCTTCTCAAGTTGTGACAACGCCGTTTCATAACGCAAATATTCATCCGAAGACCACATGAGCATCAATTCATGCGTCGGAAGCAGCGCAAAGTCATATATATTAAATCGATATTTCCAAGGAATTTCATACTGTTCATTTAAAGTTATCTCGATATTACTATCTTGCATAAGCTGTGGCGAACTATTAAAAAATTTGAAGTAATCCAGTTTAAGAACTTCGGAAAGATTATCGTCGTAAGCCCTTCTTAACATCGAGTGAATGAGTTGATACTCATCACTTGTTTCCTTATATTTTTTGAGAACATTCTCCTTTATCATACTATATGTAAGTATTTCCTGATTGCTTAATCGGTTTGACAGTTCTCGCAAATATAAATTCATTTCATCTGAATATTCCGTTTCAAATTCTTTTCTGATCTTTCTTGTAAACATCCGCGAAACTTCTTCTGCATTCCACCAATAAATATTTTCTTCTTTACAAATTGTATCAATAAATTCTGTATACTGCTCGCTAGGTTTATCTACATATTTTTTGCCAAGCTGTTCAGCACGCAGCCTCTCCGAGAAACTGCCTTTGTAGATATCTCTGACAGCCAGCTTGATAAAACCCTTTTCAATCAAATCTCCAAAATCTGCATGAGGCAGTTTACTTAAATCGTAGACTCCTGTCTTGTTTTCGTCAGCTAAAATTAATGTCCTCAAAGCCTGATTTAAATTAATAGAAGAATCGCTTATAACCAGCTCGTGATAAAACAACAGCCTCACTATCATATACGCTCTCAGATACACACAGGCATCTTTTCTCTTTATTCCTGCCCTCTTTATCATCTCATCTTCTGAATTTGTAATTTTATCAAATACCGCATGATTCATGGTCATATTACTCTTTCTCTTCTATAATTCAAAAAATTAGTGATTGCTTAGCAACACACTAAATTTTCTGCGGTGTTGTATAAATATCAACATTGATCTATGCTGCTTGTGTCTTGATAAAACGATATCGTAAAATAAATGTAAAAAGGATCTGCATATCCGATCCACATTCATTGCAATGATGGGCAACGCTATGGAACATCTCGTTGTCTCATCCAGCCTGCTGGTAATCAGCCCGAGTCCGTATTTTTGCTTTGTCAGTGCAAAAGCCCTTTCCACAGCAATCCGGTCAGTATTATCTTTGTATTCCGTCTTTTTGTCAGTTCCTGCATCTTTCTTTAGTCTGCCAGGATACGTTTCGGATAATGCCCTGCTCTCTCATAATACCGCTCAGTGGCTGCAATGAGAACATCACCTTCGTTATAGGCATCAAACGACAGTTCCTCTATCCGCGCCTTTCCTTTTTCGTCCAGACTGATATCCATTTTTCTGGCATTCCGGCGGTACATCCGGGGAACGTAATAGTCAAATCTTCTGCACAGGCAGCATCAAGGATCACCTCAACACAAAAATTAATAGTCGAAATTGCTTTTGGTTCATAGTCACCCATATCAAATCCTTGATCAGAAAATAATTCATCGGAATTTATTTTAATTTCATCAGGATGTGCGTTATTATGCATTTTTGCAATTCCATGAACATATTTTACATTTTCTGGAAGTATATCTGATATCAATACCCTTTCTTGTTTATAAGATTTTATATTCCTATATACAATACGGAACTCAATTTGCTGGTTTTTCTTTATCTTAATATTATCTTTCCAATCAGTATCTTTACCATTGTATTCTCGTACCTTCACCGTTATTGGAGATGATCAATCCTGATCAGAGATATCATATGATTCTAAAAAAGGATCATCATATACAGCTTCTTCAGTAATATCATCTGATTTAGCATCCGGTTCCGTATTAATGATATTATTAAATATGGATACATTAATAGTGGGAGAATTATTATTTTCATAATATTTGACACTTACCTATATTATACTATTTCTGGCTGGAAAACTCCGTATATTCTTTATTTATAGCCTCGGACAACTCAAAATTATAATTTTTAAATCTATCTATTCCCCTCTTGACCACCTGTGGATCCACAGCTTTTTTATCTTTTCTTTGCCGCTCAACAAAATGAAAATCCTTTATCATCTCATCATAATTATCCCATAATATATTACATATTTGTCTGGCTACATTCAAAGGCAAATTTATTATTATTAAAATAACCTCTTCCAAAGTTGCTCCGCGTCTCATCCAGTCCACCCATTCTTCCGAAGAAACAACCTTCTGAAGAAATCCGAAAAATTTCCTTCTTCCCATTTTTTTGGCATAGTATAAATCGCGATCAAAATCTCTTAAAATTGTGCAGGAATTATCCGAAATATAATTCTTAGATTCATCCCAAATATCCATATTTGTGCATATTGCATCCACTAAAAAGTCCGAAATGCAGGAACAGGCCATAATTCTCAGTATAGTAATAGAATTCGTATTACATGCTGAAAAAAGACCAAGATATCCGTTTACACCTATTAAATCTTCAAGTATTCTTAAAGAAGAATAATCCATTGTTCCTAACGCTCTTAAATAGCAATTCAATGAACCTATTGATTTTCCTTCTTTGATTGTTTTGACCAATAATTTCTTTACTACTTCTGGTTTTAATTCAAGCCTTTCGGACAATTCTTTCCTCATCGCTTCCGATGAATGTCGGATCAAGCACATTAATACCGGTATACTCCCCTGCGCATTCAATAACTGTTCATATCCTTCTGCCCCTACCGCTCTTTCAAATGACTGCAATGCTTCATGGGATTCCTTTTGTAACTCTCTCAATCCCAAATTTAATGTGCCTATCGATTTCCCTTCTTCAATCGTTCTGGCCAACAATGTCTTTACCAGCTCTGAGTTTGATTCCATCCTTTCGGATAATTTTTCCCTCATCTCTTCCGATGAATGCCG
>DKWV01000009.1:58585-58793 GCA_002491905.1 Lachnospiraceae bacterium UBA7143 | reverse complement strand
TCAATAACTTTTCATATCCTTCTGCCCCTACCGCTCTTTCAAACGACCGCAACACTTCATGGGATTCCTTTTTCAGTTCCCTCAATCCCAAATCTAATGTGCCTATCGATTTCCCTTCTTCAATCGTTCTGGTCAACACTTTCTTTACTAACTCCGGTTTTGATTCCAGCCTTTCGGACAGTTCTTTCCTCATCTCTTCCGATGAATG
>DKWV01000009.1:57986-58239 GCA_002491905.1 Lachnospiraceae bacterium UBA7143 | reverse complement strand
TCAATAACTTTTCATATCCTTCTGTCCCTACCGCTCTTTCAAATGACTGCAATGCTTCATGGGATTCCTTTTTCAACTCTCTCAATCCCAAATCTAATGTGCCTATCGATTTCCCTTCTTCAATCGTTCTGGCCAACAATGTCTTTACCAGCTCCGAGTTTGATTCCAGCCTTTCGGACAATTCTTTCCTCATCTCTTCCGATGAATGTTGGATCAGACGCATCAATATCGGTATACTCCCCTGCGCGCTCAA
>DKWV01000009.1:57421-57649 GCA_002491905.1 Lachnospiraceae bacterium UBA7143 | reverse complement strand
CCCTACCGCTCTTTCAAATGACTGCAATGCCTCATGGGATTCCTTTTTCAACTCTCTCAGGCCCAAATCTAATGTGCCTATCGATTTCCCTTCTTCAATCGTTCTGGTCAACAATGTCTTTACCAGCTCCGGGTTTGATTCCAGCCTTTCGGATACTTTTTCCCTCATCTCCTCCGATGAATATTCCATTAACTTCATTAATACCGGTATACTCCCCTGCGCGCTCAA
>DKWV01000009.1:0-57123 GCA_002491905.1 Lachnospiraceae bacterium UBA7143 | reverse complement strand
GCCCCTACCGCTCTTTCAAATGACCGCAACACTTCATAGGATTCCTTTTTCAGTCCCCTCAGTCCTAAATTTAAGGTGCCAATCGAGTAACTTTTTTCTATTGTATTCCGGATTAATTTATCAACCAAATCGTCTGATAGCAACTGGCATAGTTCTTCCTTTAGTTGATTCGTCGCAACTGACAGCAGATGTACAAAACCATTTATCGATGCCCCATTAATAAAAATATTTCTATAGTCATCTATTGATATTCTGGTGTCTAAAACGTTTTGAATTTTCTCTCCCGCTTTATAATAATAGCTGCTCCAACCTTTTAATCCATTATTATTCTCAGAAAGTAATTTTACGAGGTCGGAAGCCGGCAGAAGTTCAAGAAACCTGATCGCTGTTTCGTCAGACAGTGACCGTAGCAGATGCAAAAGGCAAACCTCATTTTCATGGCTTACCACATATTCCAATAAAGCAGATGCATGCGACAGCAGATGAGTTTCCACTGCCTCCAGCTCTGCCTGAGATAATTTGTCCCTGATAAATTCGAAATTATAATCACTATTTTTCATCAAACCATCGACGAATTCCGATGATGTTGCAAAATTGCAGAAAACATTCTTTATTTGTGAGTCTTCCTTCACAATTTCAAGTATTTCATTCCAGGTCGAACATGAAATAAGAGCTAAATTCTCCTTCAGAAAATTGCACAGATTCTCATCATCAGACAGGATTTCCATTAAGATTTGATTGTGGCTCAGCACAAATTTATGCCCAAAAAGCAGCTGCAGAAATTCGTTCACTTGTCTTCTCTGGTGTTCTTCACTGACTCTGTCATATATCAGTTTTGATAACGCCCAATGCAGACAATCAGTAAAAAAAGTATGATATTCAATATTATATTCCTTACAAATTGATACTGTAAGCAGCTCAGCCAATGAAGCATGCTCTATTTCTAACGCATAATCAGCATTCCTAAAATAAATATCTTTTAGTGTTTCCTGCCAGCCTGTACATTCCATATGGAAAGGAATAGAAAAATCAATCTGTGATAAAAACAGCATTTTTAAAATATCCGGCAGATTATCCTTAGAAATCACATTTTCTTTTCCAACCCGCAGATAGCTGTTATAAATATTGTGAAAATCTATAAAATCCTCTTTCTTCAGATCAATTAAAGGAAATTCTAGTTTTCCGTTCCTTATTAAGTATCTTAATATCGCCAGATTTCCTCCTATATACCGATATAACAAATCCGACTCACTTCGGCCAATCTTACCAGGCCGCAAGGCATTATAACATTTATAAAACAACCGCTCATCAATTTTTCGCCTGATCACTTGTTCAGTATCTAATGACATTTCGAAATATACATCATTTCCAGATAACACCTGATTCAAATCTCTTGTACAGCAGATACAAAAATCGGATCCCCACACCGAGGAATCCGGAAATGCTTCCACCCCATCCGGGATCTTATGCAAATTATCAATAATCCATAAGTGAACATTCTCACTATGATTCATTTTCCCCTGAAAATGTATAGACTGTATCCATTGTTTTATAGTGTTCCAATCACTTGGAGGGTTTAAATAATAAGACGAAGTTATCAGGCCCCGCTCTTTCATCTGTTCTGCTATTTTAAAGGCCAATATACTTTTTCCGGATCCCTGTTCTCCTTGAATTAAAATGCTATGTTTGCTCACAATGACGGATATTATGCTTGATATATAATCCTTCTCATAATATAGAGAATCTTTTACAGACTCATAAAGTTTTTCTTCTTTACAATCCTGAGCTGAGACAAATGCCGATCCAGCATTCGCAATATAATAATTATTTTGCGTATCAATATTGTATGTCTTAGCGTTGTCTCTATTTATCTGAATACTCATTTCCATTTCCATAATTATACTGGCTTCCTATGTTTATCACCTGCGAGTTATCTTTGTTAATCTGTTTATGTATAGTAACGCTTCCATTCATTTGGGCATCTTCTTTTATATTTTTCAAGGTTTTTCCATATTCTTTTAACCACTCGACAAATTCCTCTTTAAACAGATCAGATGCCTCCATACCTGTACAATTGTCATAAACGGACCAGGCATCTTCCAAGGGCCGCCTTTTGTTTAATGATTCTTTAGAAGAGATATACTTCATAAACTCTTCTGCCTGGTTCTCATCTTTAAAATATTTAGCAATAGTAAAGTGTTTTTTAAAACCCGAGAGGATATTCCCCCCAGCCATTTTAATAACATCCCACGCTAATCCTCCCGAAATACTTACCCCAATAAATTTTAATGCTTCAACTAAAATTGTTTCCATATAGCGCTCCCGTTTCTGATGCATCCATACTTCTTTCTGTAGTCACTATTAATGTATCATTATTTCCATATAGTGTCAACGACTACAAATTTATGACGAAATCTGTCCATTCCAGGGTTTGCTCTTCCCACAAAATAAAGCACATTCTCCTTCTTCGGTAAGTGCCAAATTTCCCCATCAAATTTTCCGCCCCTCCTATATTGAATCAGGCTCCTACTTGTTAATAGGTTCCACATTTCTCATATTCTTACCATTCATCTCTAAACGGCAAGCTCTGCCGCATTCCTTGCTGCATTACTTCCTGCCGTTCCTCGACGAGCATCTTGTCTACTATGTCATGCCGATTGATGAGATCCAGGTACAGATCGTCGCAGATTCGAACCTTTATCTGATTAGGAAACAGATACAACGCGGGCTGGCCGCTCTCTTCCCAGAAGTATATCGTCATCTGTTTATGCTTCGGATCAACGATCCAGTATTCCCGTACGCCGTAGCAGCCTTTCCGATCGAGCTTTTCTTCATCGTATATCAGCGAAATGTCCGGCGCTACATAGTTATAGTTATCATTTTTAATATACACGCCGATTGGCAGATTATTCATCTACTTTTGCAATAGCCCCTGCACAAATGTCAGTATAAAATCCTAAAAGGATCCACAAATAAAAGGATTCTGTTAGGATTTTTTTACACATGGCCCGAAGCCATCGCTCGATTCCTTTATTTCTTTTCTTCCTCCAAACCAAACTCAATAAACAGCCGCTTCTGAAGCTCCCGGTCTGACAGGGATTTTAAGAAGTCGTTACTCCGACCCGCCTCCGTCAGCAGTATGCCAAGTCTATTAACCTTTACTTCTCCTTCTTCCCGACCTTCTTCTCTTCCTTCTCCCCGTATCGTCCTCTCATATTTTTCCGCATCAAACTCTTCCAATAACATTCCCAGCACCTCCGCCCGGTTTTTTAACAGGAATTCTTTTAAAATGCCCCGCTCTATGCAGGAATCCATTGCTTTGTTCAAGGCTGTCTGCATATCCTTCTCAGCAAGCATATACTCCCGCGTAACGGCCACCAGCCTGGAATACTCTTCCAGAACCCTGCACTTCTCCATCAGCCGTTTATTGTGTCCATAATTGATGTTCAGCATCCGCACGGTCAGTTCCACGTCTGCCCGCACCTTCTTATTTTCAAAGGCATCTGAAAGCCTCAGCGTCTGCTCCTCCGGCATCTCCTTTGTTCCATTATAAAAAACAATGCATTGCGGGGTCGGCAGACTGATCTGTCCCGTTAAGCGCATTATACAGGTCAAGGAGCGCCTCTCTGTCTCTCTCGAACAGATACCGGAATAGTTTATCTTTCACGTTCTGCCGCACCCGTTTTCGGTTCCGCCGTTGACCCGGCCTCTGGTTTGCAGATTTCTTTCTTTGTCTCTGTCTTGGCATATGTACCCTCCTTTGCTGTGGCAGGATACAATTATGCCGCAATAGTCTGCGCCGCTTCATCTTCTCCTGCCGTTTTCTGTTATGTCTCAAAGAGAAAGTCCGACAGAAGTTGTCTCGAACGTGCAGAACGCACACCTGTTAGAATTTCTTTGATAAATTCATTCTAATGGGTACATATCGGAATGTCAATATTGTTCTTGTCCTTTTTATAACGTTTTTTCGTTTATTTGAAAAGAACTTCTATTTTGTTGTTCTAATATACAAAATGGTCATTTTATATACAATAGAAATAGTAATCGTAGTTACAAAACAGACAATTACGTAAACATATTGGACCGTGCCGCACTTTTCTCTGTAAGATATATGATTTGAGGATGACCATGGGCAGCCTTTGTAATATATATAATTCAAATAGGTTTTCACCCAGCCAGCGTAATACACGGCTATCAATGACAAAGCTCATTGTAAAAAACAAACAAATGATAACAAAACAGACTATTCACATCTGATAGATAATCAAATAGCCGTTATGAAAACAAGCAATTATAAAAGCAGAGATAAGAATCAATAACCAAAACGTCCACGTTTTTGAGTTTTCATTAACCCAAGCCTCAATTTAATAGCGATATAGAAAAAAGCAGATTCCTCCAAAATACATTATCATACCACCACATACCTTTTCCTAATGTCGGAATACTCAATACTCCCATATAAAGGAGCGAGTAAATTTCAATACTAACAGCAGCTCTTTTGTAATTTTCCGAATAGGTAGAAAATGCAATCTAGGTAAAAAGATATAGGCACAGTATACAAAAAATACTAATTACTATTTCCGATACCGATCCATCCGATAAAAGCTAACAAGATTTGAACAGTTGATCCCCCACCCCAAATACCATTTCATTTATCTCCCTGTTTGCTGTCTATCATCTCAATCTTCTTATAATTTTCCAATGTACAATAACCAAATAAGCACCTCATTATTTTTCAATTGGATTACTATTCTGCAGCATATATTTTTTCGGTATTTCATCACTGGTTTTTGCCCTAAATTCATTTACGTTTTTAACGACCATATGAGATGGTACATCCTTTGTCACAATCGCTCTCGCAGCGATTGTCACATTATCACCCACTTTAATAGGGCCTATGACAGTACATCCATTCCCCAAAATACAATCGTCGCCAATGATAGCATGACGTCTTTGCCGCATACTGTCATTTTTAACAGCAGCTGTTATATCACTGTGCGGATATATTCTACAATTGTTTCCTATTACAGCTGTTTTGCCAATACAAACATCATGCGCATGCGCAATATAGGTGCCACTGCCAATTGTAATTCCCGGATAAATATTACAGCAGAATGTCCGCCGGATATAATTGTATAGCCTTATGGCCCGCCATTGATTGATTTTTCCACCTCGATGATACAATTGAATTGATTTATATATTAATTTTTCTGCTTCTCGGTCATAATCATAAATTCCTAATACTATTTTAATGATTCTTTTGATTTCTTTCATTTGCATAGTTCATTATCCTTTCTTATTGTTTTTGCTTTCTAAATTTTTTCAGTTTATTTATGCACAACCCTATAGTGTAATGCAATTCGTTGCTTCGACCGGTGAGGATCACTACTATAACATTTGGTATGATAATACAGCATCCCAATTTCCATAAGAAATTCAACATTTTTGACTGAATATGCAATAATTCAGATATGTTATATGTAATAGTGCAACATCCAAGAAAAAGAGCTATATAACACCAATATATAAAATAAAATTTACCAAAAGATTTTTTAAAAACATACTTGCATAGCAAATAAGGATCATACCACTGTGTAACCAAACGACATATAACCGTTGCTAAAATTGTCCCAAAAATTCCGTAATTTTGAATCAAAATAATTGATAAAATAACGTTTAAAATAGTCGTAATCAACGGACGGTATTGTCCTTTTACAAAAATACCATTTGCAGTGCGAAAAGAAGCTATTAATTGAAGTAAGATATATATAAAAAAATCAAATGCAGTAATAAAAGCAATTGCCTTATCTAGCAAAAACGAATCGCCAATCCATATTCCGATAAATGGATTTATCATAATAAAATAGCTTGTTGCACAAAAATTTACAACCGTAAAGCAGATAAAAAGCATGCGTTTAAATACAACATATTGTTTTTCTGAATCATTTTCTGCCACTAAACTACCAATGCTGGGGGTAACTGCATTAAAAAATTGATGCATTATACTTTCTAGCTGTCTCCGTATTAGTATATAATTTGAAAACATTCCTGCGAAAACCGTACTGATGAAAGAGGAAATTAGGATATTATCAATACTATTTCCTACCGCTCCTGACAGTCGAAACATAGCCAATCCTTTAATATCCTTATAAAGCGCTTTCTTCTCCGTATCAGATAAATGCTCTATCGTTCTTGTAAACGCAAACGGATATTGTTTTTCAACCTGTTTACTAATAATATAGTTTTGCACTATAATAGCAACAACTTCTATTATTAAATAAAACATATATTGTTGAAATAGTAAAAGTAATACTATTTCCGTAGTGTAACGTATAATAGAACAAATAATTTCTAATAATTTAACTACATATTGCTTTTGATCCGCATTTAATAATGTTGCCTTATAAATCAAAAGATAAGAAGCTGCGGTTTTAATAATATAGAACAAAAAGATAATCCGTATATTTTCCTCTATATCAGGAATATCATTAATAAAATAATTCAGAAAGGGAATCAAAATTATTCCCATTATGAGTATTAAAAAAGCAATTAATCGGTATGCCTGTTTATAAAACAGCATAAGTTTTCTAATTTTAGCTTGATCATGATCATGAAGTGGCTTATAAAGCGCCGTAGCAATTGCGGTTCCTATTCCTAGCTCAGATAATGACAACATAGTCAAAATATCACTAAATACACTGGAAATTCCAGTATATTGAATTCCCAGCGTATATATAAATACAGTGCGCAGTGCAAAATTAAGAATTAGACTGCAAAATTGGGTCAAAAGACCCATTTCCGTATTTTTAATTGTTTTCTGTATTCTTGACCCGCTGTTTTGCATATCTTTTATACTAAAACTCCATCTATCCCGAATTATTGTTCAACAAAGTAGTTAATATAGGATGTTTACTTCCTAACTTTAATAAACATTTCATTCTTGTATGGCATCCTCTATATCATTTTTTAATATTGTGCTGCTCACGTCAGGCGTGTGGGGTAGAAAAACAACATCAACTCCTAATTTTTTCATTTCCTGCTCCGTTTTTACCCAGCGAGGATTATTTTTCCAATCATCACCAATAAAAATAGCATCAAAATGAATTTTTTCATATAATTTGACTTTATCTAATGTGCTTACTATAAAAGCTTCATCCACGGCCTTAACATTTTCTACAATATGTTTTCTGTCCTCTTGTGTAATCACAGGTTTTTTATGCTTATAATCCATTACCAATTGGTCGGCATTCACTCCTACGATCAAATAATCACAGCATCCCTTGGCACGATTTAAAATATTCAAATGACCAATGTGAAACATATCATAAACCCCTTGTGTATAACCGCGTTTATATTTTTTCATGGCTGTCCTCCTCATCGACATTGACAAATATTATAATCCGAAATAATCTATAATACGATCCGCCGATTTTCCATCCATATATTGATGCATCTGTTTTTTTAATTGCAGCCTTTTTTCAGAAAAGGGATCTGTTCCACTGGTTACAATATCTACAAAACTCAGCAGGTCCTTTATGCCTTCTATTTTAATTCCCGGCATATAATCTATTGGATTATCCACGGAAAACCCAAGCCGATAGTTCTCCATTCCACTAATATCAAACCCAATCGGTCTGTCACACAATAAATAGTCAGTATATACAGATGAAAAATCAGTAATCAGACCATCTGATTCAGCAAGTATTTCGTATATTCCTATTCTCTTTTCGCTTAAGTCATGGTTTATATATGTTTTTAAGTTGCTATGCGCTATCATTTTTACAAACTTTAAGTCTTGATTTGGATGATATTTAATCATTAAAAATACGTTTTTTTCTAAAAGTCTCTTGTTTAAGTATTCCAATTCTTCTTCGTTTAAAAGTGACAATAAATCATTTCCGCTCTCACCACCATCATTTCGCTGCCCCTCCACATTATGTTTAAATGTAGGCATCCAAACAATTAATCTTAAGTTCTCAGAAATTTTCATCTGTCTCTTTACATCTGAATGCCGAAAGAACTGATCCGTTCTCGGATATCCAAAAATATGCATAAGACTTTGATCAGTGCCCTGAAAAGTTTTTTTTCTAAGTTCAGCTGAGAACTCGGAAGTCGTAATAATATCTGTATACACATCCATTTGAAGATAAAATTGACGAGTATCTTTAAAAGACAAGCCATGTGTTAAAAAGCAACGGACTTGTCCTTTTCGTCCACTAATTCCAACTGGCTTGAATGAAGAAAAACAATACCCTGCAAAAATACGGTACAACCGACCAACAAGAGTAGTGAGCGTATCATATGGGATAAATTTTACTCCCAAATATATCTGCTGATGTTCTTCAACATTCCTTACAACCCAAAGGATTCTGTACTTTTCTGTGATGCCACGTTCTTTCATCCTATCAAACAATGCCTTCGAATTATCTCCGAAGTCGATTGATTCAAATATAATTATCCTCTTACACACTGGAAAAATATTTATAATGTCAAGTAATATATGTCTAACAACAACTTTGGGCTTTTGAAATATCTTCATGTTTATCCTTTCCTTACTTCAATTTTTCCCTCAAGAACATATACTAAAAGGTTAAATTCGTCATTATTATCTGTCCAAAAATGCAGAGTATTTGTCCGCAGCAATGCGCCTTCCTGCGTTTCCAACTTCGGGAAGGCCTGCGTTTAGCTAATTAATCAAACGAATTCCGAAGCATCACATATCAGTTCGCAACATAAATCGAGATCCTGATCTGTCAATCTATCATTGATAACAATTCACAGATTTCTATAAGTTTGGGCAAGTATTTTTTACATATCTTTCTACGCAAGGTTCTATATTGTAAATTGGCATAACCACGAATATGAGGTCATCCTACGTTTACTTCAAACTCCTTCTCCCCGTAAGTATTTCATCGCAACTGCAGAATCAGCTTCCGTTTTATATTTGAAAGCATAAACCAGAGTTTTGAAGTCACATACGGTCCAAATATACCAACAGCTTTTGACAAAAGTAGATTTTTCCGATTCGTTGTATAGGTCATAAGATATCTGTATTGATCTAAAGCAACAAAAATCTCCTTTGCCTCATTTTTTCCCAGATAATTGACGCCATACAATACCCCATAATAGGCATCAGAAAAATTATCACAAAGTAACGCTTTCATTTCCTGATCCGTATCTGCTTGTTCTATTTTGGAAATATTGTTTATGCAAAATGATAACATACAATATAATAATCTTTTTGAGGGTTGCGTTAAACTTCCTTCCCGTTCTACTCTATATTGATAAATCGCCTCATGTAAGACTACAAGTCTTGAAGCGCGTAAAATCACCAAATATAAGAGTTCTTCGTCCTCCAATGCATATGTATTGGGATTAAATTTAATATCTGACCATAATTGTCTTTTATAAGCATAAAGAAAGGGAAACCACTGATAAGTTATTTTTTTACCTAATACAATTTTCAAATATTCGTTTCCTGTATATATCATTGACTCTTCCAAAAGATGTGTATTATTACTTCTCAATTCTCTACCACCATCTCCTCTGACCATTTCATATTGGAATACAATAATATCCACAGATTTTCCCTGGGAAGCAGTAGCTATCTTCTCCAGTCCACTTTTACTTTTCCACCAATCATCGCCATCTAAAAAAATGATATAGTCTCCTGCTGCTTTTTCTAGCAGTAGGTTTCTCGTAACCGCTACGCCCTGGTTTTCTTTGTGAAAAAAGGCTTTGATACGATTATCTTTTGTAACATAATATTTTATAATATCAACTGTCCCATCTGTCGATCCATCATCGACCAAAATAACTTCCCAGTCCTTATGCGTTTGTTGTATGACACTTTCCAAACACTTTGCAAGATACGCTTCTATATTGTAACAAGGAATTAAAATACTGAAAGTCATATTTGATTCATTCTCCATTTTCAAAATATCCACAATTCTTTTATCTGTTAAAAGATTCCCACAAGAATTACTTACAGTCGCTTCCTAATAATATGTTTCTTTGTTTTCAGGCACTCCTCTACATTTCGATCAATAATATCTTCAAATTCAGACATACTCCTCTTATAAGATAGTCATGAAAGGACTTAATATTATCTGTAACAGTTGCTTCATTTTCCGACACGATTACAATTTGTGTTTCAATTCTATTATTCTTTTATAAATTTCCGCACGTTTCTTAGTTGTAAGTCTCAATTTCAGAAACTTGGCCGCCGAAATTGAAGCAGAGTTCCAGTCATCTCTCCATGTGCTGGTAAATATATGAATTGCCGATGAATGCAGAGAAGGATTACACAAAATGTAATCGGGATATACTTGAATTTCCTCCCGTATTTTTTGCATTTCATTATTCACGTCCAAGCCATATTTTTCAATTAATAAATCACCAACAATTGTCGTGTTAACTTTTTCCAGCGGATTATTTTTATCATATTCAAACTCTGTTTTATCATAATATGTCAACATATCCTGCATAAGCGGATGTTTCGGTTCCGCTCCAAATACAGCCGTAAATGGCTTGGTCGGTGTTTCAAAACCCACAAATGCTCTATGATCCAAAAAGGACTCCAGATTATCTAAGACAAGCACATCTGTATCAAGATATATTCCGCCATATCGATAAATAGCATCCATTCGCACATAATCGCTTACAAAAGCCCACTTTTTTTGCTCATATGCCGCCTTCACAAACGCGTTTTTTTCAATATCAAAATTGTTCTCATTCCACTCTATAATTTTGTATCCCTGTAAATGTCTTTCCCATGATCTCATACATCTTTGGATATCTTTAGATTTTGGATTGTTACCCATCCAAACGTAATGTATTATTTTGGGTATAGCCATTCTTTTTTCCCTCTTTTCGCGTATCACATAATACGTTAGTTGCTCATTTCAAATTTTAGTTACATCCTTTTGGCCATTCACATCAAATGTTCCTTTGGGTCAGTAATGATTATGCTGCCCCAACATTGGTGGCTCTTTCCATTTCACTTCTCTATACAAATATCCTATAAAAATCCCCATAAAACATGCATAAAACGCATTAAACGATGCTTCCGCAATCGACGCAATTACCAAATAAATGCATACTAACATTCCTGCCCAAAATTTTTTGATGTTTATTTGTCTGATTTCCCATATAATCAAAACTAATCGAATAATGGATACTAAATATAGAAAACATCCGAGATACCCAAATTGTCCTAAAATAGAAGCCCAAAAATTGTCATACATGGAGTCCCACCGATAAATCCTTTGCATTCCTAAAATGTCATACGCCGCAGAATAATTTAATTTTGCTCCCAATGAACAATATGTGCCAAATCCCGTCCCAAACGGTATATGCATACTTGCCAGTTTTATTCCACCCAATAAAAGCCTGAATCTCAATGTCGATTCATTCCCAGACAAATAATAAATAGTCAAATAATCATACCCTACCATTACTGCCGCAATAGTTAATAACACACCAAAAATAATAATATTGAATTTGGTTAGAACTTTCTTTTTACCAATCACAAAAATGATTATTGCGGCAACCATGATAAACCCCAATGCCTTAGCCCGAAAAGTTGACGCCGATATTAACATATCAATAATACAAAAAAAATTGCTACCACGTCTTGTTTCTCCTAGAACGTAATGAATAATAAGCAAAATAACACCTATTTGCGCCAAATAAGTCTGATTAGTAAAAAAAAGTTTTAATGACCTTACCCCATATCTATCTGACATATATGGCCAAATTGTTGTTCTTGAAAATGTCTCGTGAATGACTAATAATAACAATATAGTAGCTGCAATACTTGCCACCTTCCATGCTGTATCTTCATATCTGTCCATTTTTCTTTTACTTATAATCACATCTGCCGCCACCACATTAAGTGTTAACTTAGAATACACAAATATATCCAAAAAAATGAACATAAAATTCTGATATGAAGAAATCATATTTCCAATTAGACCAACTACAATAAGTAAAATAACAATATGAATATATTTTTTTTGCATCTTGTCCAGTAATTTCCTTTTTCTTATTACCACAGACCAAAATATAATAAAAGCACAAATAATAGATTCAATCTCGTCAAAAGATTGAAAGGCCGGCAAGGCATTACCAATAGGATCTTGAAACAAAAAAAGCACTAAAAGAATTGCAAATCCTAAACTAAAATTTTTTCGAATAACTAACTTCACTTTTACTTTCCTCGTATTTACTCTCACTACCACACATACATAATGGTAAAGCTTTGACTCTTCACACCCGTAAATCTAATCCACATTTAAATCTGAGCTAACATTTCTCTAATAATTTCTTGTACTGTTCCTCGATATAATTCTGATATTCTGTTAAACAACAATATTGTTTTTCTATTCTTTTCAGATTTATCAACGCCTCTCGAACGTTTTCCACTCCTTTTAAATAAATATTATATTTTTCCAATCTTTTCGGGAAAACCAATTGTAACCCCAGACACTTTGCCTCCCACAAAACCATTCCTTGCCCCTCGTATCTTGACTCAAGACAAAATACATCCATCTGTCTCATAAGCGCAAACGGATTTTTTTGATTTCCCAAAAAAGTGACTGCAGCTGTAAGTCGATGTTTTTTTACCCATTTTTGAAAACGCTTTAAATCAGGTCCATCCCCTACAATGTAGCAATGCAGATCCTTACGTTTATTATAAGCATGATAAAAATCTTTGAGCAGCAAGTCATATCCTTTTTGCACATAAATCCTTCCCACGCAGATAATATTTATTTTGTGTGGGTCTACTGTTAAATCCGTTTGTTCTTGGCATTCCGCCCAAATATGTTTTGTGTCTATTATATTTGGAATTACTCTGATTTTAGCATTTCCGTTACCACTATATTTTCGAAAAGCATTAATTACGCCTTCTGAAACAGCAACAAACTCGTCATAGAATTTATATTTTTTTCTAAAAAAAATATATAAAAATCTATATTTTTTATTAAACTGTAACTCTTTTCCTATATCATTATGAATCCAAAGGATTTTCTTTGCCGCCTTCATTTTTAATGTACAGTATGCACACTCCTGACGGTAACTGTCGAAATCAAACACATAGTCATATTGATCCTTTACTGTCGTATAATATTGCACCTTTCTTATCAGGCTAAATGGTACAAAACGGAACCAATACGGAAATGGCTTAAGAAAGTAAATATGGATATTTTTTTTAAACCCGTTGATATTATAAAAAATTTCCTTTGAGAACAGAAACACATCCACCTCATATTGATCCAATATGGAGCTATTTAGAAGATTTACTAAAGAGCGCTGAATCCCCCCAACTTTTAGATTAGCCTGAAAAATAGCAATTTTTTTCATAACTCGTTTTCTCTATCTGATTATCCTTTTTTACACTTCAGGTTCAAATATCCCATGCCTGAATTTTTCCATATTCCAATATATCTGCAATACGTCTGCTGGTATTGCCATCGCCATATGGATTAACCGCATGCGCCATTTTTCTATACTCATCCCGATCATTCAAAAGCTGTGTAAAGGTACGATAAATATTCTCTTCATCCGTACCTACCAGTTTTAATGTACCCGCTTCAATTCCTTCTGGCCGCTCTGTAGTATTGCGCATTACCAGAACAGGTTTCCCAAGAGCAGGCGCTTCTTCCTGTATTCCACCCGAATCGGTGAGAATTAAATATGCCCTATTCATAAAGTTATGAAAATCCAGCACATCCAGAGGATCGATAATTCTGATTCGATCATCACCACCCAGATATTTATCAGCCGTTTCCCGTAAAACAGGATTCATATGAATAGGATAAATTACTTTTACGTCCTCATGTTCATCCACAACACGACGTATGGCCCGAAACATATGCTTTAACGGTTCACCCAAATTTTCCCGCCTATGTGCTGTTATCAGTATAAAACGACTATTCCCAATCCATTCCAATTGTTTATGAAAATAATTCTGGTGCACTGTAATCTTTAACGCATCTATAGCGGTATTGCCTACAATATATAAATTGTCTTTTGATTTTCCTTCTTTGATCAGATTTTGTGCGCTAAGCTTTGTTGGTGCAAAGTTATATTTTGAAATGATTGAAACAGCCTGTCTGTTAAATTCTTCCGGAAACGGCGAATAGATATCGTATGTTCTTAGTCCTGCCTCAACATGACCTACGGGTATCTGCAAATAGAAGCACGCCAAAGCCGTCACAAATGTAGTTGATGTATCCCCGTGTACTAAAACAACATCCGGCATTTCTTTTTTTAAAACAATTTCTATTTTCTCCAAAATATTTTTTGTAATATCAAAAAGTGTCTGCCGGTCTTTCATAATATCCAAATCGTAATCCGGTATAACAGAAAATATTTCTAAAATCTGTTTTAGCATCTGCCTATGCTGTCCTGTTACGCAAACCAGAGTCTTTATGCCGTTTCTGCTTTTTAACTCATTTACTAACGGACACATTTTTATCGCTTCCGGTCGTGTTCCAAATACAACTAATACTTTTTTCATATGCCCTCACAAAAATCAAAAAATACTCTTTATCATAAAAAGAACATTATTTTGTATAAATCTTTTCAATCGCCGTGGCTCCGAAATGATTCTGTATAACCATTCCAAATTAAATTTTATCCACAAATAAGGTGCGCGTTTCTTATGTCCGCTCAATACATCCAAGCTTCCACCTATACCTACAAATATTCCTTTATCAACATTTTTCATAACCCTACTGATAAACAGTTCCTGCTTAGGAGTCCCTAAAGCAATTAAAATAATATCTGCATCCGCGTGAGCAAACTGTTCACTCGCATATTCGTTCGAATATCTGTAGCCATTCAGATATGTAACAAATTTAATATTAGGATATTCCTCAGTATATTTACACAGGAAATCCCTTAAAACATTTTCATGGGCACCGTAAATTCCAACATTTAGACGCTTTTCATTTGCATATTCCAATAAAAATAACGTTAAATCAATACCTGTATTTCGGCATATATTTTTATAGGGATATTTTTTTCGCAATGCGCTTACAACACCTATTCCGTCAGGAATGACAATGGTATCTTTGCTCACAAAAACATCTTTCATTTGAGCATTGTTTAATGCCATCATTACTACTTCCGGATTTGCTGTAATGATACATTTTTTAATATTTTGATCTATATATTTTTTCATGCTGTCATAAAAATCTTTCGGACTATCAAGATTAAAATGACCTAATAAGATATCAATATTCCTATCCATAAAATATGATCTCTTCCAAACTCCTCATCCCGCCAAATCCCTCTTCCTCAGTTCCACCTTCATCAGCCCCACAGCCTCCTCGCTGAACCCTTCCGTGCTCTCCGGGATAAACAGCATCTTAAGTGTCAGCATAATCAGCTTCAGATCCAGGAACAGACTTCTGTTTTCTATATAAATCAGGTCGAGCCGCAGCTTGTCATAGGCGCTCGTGTTGTATTTCCCATAAAGCTGCGCGTACCCGGTCAGCCCGCTCTTTACCTGCAGGCGGTACGCAAACTGAGGCAGCTCTTCCGTGTATTTCTCCACATTCTCCACCCGTTCGGGTCTCGGTCCCACAAGGGTCATGTCCCCTTTCAGCACGTTGAGAAGCTGAGGGATTTCGTCGATGCGAAACCTCCTGATCACCGCACCGACTCTGGTGATCCTGCTGTCATTTGCACGGCACAGCTGTGCCCCGTCTTTCTCCGCATCCATAACCATGCTGCGGAACTTGATGATCTGAAACTTCTTCCAGTCCTTTGTGTAGCGTTCCTGTCTGAAAAAGATACTTCCGCCATCCTCGATCTTAATGGCCAGCATAGTGACCAGAGTGATGGGGAGAGTTGCAATGAGTCCGAACAGAGACACGCTGATATCCAGACACCGTTTGAAGATGGCCTGTACAAAGGATTCCTGATAGCAGTTATACTTCATCAGGGGGCTGTCTATGAAATGGCGGTTTTCAAAGCCGCTGGCCACAATATCCGTGACGGTAGGCGTCACATAGAACACCTTCTGCTGGTTGATGCAGTAATACATCAGCTCTTCCCTCAGCTGATAGTCGATCTGGTATAGAATCACCGTCTCGGAACAGTCTATAGCCGCCTTAAGTGCCTCCATACCTTCTCCCGTGGACACTTTTTTATGTATGTTAAAGAGATTCCAGGGCTTTTCTTCGATCTTCCTGAGGAACCCTTTCACACTCAAGTCCCCGTAGATAACGACCGTCTCCTGTGGCGTGATGTGCCCCAGATAATATCTTTTCGCTATAACCGCCCACAGACATGTGACCAGGAACTGCGCCACTACCGTGAGGAGGCCCGGCAGGATAGAAACATATCTGCGCGCAATGAAGCAGCATTCCACATAAAAGATCAGATCCGTTATGCCAAAGGCGAGGAGTTGGGAAAAAACCGTCTCCCCGATAGAATACTGCGCCACCTTGTCGGCCCTGTAGATCCGCACAAGCCTGCTGTAAACAATGTAGTAGAGGAAGAGCGATACAGTCCCTCCTGCCAGACGGTGTGTGCGGAAAGCATATAAGTTATAGTAAGAAATCCAGATATACCCAAACATCAGGAGCTGAAGCAAAACAATCGACGCGGAGGATATCCGTGAAAAATGATTCTTTCTGGTTCTGTTTTTCTGATGACGTTCTTTCACCGTTTGTTCTCCTTCCTGACAGTCTGGTATAAATGATCAAAATCAATGGTCTTTTTGTTGTCCGTTATACCCCCCCCCCCGGGTTTTCTGCCGTATCCGCGGTATCCCCGGAGGAAGCGGCTACATCTTCAAGGGGTTCGGTAGGTTCCTCCCCGTACTGGCCATACTGACCGTATTCTCCATACTTGCCATATTTGCCATACCGCCCATAGCCGTATTTTCCATATTTGTTATAGTAGCCTTTATAATGGCCGGAATAGTAGCGGTTATAGTAGCCGCCGCCCTCCACCTTTACTTTATTGAGCACTACCCCAAGGATATTGACGCCGGTCACTTCCAGCTGTTTTTTCACATCCTGCAGGTAGCGGTAACTGATCGCCCCGCTTTCCACTACAAGCACTACACCGTCACAGTTTGGCGCCACCACCGCAGCATCAATAACCCAGCCGAGCGGCGGGCAGTCCACCAGCACTACGTCGTAGCGTTCCTTCAGTGCCGCAAGCAGATTCACAAACAGTTCACGTCCCAGAAGTTCCGTGGGGTTTGGCGCAACAGGCCCGGCGATAATCATGTCCAGATTTTCTATATTGGTATGGTTGATCACTTCATCCATCTTTTTCTGCCCGGAAAGGTAATGGGACAGGCCGAACAGGGTTTCCTCGGAATGGATGCGGTATCTTCCGACGAACACGGACTTGCGCAGGTCCGCATCCACCAGCACCACTTTCTTGCCATCGTCGTTTAAGGATCTTGCCAGCTCCATCGTCACCGTGCTCTTTCCTTCGTCCGGCGTACAGCTCGTAAACATAATCACTTTGTTGTCCACGCCACAGAACTGCAGGTTGGTGCGCAGGGAATTGAACGCTTCCCTTCTGGCGTATGTCTGTTTTTCCAGATTTTGAAATAAGATACTGTTTGCCATACTCTTGTTTTCCTCCCGAACCGCTGCCGGCTCACTTTTTCTTCTTCTGGGATTTCTTCTTTCCAAAAGGAACCTTTATACCGCTCTTTTTCTGGGCGTCTCCTTCGTCCTCCAAAAGCGGGATGCTTGTCAGCGTATTCAGTCCCAGATATTTCTCGATGTCATCCGAACTCTTCACGGAGTCATCCACCATATAGACCACCACCACGATTGCCGACATGATAAATATACCGAGCAGCACGCCGATAATGGTATTCTTTAACAGGTTCGGGCTCACGGGTCTGTTTGTGATATACCCCAGTTCCACGACGCTCGGCTCTTCCGTCTTCATGATGGTAGAGATGTTCGTCCTGGCCACCTTTGCGAACTCATCCACGATGTCCTTTGCCAGAACCGGGTCTGGGTCTTCCGCCGTCATCACCAGGATCCGGGTGTCGTTCGGGTTGGAAAAAGTCATCTGCTTTAATACTTCCTCATAGGTGCGGTTCAGGTTCAGGTTTCGGATCACTTCCTCCACCACGGGTCTGCTCTGCACCAGCTCTATATAGTCTTTTGTCAGGGATGTACCCACCTGTATATCCGCCAGCGACGTGATGGATGTGGAGGTGGAAAGGATATACAGCTTCGAGGTCGAACTGTATTTTTCCTCAATTCCGTAATGGGTCACAAGCCCGGCAATCAGGCCCACTATCACGCCGACCGCCAGTATGCTCCATATCCGCCTGCCGAGCAGATAAAGTATTTCCAGCAGGTCTATTTCCACTGTTTCTTCCTGGTTGTTCATCCGTTCCTCCCTATTTCCCTTGTTGTCTCTACTACAGGTATTCTCCCTTTAGCAGCTTCGCCGGATTGTCATACATAATCTTTTGGAATGTCTCTTTGTCCAGTTTTTCTTTCAGGTAATCCGCTGCCTGTTTTATGTTGGGACAGCGTTCCTTTGTGTTGTGGGCGTCACTCCCGATGAAATGCACAAGCCCTTCTTTTGCCAGCCGTAAACACCACCGCCTCTGTGCGGAGAAGATGCCGCCCGAAAAATTTTCTGCATTTATCTGCATGTACGCCCCCATCCGCACCAGCTCCCTGACATTTTTTTCATTTTTCCACAGGCTCTGGTATCTCTCAATATGGGCCAGCACCGGGTAATACCCTGTCTCTAGGCATTTTCGCACGGCACCGACCAGCACCTGATAATGTACGCCGGGCGAAAACTCCAGCAGCACATAGAGGGTGTCCGCCATCGTATGAATCCTTCTGTCCTGCAGTTTTTCCACTGCCTCTTCCCTGTAGTAAACCTCATTGCCGGGCAGTATGGTGAAATCGCCATACTTTTCCTTTACTGCGGACACAGTCTCCCGGAATACGTCATCCAGGTATTCCTTCGGATGCCTCACATGTCCCGGGTAATAATGCGGTGTCGCAATCATAACCCGGACGCCCTGGCTGTAGGCCATGTCGATCATTGCCATCGTTGTTTCCATATCTTTCGCGCCGTCATCCACGCCAGGAAGGATATGGCTGTGTATGTCTGTGTAATATGCCATTTTTCCGAATCCGCCCCGGGCTACCTCTTCCCGGATCTGCTCTTCTTTTTGTGGTAGAAAAGAACACCTCCAAGCGCGGCAGCGCACACCACTGCAATCCCCAGCGCTATCATGCCAAGGTTGATGGAATTCTCCACCGGCTTTGCATCGGAGTAGTCCTTCGACTGCTGTGCGGCTGCTTCTTCTGCCTCCTCAGCCTTTTTGGCCTCCTCCGCTTTTCTGGCTTCCTCTTCCGCCTTTTTGGCCTCCTCGGCCTTCCTTGCTTCTTCCTGCGCCTTCTGCTCGGCTTCCTCCGCGGCTTTCTTTTCCGCCTCTTTCTTATCCATATAGCCCTGCGTGCGCAGGTAAGCTGCGGATACATAGCCCGTCTTTTCCCCATAAGCGATCTGCGCCCATCCGGTGCTCGCCGCCCCGGTAATCTTGACCGGTTCGCCTTCCTTGACACTCCCGATCACAGGGGAGTCTTTATACGCTTCCTCGTGAACGGAAAGCTCCTCTATACCCTGCACATACATGGTCTCCTCTTCCACAGGGAGAACCACGTACTCTACTGCGCCCTCCGCTGTGGAGCCCACTGTGTTGTCCTCGATGGGGCCGTCCCCTTTGGGATCAGTACCCAGACCCGCCGCGGCGGCCGTACCTGCTGCGTTTCCTGTCCCGGCGCCATTATCCGTGCCGGTTCCCGTGGCCGTGCCATTATCCGTGCCTGTGCCGCCATTGCCGTCTGCATCCGTGCCGGTCCCCGCACTGTCGCCCGAGCCGCTGTCTGTATTACCGCCTGCCTCTGTCCCGGTTCCCGGGTCAGTGCTCTCCACGTCACCCACTTTTTCCATGTAGCCCGAGGCGATGCCAACGCCGATGTTAGCGTGGAACTGCGCGATATAATCGTCCGCTTCCCGTCTGCCCATATCGATGCCGTCCTGGGAAAGGTACTCGGTGACCTTGGCGATATAGCCGTCCGTCACCTTGTAGTAAGCTCCCTCGTACTCCTGCTTTTCTGAAATTGTATTCAGGACACGCTGTTCCGCGCTGTTTATATCCCCGGCATAGGCCGTGACCGGCACGAGCAGGGGAAGGATCACGGTAGCCAGGGCAGCTGTAAATGTCCGCGCTGCCTTTCCCTTGAAACGCTGCTTTTCTACTCCGTATCCTGATCTATCTTCTCGTTTTATCGTTATTTTCCTATTCATATTTTTTCCAAATCTTTCCAGTCTTTTCCAAATATTGGCGTAAAGATAGAGGGCGGGTTGCCGGAAGGCTCTCCGCCCCCTCATTCTTCATATTACTATCTGTCTGTCATCACAGACATGCTCCTGTCACACCGCCTGTATGACTGTTTCTTTACTCATACACAATTACGTATGTCCTTGCATTTTCCGTATCCGGATCGGTCGTCACAGTCAGCTCTTTTCCGATCAGTCTTCCATAGGTGGCATTCGGTGCCAGCTCTTTTGCAAGTTTGTCCGTCCACTTATCTACCAGACTCGAAATATAAGCTTCTGTCGCCGTATGATCTTCCCTCTTGACTACTACGTAATCCGTAACATAATCTTCCGTATGAGAAAATTTCACTTCCTTCACGCTATCCATGTACTCTCCCAACTCGCCCAGAAGGATCTGTACGGTACTGTCCCTGCCGGCATTCTTGGAAGCTACGATGTCCTGCTTCTCATCCGTCACACCGATCGTAATCCTCTTTCTGTTTCCTTCTACGCTGTAGCTGACAGTTCCCACACCCGGAATAGCTGCCGCACTGTTAATTCTCCTGACAGCATTCGCTATGGCGATGTCCCATTCGTCTCCTTCATCCAAATCAGGTGTTGTGTCCACAATAAACTTCACCGTGCAGGATTCAGTTTCTGGAGCTCCTGTTTCAGGGGTTGCGGTAAGCGTCAGTTTAAGTTCCCTGCCGTCAAGATCGTTCCACGTCGGCGTAACATGTCCTTCACTCTGCAGTTTCTTCACAAGCTTGTCGGTATAGCGATCGATAAGGTCTTTGAGCATCTGCCTGTTCGCATCCTCACCGCTAGGTTCTTTCTTAATTTCCGTCCCCTCGTCGTTGTCCGAATCCGAAACCTCAATCTTAATCTTCTTCAGTACATCCACGTAACCGCTCAGTTCCTTGTCCCCTAAAAGGGCTTCGGCTATGGCATCAACGGTTTCATCTGTCATCGCCGTTGCGATCTCCGCATCCGGGTCATTCGCGATCGCTGTCAACACCTTATCTTCCGCGCTGTACCTCACATCCTTGATACCGTTTACTTTTACGTCTTCATTCACAGTATCCCTAATGATCTGTAAAGCTTTCCCAAGCAGTTCTTCCGCCTTGCTGATATCCTGCGGGTTCGGCATTGTCATGCTGATATTAAAGGATTCCGGCGCCGCTGCATCATATTTCTTCCTGGTTTCATCATAGTGTTCGCCAGCAAAGTGGACTGTTACCTTGATCTTGGAGAATACGCTTCCCGACCATTCCTTGGCATCCTTTATTACCAATTCTTTCTGGAATCTTTCCGCGTCGACGTAAAGTCCAATGGCATTTCTGTTATTTACTTTTACTGCCTTTAATATCGCTCCTGATTCTTTTGATTCTTTTGTTATGTCTTCAAACAGTAAATTGTTCTGCTTATCCTGGTCCGCATCATCTTTTTTATTGTTCTTCTTGTTCGCGTTCTCCAGATCAATTGTTGTGATGTCCGCAGACATGTTAGCCGTATAAGGGATCTCCGCGTAATAGTACTTACCAAAGCCGTCGCCCAGTGCAAGCTTCTCAGGCTCCGTATTCAGGAAGGAAACGCTCTTGGCCGTAACCTTGATCTTACCGCTGGAAGCAGGTGCCTTCACGTTGACAGTAAAGTTGGCTATCTTAACCCCTTTATCCTTCATGTCATCTACCGTCCAACTACCCTGGTCCGCATACACGCTGTTTTCAGGAATAATATAGAGGTCGCCTTTATAAGTAGCTTTATTGTCCCCATATTCTTTAGGCGACTTCACGCTCAGGGTTATCATGTTGCCGTCAACCATTGACCGGCCTTCATCGCCAAGTACGCCTTCAAACATCTTTACTTCAAAGGCATTTGCAACTTCCTTACCCTTTACTTTACACTTAGCCGGATCAGGCACTGCATATGCCGCCTTGACGCCTGCCGGAAGTTTGCCTATGGATATATAGGTCACACCCGTCATGTCACTGTCGTTGTACAGCACATTTACCGCGCTGGCAGTATATTTTTTGGCTGTGGTAATGTTTTTGTCTTTATCTGTCTTTGCAAGTGCTACCTGAATCTTGGACACAACGGTATCTGACATGCCGTCCTCGTATGTCACTCTGCATTCCACAAAACCGATCCAGTCATCTTTATGCGCTTTCGTGGTCGCATTCGTTTCATTCCAGTCTCTCGCAATCGCAGTTATGTTACCATAGCCATCTTTCTGGGTCTTCAGACAAATTGTGCCATGCTCTTTGTCCAGTTCAAATCCGGTTTTAAATCTGTTAACTTTTCCTTTCACGTTAGCGTTGTAAAGCTCTGTGAACTTCACATCCTTAACTGCGCTTCTCTTGTCCGTCAGTGCTACGCTTGCAGCATCCGTCTCAGACAGGGTATACTTCGCGTCAAGCTTGTAACTCTTCTTCAGCGCAGTGGTTTTGATTGTCAGTGCTTTAGTGCTCTGTGTCAGTATTTCGCCATCCCTGTCGAGGAAAGTGAACGCAACAGACGCGCCTTTCTTCAAGATAGGCATCTTCTGACCCGGCTTACATGTAAGGGTAAATTCCTTTACGCCAGGATTGATCTTGATCTTGGTCGCCTCAAGCGTTCCAAGGAATTTCTCCGTGTCCTCTTCCGTATTTTGGGCGGAAATCATGACATATCTGGCAACCTTTTTGTCTTTGCCCTCCTCATACTTCCAAGCCGCCGGTATCGTTTTATTCATGGTAAAGCTCAGTGTCTGACCCGGTACGTCCGCATACAGCTTAGTACCTTTTGCCAGAGCTACAGTGGGGGTGGCATCCTTCAGCCCTTTAACATATGCCTTCTTGTCTGTATCGTTTTTATCCCCCTCATCCAGGCACTTGTTTGTAATTTTAAAAGTCGTGGCGGTGGCTTTCGTACCCTTTGCATCCGACAAGGTCACCTCTACCGGACTCTTAGTCATCAGAATATCAAGGGAAAGGTTATCAGCGCTCTTCTTTACAACTTTAGCGTTCTTTACCGCCAGCTTAAGGTCGAAGACAGAAGTACCACTGATTTTCCCACCCTCTGCATCAGTCACATTCAAGTGGATCACCGTGCCAGTAGGATAATCAAGCGTGTTGTCCTTCTCCAACTCCAAGACACCCGTCTTGTCATTGCCGTCATATTTCAACTCATACTGGACATTTGCATTATCCAGCACAGTATCGTTATCATATACGACATTGAATTTTCCGCTCGACGCCTTGTTATTTTTGCTGCCGTCATTGGCTGTCGCCACGATCTCGACATTATTTGCAAGTTTGCTGACCGCAATGCTTCCATCTGCATTAACAACAACATTGCCCTTTACCGGGGTCATGGTGTAAAGTTCCTTGGAAACGATGTCGGTCTCCGCGTACTGCTTATTCGAATCAGGCTCCGCGCCCGCCTTGACAACAATCGCCTTCAGGGTCTTTAATCTGTTAACCGCAAACTGATTCTTACCGCTAACCTGATCGAAGTCTACCTTTTTCTCCTCATTGTCAACAAACACGACTGATCCGCCTGTAAGCGGAGCGGCATCACCTGACACCGTAAACTCCACTATATCATTTACAGAATTTCCCTCGTAATCAGCCGCTGCCACACGAACCACAAACTTGTTATCATTTTTGGGGGTACCCGGTTCATATTCTTTGTCAACTGTAACTGTACCATTCTTCACGGTCACCATCGGCTTACTCTTGCTGGTCGTACCCAAAACATTATCATCTTTCACAAAGGAACCATTCTCATACTTACCAATTTCATAGGTTACCTTCTTCGTCTTGGGAGCCGCACTCTTTGCGTCACCGTTGTACGCATCTTTCGTATTATACGCAACCGTGATTTTGGCCGTGCCCGCTCTCGCCTGGTTACCAGTACCATCCCTAAGAATCTGCAGTGCTGATGTCGCTTCAATGTTCTCAATGCCCCTCACCACCGTCACAGGCATGGACGCAGTTGTCTGAACCACGTTTTCATCGCCTTCGCCGGCTAAATAAGTGGTCCTCACCTTGATTGTCTTCTTACCCACAGACATATACTGTTCTGCATATAATTTGATCTCCAGGTTATCCCCCAGAGTAATGAGTTCGTTCACCTTCTTGCTGTCAGCCAGCGCAACGACTCCTTCCGCATTGGGCCTATACCACCTGTCACCCACTATTACCCGCAGACCTTCAGGAACGTCGTAAATCTCCACATCTGTTCCACGGTTATAAGTATCCTTGCCGAAATCAACCGTAGCCACTACAGCTTCCTGACCAGTGTAAAGATTGGATGCCGCTTTCGTTTTCTTTAAGGTAAGCTTTTCTGCGTATTTAGTAGTAGGATTTTCCAAATCCTCCTTCGCAATAGTCAGGGAAATTCTGCCTACTTCTGCCTGCGCTGCAACATCCTCTGCACTTGTATTTTTAATCACAAGTGCAGCTTCTACTTTCTCCACACCTGCAAGCCTCTCCGTTACTACGTTAAGGCTGTTCCCTGAGATACTGGCGTCGAAATAGTTTTCCGCAGTCATTCCTTCAGAAGGCTTACCATCTATCTTGAACTCCTCAACAGACACTCCGAGCCCGTCTTTGGCCTTTGCATCCGTTATCGTAAGCGGATAGCTGCGGATCGTTCCGGGAGCCTGATTCACCTTGTTCCCCAGCTTCGTGTCCTTCAATGTCACATTTGTCACCGCCGGACCGGCCTTGAGGGTTGTCTTTAACTGCTTCGTGCCTTCCGTTGCTTTGATTGTCACAGCAATACTTTTACCCGCTGCGCCCTTTCCTATTGGCAGATAGATATAATTTTCCGATGCCCAGTACTGAAGACCTGTTTCCGCATAAGTCAGTTTTTCCGCGCTTTCAGCCTTTACAGCACTTTCATTTGCCACCTTCACCAGATCATCCGAAGGAGCAATTGCCCACGGCTTGCCATACTGGTCAAATGCTGCGATCACATACTTATGCCAAGCGTTTACATTATATGTATTCCTGCCCTGTATCTCATTGTCTTCTGCTGCATCAAATACCCTGACGGAACTGGGGAAAGCCTCTGCTCCACTTCCCTCAACAGTGACAATATAGTCATTGTTCTCAATATTATCTATTGTAACAGTGGCCTTTTGGTCATTAGCAATATCGCCAGGCATTTTTTCAGATGTTGCTCCCGCCTTTGCATAAGATACATTGGCAAATATCAAGTCTCTGACTATGGCTTTAAACGTTATTTCAACCTTTGTATCCTGGGGAGCAAAGAGTACATCCGCTTTCTCCTTTTTGATAGCCGGATAGTTTGTCGTCCAGCCCCATATTCCAACTTCGTCTTTGCTGTCTGAATCCACCCGCAATACTTTCGACTCTGCACCTACAGAGTCCCAGGTGGCATTACCCAGCCATTCGAACGTGATCTCCTTCAGGTATGACACTTTGATTTCTATGCTGTCTGTCAGCTCTTCCTTCGGGATAATATATGTCCCGTTTCCGTAGCTGACTGCCCTGTCTGCATAAAACTTGTCTTCAGTATGTCCCTTTTTCAGTGCGCTTGTCAGTGTACCGCCATTCACAGAATACAGGACCTCGAACATTTTCCCATTTGCGGCTACCGCAACCTCGATATCTTTCTCGGCGTCCGTAATCGGATATGGTGTCTGTATATCCTGACCGTCGATTGTTACCGTTGCCGAATCAGATCCGTCTAACAGGGAGACAGTTTTCGCTTTTTCCTTGAATACAACGGTAGCGGTCGCAACAGCGGAAGTCTGCTCTGCCACGGCAGTTTCTCCCTCACCTGATGCAGGGATGTATGCGATTGCCTTGACGGTTACAGTTTCCTCCGTATCCTTATTCGGAGCAGTTATTGTCACTGCGTCATCGTACTTGGTTCCAGATGCGGTAGGCTGACTGCCGTCCAATGTATAATAGAACGATACACCATCTACTGACGCAATCTCAAATGTAATGGTGTCCATGCGGTTTGGTACGTGTGCACCGTTCGAAATAGCTGCGCCAGTCATTTTAAGAGTAATTTCAGGAGCAGCAAGATCAGCCTGCGGCGTCTCAGCAGCCATGATGGCTGTATCGGATGAATCCGTATCTTCCTCCTCTATAGGCTCCTCTTCAACGTCAGGCGTCCCCTCCTGTCCCTGATTTTCATCGGAATTATTTTCCCCATCAGTAACAGGTGTTGTTTCGCCCTCCGTACTCTCATCATTCTCGCCCTCTGTGGTGTTGGAATCCTCCTGATTGCCGGGATTTTTTGCCTCCACCACATCTTACAGCAAGCATTTCTTAAGATTTTCTTAATTTTTCTTTTCTTAGTAATTCCGCGGTGTTACTGACCTTTTTGTGAAAATTTTATTTTTTATTTCGAACTGTAGAAAGCGTAATTTAGAATAATTTGCCAGATTTGTCACTAATTTGTTCTTAATTAAATTTTTATTAAATTGTAAAACCCGTATATATACTGAGATGGGAACGGTTCCGAGGCTCAAAAGTTTGTCGCTAATCTGTTGCCAATTTTATATTCCGCATTTTATTTTCTTATAAAACGTTCTATTAATATTGCTCGCAAATCCGATAAAATAACTAATGTAATTTTGCGTGCGCAAATCATCAGACCACATAGACAAACAATTATTGAGTTGACAAAACCTCCGAAAAACAGTATACTGATTAAACCGTGCAGCCGGGGCGTTAGCGGTGCCCTGTACCCACAATCCGCTCCAGTGGGGGTGATGCTTTATCGAGGGCCTGCGCCTGCGTAGCTGCCCTTTACAAGTGGCGTTGAAGTTTGGGTCTTACGCAATGAGAATCCATGAACCGTGTCAGGGTGGGAACACAGCAGCACTAAGTGGAACCTTTCATGTGCCGTGAGGGTGCCTGGCGGAGTTAACTGTAAAGGTAACGTACATGGGTTTCGGTTCGACATAAAGCGCACGGTTTTGAATTGTCAGACGCATATCCGCCGCGTCCCCATTATATCAGATGAAAAAAATGACAGATTATACGACAAATAAAAACAAGGCATGGCCGGAGCTGTCGGACTGTACGCTCTGCCCCAGGGAATGCCACGCTGACAGAAACGCCGGACAGACCGGTTACTGCGGACAGACCGCGCAGCTTACCGCTGCCAGGGCGGCCCTCCATTTTTGGGAAGAACCCTGCCTGTCCGGCACAAACGGTTCCGGCGCCGTTTTTTTCAGCGGCTGCAATCTGCGCTGCATCTACTGCCAGAATTATGAAATTGCGCAGGGACAGTCAGGACGGGAGATCACGACACCCCGCCTGACAGATATCTTTCTGGAATTACAGGAAAAAGGCGCACACAATATCAATCTTGTCACGCCATCCCATTTTGTCCCCCAGATCATAACCGCTTTACGGACCGCAAAAAAACAGGGACTTTCCATCCCTGTTATCTACAATACCTCCGGCTATGAAAAAGCAGAAACGCTTCGTCTGTTGGACGGGCTGGTCGACATCTATCTGCCCGATCTCAAATATTGCGATACGGCTCTGAGCGGCCGCTATTCCCATGCGCCTGATTATTTTGAGAAAGCGGCCGCCGCCATCACGGAGATGGTCCGGCAGGTCGGCGTTCCTCTTTTTGTGGACGGAGAGGATTCCCTGATGCTGCGCGGCGTCATTGTCCGTCATCTGCTTTTACCAGGCTGCGGCAGGGACAGTCGGCGTGTTCTCCGCTATCTTCACGAAACTTTTGGAAACGACATATATGTCAGTATTATGAACCAGTATACGCCGCTTTCACAGGTCTCCGGCATTCCCGCCCTGAACCGGCGCGTATCCGATGAAGAATACGGGCGGGTCGTGGACTATGCCATCAGGATCGGCATTGAGAACGGCTTTATCCAGGAGGGAGAAACCGCCTCGGAAAGTTTCATACCTCCCTTTGACTACGAGGGAATCTAAAATCCGATTCCTCACTTCTATCCTGCGGGGATACAGCCGCCTGAACGTCACAACTCCACCTGTCTTAAATAATATCCAAACTCGCCCGCCTTCGGCTCCCCGCTCCCGCACTCAAACGCCTCGAAGCCAAACATCAGTGCCACCATTTTTTCCCTTTCATAAAAAACACCGGGAACCCCCAGATAATACTTCTCTCCTTCTTTTCCCAAAATCACATGGCGGTAATTGTAAAAGCCATGCAGCAAAAAGCTATTGTTTACCAAATGCTGATATTTTTCGGACAGGATAATGAAATCTTTCGGCGCCAGCTTCACATAGACACGCTCGTCGCCGTAGGGATGGATGTTGTCGTAAGTGCTCAGAATCTGCTCCCACTTATCCTCCTTCAACCCTTCTATCGTGAGGGTGTCCGCCATCAACGGTTTGTACGGCTGTTCTGAAACCACTTCAGATCCCCGGCTCTCCTGCCTCTGTACCACAATTCGCTCTATCTTTTTCGGCGCGGCGGATTCTGCAGTAAAGTCTGCAGCAGGCTGCTCCTGTAAGGGCACAGCCGACTCTGCGGGCGCTTCCACAGAATATACAGGCTCTTCTGCAACAACAGTCTGCTCCTGCAAAGACGCAGCCAGCTCGCGCAAGTCCCGCTCCGGCTCTTCGGCGGTTGTTTCTCCAGCCTTTTCCTCCGTCCTTTTTGTCACCTCTTCGGTTGCTTCTCTTCCTGCTTCCCTGCTGACCCCCTCAACCAGATATCCGCCAGGCAGCATAATCTGCAGGCGGATCTGCCTCATGGTATACGGCTCCTGCATTTCCCACTGCCCGCCGCCTTCCCGCACTGTGATGCCGTCCGTCTCTTTCCAGTCCGACCCGTTATAGACGCGCACCGGATATTTTCCGTTAATGGAATGCGGTACGTTTTTGACCACAAGCGACATGTTTCCGTCCTTGTCCCATTTTTCCACCTTGAGAAACCCCGCGTTTCCCAGACGTTCTCCATCCTTATACAGCCCCAAATATATGATTTCCTTCTGATACATAATAACCTCCATTTCGGAACACCCATGCGGCCAGGCGACGCAAATCACCTATTTATAATCCTTTCCTTCATATATATGCGCGCATTTTCCGAAATAGAACTCAAACTCAGGTTATGCAGATCAGTAGTCCAACGAATCCAGATAGCGCATGTAATTCACTACCATCAGCGCAATCTTAAAAGTCAGCGCGTCGTCAAAAACACGGATATCCAGTCCTGTGCTCTTCTGCAGTTTCTCTATCCGATACACCAGTGTATTGCGGTGCACGAAAAGCTGCCGTGACGTTTCGGACACGTTGAGATTATTCTCAAAGAACTTATTAATCGTTGTCAGGGTTTCCTCGTCCAGCTCAGCCGGCACATTTGACCCGAAAATCTCGTCGATGAAAATCCTGCAAAGATTGATCGGAAGCTGATAAATCAGTCTGCCAATGCCAAGCGTATTGTAGGCAGTCACCTTTTTCTCCGCGTAGAATATCTTTCCCACGTCGAGTGCCATCTTCGCCTCCTTGTAGGACTTCGATACCTCCTTAAGTTCTTCTACGATTGTTCCGTAAGCCACGCGGACGTTGAGCATAGCTTCCATATTCATCATATCCGCGATCGTATCGGCAATCTGTTCGAGCCTTTCATAATCATCCTCGGGAGCGAGTGCCTTAATCAGGATCACATTGCTCTCATCAACCGCCGTAATATAATCCCCGACCTGGGAGGTGAACATGCCGTTCAGAAGCTCCATCGCCGTGTCATCTTTCTCCTTATCCGTTTCAATCAGGAATACCGCCCTGGGCACTGCCGCTTCTATATGCAGTTTTTTGGCTCTGTTATAGATATCCACCAGAAGCATATTATCTAACAGGAGATTCTGAAAAAAGTTATTGCGGTCATATCTCTCCTTATAGGCAATGATCAGATGCTGCAGCTGGCTGACCGCGATCCTGCCAATCATGTAAGTATCTTCGCTGCCGCCCTTTGCGTCCAGAACAAAAAGCACCGCCTCCTCATCCAGAACCTTGAGCAGATGGTGTTCACCAATCACCTGACTGTCCGCGGGAGAATCCACAAATCCGGAAATCAGTGTCGGGGAAATATCTCCCGTTTCAAAAGTCGCCGCTATCTCCTTTCCCTCCGGATCCCACACAGCAAGTGAAACCTTGGAAATCGTCGCAAGTTCCTCTATACTGGCCTTAATAATCTGACTTGAAATCATATATTCCTCCATCCAGGAAGCAGTGCACACTCGATTACGCTGCGCGCTGCTCATTGTCACCGTGCAAAAAGGGAGGGGTGCGTAGGCATCCCTCCCCTAAAATCATTTTTCCTAATTGGTGATGGTCTGCTCTGTCTCTTTGTCGAATACATGAATCTTCTCAACATCGAAAGCAAACTTAACTGTGTCACCGGGTCTTGCTGTAGTACGGGAGTCGACTCTTGCGGTGATCGGGAACTCAGCGAGGTCAAAGTATAAGTAAACCTCTGCACCAAGCAGCTCGTAAACCTTGATGGTAGACTCAAATACGCACTTAGCAGTCTCGATGAACATCTCGGAATCATATACGTCCTCAGGACGGATACCGAATGTAACAGTCTTTCCTACATAACCACCCTCGATCAGCTTCTTGGACTTAGCGGGCGGTAACGGAATCGTCTGGCCTGCAACCTTAAGGTTCGCAGTCTCACCGTCTTTCTCAACAACCGCATCAAGGAAGTTCATCTGCGGGGATCCCATGAATCCTGCTACAAACAGGTTCTGAGGCTTCTGATATAAATTCTGAGGGGTATCAACCTGCTGTACCACACCGTCCTTCATAACTACGATTCTGGTACCAAGGGTCATAGCCTCTGTCTGGTCATGTGTTACATAGATGATGGTGGTGCCCAGTCTCTGGTGCAGCTTAGAAATCTCAACACGCATCTGTACACGAAGCTTTGCATCCAGATTGGAAAGCGGCTCATCCATCAGGAATACCTTAGGGTTACGAACGATTGCACGGCCCATAGCCACACGCTGTCTCTGACCACCGGAAAGAGCCTTCGGCTTACGGTCGAGGAGTGCTGTCAGATCAAGAATCTTTGCTGCCTCTTTCACCATCTTGTCGATCTCATCCTTCGGAACCTTTCTCAGCTTAAGGCCGAATGCCATGTTATCGTACACGGACATATGCGGGTACAGAGCGTAGTTCTGGAATACCATCGCGATATCTCTGTCCTTAGGCTCTACATCGTTAACTACTCTGTCACCAATCTTCAGTTCACCGGAAGAGATATCCTCCAGACCTGCGATCATACGAAGTGTGGTAGACTTACCGCAGCCCGAAGGGCCTACGAAAATGATGAACTCCTGATCTGCAATTTCAAGATTGAAATCTTTTACTGCCTCGAATCCGTTAGGGTATACCTTGCAGACATTCTTTAAAGATAAACTTGCCATGATTGCCTCCTAATTTTTTATTTTTTTCATCCGTAAAAAACGTTTCCCGGACGATTAATTCTGTAGATTAGTATAACGGACTTTTGTCCCCTTTGCTATACCACTATTCCACAAAGATTTTGTTTCCGATTGTAAATATTGCTTACTTTATCCTATTTTTTTAAGGGCAGACGGCAAATTGCCTAAGAATGTACCGATTTCCTGTGCACATTGACCAAACGCTCATTATTTTAGGCCGTCCTACAGCCCTTTACCTCATACCCTGCCTCTGTTACTGCCCCGCTGAGTGTCCCGTCGTCGATCTCATGATCCATTGTCACGCTCGCTGTTTTGTTCTCCAAACTTACCTCCACAGCCGTCACCCCTGCAACGCCTTCCAGGGCCTTCTGCACGTGCGCCTGACACTTCGCGCACATCATTCCCTCCACATCCAATACCTTGACCATACTCTCATTCTCCTTCCTTTTTCCCTTATTTGTTTCCTGATTCTCTATCCCCGTAAAACCGTCCGTCAGGTCCGGCACCGGAACCGTATGCGCCCTCCTGTCTTTCGCCGTGCTGCGGACGGAAAACAGGTTTAATCGCAGGGCGTTCGTAACCACACAGAAGCTTGACAGGCTCATGGCCGCCGCCGCAAACATGGGATTCAGCGAAAGCCCGGTAAACGGCACCAGCACGCCTGCCGCTACAGGAATGCCGATACAGTTATAGAAAAATGCCCAGAACAGGTTTTCATGAATATTTTTAAGCACCTGTCTGGAGAGCCGTATCGCAGCCGGTACATCCGTCAGTTTTGACTTTACCAGCACAATGTCCGCCGCGTCCAACGCCACATCCGCGCCTGCGCCTATGGCAATTCCCACGTCCGCCCTGGTCAGGGCAGGCGCATCGTTGATCCCGTCCCCCACCATAGCGACCTTTCCATGCTCCGAAAGCCGTCGGATCACCGCCTCCTTGTCTCCTGGCAGCACATCCGCCACCACGGCATCAATGCCCACCTGTGCGCGGACAGCCTCCGCCGTCCTCCGATTATCCCCCGTCAGCATAATCACATGGATGCCCATATTCTTAAGCTCCGTCACTGCCTGCGCGCTGTCCGGCTTCACCACATCTGCCACGGCAATCGCGCCAAGCAGCACGCCGCCTTTGGCGAAATAAAGCGGCGTCTTTCCCTCTCCGGCCAGCTCCTCTCCCCGCTGTAAAAAAGCCTCCGTCATCAGTCCACGCTCCTTAAGAAGCGCGGCCTTTCCACCCAGGGCCGGAGTGTCGCTTTTTCCGTCCCTGCCGCTGGCGGCGGGAAGTCTACCCTCAACGCCCCATCCGGGAAGCGCCTGAAACTCTGCCGTCTCATCCAGCCCGAGTCCTTCCTCCCCGGCACGCTCGCAGACCGCACGGGCGAGAGGATGCTCACTCTTTTGCTCCAGCGAAGCCGCCGCCTGCAGAAGTTCTTCCTTTGAAAATCCTTCCGCCGGGCAGATATCTGTCACGCGCGGCTTCCCCTCGGTCACGGTTCCCGTCTTATCCAGCACCACAAAATTCGTTCTGCCAGCCTGCTCCAAGGCTGTCGCGTTTTTAAACAGGATTCCCTGTCCGGCTCCCCTGCCGTTTCCCACCATAATCGCCACAGGCGTAGCCAGCCCCAGAGAGCAGGGGCAGCTGATCACAAGCACGCTGATGGCATAGGAAAGCGCCCTGCCGGCACCCGCCCCCGCAAGCAGCCAGACCGCACCCGTAATGAGGGCCAGCGTAATAACCACTGGCACAAACACGCCGGACACACGGTCCGCGATCTGGGCGATCGGTGCCTTCGTCGCCACCGCGTTCTCCACCATGTCAATAATCTGGCGGAGCGTGGTATCTCCGCCCACCCTGGTCGCCCGGCAGGTCAGCGCGCCGTTCTGGTTCAGGGTTGCCGCGCTGACCCTGTCCCCGACTCCTTTGTCCACGGGAAGGCTTTCGCCCGTAAGCGCCGCCTCATCCACCGCGCTCTCACCGTCAATCACCTCTCCGTCCACAGGAATGCTCTCTCCCGGCTTCACGACAAAGGTGTCTCCCGTCACAACTTCATCCGCATCTATCGTCATCTCCACGCCGCCGCGGATCACGTGCGCAGTTTTTGGCGCCAGATCCATCAGGCTTTTGACCGCGTTTGTCGTCTTGCCCTTACTGTAAGCCTCCAGCATCTTACCTACCGTAATTAAAGTTAGAATCATGGCCGCCGACTCAAAATACATGTCATGCAGACAGTGCACCGCCATTTCCATGTTGCCTGCACCATATGCGCCGCCCATACGGAACATAACCGCAGCGCTGTACACGAAGGCCGCCGCACTCCCAAGCGCCACCAGTGTGTCCATATTTGGCGCACGGTGGATCAAACCGGTAAAACCGCTTACGAAAAATTTCTGGTTGATGACCATGACAAATCCTGTCAGAAGAAGCTGATAAAGTGCAATCGCCCACGGGTTTCCCGCCAGAGCCTCCGGCACAGGCCATCCCCACATCAGATGCCCCATAGACACGTACATGAGGGGAAGCAGCAGACACAGGGACGCAATCAGCCTGCGCCGCAGCTTAGGCGTCTCATGATCCGCAAACGCATCCTGCCCACTGCCTCCTGATCCGCCTCCCGGCCCGGCCGCTCCACTCCGTCCTTCCCCGCCTCCCGCGCTGGCTAAAGCCGCACCGTACCCGGCTTTCTCCACCGCCCGGCAGATCGCGTCCGCCGTGGCTGGCTCCTGGTAAGAGGCCAACATATTATTCATAAGTAAATTGACACTGACCGAGTCAACACCCTCGACGCCGCGCACCGCTTTCTCCACATGCGCGCTGCAGGCGGCACAGGTCATGCCTGTCACGTTGAATTTTTCCGTCTTCATATCCAGCTCCTGTTATTTTAACTTTTTCATCAGCTCTACCGCCTCCGACAAAATCTCCGTGTCCCCCCGCTGTACGCTCTCAGCCACGCAGGTCATCATATGCTCCTCCAGAATCACATATCCAAGACTCTGAAGCGCGCTCTCCACCGCCCCGATCTGGATCAGGATGTCTCCGCAGTAGCGGTTATCCTCGATCATTCCCCGGATTCCATTTAACTGCCCGACGATCCGGTTAATCCGACTCTGTAAGTTTTTCTGCTCTCCCTCATCCCGGGGCGTGCTCTTGTGCCGACAGCATGCGCAGATATCAACTGCGGTTGTTTTCTTCTCACTCATATAGTCTCTCCTGTTTTTGTAAATCTACACAGACATCATATACCCCTATGGGGTATATGTCAATATTAATTTTTGAGGCCGCCAATGTGGACTTTCACCGCAGAGCATCGGCATGCCCGTCATACTACAAAACCGGGGACGATTTCTCGCCCCCGGCCTATAACCCCCCTATAATAAAATTTCACCTTGTTTAACCCTTTACCGCTCCGGCAACCATACCCTTGATGATCTGTTTGCTGAATGCAAAGTAGAAAATCACGATAGGCGCCATAGTAATCAGCATAGCTGACATAATCTTCGGATAATCCGATGTAAACTGGCCTGTAAACTGCTTGAGGCCCAGCGGTACCGTGTACAGCGCCCTGTCCTTAATCAGGATCAAGGCGAAAGAGAACTCATTCCAGCAGCTGAACACGTTGATAATCGCAACAGTCACAAGAATTGGCTTACATACCGGAAGAATGATCCCGAATAATGTCTTGGAGAAAGTGGAACCGTCAATGGCCGCCGCCTCCTCAAGCTCTGTAGGAATCCCCTTCACGTACCCCTGCACCAGGAAGATCGACATTGGCAGGGCAAAAGAAACATATGGCAGCAGCAGCGTGTACCAATGGTTAGACAGCCCCATCCTGGAAAAGATAATGTAAATAGGAACCATAAGTGAGTGTATCGGAATCAGCATTCCCATCAGGAACATCACATACAAAGGCTTATTCAGCACAAAGTCAATTCTGGAAAGGATATAGCCCACAATAAACGCAATAAATACGATCAGCAGAACGGACAGGATCGTCGTCCTCGCACTGTTGCCCACCGACTGCATCAACTGGTAATCCTTGTTGGAAAGAATTTTTGTGTAGTTCGCTAACGTCGGCTCCTTCGGCAACCCCATGATATCCGCATTAAACACTCTCTTTTCCTTCAACGAGGAATAGAGCATCCAGAACAGCGGAAAGATACAGGTCAGTGAAAAGAACCATAAGAAAAAGTTAATCACTACCGTAAGCACGCCTCTCTTCACGCGGGTGCCTGCCGAACTGTCTTCCACTTTTGTCATTTTCATTTCTTTAGCCATAGCAGATCCCCTCCTTTACATGTTTGCCTTGCGGGCTTTGATTGCCTGTTTTCTTTCCTTCTCGATCTGTTTCAAATGCTTCGCCTCCTGACGGTCATAACTGTCCGTCATAAAGTAATTCATCAACACCTGAGAGCCACCGATTACAGCCAGCGCCAGAACAAAAATACCAACAGAAATACAGGAGCCGTAACCCAGGTTAGACTGTTCAAAGGAAACCTTATATCCGTACATCGCCATAACCATAGAAGAATAGCCGGGGCCACCCGATGTCATGACGTAAATATTATCGAATGCTTTCATATTACCCGCTACACAGAGGGTGATACATACAAGCAGAGTATTCTTAATCAGAGGTAAAACTATGTAACGCGCGCGCTGTATTCCTGTGGCGCCGTCGATCTCCGCAGACTCCAGAACCTCCGTACTGATGGAAGATACAGCGGACAGCAGGATCACCATGTAATAACCGATGAACTGCCAGATCAGCGGAATGGATACCAACAGCATTACCAGACTCGGCTCATTGAGCCATACTTTCTGCAGATCCTCCCTGCCGATTTTCTCTAAGAAGTAATTCAGCAGACCTCTCTTGGAATCATAAATCATCTGCCAGATAAAACCGATGCAGACTGCTGAGATTGTGCTCGGGAAGAATCCAAAAGTCCTGTGGATGCCCTGCAGCTTGGTAACCTTGGAATTGATCAGCAGTACAACAATAAATGCCAGACCAATCTGTCCGATAATACAGACAATCACCAGAAAAATGTTATGCCAGAAAGAACTCCAGAACACTTCGTCGTTAAATAACTGCGCGTAGTTGGCAAAACCGCTAAAGGTTTTCACCGGCCCGCCCTTCCATTCAAAAAAGCTGTAAAAAAGAGCCGCAACAAGCGGTGCAAATACCGTGAACACATACAGCGCCACGGGCACGGCCAGATATGCAGCTACTACCCATTTTTTCGGTTTAATAGATTTCAGCATAGATTCGCCCCCATTTCCTTTTAATGCTCGACTGAGACATACCCCAAAAGCGAAACGAAGTCGTTCCTGCCGCTTCGCCGCGATTAAGCCTGCGCTTAATCAAAGACCCCTTCACAGGTAAGTATCCGCCCGGGAGGAATCTCCCAGGCGGCACTACCTATTTCTTTATTATACAAAACCTTCTCGCCCTAAGCAAGCCAAGTTTTCGCCGAACCTGCGTCAGCAGTGCCCGCAATGGAACAATTCGATCCATTTTTTCGCCGAGCCTGCGTCAGCAGTGCTCGCAATTGAGCGATAGCTCAATTTGTTACTGTCCTAAGTATGCTTTGTATGCAACCTGTGTATCAGCCGCAACGGTTGCGGGATCTTTGTCACCGTTAACCATTTCCTGCATCTCGGTGTTAAGTACGGACCAAACGGAACCGTCTACATAAGAGTCATAAATCTCACAGCCCTTGTTGTCCACATAGGAGAAGTTGTAGAAATCCTGTGTGTACTGGTCAAATGCGGAGAGATCCACATCGGAGCTGCAGAAACCAGCCAGTGCATAGTTCGCGCCTACATACTCGGAGAATGCAGGACCTGTCAGATACTGGCAAAGATCGATACAAGCTGCAAGCTTATCAGGATCCTCAGCTGCCTTAGCGCTGATTGCCATACCATAACCAAGACCGATGTTCTGGAACTTATCATACTTGGTAGCATCTGCTGCCTGAGGAAGAACTGCGAACTTTGTGGTATCCTTCTTCGGATCGCCTTCCAGAGTAGCCTGAATGTAGGATGCATCCCAGTTACCGCCGATGAATGCTGCAGCGTCGCCGGAGATGTAGTACTCACGAGCATCCTCGTTGGATACTGCGTTGAAGTCCTTGTTGAAGATGTTGGTGTCGTGGAACAGACGCTGCGTCTCTGTCAGAGCTGCCACGAACTCGGGAGCTTCGAAGTCACCTGTGCCCGCAATGATATCGGAGAACCACTCTGTACCAGTGTACTGATAACCAAGGCAGGATACGAAGCAGGAGTTCAGCTGCCACTGTCCGGAGTTACCAAATGCGATGGTGTCGATACCCTGACCGCTGAAGTACTCAGCTGCTTTCTCTACGTCAGCCCAAGTGGTCGGGAAGGAATCAAAACCAGCTTCTTTCCACATAGCCTCGTCGTAGATTACTACGGTACAGGTACCACCTGTCAGAGCGGGATATGCATAGTACTTGCCGTCTGCAGTGAAAGGTACCAGATAATCCATGTTGTACTGATCTGCATAAGGAGAATTCTTAATGCTGTCTGTCAGATCGTATACAAGACCCTGACCTGCCCAGCTGATAGTATTCATACCCTGAAGCAGGAATACATCCGGAAGATCATCTGCTGCCGCGCGGGTAGCGATCTGTGTCTTGTAGTCGTCGTTTGCCAGAACTTCCTCATCCAGAGTGATATTGCCGTGATCATTCTGCCAGTTTGCCAGGCAGGTTCTGAAACCGTCGGAACCGCCGTTACCCTCAGACTCCTCGGATGTGGAGAAGTGCATGATGGAGATGTTTCCGCTGTAAGCGAGATCACCGGATGCTGCGCCGGCATCTGCTGCAGGAGCCTCCTCCTCTGCCGCGGGAGCTTCCTCCTCTGCTGCAGGAGCCTCCTCCTCGGCTGCGGGAGCTTCCTCCTCTGCTGCGGGAGCCTCAGCTGCCGGAGCGGAATCACCGCCGCCACAGCCTGCAAGCGTAGCTACCATAGATGTTGCCAGTAAGATGCTTACTACTTTCTTTTTCACTTTTTCATTTCCTCCTTTAAAGATTAAAATAGTAATGGTAACACGAAATACGCTTCTACTTAAACGTTTTCGTAATGTTAGTCTAGCACACATTTCCTATAATGACAACCATTTTTTCAAAATTTTTTATTCACTTTTTATATTTTTTTGTCGTTTGAGCAGAAATTGCTCTCCAATTTTCCAAAAAATCGACAAAATTGTACGAGAATCGCGTCAACATCACACATTATTGCTAAATGGTTTTCGTTGCCGCAATTTTCAGCAATTCCCCCACGGTCCGCACATAAAAAGGGACGGTGCAAAGCCCGTCCCACATAGCTTTCTCTCGAATTCGGCCTTCCCCTATTCAACCGCATCAGATGACTCAGCATTCTCCGTCTCTGACTCCGTCGATCCCCTGTCCCGATAAAACGCAAGCTGGTTCTTTCCCCGCTTCTTCGCCTTATAGAGCCCCTGGTCAGCCGCTTTGTAAAGTGTCTCAAAATCATTTCCCTCCTGCGGGAAAATCGCCACACCGATACTTGCCGTAGCCTTATATTTCACATACTCACCGGCCTGAAAGCTCTTAAAGAAGGCTTCCACTTTCTTAGCTTCCTTCAGTATCGCTTCATCGCTCGGAATATCCTTCAGGAAAACCATGAACTCATCGCCGCCCACACGGCCTATGATATCGCTGGCCCTGAATATTGCGCCGATCTGGATTCCCAGAGAGCGCAGCACCTCGTCACCGAAAGCATGTCCCATTGTATCATTGATCTTTTTAAAGTTATCAATATCGAGAATAAACATCATGGACTGCTTGTTCGGATTCTGCGCCATATAATCCTTAATCTTGCGCTCCGTGGCAAGCTTGTTGTTCAACCCGGTCAGAAGATCCGTATCTGCCTTATCTTCCAGTTCTTTCTTTTTCTCGTTGCTGCGTATTTTTCCGACAATATTAATCACCATAACGGTGCAGAAGAATACGGCAATCACTATAATCAGCGCAAGGATCATATCCCTTGTGTTCTTTCTGAGATAGTTTGCCTGCCTGTCCGCGTAGGCTTCGCTGACACCCAGTATCAGACTCCAGCGGTTCGTTCCAAGCGGCACAGATGTCAAGACCTGAACCTGTTTCCCTGTCTTTATATCTACACTGCCCCGGGAACTGTTGTTCAGGCGGTTCCGCAGTGTTCTGGCATTCTCCTTGTTTTCCGCCTCTATCGCAGAAAAAATGTTGCCGCCTTGCAGACACGCGCTCGTCGAAGCGCCGCTTACCCCCAGAATATTGCCTTCCAGATCTACAACAGCAAGGAAGCTGGTAGAATCATAGCCCGACTGCAGCAGCATTTCCGTAAATCTTTCCATCGGATAGTAGAGCATCACATAACCCTGTTCCGCATCCGATTCCACGTCCTCCACTACGACCACAGCCTGTTCCGCCTGTACATATACGTAAGGGAACTCGCCTACGCGCACCTCCTCAAACCAGGGTTCCTGACCGATTTCAAGCGCAGTGCCTGCCTTGTCCACCGCTTTTCCATCAACGTCGCTGTAAATAACCTTTTCTACCCTGGCGCAATCCGCCGCAATCCCGAGCAGTTCCGCCATATGAGCTTTATCTTCCGTTCCCTCGCTCACAAGCAGCCTGCTGACCGTCTCACCGACTTTGCCAACCTTTTCCAGTTCATGCAGGAATCTGTCACCATACTCTTCCGAAGAAGTAATCAGTGTTCTGGAAACAGACGCCTCGGCCTCCTTATTGCTCTTAGATGAAAAACTGAGCAACATCCCGACAACGACCACCATCATAATGCCCGTCGGGATTAGCCATTGTAATACGCTTGACTTGTTTTGATTATCCATCGATTTCTTTGTTCCCCTCATCTATTCTCAGAGAAAAATCCAGATCGGAAATTTTCTCTGTTTCCGGCTCAAGTTTTTTAAATATACCGCTGTAAATCCACACTGCCCCATAGGCCGGCGCCGAGATGCCGAACATAAAGACAAACAGGAGAGCATAGGTCGAAAAATACGCAATCACAACAGGCAGTATATAGCACCCTATCATCAGTAACGTTTTGGGCAGATTGGCAAAAGCCAGTATCATCGCGTTCTTGAGCGTATTCTTTATCGAATTTTCAAACCTGGCCTGCAACGGGAACACATAGACCGCCATCATCAACAGCACCACCGCCACCGCCACCACGGCAATCACCAGCGCTTTCGGAAAAGTCAGCCCTGAATAATTAAAAATCAGGGAATCACCCACATAGACAGCCACCACCAGCAGCATCAGAAGCCATATCAGAGTCGCCTGCCTGAAATTTTCCTTAAACGACTTAAAAAAACCTTTGATCAGATAACCCTCTTCCCCGCGCACAATCTTAAGCAGTACATAATGCATTGCCGTGAAAGCCGCCCCGGCGGTTATCACAGGAATACAGCAGAGAATCATTAAGAAATTCAGTATCATCAAATCCCCTACACGGTTCAAAACCCGCATAACGGGACTGTCCATATCAAAAAACTTACCCACGTCTGTCACTCCAAAAGTTTATTCAACTATATAAGATTATATATCACCAAGGCATGAAAATCCATAAAAAATATATAAATATGTAAAAAAACATATTATTTTAGATTTTATACTTCGTGCTGACCTGCTGATACTGCATGTTGAGCGTCTGGTACATTTTCAGGATTCTTGCGGTTTCCTGCTTTACATGCGTCATAACTTCATCGTAAGAATCCACCAGCGCCATGACTGGCTGCCTCTTAAAACGCTTCTTCGCGACCTCCTCGTTCAGGAACCGAAGCACCTGCTGTTTCGGCGCCGCCTCCCTGAAACTCCGTTTGTTCACAAGAGCACTGACCACATCCCCCACCTGCAACACGCTCTGCTGGAGACTGATCTGCTGGTCATTCAGGCGTTTGGGATATCCGCCCGCGTCTCCCCTCTCGTGATGCGCCAGCGCTATGCTTACCACTTCGGCGTCAACCTTATTCTTCAGCTTTTCCTCCGTGATTCCCACATGGGTACGGACATGTTTGATCTCCTCCGGCTTAAGCCTCCGGGGTGCCTGCAAAATCTCCTGCGATATCCCGAGCATCCCCAGATCATGGAGCAGGGCCGCGTAGTAAATCGTTTCCCTCTCCTGATCGGGCAGGGACAGGCGGGAGGCAATCTCTTCACAGATGCAGATTGTGGTAACCGTATCGAGCACCATACTCTCCCTGGCGAAGCCCATGCAGTAAATCAGCATATCCATAAATGTCTTTTTATCTTCATTGGAAAAGAGCATGTACCCGGTAATCTCACGCAACTCTTCCTTATAAGAACCGTCCTTCAGTTTACTAAAGATACCGTACTTTGCATCGCACTGGTAAAACCGATCCAGTCCGGCGGCGGAGAGTTTCGTGCCCGCCTGCTTCTGGAACATGCGCGGGTCGAACTGCGCTCCCATAGTGTTTGAGTATATATCCATTTTTTCCGCAATGTTGACATAAGCCGCCACGTCCTTATATGCATAGTCAGTCGCCTGCAGCTTCTCATAGTCCCGGCAGTGATACATCATCACCTTGGACAGATCAGGCACCGGGGAAAGATACTTAAAAAAAAGATACCCATAGATAGAATGAGCCATGCTGTCCCTTGTTTCATATTGCAGCATATCGTTCATTCTGGTTTTTTCCGTCTTATAGGCGCCGATATCATGCATCGTAGCAACCATGACAATATCCGCCAGTTCAAACTCCTCGTATCTGTTTTCCTCCTGGAGCATCTTATAAACAATATAAGCCACCCTGGATCCATGTTCCATCAACGTAGGATTAATCAGCTTCAGGATATCTCTCATCAACAGATAAATATCTTTGCTCTTAATATATTCCATAAATTTCCCCCGTCCCCAATCCTGTCACAGCACGAACTCCATCGGCGTGTAGATAATCCCATCCCGTTCCTCCTGCGGCCGCAGATCACGAAATCCCAGCTTATGATAAAATTCAACCCCATAGGGCGAGGAATTCACTGTCACCCGGGATTCCTGCATCTCCGTCAGAAGGTAATTCGACAAATATTGTATAAGCGACCGTCCAATTCCCCTTCTGTGGTATTTCTCATCCACAAACAGCAGGGAAATATGCACATTGTCACGGAGCGTAAGCATTCCCACAAGTTTTTTCCCGTCAAGCGCCACAAACATCTGGTAGGCCCCCATGACAAACATTCTGTAAAGTGTAGAATCGGTAATAAAATTCTCAAAGTTCTTCACGCCTTCGGGCGAGTATACATCCGCCTCAAACTTCATAAAAGTCCGCCATGCCAACGACATAGCGTCCTCCCACTCATCCCTGTATGCGCTTCTTATCTCTATCGGTATCCCCAAAGCAATCCGCTGCTCCTTTACTTTCTTCTTATCATTTTATCGTACTTTCCCCAAAATTACAACCAGTTGCAGGGATTTCATGCGGGTAAGGAGCCGCCGTTTCCTTTCGTAGATACCCCTGTCAACCAAGGGCAGACCGATTTTCCAGCGCCTCCAAAAAAACTTCCACGTTCTCCTGTTTCCAAAACTCTGCAAACCTTTCCGCCATCTCCTCCAGATATTTTTTCTGTGGAACAAGTATCCGGTAATAAAATACCCTTCCCTGTCTGTAATGCATTAAATATCCCTTCCTGACAAGCCTCGACAGGAAAGTGGAAACCGTCTGTGGTTTCCATTCTTTATGGTATGTCTCGTTCACTCTGCGCGTAACACTCGACAGATCCAGCTCTTTTTCCGCATCCCACACTATCTTCATCACCATCTCTTCACAGTTTGTTAAATTTTCAAACTCCATATACCCTTTCTCCTCTCGTCTGCAGCAATTATAGTTTGTGCATTTTCGCTTATTTCATCATATTTCATCATTCATATAATGGCAAGCCGGAATTTTTTCTCCAGTCAACTTTATATTTATTTATGCAGAGCCCAGGGAAAGCACTTCGCAATAAACCGAATGCGGGCAGAACCCGAAAACGAGTTGCATCCTCCATACAGATACTGTAAAATGGTGGAATGAGACTTTTGGAAAAAGCACGGCACAACTTCATCGGAGACAAGAGTTTTTACAGGATGGTTCTCGCCATCGCTGTTCCCATCATGATCCAAAACGGCATCACAAACTTCGTGAGCCTTCTGGACAACATTATGATCGGGCAGATCGGCACAGAACAGATGTCCGGCGTGGCCATTGTAAACCAGCTTCTCTTTGTCTACAATCTCTGCCTGTTCGGAGGCGTATCCGGCGCAGGTATTTTTACTGCGCAGTATTTCGGGCAGAAAAACCAGGAAGGCATCCGGCAGACCGTCCGCTTTAAAATATGGATGGTATCATTGATTACTTTACTCACCGTAATCCTTCTTCTGGCTGCCGGAGATTCACTGATCACGCTCTATCTGCACGGAGACGGTACCGCCGGGAGCGCGGCCGCTACCCTGCGCTATGGCAGGGAATATCTTCGGATTATGCTGCCCGGCCTGGTTCCCTTTATGCTGGTTCAGGTCTACTCCAGCACCCTGCGGGAATGCGGACAGACGATTGTGCCCATGAAAGCGGGCGTAACCGCTGTCTTTGTCAATCTGGTACTGAACTACATATTAATTTATGGTAAATTCGGTGCGCCGGCCCTGGGCGTACAGGGCGCCGCGGCCGCCACAATCATCTCCCGTTTCGTGGAATGCGCCATCGTGCTGATCCACACACACCGCCACACACAGCAGAATCTTTTTATTCAGGGACTTTACAGCACACTGAAAGTACCGGCTTCGCTGGTGGTAAAGATTGTGACAAAAGGCATGCCGCTTCTTTTAAACGAAACACTCTGGGCTGCCGGAATGGCTATGCTGACACAGTGCTACTCCATCCGGGGATTAAACGTGATCGCAGCGCTCAATATCTCCAACACGATCAATAACGTGTTCAACATCGTGTTTATTGCTCTGGGCGAGTCCGTGGCAATCATTGTTGGGCAGCTTTTAGGCGCGGGTAAAATGGCCGAGGCAAAAGATACGGACAATAAGATGATTGCCTTTTCCGTTTTTAGCTGCACGCTCATGGCTATTATTATGCTTTTATTGGCGCAGTTCTTTCCTCTTCTCTATAACACAAACGTCGAGGCGAGGGCTCTTGCGACCCGTTTCATTATGCTTACAGCCCTCTTTATGCCGCAGAACGCCTTCCTGCACGCCTCTTACTTTACACTGCGCTCCGGCGGCAAGACGATTATCACCTTTCTCTTTGACAGTGTCTTTATCTGGTGTGTCAGCGTGACGATCGCTTTCATACTGAGCCGCTATACCGCTTTGCCTGTGATAGCCGTCTACGCCTTTGTCCAGATGGGCGACTGGATCAAGTGTGTGATCGGATTTGTGCTGGTTAAGAAAGGAATCTGGCTGCAGAATATTGTTTCGTAATACAGCAAAAGGAAACGGCGCAGTCTGAAACAAAACTGCGCCGACAGTTTAAAACTGCGTCAGATATTTCTTTACATTTTCCGCAATGCTGCCCTTAAAAACAGCGGAGCCTGCCACAATCACATTGGCCCCGGCATCCAGTACGACTTTCGCGTTATCTACCGTGATACCGCCATCCACCTGAATGTCAAGATCAAGCCCCATTTCGTCAGCCATCTCACGTACCCTGCGGATACGTTCCGTGGACTCCGGAATATATTTCTGTCCGCCGAATCCCGGCTCAACAGTCATGACCAACAGCATATCCAGCTTGTTCAGATATTTTCGGACTGCCTCCACAGGCGTCTTGGGCTTAATCGACATGCCAACACGGCAGCCCAGACTGCGGATCAGATTAATGGTCTCCTCTGCATCGTCTGTAGCTTCCAGATGAAAGGTAATGCTGTCCGCCCCGCATTCCTTAAATTCCCTCAAATAGCGGTCCGGCTCCACGATCATCAGATGCACGTCAAAAACCCGGTCCGTCACCTTGCGGATCGTACGGATCACCGGCATCCCAAAGGATATGGAGGGAACAAACACCCCATCCATCACATCGATATGTATATACTCCGCACCAGCCTCGTCCGCCTCTTTGATCTGCTCCCCCAATCTGGCAAAATCCGCCGCCAGAATGGAGGGAGACAAAATTCGTTTACCCATTTTAGGTGCCTCTCTATTTTACATACGCTTTTGTCTTTTCATAGATACCCTTCCCATCCAGACCGTATTTCTCCACGAGGGCATTCGCCGGGCCAGACTCACCGAAGGTATCCTGCATACCAATCCGCAGGACGGGTGTGGGATGCTTCTCGGACAGACAGTCGCAGACCGCACTGCCAAGACCGCCGATCACAGTGTGTTCCTCCGCCGTCACTACCTTGCCGGTCTTCTTCGCGGAAGCCAGCACCAGCTCCTCATCTAAAGGCTTGATGGTATGGATATTGATGACCTCTGCGCTGATTCCGTCCGCCGCAAGCATCTTGGCCGCATCCAGCGCGGAGGAAACCGTAATGCCGCTTGCAATGATCGTCACGTCCGTTCCCTCTCTCAGAAGAACGCCCTTGCCAATCTCAAATTTGTAATCCGGTCTGTCGTTAATCACAGGCACCGCCGCACGGCCAAAACGCAGATATACCGGACCTTCCATCTCGATCGCCGCCCTCACTGCCGCTTTCGCCTCCACATCATCGGAGGGCACAATAACGGTCATCCCGGGAATCGTCCGCATCAGCGCCACATCCTCGTTACACTGATGGGTCGCACCGTCCTCGCCTACTGTAATGCCCGCATGGGTCGCACCGATCTTTACATTCAGATGCGGATAACCGATGGAGTTACGAACCTGCTCAAAATTACGTCCCGCCGCAAACATGGCAAAGGAACTGATAAAAGGTATTTTGCCGCAGGTAGCAAGCCCCGCCGCAATACCCGTCATATTACACTCCGCGATACCACAGTCGATGTGGCGGTCGGGGAACGCCTTCTTGAACACGCCGGTCTTCGTCGCGCCCGCAAGATCTGCATCCAGGACTACCAGATCCGAAAATTCTGCACCACACTCGGCAAGTGCATTACCATAGCTTTCTCTTGTCGCCACTTTTTTCACATCTGCCATTAGTTTGCACCTCCTAACTCTTTACCGATCTTCTCAAGATCCGCCATCGCCGTCGCATACTCCTCATCGTTGGGAGCCTTGCCGTGCCAGCCCGCATTGTTCTCCATAAAGGACACGCCCTTGCCCTTCACTGTCTTTGCAATAATAGCGGTTGGCATACCCTTGGTCGCTCTCGCCTCCTTAAAGGCCGCGTCAATCTGATCAAAGTCGTTGCCGTCGATGTTGATTACATGGAAGTTAAACGCCTCAAACTTCTTGTCAATCGGGTAAGGCGAGCACACATCGTCAATCTTACCGTCAATCTGCAGTCCGTTATTGTCCACGATCACCACCAGATTGTCGAGCTTTCTGTGGCCCGCAAACATGGACGCCTCCCAAACCTGGCCTTCCTGGATCTCGCCGTCGCCGAGCAGTGTGTAGGTTCTGTAGTCCTTGCCGTCCATCTTGGCAGCAAGCGCCATACCTACCGCCGCGGAGATACCCTGTCCCAAGGAGCCCGAGGACATGTCTACACCGGGTGTCTCCTGCATACAGGGGTGTCCCTGCAGATAAGAGCCGAGGTGGCGCAGGGTAGGCAGATCCTCCACCGGGAAATACCCCCTGTTTGCCAGTGCGGAATAGAGTCCGGGAGCCGTGTGTCCCTTGGAAAGTACGAAACGGTCCCTGTCCGCTTTCTTAGGATCCTTCGGGTCAATATTCATCTCCTCAAAATACAGGTAAGTGAAAATGTCTGCCGCCGACAGGGAACCGCCCGGATGCCCCGCCTTGGCTCCATGTACCGCTGTCACGATACCCTTGCGGACTTCATTAGCTGTTTTTTGTAATTCTAATTTGTTCATCGCTATCCTCCATCCATTACTATATTTTATTTTTGTCCATAGTAAGCGTTAGCTCCATGCTTGCGGAAATAGTGCTTATCCTGAAGTTCCTGCGGCGCAGGCTGGATCCTCGCGTTGATCGTCTCCGCGCGGTAAGCCATCTTCGCCACTTCCTCCAGCACAACCGCATTGTGCACCGCCTCATGCGCGTCCTTGCCCCAGGCAAACGGGCCGTGGTTCTTGCAAAGTACCGCAGGAACCGCCACAGGATCCTTCTCCATTCTCTTGAACTCGCTGACAATCAGCAGCCCCGTGTTCCTCTCGTAGGCATCCGCAATCTCCTCCCCGTTCAGGCACCGCAGACAGGGAATCTCTCCATAAAAGTAATCGGCATGGGTCGTTCCGTAGCAGGGAATACTCCTGCCCGCCTGAGCCCAGCTTGTGGCATAGGAAGAATGGGTATGGACGACGCCGCCGATCTCCTTATATGCCTTATAAAGCTCTACATGGGTAGCAGTGTCAGAGGAAGGATTGTATTTTCCCTCCACCTTCCTGCCTTCCAGATCCACGAGCACCATATCGTCAGGAGCCAGCTTATCATAGTCGACACCGCTGGGTTTGATGGCAAAAATGCCGCTTTCCCTGTCGATCTCACTCACATTGCCCCATGTGAAAGTGACAAGCCCGTACTTCGGAAGAAGCATATTCGCCTCATAAACTCGTTTTTTTAATTCCTCTAACACAGTTTCCACTCCTTTCCGTTTTCCTGTTCCTTTGCGCCTTTACATGGATTCAACAGCCGCTCTCTCGATCGCCAGTCCCGCGCTGTAAACTTTCATAAACCTGTTAAAGCCTTCCACATCGGACGCCTTCGGCTCCAGCTTCTCACCCTTCTGACCCGCAAATACTTTGCTGTCAAGAAAAGCCGCGAGGCTCTCGTCCGCACCCTTGTTAATCATATAGGATGCGAGAAGCGCAATGCCCCACGCGCCGCCTTCACCCGCCGTCTCCATAACGCTCACGGGTGCATTCATCGCCGCCGCGAGGATGCTTTGGCCCACGCCCTTTGTCTTAAAGAGACCGCCGTGCCCTAAGATCTCGTCCACTTCCACCTTCTCCTCCTGGAACAGGATGTCAAAACCGGTCTTGAGTGCGCCCAGAGAGGTAAACAGGTGCACCCTCATAAAGTTTGCCAGATTGAATTTCGCGTCAGGCTTGCGGATAAACAGCGGCCGCCCCTCGTTGAAGCCCGTCACATGCTCGCCGGAGAAATAATTGTACGCCAGCAGGCCGCCGCAGTCGTCGTCTCCCTCCAACGCCTTGCGGTAGAGGTTGCCGTACAGCTCGTTCATATCCACCTTCATACCCATCAGTTCCGAGTATTCCTTAAACAGGTTCACCCATGCATTCAGATCGGAAGTACAGTTGTTGCAGTGTACCATCGCCACAAGACTGCCGTCAGGCGTGGTTACCAGGTCAATCGCGTCATATACCTTGGAAAGTTCTTTCTCCATAACGATCATGCCGAACACGCTGGTTCCCGCAGATACGTTGCCGGTACGCTGTGCCACGCTATTGGTAGCCGCCATACCAGTGCCTGCATCGCCCTCGGGAGGACAGAAAGGTATACCAGCCTGCAAGGTGCCCGTGGGATCTAACAGCTTCGCGCCTTCCTCAGTCAGTGCACCCGCCTGCTGTCCCGCCGTGTATACCGCCGGAAGCACATCCTTTAATTTCCATGCGAAACCCTTGTCTGCAACCGCCTCATCAAACTGCGCGATCATCTTCTCATTAAACTGTCCCGTTGCAATGTCGATCGGGAACATGCCGGAAGCCTCGCCAACGCCGACAATCTTTTCACCTGTCAGCTTCCAGTGGATATAACCCGCCAGCGTGATGACAAATTTCAGGTCCGGCACATGCTCCTCGCCGTTCAAAACCGCCTGATAGAGATGCGCAATCGTCCATCTCTGCGGAATGTGGTAATTGAAGAGCTCTGTCAGCTTTGTGGACGCCTCCTCCGTGATCGTGTTTCTCCAGGTACGGAAGGGTACCATCAGCTCATCCTTCTCGTTGAACGCCATGTAGCCGTGCATCATTGCGGAAAAGCCGATCGCCCCCAGCTTCACAAGCTTCTCCCCGTACTGTGCCTGCACATCTTCCGTCAATTTTTTGTAACAGTCCTGAAGTCCTGTCCAGATGTCGTCCAGCGAATAAGTCCAGATACCGTTCTCCAGTCTGTTTTCCCAATCGTGCGCCCCCGATGCGATGGGTTTGTTGTTTTCGTCCACCAACACTGCCTTAATTCTGGTAGAACCAAACTCAATGCCCAGCACCGCTTTACCGCTTGCAATACATTCTTTTGCCCCCATACTTATCCCTTTCCCTCCTACTTCATTTTATATTAATTCGCAGTGTGCTCGAAAAATCTGCGATTGCCATCACGCATATGCCGCCGCATTCCAGCGCAGCTCGTTCTTGAAATCACGAATGTTGGTATCCTTATCGATAATAACGCTCTCGATGCCCATTGCATCCGCCCAGTCAGCCATCTGTTCCACGGTCAGATCATAGGAAAATGCCGTGTGATGTGCGCCGCCCGCCAGAATCCAGGCTGTCGCGCCAACCTCCAGATTAGGCTGCGGCGTCCAGAAAGCTGTACCAACCGGCAGCTTCGGCATAGGCTTCTCCACCTTCTTGCAATCCACCGCATTGATCAGCAGGCGGAAGCGTGTGCCCAGATCAACCAGCGAACATGCCACCGCAGGGCCGGTCTTTGACGTAAATACCAGGCGCGCGGGGTCTTCTCTGTTACCCATAGAAAGCGGGCACACCTTGATGCCAATCTCGCCGTCCGCAACGGAGGGACATACCTCCAGCATATGTGCCTGCAGGATGCCTTCCTTGCCGGGCACGAGATTATAGGTGTAATCCTCCATCATGGAAGTGCCTTTCGCATCCTTGATGTCCGCCGTCATCAGCTTCATAAGACGAACCATCGCCGCCACCTTCCAGTCGCCCTCCGCGCCGAAACCATATCCTTTCTCCATCAGTCTCTGGATCGCAAGACCCGGAAGCTGTTTCAGACCGCCCAGCATACCGAAATGCGTCACAACCGCGTGATAATCGTTCTCCACCAGGAATTTCTCGATACCGATCTCCTGCTGCGCCTGTACTGCCACATGTCTTTTGAACTCATCGAGGTCTCTGCCTTCGTCGATAATTTTATATTTGCTGTAATATTCGTCAACCAGAGCATTGACGTCTCCCTGCGGTACCGCATCCACATACTCTACCAGATCGTTTACGCAGTAATGGTCAATCTCCCAGCCGAATTTAATCTGCGCCTCTACCTTATCACCCTCAGTCACTGCCACATTGTTCATGTTGTCACCGAAACGGCAGACACGCACATGGGAGGACTCGATCACACCGATTGCCGTCCGCATCCAGCTGCCAAGCTGCTTCTGCACACTCTCGGATGCCCAGTGCCCCACAATGATCTTGCGCTCAATACCCATACGACTCACGATATGGCCGTACTCCCTGTCGCCGTGGGCAGACTGGTTCTCGTTCATGAAATCCATGTCGATGGTATCATAAGGAAGTTCCTCGTTGAACTGCGTGTGCAGATGGCAGAGCGGTTTCCGATATTCCTTCAATCCCAGAATCCACATTTTAGCCGGAGAGAAGGTGTGCATCCATGTAATAACGCCCGCACACTCCGGATCGTTGTTTGCATCATTAAAGGCCTTGCGGATAGACGCCTGCCCAAGCAGTGTGGGCTTTAATACCACCTCGAAAGGCAGATTCCCTGAGGCGTTTAACCCCTCCACAATTTTCGCGGAATGATCCGCCACTTTTCTCAGGCACTCATCCCCATACAGATCCTGAGACCCCGTGCAAAACCAAAATTTGTAGTTCTTTGCTGCAATCATACAATACCCTCTCTTTCTTTATATTATTTGTTTTTCCTGCGACCAGGTTTTAAGTTGTACACATGAACAATTCTGTATACAGTATTACATCACCTTCTGCACAGATTGCTCGACTTATCATATATTACAGTTTACTACTTGTACATACAAATATGCAAGTTGTATTTAGCTGTGGGATTTACTTTATCTTCCTCACCGACCTTCGCGGCACCACGTCCACTTCAAACTCGTAGTTCGCATCAAAAGCAGGATCCTTAATCATCCGCAGCAGATTTTCCGCAGCCTTTCCGCCCAGCCGCTCCATCGGATGCGGTGTGGAAGCAATGGGAACTTCCCCAAGAATCGCCAGCTCCGAATCGTCTACACTGGCCACCGAAATATCCTGCGGCACCCGTATGTCGTTTTTCTTGAAAATGTCCAGAAGGCCGAAGGCTACTTCGTCGTTATAACAGAACACCGCCGTACAATCTCTGAACCGCTCCAGTATTTTTGCAGACGCCTTTTCCAGATGCTGTTTTTCCTCCGTATCCACCCAGACGATCCGGCCGTCCAACACTTCCAGCCCGGCGTCCATCATTGCGTCCATGTAACCCGAAAAGCGCGCCTGTCCCTGGCCGTCATCGAGCTTAAAAATACCGCCGATCTTTTCATGCCCCATAGACAGCAGATACTTTGTCATTTTCCACCCGGCCATATGGTCGTTGATGGACACATGGGGAATCTTTAGCTGGGGATAAAAGCTGTTAATAAAAATAACCGGGATCCGCTTCTTGCGTATCTCCTGATACAGTTTCAGATTGGGATTCGGAATGCCGCTTTTCGTAGGTTCTACAATTAACCCCGACACCTCATCCCGGCTGATGATGTCCTCCAGAATGGTCTTTTCCCGCCCATGCTGGTTGTTCGTAAATGCGATCTGTACCGAATAGCCCGCCTCCAGAAGCACATTTTCGATGCCCTGTATGGTTCTTGGAAAGATATATCCGTCCACATAGGTTGTTACCACGGAAACCCGCATCCGCTTAGTCAGATTCACCAGACGGTTATCATTAATGTAAGTGCCACTCCCCTGAATCCGGCGGATAATTCCTTCGTTTTCCAGAACACCTATGGCATGCCTGACCGTCTGGCGGCTTACACCAAACATTTCCTTCAGCGTATTTTCCGAATACATCTTCTGCCCCGGAACAAGTTTTTTCGTCTCTATCTGTTCGTTGATCCACCCGACCAGCTCCATGTACTTCGGTGTTGCCTTCTCCATATGTTTCCCCTTTTCTTTCGGTTATCCCTCATATACGCAAAGAGCTGCCTTTTCAGGCAGCCCTTGCATTTTGGAGGACTGCGCATCGCCACGCTGCCCGCACTTTGAGAGACAGATTTACTCAGCCTTTCTTTCTCTTGGAAATAACGTCTACGGTTACGGCCCCGAGAAGCACCGCACCTTTTACGATCTTCTGGATATCCGTAGACCAGCCGTACAGGGACATACCATTATTCAGAATACCCATAATGAACGCACCGACTACCGCACCCATGATCGTACCGGCACCGCCGGCTACCGCCGCACCACCGATATAGCAGGATGCGATGGCATCCATCTCGAAACCGTCGCCGGCTTTCGGGGTGGAAGAAGAGTTGCGGGCAGACAGGACAATACCTGCCACCGCACTTAGGATGCCCATGTTGGTATATACCCAGAAGAATACTTTCTTCGTATCAATACCGGAAAGGTTTGCTGCCTTTCTGTTACCGCCCAGTGCGTAAATCTGCCGTCCGGCAACCGTCTTGCTTGTGATAAACCCATACAGTGCAATCAACAGCGCCATAATGACAAGCACGAAAGGAAGCCCATTGTACTGTGCCAGCTTGATGAAGCAGAACCAGATGATAAAGAGCATAACCACCAGCTTCAGAGCAACCTGCCACAAAGGATTGGTCGCGAAATTATACTTTTCTTTCGTCTTGATGCTGCGGATCTCATTGAGAACCAGTGCTACAGAGGCGATGACCGCTACAACAATACAAACCAGATCCAATGTACCACCGCCCACATTGATTTTCGCCGTGGGAAGGAAGCCTGCGCCCAGATATACATAATTGTCCGGATGGGGACCCTTTGTCTGCGCTTTCAGAAGCGTGTATGTAAGTCCGCGGCCCATAAGCATCGTAGCCAGCGTCACAACGAAAGGCGGGATATCCAGATAAGCGATAAAGAAGCCCGCAAACATACCCACCAGAAGACCGATCAGCAGCGCAACAAAGATCGCTATCCACATATTCATCTTATAGTCGATCAGAATAATACCCGCAGCCGCACCTGTAAGAGCCACCACGGAGCCGACGCCCAGGTCGACGTTACCTGTCAGTACGCACAGCAGCATACCGATAGCCAGGATAACCACATAACCGTTCTGCATGATAAGGTTGTTGATGTTAGCCGGGGAAAGGTTCTTCCCGCCCGTCATAATGGCAAAAATAACATAGATGGCAATCAGCGCCAGAAACATACCGTACTGTTTCATGTCAAGATTAACTACTTTTTTCTTCTCATTCATTTCCATCACCCTTTCTATTATGTGCCATAATACACTGCATAATTTTTTCCTGTGTCAACTCCGCATGATTCAGTTCACCCGCGATCTGCCCTTCGTTGATAACATAGGTCCTGTCGCATGTACCAATGATTTCCGGCATTTCGGAGGAGATGATGAGCACCGCCTTGCCGGCCTTCGCCAAATCATTGATGACACAGTAGATCTCATACTTTGCACCCACGTCGATACCACGTGTAGGTTCATCCAGAATCAGCACATCCGGCTGTGTCAGCATCCACTTTGCCAGCACCACCTTCTGCTGGTTGCCTCCCGAAAGGGAGCCCACTATCTGCTCGATGGAAGTCGCCTTGACATTGATCCTTTTCTTATACTCTTCCGCCGCGACAATTTCATCATTTCCGTTGATCACGCCATGTTTGGAAAAGAATTTCGGACGGGCTGCTATGGTCATGTTTTCCTTAATTTCGCCAATCAGATTCAGACCATATACTTTTCTGTCCTCTGACACATAGGCGAGCTTATTGTCAATCGCCTGCTTCACGGTCTTCATTTCCACTTCCTTGCCGTTAATCTTAACCGTTCCGGAAATCTTCTGCCCATAACTGTGTCCGAATACGCTCATGGCGAACTCAGTACGCCCTGCGCCCATCAGTCCGGCAAGCCCCACTACCTCACCCGCCTTAACACTGATATTGATATTTTTTAAAACCTGACGCTCCGCATCATCGGGATGGTAAACATTCCAGTCCTTGACTTCAAAGATCGTGTCGCCGATCTTAACACCCTCGCGCGCAGGATAACGGTTGGTCATTTCACGGCCCACCATACCCTTAATCACGCGGTCCTCGGACATATCGTCCTTGCCCTTAATCAAGGTCTCGATCGTCTTGCCGTCACGGATAATCGTTACGGAGTCAGATACATATTCAATCTCATTTAACTTATGGGAAATAATAATACAGGTAATTCCCTGTTTCTTAAGCTCCAGCATAATGTCCAGAAGCTTCTTACTTTCCTCGTCGTTCAATGCCGCTGTCGGCTCGTCGAGAATCAGAAGTTCCACTTTCTTGGCCATTGCCTTCGCTATTTCAATCAACTGCTGTTTGCCGACACCCAGAGAGTTAACCGGCACATTCACATCCTCATGCTCCAGGCCCACTCTCGCAAGCATTTCCTGTGCGCGCTGTCTGGTCTTCGTCCAGTCAATAACCCCTTTTGCCGCCAGCTGCTCATTTCCCAGGAACACATTCTCCGCCACAGAAAGAAGCGGACTTAAGGCCAGCTCCTGATGGATAATAACAATACCCTTTGCCTCACTGTCCCTCAGATTGTGGAACTTGCATGTCTCCCCCTTGTACACGACATCGCCGGAATATGTACCGTAGGGCCAGACGCCCGAGAGAACATTCATCAATGTAGATTTTCCCGCCCCGTTCTCGCCACACAGAGCATGGATCTCCCCGCGTTTTACTTTCAGATTTACATCATCCAGCGCCCGGACACCTGAAAATTCCTTGACAATATGGTTCATTTCCAAGATGTAATCCGACATTTTCCCAACTCCCTTCTCTTTTATGAAGAAGGGCGGCAGCAAAACTGCCGCCGCCCTCCCGAAATCTTATGAAAGATTACTCAGCTAACTGCTCCTCTGTGTAGTAACCGCCGTCTACAATGATCTCCTTGTAGTTGGACTGGTCAACCGCTACAGGTGTGCACAGGTAAGAAGGAACTACTATCTTACCATTATTGTACTGCTCGGTATCGTTGATCTCAGGCTCTGCGCCCTCAAGCACTGCCTGCACCATCGTAACGCACTTCTCAGCCAGGAGACGGGTATCCTTGTAGATAGACATAGTCTGCTTGCCGGAGATGATGTTCTTGGTAGCCATCAGCTCTGCGTCCTGACCTGTGATCATCGGCCAGTTAGCGTCTGTGTAGCCTGCGCCCTCGAGAGCTGCCTTACAGCCATATGCGAAACCGTCAAAAGCGGTAGCGCAGATATCAAGATCCTCGTCAGCATAGAAACCTGTCAGATAGTTCTCGCAGTTCTGCTGTGCGGTCTCCTGGGACCATCTTAAGATACATGTATCATCGAAAGAAGTTCTGCCGGACTTGCAAACCAGCGCGCCGTTGTCAAGATAAGGCTGGAGAACCTCCATCAGACCTGCATAAAGCATGTGCGCATTGTTATCATCCGGGGATCCCATGAAGAACTCAATGGTCTTCGGGTCAGCGGGATCAAGATTCGCATTGTCCTCAATGTACTTACCAATTGCAGTACCAACGCCCTTGTTATCAAAAGTAGCGTAGTAAGAAACCGCATCCGTGTTCATCAGCAGACGGTCATAAGCAATGATCGGAATGCCTGCATCCTTCGCCTGTGCCTCTACGTTTACCAGAGCGTCAGAGTCGATAGAAGCGATAACCAGGCAATTCACGCCGGAAGCGATCATGTTCTCGATCTGGGAAACCTGCGCCTGTACGTCATCCTCTGCATACTGAAGGTCTACCTCGTAGCCAAGAGCCTCGAGCTGAGCCTTCATGTTCGCGCCGTCGTTGATCCATCTCTCGGAAGACTGGGTAGGCATTGCCACGCCAACCTTCTTGCCGCCGGTAGCTGCGGTTGCTGCCGCCGCCTCGTCTACCGCTGCATCCGCCGCATCTTCTGCAGGAGCTGCTTCGTCAGCCGCAGGAGCCGCCTCATCAGCTGCAGGAGCTGCCGTCTCCGCTGCGGGAGCCGCCTCACCGCCGCCACAGCCTACAAGCATGGAAGCTACCATTGCTACGCTCAGAAATGTGCCCAAAACTTTCTTCTTCATTCTTTTTCCTCCCTTAAAATAATAGTTTTGTACAGAGAACTTGTCTGTATGCGCCGTTAAGTTGTACACTGTACAATTTGCCAATTTAAAAAATAGGCTTCGCCTATTCA
>DKWV01000014.1 GCA_002491905.1 Lachnospiraceae bacterium UBA7143 | reverse complement strand
AAAGTTTTTATTCCTCAACGCTGAATCCCTATTTTTTGCGTTTTTTTAAGATTTTTTCTAGTGACTCCCCCTCTCTGTTATGATAAAATGTACGCGTTGGCAATAAGCAGTGCGCAGACAGAGGATAAGCGGAGCGGGGAGCTTGCTCACCGAGACGTTTATCCGAATGGATGCATAGGGGTGCTAAGCGCCAGTGGCGCTTGCTTAGCACGGACCGAAGCGGAGCGTAGACAGCCCGCGAGCGAGACGAAGCGGAGTCGAGCCAGCACTGCGCAGCACACTGCAATTACACTAAGGAGGATTTACACAAAGCATGAAAAGATTACAAGTTTTACTTCTTGTCGCTCTTTCTTCCACCCTGCTTCTTATCGGCTGCGGTAAGGAAGAGGAAGAACCGCCGAAGGTTGAAGCGCCTGTCGTGGAACAGATCATCGACGATATCCCAGAGGAGGAAGAACCGGAGAAACCGGAAGAAACAGAAGAAGAGGAAACCGACGAGGATGCTCCTCCCGAGGAGGGTATGGTACGGAGCCGCATCACTAATGAATGGGTGGATGAGGATGTCAACAACACAAGACCCCTCGCCATTATGACTCCCAACACAAAAACCGCTTCCCACTATGGCATTTCCAATGCGGATGTCGTGTATGAATGTAATGTAGAAGGAAGTATTACCCGGCTGATGTGGATTATTCAGGACTGGAAAAATGCCGACAAACTCGGTAATATCCGAAGCTGCCGCGACTATTATGTGTACTGGGCTTTTGAGTGGGACGCACTCTACGTCCATTTCGGCGGTCCTTTCTACATAGACGAAGTAATCAAGCGCACGGACGATATTGACGGCAAAACAAGCAGCAATTTTTTCCGGGATAAGAATGCGAAAAACGCAACCGACAACGCTTTTATAGATGCGGCAGGCGTCCTCGCCGATGTGGATAAGCTAGGCTACTCTACCCAGATGCGCGACGGTTTCGCCGACGAACAGCACTACCGCTTCGCTCCCGTAAACGAGCCTAATGACCTGTCACAGTACAGCGATGCCATCACGGCAAGCAAGGTGGACATGTCTCCCACCTACCCCGTTACCAACTGCTACTTCGTCTACAACAGCGACACCGGGCTTTACGAGCGGTTCCAGCATCTTTCCGGCTCCTCGGACGGCCCACACACGGATCTGGCCACAGGTAAGCAGCTTGCTTTTAAGAACCTTCTGATCCAGAACACCTACTACGAGGTGCGCGACGATAAAGGCTATCTGGCCTTCCGATGCCATGACAACACCCGGGACGGCTGGTTTTTCACAAACGGTAAAGGCATTCATGTAAACTGGGAAAAGACATCCGATTACGGCGCGACAAGATACTATGACGACGCCGGGAACGAAATCGAATTAAATACCGGCAAGACTATGGTGTGCATCGTGGAGGACGGTGATTCCTTCCTCGTGGATGACCAGGAAATCAAATAAATATGGCAAGACGGAAACGGGAGCGCCAAAATGACGCTCCCGTTTATACTTTAGTTATCAGACTATTTATTGCCAATAACTCATCCTCGTTTATTTCAATTTCATTGTAACCATCCGCCTCCAACTCCGCTATGATCCTATCATAAAGCGCCTGGCATATATCCGGTCTTCGGGTTGTTTTAAGCCCGTCATCATATCGGACTCCCGTTGACGAAAACAATTTGTCACAATCGATCCTCGTTTCCCTTTCGAAGGGATTTCTTGTTAAATCTGCCGCTTCATCCACATAATGGCACATAATTGACCGCATCAGCATATACGGCTTAAGTGTTTGACATTTTACAAACTCGTAGTCTGACCCGTCTTCCCCTTTACAGATATACATGTGAGATTTTACTGCCAGCGTATCACTAATGCTCGGATAAGGAACTTTCATTCGTATCACATCTTTTGTATTAATCAATAACCAGCCGCCCTCCTTCGTCGATCTCAACATATATAGGATTAAAAAGATTTTCACTCTCCGCCAAACTGGACAATGTGTCGAAATGCTGCTCTGTAAGTTTCTGTGCATCTTCCTTTTTAAAGACAAAGTAATGATTATCTATCTCAATTACCTCTGAATTGTCAATCAGCTGCATCGGATACATCCTGTCCAATGCAGTGATCAGTTCAGTATCCGACTCATTAAAGTCGCGTTCGTCTAAATCCACCTGATACTCGCCGCTCATAATTCTTTCTTCTTTTGATTTCCACAGATTCATTGTATGCGTCAATTCAGACAGTTCATTTACGGACAGAATCCGAACAATAAAGGCGCATTTTTTTGCCCTTTCTTCATCTATTCCAGCCGTCCCTGCTCGATACTTCTCTTCCGCTGCTCTGTTAAATGCGTCTCTTTCCTTCGTATAATCACCCCAGACGTTGCTAAATACAGGTCCTCGTTTATAGCCTCTGAGATGGCTAAAATCAGGCTTCTCCCCAGACACCTTTGAAAATGACTCATATAATAATAAAAATTTTTGAAGTTTTAGCGGCGTATCGTATTCATTTTTACTGTGTTGACGCAGCCAGCCACTTAAACATAGTTTACGGTCATTTGCATAAATCATATGTCTGCCCCCCTTCCGCCTTGTGCCCCAAAACTGTCTCAGTGCGCTTTCTATCACTTTGTATCGTTGTAGGATACCATGTTTTCATTTTCATTTCAATACTTTTGCAGAATTTTTCATTCTCCCGTGAATTGTATTTTTAAATTCTACCCATACCCCTTTCAGGTAGAACTTAGTTTTTCACACTAAAGGTTTACTCTTTCACACGCATATTGATAACCACATCGTTTTTCTGTATCCTCTTTACTATTCCCCGGCGGCGGTAAAGGAGGTCTGTTATGTCGAATCTCATACCCGGAAACCAGAAACATCTCACTCTCGCAGACAGGCAGTTTATTGAGGAATCCTTTAACAACCATCGTTCTTTCCGCGAAATTGCAAAATACCTATGCAAGGATCCATCCACCATCTCTAAAGAGGTCTGGCGCCACCGTATTGTTAATACATGGAACAGGGGCAGTTTTAATAACCCCTATAACTTCTGTGTCCGCAGATACAAATGCAGGAAGCAGAATGCCTGCAGAAAGCTGGTCATCTGCGACACCCTGTGCCGCTCCTGCCACATCTGTAACAACGTCTGTCCCGACTTTGAACGGGAACACTGCAGCCGGATTGAACGGGCTCCCTATGTCTGTAACGGCTGCAACAAGCCCCGTCATCTGTGCACCATACAGACCAAGTACAATTACAATGCCAAAGCCGCCCAGCGCCTTTATGAAGAACTGCTCATCTCTTCCAGAGAAGGCGTTAACTTAAACAGGAATCAGCTTAAAAAGCTTAATGAGGTCGTAACCCCTCTGATCGCACAGGGACAGTCGCCTTACATGATCGTTGCCCGGCACCCGGAACTGGGAATCTCTGTCAAGACACTCTATAACTACATTGACCAGGGTATCCTTTTAAGCAGGAATATCCATCTGAAGCGCAAGGTAAAATTCAAGCCCCGCAAAAAGAAGAATACTGCCATAACTAACCGGACCGTATTTACAGGCAGAACCTATCTGGATTTTAAAAACAGTCACTGTGAGGAACTGGATTTCGCTGAAATGGACACCGTCCTGTCCGCCAGAGGTTCAGATAAATGCATCCTGACGCTGTATTTCCCCTATATGGAACTTCTGGTCGGTCGGTTGATGAACCGCTGTACACAGGGAGCCGTAAAAACCGAGTTTGATAAAATCCAGAAAGCACTTGGAAATGCTTTCGAGTTTTCCTGTGTATTTCCGGTCATACTGACCGACAGAGGCAGTGAGTTTGGCGATCCGGAGTCGTTAGAACATGATCGCAACGGGCAGGCAAGGACGGGTATCTTCTACTGCGATCCCATGCGCAGCTGCCAAAAAGGCGGCATTGAAAACGTGCATACGATGCTGCGAATGATCCTTCCCAAAGGCACCGTGTTTGAGAACTTCACCCAGTGGGATATACGGAAGGCAGTTGATCATGTGAACAACGCGCCGCGCAGAAAACTGGGTGGGCGCACGCCTTATGAACTCGCCGTCAAAACCTTTGGAGTAGAAACCCTGCAAAAGCTGCAGCTCCGGTATGTCGCACCTGATGAGGTGACGCTGTCCCCGAAGCTGCTCAAGTAACTTTATAAATTTATGCAAAACCGCCGCCGGGCAGAAACTTGAAATTTTCCATAACAGCCTGTGGAATTTAGTCTTGCATACACCTTTTCCAGAGGTTTGTTTGCTGTACCCATAAAAACGATTTTTCACATAAATTTTAAGTAAGTATACCACACCAGCCGGCATTTCTCATCAAAAAACTTTTAAAAATATGCGGTTTTCAAAGGGCATGTAGAATTTACTGTTTCATATAGAAGTTAGTTTTACAATTCAGGTTTTTCATTCTCCATCCTGCGCAATCCAGATGCCATCTTCCCCGTAAGGCTGCACCATCTTCACCACCGCGCTCCCGCCGTCTGCCGGAAAGGCGACCGCCACTTCCACGCTGCCGTCATCCTGCCTGGTGCCCGCCGTCACTGCCACGTCCTTCTCCTCCGAAGATCGCCCGATTCAAAAGAGAGGTCGAATAATCCGCCCGATTTATTATGCTATCATAATTAGTGCTATTTTCCAACTTTAATATTTTTTCTTACTCCATAAAATCTTTTGAAATGTAATCTTTTATCTTCTCTTTATACTTAGCAACATCCGCCTTATTTCCTAAAACAAGTTCATCATATGTCCCCACAGTACTTCTTCGTTTGCGAAAAATCAAATCAACGGGCTTTACCTTGCTCGATTCCAACTCATTTCCTTTTAGCAAAGATTTCGGACGACCAGAAACAGCAAATCCTAAGGTACAGCTATTATCAGATGTCGCAAATGCACACTCTACTTTGTTCTTCTTGAAATTATTCTCTGCAAGCAGTCTATGTTCAAACAATCGCACCATATCCGGCAACACTGAAATCTTTTCTCTTACAGAACCTTTTACTGATTTTTCAGATTTATGAGGTTTAACAAAATCAAAATCCGATTCATCCAATGTACCATCATTGCATTTATCAAAAAACTCTTCTGCGGATAATGTGGTATGTATTCCAATAAGATGCAAATAATTACCCTTGTCGGATTTTATGACATGATAGCCATTATTAAATGCCTCTGAACATACCAAATATTCATAATCTATAAAATTTGATTGATATAAGCTTGCATTTGCTATCGCTTCATTCTTTACTCTTTCTTTAAAACTTACAGTACACGTTAAGCCTCCTATGTAGAAAAAGAGGAATGACCAAGTCACTCCTCTTTCTGATTTTTAGTAGTTTACTCTACACTCGAATGGGTTTAAGGTCTCCATTCCGACCGCTCGGCATGGTTTCAAGTCTCATACCCGACCATCATATCATATTCCATAATTAACGAAATTATTCTGTACACCCAAACCTAATAATCCTTTGTACAATTATAGTATGATAAATAACCTGTTTTGTC
>DKWV01000035.1 GCA_002491905.1 Lachnospiraceae bacterium UBA7143 | reverse complement strand
TCTAACTTTAAGGGGTCACCTCAACTTTGGTGAGCGGCGGTTGCTTTTTTGATGTTTATGTTTCTTGCAGGATTGTATGGTATTGGTCAGAGTGACAAAGATTCCGATAAGCGTCACTACAATACTTACAATTTCTACGACTGTTTCTGTCATCAAATTTGTACCTTTCGCTCTATTTTCCATATGTATCACCTCTGAAATACAGGAAGCTCTCAAAATGTACTCATTTTGGCAAAAGGTGAACCGCTTACCGCTTAGGACAGCACTAAAATTATAGCAAAAACATGACGCTGTGCCAACACAATAATAAACGAAATAACATTTATTGCACAGAATCGAGGTAGTTATGTACATTATCACAGGTCTGGGAAATCCGGAGAAAAAATATCTGAATACGAGGCACAACATTGGCTTTGACGTGATCGACGCGATTGCGGAGAAGAACGATATTGTACTGGGAGAAAAAAAGCATAAAGCGGTCATCGGCAAGGGAATCGTGGCAGGGCAGAAAGTGGTTCTGGTAAAGCCGCTCACTTACATGAATTTGAGTGGTGAGAGCGTCCGCAGCGTCATAGACTTTTATAAAGTGGACGAAAAGAGCGGGCTGATTGTGATCTCCGACGACGTGAGCCTTGACATGGGGCAGATCCGTATCCGCAGGCGGGGCAGCGATGGGGGACACAACGGCCTGAAAAATATCATCATGCATCTGGGGCACGACGAGTTTATCCGGGTGCGGATGGGCGTGGGCGAGAAGCCGCCCCGGGTCGATCTGGCGGATTATGTGCTGGGCCATTTTTCCACAGAGGAGCGGGAAATTATGAATGAGAGCGCCAGAACCGCGGCGCTCGCCATAGAGACGGTGCTTGTGGATGGCCCGGACGCCGCCATGAACAAGTATAATAAGCGTAAACGACCCATACAGGAGGATGAGTCCTAATGAGAGCATTGCTGGCCCCGCTTTCGGAGCTGGGGGAATATGAAGAGATTCAAGAACTGCTTGCTAGGGGTAAATGTTCCGCCGCTTTAAGCGGCTGTGCGGACTCCCAAAAACTGCATATGATTTACGGGCTGGGTGAGGGATTTCGCCGGAAACTGATTATTACTTTTAATGATTTGCGGGCGAAGGAGCTGTACGAGGACTATCAATTTTATGACAGAAATGTCATGCTATATCCCGCGAAGGATCTGATTTTCTTTCAGGCGGACATCCACGGCAACCAGCTTACTAAGGAGCGAATCAAGGTCTTCCGCAGAATGGCGGAGGGTGTACCTCTCACTGTGATCACCACTTTTGATGCGCTGATGGCGCCGCAGGTGCCGTTGGAGGACTGGAGCAGACATGTCATTTCCATCAGTAAGGAGACGGCAGTGGAGGAGCATGAACTGGCGGACTCATTGACAGGGTTGGGCTACGAGAGATGTGACCAGGTGGAGGAGCCGGGGCAGTTCAGCATCCGGGGTGGCATTGTCGATATTTTTGACCTGACGGAAGAAAATCCTTACCGAATTGAGCTGTGGGGGGACGAGGTAGAATCTATCCGCAGTTTCGACGTTTTGAGCCAGCGCTCCATTGAGAAATTGGAGGCCGTGTCCGTCTATCCGGCCACGGAACTTATCTTGTCGAAAAGGGAGCTGAAAGACGGACTTGCCCTGATTCAAAAAGAGGGGAAAAAGCAGGCGGAAGTTCTCAGAAAGCAGATGAAGACCGAGGAGGCCCATCGCATCGAGGTGCAGATCCGGGAGCTTACGGAGACGCTGCTGGAACTGGGTATTTCTTACAATGCGATCAATCTGGACAGCTATGTACGCTATTTTTACCCGGATACCACGTCCTTTGCGGACTGTTTTGCGGGGGATGAGGCTGTCATTTTTCTGGATGAGCCGCTGCGGATCAGGGAGCATGTGGATGCAGTGGAGATGGAATTTCGGGAGAGCATGGCGCACCGGGCCGAGAAGGGTTATATTCTGCCGGGGCAGATGGACGTCCTGTTTCCGGCCCTGTCGGTGGCGGCCGGATTGGAAAACGGCCGGGTTGTGAGCCTTTCCTCCATGGAGGGGAAAAATCCGCTGGTGAAGACGGATCACAAGTTTGCCGTGCAGGCCAGAAGTCTTCCCTCCTATAATAACAGCTTTGATGCGTTGGTGAAGGATCTGAAAAATTATAAGAAAAAGGGATACCGCATTCTGCTGCTCTCCGGCTCCAGAACCCGCGCCAAACGGCTGGCGGAGGATCTGCGGGATCAGGAGCTAAACGCTTTCTACACGGAAGATCCCATGCGGGAAGTGCAGCCGGGGGAAGTGATGACTGCTTACGGAAGAGTCCGCAAGGGGTTTGAATATCCGCTGCTGCAGTTTATGGTGATCGCGGAGAGCGATATTTTCGGCGCGCAGAAGAAAAAGAAGCGGAAGAAGAAGCACTACGAAGGACAGAAAATTAACGATTTTAACGATCTGCGGGTGGGCGATTATGTGGTGCATGAAAGTCACGGCCTGGGGGTCTATCAGGGCATTGAAAAGGTGGAAGTGGATCATGTGGTGAAGGACTACATGAAGATTTCCTATCGGGACGGCGGTATTCTCTACGTGCTGGCGACGGGATTTGACGTGATCCAGAAATATGCCTCAGCGGACGGCGGAACGAAACCGAAACTCAACAAGCTGGGGACGCAGGAATGGGCCAGAACCAAATCCAAAGTGCGCACGGCAGTGGAGGAGATCGCCGGGGATCTGGTGGAGCTGTACGCCGCAAGACAGAACGGAAAGGGTTACTGTTACGGGACAGATAGCGTATGGCAGCGGGAGTTTGAGGAGATGTTCCCCTTTGAGGAGACGGAGGACCAGGTACTTGCCATCGCTGCCACCAAAGAGGACATGGAGAGCGAGAAAATCATGGACCGTCTGATCTGCGGCGACGTGGGCTACGGCAAGACAGAGATCGCCATCCGCGCCGCTTTCAAGGCTGTGCAGGAGAACAAGCAGGTGGTTTATCTGGTGCCAACCACCATTCTGGCCCAGCAGCACTATCATACATTTGTACAGAGAATGAAGGATTTCCCTGTGCGCATCGACCTGCTCTCCCGGTTCCGCACGGCCGCGGAGCAGAAAAAGACCATCACTGATTTAAAGAAGGGTATGGTGGATATCGTGATCGGCACCCACCGTGTGCTGTCTGCGGATGTGGAATACAAGGATCTGGGGCTTCTGATCATCGACGAGGAACAGCGTTTCGGCGTGGCACACAAGGAGAAGATCAAGAAATTAAAGGAGAACGTGGACGTGCTGACGCTGACGGCTACGCCCATTCCGCGGACGCTCCATATGAGTCTGGTGGGGATCCGGGATATGAGCGTGCTGGAGGAGGCGCCCGAGGACAGGCTGCCGATCCAGACTTTCGTCTGCGAGTACAATGAGGAGATGGTCAGGGAGGCCATTGTCAGGGAGCTTGCCAGAGAGGGACAGGTTTACTACGTCTATAACAGAGTCAACAATATCGCGGATGTGGCGGCATCAATCAGTGATCTGGTGCCGGAGGCAAATGTGGCGTTTGCCCACGGTCAGATGAAGGAATCGGAACTGGAGCGGATCATGTACGATTTCGTGAACGGGGAAATCGACGTGCTGGTGGCCACCACCATCATCGAGACGGGGTTAGATATATCTAACGTAAATACCATGATTATCCATGATTCCGACCAGATGGGATTATCCCAGCTTTATCAGCTCAGGGGCCGTGTGGGGCGTTCCAACCGAACGGCTTATGCATTCCTTATGTACAAACGGGATAAAGTGCTTAAGGAAGTGGCGGAGAAGCGTCTGGAAGCCATCCGGGAGTTTACGGAGCTGGGCAGCGGCTTTAAGATTGCCATGCGCGATCTGGAGATCCGCGGTGCGGGCAACCTTCTCGGAAAAAGCCAGCACGGGCATATGCAGGCGGTGGGGTATGACCTTTACTGTAAAATGTTAAACGAGGCGGTAAAGACGAAGAAGGGCATTTCCGTGATCGAGGATTTCAATACCCTTGTGGATCTGGACGTGGATGCGTATATTCCGCCGGAGTATATTGTGAACGAAGTGCAGAAACTGGATATCTATAAGCGGATCGCGGGGATTGAGAACGAGCGGGAGTGCGACGATATGCGGGAGGAACTGCTCGACCGCTTTGGGCAGATCCCGAAGTCTGCGGAAAATCTTCTGCGGATTTCGCTGATCCGCGCCCACGCCCACAGGCTTTATATGCCGGAAGTGAAGGGAAAGAATGAGAGGATCAGTTTTACCCTGCGGCCCGACGCGCCTATCCGGGTGGAGAACATTCCGCTCCTGATCGGGGACTACGGCGGGAGACTGCGGTTTGACCCCAAAGGCGATCCCACCTTTTATCTCCATTACAGAAAATGCGGGGTCATCGAGAAGGATGAGGAGACGCTGCTTGCGCTGACGGGGGAGGCGCTGGAGAAGATGGAGGAGTTACTTCTGTAATTGTGCCCGCGCACGGCGCAAGCCACAATCCCATGTGATAGTATAGTATCAGTATATGATAGTATTTGGGATTGTTTTTGCCTGAGTGCGCGAGTATCGTGTTAGAAAAGAGACGACAGGGAGATGATGCGCTCCCTGAAAAAGATAACTGATTAGAGGAGGAACCTACTATGGCAGGCAGACCGAACTGGCTGAACACAGCAATTTTTTATGAAATTTATCCGCAGTCCTTCAATGACACCAACGCCGACGGCATCGGCGATCTGCAGGGCATTGTTGAAAAGCTGGATTACATTAAGGAACTTGGCTGCAACGCGCTCTGGCTGAATCCCTGTTTCCAGTCGCCTTTCTATGACGCTGGCTATGATGTGGAGGACTATCTCACCGTTGCGCCCCGGTACGGCACCAACGAGGATCTGGTGCGGCTTTTTAAAGAGGCGCATAAGAGGGATATGCATGTGCTCCTGGATCTGGTGCCGGGACACACTTCAGTCAACCATAAGTGGTTCCGCGAGTCCATGAAGGCGGAGAGAAACGAATATACCGACCGTTATGTCTGGACGGACAGCACCTGGGAGGAGCCTGACGGCATGAACGCGCTCAAGGGAATTGCGGAGCGAATGGGCGCCTGCGGCGTCAACTTTTTCTCCCACCAGCCCGCGTTAAATTACGGATATTATAAGCCCAATCCCGAGAAAAAATGGCAGCAGGCTATGGACGCGCCGGGACCGTTAGCTACTAGGGAAGCCATGAAGGAAGTGATGCGTTTCTGGCTGAAGGCGGGCTGCGACGGGTTCCGCGTGGATATGGCAGGTTCCCTTGTCAAGAATGACGAGGACGGAAAAGGAACGATCAGGCTGTGGCAGGATATCCGGGCGTTTCTGGATCAGGAATTTCCCGCGGCGGTGATGGTTTCTGAGTGGGGCGAGCCGGACAAGTCTCTGGCAGGCGGTTTCCATATGGATTTCCTGCTGCATTTCGGGCCCTCCCATTATAACGATCTGTTCCGCTGCGACGAGCCCTGGTTCTCCAGAAGAGGAAAGGGAGACATTGCGGCTTTCTGGGAGAAATATCAGGAGAGCTATGGGAAGTCCTGCGGCGGTCTGATCTGCATTCCTTCGGGCAACCATGATATGGACAGACTGGCGAGGCGGCTTGACAAAGAGGAGATGAAGCTTGCCTTTGCCTTTCTTCTGACTATGCCGGGTGCGCCTTTTATCTACTACGGCGACGAGATTGGAATGCGGTATGTGGAAGGGCTGCACTCTGTTGAGGGCGGCTATGAGCGGACGGGTTCCCGTTCTCCCATGCAGTGGGATGATTCCCTGAATGCGGGATTCTCTGCAGCGAAACCGGAACTGCTCTATATTGCACAGGACAGCGCAGCAGACCGTCCGACGGTGGAGGCGCAGATCGGGGATGCGGATTCCCTCTACAGCGAAGTGAAGCGTCTGATTGCATTCAGACAGTCCCACGAGGCGCTGCGAAACGACGGGGACATTGAGTTTTTGCAGGGAGACAACTACCCACTTGCGTTTATACGCAAAACCGACAAAGAAAAACTGCTGGTGGTCATTAATCCCTCGGACAGAAAACAGCCTTTAAGCGTTGGCGTAAAGCCCGGTGAAGCGCTGTATACGATAGGTGGTAAGATTGAGGGAGCGGAGGGCGGTTTTGCGGCTGCGCCCTGCTCCGCGGGAATTTATCTATTATAAGGAGAGTACAGATGAACCGTATTTATACCGTAACCCTAAATCCGTCACTGGATTATACCGTGTCGGTGGAAGGTTTCAGGCTGGGCTATACCAACCGCACAAAGACGGAGCTTCTGACTGTGGGAGGCAAGGGTATCAATGTCTCCACGGTGCTGCAGAGTCTTGGGCTGGAGAGCACGGCGCTGGGTTTTGTGGCAGGGTTTACCGGGCAGGAGGCGGCAAGGCAGCTTGCAGGGCGCGGTATAGGGAACGGCCTGATTATGCTGGAGAGAGGGCTTACCCGGATCAATGTGAAACTGCAGTCAGTGGAGGGCACGGAGATCAACGGGCAGGGGCCGGACATTTCAAAAGAGAATCTTGCGATGCTGGAAGAAAGGCTTTCCGGGCTTGCGGCGGGTGACGTGCTGTTTTTGTCGGGGAGCATTCCGGCTTCCCTGCCGGAGGACACCTATCTGCGCATGATGGGGAAACTGGCGGAAGGCGTTCTGACGGTGGTGGATGTTTCAGGGCAGGGGCTTGTGAAAGCGCTTCCCCTGCACCCTTTTCTGGTGAAGCCAAACCAGCATGAGCTGGGTGAAATTTTCGGCGTGGCGTTTGATGACAGAGCGTCCGTCCTTCCCTACGCAAAGAAACTGCAGGAGATGGGCGCGCGCAACGTGCTTGTCTCGATGGCGGGGCAGGGCGCGGTGCTTCTGGCGGAGGACGGCGGCGCGTTTGAGTCCCCTGCGCCTGCGGGAAAGCTGGTAAACGGTGTCGGCGCGGGAGATTCTATGGCGGCAGGCTTTATGGCCGGATGGCTGGAAAAGCAGGATTACAGCCACGCCTTTTATATGGGTGTGGCAGCCGGGAGCGCAACTGCCTTTTCGGAAGGGCTGGCATCCGGGGAGGAGATCCGGGAGCTCTACCGGCGAATGAGAGTGATATAAAAGCTGATAAAGTACATCAGGCGGCGGTAAACCTATTTATATTATAGATTTACCGCTGTTTCTGTTTTAAAAGCAGGTCAGGCTGGACGGTCATTACATGAAAAACGCCGTTTAAGACAGGGGAGCAAATGCGTTGCGCTTAAAGTCGATATATATCATATATCCTATCAGCAGGAAATCAAGTGCGGGCAAAGGGAGCATAACATGTTGTGGATCGCGGTGTGCGACGATGAAGTCAGGGAGTGCAGCAGAACAGCGGGAAAAATCAGAGGGATTTTGGATGAAATGAAAGTGTCCTGCACGATACGGCAGTTTTACAGCGGGCAGGAATTGCTGCAGTCATCGGAAAACTTTGACATTATTTTTCTGGATATTATCATGGGCGGGCTGGACGGTATGAGGACGGCGCAGATGGTCAGGGAAAAGGCATACGACAAGCTGCTTGTTTTTATATCCGCCAGCCGGGATTATGTGTTTGACGCCTATGACGTGGAGGCGTTCCAGTATCTGCTAAAGCCGATTGAGGATAAAAAGCTGAAGAGAGTACTGCAGAAAGCCGTCCGCAAAACGGAGGAACGATCGCAGGATTTTATCATCGTCAGCAGGGACAGACAGAGCAAGAAGTTATTTCTGGATGATATTTATTATTTTGAGATCAGGGGAAGAATGATTGAAACTCACGGGACAGGAGGCGGATTCAGCTATTATGGACAGATCGGCCTTCTGGAAAGAGATCTGCAGGGGAAGGGCTTTTTCCGCTGCCATAAGAGCTATCTTGTCAATTTAAAATATGTGGACACGTATAACAGGCAGGAGCTTGTGCTGGATAACGGGGAGCGCATAGTTATTGCAAAGAGGCGGTATGAGGCATTTTGCAGGGAAATTCTTCAGTATATGCGGGAAAAGGGAGGAATCGTGTGATGCGGTTTAAGGGACGGGCGGAAAAAATGGTGCGGGCGGCATCTGTGCTGGTGACTGTGATTACGTTGATATGGCTGACGTATTTCTTTTCAGAATCCCTTATCTCCTGCCTGATGTTAGTCTGGAAACACACGGTAGGGCGTGTTGATGTTCCCGTTTTGGGGGCTGCGGGAAATATGGAAATCGGATTGATTGGGTGGGGCGGTTTTTGCATAGCAATCATGGCGGTATGTGGCATGAGAAAGCGGCTTGAGGCCGTTTTTCGTGGAAAGCCGGGGAAATGGTATGTGGTGCTGGCTCTTCCGCTGCTTGTAGTGACAGTTGTCACCTATGCGGCAAACTGGGGCGCAGGTTACGGTATTCTTTACAGGAGCGGCGGCAATATCGGGCTGTATTACGACCAGATTTTCAGTCATGTCGGATGGGGCGTTTTATCGGGTTTATCCCTGTTTGCAGTAGGAGTCTATGTATTCGGTATGAACCGGATTTATGTGGAGCAGGAAAAGGCAGGACAGTATCGGGCGCAGGTGGAGGTCTATCAGATGCTGGGGGAACAGTACCGTCAGGCGGAACGGCTGCGGCATGATCTGAAAAACCATGTGATTGCACTTCGCGGACTGTGGGAGGAGCAGGCGTGGGAGAAACTGGGGGATTACCTGAAAAGGATGGAAGATAATGCCCGGTTTGTATCGAATGAGGAGGCTACGGGAAACAGGGCAATGGATGCACTTCTCTGTCAGAAACGGAAAATGGCTGAGGATAAAAAGATAGAATGGGAATGTGATGTGCGGATACCGAAACAGTGTCGTATCAACGAGTTTGATCTGTGTGTCCTGTTTGGAAACATACTGGACAATGCGCTGGAGGCGTGTGAAAGATTAGGGCAGAGGGAAAGAGAGCAGGAGATACGGCCTTTTATCTGTGTGCATGCAGGAACCGTCAAAAGCTGTTTCCTGCTGGAAGTCAAAAACAGTATGCATGCCGCCGAGAGGCCGAAAGGAGGACCGGCGGGAAAGGATGATCCGCATGGACATGGCATTGGTCTGTTGAACGTGGGCGACGTGGTGCACAGATATGACGGCGCCATGCATAAGAAAATACAGGACGGTGTTTTTGATATCTCGGTGCTTTTGCCGTTGGGAGAATGCCGCATATGACATCGAACGGGTTGTTTGAAACAGGATGCTCAGGGACGGAAAAACCTTTGCCGAAGCAAAATGAAACACACATATTGGCTGGCGGTTTTGCAATTCTGCCACAGTATGCTTCGGAAAAGGAGGAAAAAGTATGCACACGAAAACGATGGAAGGACTGATCGGGGCAAGGACTAACATGGAGCTGATGAACACTCCGTTTCGGGTTTTTAAGGAGGCGAGGCTCAAGGGGGACACCGCCATGATGGAGCGGGCAATGGGTTATATGGGCGATGTCCATGAGGATGCTTATGAGTACAAGGAAGAGGCCGACGAGGGCATGAAGAAGGACGCGGAGGAAACCCGGAAGATCGCGGAAGAGCAGCGCGAGGAGATGATCAAAAACCGCAGAGAGGAGCGTGAGGAGCAGCAGAGGAAACTGGAGGAGGAGAGAGAGAAGAATCAAGGCAATAAAGCCGTGGACACCGTGGAGATCAGCGAGGAGGGCAAGGTTCTATTAAAGAAGAATGCCGCTGCAGAGAACGGTGTTTCGGAGGAAATGGAGACAGACGGTGCAGCTCCGGATACCGGGACAACCTCGGAACCGAAGGCCGATCTGGAGCCTGTGTTTTATTCCAGCGCGGGGACATTGGAACCTAAGGAGGATACGGGGACAAAGGTGTCGGCGTCGGTGTAAATAGTAAATTATTTGGCAGAGGTCATTTGTAAGTCCCAAATATAGGACTTCATAAATGGTATTCTCTTTTCAGAACACAAGTTCGCTAAACAATCGGCGAAACGGGATTGAAAGGAGGAGACATTATGAAGGGATATGCGGTAGAGAGCGGCTATATGGGATATGTGAACGGGACATACATGTTATTTGCCAGCGAGACAGATTATGCGGATTATATGGCGGAATAGTGGGTATAGTTTATGAAGATGAGATAAACGGCCACGGTTCCGCTTATTTTTCGGTTGATAGAATGGGGGGAATACAGTACAATACAATAGTACGCACTGATTTGGTTGAAAACATATTTACGAAAGACCAGACATAGGTATAAAATAGCGCAGGGGCTGAAAATGATATGGCTGCGTGGGAGATTTTATGGTCAGAAGAATAGATGATATTTCAGTGAATTATATAGACGAGGGCGAGGGCGAAACCGTACTTCTGCTGCACGGCTGGGGCGCCAATATTACCCTGTACAGGAGCGTTATTGATACGCTGAAACAGGGAAGGCGGGTGATTGCCCTCGATATGCCGGGGTTCGGGAAAACGCCTGAGCCGCCGAAACCTTGGTGCGTGGATGATTATGTGGATTTTGTGTTGAAGTTTATCTCCTCTTTTCAGATCGAAAGGCTGAGCGTGGTGGTGCATTCTTTTGGCGGCAGGGTGTTTTTTAAGATGAATGCAAGAGAAAATCTGCCCTTTGTCATAGAGCGCGCCGTACTGATTGACAGCGCCGGGATTCTGCCGAAAAAAACCTTACGGCAGAAGGCGAGCCTCAGATGCTACAAAATCGGCAGGGCATTTATGAGTACGAAAGTGATGCATTTTCTCTACCCGGATGCGGTGGAGAATATGCGGCGGGGGCGCGGTTCCTCCGACTATAACAATGCGACGCCCCTGATGCGGGCCACACTAGTTAAGGTGGTCAACGAGGATCTGGAGCCGTTGATTCATCTGGTGAAATGCCCGGCTCTGCTGATCTGGGGGGATATGGACACGGCCACGCCCATCGGGGACGCGAGACGGATGGAAGAGCTGATTGCGGATGCGGGGCTGGTGGTATGCGAAGGAGCGGGACATTTCTCCTATGCAGAGCAGCCTGCGAAGGTGAACGGGGCGCTGCAGGCGTTTTTTGTTTGAATGGTTATTTGGTCTTTGAAGGATACGGAGAGGAAATACAGGCAGAGATGGATATGATAATCTTTGGCATATGGCTTGCCACCTATCTGGTGGGAGCGGTCTGGTATATTTTATATCTGATGCATATGTTTCAGCAGAATTCCTACAAGCCGCGGGAATACAGGGAATGGATGCGGGTGCATACCAACGTGGGAAGATTGATTGGCAAGTGCCTGTATGCGCTGATTTCCCTTCCGCTTGCGGCGGTGGGGAGCACAGGATGCCTGATTGCGGCCTGCGTTATGAATGGAATGACCATATTGGTCAACAAACCCCATAAGGCAAAAAAGCCGTTGGTCTATACGCCCCGCGTGAGGCGGATGCTTGTCACGACAGGGATTTTATATCTCCTTGCCGTGGCGGTGACTGTACTTCCCGGTTTAAGAATGACGGCGGGCGGGGGGATGCTTTTGACTTCGCAGGGGATACTGCCGCTGCCGGAGCATCCATTGCTGAAAAATACAGAGCTGACTCTGCTAATCATGTTTCTGTTACAGCCTTTCTTGATTTTACTGGCAAATGTGCTGAACCATCCGGTTGAGAAGAAAATAGACCAGTATTATATTAACGACGCCGCGCGCATACTGCGGGAGATGCCAGATTTGAAAATCATCGGTGTCACGGGCAGTTATGGTAAAACCAGCGTGAAATATTATTTGAGCGCGCTGCTTTCCACGCAGTACAATGTCCTGCACACGCCGGGGAACTATAACACAACGCTGGGTGTGGTGCGGACGATCCGGGAAAATATGAAGCCGTTTCACGAGATCTTTATCTGTGAAATGGGAGCGAGAGAAGTGGGGGATATCAGGGAAATCTGCGATCTGGTACATCCTGATTACGGTATTATTACATCTATCGGGCCCCAGCATCTGCAGAGTTTTCACACCATAGAAAACATTGTTTCGACCAAATTCGAACTGGCGGATTCGGTACCTCAATCCGGGAAAGTATTTTTAAACTATGACAATACCTATATCAGGAATGCAAAGACGGATAAGAACATAATCAGCTATGGAATTACTTCGGAGGACGCGGATTTCCGCGCTTATGATATTGCGGTTTCGCCGAGGGGATCTTCTTTCAAAATGAAAGATGAGACAGGGGAGGCATACGAGTTTCACACGAAGCTGTTGGGCAGCCATAATGTGCAGAATATTGCGGGCGCTATCGCTGTGGCACACACGCTGGGGATTCCCATGGAAAAGCTGCTTTACCCGGTGAAGCAGTTGGAGAGCGTTCCCCACAGGCTGCAGCTTGTGAAGCAGGGAGACAGAATATTGATAGACGATGCCTACAACTCCAATAAAAGCGGTTTTGAGGCGGCGCTGGATACGCTTGCAAGTTTTAAGGAACTTCGTATTCTGCTGACACCGGGTATGGTAGAGCTGGGTGAAAAGCAGTATGATGAGAATAAAGAGGTGGGTGTTTATGCTGCTGACAAGTGCGACTATGCCGTGCTTGTGGGAAAGGAACAGACGAAACCGATTCAGGATGGACTGTCAGGAGCGGGATTTCCGGCGAACAGGATGATTGTGGTGGACGATCTGCAGGAGGCGTTTCGTATGGTAAATGCGATTCCCGGTGAAAAGCAGAAGGTTATCTTAATTGAGAACGATCTGCCCGACAACTATGCGTAAGCATGGAACTGCCGGAGACCCGATTTTGCGAAATGCGCGGTTCGGAATGAATAGAGGAATATTGAAGGAGGAAATGAAACAGTTATGAAAATTCGAGTGGGTGTATTTTTCGGCGGGAAGAGCGTGGAGCACGAGGTTTCCGTTATCTCCGGCATACAGGCGTACAATGCTTTCAATAAAGAAAAATACGATCTGATTCCTGTCTATATCACGAAAGATAACGAGCTTTATACGGGTGAGCTGATTGCGGATATCGCAAACTATAGAAATATTCCGGAGCTGTTGAAAAAGAGCACCCGCGTCTTTCTGATGGGTGAGAAGAACGGCGTGAAGCTGATCCAATATCCGGGGAAAAAATTCGGCAGTTCCGAGGTGGCACAGATTGACGTTGCATTTCCTGTGGTGCACGGTGCGAATGTGGAGGATGGTTCACTGCAGGGATTTCTGCGGCACTACAATATCCCTTTTGCGGGGTGCGATGTTATGGCCTCTGCAGTTACTATGGATAAGTATGTGATGAAGACGGTGCTTAAGGACAATGAGATTCCTGTCCTTGACTGCGTGACGCTGTACGGGAAAGAATATGAGAGCGGCGAGCAGGCGGCTTACGACAAGGTGGAGAAAAAAATTCCCTATCCCGTTATTGTGAAGCCTGTCAATCTGGGTTCCAGCGTGGGAATCAAGGTGGCGAAAGACCGGGAGGAGTTAAGAGAAGCGTTAGAGTATGCTTTTACTTTCGGACCGAAAGTGCTCGTAGAACGGGCGATCATGAACCTGCGTGAGATCAACTGTGCGGTTTTGGGAGATTATGAGGAGGCGCAGGCCTCCGAGTGCGAGGAGCCAATTTCCAGCGACGAGATTTTGAGCTATGAGGACAAATATGTGGCGGGTGGCAAAGGTGGCTCCGAGGGTATGAGAACGGCAAAGAGAGAGCTGCCGGCGAACCTTACGCCCGAGAAGCGTGAAGAGATACGGGAACTGGCAGTGAAAACCTTCCAGACGCTTGGATGCAGCGGCGTGTCCCGCATTGACTTTATGATTGACAGGGACACGGATCAGGTGTATGTAAACGAGATCAATCCCATTCCGGGCTCGCTTGCCTTCTATCTGTGGGAAGCGCTTGGAAAGTCTTACGCAGAGCTTTTGGATGATATGATAAAACTTGCGCTTAAGAGGGAGCGGGAGGAACAGAGTATGCTTACCTCTTTCGACAGCAATATTTTGCAGAATGCGAATCTGTCCGGCGCGAAGGGCGTGAAGAAATAATTAAGACAGTATAGTCCGAATCAAACGGGCTGTACTGTTTTTTTGATTGCTGCGATACGATTATGAAAAGGACGATCAAAAAATATAATTGACAGATAAATTTCTTATTGGTATAATTAAACCGTAAGTTTAATTAATGAATGGTATACTTTTTCACGGAAAGGAATAGAAGACCGATGATAGGAATTTATTTTAGCGGAACAGGAAATACAAAGCATTGCACGGAAAAGCTGGTGCATCTGTTGGACGAAACAGCGCAGACCCTCCCGATGGAGGAAAAAGAAACTGTGGAGAAGATAGCAAAGCAGGATTTTGTTATTCTGGCATATCCGGTGCAATATTCCAATGTGCCTGTTATTGTGAGGGATTTTATCAAAACGAATGCGGCCCTCTGGAAAGATAAAAAAGTATTCTGCGTTGCGACTATGGGATTGTTTAGCGGAGATGGCGCGGGCTGCTCGGCGCGTCTGTTAAAAAAATATGGAGCAGAGGTTGTCGGCGGTCTGCATATTCTTATGCCGGATTCGGTCTGTGATGTGAAGCTGTTGAAAAGACCTCTTGAAAAAAATCGGAAGATCATCAGAGCGGCGGACAGAAAAATGGAAATATGTGCGGAGAAAATCAGACAGGGCAGATTTCCGAAGAACGGTCTGCATTTTTATGATCATGTAGCGGGTCTGCTCTGTCAGCGGCTCTGGTTTTACGGAAAGACAAAGAACTACTCTGATCAGATCAAGATCAGTGATGCATGTACGGGATGCGGGCAGTGCGCCCGCTTATGTCCGATGGGAAATCTTTCTTTAAAGAACAACAGGGCGGAGGCGGGAAACTGTTGTACCATGTGTTATCGCTGTATCAGCGCATGTCCGGCACAGGCCATTACGCTTTTGGGGGATAAAATTGTGGAGCAGTGCCGGTATGACAAATATGGGAGCCAATAAGAGAATAATCGGGAGGAGAACGATATGGGACGGAGAAAGAAAGAACCCAGAAGCGTGCATCGTGAAACGATAGCGGCTGCCGCGTCAGCTTTGTTTATGAAAAAAGGAATTGCCGCGACCTCTATGGACGACATAGCGAAAGAGGCCGGTTACAGCAAGGCGACTTTGTATGTGTATTTTGAGAACAAGGAAGAAATTGTTGGTATTCTGGTGTTGGAAAGCATGAAAAAGCTTTACGGATATATCGACGCCGCGCTCAACAGACAGGATACGGCAAAAGCAAGATACAATGCGATCTGCGACGGACTGGTGCGGTACCGGGAGGAATTTCCGTTCTACTTCAAAATGGTGTTAGATAAGATTAATATTGACTTTGAAAAGCAGGATTGTCTGCCGGAAGAAAAGGAAACCTATCAGGTCGGGGAAGAAATTAACGAAAAAATAAAAGAGTTTCTGCTAGACGGCATGGGAAGCGGGGATCTGCGCGATGATCTGGAGATTATGCCTGTAATATTTAATTTTTGGGGTATGCTTTCCGGCATCATTCAGCTTGCCGCGAACAAGGAAGAATATATTCAAAGCGCAATGGGATTATCAAAAATGCAGTTTTTGGAGTATGGATTTCATATGCTGTATCGCTCGATCGCAAGGGAGACAGGAGGGTAAAAGTGACGGCGGCAGTCGTTTGGTGTAGGACGGCTGCCGCTTTCCTTATATATTCCGTTTAGTCCATAAATTCTACTTTGCCGCTGTCAATATGATAAATTGCGCCACACACTTTCAGGTCGGAAGAGTCCGTAAGCTTAAGCTGCTCTCTGATGATGGAAACACTTCTCTCCACATTTAAGCGGCTGGCTTTCAACTCGTCTTTTTCATCGCCGATAGCCTTTTTGATCTCATCAGTTATGTATTTAATGAATCCGCCGGGATCGCTGCTCACAGCGGCCCCCACCGCGCCGCAGTGGGTGTGCCCCAGAACGACTACCAGATTCGTGCCGAGATGGTCGGCAGCGTATTCCACGCTTCCGAGCTGGTGGTGATCCATCACGTTTCCGGCTACGCGGATAGTGAACAGTTCGCCGATGCCCGCCGTAAAAATGCTCTCCGGAATGACTCTGGAATCGGAACAGGTGATAACGATTGCGTAGGGGGTCTGTCCCTCGTCACAGGTCTTCTGCCTGATCTGTGGAGATATGTCTCCCGGATTGCTGGAAACGGTCAGATAACGCTCGTTTCCGGCCTTTAATTTTGACAGTGCTTCTGCCGCAGGTAGATTTTGATGTGCCATAGTTTCATGCCTCCGTTTCTGTGTTTTTCGTAGCTGTATTGATAAAGAGAGTATATCATATTTTGTGCGGAAAAGCATCCTGTATACGGCTTTTATTTCCTGATTCTGTTTTGATTTAATTGGCATGACATGAATTATGTAAACCGATGCATGCAAAGTATGCCGAAAAAAGTACAATCTATACCGTTTCAATAAAAAAATAGCGCATTTCATATATAATATGGTAGTTGTTTTAATTAATTGGTGGCTGTCTTACTGTCTTATAAACCCTTTTAGTTTTTATATTTATATATTGATGGACTGCATGTTCAGCTGAGCTGAGGATAGCGGTATGCGATAATGAAAAAAAGAGGAGATGAGATTAGAGATGAAACGGAAATTTTTGGTTGTATTTGTACTGCTTTTCTGCCTGGTTTTGGGGATGCTTGCCGGATGCGGGCAAAAAGAGGAGAAGGCCAGGATATATTACTTGAATTACAAGCCGGAATCAGCGGACAGCTGGAAGGAAATTGCCAGGGCTTACGAGGCTGAGACAGGTATAGAAGTAAGGATATTGACGGCTGCAAGCGGCAGTTATGAGCAGACCCTGAAATCCGAGATTGCAAAGCGAAACCCTCCAACGCTGTTCCAGATCAATGGCCCGGTGGACTATGAGAAATGGAAGAATTACTGCAGGGATTTGAGCGGTACCCAGCTCTATTCCTGGTTGATGGAACCGGACATGGCGGTCAGGAATGGAGATGGCGTCTACGGGATTCCGTATGTGGTGGAAGGGTATGGCATCATATACAATGATGGCATCATGCAGAAATATTTTTCACTGTCCTCCAGGAAGACGGATTTTGGGAGCATGGATGAAGTCAACAATTTTGACAAGCTTAAGGCACTGGTGGAAGACATGTCCCAGCATACGGAGGAACTTGGCATTGAAGGAGTATTTGCCTCCACTTCTTTCAGCGAAGGGGAGGACTGGCGATGGCATACACATTTGCCGAACCTGCCTGTCTATTATGAATTTTCTCAAAAGGGGGTTATGGACGAGGCGGAACTCGATTTTAGTTATGAAGAGAACTTTAAAAATATTTTTGATCTGTACATAAATAATTCCTGCGCCGCCCGAGAGGAACTGGGCTCCAAGACGGTGGATGATTCCATGAAGGAGTTTGCGACGGGGAAAGCGGCAATGGTGCAGAACGGCAACTGGGCCTGGAATCAGATTTCCGGAATTGACGGCAATCAGGTAAAAGAGCAGGATGTGAAATTCCTGCCGATTTATACAGGTGTAAACGGTGAGGAGGAACAGGGACTGTGCATTGGCACGGAAAGTTATATCTGCGTGAACAGCATTGCCAGTGAGGCGGACCAGCAGGCTTCCATTGCTTTCCTGGAATGGTTGTATGGCTCTGAGACTGGCAAGAAATATGTCACGGATTCTCTGGGCTTTATTTCCCCGTTCAACACCTTTGCCTATGAGGAAAGCCCCAATGATCCCCTGGCAAGGCAGGTAGTCTCCTATATGTCTGATTCCTCTAAGAAAACGGTGAACTGGGACTTTACAGCATTTCCAAGCCAACGTTTTAAGGTAGAACTTGGCAATTCGCTCTATGCGTACAGCAAAGGGGAAAAAACATGGGACCAGGTAGTGGAATCTGTGAAAAAAACATGGGCATCCGAAAAAGCGTTGACGCTTGAAGAGGGAAAGGAGAACAAATGAAATCCATACGCGGTAAAATTGCGTTGCTGATCATAGCCACTTCCATTAGTTTGATTGCAGGAATATTAACTGTTTCTTATATGGTCAATAAAAAGAATATTACGGAGTTATGTGAAAGTTACTTATATGACACCTGCGTTCATGCCTCGGACACCCTGTATGAATGTTTTTACAGCGATACCGAGAGAGGCAACATGGAAGTGGGGCTTGGGAGGCTCGACTATATTTTGAATACGGTGGGAATTAATACCATGAAGTCGAGCAGGGTTTATCTGGTAGATACGCAGGGAAAGTTTTTATATCATGACAATGCGGATATGCTGGGGCAGCAGATTGCGGGAAATGCAGTGATCCAAAGAGTTCTTGATACCCTGCAGACAGGCATGATTACAACGGCGGACGTCAGGGAATGTACGGTAGATGGCCGGGAGGTCTACATTGCCTTCATGTGTACGGTTAATGACTGGGTCATTTTTGTCCAGGCGGATAAAGCGGATGTCATGAAACCGGTCAATACCATATCTGCGATATGTGCCGTGATCGGGCTGGTGCTGCTTTTGGCGGCTCTTGGCATCGGCATGGCGGTTACGAGGATGATTACGCGGCCCATTGCAGCATTGACTGCAGTGATCAACGACATTTCTGAACTGAACATGCAAAGCGGCATTGTCATTCCAGCAACGCATGACGAGGTGGGTACAATGGGAAATGCAGTCATTCATATGAAGGAACAGCTGGGGGGGATTGTTTCGGAGCTCAACGATATTTCGGAAAAACTGGTAAAGGACTCGGATTCGCTGTATGAGATATCGGAAGGGGTGAATCAGGCTTCTAACAATAATTCAGCCATTAACCGGAAGATGGCAGCGACTATGGAGAAGACCTCTGCGTCCATGCAATCCGTCACGGCCCATGTTGAAAATATAAACCGAAATGCGGCTGCCGTTGCCGGGCATATCAATGCCGGAACGCAGCTTACAGCGGATGCGCGAAGGAAGAGCACAGCGATCCATGAGAAAACGAGCGCTTCCCGGGAGGAGACTTTGCAGGTATACGAGAAAATACAGAAAACCTCGCAGGAAGCGATTGTAAAAGCGCAGAAGGCGGCTCAGATCAATGAGCTTGCCAAGGCCATTCAAAGTATTGCGTATCGGACCAATCTGCTTTCTTTGAATGCTTCGATTGAAGCGGCAAGGGCAGGAGAAGAAGGGAAAGGATTTGGTGTTGTGGCAGGCGAGATAGCGTCTCTGGCGACCCAGTCCACCCAGACCGGAGCCAATATTGTGGCGATTGTGGATGATGTCAATTCATCTGTGGAGACATTGAGAGGGTGTCTTTTGGATGCCCTGAATTTTCTTGAGCACAAGGTGATGAATGACTATGATGAGTTTATGCAGTCCAGTGATGAATACAGCGGGGCAACCAGGTCGATAGAGGAGTTTATGAACCAGGCAAACGCGGAGGTTATGGAGCTGAAGCGTTTCATTGATGAGATTGCGGGCGCCATGTCGGAAGTCAACAGCAATATCAGCGACTGTACGATGGGAATTTCCGACATTGCCCAGAAGACGACAGATGTGGTCGGGCTTACGGCGGAGGCTTTTGACAAGACATCAAATGGAAAGGTATCCGCCCGGCAGTTGTCAGACATTACTTCAAGATTCCGGCTGTGACAGATTTGAAGAAGAAAAGCTGATAATTCAGGTTTGTCTCATAAAATAGCGGGAGATGGCATGGAAGGCAAGGGATTGGATGCAGATAGCAATATGTGATGATATACAAAAAGAGCTGGAAGTAATCCGCATGGCATTAGACACATATGCAAAGGCACACTCTGAATACTGTTTTGATATTGACGAATATAGTACGGCGATAGATGTCATGCGCGCAGTAGAAAAAGGGAAAATGTATGACGTTGCCCTTCTGGATATTTGTATGCCGGGTGTTTCCGGGATGGATGTGGCAGGAGAAATGCTTGCCAAAAGCCCGGATATGAGTGTTATTTTCCTGACAACCAGCGACGAATATGCGATAGAGGCGTTTGCACTGAATGCCACCCATTACCTGCTTAAGCCATTTTCACAGGAACAGTTTAATGCGGCACTTGACCGTGCCGTAAAGAAAACGGAAGAACAGGATCTGCTGTCCATTGCCTGTGCGGATGGTGTGTATCGTGTGCGTATCGGTGAAATCGTATTTATAGAGTCGCAGAGCCATTATCTGTTATTTAATCTTTCTTCCGGCGAAAAGCTCCGGCAGCGCATGAAGCTGTCACAGATGTTTGAGGAAATACAAAAGTACCCTGAGCTTATCAGGGTTGGCGCCTCCTATATCGTAAATCTTATTTTTGTGCGGGGAATTATAGGAAATAGTATAGAAATGTTTAATGGTGTCAAAATACCCATACCAAGAAGGAGCAGTGAGGAAGTGCAGAAAACCTATATGGAATTTTGCCGGAAGGAGGCAAGGAAATGAGAGAATTATACCATGTTCCTGGGCTGTTTCTCACGGCATCATGTCATGTGGTCGTCATTTACCATATGCTGGAACACAGGTATGGCAAAGGAAAATTTGTGCTTTTAAGCTGCCTGTATATGGCCAGCTTTATCTTTATGGGCGAATATGCATATGTGGTAAGGGGTAAAGATGCGTTACTCGCATATCTGTTGATTGCGGTATGCCTGTTTCTTTTTTTGTGTACTGTTTCAAAAGAATGTTTTTCTAAGAAATGCTTTTTGTTTCTGACGTATTTTGGTCTTTATACTATCATGGATAACAGTCTGGGGCTCATGGCGGAGCTGTTTTTGCCGCAGTTGTCCGCTCCGGCAGAGTATTATTTGGTGAATGTGCTTCGGACTGCGTCGCTGCTGCTGATACTGGCGCTGTATAAAAGATATGCGGTGTCGGTGGTCCAGTCTCTTGCAGACATTAATAAGGGCAGATGGTGGAATCTGGCGTTGATCGCCCTGTTGTTTTATCTGCTGCAGGCTTCGGTAAACATTTTAAATGCACTGCATGCCGTGCAGCAGGTGTACCTGATTTTGTCTTTTGCAGCAATCAGTCTTGTAATGCGTGCGGTGTATGGCGTCGTCTTCAGCAATATCAGTTACATGAAAAGAGACTCAGAGGCTGCCCTCATTCGGCAGAATGTGGAATATCTTGCCAGCCAGCTTTCTGTCCTGCAAAAGGCAGAGGAAACCAACCGCAGGCTTCGGCACGATATGCGGCACCACATAGATACGGTTGCGGAATATGCAAAACTGGATGACGCTGCTGCTATCCTTGCCTATTTCGGAGAATATAGGAATGAAATTTCGGAAGCGGCGGTCAGACAATATTCCGTAAACAAGACGGTAAATAATATTCTTTCCGTGTATGCGGGCAAAGCAGGGGAAGCTGGCATTGACTATTTAGTCCGCTGCAATGTGCTGAAAGAACTGAAGGTGCGGGAAATTGACCTGATCGCCCTTTTGGGAAACCTGCTTGAGAATGCCCTGCATGGATGTCAGGAATCCGGGAAAGAAAACAAAAGCATTGAAATTCATATACGGCTGCAGAACAGCAGACTGATTATTTTGTGTAACAATACTTGCTCGGATAACCTGAAACTTTCCGGAGGTTTGCCTGTTGAGAAAAGTATCGGCATTTCCAGTCTGCTTTCGGTCTGCCGGAAATATGGCGGAAACTTAGATTATAAGATAGAAAATGAAAGCTGCTCTGTCTGTGCGGTCTTAAATTTGTGACCGGTCAAAATCGAAAATTTTCATGCATATAATTTCCTGCCTTACAAATAATAGTAAAAAAACAGAGAAAAAAGAAAAAAGCTACGACTTACAGACGGAGGTTATATTATGAAAGCAACAGGAATTGTCAGAAGAATAGATGATCTGGGACGTATTGTGATCCCCAAGGAGATCCGCAGAACGCTGCGGATCAGGGAGGCGGACCCGCTGGAAATATATACGGACAGGGAAGGAGAGATCATTTTAAAAAAATATTCGCCCATCGGTGAGATGGGTACTTTTGCCAAGCAGTACGCGGAGAGTATGGCGCAGGTTTCCGGCCATATCGCGCTTATCACCGACAGGGATCAGTTTATCGCGGTGTCGGGCGGCATGAAGAATCTGCTGGGCAAATCCATCAGCAGGGAGCTGGAGGAAAAAATTGACCACAGGGAGAGCGTGGTGGCGACCAAAGGAGACAGAAATTTCATTCAGGTCAGCCTGGAGGGGGATGATTTTAGCCACGAAGCCATCAGCCCCATCATCTGCGAGGGCGATGTGATCGGTTCGGTGATTCTCGTGGAGATGGATCACAAATCCAAGATGGGCGAAGTGGAACAGAAGCTGATCCAGTCGGCAGCAGGGTTTCTGGGCAGGCAGATGGAACAGTAGGAAGCGGATGAATTGCGGAGAGCTGTAGTGTGTACGGCTCTCCGCATTTGCGCGGATAAGCAGAGTCAGAAATGCGAAGCATTTCGAACCTGCTTATCCGCTAGGATAAATTTAGCGAAAAATGAATTGCAAAACAGACGATTAACCCGTAAAATATTGGAAAAGGAGGGTGGAGACAATGGACAGACAAAATCTGACGCTGCTCACTGATCTGTATGAACTGACGATGATGCAGGGATATTTTAAGAATAAGGACCGCAACGAGACGGTTATTTTTGACGCCTTTTACAGGAACAATCCCTGTGACGGCGGCTTTGCCATTATGGCGGGGGTGGAGCAGCTGATCCAGTATATCAGGGAGCTTCATTTTGAAAAAGAGGACATCGATTATCTGGCGGGGCTGGGCATTTTCGAGCAGGATTTTCTCGATTATCTGGCGGATTTCCGCTTTACGGGAGATGTTTATGCGATCCCGGAGGGAACAGTGGTTTTTCCCAGAGAACCGCTGGTAAAAGTGATCGCGCCGATCATGCAGGCGCAGCTTGTGGAGACGGCGATTTTAAATATTATTAACCACCAGAGCCTCATCGCCACCAAGGCGGCAAGGGTCTGCTATGCGGCACAGGGAGACGGGGTGATGGAATTCGGGCTTCGCCGCGCCCAGGGTCCCGATGCGGGCACTTACGGCGCAAGGGCTGCGGTGATCGGCGGCTGTGTGGGTACTTCCAACGTGCTCTGCGGACAGCTCTTTGACGTGCCGGTCAAGGGAACCCACGCCCACAGTTGGATTATGAGTTTCCCGGATGAGTACACGGCTTTCCACACTTATGCGGATATGTACCCGTCCGCCTGCATCCTGCTGGTGGATACATACGACACACTGAAATCCGGGGTGCCGAACGCGATCCGCGTTTTTACGGAGATGAGGGAGGCGGGTGTTCCCCTGAATTTTTACGGCATCCGTTTAGACAGCGGCGACCTTGCCTACCTCTCCAAGGAGGCGAGAAAAATGCTGGATGAAGCGGGATTTTCCGACGCGGTGATTTCCGCCTCCAACGATCTGGACGAATTTCTGATCCAGAGTCTGAAGGATCAGGGCGCAAAAATAACTTCGTGGGGCGTGGGCACGCATCTGATTACATCGAAGGACTGCCCTTCCTTCGGGGGCGTTTATAAGCTGGCGGCGATTATGGGCGAGGACGGGAAGTTTATTCCGAAGATTAAGCTTTCCGAAAATACGGAGAAAGTGACGAACCCCGGCAATAAGACGATCTACCGCGTCTATGACAGGGAGAGCGGGAAAATTAAGGCTGATCTGATCTGTCTGGCGGACGAGACATATGACGAGAGCGAACCGCTTCTGCTTTTTGACCCGGTGGAGCCGTGGAAAAAGACGAAGCTGTCGGCGGGGAGCTACCGGCTGCGGGAGTTGATGGTGCCGATTTTCCAAAACGGCGAGTGCTGCTATACTTCCCCGAAGGTGATGGATATCCGGGCTTACTGTCAGGAGGAGCAGAATACCCTGTGGGAGGAGACGAGACGTCTGGTGAATCCGCACAGGGTACATGTTGACCTTTCAAGTAAGCTGTACGATGTGAAAATTGCCCTGCTTGACCAGGTGGGTCAGTGATTAAACTGCGGAAGATATTCCTTGTTTTCTGCAAGGATATCGTCCAGAATCTTTCTGGCGACGGTGGCGGAATTTACCAGCGGGTGTATGGTGAGGGCCATAAGCGCCTTGTCGTATTCCCCAGTCACAGCGGCTTCGATGGTGAGCTGCTCATAAGCTTTCACGTTCTGTAAAAGACCGCGGATTTTTAAAGGGGTGCGCCCGATGTGTATGGGGTGTGCCCCGTCTCTGTCGATCACGCAGTTGCGCTCGATCGAAGCGTTGGCGGGAAGATCCGCGTTTGTACCACAGTTTAGGACATTCACGGTCTGGATGTCTTTTCTGTTGTTGTAGATAGAGTCAATCAGGCTGCAGGCCGCATCGGAGTAACGTGCGCCGCCGCGTTTCGCAAGCTGGGGCGGTTTGACGTCCAGGGCGGGGTCCTGATAGAGGGCGAACAGATCCTGTTCCACCTGTTTGATGACCTCCGCGCGGCATCCTTCTTCCTTCGCGGCGCGGTCGCACTCGGCGAACATTTCCGGCTGCATATAGTAGTATTTCAGATAACTCACAGGCACCATGCCAAGCGCCTTCAAAAAGACGGGGTCATAGTGGATCTCCGGGATGTTTGCCATCACCTCTTTGGCGGATTCCGAGCAGAGTTTTTCAATCGCCTCTGCGGTCACATCCACTCCGCGCACCAGCACTCTTTTCGCCCAGACCAGATGGTTGATGCCTACGAAGTCGCAGAACACGTCATCCGGGGCGCAGTCAAACTTTTCCGCCATATCGCTTATCATATTGATGGGGCAGTTGCACAGCCCTATGGCTTTGACGGAACTGTGGTTTAAAGCTGCTTCTGTCAGGATGCCCGAGGGGTTCGCAAAGTTAATCAGAAAAGCGTCGGGGCAGAGCCGTTCCATATCGTGGCAGATATCCAGAATGACGGGGACAGAGCGCAACGCTTTGGCAAAGCCACCAGCCCCGGTGGTTTCCTGGCCGATTCTGCCGTAGCGCAGGGGGATTTTTTCATCGCGGATGCGGGCGTCCAACTGCCCTACACGGAATTGGGTGGTGACAAAATCCGCGTCTTTTAACGCCTCTTCCCTGTCCGTGGTGGCATGGATTTGTAAGTCAATGCCGCTCTTCTCCACCATTCTTTTGGCAAGCGCGGTGACGATATGCAGTTTTTCCAGTCCGGCGTCCACATCTACCAGCCAGATATCTTTCACGGGAAGGCTGCCATACCGTTTGATAAATCCTTCGATCAGTTCCGGGGTATAACTGGAGCCGCCGCCGATGGTGGCAATCTTTAATCCTCTGTCTGTCATATTTTCCTCCATTTCTGCGCTGCATTTGCCGGTAACAGTTCAGCCTTCGGCTTCCTGTTACGGAATCTGCCCATTCCAGATTGCTTACAGCAATGGGGCAGATTCCCTCTTGGCTCAATTTACATGTTTTCACGGACTTTGCAGCAAGTGCAAAGTCTTGGGCTGTACTGTTACATTTACCGTATCTTTTAAGGTTGCCGCATGGAATGAGTTTGCTGCGGACAGTATACAGGAGCAAACTTCGCGCTTACAATTCGATTTCCTGCAATTCTGTGAACAGATAAATATTATAGGCATGTTTCCCGTAAAATTAACTCTGCCTCAAATATCCGGGTGACGGGTTCGCGTTCCGGGCGGTTGATCCTGTCAATCAGGAGCTCCACACCCGCACGGCCCATCTCGTAAAGCGGCTGGCGCATGGTGGAGAGGGCGGGAAACAGCATATCCTTGGAATCAGGGACGTCATCGTCAAAGCCGATCAGAGCCAGATCTTTGGGGACCGAAAGGCCGGCTTCCGTGACTGCGCGCAGGACGCCGAAAGCGGGTTTGTCAGCCCCCGCAAAGCAGGCGTCCGGCCGGGTCCCCTGCGTCAGTCTCTTTTTCATCTGTTGATAGGCAATGGTTTCAAAGTGGTCGGCGTAAAGGATGGAATCGGGCTTAAGAGGCATCCGATAATCGTGCATGGCCTGTACGAAGCCGTTCAGCCGTTCCAGTCCCACGTCATAATTCATATCACAAGTCACATGAATGATGTTTTTCCGTCTCTGCTTAATCAGGTGCTCCGTGGCTGCATAGGCGCCGCGGAAATTGTCAAGCAGAATTTTGTCGGCATTACAGTCGCTAAGATTACTCTCGATCAGGACGCTGTTTGCCGATTTCGCGGCAACGTGGCGGAAAAGTTCCTCGTCGTCGAAACAGCTTCCATAAGCGATAATGCCGTCCGTGCATCCGCTCGTCAGATAATCCACATATTTCAGTTTCGCAGCCATATCCCTGCGGCCGCTGCAGAAGAGGATATTGTAATCCTGTGCCTCCGCGCCGTCCTGTAACCCGCGGATCAGCTGGAAAAAAAAGTCGTTGCACAGATCGTCCATAACGACGCCAATGGTATTGGTTTTCTGCAGGACTAGGGACTTGGCGAGACCGTTGGGGACGTAGTGGTTTTTTTCAATGATTTCCAGAATTTTTTTTCGATTCTCGGGACTGACCCCGGGCTTATTGTTCAGGACTCTGGAAACCAGCGTTCTTGAAACGTTCGCCTGTTTGGCGATATCTGATATGGTAGCCATATGCCGCCTTTCCAATTGATTTGTTTTAGAAAATCGTGACAGCGTGAAACCTGTAAGCAGGATGAACCGATTGCGTTGTCGTTTGTTTGTGTTTCCTAAATGTTTCAAAATTTACATCTATATTGTAACATAATGTACCAAAATGTCAACGAAAAGGTTTTGGGAAAAGAAATGTAGAGTTTGCATATTGACATAGATATAGGGGCTGGGATAGGATAAAGTTAAAATGTAAAACGATACACAACGCAGCATGCGTAAAAGTGCAGCGGGGGAGTTAGAGATGATTTGGGAGGGAGGACACAGGACATGATGGACAGGACAGGGAAAAAGGAAGAATATATTCTGGGAATTGATCAGGGCGGCACAAAAACGGCTGCTGCGGTGATGCGGGAGGACGGCTTTATTGTGGGCCGGGCGTTGGCGAAGGGGGCGTATTTTCCTGATGAGGGGGTGGAACAAGCGCTTGGGCCGATCGGGGAAGCGGTGGAGGAGGCAGTGCGAAGCGCGGGAGTCAGGAGAGAAGACATTGTGTATACAGTGGCGGGAATCGGCGGTATAGACTGGCCGGGGGACGATATGGTGATGCGGGATGCGCTGCAGGAGAAACTGTCGCTGGGAGAAATTTTTGCCTGCAACGATGCGATTATCGCTTTTTACAGCGGCGCCATGCGTTCCCACGGTGCGGTGATCAATGCGGGAACGGGGATGAACGGTGCGCTGATTGACAGGGAGGGCAGGCAGTTTGTCTACGGTGATTATATGGAAGAGAAGGCGCAGGGGGGAAGCGCACTGGCGCGCCGGGCGCTGAGAAAGGTTTTTGACGCGGAACTGGGACTGTGTCCGCCCACAAATCTGACGCCGCTGTTTTTGGGGCAGGCCGGGGTGCCTGATGTGGACGCGCTGCTTAAGCGGTATATGACGGAGAGTGAGTTTCGAAGTGAACTGCGTTTCCTGATGCCGCAGATTCTGATGGTTGCGCAGAGAGAGGACAGGGCGGCATGCGACCTTCTGGACGAATTTTCAGGAGAGATTGTCGCGTATATTGAGGCGGGGCTTCGGAAAATGGAAATGAAGCCGGAGGAAGAGGAAATCGTGTTGGCCGGGAGCATATTTAAGGGGGTTGACAATCCGCTTACCTGCCGCGTTATAAAAGGGATCCAGAAGCGGCTGCCGGGAGCGGAAGTTGTGCGGGCGCGTTATGAACCTGTGGTAGGGGCTTGCATTATGGGGCTGGTCAGGCTGGGAATGGAGCCGGCGGAGCGGGAAAAAGGCATCCGGGAGAGCGCGGCGGTCCTCGGGCTGCTTCGGAGCTAAGGGGCAGGTGTGATTTTCAAAATTTCAATTGCAAAACACACGATTAACCCTTAAAATTATGGGAGAGGAGTGTGACCAATGAACATGAGTAGATACGGGAGCACGCTTGTCCTGACGGCGGCCGCGATCTGGTGCCTGTTTTCTGCTGACGTTGTACAGGCATCTCCAGCAGGGACAGGCGAGACTTCGGTGCTTGCGGAGTACGAGGCATATTACGACCGTTTGATGTCTATAGAGAACCGGGATGGGATAGCGGATGGCGGTTTCCTGGTGGTGGAAGATCAGATTTTCGCTTTGGAGCCGGATGACGAGGACAGCCTTTTGATGGTGCCGGCTTTTGACGGGCGGTATAACCGGCTGGCGTTGTTTATCGTGGACAGGGATGGGCAGATCCTATACCGGACGGAGCAGTTGGAGACTAATTACTGTGTCAGGGGGCGGATGAGGCAGCCGGTGCAGTCCATTGCAGCGGTTTCCTTCCAGGATCTGAACCGGGATGGCAGGACGGATATTGTTCTCATCACTTCCTGCGTCAATGAGAGCGGCGCCTATGCCGGAGAGACTTACAAGGTTGGGGATGTCCTTTTCCAGAATCAGACGGGAAACAGTTTCTACAGGGATTATCGGATTTCGGAAAAGATCAACCGCTTCGGGATGAATAAGAGCGCGGAATCCATCACGGCTTTTGTCAGGGATGGGGATTCCACGGAATTTCTGTACACGGCGTCCACCCTGCAGGAGCTGCAAAGAAACCGCTTCCATGTCATTTCGGAGCAGTGCTATCTGCGGACTTTCGGCAAGCTGGGCAAGCTGCAGGTGACGCCGGGGACATATCGAATTGCGGACTATGATATTTTTATGATTTATCTGGTGAGCGAGCAGGGAGACATTGTATCTGTACTGCAGCCTATGGGAGAGTATGACAACCTCTATGCGCTCAAGGGAGTTACCTGCAGGGATATTGACGGGGACGGACTCAAGGACATTGTGGTCCTTGCCAGATACAGCTATGAGGGTGAGGGCGGGGAGCTTCTCATTGAGAGCGATTACCGGATCTATTATCAGAGAACCGGCGGGTTTGTGCCGGATACGGAAATCAGGGATACATATCGGTGCAGTGATGAAGATACGATGGAAATACTGGTAGAGAGAGCGCGGGTTTATTGGGGGTGGCAGACCACAAATGATTAAGATACTGATTGTAGATGATGAAAAGCCGATCTGCGACTTAATAGACTTAAATCTTTCTTCCGCGGGTTATCACTGTACGGCGGTGCAGGACGGCCTGCAGGCGATTGACCTGATAGAGAAGGAAGACTTTGAACTGGTTCTTCTGGATATCATGCTGCCGGGGGCGGACGGATATGATGTGATGGAGTACATACGGCCGCTGGGGATTCCGGTCATTTTTATCACCGCCAAGCATGAGGTGAAGCACCGGGTGAAAGGACTGAAACTTGGCGCTGATGATTATCTGGTAAAACCCTTTGATGTGGTAGAGCTGGTGGCGAGGGTGGAGGCAGTGCTGCGGCGTTATAACAAGGCGGAACAGTATCTTGTAGCGGGAGACGTGACGGTGGATGTGGATGCGCGCAGGGTGACTAAGGCGGGATGCCCTGTGGAACTGACGAACAAAGAGTTCGGTCTTCTGCTCCTCTTTATGAAAAATAAAAACGTCGCCCTGTTTCGGGAAACTTTATATGAAAAGGTGTGGGAAGGGGAATACTTTGCGGACAGCAGGACGCTTGATCTGCATGTACAGCGCCTGAGAAAAAAGCTGGGTTGGGAGCATAATCTGGTAGCGGTGTATAAGGTGGGCTACCGTTTAGAGGTGCAGAAATGAAATTTTCAATCAAATTAGTGCTGTCTACCATGATCGTGCTGGCGCTGGCGCTGGGATTCAGCGGCTTTTACTTTGTAAACAATGTGTTCGAGACTTCTCTGGACAGAGAGGTGGGGCAGGCGCTTGATGAGAGCAGTATCTTAAGTTTTGCCTTTGAGACGGCGGCTTTGAATGTGCCGCTCAAGTACAGCGTTATGCCGGACAGCGTGGTGGAGGAGATCGCGTCCAAGCTGGAAATGGGCGGACAGGGCGGCGGGCGTCTCTTGCGGATAGCGGATGAGGAGAAAAATATTTTATATACCAGCGGCGGGTTTACGGCGGATGAGGGACTGCTTCCGCAGACGGATCAGCATACCAAATCCTATCGCGTGATTTGCGCGCAGGATCGTTTCTATGTACACACCTGTGTATCCATCAATGCGCTGAATCGGATTCTGTATCTGGAGACCATGAAGGATGTGACGGAAGTGTTTACGGAACGTGCCCTTGGGTTTTCGCTGTATCGGAAAGTAACGGTGGTTATGCTGTTGACTGGAATGGTCATTATGTTGCTTATCGCATCCCTCCTGACGAAGCCGATCCGCCTGCTGACCAAAGCGACCAGAGAAATGGCGGCGGGGGATTACACATACCGCGCCAGGCAGATCAGCCGGGACGAGCTGGGGCAGCTCACCGGGGATTTTAACAAAATGGCAAATGCGCTGGAGGAAAATATCTGCAAACTGGAGGAGGAGATTGAGGCAAGGGAAGAGTTTATGGGCGCTTTTGCCCACGAATTGAAAACGCCTTTGACGGCGATCATCGGATATGCGGATATGCTGCGTTCCCACAAGCTGGATGAGGAGAAGAGCATTATGTCGGCAAATTATATCTATACGGAAGGAAAACGCTTAGAGGCCATGTCCTTCCGTCTTCTGGATATTATTGTGGCAAAGCAGGATGAGGCCAGACTGCAGGAAACATCGGTAGGGGAACTGTTTGCATATCTACAGGAAATGTTTACGGAGAAAAAGGAGACAGATATCCGTTTTTCGCATGAAGAAGCCGTGGTATGGATGGAAGCGAATCTGATCAAGACGGTGTTGGTCAATCTGATTGACAATGCCTGCAAGGCTTCGGAGACGGGAGGCGGGTCGGGCGACACAGGTTCCGATACGGTCGGTGTGGTCGAGGTGACGGGGCAGACAGTCGAGAATGGTTATCGGATTGCGGTGAAAGATTATGGGATCGGTATACCGGAGGCGGAACAGAGTAAAATCGTCAAGGCTTTTTACATGGTGGACAAGTCCAGGGCAAGAAGCAAGAACGGCGCGGGACTTGGGCTTGCGCTGTGCGCGGAGATTTTAAAGATACATCACAGCGAATTACAGATTGAGAGTAGGGAAGGGGAAGGTTCCTGTTTCAGTTTCATCCTTGCGCCCTGCGGGTGCAAAGATTAGGATGCACACAGGAGAACAAAACATATGAAGAATAAGGTATATTATCTGGCGGTTCCGCTGCTGGCGGCATTCGCGATGTTTATTTCCATATGGGGGCCGGAGGCGCTGGCGAGGTATAAGGATCAGGGGATTCTGGACAGCCCCCATACGGAAAGCGTGGAGAATGCCGGGGAGGGCTACCGTTACCAGATGAACAGCAATGAGAAACTTTATATCCTTTCCTGCTGTCTGAGCAGCCAGACATTTCCAGAGAGCGAGACGAGCGCCATGACGCATGAGTCGGATGCGGAGGTAGAGTATCAGGAGCTGGAAGGTTCTTATGCCTTTGTGGTGAACCGTAGGGGACCGTCCGGCAGGGAGATTACGGACGAGCAGATTTACGCCACCTGCAATGAAGGACTTGGGCTGCTGAAAGAAAAGGGAATACTGCCGCAGCAGGTGAGAGAGGTGGATGCGTCTTCCTACGACGTTACACTCTACTCGGCGATCGATGTGCTGGAACCGCGCAATAATGTGGCGGTCTGGAAGATGAGCCTTTCCAATTCCCAGAAAAATGCGGATAAGGCAAATCGTCTGATGGATGCCTATATAGATGCGGATGATGGAAAGATATATGAATTTTATGTGAGGACGCCTCTTTTGTGGGAAGATATCGATGCGGATGCTCTGGTGATGGAATGGGCAGAATATATGGGGCTTGGCGAGCCGTCTCCCTATGAGTCGGACAACCCTCTCTTAGAGACAACGCCTTATTTTCGCAAATATGTCTTCACAGGCATGGGGAACGGGCAGACGGTGGTGACACTGGGATTCTACGAGGGGATTAATGAGCTGTTCCTGAAAGTGTCCCGATGATGCAACTTTGATGCAAAAAAGATGGAAATTTGATGCAAATATTATGGCACTTTGATGCAACTTAGATGAAATTATGATGCTCCTCTTTTATATGCTTAGTATGTAAAGCATACAAGAGAGGAGCATCAGAAATGTACGGAGAGTCAACCTTTACATGGGAATATGTCTGCGGTTATGAGACGAGGGAGCAGAGAAAAAGGCGCCTGTTCAGGAGAATATACGCACTGGGCGCCGTGGTGTGTATCGTTTGTCTGACGGCAACGGTATCAGCAAAATTTGTCGCGGCGGGCGGCGTCCGGTCCCTGACAGAAAGGCTGTGGAATACGGAAGCGGATACAGCGGAGGATCTGTCGTCTGGCGGGCAAGGAAAAGAGAAGATACAGGCGGAGCAAATCGTGTTACCGCTTGCCGCCGCAGCAGCGCAGACGGCGGTTTCCTTCGGGAATGAGAGCGTGCAGCCGGCGGCAGCGCATATTCCCACGGTCTATCTGGATCCGGGACATGGAGGCACGGACGAGGGCTGCGCCAGAGCTGGCGTTCGGGAAAAGGATCTGAACCTTGCCATCGCGCTGCTTGTAAGGGATCAGTTGAAAGAACAGGGATACCGGGTGATCATGTCCAGGGAGACGGACACCTACATTGCGAAGGAAGCGCGCGTCGCAGAGGCAAACCGGTCGGAGGCGGATATCTATATCAGTATTCATCAGAATGCCACGGAAGAGGGTGCCGGGGTGAACGGGATGGAAGTGTGGTACACGGAGGACGGCGATCGGAGCGACAATAAGAGGCTGGCGCAGCTGATCCGGCAGCAGACGATAAAGAGTACGGGAGCCGTGGATCGGGAACTGCGGGGTGATGCGGATTTCTATGTGACACAAAACACTTCCATGCCTTCATGTCTGATCGAGACGGGATTTCTCTCCAATACGGCGGAACGCAGGAAACTCAGCCTTGCGGAATATCAGGAGCAGATCGCGGACGGTATCGTGCAGGGTGTTTCTTATTACTTTCATCCAAAGACCATGTACCTGACCTTTGATGACGGGCCTTCCGAGGAGAACACCAGAAAAGTGCTCGATATCCTGCGGGAGAGGAATATTAAGGCAACCTTCTTTCTGGTGGGAGAGAATGTGAGAAATCATCCGGAGGTGGCGCGCCAGATTGTGGCGGAAGGACATACCATCGGTATTCATTGCGATAACCATGATTACAACGCTTTATATGAGAGCGTGGACAGTTACGTGGCGGACTTTGAAAAGGCGAGACAGACGGTGTACGAGGTGACAGGGGTGGAGACGAATCTGTTTCGCTTTCCGGGAGGCAGCATTAACGCCTATAATAAGAAAACGGGCAAAGCCATCATCCGCGAAATGACAGACAGAGGCTACATATATTATGACTGGAACGCCAGCCTGGAAGACGCGGTCAAAAACCCGGACCCAAAGCAGTTGATAGAAAACGGCGTATCGACCACTCTGGGAAGGAAGAAGGTCGTCCTGCTCGCCCATGATGTGGTCGGCAGTACCTGTCTTTGCCTGGAAGAACTTCTCGACAGCCTGCCGGAATATGAAATGAAACCGCTCAGTGTGGATGTGGAACCGATCTGTTTTTGAAACGGAGCGAAGATTCTTCTTGACAATCCAGCCTTTCGATGCCAAAATGATAAGCAGTTATCATAAGTAGCAGTTATCATAAGTACAGACGTTGAGGAAGACAGTACCCGATTTTTAAAAGTCACAGCGAGCCGGTGAGGGTGGAAGACCGGTACGAGTAGGAAATGGGGGAAGATCACTTCTGAGTTTCAGACTGAACCCCCGCCCTTTCGAAGAAGAGCTTTGAAGAGGTTTTGGGCGTGTGATGGGGCAGTAGGCTCTGACGGCGTCCCGCCGTTATCGGGAACCGTATAGCCATTCTTAAATGGCGGTACGTCGTAACAGGTGGTATCACGAGAACTTTACCCTCGCCCTTTTACGGGACGGGGGTTCTTTAGTTTAAGAAAGGATGGACACTATGTATCAGAAAGTTGACGCGAACCTGAATTTTGTGGACAGAGAGAAGGAAGTTTGTCTTTTTTGGAAGGACAACGATATCTTTAAAAAGAGTATGGACTCCCGTAAGGAAGGCCCTACCTATACTTTTTATGACGGGCCGCCCACGGCCAATGGCAAGCCTCATATCGGGCATGTGCTGACCCGTGTTATCAAAGATATGATTCCCAGATATCGCACCATGAAGGGCTATATGGTTCCCAGAAAGGCCGGTTGGGACACCCACGGACTGCCGGTGGAGCTGGAAGTGGAGAAACTTCTCGGGCTGGACGGCAAGGAGCAGATTGAGGAGTACGGACTTGACCCGTTTATCAGCAAATGTAAGGAATCCGTGTGGAAATATAAGGGCATGTGGGAGGATTTCTCCAATACTGTCGGCTTCTGGGCTGACATGGACGATCCTTATGTGACTTATCATGATGATTTTATCGAGTCCGAGTGGTGGGCACTCAAGCAGATCTGGGATAAAGGGCTGCTCTACAAAGGCTTTAAGATCGTGCCCTACTGCCCTCGATGTGGTACGCCCCTGTCCTCCCACGAGGTGGCGCAGGGATACAAGGCGGTGAAAGAACGCTCGGCGATTGTCAGATTTAAATTAAAGGATGAGGATGCTTATTTCCTGGCATGGACCACCACGCCCTGGACGCTGCCCTCCAATGTGGCGCTCTGCGTAAACCCTGCGGAGACCTATGTGAAGGTGAAGGCGGCGGACGGCTATGTTTATTATCTGGCGCAGGCTCTTGCGGATACCGTACTCGGAAAGCTTGCCGAGGAGGGAAAGCCGGCCTATGAGGTTTTGGAGACTTATGTGGGCACCGACCTGGAGCGCAAGGAGTATGAACCTCTCTTTGCCTGTGCGGGTGAAGCGGCGGCCAAACAGAAAAAGAAGGGCCACTATGTGACCTGTGACAACTATGTTACCATGACGGACGGTACCGGCATCGTGCATATCGCTCCTGCTTTCGGTGAGGACGACGCGCAGGTGGGCCGTAAATATGACCTTCCCTTCGTACAGTTTGTGGACGGTAAGGGAAACATGACAGAGGAGACGCCATACGCGGGGCTGTTTGTGAAGAAGGCGGATCCAGAGGTACTGAAAGATCTGGACAAGGAGGGGAAGCTTTTCGACGCGCCCAAGTTTGAGCATGATTATCCTTTCTGCTGGCGGTGTGATACGCCTCTGATTTACTATGCCCGCGAGTCCTGGTTTATCAAGATGACGGCGGTGCGTGACGATCTGGTGCGGAACAATAAGACCGTGAACTGGATTCCCGAGTCCATCGGTGAGGGACGTTTCGGCAACTGGCTGGAAAACATTCAGGACTGGGGTATTTCCAGAAACCGTTACTGGGGCACCCCCTTAAACGTGTGGGAATGCGAGGACTGCGGTCACATGGAAGCCATCGGTTCCCGTGAGGAACTGGAGAAAATGAGCGGCAATGCGGCGGCGAAGACGGTGGAGCTGCACAGGCCTTATATCGATGAAATCACCTGTACTTGTCCCAAGTGCGGCAAGACCATGAAGCGTGTGCCAGAGGTGATTGACTGCTGGTTTGATTCCGGCGCCATGCCTTTTGCACAGCATCATTATCCTTTTGAAAACAAAGAACTGTTTGACAGCCAGTTCCCGGCGCAGTTTATCTCCGAGGCGGTGGATCAGACCCGGGGCTGGTTCTATTCGCTGATGGCGGAATCTACGCTCCTGTTTAACCGTGCGCCTTTTGAAAATGTCATTGTGCTTGGACATGTGCAGGATGAAAACGGGCAGAAGATGAGCAAGTCTAAGGGCAACGCGGTGGATCCTTTTGAGGCGCTGGAGACTTACGGCGCGGACGCGATCCGCTGGTATTTCTATATCAATTCGGCGCCCTGGCTGCCAAACCGCTTCCACGGTAAGGCCGTGCAGGAGGGACAGCGTAAGTTCCTGGGTACCCTCTGGAATACCTATGCCTTCTTTGTGCTCTATGCCAATATCGATAACTTTGATGCGACGAAATACAGCCTGGACTATGATAAACTTCCCGTTATGGACAAGTGGCTGTTGTCCAAGTTGAACACGGCGATCAGGGAAGTGGATGACAACCTTGACAATTACAGAATCCCTGAGGCGGCAAGAGTTCTGGATAACTTTGTGGACGAGATGAGTAACTGGTATGTGAGAAGAAGCCGCGAGCGTTTCTGGGCGAAGGGAATGGAGCAGGATAAGATCAACGCTTATATGACACTTTATACGGCTCTTGTGACCATCTGCAAGTGCGCCGCGCCCATGATTCCTTTTATGACGGAGGAAATTTACCGCAATCTGGTGTGCAGCATCGATCAAGAAGCGCCGGAGAGTATTCACTTGTGCGATTTCCCGACGGCGGACGAGAAGATGATCGACAAGAAGCTTGAGGATTCTATGGAAGAGGTGTTAAAGATCGTTGTCATGGGGCGGGCGGCCCGCAACACGGCGAATATCAAGAACCGCCAGCCTATCGGCACCATGTATGTGAAAGCGGAGACTGTTCTCGACGATTTTTATCAGGATATCATTAAGGACGAGTTAAACGTCAAGCAGATCGTATTCTCCGACGATGTGTCTGCGTTTACGACTTACAGCTTTAAGCCCCAGCTTAAGACCGTCGGCCCCAAATACGGCAAACAGCTTGGCGGCATCAAGGCTTATCTGTCTGCGGTGGACGGAAGCGCAGCTATGGAGACGTTGAAGGCGGAAGGGAAGCTGACCTTCGATGTGGACGGCACGGAAGTTTCCCTTGCAGAGGATGACCTGCTCATCGATATGGCGCAGAAGGATGGTTTTGTGGCGGAGGCCGACAATTATGTGACGGTGGTGCTCGACACGAACCTGACGGAGGAGCTGATCGAGGAGGGTTTTGTCTACGAGATCATCAGCAAGATCCAGACCATGAGAAAGGACGCGGACTTTGAGGTGATGGATCACATCAGGGTTTCCTTTAACGGGAACGAGAAAGTGGCGCAGATCGCCGCGAAGAATGAAGCCGTGATTGCTGGAAAGGTGCTGGCTGAGAGTATCGGCACAGGAGAGAAGCTGGCGGTTTCCAAAGAGTGGAACGTGAACGGGGAGACCGTGACGATCGGTATTCAGAAAATATAGCTGCCGGCAGCGAATGATACAGAAATATAGAACCATTATGTTTTCCGGATGGAAACGGTAAATTTCAATCTTTATATGGTCAAAAGCCAAAATACAAGCTATAATAGAGAGGAATGTAAGCAAACTTGTCTGACAACAGGGTTAACGAGGAGGAGAGATATGATAAAAAAAGCACCTACGACAACTTTTGATACAGAGCTTTTTAAGAGAAGCGTCCTTTACAATGTAAAAACCCTTTACAGGAAGACGCTGGAGGAAGCGACTGACCAGCAGATCTTTCAGGCGGTATCCTACGCGGTTAAGGACGCCATCGTGGATCAGTGGTTAAAGTCACAGAAGGAGTTCGAGAGACAGGATCCGAAGATGGTTTACTATCTGTCTATGGAATTTCTGATGGGCCGCGCCCTCGGCAACAACATGATCAATCTGCAGGCATATAAAGCGTTCGCACAGGCGCTTGAGGAGCTGGGCATCGACATCAACGTGGTGGAGGACCAGGAACCGGATGCAGCGCTGGGCAACGGCGGTTTGGGCCGTCTGGCGGCCTGCTTTCTGGATTCCCTGGCGACGCTTGGCTATGAGGCCTACGGCTGCGGCATCCGATACCGTTACGGTATGTTCAAACAGGAGATACGCGACGGCTATCAGGTGGAAGTGCCGGATAACTGGCTGAAAGATGGCAATCCCTTTGAGCTGCGCAGGCCGGAGTATGCGAAGGAAGTGCGCTTCGGCGGCTATGTGAATGTCTATGTGGATGAGAACGGCAGAAGCAATTTCAAGCAGGAGGGCTATCAGGCGGTGACGGCGGTTCCCTATGATCTGCCGGTTGTGGGCTACGGCAGCGGCGTTGTCAACACTCTTCGTATCTGGGATGCGGAGCCGGTGAACTGTTTCCAGCTCGATTCTTTTGACAAGGGCGATTACCAGAAGGCGGTGGAACAGGAGAACCTGGCGAGAAATATCGTGGAGGTGCTTTATCCCAACGACAATCATTATGCGGGCAAAGAGCTCCGCTTAAAGCAGCAGTACTTTTTCATCTCTGCATCGGTGCAGACGGCGGTGGCGAAGTATATGCGAAATCATGACGATATCAGGAAGTTCCACGAGAAGGTGACCTTCCAGTTGAACGATACCCATCCTACCGTTGCGGTGGCGGAGCTGATGCGCATTCTGATGGATGAGCATTATCTGACCTGGGACGAGGCTTGGGAAGTGACAACGAAGACCTGTGCATACACGAACCACACGATTATGTCTGAGGCGCTTGAGAAGTGGCCGATCGAGCTTTTCTCCAGACTTCTTCCGAGAGTGTACCAGATTGTGGAGGAGATCAACCGCCGTTTCATCGCGAGAATCGAGCAGATGTATCCCGGCAACCACGAGAAGGTCAGAAAGATGGCGATCATCTATGACGGGCAGGTAAAGATGGCGCACTTGGCAATCGCGGCGGGCTACTCCGTGAACGGCGTGGCAAGATTACATACGGAAATCCTGAAGAATCAGGAGTTGAAGGATTTCTATGAGATGATGCCCGAGAAGTTCAATAACAAGACCAACGGTATCACCCAGAGACGTTTCCTGCTTCATGCGAATCCGCTGCTTGCGGACTGGGTGACGGCTCACGTGGGCAGCGACTGGATCACCGATCTTCCTAAAATCAATAAGCTCAAAATTTATGCTGATGATGAGAAGGCGCAGCAGGAGTTCATGAATATCAAGTATCAGAATAAGGTGCGCCTGGCGGAGTATATCATGGAGCACAACGGTATCGAGGTCGATCCCCGCTCCATCTTCGACGTGCAGGTGAAGCGTCTGCACGAGTATAAGAGACAGCTTTTGAACATCCTGCATGTGATGTATCTCTACAACGAATTGAAAGAACACCCGGATATGGACTTCTATCCCAGGACTTTCATTTTCGGCGCGAAGGCTGCGGCGGGTTACAGAAATGCGAAACTTACCATCAAACTGATTAATTCCGTGGCGGATGTGGTGAATAACGATCCTGCCATTAACGGGAAAATAAAGGTTGTCTTTATTGAAAACTACCGTGTATCCAACGCGGAGATCATCTTTGCAGCGGCCGATGTGTCCGAACAGATTTCCACGGCCAGCAAGGAAGCATCCGGCACGGGCAACATGAAGTTTATGTTAAACGGTGCGCTGACCATCGGCACGATGGATGGGGCAAACGTGGAGATTGTGGAGGAAGTAGGCGAGGAGAATGCATTTATCTTCGGACTGTCTTCCGATGAGGTCATCCGCTATGAGAACTACGGCGGCTATGATCCCACAGAGATCTTTAACAACGATCCGGACGTGAGAAAGGTGTTAATGCAGTTGATCAACGGCACTTATGCGCCAGGTGATCCGGATCTGTTCCGCTCCCTGTATAACTCCCTGCTGAATACGCAGGACACGGCTAAGGCGGACACATACTTTATCCTGAAGGATTTCAAGGCTTATGCGGAGGCACAGAAAAAAGTTGAGGATGCCTACCGGGATGAGAAAGGCTGGGCGAGGAGCGCGATTTTAAATGTGGCATGCTCCGGCAAGTTTACTTCCGACAGGACCATTCAGGAGTACGTGGATGAGATCTGGAAACTCGACAAGGTAGTGATTCCGAAGGAGCCTGTGACGACAGCAACAGCGGTTTCCGCGATGAGAAAAGCTGAAAAATCATAATCTGTCATGGAAAAGAGCGCCGTCCGACTGTGGCGGTGTTCTTTTGTTTTCGGGTTCGGGTTTTATACAAAAATGCTTGTGCCGATAGAAATGGTATGATAAAATAGGTACGAGATTTCAAGAACATAGAGGTGTACCGATCGATACTGCGCCAACAGGACCGACGGGCAGGCAGGCAAGTGCCACACAAGACAAGCAGAGACTGCAGTAATGCAGTCCCTTTGTGCCCATAAATATAGCGGGGTGTAAGTGTGGAAGCGCATTTGCACCCCGTTCTTGATTTCTCACGGATCCCCTTTGACAGCGGCTGCGCGCTGCTGCCAAAGGGATTTTGTGGGAAATAGCAGTTTTCGGACTACGCTTTTGCATGCTGTAGTCCCTTTTATTTTGGCTGATTTTCCTCAAAAAATTTTTATATGCTGCAACTTTTTTAATGCAGAGTCTCTCTTTTATAACAGAAGGCTGGAAATTGGTGGAAAAGGGGAAATAAGTATCAGCAATTGGGGAACGGCGGCGAAAAGACCCGGTAAGAACAAAAGACGGTGCATCGCCCGATACCGCGCCAACGATATCGGGCAAAGGGTGGCAGGCAAGTGCCACACAATACAGACTGCGTCTGCGATACACACAAAGACATTATAAGATAAATAAGCCGGGTTGACAAGCAATAATCGGTCTGCGATACAGAACCGTATCCCTTATTGTGTCAGATACGGACATGTAATGTGTCTGTATCTGATTTAATAAAAATCAGGAGGAAGAGGTATGAGAAGAAACAGAAACGGTTGGAAGAGGGTATTGGTCCTGTTCCTTTGCTGGGTGCTGTGTGCAGCCGATGTAATACCGACAGGATTGACTGTTTGGGCCAGTGAGGTGTCGGGGCAAAATGAGCCGACAGTCGAAGGGGAGATGACAGCCGGTCAGGGTGCACAGGATTCGCAGGAGGAGTGTGCCCCGGAAGAAAATGCGGATGGAGATAACGAGCAGGAATCCAGTGATGAAAATGACGGCTCGGGAGAGGGCGACACGCCGGAGATACCGTCGGAAGGAAATGTGGGAGAAGATGCGCCGCCGCAGCCAGAAGAAGAGATAGAGGCGGAGACACCGGAAGAAAATTCCGAAGAAGTCGACACGGGGGATGAGTCTGTCGTGGAGGACGATGCGGAGATAAGCAGCCCGGCATCCATCATGTCCGTGTCTGTGCCGATGGATGTGATCGCACATGGCGAATATAAAGAGAACGGCTCCGATACGGTGTGGTATATTGAGAAGAGCGGAAAACTGGTGGTGGAGGGCACTGGGGAGTTTGCTGCCCGGAAGAAGGATTGGGTTCGAACAGTACCGTGGGCTGACCATCAGGATAAGATTAAATCTGCGCAGATTAAAGTGACAGGAATGACGGATGCGTCGTATCTGCTTCATGGATGTAGTGAATTGACAGAGGCAGATCTGAGCGACTTTGATACATCCGCGGTAACGAACATGGAAAGTATGTTTAACGGCTGCTCTGCGTTGGAAACCCTTGATCTGAGTAAATTTGATACGTCGAATGTCACGAACATGTCATGTATGTTTAATGAATGCCTTGCGTTAAAAAATCTTGATCTGAGTCAATTTAATACGTCGAATGTCAGGAATATGCGATATATGTTTAGCGCATGCGGCCTGCAGGAACTTGACTTAAGCAGTTTTATTACCTCACAGGTAACAGATATGTATGGTATGTTCGACGGATGCTCCGAGATGAAGCAGATTGATTTGAGCAGCTTCGATACATCAAATGTGACAGACATGTGTGAAATGTTCCGCGGGAACAACGCGGACGTTGATCTGAGTGGTTTTGACACATCCAAGGTAGTGGACATGTCCGGTATGTTTGCTCAAAACCATTACAGAACGGAACTGGATTTGAGCAGCTTTGATACATCAAACGTACGTTATATCAATGCGATGTTCAACAGCAGTCATTCTCTGGAGGTTCTGGATTTGAGCGGTTTTGACCTCGGCAATGTGGAGGAGGACATCAGTTCTTTCCTGCCAAACTGGAAAAACGGAAAGCTGAAGACAATCTATACGCCTAAAAATCTAAAGCGGACTGTTCCGCTGAAATATGTTTGGAATGGGAAACATACATCGGAGACATGGTATATGGCGGATGGCACTAAAGTGCAGGAACTGCCGAAAAATCTGGATTACAGCATTGTGCTCACAAAGAATAAACCGACGTCTGTCGTCACGGCTTCCATCACGGCGTCGAAGAAAAAGACAGCATATCTGTGCGGAGATACATTGAATGTGGATGATCTTACAGTAATATATCACAGCAGCAAGGGGGCGGTCATTCCGCTTACCCAAGGCTTTACAACTAACGCAGCAGAGATTACTATGTCCAAACCGGGCAAAAAGATGCTGGTCGTGTCCTACACCGAGCCTGAAACAAACAGCGTACTGACGGCGGAGATTGAACTGACGGTGACGCTTGCCATGAGCGGTGACAGTGTGGAAGTTACGCTGCCGGAGGCGGCTGCTTATATCTATAATGGCCGTGCGCAGACACCGATTCCCAATGTTAAATTGAAAAACGGTGCGGAAACGCTGACTGCCGGGACGGATTACACCGTATCCTACAAGAACAATATCAACGCGGGAGAGGCGTCTGTGGTGATTGCGGGCATGGGTGTCTATAGCGGGAAGGTGGAAAAAACCTTTACCATAACGCCTGCAGATGTAACCATTCGGGTGGAGGATACCACGATTGCAGTGGGGGATCCTGTGCCGGAGACCTTTGCCTGTGAAATGAAGGGTTTCTATAACGGAGATGAAGAAAAAGTGACGGGAATCGTATTCTCTTTCACTGATGCGGAGGGAAATGAGGCGACGGTCAACACGGCCACGACAGGGGTCTATACGGTCACTCCGTCGGTGGACAATGTGGGCGCAAACTATGCGGTAGGAGAGAACGGTTATCTGTCGGGTACGCTTACAATTGCGGAAGAGCGAGTAGTTTATAAAGTTTCTTTTGATATGATGGGACATGGAACCGGGATAACCCCGCTTATTTCCGCTCGCTCCGGTCAGCTGATCGATGAGCCAGAGAGGCCGACGGATGCGGATCATGTCTTTGAGGGATGGTATAAGGACCGCGCATGTACGAAAGCGTGGAATTTCACAACGGATACCGTGCAGGAAAACATTACGTTGTACGCCCGTTGGAGGGCGCAGACAGCCGAGGGAGGCGTCTTTATTCAGGAAATTCCGAATCAGACTTACACAGGAAGCGCCATCAAGCCGGTGCCCGCAGTGTTTGCTGCGGATGGTACGCTGCTTAAGTCCGGCAGGGATTATACAGTCAAATATGTGAATAATACGAATGCGGATCAGGTGACGGCTCAGGGAGGCGTTTCCGGAAGTCTGGAGGCAGACGGAGAGGAGCAGAATGCGTTTAATAAACAATTGCCCTATGTGGAAATCAAGGGAAAGGGCAATCATACTGGCACAGTTTACAGGAACTTTCATATTCAAAAAGCTGATATCGGAGACGGAAAGGGGAACGCGGCGGTTGGCGTTACTCTGAAATATACGGATCAGCTTGTGAAAAGTACGACAAAAGAACAGAATCCGTTCTCGTCCCTGAAATACAAGAAAGCCATGAAAGCGGGGACGGATTTTACGGTGGCGCTGTCCTCGTCCGATGCGCATGATGCGGACGGCAAGGCGGTAAAAGGCGAAAACGGTGGTGCTTGGAGCGTCGCGGGAACGTTTGGCAATAACAAATATACGTTTCCCAGTATTCCGAGGGGGTACAACGGCGTCTTTGAGATGATAATAACAGGAACGGGCAATTATAAGGGAGAGATCCGCAAAAATGTCTATGTGACGGACAAAGTAAAATTGATAAAAAATGTCACTGTCGCATTAGGGAAAAATCTGAAAAGCAGACCTTACAGCGGCAGTGCGGTGATGCTGACACCCGGTTATTACGAGAACAGGAAATACTATAAGGTAGATGAGAAGGGCGAGTGGAGCAGCAGTTCCCCGGAGGCAGACGGAAACGACCTTTTCACGGTGAAAAACGGTAAGAAGTATTTGATCTGCGGCAAAGATTATATCGTTACATATGCCGACAACAAAGCGGTGGGAACCGCAACCATGACTGTCACCGGGATTGGAGACTACATGGGCAGCAAGAGTGCCACATTTAAGATTACAGGTGAGGCGTTCAAGGCGAACACCATAGATGTGAAGGGGTTGGAAACGTCAATGCCTTACACCGGCAGAGCCGTAACGCAAAATAAGGTAACTCTTGCAACCAAAGTGACAAAGGCAAATCCAGTGTCCAAAACGTTGGATTATGGACGGCATTATACCATCAGCTACAAAAATAATGTCAAAAAGGGCACTGCAACCATGATTTTTATGGCAAGACCGGAGTCGGGTTACAGCGGAAGCTTTCAGAAGACATTCAAGATTGGGGCGGTGTCGCTGGCGGATTCTGCTTCCGTGAAAGTGGAAGCGGCAGACGGCACGGATAATGGGCAGGACTCTCTCACATCTGAATCGGATGAAAAAGGAAATACGGTCTACAGACTGAACGGCACAGTGCTGTACACGAGAGAGGGGGCGAAACCGTCCAAACGCATCCGCATGGGTCTGATTGACGGGGCGGGAAAGCCGACAGGTGTCGTGCTGAAGGAAGGAACGGATTATACAGTGAGTTATGCCAACAATACGGTGCTGGCGTCCGCAGGTCAGGCAAATAAGGTTCCGACTATGACTTTCAAGGGTAAGGGAAACTATACGGGCAGTCTGAAAGTTACCTTTGCCATCAGCGAAGCGGCGATGGAGGAAGGTGCGGATAATCTGACTGTGTCAGCGGCAGCGGTGGCATTTGACGACAGGAAAAGGGATAATTATGAGTATGCTCCTAAGATTACGGTAAAGGATGGCAGGAAGACGCTGGGCGGCAAGAAGGATTACACAGTGGATTATGAGAACTGCAGCCAAACGGCGGTGAAAAGTTATCTGGAAAAGCTGGAGGCGTTTGGATTATCGGCCAATGCTGCGGATAACGGCGCAACGGGATGGGAAGAGTTACGCAAGGCTGCTCCCCGGGCAGTTATCAAGGCGGTTGCAGGAAAAGGCTACAAGACCGATTCTGGAAAAGAGATTACGGTATATCTGAACGTCTATCAGACGAAGCTGACTGCTAACAATATATATGTGGTGGTGTCGAATGAACCGGCACGGATCACCTATAACGGACAGCAGGTGAGGCCGGATGTGACGATTTACTTTGGAGATGCAAAGGATGTTAAGAAAGCAAAGAAAGATGAGATGTCGGACGAGGCAACGTTGACCGGCAGTATGTATCATCTGAAAAAGCTGGCGGAGAAAAAGGCGGCAGCAGGTGACTATACACTGACCTACGGAGCCAATGTGACGGCCGGTAAGAACAGGGGAAGCGTAACAGTCATCGGAACCGGTATGTACGGCGGGAATGTAACCGTCAAGTTCACTATTCTGAACAGGGATGTATATCAGGCGCCGTAGCGGGAGGAATAGGATAGTGGTACAATAGTAAGGCTATGTGGCGTCAAGTGGTATGGGTATGAGGAGGAAAAGGATCGATGAAGACACCGGCGGAACTGGAAACAGCAGTACGTGAATATCAGAGCGGAAACAGGGAGGCCTTTGATAAGGTCTATGAGTTGTCGCACAGATATCTTTATGTCTGTATAGAGCATCTGGTCAGGAACGAGGATACAGCAAAGGACCTGTTGCAGGAGACTTATCTGGATATTACAGGAAATATTTCACAACTGCGGAATCCACAAGATTTCTTAAGCTGGGCGGCGACGATCGCCAGGCGGCGCTGCTATGCTTATTTTAACAGGGAAGAAAAGTGGTTTCTCTCTAATGAAGGAGAGGATGGACAGGAGTTGATTGCTTCTGTCGCGGATGATGAGGCTTTTATACCGGAGTCCATCCTGCAGGATATGGAAAAAAGGCGTCTGATTTGGGAGATCATTGACGGTTTGAGCGATATGCAGCGGCTGTGTGTCATTGCGTATTACTATCAGGAACGAAAACAGGAGGAGATTGCCGAAGAGCTTGGCATTCCGATCAATACGGTCAAATCCCACTTAAATCGTGCCAAGGCGAAGATCAAGCAGGAGGTTTTGGCATTGGAGAAAGAGAAGGATACAAAACTCTACACGCTGGCGCCGTTTATGCTGCTCTTCTTTGCGAAGGAAGCAGAGGCGTGCGAAGCCGTTCCCATGTCGGAAAAGTTGAAGGATACTGTTTGGGAAAACCGTGTGAACGAAGACGATAAGGGCGGTATATCTAAGTTTGGCGGTCTGGCGAAGGCCGGCATGAAAGTCAGAATTTTGATTGGATTGGCTGTAGTCTTAGGAATTGCCGCTGTGATCGGCGCGGTCGTGTTTCGGTCATCAGAGGAAGTACAGGAACCGGCGGAGCAGGTACCGATGCAGTCACAGGAAGCACAGGCGGAAAGCGATGAGCAGATGCCGACAGAGACCGGCAGGGAGGCTGTGGAGGCAGAACCGGAAGCGGCAGAGGAAACGGAGGAATATGAGGAACTTGCAATCTCAGGGAAATATGATCAGATGGGATTGGGAAGAGACGGGATCATTGTGGTCTCCAATGGGGGCAAATGGGGACTTGTCACTTATGACGATCAGGTCATTGTACCGATAGAATACGATTTTGCCTGCACGGCGCCCAATAATGACGGACAGACCTTTTTCGGAAGAGAAGGGGATTTCAAGGTTTTTGACAGAGAGGGAAATGAGATTTTTCAGACGGACAAGCCAATTCAGGCGGTCAGCGACGGCGTAGTACTGTGGACGCAGATCAGTGAGGATATGATGTACCATTTCGGCTATGAAAAACTGGACGGTACGACGCTGTTTGCATCTGACGGGAGCGATGCGGACGGACAGGCGGGAGCAGTCGGTTTTAATGAGGGTTACGCCTTTTCAAGCAGTGGCAGCAAGGGAACGGAATACCGCATTTCTCAGGACGGCACGGTTGATGATATTTTTGAAGAGCGGGGGCTGCTTCGCCATCCCGAACTTTCGCAGGAACAGGAAGCATCTTCTGACATTGTGTTCAATGGGACCAGCAGCGATATTAATTTATTCTATCCTGTCGGAGCCTGCTGCGAAGGATACTATGTGGACAGGGGAATCGACTTTTTCGAGGATACCAACGGGAAATTTTATGTGTATGACGCGCAGGGAACGGAGCAGTACTGCCTGAGAATGGAGTCTGTTGCCGAGCGTGCGGGATATCCGTATTATGATGAAAGTGGAGATTTGTCATGGAGTGTCAGGAGATTCTACCAGAATGGTAATTACTGTTTCAGCAATAAGACAAAAATGGCAGTTTCCATATCCTATGGCGGAGAGACAATATCCTATTTGATCGATACGGCAAAGCAGGAGAAGAGAGAGGATGGGTACGGCGGTATCCAGGAATTCCTGACAGACGAGGCGGTGCTGGTGGAGGGCGATTATGTCGGAATGGCCGATACAACCTATTGGCTGTATCAGAAAGACGGTCAATGGGGGTATATTGACCATGATGGGAATGTGGTGCAGATGTTTGACGACGCAGCACAATTTTACGACGGAAAAGCGATGGTCATTGAGGATGGGGATGCTTATTTTATCGATGAGAATATGAATTTCAGCAAGTGGAAGATCCCGGCACAGTCTGTAAGAGGATATGGAGAAGTGTTTGCCGTGATGACACAGGACGGGCAGAAGTGTTATGTGGCGGAATGAAGGAGAGGAACCTTTAAGCAAAACAGATGGCAGATTCTCCCAAACGATTCAAAGGACCGGGTTGAAAGCCCGCGGTACGTAAACGGTATCGCGGGCTTTTATTAAGTTTCGTAACCGCTTAAAACCAAGACGGAAAATATTGCAGTGAATTTTTAGTGGCATATAGGCGGATGCGCGTGATATGATAAAACTATAACTTCTGACGAAGAAGTTTGTGGGAAATTGTTTGGACAGGGAGGTAACAATGGAACGTGTGCTTTTGGTTGGCGCAAATTTAAACGACGGGGAGGATTATCTGACTTCCCTGGAGGAATTGGGTGCATTGGCTGAGGCCTGCGATATGGAGGTGGCAGGCGTGACTTCCCAGACGCTGGAGACGGTGCACAAGGCTTTTTATATCGGCACGGGAAAGGTGGACGAGGTGAAGCGGATGGCGGCAGATTATGACGTGAATGTCATAATTTTCGACAATTCCCTCTCCCCCATGCAGATGCGAAACCTGCAGGAAAGGCTGGAGAAGCCGATTCTGGACAGGAGCGCACTGATTCTGGATATCTTTGCGAGAAGGGCGAGATCCCGGGAGGCCAAGCTGCAGGTGGAGGTGGCAAGATTACAGTATATGCTGCCGAGACTTGTGGGTCTTCACGCGGCGCTCTCCCGGCAGGGCGGTGCCAGCGGTTCCATGAGCAGCAGAGGCGCCGGTGAGACGAAACTGGAGCTGGACAGACGTGTGCTGGAAAAGAGACTGTCGGAGCTGCGTCAGGAGCTAAAAGAGGTAGGAAACGAGCGGGAGACCCAGAGAAAACGCCGCGTGAAGTCGGGACTTCCGAGGGTCGCTCTGGTGGGTTATACCAATGCGGGGAAATCCACGCTTTTAAACGCCATGCTTGACCTATACGGTGCGGACGAGGGAGAGGGGCAGGAGAAGCATGTTATGGAGAAGGACATGCTCTTTGCTACGCTGGATACGACCGTGCGAAAGATTGCGCCCCCGGAACACCATGCATTCCTGCTGTCGGATACGGTCGGCTTTATCCATAAACTGCCGCATAATCTGGTGGAGGCTTTCCAGTCTACCCTGGAGGAGGCGAAGGAGGCGGATCTTCTGATACAGGTGGTGGATTACAGCGACGAACACTACAAGGAACAGATAGCCGTCACCGGTCAGACTTTGAAGAAACTGGGGGCAGACGGCATTCCCATGCTCTATATTTACAATAAATCGGATTTGGTGCCGCCGGAGGCAGTGCCTGGGCTCTCCGGTGCGGAGCCGGAAAAACTTTGGGAGTATCTGCCTGTGGTGAAGGACGAATCCGTATATCTCTCTGCAAAAAAGCGCCTTGGGATGGAGGAACTGATCGGACTGATCGAGGAAAAACTCTCCGGAGGCTATCGGGAGTGTACGCTTCTGATTCCCTATACGGACGGCAGGGCGGTGTCCTATCTGAATGAGAACGCGGTGGTTTATGAGACAGAGTATACGGAAGGGGGCGTGCGGATGCGGGTGAACTGTAAGAAAGAGGATTACGGGTATTATATAAAGTATGTGGAAGGGTGATTTTGGGAAGTATATTGCGCCGGCGGCTGATATCCTTTATAATAATTGAGGTAGTTAAAAACGGAGAATCACGGAAAGAATTACACAGACATGGAGGACAATATGATTCAATTGACACAGGGCGGCGCCTGGCTTTTAAACGGGACGGAGATTATTCCGGACAGTGGGGACGCGGCGGCGCAGATTAAAAATAAGACCGGAAAGGAAATATCCAAAGATGGGGCGGCGAAAAACACCATCGCATACGGTATTCTGGAGCAGCACAACACCTCCGGCAATATGGAAAAATTAAAGATTAAATTTGATAAACTGACCTCCCACGATATCACTTTCGTGGGGATTATTCAGACGGCGCGGGCTTCGGGGCTCACAAAATTCCCGATTCCTTATGTGCTCACCAACTGTCACAATTCCCTGTGCGCAGTTGGCGGCACGATCAATGAGGACGACCATATGTTTGGCCTCACCTGCGCCAAGAGATATGGAGGCGTCTATGTACCGCCCCATCAGGCGGTGATCCACCAGTACGCGAGAGAAATGCTTGCGGGCGGCGGCAGGATGATTTTAGGCTCCGACTCCCATACAAGGTACGGTGCGCTCGGAACGATGGCGATGGGCGAGGGTGGACCGGAACTGGTAAAGCAGCTTTTATCCCAGACCTACGATATCAATATGCCAGACGTTGTGGGCGTGTATCTGACGGGCGAACCCGTGAAGGGTGTGGGCCCGCAGGATGTGGCCCTTGCCATTATCGGTGCGGTGTTCGGAAACGGATATGTGAAAAATAAGGTGATGGAGTTTGTGGGTCCGGGTGTTGCTTCCCTGAGTGCGGATTTCCGCATCGGCATCGACGTGATGACCACGGAAACCACCTGCCTGTCCTCCATCTGGCGGACGGATGAACAGATCAAAGAGTTTTACGATATTCATGGCAGGGCGGAGGAATACAGGGAGTTAAATCCGGGAGAAGTAGCTTACTATGACGGCATGATTACGGTGGACCTGTCGAAGATCAGACCTATGATTGCCATGCCTTTCCACCCCAGCAACACCTACACCATCGACGAAGTGAATGCGAATCTGAAGGACGTGCTCCACGATGTGGAGGAGAGGGCAAAGGTCAGTCTGGACGGCGCGGTGCCTTATTCTTTACAGGATAAGATTGTGGATGGCAAGTTTATGGTGGATCAGGGCATTATTGCCGGCTGTGCGGGCGGTGGGTTCGAGAATATCTGCGCGGCGGCGGATATTCTGCGCGGCTCCTATATCGGCTCCGACGGCTTTACCTTAAGCGTGTACCCGGCGTCCATGCCTGTCTATATGGAACTGATTAAAAATGGCTGTGCGGCGGCAATTCTGGAGACCGGAGCGGTATTGAAAACCGCTTTCTGCGGTCCGTGCTTCGGCGCGGGCGATACGCCGGCCAACAATGCGTTCAGTATCCGGCATTCCACAAGGAATTTCCCCAATAGGGAAGGCTCCAAGCTGCAGAACGGCCAGATTTCTTCCGTGGCGCTTATGGACGCCAGATCTATCGCGGCGACAGCGGCCAACAGGGGAGTGCTTACCCCGGCGACGGAGTACGACGGGGAGATCGGGAAGTATAAATATCATTTTGATGCCTATATATACAAGAACCGCGTCTTTGATTCCAAGGGCGTGGCGGATGAGAGTGTGGAGATTCAGTTTGGACCGAATATCAAGGACTGGCCCGCTATGGGTGCGCTGCCGGAGAATCTGGTACTGCGGGTGGTGTCGGAGATCCATGATCCTGTTACTACAACGGACGAGCTGATTCCTTCCGGGGAAACCTCCTCATACCGCTCCAACCCGCTGGGGCTTGCGGAGTTTACGCTGTCCAGAAAAGACCCTGAATATGTGGGGCGGGCCAAGGATATCCAGAGGGCGGAGAAAGCCAGAATGCAGGGGGAGCATCCCTGTCAGGCACATCCCGATGTGAAGCCTGTGATGGATGTGGTGAAGAAGACTTTTGCGGATGCATCCCATGAGAATACAGGGTTCGGTTCCACGATCTTTGCGGTGAAACCGGGCGACGGTTCCGCCAGGGAGCAGGCGGCAAGCTGTCAGAAAGTGCTTGGCGGCTGGGCGAATATCGCTAACGAGTACGCGACCAAGCGGTACCGCTCCAACCTGATTAACTGGGGAATGCTGCCGTTTCTGATTGAGTCGGGTAAGCTGCCTTTTAAGAATCTGGACTATCTGTTTTTCCCGGGCATCCGCAAGGCGGTGGAGGAGAAGGCGGAGACCATTGAAGCCTACCGGGTATCCGTGGAGGAGGGAACGCTTCAGCCGTTTTCCCTGACGTTAGGGGAACTGACAGACGAGGAGAGACAGATCATCCTGAAGGGGTGTCTTATCAATTATAACCGCGTAGAGTGAGAGATGGCATTCTCCGCTTGGGCAGGGGGATTATGTATAATGGGGTGAAAAAGGAGAAGGGGGGCATCAGGCGCCTTCTTGTCCTGATTGTGATAGTCCTGTCTGTGGCGGCCGTGTTGGTTTATGAGGCAGTGCAGAGCAGGACAAAACAGAATAATGCCGCGCAGGAGAGCGTGCCGGTGGAAGGGCCTTCCGCAGACGCCCTGGCGAATGTCGCCCTGCCGGGTCTGGAGCCGGAGGTGCCGGAGGTGGACTCATCAAAGGAGATTGTAGGTGACGTGCTTTTGAGCAATGTGCCCAAGGCGGACTACAGTTACTCTTTTAACGGGAAACTGAATGATGCGGTGGTGGTGACGAGGGCGGGGGACGTGGGCCGTTTTAACGACGGCACTTACCCGGAGCCTTCGGAAGATGTGTTTCCCCTGTTTACGGAGGGGGTTGAGGGCGACGCGCTGTATCTGGACGGCAGCTATGGCGTGGCGCTTCAGGGCGTGGAACCTTTGAACGAATCTTATACGATTTCTTTCTGGTTCCGGGCTGACGAGCTGTTTGACTGGTCGCCGTTCCTGATGATCGGCTCCCACCTGATGGACGTGGGAGGCAGCCAGAGTTATCTTTCCATCAACAGGAAAACCACGGAGGAGGGGGAACAGGTCGTGCCGATCTTTAACACCATCGATGCGATTCTGAGTAATTCCTGCGAGATCCGGCCTTCTATGGAACAGAAAAAATGTATCAATCTCAATGAATGGGTTTACATAACTGTGTGCGTGGATGCCTCCGAATCTTCCGGGGCCGAGGAGGGAAGAGCGATGGGATATCTGTATCTGAACAGCGAGATGATCGGTTCGGGGGAGGTGTCGCTGCTGAACATGGATCCGGAGAGCGTGCGCGCCTATCTGGGGATCAGCTGCTGTGACGAACTGTTCCGCGCCAGCTACGACGAGGTGCATATCTGGAAATATGTGCTTGACGAGAGCCAGATCAGCAGTATGTACACGGCATATATTTCAGCGTAGAGGTGTTAAGTAAATCGGAAAAGTTCCGATATATAAAATACAGGGAAGCGGCTCATGGCCAGGGTCCGTTTTGCTGGAAATTGAATGATGTAGAGACCAGGGACGGTATTTTTAGGGAAAAGGAATTTCCATAAAGATGCCGTCTTCTTTTATGCGCACATCTGCACAGGGAATATCGCTGCTGACGCATCGTGCAGATGGCGCTGCGAGTTAAGGAAAGCTTACTCGTTGTCAGGCGCCAGGGAAGGCGCTGTCTGGTGCACAGGCAGGCGTAAGGGGCGGTCTTATACAAAAAGGAGGGAACATTGATTATTGAATCCGGTACCATAGGGATGCAGTCCTCCAGAACCAGCCGCTCTGTGACAAGTGTGGGTGCCAGATTTATCGGCGGCACGTTTGCGGGCGGAAAAGAAGGATTAAACTCTCTCTTTGAGAATCAGCTTGGCACTGGAGAAAAGACTGCCGGGGAGGAGACTGACAAGGATAAGGCGAACCTGGAAGACCTCTCCGCACATATGCGCAACGTGACCGGCGGATGGCATATCTCCACAAGAAATGACGAGCGGGAGGCTGTGCGCACGATCAAACAGCAGTGCGTGGAATTTCTGCTGGAACTTCTGTTCCGTTTTCGCGGGAAGAGAAGCGAGCAGGACAGCCCAATAGCCGCAGCGGGAGGTACGACCATGTATTCGGTGCAGGGATATCAGATGCAGCGTTATCACATGGAGGAGGAACATACTACTTTTGCCACTCAGGGTACGGTGAAGACTGCGGACGGAAGGGAACTGCCCTTCAATCTGGAGTTTGGCATGAGCCGCAGATTTGAAGAGTATTATGAGGAAAATGTGGTTACATCCATTACGACTTTTAAAGATCCTCTGGTAATCAATCTGAATACCAATATCGCGCAGGTTTCCGACCAGAAGTTTTTCTTTGACCTGGACTGCGACGGCGAGGAGGAAGAGATTTCGAGCCTGCAGGCGGGCAGCGGCTTTTTGGCCCTCGATCTGAACGGCGACGGGAAGATAGGCGACGGCAGTGAGCTTTTCGGCACAAAGAGCGGCGACGGCTTTAAAGATCTTTCCAAGTATGATTTGGATGGCAACGGCTGGATTGACGAGGCGGATCCTGTTTGGGAGAAGCTTCTGATCTGGACAAAGGACGAAAAGGGTGAGGATAAGATGTATCACCTCTCCGACCTGGGGGTGGGCGCCATCGGCCTGGCCCGGGTGGGAACGCAGTTTTCCCTGAATGCCGAAAAGACCAATGAAACCAACGCCATGATCCGCAAGACAGGTATTTTCCTGTATGAGAACGGGTCGGTATCCACACTGCAGCAGTTGGATATGGCAGTATACAATGAAAAAGGGTAATGGCCGGATGACGGCATAAAAGGCGGGACATCCACATAGGATTTATGTGGGGTGTCACATGAACAAAAATGGAATCGTTTCAAAAAAAGCAAACAAAAGGGATGCGGGAAGCTTCCTTTTGTTTGTTTTTTTATTGCCATATGTCTGCGCCTGCCTCTGGGGGCATGTGGGGGAGGAGGCGGAAAGCCTGAAAAAGAATGAGCAGGAGGATGACTATCTGGTAGAGGCGTCTGTGGAATGGGGGGTCTGGGAAATGTCTCTGGAGGAATATCTGGCATACAGGCTTTGCCTGGTCATGCCGGGAGACTATGAGCCGGAGGCAAAAAAGGCGCAGGCGGTGCTGCTTCGGACGGAGATGGCGGCTGTTTTTGCGGAGCAGGGAGGAAAAAAAGCTGCTGTTGATGGGGAAGGGATTGCAAAGTTTTATAAGGACGCGGCGGGACAGGAGGAATCCCTGAAAAAAAGCAGACAGGCGGTGGAGGAGACAGAGGGAGTCATTCTGACTTATCACGGCGAGCCGATCCGGGCGTCCTATTTCAGGGTGAGCAACGGTTCCACCAGAGACGCGGGGGAGGAGAACTGCCCTTACCTTTCCGCGGTTCCCTGTGAGCAGGACAGGGAGGCACCCGATTATCACAGTGTGGTGAGAGTGGACCGGGAGAGCTACATAGAAAAGCTGCAGGGGATTCTGGGAGAGGACATTGATGGGCAGACCGTATGGGAAAAGGGGAAATTTTCCTTTGACAGGACAGGATATATGACAAGATTGTCATATATTGACGGAGACGGGGAGGAGAGAAGGATAGACGGAGAGACTTTCAGGCATCTCTTCGGACTGGCCTCCGCCTCCTTTGAGATGGACAGGGAGGAGGAACAGGCTGTTTTTCATGTGACAGGAGTGGGGCATGGTTTTGGCATGAGCCAGTATGCGGCGCAGTGCAGGGCAGAGAGCGGGGAAAGCTATAAGGAGATTCTTGCTGCCTTCTTTTTTGGAACGGAATTAACAAAATTTGAATAATGCGGAAAATTTGGGCAAAACTATCAGAGAAACCCGGTGCAGGGCCTGTCTGTGTTTGGGCGGATGGCAATGCGGCACCGGAAGAAAAACAGGAGGCGAGTTTCATGGCGAGAAGAAACAGAAGCAGTATCAGAAAAGAGAGAATCATCATGCTGGCGTCCTCAGTGTTTGTTCTGGCGGCGCTGACGGTGACCGGTGTTTATGTAAGAAACAGTAACCGCGCTGAGAAGGAGGACTATGTGGTTGACTTTGAGGCGCTGGAACAGGGCAGCACGGAAGTCGCGGAAAATATGGTGTCCGGGGAGGAGCTTGACACGCTTTTTGCGGGTGTCGGAACCGATGACATGGATTATGATCCCAGCTTCCAGGAGGCAAATTCCCAGCATGTGGAAAATACGGAAACAGGAGAGAAGACGGAAAATAGGAAGACGATTGAGGAAGGCATTAAGGAAAAGCAGGCAGAAACGGATCAGGACGGGAAGAAGGATGCCAATTCAGACCAGATGAAGAAAGAGGAGACGGACAAGCCGGAGAAGGATGACCCGGTAGAAAAATCCTCTGCCGGGAAGAAGAATGGCGGTTCGGACAAGAGCAAAGAAGAGGAAGAAGAGGCGGGTATGTTTGATGAGACGGTGGATACCGTCATGAGCGAAGAAGTGCAGGCGGAGGCAATATCCACGACCGTGCAGCCGGAACTTGATTTCAGTGAGGAGGACAGCCTCGTGTGGCCTATAGTCGGCGATGTGCTGATTAATTACAGCATGGATAAGACCATTTATTTCCCCACGCTGGATCAGTATAAGTATAATCCCGCCATTGTCATTTCCGCCACACAGGGGGAGAATATCTCGGCGGCTGCCGACGGGCGTGTGACCTCTGTCGGCTATGACCCCGATACCGGCAACACGGTGGTGATGGAACTGGGCAATGGCTATGAACTGACCTATGGCCAGCTTGAGAATATTACCGTATCCGAAGGCAGCTTCGTACATGTGGGAGACGGGATCGGCACGGTGGCGGCGCCAACGAAATATTACAGTCTGGAAGGCACGAATGTGTATTTTAAGCTGACAAAGGACGGGGAGCCGGTGAATCCCATGAGCAAATTGAACTAGGGAGAAAACAATGTTTATCGTACACGGAAATATAAAGACAATGGAGGAGCGCGACTTTTCGGACGGCTATGTGGAAATCCGGGACGGAAAGATCGCCGCCCTGGGAGATATGAAGGACTGTCCGAAAGCGGAGGGGGAAGTTCTTGACGTGCAGGGCAGTCTGGTGATGCCGGGCATCATTGAGGCACATTGTCATATGGGAATCACCGAGGAGAAGAAGGGAATGGAGGGGGATGACTGCAATGAGAATGTAAACCCTGTCACGCCTTATCTGCGTGCCATTGACGCCATCAACCCTATGGATGCGGCATTTGACGACGCTTTGCAGGCGGGTATTACCTCCGCGATGATCGGTCCCGGAAGCGCCAATGTGGTTGGCGGACAGTTTGCCTTTGTAAAAACCCACGGAAGATGCATTGACAATATGATCGTGAAAGCGCCGGCGGCCATGAAAGTTGCCTTCGGGGAGAATCCCAAGGTAAATTATTCGGGACAGGGGGTATCCCCCTCCACCCGCATGGCTATCGCCGCGCTTCTGCGGGAAGAACTGACAAAGGCGGTGGCATACCGGGAAAAAAGGGAAAAGAATAAGGAACAGGAAATGGATTTCCGCTATGAGTGCTGGCTTCCTGTTCTCCGGGGAGAAATTCCTTTAAAGGCCCATGTACACAGGGCCGATGATATTTTGACCGCGGTGCGCATTGCCAGGGAATTTCATCTGCGGATGACACTCGATCACTGCAGCGAAGGGCATCTGATTATGGGAGAACTGAAGGAGGCAGGTTATCCGGCGATTGTGGGACCCGATATGGCCAGCCGCAATAAGATCGAGGTGCAGAACATGGCCTTTAAGACGGCGGGGCTTCTGTCCGGGCATGGGATTCTGACGGCTGTTACCACGGATCACCCGGTCTCCAAAATCCAGTTTCTTCCAATCTGCGCAGGCCTTGCAGTAAAGGCAGGTATGTCCCCGGAAGAGGGGCTTCGAGCCATCACGATAAACGCGGCGAAAATCTGCGGTGTGGACAGCCAGGTGGGAAGTCTTGCGCCTGGCAAGGACGCTGATATAGCGGTTTTTAATGGGAACCCTACGGAAGTATTTACCAAAACCCTGTATACGCTGATCGACGGCGAGATTGTGTACTCGTCAAAGGAGAGCGGCGCTTCTTTCTGAAATGGTATCTGTTATGGCCCGAAAGAATGTGGTACAATGTACGTGACGACAGTGGCCAGTGGAAGAAGAAAACGGATAAACAGGACAAAATAATGCGGAAGAGTGGTATTTTTCAGAAAACAACAGGCAGGGCTCTTGCCCTTATTCTTATACTCACGATGGTGACAGGCTGCGGTAATCTGGAAGACTTTCAGGTGGATTCCCTGTCAGGCAGGGAGGAGACGGACGAGTTTACCAGCCTGGGCCTTTCACCGGAGTTCAATTATGAAGTGCCGGAGAGCCTGCCAAGCATTCTGGTGGATCAGGTGGGATATTCTGTTGACAGCAATAAGGTGGCTATGATAAACGGTGAGACGCCGCCGGAGACTTTTTCTGTTCTGGATGCCAAAACCGGCCGTGAGGTTTATACAGGTAAGATAGAAAGCAAGGGGTATGACTCTTCCGTAAACGCATATATCAGCTATGCGGATTTTACGGATTTTAACACGGTGGGGACATATTACATACAGGCGCCTTCAATTGGCTGTTCTTACGCCTTTGAAATTGCGCAGGAGCCTTACCGGGCTCTTTTTACCAAGGTGTTTAAGCAGTATTACTTTAACCGCTGCGGACTGACCCTTTCCTCTGAACTTGCCGGTGAGGCGGCGCATAACGCCTGCCATTCCAGGGAGGCGCAGATGAAGGAGGAGGCGATGATTAAGCGGGACGTGTCGGGGGGCTGGCACGTGGACGAAATCGGGAGCCGGGATGTGGTAAGAGGCTGTCAGACGGTCAATACCCTGCTTCTTTCCTATGAACTGTATCCTGATTATATGGGCGATGATATGGGAATACCGGAGAGCGGAAACGGGATCCCTGATGTGCTTGATGAGGTGAAGTACGAGATTGACTGGCTTTTAAAGATGCAGGATGAAAACAGCGGGGCGGTGTATGCCTCCGTAAGTTCCGTGGACAATAAGACGTCAGGGTATATTCTCTATATTGATGGCATTACCATGAATGCGACCATAAATTTTGCGGCGACTATGGCTAAATTCAGCTATCTTTACCAGAGCTGTGACAGGGAATTTGCGACCTTGTGTCTGAAGGCTTCGGACAGGGCATACCGTTACGCGGAGAATTATCTGGCGGATATATCGCAGGAGCAGTATTTCTTCGCGGCGGCGGAGCTTTACCGGGCTACCGGGGGATACCAGTATCACAGCGTGGTCAGAAATTATCTGTCACAGAACACGGAGCCGGATCTGGAAAATGATTTCATTTTCTGGGGGTGTGTGACCTACCTTTCCACGAAGCAGAAGGTAGATATGGATCTGTGCGGAGCCGTGACGCAGAACCTGATGCGCTGGGGAGAGAAAATATCCTATGGATCCAAGGATTTTAAGCTCCTTGTGAACACGGATGAGAAGCAGGGCGGAAATGCCGGGCTTTTGAGGAATATGACAAGGCTGGCTGTGGTGGATCACATCATCACGAACCATGAGTATGGGACGGTGCTGGAGAACCATCTGCACTATATGCTGGGACGCAACCTGCAGTCCATATCCTATCTGGACGGTGTGGGCGGACGTAATTACCGCGACGTGGATGCGAGCCTGGGAATTATGAACCAGGTGGACCAGAACGCGGAGTTATTGCTTTTGTTTGCCGCCATTATGGACGATGAGCTGGTGGTGGGGGAAGAATAAAAAACCTACACAAGTTCCTTGTTATGGAAGTACATTTCCTTGATTATAGACAATACCGTGTCGTCGATACGGCGCTTCTGGTCTTTGTCGAGGTCTTTTATGTAGATGGGTCTGCCGTACTCGATGACCACATGCGTCTTTTTGATTTTGGGCAGATGGGCTTCCCACACCTGGTCGGCGTTGTTGATGCTCATGGGAACAATGGGACAGCCGGATTTCTCGGCGATTTTAAAGCTGCCGCCGTGGAAAGGAAGAAAAGTGTCCGGCTCGGTGCTGCGGCTTCCCTCCGGGAAGATGCAGATAGAAATGCCGGATTTTACTTTTTCCACCGCTGTGAGAATCGTTTTCATTCCCTGCTTGATATCCTGCCTGTCAAGGAAGAGACAGTGCAGATTTTTCATCCAGTTTGAGAGAAGGGGCACCTTGAGCATCCCGATCTTTGCTATGTAGCCAGTAGGTCTGGGCACGCGCACATAGGTCATGACGATGTCGAAATAGCTTCGGTGGTTCCCGATATAGAGGACAGGCGTGTCCTTTGGAACATTTTCCTCACCGATTACCGTAACGGACACACCCGCCAGGAAAAGAACGCAGCGGAAAGCCCAGTTTACGATGGCCAGGGAGGTTTTGTCCTTGGCGGCTGGGTTGCATTTTCCGAGGAAGTATTCAAAGATTAAAAGCGGAATGCTGAAAATCAGGAACAGCACGACGAAGGTGGCTACTAGTATCAGACGTATCATGGCGGAAACCTTTCTGTGTTTTTCTGTATTTTGTAATAAGTATAGCATTATTCTGTAGGAATAGACAATGCCTTCGCATAATAAATTAGATAGTAAGAGGATATGCGGAGGAAATTATGGGCGGATTAAGCGAGTATCAGAGGAGAATGGTAAGCATAGGGCTGGTCTGTCTGCTGTGTTTTGCGGTATACTCCTGCGGGCAGAAACAGGACCCTATGGCAAAAATTAAAGATTTGGAATACACGGTGATTGCGGAGGACAATATACCGGGGGAGCTTCTTTCTAAGATTGAGGAGAGGAAGGAAGATGCCTTTAAGCTGACTTTTGAGGATCAGGGCTTTCTCTATATCTGCGTGGGGTACGGAATACAGCAGACAGGGGGCTACAGTATTGCGGTGAATGATCTGTACGAGACGGCAAATGCCGTTTATATTGACACAAATCTGATCGGACCATCACCGGAGGAGAAGAGCAAGCAGGTGGCAAGCTACCCATATGTGGTGGTGAAGACGGAATTTTTGCAGAAGCCGGTGGTATTTGAATAAACAGTAGGAGAATACGGATTCTGAACTTGATTTGGCCGAACGGCCCATTATATAATAAATACATAAAAACAGGTCGTGAAGGTAACTATTATGCTCCTATTAAAAAACGGATATATGGTCGATCCTGCGTCAGGGACGGAAGGATACCGGGATATTCTGATTGATTCGGATGCCGGAAAAATTGTGAGGATTGCGTCAAAGGGTACACCGGTGGCGGAGATGGCGGGTGATGCATTGGGGCAGGATGCCTGCACGGATTACGTCAAGGAAATTGACTTAAATGGTCAAAATGTAGCACCGGGTCTGGTGGACGTACATGTGCATTTCAGGGATCCGGGTTTTACCTATAAGGAAGATATCTATACCGGGGCAGCTGCGGCGGCAAAGGGTGGTTTTACATCGGTGGTGCTGATGGCGAACACGAAGCCGACGGTGGATAACCCGGAAACGCTTGCCTATGTGCTGAATAGGGGAAAAGAGACGGGGATTCACGTCTATTCCTGCGCTAATGTGACGAAAGGACTTCAGGGGAAAGAGCTGACGGATATGGAAATGCTGGGCGGGCAGGGGGCGGCGGGCTTTACCGATGACGGCATACCGCTGATGGACGAAACGCTGCTCCGGGAGGCATTACGGCGGGCGGCAAAGTGCGGGAAACCGATCAGCCTCCATGAGGAAAATCCGGCGCTTATAAAAAATAACGGCGTGAATGCGGGAAAGGCAGCCGCGCATTTCGGGATAGGAGGTTCGCCAAGAGAGGCGGAAATTTTCATGGTGGAGCGCGATCTGCAGATCGCGGCAGAGGAGGAGGCCGACCTTTCCATCCAGCATATCAGCACGAAGGAAGCCGTGGAGCTGGTGCGGCAGGCGAAAAAAAAGAGCAGCCATATTTTTGCGGAAGCTGCGCCCCATCATTTTACCCTGACGGAGGAGGCCGTGATCCAATACGGAACGCTTGCGAAGATGAATCCGCCCCTCAGGGAGGAAGAAGACCGTCTCGCCGTCATAGAAGGGCTGCGGGACGGTACCATCGATATGATCGCCACGGACCACGCGCCCCACAGCGCGGAAGAAAAGGCGAAGTCCCTGACGGAGGCGCCCAGCGGCATTATCGGTCTGGAGACAGCTCTTTCGCTTGGAATCAGGGAGCTGGTGAACAAAGGGTATCTTTCCATGATGAAGCTGGTGGAAAAGATGAGCTTTGCTCCGGCGAAACTGTATCATCTCGACGCCGGGTATCTGGCGGAAGGCGGCCCTGCCGATCTGGTGGTGTTTGATCCGAAAAAGGAATGGGTGGTGAAGGACTTCGCGTCAAAGGCAGCAAATTCGCCCTTTGTGGGGGAGACGATGCCGGGGGTGGTCGGATATACCATATGCGGCGGGAAGATTGTATACTGCAGGGAAATGGACTGAGAAGGGAAATGGGATTACAGATGAAAAAACCGGAGATGATTCTGTTCGATTACGGACATACGCTGCTCTGCGAGCCGGGATTTGACGCCCTGCGCTGTGAGGAGGCGGCCTTTCCCTATATTGTGGAAAATCCGCTGCATCTTACCGCAAAGCAGATTTATATTGAGGTACAGAAACTGTTTGAACGGCTTCAGAAGGGGAGAGACGTCGGCATAGAAATCAACCAGTGTCAGTTTATGCGGTTGATTTATGAATATCTGGGACTTACCTTCAGCATTTCCTATGAGGAGCTGGAGGAGATTGAATGGACGGCAGCCTCCCCCGGTGCCGTGATGCCAAATACGGAGAAGATGCTGGCATATCTGGAAAAAACGGGTATCCGCACAGCGGTAATCAGCAATATCGACTGATCGGGGTTTTGTCGGAAAGCCGATAGATTACCGGTGGAAAAGAGAAGCACAACGGCGGTTCCCTGTAAAGCGAACGGGAGGAGGATGTGGCTATGAGGGATGAATACAGTGATATCAGGATTGAAAACGAATCGCAGGGGGATTTTGATGAGGTGGAGGCGCTGACACGGAAAGCCTTTTGGAATGTTAATGTACCTGGCTGCGAGGAGCACTATCTGGCCCATGTCCTGCGGGACCATGAGGATTTTATCCCGGAGCTTGATTTTGTGGCCAGAACCGCGGATGGCAGTATCGTGGGAAATGTGATGTATACAAAGACGAAACTTGTGGGTGAGGATGGAGGGGAAATGCCCATTCTCACTTTTGGGCCTCTCAGCGTCCATCCGGCGTATCAGCGCAGGGGAATCGGGAAACGGCTTCTGGAGCACAGCTTTCAAAAAGCGGCAGCGCTTGGGTACAGTGCGATTGTGATTTTCGGAGATCCCGGTAACTATGTGGCGCGGGGGTTTCAGAGCTGTCAGAAGTTTGGTGTCAGCACCCCGGACGGGAAATACCCGGCAGCTATGCTGGTAAAGGAACTGTGTGCGGGAGCTTTAGCCGGAGAAAAATGGGTCTACCTGGACAGTCCGGCGTATGCATATGACAGCGCAGCTGCCGCGGAGTTTGACAAACGGTTTGAGCCGATGAAAAAGGAATGGCAGCCCGGGCAGGAGATTTTTTATATTCTCAGTCACGCCGTGGTACAGGAGGGGTAGGGCGCGGCATGGGAAGACAACGCAAAGAAAGCAGTCGGGATCCTGATGAGGTGATGATCCGGCCGCCTGCTTTGAAAGGGCATCTTTACCGCCTTTTGTCAGGGCTGTCTAATTTGCCCGATTGACAGAGTTCCTGAGTGTCAGCAGCTCGTAATAATCCAAAAGAGCGGCAGTGTTGTGGCGGTCTAATTCTAATGTTGTGTTCATGAGATCGCTGACAGTGTAGTCTGCAGAAAGGCGTTTGTTCAACGTACTGATGCTTGCACGGTACCCTGTTCGCTGTAAAAGAAAATCCGTGGATACGTCGTAAAAATCAGCAAGTTTAATCAAAGTATTCAGATCAGGTGTATGTACGCCCTTTTCGTAGTTGGAAACAGTCGCCACTGTTACATTCAGATAGGCGGCAATTTCTTTTTGAAGATACCCTTTTTCTTTTCTGAGTTTAGCCAGAAATTCACCAAATTCCATTGTTTTCTCCATGCCAAAGCGGAGCGCTTTGGCCTTTTTCTGATAGTAAAGCAGACTATGTAAGGAGTCCGCAGGCCATTGTGTTTCAAAATAGATATGTTGATACTTTTACTGTATTGTATTTTAAGGAATAAAAAAGCAAATTTAATATAAAGAATAGAATCTGGAAAATAATGGAATAAAAATTAATGAATAGTAAAATATAGGTGGATGTAAAGTGGATTTTGACAGAAGAATTGTTTTTGCTATGGGTACGTGTTAAGCTATAAAGGAAAATGAAAAAGCATTTTCATGCTATGCTATTGTCACAGAACGGAGAAGGATATGATTTTACTTGTGGTGGATACTCAGAAGGGAATTACGGACGAAAGGCTGTTTGCATTTGAGCGCCTGAAAGAGAATATAAAGGCTTTGATTGCGCAGGCCAGAAAACATCGCGTGGAGGTTGTGTATGTGAGGCATGACGACGGTCCCGGCACAGGATTTTCCGTGGGAGACGACGAGTTCGCGATCTTTGAGGCGTTCGCCCCCTTAGAGGGGGAACGCATATTTGACAAAACCGTAAACAGCGCGCTGCATGAATCGACGGGGCTTGCTGGGTATTTGGCGGAGAAAAGCGAGACGAAAATTATGATTGTGGGTCTGCAGACGAACTTCTGTATAGACGCCACTATCCTGAGCGGTTTTGACCGTGGATACGAGATGATTGTGCCGGCGTATGCGAACTCCACTTTTGACAATGATTATATGGCGAAAGATGTGTGCTATCATTATTACAATGATTTTATATGGAATGGAAGATATGCAAAGTGTGTTTCGATGGAGGAAGCGTTGGAGATACTGAAGGAGAACCATGCTTTATAAAGATATGAAAATCAGGACAGCCCGTGTTTCTGATGCACAGGAAATTCTGCAGATTTATGCGCCGTACATCAGAGACACGGCAATTACATTCGAATACGAGGTGCCTGCCCTGTCAGAGTTTAAGAAAAGGATAGAAAACACGCTTAAGAAATATCCTTACATTGTGGCAGAAAAGGACGGGGAAATCGTAGGGTATGCCTACACGGGTGTCTTTAAAGACAGAGCGGCCTATGACTGGGCGGCGGAGGTGTCCGTTTACGTGAAGGAGGACAGGCGGGGGCTTGGCATCGGCAGCAGTCTCTATGCCGTGCTGGAGGAGATATCGCGCGCGCAGCATATCCTGAACCTGAATGCCTGCATTGCGTATTCTGATACGGAGGACGCGTATCTGACCAAAGACAGTGTGAAATTTCACAGTCGTTTGGGTTATGCATTGGTCGGAAAATTCCATCAGTGCGGTTATAAATTTGGCAGATGGTACGATATGGTCTGGATGGAGAAAACGATCGGGGAGCACCCGGCTGACCCGCTGCCGGTAATTGCGTTTTCGGATCTGCGGTAAACTTGATTTTAAGGGAGAAAATAGATATAAATAATGTGGAGGTGGAAGCGTATGTGGTTTATATTTGCAATTTTATCTGCGGTGTTTGCGGCATTGACCTCTATATTGGCGAAAATTGGAATAGAGGGCGTCAATTCAAACCTTGCCACGGCAATAAGGACGGTTGTGGTGGTAGTTATGTCGTGGGGCATGGTGTTTCTGACAAATGCACAGGGCGGAATCGCGCAGATCAGTAAAAAGAGCTGGATTTTCCTGATCCTTTCCGGGCTGGCAACCGGCGCATCATGGCTCTGCTATTACCGGGCGCTGCAGACGGGTGAGGCGTCCAAAGTGGTGCCAATCGACAAGCTGAGCGTGGTGATTACGCTGATACTGGCTTTTGTTTTTCTTCACGAGGAGTTTACGGCGAAGTCGCTGATCGGCTGCGTGCTGATTGGGGCAGGGACGTTGATTATGGTCATATGAAAAATCGGGCGCGCAGGCGCGGCTTTTCTTATGCTGAAAACAAGGCGCAGGAGGGCAGCCAAATGGAATACACGCATTATTATGATTCACCGCTCGGCAGGATTATGCTCGCCGCCGACGGACAGGCCCTGACAGGTTTATGGTTTGAAGGGCAGAAATATTTTGCGGCAAAACTTGATCAAAACCACGAGCAGAAAGAACTGCCTGTTTTTGGGCAGACAAAGGACTGGCTCAACATTTATTTTGGCGGGAGAAAACCGGCTTTTACACCGCTGTTGTCCATGAAGGGCACCCCTTTTCAAAAAGAAGTGTGGGAGGCGCTGCTTGCGATTCCCTATGGATGCACGACAACCTACGCGAAAATTGCAGCGGCCATTGCAAAGAACAGGGGGATCACGTCAATGTCGGCGCAGGCGGTGGGCAGTGCGGTTGCCCGCAATCCCATTTCCCTCATCGTACCGTGCCACAGAGTCGTAGGGTCGGACGGCAGCCTGACGGGGTACGCGGGCGGTCTCGAGAAAAAGGAATGGCTTCTGGCAATGGAAAGACAGGCGTGATATAATCTACGTGATAGCAATGAGCAGTGCAAATTAATCAGAAAGGAACCGCATATGGCGCAGAAGAGAAAAGTAACGGCGACGGTAATATCGCAGAAACAGATAGGCGAGCAGATCTATGATCTATGGCTGGAGACGAAGCTTGCGAAGAATGTCCATCCGGGGCAGTTTGTGGCGGTGTATCCCCACGGCGAAAGCATGCTTTTACCCCGTCCCATCAGCATCTGCGAGACGGATCAGGCAGACAGGCTGCGGCTCGTGTACCGCATCGCGGGAAAGGGCACGGCGGAGTTCTCGGCCTGCAAAGCGGGTGACCGGATGGATATCCTTGGTGTACTCGGAAACGGATTCCCCGTCGAAAAGGCAAAGGGAAAACGAGCCTTTCTGATGGGCGGCGGGATCGGCATTCCGCCCATGCTGGAACTGGCCAAGGTTATAGGTGAGAAAAAGCAGATTCTGCTCGGGTACCGGAATAAGGACATTTTTCTGGAAGAGGATCTGGCGGAGTACGGTGACGTCTATGTGGCGACAGAGGACGGCAGCGTGGGCACAAAGGGAAATGTGATGGATATCATCAAAGCCTACTCTCTTCAGGCGGATGTGATTATGGCCTGCGGGCCGATGCCGATGCTGCGAGCAATAAAGAAATATGCGGCGGAGAGTGGAATGGAAGCCTATATATCCCTGGAGGAACGCATGGCCTGCGGCGTGGGTGCATGTCTGGGCTGTGTATGCAAAACAACGAAGGTGGACGCCCATTCCCATGTAAACAATGCCCGTATCTGCACGGAAGGGCCGGTTTTTGAAGCGGGGGAGGTGGATATATGAATACAGAGGTAAAAATTGCGGGAGTCACCTTCAAAAATCCCGTCATGACGGCGTCGGGCACCTTCGGATCCGGTATGGAGTACAGCGATTTTGTGGATTTAAATAAGCTGGGCGCGGTGGTGACCAAAGGGGTGGCTAATGTACCCTGGGAAGGCAACCCGACGCCCCGCGTAGCGGAAGTGTACGGGGGGATGTTAAATGCCATCGGCCTGCAGAATCCGGGGATTGATGTCTTTATAGAGAGAGATCTGCCGTTTTTGCAAAATTACGACACGAATGTCATCGTGAATGTCTGCGGCAAAACCGTGGAAGACTATCTGGAAGTGGTGGAGCGCCTTTCGGACACAGCCGTTTCCATGTTGGAAATCAATGTTTCCTGTCCCAATGTGAAGGAGGGGGCGATTGCTTTCGGACAGAAGGCAGATTCCCTCTACGATATCACTTCACAGATCAAAAAAAAGGCGAAACAGCCGGTGATTATGAAACTGAGCCCTAACGTGACGGATATCACGGAGATGGCAAAGGCGGCTGAGGCTGCGGGAGCCGATGCGCTCTCCATGATTAACACGATCACGGGCATGAAAATTGATATCCATAGAAGAAAATTCGTGCTGGCCAACAGGACGGGCGGCATGTCCGGGCCCGCGGTTAAGCCGGTGGCCGTGCGCATGGTTTATCAGACGGCGCAGGCCGTGAAGATTCCGATTATCGGTATGGGCGGGATTGGCAGCGGTGAGGATGCGGTTGAATTTCTGCTTGCAGGGGCAAGCGCCGTGGCTGTGGGCGCGATGAATTTCGTGAATCCTTATACTACCGTGGAGGTGGTGGAAGGGATTGAGGCTTATATGAAACAGTATGGGATCGAAAACGTGACGGACCTGATCGGGGCTGTGGAGTGACATATCTTGCCCTCCCTGCGCATAGATTTATAGTAACTATACGCAGGGAGGGCATTTTTGTGGAATTGGTGAAGAAAAAGATACATATGGACCGAATAAACGGCAGGGCCGGAACGCAGATAGTATTGGAAGAGGATGTAAATATTTCAGATAACAGGCCGGATGCAAACTATCTGCTTAGCAGTAAAGGCGAGATCATTTTAGAGGAGGTCCGCCCCGGTGAAAACACGGTCAGCCTGAAAGGAAAGCTGGTGGTGTCCATACTGTATCTGACGGATATGGAGGGGATGTGCGCCAGTATGGAGGCAGTGGTTCCCTTTGAGGAAAAGGTGAATATGGAGGGGGTAGCAGGCGGCGACACGATCCTGACGGACAGCTGTATTGAGGATCTGACTGTGGGGTTGATTAACTCGCGAAAATTCAGCGTGCAGGCAGTGGTTTCCTTTATGCTGGAACGGGAGGAGCAGGTGGAGTGCGAGACGGCGGTTGACCTTTACCATGAGGAGCCTGTGGAGTACCGCAAGTGCGTCTATCCCGTTGTAGAACTGGTACTGCACAAGAAGGACATTTTCCGCTTAAAGGAAGAGATGGAGCTGACGGGTAATCTGCCCAACGTCTTTCAGACCATATGGCATCATATCTGCTTCGACCATGTAGAGTTTAAGGCGCTTGAGGAGAAACTTTCGATTCAGGGGGAAATGCGGGCATTTTTCCTGTATGAGGGCGAAGGGGACAATGATAAAACCCAGTGGTATGAAAATACCGTACCTTTCAGCGGCATTATTGAGTGCCACGGATGTCGGGAAAATATGATTCCCGACATCCGGTATCATTTGGGACAGTGCAATGTGGAAGTGCGGCAGGACTTTGACGGGGAGGAGAGAGTGTTCTGCGTTGAGCCGGTGCTGGATCTGGATATTCATCTCTACGAGGAGGAAAATCTGGAGGTAATTTCCGATGTCTACGGTGTGGATAAGGAGATTGAGGCGTTGACGACACAGATGCCTGTAAAGAGCCTGCTGTTAGCCGGGAGCGGGAAGTGTAAGATTGCGGAGCATGTACGGATCCAGAACACGGAAATGCCTATGTATCAGCTCATCCATTCCGATGGGGAAATCAGGATTGACGAGCAGACTATCGTGGAGAATGGCATCGCTGTCACGGGAACGCTTCTTGTGACGACACTCTACCTGAGTGCGGGCGGCACGAAATCCATCTACTCCACGGTCAATGAGATTCCGTTCCAGTACGTGATTGATGCGGAGAATATCCTGCCGACCTGTGTCTATAAACTGAGAAGCAGTATCGAGCAGCTGACAGTGACCATGCTTGACAGCGACGAGCTGGATGTGAAGGCGGCGCTGCAGTTCAAGGTGATTGTATTTGCTGTCCAGAACCGTGATCTGGTCACGGATATCAGGGTGGAACCGCTTGACCTTAATAAGCTGAGTGACCTGCCGGGCATGGTGATCTGTATCGTAGGTCCCGGGGAGACGCTGTGGGATATCGGTAAGAAGTATTATGTGCCGGTGGCGCAGCTTCGGGAGGTGAATGAACTGCCGACGGAGGAGATTAATGCGGGAGATAAAATATTGGTGGTGAAGGGCGGCATTTAAAGCTTGAGAAGGAAACACGCGGGCGGCGGGCAATTCTACGTCGACGCGCTTCCGCCCCGCCGGGCGGGCGTTGTGCGAAAAGCGGATTGTAAAAAAATGAGGAATCCTATATACTATGTAAGGAGTAAGGAAAAATATAAGTGTATATAGGAGCAATGGCATGAACACAACACCTATTTTAAAAAATAAGTTGTTTTTATATCTGACGGAATTTTTCGCCGGCATGTCCGTGATGGCGGTGGAGCTGGGGGCGAGCAGGCTGCTTGCTCCCTATTTCAGCTCTTCCCAGATTGTGTGGACAATCATCATTGGAACCATTATGATTGCTATGGCGCTGGGGAATATTTATGGCGGGAAGAGTGCGGACAAGAACCCCAACCCGGACAGGCTCTATATGCGGATTCTGATCGCGGGGGTATGGATCGCGCTGATTCCTGTGGTAGGGAAGTATATTATTCTGGGAATTTCCGCGCTGTTAATTTTTGCGGTGAACACGAATTTTCTGATTTGGGCTGCCTTCGCGGCGTGTATGGTGATCTTTGTGTTTCCGCTATTCCTTTTGGGAACTGTGACACCATCCCTTGCGAAATACACCGTGGACAGCCTGGAGGACAGCGGCAGTATCGTGGGAACACTTGGGGCGTTTAACACGATTGGAAGTATTATCGGTACGTTTGTGCCGACTTTTGTCTCGATTCCAGCGGTTGGCACTTCGGTTACGTTTCTGATTTTTGCGGCGATTCTGCTGGGACTTGGCATCATCTATTTTGTCAGCAAAAAGAGCGGGCTGAAAAAGAGCGCCGCGTCGGCCATTATCTTTATCCTGTGCTGTATTTTCGGGGCGTCGAACAGCTTTGCCTTCTGGGAGAGCAGTCTGGCCTATGAGGGAGAGTCCATTTACAATTATCTTCAGGTAAAAGAAAACGACAGAAATGTCATATTATCGACAAATGTGCTTTTCGGAGTGCAGTCCATTCTGATTAAGGACGAGGGGCTGACGGGGATGTATTACGACTATGCTATGGCGGCACCGCTTATGACAGGGAAAGAAAATCCGGCGGACTGCAATACGCTGATTTTGGGCATGGGGACCGGCACTTATGCGCACCAGTGCCGTGCCTACTACGGGGATATGCCGATAGAGGGCGTGGAGATCGACGAAAAGATCACGGATCTGGCCCGGACCTATTTTGAGCTGCCGGAGGATGTGCCGGTCACCACCTATGACGGCAGGGCTTACCTGAATGCCATCGACGGAAAGTACGATGTGATTATGGTTGATGCCTATCAGGATATCACGATTCCCTTTCAGATGTCCTCCACGGAATTTTTCACGTTGGTGAAGGAGCATCTGACAGAGGATGGCGTGATGGTGGTCAACATGAACATGCGCGGCAGTGGGGCGGACAGCATCAACGCCTATCTTTCGGATACCATCGGCAGCGTTTTTGGCGAGGTTTACACGGTGGACGTGAAGGGCTCCACAAACAGGGAGCTTTTTGCCTCCGACAATCCGCAGATGATTGAGAACTTGAAAAAACACAAGGAGACTGTCGCGGACGAAAGCCTCCTTGCCATGATGGACACGGTCTCTGAAAATCTGCTTCCCTATGAAGCGGGGAAGCGTATCATGACGGATGACAAGGCGCCGGTGGAGCTGCTTGGCATGCGCGTCATCGATGAGCTGATCAGAAACGAAGTCGCCTATTATAAAAGTATTTACGAGGAGCAGGGCATACAGGGGGTTATCAATGCGCTATAATAGTTTGACAATCGCCACGCCTTTCGCCTCCAGGGTGAGTGCGTCACCTTCTTCATAACTTTTGCCGCCCAGCAGGTCGGTTCCCGCAAAAGGCATTGCCATTACCTGGGATTCTTCCCCGTGGTTTAACAGAAATACGAAGGTGCCGTTTTTATTGACTCTTCTGGTTACTTCTATGCCGTCCGGCGTCTCCATAATTGGTTCAATTCCCGCTTCCCGGCATATTTCGCCGAGATATTTCCGGTAAAAGTCATCGTCAGACTGCGTTGCCACATAGTAGCCAAAGCCTTTGCCGAAGGCGTTTTTCGTGAGCACGGGCATACCCGCATAGAAATCTTTTTCGTAAAAGGCGAGCGCTTTTGCACCTTCCGTGTGCAGCAGGTCGCAGAGCAGGGAGGCAGGATAAGTTTTTCCTTCGTAGTGGAAACAGTTGTGCATATCCTCAGGCAGCGCATCCTCTTCCTCCACCCAGATGCCAAGAATATCCCGTAGCTTTCCGGGATAGCCGCCGACGGTCACGAGATCGTGTTCGTCCACATAACCGCTGAAAAAAGTGGTCAGGAAGCGGCCTCCGTTTTTCACATAGGTGCGCAGTTTTTCATCAAATCCGGATTTCACCATGTAAAGCACGGGCGCGATCACCAGATCGTATTGCGACAGGTCGTCCTCCACACCGATCATGTCTACAGGGATGTGCAGATCGAACAGGGCTTTGTAGTAGTGTTCTACTTCCCGGCAATAGTCCAGATAGATGGTAGGACCGGAAGAATAGGAGATGGCCCACCAGTTATCCCAGTCAAATACGATGGCGGCTTTGGCGTCGCTCCTTGCGCCGAGGGTCTGGTTTCCCAGTTTTTCAAGCTCCGCCCCGAGCGCGGCAGCCTCGCGGAATACCCGGGTGTTCTCATGCCCGGCATGGTCGATCACCGCGCCGTGGTATTTTTCACAGGCGCCGATGCTGCGCTTCATCTGGAAAAACATGACGGTATCCGCTCCGTGGGCAACCGCCTGATAGCTCCACAGCCGCATGACGCCGGGGCGTTTGAGCATGTTAAAGGGCTGCCAGTTCTGAACCGATGGTGTCTGCTCCATCAGCGCGAAGGGTTTTCCCTGCTTTAAGCCCCGCATCAGGTCGTGACGAAGGGCGACGCTGGAAGTGGGGGTATCGTTGGCGGGATAGTTGTCCCAGGAAATAAAGTCCATATATTTGCCCCACATCTGATAATCCAGAGGCTGGTAGGTGCCCATCAGGTTCGTGGTGATGGGTATATCAGGAGTAATGGCGTGGATCGCGTCATACTCCAGTCGGTAAGCGTTTAAAATGCTCTCCGAGTTAAAGCGGCGGTAATCCAGGGAAATGCCCTGGAATGTGCTGCGGTCGTTATCAAAGTGCTCGGAAAGCAGGTTGGGTACGACGATATCCTCGAAGTCATAGAAGGTGTGGCCCCAGAAAGCGGTGTCCCAGGCCCGGTTTACTTCCTCTATGGTCTTGTATTTTTCCTTCAGCCATTCCCGGAACTTTCGCTCGCAGTTTTCGCAGTAGCATTCTCCGCCGTACTCGTTGGAGACATGCCATGCCACGATGTTGTCATACTCTTTGTAACGTTTAGCCAGTTTGGAGGCCAGCGCCACCGCGTATTTCTGGTAGGTGGGGCTGTTGGGACAGGAGTTGTGGCGGCTGCCGAATTTTCGCTTCATGCCGTTTGCCTCCACCCGCAGGATGTCGGGATGCTTTCTTGCCATCCAGGCGGGGTGCGCGCCGGTGGAGGTAGCCAGACACACTTTCATACCATGCTTTTTCACAAGCTCCATGATTTTGTCCAGTTTTTCAAAATGGTAGACATCGTCGTCGGATTGCAGCATTGCCCAGCTAAAGACATTCAGAGTGACAATGTCGATGTGTGCAAGCTTTAAGAGCCGCATATCCTCCTCCCATGTCTCCTCCGGCCACTGCTCCGGGTTGTAGTCCCCGCCGTAGGGGATTTTTGCAATTTTTTCATATTCGACCATGTGATTTTCTCCTTAAAAATAGATGTTAAAAAGGGAACCGGGCCTGCACCCGATTCCCTCTGCGGTTTCTTTAGTCATGTTTAATTGGTAGTATCCGTCGGTGCGGTGGTCTGCGCCGCGTCCTCAGCCATCTTGTCGAAGCCTGCCATCACAGCGTCGTAGGTCTGCTTGGAGATATCGGGAAGCTCGCCGCCCCAAGTCTTTTCAGCCTGCTTATAACCTTTTTCGAAAGCCTTGCGCATGTCTTCGATCTTGCTGGGGTCACCGCCTGTCAGAGCCGTTGCGAAATCAAGGATTCTGCCAGAGGTCTGCTTTACGCCCCAGTAGCCGTCCTCAGAGATATCTTCCTGTGCCTGCAGTTTGGTAGCCTCATCCACCTCAAACTTGCCGCTGGCAAGAAATTTCCACATGTCATTGGCAATGCCATAAGTCTGGCTCTGCTTGCCCATCATCTGCTCAACGATGTTGCGAAGCTGCTTGGAATGTTCCTCTGCGTCAGCCTTCATCTTATTTATCAGCTCAGTGTTCTGTACATACTTCTTTACGGGTATGCTGGCGCTGTCCTTCGAAGGCTCATAGACCACACCGTTTTCACCCTTGTCAGAAGTATCATCCTTGTTGACTTCTTCAACCGGTTTGTTCTCTGTCTGTGTGGTTGTCAGAGTTTCGTAAGCGTTAGCGCCTACGCCAGTAATTCCGTTTACGCTCATGGGTATCCCTCCTTGGAAATATTTATGTATATTTGCAGTTGCGAAAAGACTGCCAGGTGGACAATCTCCTTTTTCTATTTACTATATCGTACCATTTTCCTAAATAATTTAGTAGCAGGCAGGTAGAAAATCATAAATTTTCCTTTAAATGTCATTCCAAATATGATAAGTCAGCGGTGCTTGACATTTTGTACAAAATTAAGTACAATCCTTGTATACAAAGTACACGGATTCCAATGGGACGGGAACAGGGAACGGGTGAAAGACGGCACGGAAGGCGCGGATTAGGAGCAGGTATGATGAAGCAGAGAGCTTACGCAAAAATAAATCTGGGACTGGACGTAATTCGGCGCAGGCCGGACGGATACCATGAGGTAAAGATGATTATGCAGACCGTGGATATCTGCGATGATCTGACCTTCGAGAGGAGAGAGGAGCCGGGGATCGGGCTGCAGGTAGAAGGGGCCGATCTGCCTGCGGACGAGAACAATCTGGTTTACCGGGCGGCGGCTCTTCTGATGGAGAAACGGCAGCTCCGGGAGGGCGTTCTTATCACATTGAAGAAACGGATTCCCATCGCGGCGGGTATGGCGGGCGGCAGCGCGGATGCTGCGGCGGCTATGCGTGGGCTGAACGCGCTTTTTGAGATGGGATATTCCGTGGAGGAGCTGAAAGAACTCGGTGTGACGCTGGGGGCGGACATTCCCTACTGTATTCAGGGAGGTACCATGCTCTCGGAGGGCATCGGGGAAATTCTGACACCACTCCCAGAACCGCCGGCCTGTCATCTGGTGATAGCGAAGCCGGACATTGACGTGTCCACGGCCTTTGTCTATGGGCATTTACAGGCGGACAAACTTTCCTTTCATCCGGATATAGACGGCATGGCTGCGGCTCTTGCGGCGGGGAATTTGAAAGGGATCACGGACAGGATGGGGAATGTTCTGGAAACGGTCACCGTGAAAGAATATCCTGTTATCGACAGGCTGAAACAGATCATGTGCGGGCTGGGAGCTGAGAATGCGCTGATGAGCGGCAGCGGACCTACCGTGTTCGGCATTTGTAAGGAGAGAAAAACGGCGGAGAAAATAGCGGCCGCCATAGAGAAAGAAGAGCTTGCGCGGGCGGTTTTTGTGACGGGATTTTGCAAGGGGGTAGCGTATGGATCATGATTTCACTGTGAATATGGATGAATTCCTTCCGCTGCGGGATGTGGTGTTCAATACGCTGCGCCGCGCTATTTTGACGGGTGAACTGAAGCCGGGGGAGCGGCTGATGGAGATTCATCTGGCAAACCGTCTGGGGGTGAGCCGCACGCCGATCCGGGAGGCAATAAGAAAGCTGGAGCTGGAAGGGCTTGTGACCATGATTCCCAGACGGGGCGCGGAGGTGGCGCAGATTACGGAGAAAAGCCTGCAGGATGTGCTGGAAGTGAGGCGGGCTCTGGACGCGCTCTGTGCGGAGCTTGCCTGTGACAGGATTACCGTCGAGGGAAAAGCGGCCCTGAAAAGGGCCTGCGACAGTTTTGAGGAGGCCACAAAGACGGGAGATGTGGTGACCATCGCGGAGGCGGATGTGGCGCTTCACGATATCATTGTGCAGGCGACGGGAAACCAGCGGCTGATCCAGCTGATCAATAACCTGTCCGAGCAGATGTACCGCTACCGTTTTGAGTATATCAAGGATGAGAGCGGGCATGAAAATCTGGTTAACGAGCATAGGATGATATATGAGAGCATCATGAACGGTGACAGAGAGAAAGCGGCGGCGGCAGCAAAGCTCCACATTGATAATCAGGAGCAGTCCATTATCAGGCAGATCCGCATCGATCCCAGAAGTAAGCGCACTTCCCGCTGAACATATGCTTCTATGTGCGAGTGTGCACAGGAAAGTCAGCTGTGCGGCGGGCAGAGAATTGGTAAACGGTGTATCAGGAAGCACAGAGGCGGGAATACTCTCAATGCCGGAGATAAAGGCAGATGGGAGTGTGTATTATGTATAAAAAAGGAAAAACGCTGGCGGCTTGTCTCTTTGCGGCAGCCTGGTGGGGAATATTTTACCCGGAATTATGTTTCACGGAAGATACCTGTGAAGCGGTAATGTCAGATGGGATGCAGACGGACGGTCTGCCGGGGAGGATAGAGGCGGCGGAAGTCTGGAAAGCCTCCGATGATGAGATTGTGATTGACAGCAGATTTTTGGAATGGTGTGAGGAAAATCTGTCTGCCGGAAAAAGGAAGGCAGAATCAGGGAAGGGTCAGGAACCATGAACGGACAGGAAGAGTGGCATAACAGCCCCATAGGCGTGTTTGATTCGGGGGTGGGAGGGCTGACCGTGGCACGGGAGATCATGCGGCAGCTCCCCAACGAGCGGATCGTATATTTCGGTGACACGGCGCGCGTGCCTTACGGAAGCAAGTCGAAGGAGACGGTGACGAGATTTTCCAGACAGATTGTACATTTTCTGGAAACGCAGCAGGTGAAGGCGATCGTGGTCGCCTGCAATACGGCCAGCGCCTACGCGCTGGAGGAGCTGGAAAAAGAGGTGGCTATTCCGATGATCGGTGTAGTAAAGCCGGGAGCCAGGGCGGCTCTTGAGGCTACTGCGAATAAGAAAATCGGCGTTGTGGCAACGGAGGCCACCATCAACAGCGGCATATACAGCCGTTACATAGAAGAACGTGACAGCAGTGTCAGTGTTATAGGGAAGGCCTGCCCGCTTTTTGTGCCGTTGGTGGAGGAGGGGCTGTGGGAGGATCCGGTGACGGACGAGATTGCCCGCCGTTACCTGACGGAGCTGGTTGACAGCGGCATTGACACCCTGATTCTGGGATGCACCCATTATCCGATGCTGCGCTCTACGGTGGGGAAAATCATGGGGGAAGGCGTGACCTTAGTGAATCCGGCCTATGAGACGGCGAGGGAATTAAAGACGCTTTTGGCGGAGCACGGTCTGGAGAGTGAGCACAGGCCGGGACTTGGGACGGAACTGTACCGCTTTTTTGTCAGCGACGCCGCTGATAAATTCCAGCGGTTTGCCAACTCCATTCTGCCCTATGGCATTCTGTCGGCAAAGGTGATTCGGATTGACGAGTTTTAGGCAACAGTTCAGCCAGAACGAATCTGTCGGGCAAATCATGCTTGCATGAATTTGACTGATAGATGAAGTTCTGAGGGAACGCCCGATTATGAGCAAAAAAAGCCGCAAGGCGGCGGAGAGCGCTGAAAGCGCGGTTTTGCGAATGGGCGTGGCTGAACTGTTACAATGTTTAGAGGGAAACTATCATGACAAAAGAAGTGCTATTGACTTTACAGGGATTACAGTTCGATCAGCGCGAAGAAAATGCCGACAGGATCGAGACGGTCACTGTGGGGGATTATTATAAGAAGAACGACAGGCATTATGTGATTTACGAGGAGGTCACGGAGGGGTTTGAGCAACCCACGAAGAACCGCCTTAAATTTGGCGGCCGGATGGTGGAGCTTACCCGCAACGGCCTGGTGAACGTACATATGGTTTTCCAGGAAAACAAAAAGAACCTGTCGAACTACAATACGCCTTTCGGGCAGATTCTGGTGGGAATCGACACGAAGCGGATAACGATCGACGAAAAGGAAGATAATATTGTGGTGGATGTGGACTACGCGTTGGATATCAATTATGAGTTCCTTTCCGACTGCCATATCAAAATTGACATCCGCTCAAAAGAAAACAGCGGCTTTACGTTACTTTCGTAAAACCGCTGGGTAAATCACTTGATCGGTTTGGCACCTGCCTTTTCCTGGGCCTTTTCTACCATCTGTTTGAATTTACTCTTTTTCTTCTGCTCCACAACCGGCGCCTTGCCGTGCAGCCCCTTCACATCCGTGATGTAGATGCCGCTGACGACGGCCTTTACCTCTTTCTTGACGGGAACGGCATCAAATATTTTTTCGTCACAGATGAGAGTCATGATCTGCGGTCCTACTTTGGCTTTCACCACAGGAAGTTTGGAGCCGCGTAAAAGTTTGGGCGTCTGGTCCAGCACGATCTGGGGCAGTCCCGCATCCTTAAGCTTCATCCGTTTCTTGTCGATGACGAGCATGGATATGGTCTGTTTCATCGCGTCGATCTGTTCCTGCTGTTCAGCCTGTTTTTTCTGGGCTTTTTTTCCTAAGAAATATAAAACAACCACGGCGATCAGCAGAACCGCCAGAATCACCAGTAAGACAATTGTAAACGTACTCATGGGAATGCCTCCGTTTTCGTTTCGATATATGCAAAAAGTATTTTAACATTGATCGGCGTGTTTCGCAAGATAAAGTTGGATATTGACTGGGCGGGCGATTCGGCGTTCCCAGAAATAGAAAAGGCCGGATATAGACAAACAAAGGACGGCTGTGGTAAGATAAAAGTTGAATTTATGATTTGAGAAAAGAGGAATTGAGGAGATATGAAAAGAAAGATTTGTGTGATTGCAGCGGTGTTTGCCTCATCGCTGTTTCTGACTGCCTGCGGCAGTAAAGAGTATCTGAAGGATATTAAGGCGGAGAAATATGTGACGCTCGGCACATACACGGGAATTGAGGCCACGGCGAATAAGCCGGAGGTGCCGGAGGGTGCGGTGGACAGTTATATTTACGATAACTATCTTGGGCCGAAAGCGGAAAAGGTGCCGGTGACGGGCAGGGCGGTACAGGAAGGCGATGTGGCGAACATTGACTTCGTGGGCTACCATGACGGCACGGCTTTTGACGGCGGCACTGGGACAGGCTTTGACCTGACTATCGGTTCCGGGCAGTTTATTGAAGGGTTTGAGGAAGGGCTGATCGGTGCAAATGTCGGAGAGACGCGAGACTTAAATCTGACTTTCCCCGATCCGTACACCAATCCAGATCTGGCGGGAGAGGACGTAGTGTTTGAGGTGACGGTGAACAGCATCAGCGAGAACAAGGCGCCGGAGCTTACGGATGAGCTGGTAAAACAGCTCGGAGAGGATGGCTATAACACCGGCGGCGCACAGACGGTGCAGGAGCTGAACGACTGGGTATCCAGTCTCTATGAGCAATCGGCGCAGAGCACCTATGACAATGAGATTGAGACCGCTATGGCGTCCACCATTATGGAAAACAGTACTTTTAAGGATCCGCCGGAGGAGATGGTAAAGCGGTTTACCACAAGCATCGAAAACAATATGAACGCCAGAGCGTCTTCCCTGGGAATGACGCTGGCACAGTATATGCAGATTTATCAGGGAATGGACGAGACGGCTTACCGGGCGGCTTTCGAGGAGGAAGGCGTGCGGATGACCAAGCAGTATATCATGTATCAGGCGATCGCCGACAAAGAGGGACTAATGCCCACGGAGGAGGAAATTTCCGGTGAAATTTCCGCGCTGATGACGATTTACGGCTACGCTTCTGAGGAAGAGTTGAAAAAGAGCGTGGATGTGGAGTCTCTTCGGGAAGATCTGATGCGCAAAAAAGTGGTGGCATTTTTAAAGGAGAACGGAAATATTCAGGAAACGGCGGCCGCCGCAGACTGAGGTGAGAAATAAGGGGGTATTGTGAGATGGAATTAACAGATATCAGAGAACTGTACCGCAACAGCGCGGCATATATCGATAAGGAAGTAACGGTAGGCGGCTGGGTGAGAAGCATCCGGGATTCCAAGACGTTCGGCTTTATCGTTGTGAACGACGGCACTTTTTTTGAGCCGCTGCAGATTGTGTATGCGGACGGGCTTTCCAATTTTGAGACGATTTCCAGGCTGAACGTGGGTTCCGCGATCGTGGCCAGGGGTAAGATTGTGGCGACACCGCAGGCGAAACAGAAATTTGAAATGCAGGCGGAGGAGATTACTGTGGAGGGGCTTTCCACGGCGGATTACCCGCTGCAGAAAAAGAGGCACAGTTTTGAGTATCTGCGTACTATCTCCCATCTGCGGCCCAGAACCAACACGTTTCAGGCGGTATTCCGCGTGCGGTCCCTGATTGCTTACGCGATTCACACCTTTTTTCAGGAGAGAGGTTTCGTCTACGTGCACACGCCGATTATTACAGGCAGCGACTGCGAGGGCGCGGGCGAGATGTTCCAGGTGACCACGATGGACTTAAAGAACCTTTCCATGACGGAGGAAGGGGAAGTGGACTACAGCACGGATTTTTTCGGCAAGCCAACTAACCTGACGGTGAGCGGGCAGCTGAACGTGGAAACGTACGCTTTTGCATTTAAGAACGTATACACCTTCGGCCCTACCTTCCGGGCGGAAAATTCCAATACTACCAGACATGCGGCAGAGTTCTGGATGATCGAGCCGGAGATGGCCTTTGCGGACCTGACGGACGACATGATGGTGGCGGAGGCGATGCTTAAACATGTGATCCGCTATGTGCTTGAGAATGCGCCGGAGGAGATGAATTTCTTTAACCAGTTTGTGGACAAGGGGCTGATCGAGCGGCTGAACCATGTGTTAAACTCTGATTTTGCCCACGTGACCTACACGGAGGCCATCGAGATTTTAAAGAAGCACAACGACAGTTTTGAGTACAAGGTAGAGTGGGGCTGCGATCTGCAGACCGAGCATGAGCGGTTTTTGACGGAGCAGGAGTTTAAGCGTCCCGTATTTGTGACGGATTATCCGAAGGAAATTAAGGCATTTTATATGAAGTTAAACGAGGACGGCAAGACGGTGGCGGCTATGGACTGCCTTGTGCCTGGCATCGGCGAGATCATCGGCGGCAGCCAGAGGGAGGACGACCTGGCCCTTCTGGAGCGCAGAATGGACGAGCTTGGACTGAATAAGGAGGATTACCAGTTTTATCTGGATCTTCGCAAGTACGGTTCGGCCAGACATGCGGGATTCGGACTTGGTTTTGAGCGCTGCGTCATGTATCTGACGGGCATGGGCAATATCCGCGACGTGATTCCGTTCCCGAGAACGGTCAATAATTGTGAATTATGAAAAAATACAAGAGACGGCTTTATGCCATATTATCCTTCATATTGTGTCTGTCAGTGGTAGATCCGATATCGGCTACCACTATTTCCGAACTCCGGGATAATGTGAAGAAGAACCAGTCCCAGCTGAAGAACGCCCAGCAGAAGGCGTCCGAGGCGCAGGAGGCGCAGGAGGGCGTGGGAGAGGAGATCGAGGAGATCGACGCGGAGCTGGTGAATCTGATTACGGATATTAACCTGATCGAAGAGGCTATCAACGACAAGGAGGAGGAGATTTACAGGACGCAGCTGGACTACGACGCGGCGGTAGCGGAAAAGGGCGAACAGTATGCATCCATGAAAATCCGTATCCAGTTTATGTATGAGAAGGGCGATTCCTCTTACCTGCATATGTTTTTCGGTGCGGGAAACATGGGTGACATGGTAAACAAGGCGAAGTATGTGGAAGAGCTCTACGACTATGACAGGAAGCTCCTTACCGAATATGAGGATACGGTAAAGCGTGTGCAGGAGCTGTGGGATACGCTGGAGGAGGATAAGTCGGAACTCGAAACCTCCAAAACCGAGCTGCAGGAAGGGCAGGCATACATGGAGGAGCTGCTTGCCCAGAAAAAGACGGAATATGAGAACTATGGGGTAATGCTCACCAAGGCGAAACAGGAGGCGGCTACCTACACGGCGAGAATCAAGCAGGAGACTGCCCAGATCAGAAAGCTGGAGGAGGAAGAGCGCAAACGCCGGGAGGAAGAGGAGAGAAAGAAAAAGGAAGAGGAAGAAAGGCGCAGAAAAGAACAGGAGGCCTTGCTTTCGCAGGATGGCGGAGATTCTGATTCGGAGGCTGAATCTTCGGAGGAGGAAGCGCCGAAGCCCACATCCTCAGGCGGCGGAAAAGGGCAGGATATCGCGAATTATGCCTGCAAGTTTATCGGGAATCCCTACGTGGCGGGCGGTACCAGCCTGACCAACGGGGCGGACTGTTCCGGCTTCGTTATGTCAGTCTACAAGAACTTTGGCATTAACCTTCCGAGAAGCTCCTACTCGCAGTCAACTGTGGGCAAAGGTGTGTCCTACTCGGATGCCAGGCCGGGGGATGTGATCTATTATGGCGGCCATGTGGGCATTTACATAGGAAACGGACAGATCGTGCACGCCAGCACGGAGCGGACGGGGATCAAGATTACTTCCGCGACCTACCGTAATATCGTTACGGTGAGGCGGATTGTGTAAGCGTTGCGGAGCTGACTGGGCGGGCGCTGGTTCATATGGAAATATACACCTTAAATCAATATTTACATGATGTTTTTGGTCAAAAACTGTACAAAATAGCACTGGATGGCGGGTTTACCTGCCCGAACCGGGACGGCACGACAGACACGCGCGGATGTATTTTCTGCTCTGGGGCTGGCTCGGGCGAATTTGCCGGAGACCGCACGATGAGCATCACACAGCAGATTGAAAAGGGCAAGGAGAGAGTGGCGGGAAAGATAAAAGGCGGCAGGTACATTGCCTATTTCCAGGCATTTACAAACACATACGCGCCTGTCGAAAAACTGCGTTCCCTGTATATGGAGGCGATAAGCCATAAGGATATCGCGGTGATGTCTGTTGCGACGCGCCCGGACTGTCTCCCGGACGGGGTGTTAGACCTGTTGTGTGAGTGCAATCAGATAAAACCGGTCTGGGTAGAACTCGGGCTGCAGACGATACATCCCGCTACGGCCGAATACATTCGCCGGGGTTATCCGCTGTCCGTGTATGATGATGCCGTAAACCGCCTGAAGGCGTCAGGGATTGAAGTGATAACGCATGTGATGCTTGGACTGCCGGGTGAGACAAGACAGGATATGCTGGATACGGTATCTTATGTGGGAAAAAGTCATGTGGATGGCATAAAGCTGCAGCTTTTGCATGTGATCAGGGGCACAGACCTGGAAAAGGATTATCTGGAAGGAAAGTTTGAAACGCTTGCTTTTGAAAGCTATGTGGAGCTGGTTGCAGAATGTGTGGCCCTGCTTCCGAAAAATATGGTCATCCATCGCATGACAGGTGACGGAGACAAACGCACGCTTGTGGCGCCGATGTGGAGCGCCGATAAAAAGCGTGTCTTAAATGCAATTAAAGTGGCAATTTCCCAAAAAGACAGGATAGGGGGATTGACTGATCCGCCGCGTTTAAGATAAAATAGATAAAGGATAAAGTCGGCACGAAGCCGGCATGCGGACAGAAGTCCCCGAATGAAACGAAGCAATGTAAGCGATTTATGATATAACGTAATGTATACACAGGAAGGTATACGATTCCTCAAAGAGGAATCATGTGTCTTCCTTTTTTGCGCGCATAAGCAGAGTCGGAAAGCTGACACGGAAGGAGAAAACATGGATTTACCAGCATTTTTTAAGGAGAACCCCAAAGCCGCTGTTGCCTTTTCCGGTGGTACAGACTCGGCATATCTGTTGTACGCCGCGGAGGCGGCGGGGGCGGATGTGTGGGCATACTATGTGAAGAGTGCTTTTCAGCCGCAGTTTGAGCTGGAGGATGCGAAACGCCTCTGCGCAAAACTGGATGTCGAGTTAAAGATACTTACAGTAGATGTGCTTGCAGATAAGGCAGTCCGGGAAAATCCGGCCGACCGCTGCTATCATTGTAAAAAGTTGATTTTTACAACGATTGCCGAGGCGGCCGAGGCGGACGGCTTTGCTCTGCTGCTGGACGGCACGAACGCCTCCGATGAGGAAGGAGACCGCCCGGGAATGCGGGCGTTAAGGGAGCTGTCCGTGCGCTCTCCGCTTCGGGAATGCGGCCTTACGAAATCGGAAATCCGCAGGCTGTCCAAAGAGGCGGGACTCTTTACGTGGGAGAAACCGGCCTACGCCTGTCTGGCCACGCGGATACCCACAGGGGAAGAAATCACAGCGGAGAAGCTGGAAAGTACGGAGGCGGCGGAGGACTTTCTCTTTTCGCTGGGCTTTACGGATTTTCGGGTGAGGCGTTTCGGTCAGGCGGCCAGACTGCAGTTTCCAGCATCGCAGATGGAGAAGGTTCTGGAGAGGCGGGAGGAGATCGTGAGGGAATTGAAACGATACTATAAGATGGTTTTATTGGATATGGAGGTGAGAACGTGAGTGATTACCGTAAAATACTGGAACAGGTGAGAGACGGGGAAGTTTCCGTGGAGGAGGCGCTGCTCGCCATCAAAAAGAAACCCTTTGAGGATATCGGTTATGCGAAGGTGGATCTGCACAGAGGCGTCAGGCAGGGCGCGCCGGAGGTCATTTTCGGCTCAGGGAAAGAGGCGGCGCAGATCGCGGGCATTATCGACAGTATGGAGAAAAACGGACAGAAAACGATTTTGGTTACCCGACTTTCCCCGAAGAAGGCGAAGAAGGTGGCGAAGCTGCATGAGCTGACTTACCATGAGCAGGCGCGGATCGGCATTGTCGGTGAGCTTCCGAAACCGGACGGGATCGGAAAAATAGTGGTCGCCACAGGAGGAACTTCGGATATTCCCGTGGCGGAGGAGGCAGCGCTCACCGCGGAGGTTCACGGCAATGAGGTGGTGCGGCTCTACGATGTGGGCGTGGCGGGGCTTCACCGGCTTTTGGCACATATGGACGAAATCATGGATGCGTCAGTGATTATCGCCATCGCCGGTATGGAGGGAGCGCTTGCCAGCGTGATCGGGGGACTGGCGGACTGCCCTGTGATCGCGGTGCCTACCAGCGTGGGATACGGCGCATCCATGCACGGGGTTTCTGCCCTTTTGTCCATGTTAAATTCCTGCGCCAGCGGCGTGTCGGTGGTGAATATTGACAACGGGTTCGGGGCTGGGTATCTGGCAAGCATGATCAATCACAACGGGAGGGTGAACTTATGAAGACGTTATACTTAGACTGCGGTATGGGTGCGGCGGGGGATATGTTGACGGCGGCGCTGTTGGAGCTTTTGCCGGATCAGGAAAAAATGTTGGAAAAGTTGAATGCACTGGGGATTCCTGGCGTGGTGTTTGTGTGTGAGAAGGCGCAGAAGTGCGGTATCGGCGGCACACATGTCTCCGTGCGGATACACGGCGGGGAAGAGTCGGAGGAGATGCACGGGCATGACCATGAGCACACGCATGAAACGGCACATGCGCATAACCACGGGCATACACATGAAACCGGGGAAACTCACAGCCACGCGCATCACCACCACAGCGGCATGCATGAGATAGAACACATTGTGAATGAACTGCCGGTTTCGGAGCGCATTCGGAAGGATGTTCTCGCGGTATTTGGGATGATAGCGGAGGCGGAGAGTCATGTACACGGCGTGCCTGTCACGGAGATTCATTTTCACGAGGTGGGAACAATGGACGCGGTGGCGGATATCACGGCGGTCTGTGTGCTGATGGACCAGATTGCGCCAGATCAGGTGATCGTGTCCCCTGTCCATGTGGGCAGCGGGCAGGTGAAATGCGCCCACGGGATTCTGCCTGTGCCTGCACCTGCCACAGCCTATATTTTAAAGGATGTGCCGGTTTACGGCGGGGAGATCCGCGGAGAGCTTTGCACGCCGACCGGAGCGGCGCTTTTAAAGTATTTTGCAAGCCGCTTCGGGGCGATGCCCGTTATGCGCACGATTTCTATCGGTTACGGTATGGGGAAAAAAGATTTCCCGGCGGCAAACTGTGTGCGTGCGCTGCTCGGAGAGACCGAAGGAATGGGCGACATGGTGGCGGAGCTTTGCTGCAATGTGGACGATATGACGGCGGAGGCCATCGGATTTGCCGGGGAGATGCTTCTGGAAGCGGGAGCGCTTGAGGTCTACACTGTGGCGGCGGGAATGAAGAAATCCCGTCCCGGCACTGTGCTGCATGTGATGTGCACGGAGTCTGCGAAGGATAAAATGGTGGAGCTGATATTCCGGCATACGACAACCATCGGCATACGTGAAAATATTTCCAGGAGATATACGCTTGCCCGCTCGATCCAGAAGGTGCAGACGCCTTACGGGGAAATCCGAAAAAAAGTTTCGGAGGGCTACGGTGTGAGGCGGGAAAAATATGAGTATGAGGATCTGGCTCGGCTCGCGCGCGAGAGGGGTATGTCCATTCAGGAGATTCTGGAGGCGCTCACATGAGGAGAAGGGGCCTGCCTGCGGTGATGCTTGCGGGTATGTGCCTGCTTACCGCCTGTGGGGCGGCGGGTACGGCGGACGGAGTGCAGACGGCAGGCAGCCAGACAAAAGGAGTACAGGGGGACGAAACGGCGAAGGATGCGCAGGCGGAGCCAGTCACTCTGGTATACGGCAGCGGGGATTACACCCGTATCAATCCGGCGATGGACGAGCACGGTGAGATCAATCTCCTGCTCTTTAACGGACTGACTGCCCACAACGGGGAAAACGAGGTAGTGCCCGGCCTGGCGAAGAGCTGGGAATTTGAAGAGGCGACCTGTACATACACCTTTCATCTGGAGAAGGGTGTCACATGGCATGATGGCGAGCCTTTTACGGCAAAGGACGTGAAATTTACGATCGAGGAGATTATGGATCCGGAAAACGGTTCCGAGAACGCGCCCAACTATGAGGACGTGGAGGAAATCACGGTGGTCGATGACCACACGGTTTCGTTCCGGCTGGCAGCGCCTAACGTGGCCTTTCTCGATTATATGACGATGGCGATACTTCCGGAGCATCTGCTTAGGGGCGAGGATATGCAGACCTCGGATTTTTTCCGCGAGCCTGTGGGAACCGGTCCGTATAAGCTGGAAAGCTGGGATATGGGGCAGGCCATTGTCCTTACGAAAAATGAGGCTTATTTCCGGGGAGCTCCTCACATCGACAGGGTGATTTTTAAAATTGTCAGTGATGACAGTGCGAAGGCACTCCAGATGGAGGCGGGGGAGCTGGATCTGGCCCTTCTTCCGCCGAAGGCTGCGCAGACCTTTGCGGGCAGGGAAGAGTATGTCTGCTATGATATGCAGACCTCCGATTATCGAGGCATCCTCTTCAATTTTAACAATCCCTATTGGCAGGAGAACCGGGATATCATTCCGGCCATCTGCTATGCGATTGACAGACAGGCCATCATAGACGCGGTTCTTCTGGGACAGGGCATCCCGGCTTACGGTCCGCTGCAGCGCAACATTTATAACAACGAGAATGTGGAGCACTATGACTATAATCCCCAGAAAGCAACGGAAATTTTGGAGTCTGCGGGATGTGTCAAAGGGGAGGACGGGATCTATACGAGAGACGGAGAACCACTTTCCTTTGTAATCAGTGTGGGAGCGGGCGACCAGGTGCGGGCGGACATGGCGCAGGCGGCGGCGCAGCAGATTCGTGAGGTTGGGATTGACTGCACGGTGGAGATTCCAACAAGAATTGACTGGGACAGTCAAATGACGTACCTGATTGGCTGGGGCAGCCCCTTTGATGCGGACGACCACACTTATAAGGTGTTCGGCACGGGGAAAGGCGCAAATTACAGCGGCTATTCCAATGCGGCGGTTGACCGGTACCTGACACAGGCGCGCCGCTCGGATGACCCGAAGGTACGCGCGGAGGCCTATGCCCGATTTCAGGAGGAACTTTCCAGAGACCCGGCCTATGCCTTTATCTGTTATATTGATGCAAACTATGTGGCGGATGCCGGTATTCACGGGATTTCTCCTGACACGGTGATGGGTCATCACGGCGTGGGAATTTTCTGGAATATCGCGGAGTGGACAAAGTAAGAAGTTCTATGTTTTACTTGAGAGAATATCTGAAAAGCGACTTTCTCCGTATGATGGTGTGAGGTAAGAAATGGATTTGCTGCAGGTCAAAGATTTGTCGGTCAGTTTTTGCAGGCCTGAGGGAGAGAAGGAGGCCTTAAAAAATGTCAGTTTTTCCCTGCGGAAAGGGGAAGTGCTGGCTGTTATGGGAGAGGCCGGCTGTGGGAAGAGCGTGCTGTGTAAAAGTATACTGAAGCTTCTGCCGGATATAGCGGTGGTCAGAACGGGACATATATACGTGAAGGGCGAGGAGATTACCGGCTATTCGGACAAACAGATGCAGAAACTTCGCGGCAGCTTTTTTTCCGCGGTGTTCCAGAATCCTATGACGGCTTTAAATCCCTGTATGTCCGTGGGAGAACAGATCGTTGAGGCGGTGCGTCTGCGGCATCCGCAGCTTTCCCGGGGAGAGCGGAGGCAGAAAACGGAGGAGCTGATGGAGCTGGTTGGGCTGGATCACCCGAAGGAGCGGGTGGGACAGTATCCGTTCCAGCTTTCGGGGGGCATGGCGCAAAGATGTGTGATAGCCATAGCGCTGGCCGCAGAGCCGGAGGTTTTGTTTGCGGATGAGGCGACAACGGCTCTGGATGTGACCGTACAGGCACAGATTTTGGAACTGTTTCTGGAACTGCGGAAAAGAATGGGCATGTCCATTGTCCTTATCACCCACAATCCGGGTGTGGCGGCACAGACGGCGAACCGGGTTGCGCTGATGCGGGGAGGAGAGCTTTATCGGATTGGGGATGTGGAGGAAATGTTTGAAGAAGGGATATCCTGTGAAATTACTTAAAGAAACGCTGAAATTTACGCTGAGTGTTTTGGTCCTGTCCGTTCTGGTGTTTGGCATGTCCAGACTTGCGCCGGGAGATCCTCTTTATGCCTATTATGGGGAGCGTGTGGAGAAAATGAGTGTGGTGGAGCAGGAGCAGGCAAGAGCACGCCTCGGGCTGGATGAGCCGCTTCCCGGGCAGTATGTGCGCTGGTTCCGTGGGGCGGTTCACGGCGACTTCGGCATTTCCTACCAGTATAAGACGGATGTGAAGGAGGTGATTGCCGCAAGAATCGGGAATACGCTCCTTCTGGGAGGACTGGGATTCTTTCTCGTCTTTGCGCTGGCGCCTCTTCTGGGTATTTTCTGCGCGTGGAGAGAGGATAAGGCCGTGGACCGGCTTATCTGCAGAATCGGTACCGTTACAAGCTGCATTCCCGAGTTTTGGCTGTCCCTGCTTTTACTTCTGGTATTTGCGGTATGGCTGGGCTGGCTGCCGAGTTCCGGGGCGTATTCCGTGGGAAAAGAAGGAAGTTTGGCGGATAGGGCGGCGCATCTGATCCTGCCCCTTGCCGTGGTGGTGCTGGGACATCTCTGGTACTATGCCTTTCAGGTTCGGAACAGGCTGTTGGAGGAAGTGCGGGCGGACTATGTGCTTTTGGCGAGAATGAAGGGAATGAGTGGGAGACAGGTATTATACAGACATTGTATGCGGGGCGTCCTGCCATCTTACCTGAGCATGATGGCCCTTGCCCTGCCCCATATTCTCGGCGGTACATATGTGGTGGAAACCGTGTTTTCCTATCCGGGAATCGGGACGCTGGCCTACGAGAGCGCCAGATATCAGGATTATAATCTGCTGATGGTGGTGAGCCTGTTTACGGGCACACTTGTCATTTTATGCAATATGGCGGCCAGGATCGTCAGCGAGCGGATTGATCCGCGGATGCGCGCGCGCGGCGGAGTGGATGGCGGGGAGGTGAGACGGCTGTGAAAAAGAAATTTCCCATTGTTTCCCTGATTGCACTATCTTTTGTAGTTGCTGGATGCGCTGCTTGCGGGTTATTTGTGATGAAGGATCCTTCTTATATGGATCTGAGTCACTGCAATGCGGCTCCGGGCAGGGAGTTCTTTTTCGGCACGGATGCCCTGGGGCGGGATATTTTTTCCATGATCTGGCATGGCGGCAGGATTTCTTTGCTGGTCGGCGTTCTGGCAACCGCTATTTCTACTGTACTGGCGGTTTTGGTGGGGAGCGCAAGCGGTTGTGCGCCTGCGTGGGCTGACGGTGTACTTATGAGACTGACGGAACTGGTTCTCAGTGTGCCCGGACTTCTGCTTACGGTATTTTTGCAGGCCGTTCTGGGTGGGACGGATGCCTTTTGCCTTTCTGTCGTGATTGGGCTGACGGGCTGGATGAGTATGGCAAAGGTGGTGCGGACAGAAGTCCTGCAGTTGAAAAATACGGACTATGTGTTGGCGGCCAGATGTCTCGGCGGCGGTTTTTTTCATGTACTTTTCCGGCATATGGTACCCAATTTTGTCCCTTCCGTTTTGTTTATGGCGGTTATGAATGTGAGAAACGCGATTGTGGCGGAAGCTACTTTAAGTTTTATGGGGCTCGGCCTGCCGGTGGAGACTGTATCCTGGGGCAGTATGCTTTCCCTCTCGCAGGACGCGCTGCTGACCCGTTCCTGGTGGACGATTCTGATTCCCGGCGTTTTTCTGGCGGGGACGCTGTTGTGCCTGACAAATCTGGGTGATTATATGAGAAAGAGCGCCAGTAAAAGACATAGTAACCTCAAGTAGAAAGCATATAGAAACAGCTATAAATTAAAAATAAATAAATTATAAATAAATTATAAAAAAATTATAAAAAAAGTGCAGGAGTGTGATATAATGTAATCGTAACCATCGGTCTATAATAACTTAGATGAATATGAAGCGTTATTGCTAAATCGTTTTGCTAGTCTTCCATTACTCTTACGTACTCGATTTTGGTCTGTTTGTCTATCTTATTAGTTCATCATGTGAACGGGGGAAATGTTTTATGGGAAAAGGAAAGGAAGGTCGTGCGGAAAAGGTTTCGGTAGGGAAAAAGGGGAAGGATGACGGGCGGTTTGTCGGTATCGGTGAAAAGATTTCGAAGCGCTTCGGTCAGGTAATTATGTTCTGCTGTATTGTACTGGGAGTGGTCGCTTCGATTTTGAACTACATCTCTTCAGTCAGTGCGGTAACGAAAACCATTAATAATACGTCTGATGTGGCGGCGAATTATGTTTCCGCTTCGCTGAAGGAATTCGTTGCGATTGCCTATGAGACGGGAAGTATCGCGAGGCTTGCCGACCCTGAAAAGACAGTGGAGGAAAAGAAGGCTATTTTAGACCAGAGGATCAAGGATCATAATTTCGATGGCGGATATCTCCTTGACAGCAGCGGCGTTGACATATTTACAGGGCAGGATTTCTCCGGCAGGGAATATTTTAAGGAAGGCATGAAGGGAAATACCTATGTCTCAACGCCCGCATACAGTGAAGCCACGAAAAAGGTATCGTATGTGGTGGCAGCGCCGCTGTGGGAGGGCGGTATTCCCGGGACGACGCCGGTGGGTGTCGTTACCTATGTGCCGGACGGTGAGTTTTTGAATGATATTATCCGTTCCATAAAGGTTGGAAAGGGCGGTGCCGCTTTTATGCTGGATAAGAACGGCATTACGATTGCGGACGTCAATTCCGAGCTGGTAGGCGTGGAGGACAGCGTTGCGCTCGGCGATACGAATCCCAGGCTGAAGAAATACAGCGCTATTTGCAAAAAGATGGTTGCCGGTGAAAACGGTACGGGTTCATACAGTTATGGTGGCAAGACAAAGGTGGTTGCCTATTCCCCGGTTCCGGGCACAGATGGCTGGAGTATCGGTGTAGCGGCTGTGAGAAGTGAATTTTTGGGAATGTTTTTCATTGCGATGTTGCTTACGGTTGTCTTTGTGGTCATCTTTACAGTGATCGGTGTCAGAAACGGTGTTAAGCTGGGTAAGGCGGTGGCAGAGCCGCTGAGCAAGGCGGTAGACCGGCTGAAACTTTTGGCGGAGGGAGACATCCACTCGGAGTGCCGGAGCCGGCGGAAAATGATGAGACGGCAATACTGCTCGGATGTATGACTGAGACGATCCATGATTTGAACAAGGTGATTTCCGACATCAGCAGCGATCTCGCGGAGCTGGCTGACGGTAACTTTATGATTAATGTTGACGAGGATTACAAGGGTGACTTTGCCCAGATCAGCGAGTCCTTCCGTGGGATCGTTGACTCGCTCAGCACGGCGATGAGAGAAATCGACAGCAATGCGGAAAGTGTCAGAAAGGGTGCAACTGATCTGGCCGGCGCATCCCAGCTTCTGGCGGAGGGCGCAACGGATCAGGCGAGCGCGATCGAAGAGCTGACGGCGACGATGACGGACATATCAGAAAAAATACATATCAATGCCGAAAATGCGGCGAAAGCTAAAAAAATCGTGATGGGTATGAACGATCAGGTGAGTGAGAGCAATGCCCAGATGAAACAGAGTACGGAAGCTATGGAAAGAATCAGGGAGGCTTCCGACAAGATTGCCGAGATTATCAGCAGCATTGAGGAAATTGCAGCCCAAACCAATCTTCTCGCACTCAACGCATCCATTGAGGCGGCGAGGGCAGGAGAAGCAGGAAAAGGCTTTGCGGTGGTTGCCACACAGGTCGGTATTCTTTCAGAGCAGAGCAGCGAGGCAGCGAAGAATACAAAGCAGCTGATCCAGAATGCAATCCAGGCAGTGGAGGACGGGACAAGACTTGCAAATTCCACGGCAGAGTCGCTGCTGCTTGTGGTGGATAACGCGAAGACGGTAGGTGACGCGGTTGACGAGATCGCGACGGCTTCTGAGGAGCAGGCCGATGCAACGGCTCAGATTACGGAGGGCATCAATCAGATTGCAGAGGTTGTGGAATCCAATTCCGCTACCTCCGAGGAGAGCGCGGCATCGTCGCAGGAGTTGTCCTCGCAGGCTGATTTGCTCAAGGAACTGGTTACCAGATTTAAATATCACGCATGATACCGCCGTTTACAATGCGAAAAAATGATAACAGGGCGCAGGGAAGATTTCCCTGCGCCCTTGTCGGTTTACGGTCTCTTACATTTCGCTTGAAACGGTGCTCTGGTTTTTTGCTGTATGCCGGCTCTTTGTAGACACGAGGCAAAAATAAAAGAACAGGAAGGTCACGGATATTCTGGTAAACACTTCTGCGGTCTGCTCGCTCAAAGCGACTGATAATATCATGCGTATTGCAATAATTCCTGCCATACAAGCTGCTGCAATGAATGCTTTTTTCATATCTTTTATGTCTCCTTTTCTTTACATTATCGTGAGGTGTTTTTGTTTCTGAAATAAGGATATCAAATATGAAAATACGCTTCCATTGATTTACCTTACAGTTTGCGATGGTAGCTTACATTTGTGTAAGGTTGGAGTTTCTTCTGCCCAAAATATCTTAATGAGCTGCTACATGCTTTTTACATATTCATGCATCGGTTTTACCAGATAATGATTTACCGGCATTTTTTCTGTAGTGATATATCCCGATGGCGCGTCAATCAGCATTGGAATGCGGTTGGTCAGTGTCGCGCAGGTCAGTTCCACTGTGGCGGGGCGGTTTACCACTAATGTCGTATTTGGTTCTCCTTCCAGTGTCCACTCGTTTCGGTCCATATCTTCCGGGCCATATACATAGCCAAGACACCGGGTCTCCAGAGTAATCCCTTCCTCGGTCTCAGTAGTTACAACAGCGGACATTCCGGTTGCATCTCCCGCTTTGATTGTCATGCCAAGGGTGCTTGATTTCAGGTCTTTCTTATGAGTGATAGGAATGCATTCCTGTGTCTGGGAAACAATGTGAAGGTCAAGCTGACTGCAGAGCCAGCCGTTTTGATTCCACATATACGAAGGCTCAATCACGCCATCTACAATCAACTTTTGAGTTTCCTCATAGGACAGACCATTATAATTGCCAATCTGTTTTTCAAACTCTTTTATTGAAAGGCCAGCCCCGTGTCCCTCCGCAAGTGCAATGCCATAGTCTTCTACATTATAGCTGCTGCTGCCTGTGATTTTCTTCAAGTTATGGATAGAACCGGCCAGCGTTGTGACGAGGGTTCCCCAGTACATATCCGGATAGCCGCTGCCGCAGAGTGTACAATTATTGGCTTTTGCCAATTCATCCAGTTCCTTGGTAATCCGATAGGACGAGTTCCACGGATATAGAGATTCTTCGCAGGTAGAAATGGCATTTACACCGTTTTTGGCACAGACTGTAAAAGCATCCCTAACATCAATCATGGTGGAACGTGTCGCTATTATGCATACGTCCGGTTTCAGTCCGCCTAAAATCCTGTCAGCGTCCTTGGCATCCGAAACTTTGACGCCAGTGACACCCGCTCCCATGATTTCCCCGGTATCTTTGCCGATCACTGCCGGGTTCATGTCAAATGCCGCGACCAGCTCGGCACCCTTTTCCAATACATAGCGCATCAGATACACACTCATTTTGCCGCATCCATATTGCGCAATCCGTATTTTCCTTTCCATTGAAAAGACCTCCTTTTTGTAGATAGATTCTTTTTGACTATATTTTTCACCAAATATTATTATCCCATTCAAACGGTCATAACCCCTCAAAATACTTCATACAATGTAAAAAAGTATTCTGAGGGGTTTCCTTTTGAAAGACTATATTGAAGAGCGAGCGATGAACATTGCCAACTATATTATTGAAAATAATGCCACAGTGAGGCAGACGGCCAAGGAGTTTGGGATTAGTAAGAGTACGGTACATAAGGACGTAACCGAGCGTCTTGTCCAGATCAACCCGTCTCTTGCGGCTGAGGCGAGAAAGGTACTGGATGTCAATAAATCCGAGCGGCATATTCGCGGCGGGTTGGCGACACGGGAAAAATATCTGCATCAACATATGTGCTGAAAGGAGTTGCAGAAAAAGAGGAGCGGGAGAACGGTGTAATCCCTTTACTTTGTCACAGAATGAGCATAGAATAAGTTCATAGTTATTAAAAGGATGATGAGAAGCAATGCGCACAAAGGAAAACCAACAGGAAGCCATATATAGTAACGCAGATCTCAGAAGGCTGATCCTGCCGCTTATTATGGAGCAGCTTCTGGCTATTTTGGTGGGTATGCTTGATACAGTTATGATCTCCGGCGTGGGAGAGGCGGCGGTATCAGGGGTTTCTCTGGTGGATAATATCAACATTCTGGTAATTAATATTTTTGCGGCGCTGGCAACGGGCGGCGCCGTTGTGGCGGGGCATGCGCTGGGACAGAAAAATCAGGAGCAGGCGGGCAGATCTGCGTGGCAGATGGTGCTTTTCCTGCTCTATTCCTCTGTGGCAATGACAATTCTTCTTCTGGGTGCACACAGGATGATTCTGCGGGCAATATTTGGTCAGGTGGAAGAAGCGGTCATGACGAGCGCGGTGACCTATCTGATTATTACAGGACTGTCTATCTGCCCGCTGGCCCTTTACAATGGCTGCGCCGCGCTTTTCCGCGCAATGGGTGATTCGCGGACAACCATGTATATTTCACTGTTGATGAATCTGATTAATCTGGTAGGGAATGCCATTTTAATTTTCCTATTTCAAATGGGTGTCGCCGGAGCGGCGATTGCAACTCTGATTGCAAGGACGGTGTCGGCGGTTCTCATTTTCAGATTAATGTTTGATGGAAAGAGAGAGATTCATTTTCAGAGGCGGTTGACGTTGCGCATGGATTTTCCGCAAGTGAAAAAAATTCTCTATATTGGGATTCCCAATGGGTTGGAGAACAGTCTGTTTCAGCTTGGTAAGATTCTTCTTTTAAGTCTGGTATCTACCTTTGGCACTTCCGCAATTGCGGCAAATGCCGTCTGTAGTACTATTACAAACTTTAATGTCTTGCCTGGTATGGCGATTAACATGGCACTCCTGTCAGTGACTTCATACTGTATCGGTGCGGGTGATTTCGGGCAGACGAGATATTATACAAAGAAGCTTATGCGCCTCACATGGCTGTGCACGAGCCTGATATCGCTTATTATGATAGCGGGTGCGCCGCTCTTTTTGAAAATATATCATTTGACGCCGGAAACAACTGCGCTGGCCTTACAGGTGATCCGCTATCATGCGGTTATGTGTATGGTGGCATGGATACCTTCTTTTACGCTGCCAAATACGCTGCGTGCTGCAGGTGACGTGATGTGGACAATGGCGATTGCCATTATTTCTATGTGGGTTTTCAGAATTGGCACGGCGTACTTTTTCAGCTATGCATTTCATCTGGGACTGATCGGGATATGGATTGCCATGACGATTGACTGGATGTTCCGTGCGGTCTGTTATGAAATCAGATATCGCGGGGAAAAGTGGGAGAAGGCGATGGGGAAAAGAGACGGTGCGGCAGGGTAACGCGAAAGGGATTTGGTGTAAGACCGGCATGACGGCAGAAATATACTTTGACAAGGGTTTTAATGCTAACGTATAATAAAACTTGAAGTGAAAATACAGCAACAGCGGGGAGATAAAATGGAGAGAGAAACGGTTATCGTATTGGATTTCGGCGGACAGTACAATCAGTTGGTTGCACGGCGTGTCAGGGAGTGTAATGTCTACTGTGAGATTTATTCTTATAAGACGAATCTGGAGAAAATACGGGAGATGAATCCGAAAGGCATCATTTTGACGGGCGGTCCCAATAGCTGCTATGAGCCGGGAGCTGCCACCTGCTCCCCGGAACTTTTTGAGATGGGTATTCCGGTGCTCGGTCTTTGCTATGGCGCGCAGATTATGACGCAGGTGTTGGGCGGCAAGGTAGAGAAGGCGCTGGTCAGGGAATATGGGAAGATTGAGGTTGCGGTGGATAATGACAGTGTGCTTTTTCAGGACGTATCTCCTAAGACTATCTGTTGGATGAGTCATAACGATTACATTTCAAAGATTGCGCCGGGGTTTTCGGTCTGTGCACACACGGCGGATTGCCCTGTGGCGGCAGCACAGAACGTGGATAAAAAGCTATATGCGATTCAGTTTCATCCGGAAGTTCTCCATACAGTGGAGGGTACGAAAATGCTTTCCAACTTTGTATATCAGGTGTGCGGCTGCGCGGGAGACTGGAAGATGGATTCCTTTGTGCAGCAGTCTGTTGAGTCGATTCGTAAAAAGGTGGGGGACGGCAAAGTGCTCTGTGCGCTTTCCGGCGGAGTGGATTCCTCCGTGGCGGCGGTGCTTTTATCGAAAGCGATCGGCAGTCAGCTGACCTGCGTCTTTGTGGATCAGGGACTTCTCCGCAAAAACGAAGGAGATGAGGTGGAAGCCGTTTTCGGGCCGGACGGCAGCTATGACCTGAACTTTATACGCGTCAACGCGCAGGAGCGTTTTTATAAAAAGCTAGCCGGTGTGGAAGAGCCGGAGCAGAAGAGAAAAATTATCGGTGAAGAATTTATCCGTGTTTTTGAGGAAGAGGCTAAAAAGATCGGTGCGGTAGACTTCCTCGTGCAGGGAACCATTTATCCTGATGTGGTGGAGAGTGGTCTTGGTGGCGAGAGTGCGGTCATTAAATCCCATCACAATGTGGGCGGGCTTCCTGATTATGTAGATTTTAAGGAGATTATTGAACCCCTGCGAGATCTGTTTAAAGATGAGGTGCGCAAGGTTGGACTGGAGTTGGGGATTCCTGAGTATCTGGTGTACAGACAGCCTTTCCCTGGCCCCGGATTGGGGATTCGTATTATCGGTGAAGTGACGGCGGAAAAGGTGCGGATTGTGCAGGACGCAGATGCAATTTACCGTGAGGAGATCGCAAAGGCCGGACTTGACAGAGAGATCAACCAGTATTTTGCGGCACTTACCAATATGCGCAGTGTAGGCGTTATGGGGGATGAGAGAACCTATGATTATGCCGTGGCGCTGCGGGCGGTGAAGACGGTTGACTTTATGACGGCGGAGACGGCAGAGATTCCCTGGGAAGTATTGCAAAGGGTTATGAATCGGATTATCAATGAGGTGAAAGGGGTTAACCGGGTGGTGTATGATCTGACGAGTAAGCCGCCGGGGACGATTGAGTTCGAGTGAGAAGTAAAATCCTCGCAGGTCTTGAAAAATCAAGGCTTGCGGGGATTTTTTAATTGGCGGTGGGTACGATTTGGGTACAAAAATAAAAATGCAGCAAATAGCAAAGAACTTACGGAAAACATATTTTATATTAAGGATATATGTCTTTTTTTAATTCATTTTTAGATTTATTAATTAGAATAAGCATATTATCTAATACATTCATCAAACTATTATAATAACTTTCTATTCCTTCTATATTATCAAATTGCGGTAGATAGGAATCTGTATTATATAGCAAGAAATCCGCTAAATAATTTATTAATTCTTCTATTAAACTATCCCATTGCTTAGTTTCGTTGTCCGTTATGCTGGCAGGAATTTGATTTGGCTCAGTTGATAGATAATCAAGTATTTTTTGTGATAAATCCACTAATCTTTCAGCCATTTTTTCATATCCAATTCCTTTTGCACGAATTTTATCTTCACTACTAAATAAAAAAAGATTTTTCATAGGTTTACATTGGTTACTAGATATTAGCCTTTTCAATCTTATAATAAAAACTTTCATATTAATATGATAGCTAAATACTGCTGCACGCTTCTTTTTTTGATATTCCAATATAGCCTCTGACACCTTTTTACCTCCAATAAATAGTGCAATGAGTGCCACAATAAGACTAGAAAGGGAAATAAGGTTTGCGAAACAATCACTGCTTATTATATCATATAATATTTTTATATAAAGAACGAATCTACTTATACACATACTATATGCACCTCACAAATAAATATACTTATTTTTATGTTGATTATTTTCTAAAATATTCAGGGTATTGTTTTAATAATTCATTTAACTTATTTGCGTATTGTGAAAGTTCTTGCTTTATTTTTTCTAAAAAAAGTTCCTTATCTTGTGCAGATTCAAAATTTTCATTTGGTATGTATCGTTCAACATAGTCTAAATAATTTGCAATATATCCTTGGTGTTGTGTTAAAATTCGATATGGATGAACTAATGCTTTAGCTTTGACAGAATCCTTATAAACCCAACTATATTTATTATCATACATCTTTGAAAAATTGGAATTACGGTTTTTACCAGAACCGCCGTCAGAAAAAAAATCGAAATCTCTTTCCAGTATTTCATCAATACAATTAAAAGCTTTTATCCTAACAATATGTATAATTTCAACTGCGCGAAAACTTTTTTTCCCATTTAGATATATTACCTTTATATTTTCTCTAGAAAATAAAGGCGGCTCTTTTGACAAAAAGCGGCAAGCAAAATATTCAAAATCAGATAAAATCTTCGCAAAGAGAGTGCCGGCTTCTGTAATCTTAACACCAAATTTTGATATATCATCTAGCTCAATTGAATTACTTAAATATTGATTCCATTGTTCAAATAAAATTTGACATAATTTGGTTTCACTATATACTATAGAACTATCATATTTTATACAAACTAGGGATGTCCAATTTGTAAATTCGTTTCTAGTCTCATTCATTAAAAACAATATTTTACCTAAGCTTATAATTTGATCTTTTGTTATTACATTAGGCATATATCGTTGTTTTAATACAGATTTAATAATGCGTGGAAAAGAAACAAATTTTTCGGTTCCATCTTCAAGCGCGTATCTATGTAGTATTGTTGCAATTTTTCTTGCATAAGAATTGCTTTCATTTTTTTGAGCTTTATTTGAAAGAATTTTATCTCTATTATCTAAATTTCTTTTATTATAATCTAAATCTAGGTTTTCGACCATTAATTTATCAAAGTATCTTTTCCGTTGAACATGATCAATTAAAATTCGCAATATATATTTTCTGCATAAAACCTTTAATCCGCTTTTGTAAATTTCTTTGCCGTTTGCAATTTTCCAGAGTTTGTTAAAATATTCTATCTCTTGTTCCGGCATAACAGATATAGCATCAGGTATACATTCTACATTTCTTCTGTGGCTATGTTTATACATTTTGGAAATAATACCATTCAAACCCCAACGATACGCCGAAAAATCACAAAGTATACTTTGATAACAATCAAAGTAACAATTATTTTCAAGCTTAACGCCTTTATTTTCACAGAATTTTGTCTTATTTTTGAAAATTTCTTCAGTACAAAACCATTCTGAGATATCTACTTCATTTTCCCTTTTTAAGTCATTAAAATGTTCTAAATCACATAATACCGTTGACGCAGTAGTTTCTCTAGTTGCTATTAAGAAACCGTAAAATGTGTTATATCCTTTTATTTTTTGTAATGGATTTAATATTTCTCTTGCTTTGATAGCAGCATCGTAACACCCATGTATGATATTTTCCAACTCACATTGTTGAATTGGGTGTTCATCATCATATAGTACAAATGTTTCTATATTGTCTATTACACATATTTGTTTCTTTAATGTTATTTTTGAAACACAAAAATAGAGCCGAATAACAAAGCCTGTTACATAAGTTAAATCTGAGATGGCATTTGTGCTTTTTGAATGAAATCTCATCATTAATTGATTAATCAATTGATTCGATAAGTCTTTATAGTTTATTTCTTTTTGGGTATATTTGCGTAATATGTCGAATAAATTCTGTTGTTCTTTGATATCCATATTTGTCTCTTTGAGTATGGAATTGGGAAGTTCATCCTCTGTTACTTGAAAATGTTTTTTATAAATACTTACAATTTTTTCAATTTTTTTACGATGTTCATTTTCAGATTTTGACCCCTTTCTAAGTATTTCGGAAATATCCATAAGCAAGAATGATAAAAATTTATATACATTATTCTCATATAATTCTTCCAAGTCAAAAGAATCTGCCATAAACGCATTTGATTGACGTGCTTCCTCAAAATTGTAAATATGTACCTCAATGCTTTCGCTCATATTTCTTAATAATTTATGCAGATATGTTGTTTTTCCTGAACCGGCTATTCCTTTAATAATATATAATGCATCATTCAATTCTTTAATAGATTTTTCAAATTCACTTTTTGTATTTTGTAACACTTTTAAATCGACAATGTCTTGATAGCTTCCTTGATCAACATCAGCGTCCATAATATTAGTTCTATCTATTTCGTTTTCTAATATATATTCTGAAAATGGTTCTACATATATTTCATTATAAAATTCATTCTCAGTCATATCCATCTTCATATTTGTTAATGCAATTCTACCATTTCTTGTTATAGGTTCTGCAAGGAAAATATCCTTCGTTTTGCCTACAAATTCCATACTTGTATTATCCATTATGTTTATTCCTCCTGCTTGTAGTTGTATTTGCCAATGAATCAAGGTTCACTTTTGGATCTTTGCGTTCTATAATAAATATAACAATCATTTGTTTAATATAATTAATAGGTAAAATATAATGATATAAATTTGTCTTTTATATATCTTCATCACATGTTAGAATAAAATTATCACATTTCGTTTATGGCTTCAGTCCGATCTCATCCATAGCCTCATCATGTGCTTTCTGTATCTTCAAATTTAAATCAAATGGTTCCGATTCCGGATAAATATCCATCCAAAGGTTAAAAGCCGCTTCTGCCTTTAGCAATGCCTCTCCACGTTTTTTCACATCTTTAATTGAATTACACTTCTCCACTTCTTTCATATATTTCTCATAGCGGTCACACCACGAACGCATCAAAGAAAGAGTGCCAAAGCTGACAGCAACCATATCATTACCGTCCTGATCTTGATATTCGAACAAATGTCCGTCATATTGCCGGAACACTTGAAAAAGTCTGTGCATGGCTTTGATGCCGTCAAAATCAGAGTTGGTTAATACCTCTACATTGACAGCCAGAGCTTTTGCAATAGTTTCAAGGGATTTTGGCTTAGGGTTACGTCTGCCGCTTTCGTATGCACGAATATATGCTTCGCTTGCGCCAACCAATTCTCCGAGCTGTTTTTGAGTTAAGTTTCTTTCTTGCCTGATTCTTCTTATATTTTCTCCAACAGTCATAACGACCTCCTGCAAAGTAACTTCCAAAATTAAAAAAGTATAAATATAGCATACCACATAAAAAGGAAAAAATAAAGAAAAAGATATTGACACGAAACAAATGTTGCGATAGTATATACATACAACGCAACAGAAACAAATGTTGCGTAACAGAAACAAAAATAAGAAAGAGAGGAAACAACATGAACGAAAAACTTTATTACAATGCCGCTGATATTGCGGCAATGCTCGGCATCAGTATGGGAAAATCTTACAAGATTTTGCGTGAGATGAACAGCGAATTATCTTCCAAAGGTTTTCTTACAATCGCAGGCAAAATTCCGGCAGCCTATTTCAAAGAGAAGTGGTATGGAGCGGCAAAGGAGGTAGGTGCATGAGTTGCAGCGCAAAGAGAGATCCGAATGGTACATGGCGGATACAGTACCGCTGGACGGATTGGACAGGAGCAAAAAAGAAGTCGCAGAAAAGAGGGTTCAAATCAAAGAAAGAGGCAGAAGAATGGTATGCGCATTTCTTATTGCAGCAATCTTCTGATCCGACAATGACGCTTGCTGATTTTTGGGAGATTTACAAGGCGGATATGGAAAAGCGTCTGCGGAAAACGACTATGAAGCAGAAAGAGTATGTGATGAACGATAAGGTTCTACCCTGCTTTGGCAATACGCCAATCAATGAAATCACTGCCCCTATGATAAGAAAGTGGCAGGGCGAGATGATGGAGAAAGGCTTCAAGCCTACCTATCTGAAAACTATACATAACCAGCTCAGTGCCATTCTGAATTATGCGGTTAATTTTTACGATTTACGTTCCAATCCATGCCGGAAAGCAGGAAGCATGGGAAAGAGCAGGGCGGATGAAAGACCATATTGGACTCTGGAGGAATTTCAGAAGTTTTCGGATGCAATTATGGATAAGCAGGATTCTTGGGTTGCGTTCCAGATTTTATTTTGGACGGGGATGCGATTGGGAGAATTACTTGCCCTTCAGGTAAAGGACGTCAATTTTGAGGAAGGCACGATTACCGTTGACGAATCCCTTGCGAGGATTGACGGAGAGGATTTGATTACTGCGCCGAAAACGGAAAGTTCCATAAGGGTAATTACGATACATAAGGAATTGCAGGAGGCGATCAGGGAATATATTTCAACACTCTATCGGGCAAGGGCAGGAACACGCCTTTTTGCCGGACGGACAAAAAGTTTCTTTGAACATGAAATGGAGCGTGGAATTAAACTGTCAGGCGTAAAAAAGATTACTGTCCATTGTACCCGCCACAGTCATGCGAGTATGCTCGTGCAGATGGGATTTAGTCCAGTGGAGATTGCAAAACGGTTAGGGCATGGAAAAGTTACTACCACGATTGAAACATACTGTCATCAGTCTATGGATGCACAGATAAAAATTGCGGACAGGCTTGGAAAAGTGGAGAGGGGTGAAGAAGGTGGCGTGTAGGCGTGAGGACAGGTTCCGGCGGAATACAATCGCTTTTTGGCTGAGTGATGGGGAAAAAGCGCAGGTAGAAGCGAGGATTATATTGTCAGGACTTCCAAAAGGCGATTATTACCGGAAAGCCGTATTGGGGCAGGAAGTGATGGTAACTGCCGGAAATTATATGTCTAACCGGGTTGCAAAAGTTTTAGAGCAGATATTGGTACATCTGGAAAGCGGAAATACAGAAGATGAAAAAGTACTGCTGGAACTGGTAAAGCAGTTGTTAGAAACTCAGCAGAATAGAAATGCCCCTGCTGGTAACAGGAGCATTCCGGAAACAGATTAGGTTGTTGGCGCAACTTAATCTGAATGCAAAAAGGACGAGCCTCTTTACATATATTTTGCAGATTTATTATAGCAGAGGCTTTTCCAGATGAAAAGGAGGAGCAATCGTAAAATTGAATATTTTTTCAGAGGTAAAGGAATATCTGACAGCAAGACAGGCGGCGGAATACTATGGCTTGCAGGTTAAAAAGAATGGCTTAGCCTGCTGTCCATTCCATGATGATAAGCATCCAAGCATGAAGATTGATAAAAATTATCACTGCTTTGCCTGTGGCGTTGGTGGAGATGTGATTGATTATACTTCCCGTATGTTTGGGTTGTCACAGTATGATGCGGCACTAAAGCTGATAGAGGATTTTTCTCTGCCTGTTGATGCGAAGGGAAATGCAGAGTTAAGTGTGTGGGAAAAAGAGCGTATCCGCAGGGAAAAGGCAGAGCGTGAAAGGGTAACACGCATTCAGGAACGGTTTGAAAAATGGTGTAATAAGTCTGTTGATATACTGAAAAGCTGTATCTCGGAGATTGACAGTGTAAATCGTTTCCTTATTGGGAAACCGCCTGACATTATTTTTTCGGAAGATTATGCGCAGATGCTTCATGCAGAGCCGCTTATCAATCACTGGCTGGATATTTTGTGTATGGGAGATGTTTCAGAGAGGCAGGAATTATTTCTAAAGGACAGAAAGAAGGTGGATGAAATTGCAGGAGCAGTCTGCACAGGCAGAAAACGAATTATGGAATGCAGTCGGGGAAGTGCTTGATACGGAAATGAGTACCGTAGAGGATGTGCTGGAGTCGCTTGCAAGAACGCAGAAAGGGAACGTGAAATCTTCCATTGAGAATTGCATGACTATTTTATACAGAGATCCGGTGCTGAAAGATGCCATATGCAAAAATGAGCTGACAAACAAAATTGATATTGTAAAGAGGCTATCGTGGAAACGGAACGGGAGCTGCGTCACTGATGTGGATATGTACCAGATTCAGCGTTACATAGAAGCAAATTATGGTATTTCCAGTGATAAGGCAATTAACAAAGCAATCAGTATTGCTGCAAGCGAAAAAAGCTACCATCCGATTAAAGAATTTCTTGAAAGTCTGCAATGGGATGGAAAAAACAGGATTGCAAATCTGCTCCCGCGTTTTCTCGGTACAGATGATAATGAGTACACAAAAGAAATCATGCGTCTTTTGATGCTGGCGGCAATACGCCGGATTTATGAGCCGGGATGTAAGTTTGAGATTATGGTCTGTCTTGTGGGAGGTCAGGGTGCAGGAAAGTCTACATTCTTCCGTTTCCTTGCTGTCAATGATGAGTGGTTTACAGATGATTTGAAACGTATGGATGATGAAAATGTTTACAGCAAAATGCAGGGGCATTGGATTATTGAAATGTCGGAAATGCTTGCCACTGTCAATGCAAAAAGCATTGAAGATATTAAATCATTTCTGAGCAGACAGAAAGAAACATACCGTATTCCATACCAGACTTATGCTGAGGACAGACCAAGACAGTGTATTTTTGTCGGCACATCAAACAATCTTGATTTTCTGCCGCTGGACAGGACGGGGAACAGAAGGTTTGCGCCTGTTCTGGTTCATCAGGAGCGTGTGGAGAAACATATCCTTGAGGACGAAAAGGAGTCAAGGGAATATATTGTGCAGGCGTGGGCGGAGGCTATGGTTATCTACAAGAACTGTTCACATGAGTTGAAATTGTCGAAGGAAATGGAAGAACATCTGAAGGATATGCAGAAACAGTTTATGCCGGAGGATACAAAGGTGGGCATTATTCAGGCATGGCTGGATGATTGTACGGAAGAATATGTGTGCAGCGAAATGATTTACAGAGAGGCGCTTCGGCATGAATACGAGGAACCGAAACAATGGGAGATTAAGGAAATTAACAGCATTATGAACACTTGTATTGCAGGGTGGGAGAAAATCAGTTCCCATAGGTTCGATAAGTATGGACTGCAGCGTGGCTGGAAACGTGAAACTGATATGCATGGATTTTCACTATTGCTGGATAATGTGCAGTTACCTTTTAAGGGGTAAATGGCAGTATGTTTCAAACTCTTTTTTATCCGGTTTACATGGCGCGTTTACATTTTTGTAAACGGTAAGTTTATAGCGGAATATAGGAAAATCAAGGTTTTCTGGCATTTGTAAACGATGTAAACAGAAAAAACTGAAAACGCAATAGTAAGATTAACAACAATATGGAGGGCATTTATTATGCAGAAATATAACAACAATACAAAAGTAATTATCGGCTTGGATCATGGCTATGGGAATATTAAGACAGTACACAGGGTATTTAGGACAGGGGTGGAATGCTTTGAGGAAGAGCCGATAGTCAGCATGAACTATATCAAATATAAGGATAAGTATTATGTGATTGGAGAGAATCATTTGATTTATCAGGGCAACAAGACAGATTCGCAGGATTTCTTTATTCTCACATTGGCAGGACTGGCAGAAGAATTGAAATTTAGAGAGTTGCATGAGGCGAAAGTGGTGCTGGCGGTTGGACTTCCCCTTGCATGGGCAAAAAGCCAGGCGGCGGATTTCAAGAAATATCTGATGCAGGAGCAGGAATTGTTTTTCTTATTCCGCAAAGAAAGCTACAGAGTGCATTTGTGCGGAGTAGAGGTGTTCCCGCAGGGATTTGCGGCGGTATGTAATGCCGGTTCGATGAAAGGCTTCAACATGATAGCGGATATTGGGAATGGCACGATGAACGTGATGCAGATTATTGACGGCAGACCGTTGGAGAAAAGTCTTGTGACGGACAAATTCGGAGTTTCGATCTGTATGAAAGAAATACAAAAAGAGCTGTCTAAATCAACAGGGGAAAGCATACCGGAGGTCCTGATTGAGCCGATGCTGATAAACGGGTTGCAGGGCAGAGCAGATGCAGCAGCAAAGGTGGTAGAGCGAATTGCTGCAGGATATGCAGAGAATATTTTAAAACGCCTGATTGACTATGGATATAAAGAAAATCTGGTGCATCTCTATGTGGTTGGCGGAGGCGGCTGCCTGCTTAGGCATTACAGTGATGTTGTCTCAAAAGGGAATGTGACTTTTATTGAGGACATCTGCGCCAATGCAAAAGGATATGAGTACCTTGCAATGCAGAAACAGCGCAGACAGGCAGTATAGAAATGAGGTTATGGAATGAGAAAGACCTATAAATGCAGCAATATAAAATTCTGCATGGAAGATGAAAACCAGCGCAGGACATGGGAGTATTTGCAGGGTATTACACGAAAAGATGGTTCTTATGGGAAGATTCTTTCTGATGCGTTTGTGGCGGTTCTTGACGGGCAGATGCGGGTTGGAACTGGTAAGGCAGTAAGTGATGTCGATTCTGCTATTTTACCAGAACAGGATACAGATATTCTTGAAAAGATGCTGGACAGGATATTGGAATCAAAATTCCATGAAATCCTTCAAGAGTTGCAGAAAGTTTTGTCAGAGCAAATCAGCAACAGTTTCAGTGAATATGTTTCCGCAGTTCATTCCGATGAAGAAAAGCTGATAGAAAAGACTAATGCAGACGGAATGGAGCAGATGCAGGAGCCGGAATTGTCTGAGGATATGATGGCGTTTGCATTTGCAATGGGCGGATAGGCGGTTCCGAATTTTTATATTCGGTACTCAATTCCGAGAAGGGAGCCTATGGAACGGTGCCGGAAAGTTTTTATTCGGCACCGTCGCCCATAGCGAATGACGGCGGTTTTTTGCCGGAATGAGCAGTCTGCCGGATGGAATTCAAGGCAGACTATGCCGCTGCATCTGCGGCATCAGCCCCGCAGGGCGCCTTACTTCTGATGCGGAGCGTCAGAAGTAATAAGGCGTTACTTTTGACAAAAGTAACAAAACCGTAGATAGCTTGAAAACAAAAATATGAGAAAGAAGGTGGTGCATTGGCGGCAAAAACAATTTCTTTTCCAAAAGGAAGAGGGCATCTTACGCATAACAACAGAGATTTTATCTGCAACAATGTGGTGCCGGAAAGAACAGCTTGGAACCGGATTTACATACAGGAACCATTGGAAGATGCTTACGAGAAATGCTTCGGGCAGGCACTTCGGGATTATAATGCGGCACAGAAGCGTAAGGACAGGCAGAAAGACGATTATTTGAAAGAGATAGAAAACTCCGGCAACAAGGAAAAGACATTTTATGAAAATATCGTGCAGATAGGCAAAAAGACAGATACTCCGGTTACGGATGAAAAAGGGGCGCTGACAGAGGAGGCAAAAGCGGCGATAGAGGTCTTAGACCGCTATGCAAAGACCTTTCAGGAACGCAATCCAAATCTATATTTATTTAACTGTGTGATGCATCTGGATGAAGCAACACCACATCTGCATTTAGATTATATTCCTGTGGCGCATGGATATAAAAATGGAATGAAGACTCGCAACAGTCTGACAAAAGCATTCCAGCAGATGGGATTTGCAAAGGCGGTCAGCAGAAAACAGAATGAAACAGTCGCATGGCAGGAACGGGAGAGGGAGTATCTGACAGGATTGTGCAGAGAGCAGGGGATTGAAATAGAAGTTCTTGGTGTACAGCGGGATAACCTGTCACTGCCGGAATATAAGGCGGCAATGCGAGAGGTGGAGCAACTGGAACAGCAGACGGTAATGCTGGACAAACAGAAGGAGGTTCTGGAACAGCAGAATAATAATCTGGAACAGCAGTCATCAGAACTTCGTGGGCAGGTGCAGGAAATGGAGGCACAGAACAATGAGCTGCTCTTACAGGCGCAGAAACTCACAGAGCAGATTGAGGAAGCGGAGATAAAAGAGAAAGAGGCGGAGAAGGTTCTTGCGAAACATGATTTAAGGGCGGAAACATTTAAAATGATTTCAAAGGAAGTGGCAGCGGAAACAAAAAGTATGAAAAGTGCTGCTGTTCCAATGACAAATCTTTTCGGCAGTGAGGAATATGTCAAAGTAAAGAAAAGTGACTGGAATAAAATACTGGATGCTTTCAGCAAGGCAGTATCAAGAAATCATCTCTTGGAAAAGTATGAGAAGAAAATTTCCAGTCTGGAGAAAAAGACAGCTGTGCTTACAGATCAGGTTGAAAAACTAAAGAGGTTTGTAGCATCAAGAGGACTTGGAGAGGCGTTTGTTGAATTTGTAAAATCGCTTGCACCAAAGACCATGAAACAGAAACTGGAGGAGGCAAAAGAGGATGCTGCGGTACATAACCAGCAAAGAAAGTGCGGTCAGCTGGACGTAGTAAGAAAGAATAAGCAGTGGCATCAGGAAATGTAAATTTTAAGGAAAGAGAGGAACAGGCAATGAATATAACTTACGAAAAATGTGGAGATTATTTGATTCCGAATCTAATCCCCGATCCGGAGCCGGAGGGAGAGTTGAGGAAATTTGGTCTGATGAGGAAATCATATTTGGAAAATCACAGGCGAGGTATTTATTCGGGATTGCTACTATCAGGGGAATTAAAGACACATCTGCTTTTGATACAGGAACAGGCAGAGGAAAGATTTGATATGCTTGTGGAGCAGATGGCAAAACAGGAGGGAGTAACAGAGCAGTTAAAGGCACAGGATCAGATGCTTTGGGTTAGAAAAATGAACAATATTAGAAATGTGGCTGAGGAAATCGTATTAAAAGAAGTGGTGTACGGCTGATAAAGGTGGAGCAGGCAACTGCTCCATCTTCAGATATATGATGAGAAGATTAGTCAAAAGTTATTTTGCCGTGTTCTTTTTCAAATTCGGCAATATGCTTTTTCATAAGAACTTCCAACTCTCTGTTGGCGGAACGACCATTATAATCTGCAACGTAACGGAACTTCTTGAGAATTTCAGCATCCGTCCTTAGTGTAAATTTAGCTGTATCAGTTACCATAAGAATACCTCCAATATGACATTATTATACCGTCGAAATGACGGCTAAAAATATATTGACGGCATATTATAATTTTCATATAAAAATTAATTGGGAGGGCGTGTAATATGGGAGCAAGGGATGGAAACCTATTGGATATACTCATGGAGGAAAGAATACATAAAGGTTTGGAAAAAGCATTAAATGATAATGAGCTATATCAATCCGTACAAAAGGAAGTTGATGAAGCAATCAGTGAACTGGAGAAAGCAGGGTTGAGCCGGGAGCAGAATAAAGCTGTAGACAAAGCTATTTCTGCGGCTAATGCCAGCGGAGCTACGTATGGAGCAACTGCTTATAGGCAGGGGTTCAATGATGGCATAAAGTTGATATCAGAAGTAAATCAAATCAGCGTGACAAATAATATAGCAAATCAGCAGAATTTGATAGTGGACAAATAATATGATATTTATGATTGTAGTTTGTATTTTGCTTTTTTGTATTGCATATTTTTACATTTGAAAAATATATATTTGAGATTAGCAATGGGCGTTTGTTGTGATAAAATCAGCAGGCGCCTTATTTTATTTGATTAAAAGAAAACACTATATTACATTTCAAATACCATATGATAAGCTAAAAGATTATTTTGACACTATCAAAAAAAAGCTTTATAATATGCGTGGAGGAAAAGGAACATTATGACTATTTCAGAACAAATAAAAGTATTATGTGTTAGATGCAATGTAAGCGAGGCAGAATTGGCAAGGCGTTTAGGAAAATCCCCTCAAAGTTTTAACTCCAAAATGAAGAGAGGAAGTTTTTCGATACCGGAGATTGAAAAGGTGGCGGATGTTTTAGGTGTTTCTTTTAACAGAGAGTTTATATTAGAAAATGGAGATAAAATATAATGAATGCAGAAGATGTGAAAGAGTTCAGGCTTGGGGAATTATTTTGCGGACCGGGAGGACTTGCGCTTGCTGCCATAACTGCCCAAATAGATGATCCGGAATACAGGATAGTCCATAAATGGGCAAATGATTATGACTTGGATACTTGTAATACATATCGTAGAAATATATGCCCTGATGATGAAGAGAGCGTTATTTGTGGCGATGTAAGAAAACTGGATATAGAGCCTTTGGGTGATATTGATGCGCTGGCTTTTGGATTTCCCTGCAACGATTTTTCTGTAGTAGGCGAGCAGAAGGGGTTTAATGGAACTTTTGGACCGTTATACACCTATGGGGTTAAGGTATTGAAGAAATATCAGCCCTTGTGGTTTCTTGCTGAAAATGTCGGCGGGTTGAAAAGCGCGAATGAAGGAAAGGCTTTTGAAAAGATAAAAAAAGATTTGATTAAGGCTGGATACCGGATATATCCTAATTTATATAAATTTGAGGAGTATGGTGTGCCGCAGGCAAGGCATCGTATGATTATTGTGGGTATACGGAACGATTTACCTTATGAATTTAAGATACCGAGTCCTGCACCATATAAGGATATGGATGTTACTTGCAGAACGGCGATTGAAAATCCGCCAATTCCTGCTGATGCGGCAAATAATGAATTAACAAAGCAGTCGGCGCAGGTGGTAGAACGGTTAAACTATATTAAACCGGGGCAGAATGCGTTTTCAGCAGAACTTCCGGAAAGGTTAAGATTGAATGTCAGAGGGGCGAAAATCAGCCAGATATACAAGAGATTAGATCCTGACAAGCCGGCGTACACAGTGACGGGTTCCGGCGGCGGCGGAACACATATTTACCACTATGCTGAACCTAGGGCATTGACAAATAGGGAAAGGGCAAGACTTCAGACATTTCCTGATGATTATGTCTTTGAAGGGGCTAAAGAGTCAGTTAGAAAACAGATAGGCATGGCAGTTCCGTCTAAAGGGGCAAGAGTTATTTTTGAGGCGATATTAAAGACTTTTGCTGGAATACCATATGAGAGTGTGGATGCGTATACCGGATGTGATGATTAGAAAATGAGGTAAAGATATGCTTAATTATTGGTGGGTGACAAGACCAAAAAGAAAATTAAATTCTGTGCCGGAAGTTTTGGCTGCATTTGCGGATTTATCGCTTAATCAGGAGTGGGACGGGCAGAGAGATTCACATTTGGCATATGAGGATGCTTTGGAAGCGGCAGGATTAAAGCGCAAAGGTGAAAGGCGTGATCAGACAGGCGGAGGTGCAAGGACATATAAAGCGTGGCTTGCCAGTTTGGGGTTGATTTTTACACAGGAATCAACAGGGAAGATAAAATTGACTTTAGCAGGAGAAGCTATTATGAATGGTGACTCTCCGGTAGATATACTGACAAATCAGATATTGAAATATCAGTTTCCCTCATCATTTTCGCTTGGAAGAGGTGTGCAGGTAGCTGAACGGTTTAAAATCAGACCATTCAGATTTTTATTAAAACTTCTTGATGATAGTAAAATTGGTTATTTGACGGAGGAGGAAATTGCTAAAATTGTTGTTACGGAAGCCGAGAATGAAAGCGATAAGTGCTTTAATTACATTGTCGATAGAATTATCCAGTTCAGGAATTTTGGCGACAGCTGTTTAGAGGAAGATTTTTTTCAAAAATATCAATCCTCTAAGGGAGAAGTCAATCCAGAACATCCATACAGCCATTTGATGGATTTAGCCAATACCATTATTAACTGGCTTGAGTATACACAGCTTGCCAAGCGGGAAGATGGGAGAGTGGAAATCCTTGATGATAAGCGGGAAGATGTCAGAAAGATTTTAAGCGATAAACCTAACTTTATTGACCGCCCAGAACAACATGAATATTTCCAGAGGAAGTATGGCATTGATCCGAAACACAAGAAAGACAGCCGTAACCTTGCCATGACGCAGACTATTACGGCAATGCTGATTGCAAGGCAAAAGGTAAGACAGGCTTATATTGCTGAATCGCTGGAACGCCCGATTACAAAAATAACGCCTTTGGTAGTTGACTATATTGTGCAGAGAACAGGAATAGATGGAAAAACTGTTGAAGATATTTTGATTGAAACATATCCGAATGGCTCTGTTGGTGCATTTATGACAAAATATTTTGAAATGGCATTTAAGGGGCGCGACGAAGCAACAGAATTTGAGAAAGCAACAGTAGAGTTATTTCAGAATGTATTTGGATTTGAAGCTAAACATGTCGGACCGATAGGTTTAACGCCAGATGTGCTGTTGCTTTCTGATGAAAGTGGATTTCAGGCTATATTGGATAACAAGGCATATCATAAATATACAATTAATAATGACCATTATAACCGCATGGTATATAATTATATTGGAAATATTGGCAATTACAGCAAATCGGACAAGCCGCTTGCCTTTTTTTCGTATATTGCAGGCGGTTTTGGAAGCAACATTGATAAACAGCTTAAAAATATAGTTGATGCAACAGATGTAAATGGTTCGGCAATCAGTGTGTCGAATGTGATTAAAATGGTGGAGCAGCATAGAGAGAAGCCTTACACACATCAGCGGATAAAGGATATTTTTAGTGTCAATAGGCAGGTGTTAATGAAAGATATTATATAGGACAGTGATGTGATAGATGGATAATCTGACAAAAGAGCAGCGTAGAAAGAATATGCAACGTATCAAGGCGAAAGATACCAGCATTGAAGTGAAACTGCGCAAATCATTGTGGAACAAAGGATACCGTTATCGGAAGAATTATGACGGACTGCCGGGAAAACCTGATATTGTGCTGTCGAAATACAAGATAGCGATTTTTTGTGACAGTGAGTTTTTTCATGGAAAGGATTGGGAAGTATTAAAGCCGAGGTTAGAAAAAAGTAATAACAGCCAGTATTGGATCAGCAAGATTTCCAGAAACCGAGAGCGTGATGATGAAATAAATAAGAGGCTGTTGTTTGAAGGATGGACGGTTATTCGGTTTTGGGGGAAGGATATTGTTAAAAATGTGGATGAGTGTGTAAGAGTAATTGAAGAGGCAATATGGGATATAAAATTGCAACAATAGGAAGAAGATAAGTATGTTGCTGTGTATAAAATGGGGGCTTAAATGAAAACAATTATTTCAGACAATGCAGAAGTGGAATGTCAAAATATGATAACTGCTTTCTTGGATGCGGAATTTATTAAATCCAAGATTGTTAAAGCATATCCTAATCTGTCAGCGACAAAACAAAAGACAGTTTCAGAGGATATTCGATTCTATATCAATCAGGGGTTGGAACTGTATACTGTAAGTGACACGAGCATTAATACGATTCCATTAACATTGTTCTACGCACTAAATAATTTTGTAAAAGCGGCATATTTATTACAGTTTCCTAATTTGTCTTTAACAGGCAGTCATGGAATGGAATTGAAATCAAATGAATTGGAAGTTTGTAATGGTATAGGCGAAGTAACGGTTCATTTTACAAAGAAAGGAACTTTTGCAAATCTAATCGAACTGACAAATGAGGAATTTGATTTAGCGAGTACAGTATTGCTGAAAGATTTATTTTCTATAATTCCAGAGCTTTGTAATATATATGCTTTAGTATATTCGGAAGAGGCGAATGTATACTTAATGCAAGGAAAAAAGGAATGTGCAAGTACATATAAAGTGTTTTTCCAGACGAATAATGGCAAAGAAATATCTTGTAGAGACACTTCTTTGTTGAGTAGGAATGGATATCATCTTTATATCCAAAATGATTACGATGGTATATATGGGGATTTGTCTTTGACACAAGATAGTTGGGGAAAAGAGAATAATGTTATTTATTATGATTCTCATGGAAATAAATATTGTACTAATGGTATTAAATTCGGCGGCGATATTATAAAACCATCAAAAATATGCAATTTATATATATGCTACTATACATTCAGTATGCTTGTGAGGTATTATCCAAGTTTATGGATTAAATTTTGTAATTTAAAAGAAGTTTCTTTGATCAATAAACTATTGACGAATATGAAGAGTTCTATGCTTATTGAAATAGCTCAACTGTTAAGTGGAGAAAGATATATATTCACAGCGCAAATTGCAGAGATGGATAAAGATTTAGATTATTCAGAGGTGTTGAAAAAGTTGTTAAAAGAGATTGAGAGTGAAAATCGTAGGAGAGGACAATCAATATTATTGGATTACATTTAATAAATGATTTCGCAATAAAAGATAGAAACTGAAATTGGATATATATTAACTGAACGCATTTTTGAATTAGGAAATATATTAATTTTGTAAAAAGTTGTGACACTGTCACAACTTTTTGGAAGGTGGTATTAATGAAAAACGAAATGATATTATCAGATACTTTTGATGATGTCTATCAGGAAATAGATGCTTTAATAAAACAGAAAAAAGAAGACGTTAAACGGGTAGTTAATGATGCCATGGTTTCTCTATATTGGGGAATTGGGAAAAGATTATCTGAGGAAATAACAGGCGTCAACAAGCCGGAATATGGGAAACGAGTGGTTCTTGAAATTAGCAAAAGGCTATCTGGTGATTATGGATCAGGATTTGACAAGCCGGCTATTTCTCGGATGATAAATTTTTACCAAGAATTTCCGGATTATGAGAAAGTTGTGACACTGTCACAACAATTAACATGGTCGCACTTTCTTGTACTATTACCAATCAAAGACGAGCTTCAAAGAGATTTTTATGCTGCAATGTGCAAAAATGAAAATTGGTCAGTTCGTACATTGCGTGAACGTAAAAAGTCAATGCTTTATGAGCGCACAGCAATTTCAAAAAAGCCTGATGAAACAATAAAAAATGAGATTGCGGAATTGAACGAAGAAAAGAGAATGTCGGTGGATATGTTTTATCGTGATCCATATATGTTAGATTTTCTTGGATTGAAAGATACTTATAGTGAAAAAGATTTGGAAAATGCCATTCTTGCCCAATTGGAAAAATTTATTTTAGAAATGGGTTCGGACTTTGCATTTTTAGCCCGTCAAAAGCATTTTGTCCTTGATGGTAAAGACTATTTTATGGATTTGCTTTTTTTTCATCGGACGTTACGGCGTTTGGTGCTGATAGAATTAAAATTGGGAGAATTTGAACCGCAAGATAAAGGACAAGTCGAATTGTACCTTCGATGGCTTGAAAAATATGAGAGGGCAGAGGGCGAGGAAAAGCCAATTGCTTTGATATTGTGTGCAGAGAAATCACAGGAAACAATAGAATTGATGGAATTGGATAATGGCAGTATTCATGTGGCACAGTATCTAACCAAGATGCCACCGAAAGAAGTGCTGGAGAAAAAGTTATTACAGGCGATAGCAAATGCAAAAGAACAGCTGGAGCAGAGGGAAGAATAAATGTATTTTCTTAAAAAATGTTGTAGGAGGAGACAATGAAAGTAGAAGAACTATTTTTTGATGAATTGAAAAGTGAAAATAGATGTGTAAAGGTAAGAAATACTATTGATTATTGTAAAGAATTTTCCGGCAATACAGAAAATATAGAAGTTATAGAGAAATTAAGAAAAATAATTGAACCATGGTTAAGTGGAATTTTACAAAGTGAGCATTTGGCATTGCTGATTGGAACAGGACTGACGCAATCAGTGTGTTGCATTGCAGATGTGCCATCATCTTCAATGGGAACGGCTGACTTTAAGGAATACCAAGAGAAAATAGATAGCTATGCTCAAAAAGCAGCTCAAAAGATGGGGCGAGGGAAATATAATATTGAAGATCAAATAAGAACAAGTTTGGAACTGTTATCAGGGTATGAAATTGATGAAAACATAGATGCCGCTAATGAGTTATCGCCGATTATTGATGATGTGCTTGAATCGTTTGGAAACAGTATTTTACGTGCAGAGAGTGAATTTGTAAAAAAGTTAGACGAAAAAGATGAGAAGGCGGAGTGGGCATTAAAGTGCTTGGTTTCTTTTATGTTGACATTTAGTAGCAGGAATGCAACAAGAGATAGACTGCATATTTTTACAACAAATTATGACAGATTTATTGAGTATGCTTGTGATAAGGCAGGAATAAAAATATTAGATCGTTTTTATGGAAAGATAGAGCCTGTGTTTTCTCAAAATGATACAAATTTAGACTATTACTATCGAGTTTCTGATTCTCAAAATGAATTTAGATATGCGGAGAATGTGGTGCGGTATAGTAAATTACATGGCTCGGTAGATTGGCTGCAAAAGAAAAATAAAATATATCATAATAGCTTAAAGTTTGGAGCAGATAAAATAATGGATATCGATAAGGATAAATATAGAGAACAACTTATGATTTATCCTAATTCTATGAAGTCGATAGAAACATTGTTTCATCCGTATGCAGAACTATTCAGAGATTTTGCTAGTTCCATATGCAGACCTAATTCGGCATTAATAGTATACGGATATGGTTTTGGGGATTCTCATATTAATAAAATTATTAAAGAAATGTTGAATATACCTTCCACACATATTGTGGTCATCGCGTATAATGCGGATGAACGTTTGATAGGCTTTTTAAAAACAGTTAATTTGGATCAAGTGACATTATTGTGTGGAAGTGAGATTGCAAGCATTGATAAGCTTGTGTCTTATTATCTTCCGAAAGCTGCGATTGATAAGATTTCAGTGACAGTGTCGAAGTTGCTTAAGGAACGTGAAAGCTTTAAAGAAGAAACCATGGAGGATAACCAAAAGAGTAATAATGAATAATTCAATCTTAGATAGAAAAATAGGAATAGTAGATTCTGTTTCTGCAAATGAAATAAAAGGGTTTTTATTAGATGAAGCACCCCAAAGTATTTCAATTTTGGAGGGCAATGTTACTTTTTTCCCTCGGATTAACAGTTATTTGGTAATTCCTAATGAAACGGGATGGCTGGTAGGAATGATTTCGTGGATTGGGTATAATCATGCTGTTGCAAATAATGAGGTCAATCTGCCAAAAGGACAAAGGATGATTTATCTAAACATTATTGGGCATATTGTAGAAACATTACGTGGCTTGATATTTGAAAGAGGAGCATTTTCATTACCTACAGTGGGGGATTCTATATTAATGCCTTCTATAGAACAAATGGATGCTGTGGTAAAGAATTCTGATGAAAATACCATTATGATTGGCACTTCACCGCTTGCTGGGAATCAAGAAATTAAATTATCCATTGATAGTCTGTTTGGACGACATCTGGCGGTACTGGGTAATACGGGAAGTGGGAAATCCTGCACTGTTGCGGGAATTGTGAGATGGTCCATTGAGGAGAGTATAAAGAAGGCAGAAAAATCACCAAATGCTAGAATTATTGTGTTAGATCCAAATGGAGAGTATCGACACGCTTTTGATGATTTGGATATGGATGTTTTTTGTTATGCGATTAAAACTTCTGATTTGGAACAAAATTTGCAACAGTTGAGAGTTCCAGCATGGATGTGGACAAGCCAAGAGTGGTCAAGGGTTTTGCAAGCAAGCGGGGGAACACAAAGACCGATATTAAGAGAAGCATTAAGGAATTTAAAGTCTGGCAATATAAATGTTGATATTGATAACAAAAATAATATTATTACGATTGATTTATTGAAAGTTCATCTTTATAATTTTAGAAATTTTTTGAGAAATTCGATTGTTAATGAAAATTATTTAAATGAAAATAAGACAAAATTTGGGAAAGAATTAAATGACCGACTTGATAATATGAATGCAATTATTTTGAAAATAGGAATTGAGTTTCCATATTTACAAGAAAGTCAAACATTTATAGACAAAGCGAAAAATCTACTTGGGAGTAATTTGGGACAATATAATGGAAATCTATATTACAAAGCGTTTAAATTGCAGGATATTGAAGTGATTGTTTCAGAATTGCAAGCAATTATTGACAAACTGGGGAAACCAAACGATAAATATTTGTGTAACGAGGATAATCCGGTAGAATTTGATATAAGCCAATTATCGCCATATATTCGGGCTTTAGCACAAGATTCTGCAGCATCACAGTATATTGAATTTATGACAATCAGAATTGAATCTTTGCTAAGAAATGCTAATATACGGTCTGTTATTGGAAATGAGCCACAAATAAGTTTATTAGAGTGGATAAATCAATATTTAGGGAATAATGATAAAAAAGGAAAGATATGTGTAATTGATTTATCAATTGTTCCCACAGAAATTATTCACTTGGTTGTTGCAACTGTTGCACGTTTAATTTTTGAGGCACTACAAAGATATAGAAAACATTATGGACAGGAATTACCTACACTTATGATTATGGAGGAAGCGCATACATTTATAAAGAAATATTCAGAGGATAACAGTGAGTATTCATCGAATGAGTTATGCACAAAAATATTTGAAAAAATAGCAAGGGAGGGGAGAAAATTTGGGCTTGGATTAATTGTTTCTTCACAAAGACCTTCAGAATTATCACCAACTGTACTTTCACAATGTAATTCATACATTCTGCATAGAATAGTCAACGATAGAGATCAGGAGATGGTAAAACGTCTTGTGCCGGATACTTTAGGCAAACTTTTAGATGAGCTACCATCTTTGCCGACAAAAAAAGCAATCGTATTAGGAGCGGCGGTTCCGATTCCTACAGTAGTTGACATTAAAGAATTACCGAAAGAAAAAAGACCTAAATCAGAGAATCCAGAGTTTGGTGATGTATGGTCTGGTAAATGCTGTCGTTCTTTGGATTGGAAAGAAGTTGTGGATGAGTGGATATGATGTGGGTACAATTTGGGTACACCAGCTTTGAAACCATATAGACGAGAAATAAAACCGCATCAAAATGATACGATTTTGTAAGAAAAAGCAATGTAAAATAGGACTTGCAACGAACTGGAAAAAGAGTTCGAATAGTAAACAGAAAGCCGGGAAGTCGCATAAACAGCGGGTTTCTCGGCGTTTGTTGTTGCCTGTGGTTCTATTCTGGTTCTAAAATTTGTATTTCCCACACATTTTGACAGCCGACGGATACTTACAGATCAAGGGCAGAGTCTAAAGAGATATTTTTAGAGATAGGAAATGATTGTTTAAAAGCTGTAGAAAGATTGAAAAGATATTTTGGGAGTATTTCGGTGATGGGGTACTCCTTATTTTTAGTTATATCAAATGTATGATGTTCATAAGTATATATTATTATTTTGATACTATAAACGATCCCTGTGCTGTTTGCGCTACAGGGATTTTTTCTTTGAACAGGAGGATTTTAGATGATGAAAAAACCAATGACAACAGGAGAACTATTTGGCAAGATCTTGACTATTTTGAAAGAAAAAGACAAACTGCCGGACATTCTGGATTACGGACTGGCGACAAGGCACCCGGTTCCGATCAGAACCTATCAATTTGAATTGAAACATAATCTTGCATATGGAGACAGTGAGGGAATCTATCTGGATTTCTGGATAGAATATTTTTCTGGGAATGAAAAGCACGTGAATGATATCGGTACTTTTAAAACGTTAAAGGCAAGTGATGAGGCAATGCATGTCATGGCAGAACTGCTAGCAGACTTCATTATTCAGGAAGATGCTTACATCAATAAAAATCTTGATGATTTCACTTGGGAGGGTGCAGACGTCCATCCGATTGATGAAAGCGGGAAAAAGATTAGTTGGGGATATTCATGTAACAGTATGGAGCAGGCACTAAAAAGAAAAGAGGAGCTGTTGAAAAAGTATCCGCAGGTTGCTGTACGGGATAATGCGACTCGGCAGGAAAGAAAGTTTTACAGATAAACGGCAGGTCTTATTAGCGTACAAAAGGGAAACGGCAGACAATGAAAAGGAGCGTGTAAATTTGGCAGGAGAAAACATATTTGAAATGATTGCGGATTATACCATGAATGAGCGGATGATAAAGATTTTACTGGCGGATCAACAATATCAGGAAGTACAAAGTCAGATCGGCAGCCAGATGAAACTGCTGGAAGGATTACATTTGGAAAAAGAGAAATGGATGATTGTAGATCGGTTGGTTTCTCTTTACGCAGACAGTGGAGCTGTGTATGGCAGAATAACCTATCAGCAGGGATATAAGGATTGCGCGGCATTACTGCAAGCAATGAATCTTCTTAAGACATCTTAGCTTTGGGCTGCGGGGTGGGAATGATTTCATCCCGCAGCTTGGCAGCGATTATCTTTTGAAGGTCTGCGTTTTCCTCGCGGGTTTGCTTTTTATCATCGTGCCGTTTATTGCCAGTATCATAGCTTACGGTGTTAATAGCGAAATGGATATGCATGTGGGCATTTTCCTTGAGAGGAGCATGTATTCCGTATAGAATCTGACAATGATCTCTGTCATAAAAACTGTAAGCCATTTCCCTTGCAAGCTGGTCAATGTCTACATTGTTTGCGGCTAACAGATTTTCACATTCAGGGGTGAATGAGAAAATTTCGTGGTCAATATATCTGCCGAAGGAACCTTTGCGGGTATGTAATTTTTGAACAACATGAAACTGCTCGATGACGGAATCAATGCCTTTACATTCCAGAATGCCAAGCCCGCCCCATGAGATCAGGTCGTTTGTAGGTTTATTGGTACGCGTAATGTATCGGATCACGTTTCTTACTGAATCAGGTGTTGCGTAGCACCCTTTTCCGGCTTTGTTAATCAAAGTTCCATAAGTTTTGGTATTCATTTTAAGCGCTCCTGACTGTTTAATATTTTTAGAATGCGAATTTTTAACTGCGGGTCATTTGACTTTTGGATTTCGTGGCAGATCTCGTTCAGTAGGTTCCATGATTTCACGGTATCTGGTAATGACTTTAAGAAATCACTGTCTGTAGAAAGGCCTTTTAGCCGCATATACGAAGATATTCCCATACCCGCGTTAGAAGCTAACTGAGCTATTTTTGCTTTTTCTTCTTCATTGATTCTTATTAACAGGGTAGTGTTCTTTGGTTTTAATTTTTTCATTGAATAAGTTATCTCCTTTATTATCTAAAATGATTCATTAAATACAGTTTACAAACACCTCTTATAGTAAAAAGGTTATTTATCAGTTCTTTTTCCAAAGAACTGATAAATATAACAAGTACGCAATTTTCTTAGGAAAGAAATGGATGAATGGACGCTTGCTTTGCAGGCGTGGGGCTTTTGGGAAATTTGGATGTATATACAATGCCTTTAGTTATCTGTTGATATAATTTACTTTTTAAAATTTTTTCTTTAAAAGAATTATTTTTAAAATTTTCTAATAACACATTTTTAATGGCGACTATGATAATTCCTGCTCTCTATTGCATAGTTGTGAGTTCATTTTTTAAATCTTATTAAATGTTGAAGTAAACGCTTCGGAAAGGGTGAAATTATGGAAGAATCATACATGACAGTTCGGACTTTTTGCGACAGGTTACAGGTAAGTCAGTCAACAGTGTACCGGATGATTAAGAGCGGGATGATTCCGGCGGTTAAGTTCGGACGGTACTGGAAGATACCATTGCGTGTGTTTGAGCAGATAGCGGCTAGAAGGTTATAGATTCCATCAAATTAAGAAAAGCATTTTTCTGGGCAGAGGTGAGCAGTTCCCATTTGCTGAGTAATTCCTTCTGATCTGGGGTAATTTCTGTCAGGGCGTCATTTTCAGATAAAAATTGTGCCATCGTCATATCAAAGGCACGACATATTTTATCTAATGATGAGAGTGTCGGTAGCATCTTTTTACGATACCAAGTCGAAATGGTAGACTGTGGAATGCCGGATTTCTGTGCTAGCTGGTATTCTGTCCAATTACGGGACATACGGTGCTTTGTTATACGACCAAGAATGTCGATCATCATAGTACCTCCTGATGCTTCAATTTATCGTTATTATAATTCGACGATTGCTTGCAAAATAATCATTAAAAGCGTATAATTTATACGTCAAACACAACCACGATAGGAGCAGCTAGTGTTTGTTGAAATAACAAAGGTGCAGGACTCATTTTGATAAAGCAGTTTTTGAGAAGAGGTTTTATAAAATGACTCAGGATGATGAAAGAAGTAAAAGAAAACTTGAGGAAGAAGCACTAAAAGGTGTGGCAGCGGAGACAGTTCAAAGATATGGTAGCGCGGATAAACAGCATTATGTCGCGTATACGGGTGTTGATAATGAAACCGGGCAAAGATTGGTGAAGGGGCTTAAGGATATATCAAAAAGTAAAATTAACCCTGAATATCGGAGCCAGAACATTAAACAGCAGGCAGGTTTTGCCGCAGAGGTAAAGTCAGTCGCAAGAAAGAATGCTCAAAATATAATTGAAGGAAAGGGAAACAGATTTACCCGCACAGATGACATAGGCAGAGTGAATGACCCATTAGCTGATTTGGTTGAAATTGCATCTGATGGTACGGTAATATCCGGGACAGCTTCACAGATGAAATTTGTGGGAAGGAGTCCAGAGGATTTGCTGGAGAAACTAAACAGCGCAAAGTATCAAAAATATATTGATGCCAAAGAAATTTTAGATATTGCAGATGATGATTTTGAGGCTCTTTTAGGAAAGAATGGTAAATCAGGAATTATAGATGAAAAAATTAAGGCGTTACAAAATCAGGCAGATCAGGCAAAAAAGTTAGGAAAAGATCAGGTAGCGGGACAAAAGGAAGCACAGATAGAAAAGTATGAGTATATCAAGAAAAAATTAAGGAAGAGCGGGCTTACAAGAGAAGAGGCAATTGATGCAAGGCTTCATTCAGTCGTGTCAACGGCGAAAGATGTAACAAAAATCGCCAATGAAGCGGGTGTAGGGCAGGCAAAAATCGGGGCTGGCATAACTGGTTCGCTCTCGTTAGTTCGGAATGTTGTCGCGTGTATAAAAGGTGATAAAACGCCGGAAGAAGCGGCACTGGCAGTCGCAGAAGATACGGGAAGAGGTGCGGCGGTCAGTTATGTTTCCGCTTTTTCGGGAAGCGTGATTAAAGGGGCGATGCAGAACTCGGAATCTGGTTTTGTAAAGAGTTTGTCAAAATCTAATCTGGCGACGACGCTGGTCACTACGACGGTGGATGTAGGAAAAACACTTCATCGGTATTTTGGCGGGGACATAACGGGTACACAGTGTATTGAGGAATTGGGGCAGCAGGGTGTAGGCGAGATAGGTTCAGCTATGTTTTCGACTATGGGCGTGAGTTTGGCATCTTCAATGGCGCCAATCGGAGCAGCATCCGCGAAGGTATTTGCCTACAGTGCAGTGGGCGGACTAATAGGTGCAACGCTGGGGTATACGGCGGCAATCGCATGTTATCAGGAGCTTGCTGCTGCGTTAAAGGAGGCGGAGCTGGCGAGAGAAGAGCGCATAAGAATTGAAAAGGAATGCGCAGAAGCGGTTGCCATGATCCGGCAGTATAGGCAGGAAATGAATGATATGGTTTCGGAGTACATGACGGAACATATTCAAACGTTCAATCAGGGATTTCTGGAAATGGATAAAGCCATTGCTGAGCAGGATATCAATGGTTTTATACGGGGAAATGCCAGTATTCAGGAATTACTCGGAAAGGAGGTTCGATTTAGGACACAGGAAGAATTTGATGCGTTTATGGAATCGGATATGGCACTAAAACTATAAGGAGGAAGGTATGTATATTGAAAATGAGGCTGCGCTTGAAATCTATTATTATATGATTGCTGTTGATGGAGAGGTTAAACAGGTTGAAATGGATAAATTTATCGCAATTTTAAAAGAGTCAGATGATTCCATTTCAGATATGGAAAAAGATGAGATTAAGGAGGAGCTTGATGAGTTTATTGAAATATGTAATCAGCGACTGGAGACAGCAATAGATGAGGACGAATATTTTGAAGTTATAAAGGAGCGGATAGATGAAATAAAAGATGAGTCTGTCAGGGAGTGGTTTACCTATGACTGTATAGAAGCAACCGGACTCATATGGAATCTTATGAGTATAGCGGTAAGCGATAAAGAGTATTCGGAAATAGAAAAAAAACTGATAAGATATATGGTTAGGAAATTTCAGGTTGATAAAACGATATATTTGGAAATGGAAAATGCAATGAGTGCCATTCAGGAAATCAGTAAAGAGATTGATTGGCTAAAACAATCGAATAAGCCTTATACATTGATTGAATCTGTGATAGGGACGCTGTCTGAGCGGCAGAAGGTAATATTTGATAGTGTCAAAGTGTTAATAGCAGATAGCAGGGAGGTGTAAACATGCCATTACCATTATTATTTATAGGGCTGGGCGCGGTCACAGCGGCAGCAGGCGTAGGGAAGACAGTCAAGGCGGGTATGGATAATTCCCAGGCAAAGGAAATTACAGAAAGAGCTAATGGAAGAATAGAAGACTCGTCAAAAAGGCTGGATACAACAAGGAAGCAGTGTGGAAATGCGCTGGAATGTTTAGGGAAAGAAAAAATCGCAGTTTTAAATACAAGCGTCAAAGAATTTCTGGAAGCCTTTGAAAAATTGAAAAATGTAGACTTTGCCGATTCTCAGGGATTAAATGAGTTAAACAACCTACAAATAGACAGCAATGTATTTTCAGATTTAAGGGAAATGGAGGGTTTTGCAACTTCATTGGCAGGCGGAACAATGGCAGGCGCTGCGGGAGGTGCCTTTGCCGCTTTTGGCGCGTACAGTGCTGCAACGACTTTTGCTACCGCATCTACGGGGACGGCAATAGCTTCCCTTAGCGGAGCGGCGGCGACAAACGCTACGTTAGCTTTTTTCGGAGGAGGTTCCCTTGCGGCAGGGGGATTAGGAATAGCGGGCGGTACAGCGGTACTTGGAGGATTGGTAGCTGGTCCGGCGCTGCTGGTCATGGGATTTGTAACAGGAGCCAAGGCGAGTAAGAATCTGGATAATGCGTATGCAAATAAGGCAAAAGCAGAGGAGATTTGCGAGCAGTTAAAAACCGCCACGGATCAGTGCATAGCAATTAGGCGAAGAACTTATATGCTATATACGCTGCTTGCAAGATTGGATACTTATTTTCTCCCACTGGTTTATCAACTAGAAGAGGTTATAGATAAAGAAGGAACGGATTATTCTATATTTACCTCAAAGGCGAAAAATACTGTTGCGGCGGCCGTATCTATGGCGGCAACTGTCAAGGCAGTGCTTGATACGGCAATTCTTACCGAAGAGGGGGATCTGACCAAAGAATCGGAGTCGATGGCGAACGATGTTGTTAAGGTATTAAAAGAAAAGGAAAAACAGTAAACGAACGACTAAGAATAAAGGTGGTGTTCCTTATTTTTCAGTGTGAGCAGTGTGGTGAATGTTGCCGTAACATAGGGGTATTGAATTTTATGCCGGAGCTGGATGATGGCAAAGGGGTATGCAAGTACTTGGATGGCAACAGGTGCAGTATATACCAGAACCGTCCCATATTATGCAGGGTGGACGAGTGTTATGATCGTTACTATAGAGATATATGCAGTCAAGATGAATTTTACCAAATGAACTATCAGGTTTGTAAAATGTTAAAAAGTAAAAAGGAATTATTTTTGTAGGGTATGTATTATAGGTAGTGTAAAATAGTTTGTGTC